>NZ_CM189268.1:0-1297318 GCF_057005415.2 Burkholderia sp. KL41 | reverse complement strand
CGTAATGTCCGGATAAGGTCACCTTGTTGAGAGCGGACTTTATACCTTTTCGCGGCGACGGGCAACGCCCTTGTTCCTGCTTTACTTGCACTATCTCGGCTAACCTTCAGATACAAAAGGAAAATATTCGATCAGACGATCTTTTCGGGGCCCCATATCCATCTACCTTTCGATCAAAATGCTTCCCACAAGCTGCTACCTTTCATGCCCGGTCACGGAAACCCGGCACGGGATTTGCCCTCGCCAAGGTAACCATCCATGGGAAACAGATGTGCAGAATCGAGATCGTTGGGCACATTCATGGTGCCGTGCAGCACAGTCTCGTTTTCCTCCCATAACTTGCTACCTTCATCGATTCCCACAGGAGGGTACCTTTCAACCGGTCTTGATTGCATGGATGCCGCAGACAGCTCCCATAAACGGCAACCCTTCGGTTTCCCCATAACAGGTTACCTGTCCGTGCCGTCGATCCTGTCCATGGGAACCAACCACTGGAAAATTTGGAAAAAGGCAGTCAGGCGGCCCCGGATGCTACCCATAACCGGGTACCTTTGAAGCGCCCCATAACCGGCTACCCAAGAAAAATCACTGTGCATTCAGGCATCTACGGATCAAAAAAATGCCCCATAAAAGGCTACCTGCATACGTTCCCATAGACGACTACCCAACGTGTTCTGTGGCCGATTTCCCATAACCGGGTACGCTTGCCCCATATCCACAACCCTGACTCCCCACAACCCGGTACCCCAAACCCCAAATCCACAGACCTGAAACCCCAGACCCTTACACCTGTGCTCCCATAAATGGGTACCGAACACCTGTCAAACCCTTGTGGGATAAGGCTGTGAGCCGTCTAAAAGTAGTTAAAGAAGTAAACGTCGTTAACAAAAGATGTAAACACACGTGCGCGTCCACAGAAAGACGAACCCCATAAACCGCTACCATTGAGTAGCCGTCTATGGTGTTACAGGCACCTCAAGGCTTCGATTCAGGCCTGGGAAACAGTGGCCGGGCTCCTCATTTCGCACAGGTTCCAGGCCCAACAAGGCTTCCAGTAGAGGTGAGTACATACTCACATCGACTGAAACGTAGAAACTTATGGGAGAAAAACGGGAGGAAACTGCCCGTTTCCAGGTACAGGTTCCCGTTTATGGGATCGAAAAACCGTCCCCGTAGTCTTGCGAATGCACGTTATCGACGGGCAAAGTCGATCGGCGGCCGGAAACATAGATCTCTTCGGTTTCGTTCACAGCAGTTTGAAATCATCCGCTACGGCTGGCGGAGGAATTTTTACACTCAGGCCTCCTTGTCTGCGAAGAAAGTTCTCCGATCGTCGGCTCGCGTCTCCGGTCAAACCCAGCCTGTCGGCTGTGCACAGAGAAAATCGGCGCGACTCGCTTCGCCGCGCCCGGGGCATCCAACTTTCTACCTTTGGCTCCATCAACCGAAAATCAATGCTGTGCCTCCCGTCCACAACGAGAGGCCCTGGAACGGCTTTCCAGAGATCAAGTAGGGGGCAGCATCATTTGCACGCGCCGCCGGGTCCTGGGTCGATCCAGCATGCGTCGCGGGCCAACGTGAAGATGGAAGGATCACGACGCTCACCACAGTCGAATTCGCGCGATGATCCCGAACATTCTCACCTTTCGACACTTTCGAATCTCGTAAAAGCTCGCCGGCCTGACACGGCCGCAGGTATCGGCATGCTGTGCGGGCGGCAATGCTCGTCACGATGCGCTGAGGCCAAGGTCGCGGAATGAAAATCCTGTGTTTCGGGCACGCCGTCCGATACGTTCCTGTGCTGAATCGGCCGGATCTCACCCTGCCGCGACATCATTTCCGCGGACCACGTTCGCCCGACGACCGTGGTGACATCCGCGCGATGCCGTCAGCGCAATCGTGAAGCGGTCCCGGCCGATGTCTTCACCGTAGGCAAGGTCCACGCTTTTCGTCATACGGACCACACGGCGACCGTATTTGCCCACTAAGGCAGCCCTTGGGATCACAGTTCGGCGATTGGTTGCCGGATCGAACTGCACACGCTGTGTGCGATGCAATCGTGCTTGCCTTGGTCTCCGTAACACCGAATCGTGGTCGTTTATGGGAGGAGCCGTCGCTTGAACCACGTCGACCGGCAACGTGACACACAGTTCGACTGCTGCGACTGCCGCGACTGCGGTGATCGTGATCGGCCGAATGACGATCACGTCCAAGGTGAGCGCGCCGGCATCCCCACCTATGAAACAGTCATGGGTATTTCGCATCGCACCTTCATACATCACTCGTCCGCGTCTTCAGGGCTCGGGTACATCACCGGTTTCCGGCTCCCGCAATGGCGCGATCCACACTTTCCGTCCTGTCAGTGACCATCCCGGTCGAGTGCCGTCCACGTTTTCTCCCATACGTGTATCCCCGAACTCCGTTGCACGTTGACGCCATATTTTTCACGACGCGGTTATGATGCACAGGTCCCGGATGCGGCATGACAACCGACCGGGGCAGGGGCGGTATCTCGATGGTCTTCCAATCCGTGATAAACCAGAAAAGAGAGTTCAGCGATGCGAATCCAGATCAGAAAACTCACGTTGGCTGCTACCGCAGCCGCGTTCCTGTTCGGCTCGGCAGTTCCCGCGTTTGCGCAGACCGACGCCAGCGCGTCCGCTGCACAGGACGCCAAGGCAGCGAAGAGCCAGGCACGCAAGGCGGCCAGGGCCCAGCGCAAGGCAGAGCACAAGGCTGCGCGTGCGAAGAACAACGCCGAGCTGAAGAAACTCGAAGATGCCGGTTACAAGCCGGCGGCCAATGATCCGAACTATCCGCAGAACCTGCAGAACGCGGAGAAAAAAGCCGGCATCGGCGCAAGCCAGTAAGCGTCGTCCGGCGGCAAGCCACGGATCGATCCGTGGCTTGCCGCATGCGGCCCCGTTCCACGGCGCACATCGAACGCAGCAATCCCGGTATCGACGAAGACAATACGCAATCCAGTCGCTTGCGTTATTTGATTCGCATTCCTGCATTTTGTGGCGCGTGCCACCCGCACACCGACGCGGTCAGTTCCGCCCGCCCGGCACAGCCGCATTTCCCGTCACCCTCAGCCAGTCCTTGAACGCCCGTACGGCGTCGTCGTTCGCGCGTGCGGAGGCGACGTACGTGAAGTAACGCCACGGCGGCAGCGCCGGTTCGCGGAACGGCTGCACGAGCCGACCTTCGGCGATGTCGTCCGCGACGAGCGCGATCGGCCCCATCGCGACGCCGAGCCCGTCGAGCGCGCCCTGGAGCGTCAGGTAGAAATGCTCGAGCGTGAGCGAGTGGCGCGGCACGAGATTCGGATGTCCGGCTGCCGCGAGCCATTCAGGCCACATGCCCGGATAAGTGGCCGCGTGCAGCAGCGTGAAGCCGGCGAGATCGGCGGGTGTATGCAATGGTCGCGCTTCCAGCAGCTTCGGTGCACACACGGGCAGCCGGACTTCCGACAGGAATTCCTCGGCAACGTAGCCGTCGATGGCCTGCGGGCCGCCGCGCACAATCAGGTCGACCTTGTCGCGCAGCTTGTCGATCGGCTCGTTCGACGTCGACAGTCGTACCTCGATGGCTGGATGGGCGACCTGAAACGACGACAGCTTCGGCACCAGCCAGCGCAACGAAAACGTCGCGGGTGCACTGACGCGCAGCACGCGCTGCTGCGCGTGGCCGAAATGCTGCGCGGTGGCGAGCGCGATCCGGTCGAACGACGCACCGACCTCGGCGAGATACGCGCGGCCCGCGTCGGTCAGCTCGACCCGCCGGTTATGGCGTTCGAACAGCGGCCGTCCGAGCCACGCCTCCAGTTGCTGAACGTGCCGGCTGATCGCGCCGTGGGTCACGCACAGTTCGTCGGCGGCCAGCGTGAAGCTGCCGTGGCGCGCGGCGGCTTCGAACGCGCGCAGCGAATTCAACGGAGGGAGGCGTCGGGCCATTGCATCATTTCGCGTGATATTTACTCACGCGATGGTTCAGGTTTAATCGTTTGATCGGGTGCTCAAGCTCCGCCAATATGGCACACAAACGGCCGGCTCGGCCGAACGATTGTCTGAATTTCTCACATGGAGTGCGGAGCATGCCGAACGTGGTGGTCGTGGGCGCCCAATGGGGCGACGAAGGTAAGGGACGCGTCGTGGACTGGCTGGCGGCACAGGCCGATCTCGTCGCGCGCTACAACGGCGGCCACAACGCAGGTCATACGCTGGTCGTCGGCGGCAAGACATACAAGCTCGCGCTCCTGCCGAGCGGCATCGTGCGCGGCAAGCGCGGCGTGATCGGTAACGGCGTGGCGCTCGATCCGGAAGCCTTGCTCGCGGAAATCGCGCGGATGGCCGAACTCGGGCTGTCGGTGACGCCGGACAACCTGTCGATCGCCGAGAATGCGACGCTGGTGCTGCCGATCCACCGTGCGATCGACCAGGCTCAGGAGCGTCTGCGCCGCGAGCCCATCGGCACCACGCTGCGCGGGATCGGGCCGGCCTACGAGGACAAGGTCGGGCGTCGCGGGCTGCGCGTCGGCGATCTCGCGGAACCGGGCCGGCTTGCCGCCAAACTGGATGTGCTCGTCGACCATCACAACGCGTGGTTCCGCGGCCTGGGGCTCGACGAACATTCGCGCGATGCGATGCTGGCAACGCTCGCCGACCTCGCGCCGCGAATCCTGCCGTTCGTCCGCCCCGTCTGGGCCGATCTCAACGACGCGACCGACCGTGGCGAGCGCATCCTGTTCGAGGGGTCTCAAGCCGTGATGCTGGACATCGACTGGGGCACGTATCCGTTCGTGACGTCGTCCGGCACCGTTGCATCGGCGGCGGCGGCCGGCACGGGGCTCGGCGCGTCGAAGCTCGGCCACGTGCTGGGCGTCACCAAGGCGTACGCGACACGGGTCGGCGGCGGCCCGTTCCTCACCGAACTGTCCGACGCGACCGGCGAAACGCTGCGCGCGCGCGGGCAGGAGTTCGGCGTGAATACCGGCCGGCCGCGCCGCTGCGGATGGCTCGATGCCGCGCAGCTGCGTCAGGCGGTCAGGATTTCGGGCATCGATTCGCTGGCGCTCACCAAGCTCGACGTGCTCGACGGTTTCGAGTCGATCGAGCTGTGCGTCGGCTACGAACTCGATGGCGTGCGGGTCGATCATCTGCCGGCAAGCCTCGATGCGCAGTCGCGTGCGAAACCCGTGTACGAGCGGTTCGACGGCTGGCGCGGCACCGTGAAAGGGGTACGCGAACGCGCGGCGCTGCCGCGCGCCGCGCAGGATTTCATCGCGCGCGTCGAAGCGGTCGCGGGCGCACCGGTATCGATGATCACGACCGGCGCGGAGCGCGACGACACGATCGTGTTGCGCAATCCGTTCGATGCGCCCGCCACGGCCTGATCCGCCATACATGACGTGAATCGTGCGGCGACACCGTGGTCGCCGGGTAGTTTTTGCCGATTCGGTGCGGTTAGCTTGCCGGCGCGTCGGGACGTCATGCACACGAACCGGACGACGCGTGCAGGGCGGCCCGGCGACACGATTCGGCATCCGGATCATGCCGCGTACGGCGAACTGGACACGTCTGCACCGCTGCTGTACTGTTCCGCACAATTCGCGCCAGACCGGCCCGCGCCGGAACCGCCGGCACCATGGCCGCACGGTGGCGCGACGTGATCTCAATCCCGGGGACAGGTCGATGGACACGTTACAGATGATGCGCATTTTCGTCCGGGTTGCGGAAGAGGGCAGCTTCACGAGCGCGGCCCAGCGTCTGGACATCACGACGGCCTATGCATCGCGGTCGGTCGCGCAGCTCGAGACGCATCTGCGCACGCGCCTGCTCAACCGCAGCACGCGCCGCATCGCGCTGACCGATGCCGGGCAGCGTTATCTCGACCGCTGCCAGCGCATCCTCGGCTATATCGAAGAAGCGGAAGCCGAGGCGGCCGATGCACAGGCGAAGCCGTCCGGACGGCTGCACGTTCATGCGACGACGAGCTTCGGCCAGGCCTACGTGGTGCCCGCGGTCGTGCGTTACCGGCAGCGTTATCCGTCGGTCGCGGTCGAGCTCACGCTGTCGCAGCACGTGCCCGACATCATCGACGAAGGCTACGACGTGTCGCTGCAGTTGAGTGCGACGGAGCTTCCCGATTCGGGGCTCGTGTCGCAGCGGCTCGGCGAGGTGCACAGCGTGCTGTGCGCGTCGCCCGCATACCTGAAGGAGCGCGGTACGCCGCGGACGGTGCGCGAGCTCGACGGCCACGCGTGCCTGCAGATCGTCACGCCCGTATTTCCGCGCGATCGCTGGCATCTCGACGGCCCCGATGGCCCCGAGACGTTCGACCTGCCGTTGCCGGATTTCCAGGTGAACATCGCCGATGCGCTCGGCGCCGCATTGCGCGCCGGCCTCGGCATCGGTTCGCTGCCGATGTCGTCGGCACTGCCCGCGCTGGCGAGCGGCGCGCTGGTGCGCGTGCTGCCCGACTACCGTTTGCAGAAGCTGACCGTCTACACGCTGTACGCATCGCGCCAGTATCTCGATGCGAAAATCCGCACGTTCGTCGATTTTCTGCGTGAATGCGTACCCGAAATGCTGTCCACCGACGAGGCTGCGCTGAACGCTTCCTGCACGTCCTGAAGTCGCGCCGTCGGCGCGTGAGGATGACGCTGCGTGTCAATCGAACCAATAATATGCAGTCCTGTATTTAAACCGGGTATCGAATTCATCTGCACGACCGGCTCGACCAAGGATGCGCGAGTAACTGGCAGGCCTTTATGAAAGTACTTGCTTTCGATATCGAACATCGTAGGTTCGGTGCATGGGTGCCGCGCACGTGACGTGCGTGGCCTACGGCGCGACGCGGGATAGCGGCACCGCCTGGTCGCGCAGCTTCACGACATCGCGGCCTGGCGCATCGCCGAAGAGGCGTGCGTATTCGCGGCTGAACTGCGACGCGCTCACATAGCCGACACTGCGGCACGCCTGCTGCGCATCCATTGCCGACAAGCACATCAGGCGGCGTGCCTCCTGCAGCCGCAGCATTTTCTGGCATTGCAACGGGCTCATCGACGTGACCGCGCGGAAGTGGTGATGGAACGTCGACGGGCTCATGTCCACCTGTCGCGCGAGCGATTCGACCGTCATCGGATCGAGGTAGTGGTCGCGGATCCAGGCGACCGCACGCGAGATGCGCTGGGTCGTCGAGTCGTCCTGGCCGACCTGCGCGACGCGCGCACCCGACGGGCCGCGCAGCAGCCGGATGAGGATTTCGTCGACGATCAGCGGCGCGAGCAGGTCGATGTCGTCGGGGTGTGCGATCAGTTGCATCAGCCGCACGACGGCGTCGACGATTTCGGGCGGCGCATCGTGCGTGTCGAGTGCGCCGCAGTCGACGGCCTTCGGCAGCCCGCGCGGAAACACGCGTGGTGTGAGCGTCGCGATGCGGGCCGGGTCGAGTTCCAGTTGTGCGTAAAGGAACGGCTCGGCCGGGCTCGCGCGCGTCACGCGGCCGGTGACGGGCAGGTCGGCAGTCGTAACCAGCATCCGCGATTCGTCGATTACGTAGGCGGCGTCGCCGACCCGTGTCGATTTCGCGCCTTGTCCGACGATGCTCAGGCACGCGTGGTGCACGCCATGGTTCCAGTGTGGCGGTGACGCGGACACGCGTGCGATGCGCAAGCCACGCACCGGGAGTTCGAACGTGCCGTCGTGCGGTGCATAGGCGGCGATCAGCGCAGCGAGCCGGGCCGTGGGCGACTGAGGGTCGTGATCGGGTGTGGTGCGCTGTAGCGGCGTCGTTCGGGCGTCGATTTCCATATTGCGTGAGCGGATGACCGAGGGGGCGGTGCGAGGTGCGCGACTGCGATTCCCTGTCGGTGTCCCGGCAGGTGGCTGGCACGGCGGTCACATCGTACGGCGAGTCGCGCGCACGTGATTGCCTAAATCTGTCGGAAACCAGCCCGATCATCCGGATCTGCACGGCCGGCGGCTGCATCGCCCGGGGTTGTGCAGTGTGCAGCGCACAAATTCGGAAATTAAGGCAAAACAATCGCAGGATCAGGCAAGCCAATTTCCGGCGGTTTTCATACCATTGCACCTGCTGAAAGAAACGTGTTCCAGTGCGCTCGGGCGATGCGGGTATGAGCGTCGCCAGGCCGGCGCATGCCGCCGGCGTTGCCGCTGTGAATCGCTGCAAGAGACTCAGGACTGCTATTCGAATATTCGTGCATCGGGCCAGCCGAGGCCGGCTTGCGTCCGTTGCATGCCGGTGCGCGTCCGGCGCGAGCGCACCGACCGATCCGGCGTGGCCGGCGTCGGTGCCACCGCATTGGCCGGGCCGTCACATGTCGGTCGGGACGCGGCAGCGGATGTGCGCGTCCAGGCGGCCGACCGCGCAGGGGAATCCGGACAAATGGACCAACTTCAATCGATTCGGGCATTCGTGACGGTGGCAAGGGAAGGCGGTTTTCGCCGGGCGGCGACGCGGCTGCGCGTGTCGACGGCGATGGCGAGCCGGCTGGTCGATGCGCTCGAGACGCGCCTTGGTGCACGCCTGCTTCAACGCAGCACCTGCCACCAGTCGCTGACGGAAATCGGCGAGTTGTATCTCACGCGCGTCGAACGGATTCTCGGGGCGATCGACGAGATCGACGGTCGTTTCGTCGCGATGGGCAGCAAGCCGGAAGGCGCGCTGCGCATTGCCGCGCCGGTCGCGTTCGGGCTCAGCCAGTTGAGCGCGTTGCTCGATCGTTTCGTGAGCCGGTTCCCGGACGTGCGGCCGACCGTGACGCTGACCGACGCCCATGTCGATCTGACATCCGAAGACATCGACGTCGCGTTCCTGACCGACGGCATGCCGGTGACAGGTGCGCACGCGTTGCACACGCTGGCCTCTTACGAATCCGTGCGCGTCGCAGCACCGGGTTATGTCGCCGCACACGGCGGCGCCGCTGCGTCGGGCGACTGGCCGGATCTTGCGGCCGTGCGGCTCGATCTGCCGGCCGCCGGCGGCGACGATGCGGCTGCGTTCCGGCCCGACGCGACGCCCGGCGGCAGTCAGGGCGTCGGCCATCTCGAGATGGCACGGCGGCTGGCCGTGGCCGGCATGGGCGCCGCGGTGCTGCCCGCGTATCTCGTCGACGCCGATCTGGCGGACGGCGCGCTGGTGCGCGTTGCACCGGTTCACTCGCTCGCGCCCGTCACGCTGAAGCTCGCGCATGCGCGTACCGCGCGTCTGCCGGCCGCTGCACGGGCATTCATCGAATTTGCCGGCACCGCGTTCCGGCCCGCGAGCTAGCGGCCCGGTTGGTCGCCGCGGCAACGCCCGCCCGCCAGTGACGCGGGCTCATGACGCTTTTTCCACGGAAGCAGTTCGACGAACGAACGCTCCGCAGGGCGCAACGAACGCCCGACATACGCAACCGCATCCGCGGCAAACAGGAAGCGACAGCATTCCGGCCGCGCGTGCAGGTTACGAGGAGATCTGGTGGTTCCAATTGAAGGTCGTCTATTTGCGAGAGGTCGCTCCATGCGCGTCGAACGGGTTCCATACCGCTTAATCACTGCCGCAACGGCTGCCGTTTTCCTGGCCGCGTGCGGGAAAAAAGAATCGGCACCGCCGCCGCAAACGCCGGAAGTCGGCGTCGTCACCGTCCAGCCGCAAGCCGTACCGGTCTTCACCGACCTGCCGGGTCGCACCAGCGCGTTCCTCGTCGCGCAGGTCCGCGCGCGGGTCGACGGCATCGTGCTGCGTCGTGAATTCACCGAAGGCACCGACGTCAAGGCCGGTCAGCGCCTCTACAAGATCGACCCGGCGCCTTACATCGCCGCGCTGAACAGTGCAAAGGCAACGCTCGCGAAGGCGCAGGCGAACCTCGTCACGCAGAACGCGCTGGTCGCACGCTACAAGGTGCTGGTGGCCGCGAACGCGGTCAGCAAGCAGGACTACGACAACGCGGTGGCCACGCAAGGCCAGGCCGCGGCGGACGTCGCGGCCGGCAAGGCGGCGGTCGATACCGCGCAGATCAACCTCGGCTATACGGATGTCGTGTCGCCGATCACCGGCCGCGTCGGCATCTCGCAGGTGACGCCGGGCGCGTACGTGCAGGCGAGCCAGGCGACGCTGATGTCGACGGTGCAGCAGCTCGACCCGGTGTATGTGGACCTCACGCAGTCGAGCCTCGAAGGGCTGAAGCTGCGCCAGGACGTGCAGAGCGGCCGCCTGAAGACGTCCGGCCCGGGCGCGGCGAAGGTGTCGCTGATCCTGGAAGACGGCAAGACCTATTCGGAGCCGGGCAAGCTGCAGTTCTCGGACGTGACGGTCGACCAGACCACCGGCTCGGTGACGATCCGCGCGGTCTTCCCGAACCCGGGCAAGGTGCTGCTGCCGGGCATGTTCGTGCGTGCACGGATCGAGGAAGGCGTGAACGAGAACGCGTTCCTGGTGCCGCAGATCGGCGTCACGCACGACCAGAAGGGGCAGGCGATCGCGATGGTGGTGAACGCCAGCAACAAGGTCGAGCCGCGTCCGCTGAAGACGACGGGCATGCAGGGCCCGAACTGGGTGGTCGAAGGTGGTCTGCAAGCGGGTGATCACGTGATCGTGCAGGGCGTCGACAAGGTGCGCCCGGGTGCGACCGTGAAGACGGTTCCCGCACAGCTCGCACCCGCGCCGGACGCCGCGTCCGGCACACCGGCAAGCGCCGCGAATGCGTCCGGCGCCGCGCCGGCGAGCACCGCCGCCAATGCTGCCGCGAGTTCGACCGCTGCGTCGTCCGCGCAATAACAAGGAGTCCGTTTCATGGCCAAGTTTTTTATCGATCGCCCGATCTTCGCGTGGGTGATCGCGATCGTGCTGATGCTGGCCGGCATCGCGTCGATCTTCAAGATGCCGATCGCGCAGTATCCGACGATCGCACCGCCGACGATCCAGATCCAGGCGAATTACCCGGGCGCTTCCGCGAAGACGGTGGAAGACACGGTGACGCAGGTGATCGAGCAGCAGATGAGCGGTCTCGACAACTTCCTGTACATGTCGTCGACGAGCGACGATTCGGGCAACGCGACGATCACGCTGACCTTCTCGCCGGGCACGAATCCTGACGTCGCGCAGGTGCAGGTGCAGAACAAGCTGTCGCTCGCGACGCCGAACCTGCCGCAGGTCGTGCAGCAACTCGGCATGCAGGTCACGAAGTCGAGCAGCAACTGGCTGATGTGGTTCGCGTTCAACTCCGAGGACGGCAGCATGTCGAAGGAGGACCTGACGAACTACGTGGCGTCGCACGTGCTCGATCCGCTCAGCCGCGTGAACGGCGTCGGCCAGACGCTGCTGCTCGGTTCGCAGTTCTCGATGCGCATCTGGCTCGATCCCGTCAAGCTGACCAACTACAGCCTCACGCCGACCGACGTGTCGGCGGCGATCTCGCAGCAGAACGTGCAGATCGCGGGCGGCCAGATCGGCGGCACGCCGGCGAAGCCGGGCACCCTGCTGCAGGCGACGATCACCGAATCGACGCTGCTGCGCACGCCCGAGCAGTTCGGCAACATCCTGCTGAAGGTCAACCAGGACGGCTCGCAGGTCCGCCTGAAGGACGTCGGCCGCGCGGCGCTCGGTTCGGAGAACTACACGTTCGACACGAAGTACATGGGGCAGCCGACGGCCGGTCTCGGCATCCAGCTCGCAACGGGCGCGAACGCGCTCGCGACCGCGACCGCGCTGCGGGCCAAGGTCCAGGAGCTGTCGAAGTACTTCCCGCACGGCCTCGTCGTCCACTATCCGTACGACACGACGCCGTTCGTGCGCCTGTCGATCGAGGAAGTGGTCAAGACGCTGCTCGAAGGCATCGTGCTCGTGTTCCTCGTGATGTACCTGTTCCTGCAGAACCTGCGGGCGACGATCATCCCGACGATCGCGGTGCCGGTCGTGCTGCTCGGCACGTTCGCGATCATGGGCCTCGCCGGCTTCTCGATCAATACGCTGTCGATGTTCGGCCTCGTGCTCGCGATCGGCCTGCTGGTCGACGATGCGATCGTGGTGGTGGAGAACGTCGAGCGCGTGATGGCCGAAGAGGGCCTGTCACCGAAGGAGGCGACCCGCAAGGCGATGGGCCAGATCACCGGCGCACTCGTCGGCGTGGCGCTGGTGCTGTCGGCGGTGTTCGTGCCGGTGGCGTTCTCGGGCGGTTCGGTCGGCGCAATTTATCGCCAGTTCTCGCTGACGATCGTGTCGGCGATGGTGCTGTCGGTGCTCGTCGCGTTGATCCTGACGCCGGCACTGTGCGCGACGATCCTCAAGCCGATCCCGCAAGGGCATCACGAAGAGAAGAAGGGCTTCTTCGGCTGGTTCAACCGTACCTTCGACCGCAGCCGAGATCGTTATACGGGCGGCGTGAACCACGTGATCCGGCGCTCGGGGCGCTGGCTCGTGATCTACCTGGCCGTGTTCATCGCGGTCGGCGTGATGTTCGTGCGCCTGCCGAAGTCGTTTCTGCCGGATGAAGACCAGGGCTACATGTTCATGATCGTGCAGACGCCGTCCGGTTCCACGCAGGAAACGACCGGCAAGACGCTCGACAACATCAACACGTACCTGACCACGACCGAGAAGGATGTGGTCGACTCGGTGTTCACGGTCAACGGCTTCAGCTTCGCGGGCCGCGGCCAGAACGCGGGCCTCGTGTTCGTGAAGCTGAAGCCATACGAGCATCGCCAGCGATCCGACCAGAAGGTGCAGGCGCTGATCGGCCGGACCTTCGCGCACTACTCGCAGTACAAGGACGCGATGGTGATCCCGTTCAACCCGCCGTCGATTCCCGAACTCGGTACGGCTGCCGGCTTCGACTTCGAGCTGACGGACAACGCCGGGCTCGGCCACGAGGCACTGATGGCCGCGCGCGGCCAGTTGCTCGGAATGGCCGCGAAGGATCCCACGCTGGCGCTCGTGCGCCCGAACGGCCTGAACGATACGCCGCAGTACACGGTCGACATCGACCGCGAGAAGGCGAACGCGCTCGGCGTGACGGCTGCGGCGATCGACCAGACGTTCTCGATCGCGTGGGCGTCGCAGTACGTGAACAACTTCCTGGATACGGATGGCCGGATCAAGAAGGTGTACGTGCAGGCGGACGCGCCGTTCCGGATGACCCCGGAAGACATGAACATCTGGTACGTGCGCAACAGCACCGGTGGCATGGTGCCGTTCAGCGCGTTCTCGACCGGCCACTGGAGCTACGGTTCGCCGAAGCTCGAACGCTACAACGGCGTATCGTCGATCGAGATCCAGGGGCAGGCTGCGGAGGGCAAGTCGACCGGCCAGGCGATGGCCGCGATGGAAGCGCTCGCGAGCAAGCTGCCGGAAGGTATCGGCTACTCGTGGACGGGCCTGTCGTTCCAGGAAATCCAGTCCGGCTCGCAGGCGCCGATCCTGTACGCGATCTCGATCCTCGTCGTGTTCCTGTGTCTCGCGGCACTGTATGAAAGCTGGTCGATCCCGTTCTCGGTGATCATGGTGGTGCCGCTCGGCGTGGTCGGCGCGCTGCTCGCGACGATGCTGCGCGGCCTCGAGAACGACGTGTTCTTCCAGGTCGGCCTGCTGACGACCGTGGGCCTGTCCGCGAAGAACGCGATCCTGATCGTGGAGTTCGCACGCGAGTTGCAGGCGAACGAGAACATGGGGCCGGTGCGCGCGGCGATCGAGGCGGCACGCCTGCGGCTGCGTCCGATCCTGATGACGTCGCTCGCATTCATGCTCGGCGTGCTGCCCCTTGCGATCAGCAACGGCGCGGGTTCGGCGAGCCAGCATGCAATCGGCACGGGCGTGATCGGCGGGATGATCACGGCGACGTTCCTCGCGATTTTCATGATCCCGATGTTCTTCGTGCGGGTTCGCGCGATCTTCAGCGGCGAGACGGAAAACGTCGACGATGCCTGGCGTCTCGTGCAGGGCGACCTGCAGCGCGGTCACGGCGACGCACACGATTCGAAGGGGCAGTAACGATGCAAAAACATGCTTTGACTGCAAGTGCGGTCGCGATGGCTGCCGTGCTGTTCGCTGCGGGCTGCACGATGGCGCCGCATTACAAGCGGCCCGACGCGCCCGTCGCGCAGGCGTACCCGGCCGGCGGCGTCTACGCGACGCAGCCGGGTGCGGCCGGCGCGCGCAGCGCGAACGGCCAGGCGGCGACCGCCATCGGCTGGCGCGAGTTCTTCGTCGATCCGCGCCTGCAGCGGCTGATCGAGATCGCGCTGAAAAACAACCGCGACCTGCGCGTGTCGGTGCTGAACATCGAGGCGGCGCGCGCGCAGTACCAGATCACGCGCGCGGAGCTGTTCCCGACGCTCGACGGAACGGGGACGGGCAGTGTCCAGCGCATTCCGCAGGGCTTGTCGACGACCAATGCGCCGCTGATCTCGCGCAATTACAACGTCGGGCTGTCCGCGTCGTGGGAGCTCGACCTGTTCGGCCGCGTGCAGAGCCTGAAGGACCAGGCACTCGCGCAATACCTGTCGACGTCGTATGCACGGCAGGCATTCGAGATCTCGCTGGTGTCGCAGGTGGCCGATCAATACCTGACGCTGTTGTCGACCGATGACCTGCTGAAGGTCACGGAGGACACGCTGAAGTCCGCTCAGGCGCAATACGACCTGACCAAGCTGCGGTTCGACAACGGCACGGGCTCCGAGCTCGAGCTGCGTCAGGCGCAGACGGTGGTCGAGCAGGCGCTGTCGAACCAGCAGCAGCAGGCGCGTGCGCGCGCTCAGGCACTGAACATGCTGGTGCAACTGATCGGCGAGCCGCTGCCGGACGACCTGCCGGCAGGCATGCCGCTCGACGCGCAGAACCTGCTGACGGACGTGCCGGCCGGGTTGCCGTCGGATCTGCTGACGCGTCGTCCGGACGTGATGCAGGCCGAGCAGACGCTGCTGGCCGCGAATGCGAACATCGGCGCAGCACGCGCGGCGTTCTTCCCGCGCATCTCGCTGACGGGCGCGTTCGGTACCGGCAGCCCGACGCTGGGCGGCCTGTTCAAGGCCGGCACGGCGGCGTGGTCGTTCGCGCCGCAGATCACGATGCCGATCTTCGAAGGCGGGCAGAACATCGCGAACCTGAACCTCGCGAACGTGCAGAAACGCATCGAGATCGCGAACTACGAGAAGGCGATCCAGTCGGCATTCCGCGAAGTGGCGGACGGTCTTGCCGCACGCGGCACGTACGACCAGCAGATCGCGGCGCTCGAGCGCAACGAGCACGCGCAGCAGCGACGTTTCGACCTGTCGGACCTGCGTTACAAGAATGGTGTCGACAGCTACCTGTCGGTGCTGACCGCGCAGACGGATCTGTACTCGGCACAGCAGACGCTGATCAACGCACGTCTGGCGCGCTGGACGAACCTCGTCACGCTGTACCGTGCATTGGGCGGCGGCTGGATCCAGCGGGCCGGCGAGACGCCGCGCGCGCCGGATGCGCCGGTCGACTACGACAAGGCGGCCGCTCCGGCGCCTGCGTCGGCAGCGGCGACGAACGGGTAAGTGAAAGGCGGGGCAGGAGCGGGCAACCGCTTCTGCCTGCCGAACCGGCGAGATGCAAAAGCGAAAACGCCACGGATGAAAATCCGTGGCGTTTTCTTATTGCTCGGCTGCTCACATCCGAAGCGATGTTGCGCTACGCCTGCTTTGTCCAAAGCGTGCGGCCGAAGAACGTCAGCGTGCGATCCCATGCCATTTGCGACCACACCGGATCGAACTGCGTGCCGGCGATACGGCCGGGGCCGACGGCCGTTTCGTTCGCGAACGCATGATGCGCGAGATAGCGATGGAATTCGAAACCGACCTTCGCGTCGGTCAGCTTCTTCTCGAGCGCATCGACCTGGTCGATCGCGAAGAACGCATCCTGCGTGGCCCAGTGGCCCATCAGCGGCACCTTGAGCTTCGCCGGATCGAGGTAGTCGAGCGGCGGGAAGCCGTACCACGTGACGCCCGCGTCCGCATCGGCGAACTGCAGCGACAGCAGCGTGAGTGCGCCGCCCATGCAGTAACCCGTTACCGCGACACGCGACGCAAGCGTCTTCAGATAGGTCACGGCGCCCGGAATGTCCTGCGAGGCCGCGTCGCCGAAATCGAGCCCGGTCATCAGGTGGTGCGCTTCTTCTTCCTCGACCGTCGACTTGCCGCGATACAGGTCGGGCACGAGCGCGAAGTAGCCGCAGCGCGCGAGGCGATCCGCGACGCCGCGGATCTGGTCGTTCAGCCCCCACCATTCCTGGATGACGACGACCGCGGGTGCGCCTTCGGTCTTTGCCGGCGTGGCGAGATAGCCCTGCAGTTCCTGGCCGTCCGGGCGTTGAAACGTGATCATGGAACCGGATGTTTGAGACATGAAACCGCTCCTTTTCGAAAAATGCGATGAGTGCGGCATCGGGGCCGGCCTGCGGTGCGGCGACGATCGGGCAAGCCGGGCGTCGTGGTTTCCGCTCGCGTTCGTTTCGGCCGGCGCCGACCACGCGGCCATTCTATGCGCAAACACCGGCTGCCTGCGTGAACGGCACGGCGTTCGCAAGATCGCGTGCGATGGGGGGCGATCCGTGCCCGGAACGGATGACCGAAAAAGCAACACCCCGCCCCGTTGGAACGGGAGCGGGGTGTTGTGCGGTGTGCCGCGCGCGTATCGGAATACGCCGGCGCGTGACGGGCGCTTACTGGCCGAAATACACGGAGTCGCGGCCGTCCTGCTTGACCGCGATCGCGCGGCCGGCACGCACACCAGCGGCGGCTTGCGCGCCGTAGCCGGTTTCATCGGCGTTCGTCACACGGGCCTGTGCGGTCTGCAGCGCGCGCGGGTAATACTGATCGGAGACTTCGGGCTTGTAGCCGGCCTGTTCGAGCTGGACGAGTTCCGCGCGCACCTGGGCACGCGTCAGTTGGCCCGACGGATTCGACTGTGCGAATGCGCCGTACGAGGCGGACAGGGCGGTTGCGGCGATGACAGCGTAGATGAACGACTTCATGATGACCTCCGGTTTCATTGATTTCGCGCTTCGCTTGTTGCGTTCAGCGGTTGATTGCATCGTAGCGATCGCGTTACCGGTCGGAAATACGCGTTCCAGCGAATAATTATTGCAACTGGGTAAACGATCTGAGCGAGTGAGTATTTCGTCTGACGATTGCGGGCCTGTCCGGCGCTTGATCTGGACCACGGGCGAGGCCGTCAATGGAGCGATGTCGTTGATCAGCACGTGGCCGGACAACGATGAATAAATCGTATTCCGAAGTGTTCGAGTGGGGCTGACGACATCGTCGATCGTGTCGTATCGCGTGCGTACTGCCGCGTCACTCGGCCAGGACTGCCTGCCGTTTCCGGTATTCGGCAGGTGTGATGCCGACGTGCCGGGTGAAAGACCGCCTGAGCGTATCGACGTTCGCGAAGCCGCATTTCGCGGCGACCTGTTTCGGCGTGTCGTGGCCGTTCTCGAGCAGGTGGCGGGCTGCCGAAATCCGGGTCGCCTCGACCCATGCGGCAGGCGTCATGCCGACTTCCGCGCGGAACAGCCGCGCGAAGTGGCGCGGGCTCATGCCCGCATGCTTCGCCATCTCCGCCACCGAGTGCTCGAGTTCCGGATTGGCCGCGATCCAGCGCTGGACCTCCTGCAGCACCGAACGCCCGGCGGGGCGCGCCTCGCCCTTGCGGCTGAACTGGAGTTGCCCGCCCGGTCGCTTGAAGAACATGACCAGTTGCGCGGCGACCCGCCGCGCGATCTCGCGGCCGAGATCTTCCTCGACCAGCGCGAGCGCGAGATCGAGCCCGGCCGTCACGCCGGCGCCGGTGCGCAGCTTGCCGTCGCGCACGTACAGTGCATCCGCGTCGACGGCGAGCGACGGATAGGCTTCGGCAAGCGCGTCCGCGGCAGCCCAGTGCGTGGTCAGGTGACGCCCCTTCAGCAGGCCGGTGGCCGCGAGAATGAACGCGCCGGTGCAGATCGAGCCGTAGCGCTTGCTCTGCACGGCCGCCGCTCGCAGCCATGCGAGCACGTCGGTGCGCAGTGCGATCCGGCCGGCACTCGGCGCGCCGGCGACCAGCAGCGTGTCGATGCGCTCGGGAATGTCGGGAACGATCCAGTCGGGCAGCAGCTGCGCGCCGGACGAACTGCGGATCGGGCCGGACTCGCCCGCAATGATCCGCAACGTATAGAACGGTTTCCCGCATTCGGCGTTCGCTTGCGCGAAGACGTCGAGCGGTGCGGAGACATCGAGCAGTTGAACGCCCGGAACGGCGAAGATTCCCACGACCTTCGGCATGATCGATTGCGTGTTGTTTCGAACGTGACGGGTAGCAGTATAGAGGGGCCAGCGATGCACGGAGCGCGCGGCGGAGCCTGTTTCCGGCGTTCTTCCTGCCGTGCGGGCACCGTGGCCGTCTGTCGCGCAAAATGGCAGGATTTGACGCAATACGTCTATTGAAGACGGCTATCGGGCTCCGGAGAATCAAGGGTGTTTTCAATGGAGGTCGATCATGACTGAGAACGTTGCAGGCATCACCATTCCCGATAGCCAGCTGACGCGCGAGATCACCGAACTCGTGCGCGATACCGCGTCGCCGTTGCTGTTCCATCATTCCAGCCGCGTCTTCTATTTCGCTGCGCTCGCGGGCCAGCGGCGCGGTCTGAAATACGATCCCGAGTTGCTCTACTGCGGCTGCATGTTCCATGACATGGGGCTCACGCACAAACACAGCAGCGCGTGCGAGCGGTTCGAGGTGGACGGCGCCAACGCCGCCCGCGATTTCCTGAAGGGCAAGGGCATCTCGCAGCAGGATATCGATGTCGTATGGACTTCGATCGCACTGCATACCACGCCGGGCATCCCGCAGCACATGCATCCGGTGATCGCGCTCGTGACCGCAGGTGTCGAGATGGATGTGCTGGGCCTGACGTATCCGGAATACAGCGACGTCGAACGCGAGGCCGTCGTCCGTGCGCATCCGCGTACGCCGCATTTCAAGGAAGACATCATCCAGGCGTTCTACGACGGGATCAGGCACAAGCCCGACACGACGTTCGGCAACGTGAAGGCCGACGTGCTTGGCGACAAGGATCCGCATTTCCACGCCGGCAACTTCTGCAGCGTGATCCGGTCGTCCGCGTGGGCGGGCTGATTGTTCTCGGTATGGCGCACGACCTCGGCTGCTGAACGGAGATCGTGCGCGCCTCGCGATTCGCGATTCGCACATTGTTCAGGAGTGCGATCATGTTGGACCGGTCGAACGATCGAAAGCTGATCGGAGCGAACGGCGCGCCGGTCGAAGATGACGTCAACATCCAGACGGTCGGCCCGCGCGGCCCCGCGCTGTTGCAGGACGTCTGGCTGATCGCGAAGTGATTCCGGAGCGGCGCACGCGTGCGAATGATGTCGGTGCGTACGGCATGGGTCGTGGCGCATGGTATTCGCCGATACACAAGGGCGAAAACCTTCACGGCAATCGGCAATCGGCAATCGGCAGGCGGCAGGCGGCAGGCGGTGGCGGTGGCGGTGGCGCGTTTTCCGACGTTCACCGGTGAACTTGGTGCGGCCGACTCTGTTGGTCAGCACCACGCGTCGGATCTTCGGGGAGTCGCAGAACATCCTCCACGACAAGTCGGCAACTGTGCGAAGGCCGGATCGACATATGGCGTGGACATCACGGCGACATGGGTGTGGCTTGCGGTGTCGTCGAAGCAAGCCGGGCGGTACGGCGACACGGCATCGTTGCATCACCAGCGGAAAGGTAGCCGTGTATGGGGGGCGCGATTCGTTGCGCTGCCGGATTTTCGACCCATACGAGTGTTTCGATGGCGCCCACACCTCACTACCTATCCGACAGCCCCGGTGTCGATGTGTGCTCGACACTGTTCGACGATGCCTGCAAGGGGGGAGGCCGAATGGCCGACGAGGTCTCACACTGGGTGTTCATGACCGGCGACGAGAAACGTGCGGTATGGGAACGCATCCGGCGCGAGGCGCGGTGATGTGTTTCCGTCGTGACGAACGGTGAATTGCCGGGAGCGGCGTTCCGAGTACCGAGTACCGGGGACCGCGCTTGACGAAATCTCCGTGTCCTTGGCGAACCTCTCGGCCTTGTCAGGAAGAATGGGCGGCGGAGCGGGAGCGGATGAAATCAGTAAAGATGTTGTTACGTGACAACCACGTGATATTTCCCAGACTTTATATACTGAACAAGTGCCTTCCGTCACCCTGGCGAATCTTCGATTCGCCCCCCCAGTAACGTGCCTCCAGGCAGGTGGGTCATGTTCACCCCCGCCTTTGCAGACGCCCTGACCTCCACCACAGCCACACTCTCCATCTACCTTCCGCCAGTTCCCGGCAAAACGCCTATAATGATTGGGCAAATTGCCTGGAGAAATCATGAGCACCATTGCTTTTCATCCTTCGGGCGTCGCGCATCCGCGTCAGGCCGAATTCACGATTCTCGAACAACTGCTGGCGATCCGAGTCCGATCGGGGGCCGATCTTGCCGAGCTGGCGAGCGCGCGCGTCGACGTCTCGGTGATCGACCGGCTGTCCGAGCGCGGGCTGAAACCGGACGAACTGGCCTTCATCATTCCGCGCCGCACGCTGAGCCATCGCCGCCAGGCGCACGAACGCCTGTCGCCCGAGGAATCCGACAAGGCGATCCGTCTCGCGCGCATCGTCGCGCAGGCAACGGCCACGTTCGGCGACCAGGACAAGGCGATGGCGTGGCTGCGCAACGGGCTCCAGCGCTTCGGCGGCCGCACGTCGCTCGACATGGCGAGCACCGAGCATGGTGCGCGGCTCGTCGAGGAAGCCCTCACGCAGATCGACGAGGGGTATTTCGCTTGACGACGCTTTGGCGGATCAGCAATTTCGCCGACCTGAAAGGCATCGGCGGGTTGCGCGCCGGCGGGCGCTGGCACTTCGCCGGGCAGCCCGTCGTGTATCTCGCCGAGCATCCGGCGCTCGCGCTGCTCGAGACGCTCGTTCATTTCGAGATCGCCACGGTCGCGCAATTGCCGAGCGGGTACCAGTTGCTTCGCATCGAGGTAGCCGATTCGGTCGATATCGCCGAAATCGCGGAGGGCGACGCGCCGGACGACTGGCGATCCAACGTCGACTGGACCCGCAGCGCCGGTACCGAGTGGCTGCACACACAGCCGAGCGCGCTGCTGCGCGTGCCGAGCGTCGTCGTGCCGCACGCGCACAACTTCCTGCTGAATCCACTGCATCCGGCTGCTTCCGAGGCCCGTATTGCCGAAGTGATGCAATCACCATACGACACCCGGATTCTGCGGCTGGTCCAGTCGAAGCCGGGTGAATAGGGAACCGGACACACGGAGCCTGCGCCGAACGCAGGTTCAGCGCTCGTGTGCGGCGCGATCCGCTGCCGCATCGGGCGGCAGCGTCTGCTGGAGGCGCGTGACCGTTCGCGTACTGACGAGACCGAGCATCGTACTGACGTCGGCATGTGCATGACCCGCAAGCAACTGGCGGCGCGCAACCGTATTGCGCAGCACGCGCGGGCTCATGTCCGCCGCGTGGAAGCCGATCGCGCTCAGCGCGTCGCGCACCACGAGCAGCAGGAACATGTCGTTCATCGCGCCACCGCCGCGCGGTGCGGGAAACAGCAACGCGGATGCCGGCGCGTCGCCCGAGCGCGCACGCCATGCGGCGAGCGGCGCCAGTGCAAATTCGGCGAACGCGATCCGGCGCGCTGGCCGCGCCCGATCGCGCGGCACGGATAGTGCCGGCGGCCGCGCGTCGAGATCCAGCGCGTCGTGCGTCGTCGCACGTATCTCCGCCGAAGTGATGCCGCTCCCGAGCAGCAGCGCGACGATCGCGCGATTCCGGCAATCGGCCTGCGTGTCGTCCGGTCGAGGCTGCACGTGGTGCTGAAGCGCCGCGTCGGCATCGGGCGGCAGGTAGCACGGCTCGGGCTCGCCGTCCGGCCATGCGAGATCACGCGTCGTCCGGCCGGCCGGATGAATCGTGCGCACGCCGGCCTCGACCAGATGCCGGCCCAGCCGGTCGATCAGCTTCGCGTAGCGCACGCGAGTCGACGTGCCGGGCGCACAGGTGCGCTCGAGTTCCGCCAGGAAGGCCGCGACGTGGTCGGGCCCGAACGTGGCCAGCGACACGCGGTGCGCGATCAGATGACGCAGGAACCGTTCGAACATCGCGACGTGCTGCACGACCGAACGCGGCGCGAACGGCCGGCGGTCGGCGCCGGTCGCGGCGGTTTCCTGCCATGCCCGGAAGGCGCCGACGGGGTCGTGGGTCCAGCGATTCGTGTCCACTGCTTACGAAAAGGTTTGTTGGAACGACGTGTGTGTAATGTGTAATGCGTGGATGCTTCGCACCAGTATGCGACAGTGAGTGACCGGCGGCGGTTCATCATGTCGCCAGCGCATGTTCCCCGGCTGTCAGGGAGCGTCTCCATACCGATTGGCCCGGACCGATGCATGAGCGTTGTCCGGCTGATCCGCTCGAGGTTTCCGGATCAGATCCAGGGCGATCGCGACCGGTTCGATTGCTTCGTATTCCTGCGACAAAACTTCCTACTCAGGTGGAGCATCCCGGAATTGCGTAGGGGATACACCGGTCCATCGCTTGAATGCGCGGGCGAAATTGCTGGTGCTGGTGAATCCGAGCAAGAACGCGATTTCGGTGACGGAGCTTGTCCGCTGACGGATGTAATTGCGCGCGAGGTCCCTGCGCGTGTCGTCCATGATCTGCAGGAAATGGGTGCCGCGTTGTGCCAACCGCACCTGCAAGGTAGCCGGACTCACGCATAACGCTTCGGCAACCTTCTCCCTGCTGCAGTCGCCGGAGGGCAGCAATTCGATGATCTTCTGCGTGACGCTTGTCACCACGTCGCTCTTGTCCAGCCGTGCAAGATATTGATTCGCGATGGCGTCGTTGACTTGTGCCAGTTCCGGACAGGCGCCGCCGAGCGGCTGCATCAGCTCGTGCCGGTCGAAAGTCAGCGTCGTGGCCGGATTCGAAAAACTGACCGGTGCCCGCATCAACGCGCGGTACGGCTCGTCGCCTTCGCGCGGCATCGCACGATGGAATTCCACGGACAGCGGATTGAACCCCGGCTTGTACAACAGGCGCATCGTCTGCACTAGGAACCCGACGAAGGCGTCTTCGGTTTCGCCGCAGACCTCGACCTTGAAATCGGTGGCGCACACGGCGATCGTGTCGACGTCTTCAACGATGCGAACGGTGGCCGCTTGCGACACCAGCCGGAAGTACTGTTCCAGCCGGTGACAGAAGTCGAGCAGCGTGCTGCTGGCGGCGAGCGCGTAGCCGAGCGCATGCAGGTTGGAGATATGGATGTGCCGGGCGACCGACAGGCCGAAATACGCATTGTGGGTGGCCTCCACGCAGGCCCGGTATAGCCGGGTCAGGGTGGAGACAGGCAGCCGGACCATCGGGCCGTTCACCATGTGGGGTTGCACGCCGACGGAGCGAAAAATGCGCTCGCTGTCCATTCCGCTGGCTTGCAGGGTTTTGGCGATTGCCGTGCAGTACCCCCCTATGGTCGTCGCTTCCTGCGTGGCGACGCGGGAGGGTTGGCGGTCGGGTTTCAAGGCGCGGCGAAGTCGATGGACGGTGGTGCGGCTGATTCTACACCGCCGCTGAACCGTTCAGCGCGCACCCGCGGCGATCCCCGTTCGATCGTGCGGAGCGACAACCGTCCCCTCCACAATCACCAGCTCGCTGGCGCGTGACGTCAATGTTTACCGCGAATCGCTTTGCGGAATGCACTTTTCGCTCCAAAGAGCCGCGCGTTCATTTCCCCCTGCCTAAGATCACTTCCTATCGCGGGCAGGTATGTACCTCTGCGCCACCACAACATTCCAAGACAATCCGGAGACGTCATGACTGAAGATGCATTGCTGTATGAAGCGACTGGCGCGGTCGCACGCTTGACGCTGAATCGCCCCAAGGCGATGAACGCGATGAATATCGCGCTGCTGACCGAACTCGACCGTCGGCTGGCCCAGATCGCCGCCGACGATAACATTCGCGTTCTAGTCGTGACCGGCGCAGGCCCCGCATTCTGTGCCGGCGCGGACTTGAAGGAGGTGCTGGCCAGCCAGAAGGCGGAGGTCGGCGAAGCCGATTTCCTCGACCGCGCCGATGCCACGCTTGCGCGCCTGCGCAATTTCCCGAAGCCGGTGATCGCCGCACTCAACGGTATCACCATGGCCGGTGGCCTGGAAATGGCCATGTGCGCCGACATCGTCATCGCTGCCGAGAGCGCAGCCATCGGGGATGCCCATGCCAACTTCGGCGTTTATCCCGGCGCCGGCGGCGCGGCAGTCTTGCCGCGCCTGATTCCTCAGAACATCGCGATGTATCTGCTGTTGACCGGCAAGACGCTTTCGGCCGCCGAGATGAAGGCTTACGGCTTCGTATCCGAAGTCCATCCGGATACCGAATTGTCCGATGCGGCGATGAAGCTGGCCGGCCAGATTGCCGGAAAGAGCCCGGTCGTGTTGCGGCGCATGAAGGAAGTCGCGCGCACCTCCGCCGACAAGAGCCGCGACGACGCGTTGTTGCACGAGCAAGTCATGTTGCGTCGGCATCTGCGCAGCTTCGACCTGCAGGAAGGCTTGCAGGCATTCGCCGAAAAGCGCGCGCCGCGATTCCAGGGCCGTTAAGGCATCCCGATTTCTTCATACCGCATTTCTCATTCCTCTTTCGGGCATTACATGAACGATATCTATGTTGCCGGTGTCGGCATGACGCCGTTCGGCCGCTTGCTGGAGCGCAGCGTCTACGACTTGGTCGGCGAAGCCGTCACGCTGGCGTTGAAGGATGCCGGCGCAGAAGCCGCCGACATCGGCTCGGCGTTCTATTCGACGCTGACCAATGGTCAGTTTCAGGGGCAGACCGCGATTCCCGGGCCGATCGCCATGCGTCGACTCGGCATCGCAGGCATCCCGGTGTTCACCGTCGAAAACGCCTGCGCTTCCGGCTCTTCGGCATTCAATCTGGCAGTGCAGGCGCTGCGGGCCGGAACCTGCGACGTCGCGCTGGCCGTCGGCGCGGAAAAAATGAACATCGCCGACAAGGCCAAGATGTTCGCCGCGTTCGATGGGGGCTGGGACGTCTCGACCGTCGAGGAAAACAAGAAGACGCTGCTGGCATTGGGCGAAGGCGTCGAGCCCCCGCCCGGCACGACGTCCGATCGCCCTTACAGCGTGTTCATGGATGTCTATGCGGCTATCGCCCGCAACCATATGATGCGTTATGGCACCACGCAGCGCCAGATCGCCGCGGTCGCGGCCAAGAACCATCAGCACTCGGTGCATAACCCGCTGGCGCAATTCCAGCAGCCGATGACGATCGAGCAGGTGCTGGCGTCGCCGCCGATCACCTATCCGCTGACGACAACCATGTGCTCGCCGATCAGCGACGGCGCCGCCGCCGCGGTGCTGTGCACCGCGGCCGGCCTCAAGCGCCTGCGAGGCGAGGCCGGACGCGCAGTGCGCGTGCTGGGCAGCGTCATTCAGACCGGCATGACGCGCAGCGTCGACGAGCCGCACAAGATCATCGCCCATCTGGCGGCGAAGAAAGCCTACGACCAGGCCGGTGTCACGCCGCAGGACGTCGACGTTGCCGAAGTGCACGACGCGTCGGCGATCGGCGAGATCCTCAACGCCGAATCGCTGATGCTGGTGCCGTTCGGCGAAGGCGGCCCCGCAGCCGAGCGCGGCGACTTCACGGTCGGCGGACGCATCCCGATCAATCCGTCCGGCGGCCTCGAATCGAAGGGCCATCCGATCGGCGCGACCGGTCTCGGCCAGATTCACGAACTGGTGACGCAGTTGCGCGGCGAAGCCGGACAGCGTCAAGTTCGAGACGCACGCATCGCCATCCAGGAAAACGGCGGTGGCCTGTACGGCATCGAAGAGGCCGTGGTCGGCGTCAACATCCTGGGCAAACAATAAGGAGGCGGACATGGGACACGTATTTCGCACCGAAGAGCAGCAGGCAGCCGTCGATGGACTGAAACGCTTCCTCGACGCCGAGATCGATCCGATCTTCAGCAAGCAATACCGCGACAAGTTCGTGCCACGCGACAAGATGGCCGAGATCATGCGCCGGCTGACGGAATTCGGTCTGGTGTCGGGCATCGCGAGCGAAGCCAACGGCGGCATGGGCCTGGACTGGCTGACTTCGCTGATGCTGTTCGAGGAGGTGGCGACCACCTCGGCCGACCTGTCGGTGCCGGTGCTGATCAACTCGTTCGGCGTCGTGCTGCTCGAGAAGATCGCGCCCCCGCATTTGCGTGAACGCTACCTGCCCGGCCTGTTGAGTGGAGACAGTTTCGTCTCGATGGGCATTTCGGAACCCGACGTCGGCTCCAATGTACTGGAGATCAGAACGCGTGCGCGCCGTGATGGCGATCATTTCATCATCAACGGCGAAAAGACCTGGATCAGCAACGGCGAATACTCGGACTTCCTGATCTGCACCTGCCGCACCAGCGACGATCCGCGCAAAGGGTTGACGCACTTCCTGCTCGACCGCAAGGAACATCCGTACGAAGTACGCGGCATCCACAAGATCGGCTTCAACAGCCAGTCCACCGCACAGATCTTCCTGACCGATGTGCGCGTGCCGGCCTCCAACATGATCGGCAACGAAGGCGAGGGGCTGCGCAATACGCTCTCGCTGTTCGAACGCTCGCGCGTATTCGTCGCCGCGCAGGGCCTGGGCATCGCTCGCCGCGCGCTCGAAGAGGCGGTGCGTTACGCCACGGAGCGGCGCCAGCACGGCAAGGTCATCGCGGGTCACCAGTTGATCGCGGCGATGCTGGCCGATATGGCGACCAACGTGGACGCGGCGCGCCTGTTGACCTATCGCGCGGCGTCGATGATCGAAGCGGGCGTGCCGGCCGAGATGGAAGCCGCGATGGCCAAGTATTTCGCCTGCGAAGCCGCCGTGAAAGTCGCCCGCGAGGCCGTGCAGATCCACGGGGGTAACGGCGTCACGACCGAATTCCTCGTCGAGAAGCTCGCACGCGAGGCGATCATCGCGCCGATTCCGGAAGGCACGACCCAGATTCAGCAACTCATCATCGGCCGCGCGTTGACCGGCGTGCCGGCGTTTTAAGCACCATCGCCACAGGACACATCATGCGCATTGAAGGAAAAGTCATCGTCATTACCGGCGGCGCTTCGGGCCTTGGCCTCGCCACCGCACGTTATCTGGTGCAGGAAAAGGGCGCGCGCGTTGCCATCTTCGATCTGAACGCCGAAGCCGGAGCCAAGGCTGTCGAAGAGATCGGCGCCGAACACGCGATGTTTGTGCAAACCGACGTCGCCAGTGAGGAGTCCGTGCAGAACGCGGTCGCAGCCGTGACGGCCCGGTTCGGTACGGTTCACGTCTGCATCAACTGCGCGGCGTTGCCCACGCCGTGCAAGGTGTTGGGCAAGGACGGCAAGGCCACGCCGTTGGCCAAGTTTGCGCAAGTGACGGCGGTCAACGTCAACGGCGTGTTCAACGTCATGTCGAAATGCGCCGAGCAGATGGCCAGGAACGAACCGGAGGTCGGAGAGGAGCGCGGCGTGGTCATCAACATCTCGTCGGGTGCCGCCTATGAGGCACAAATCGGTCAGGTCGCCTATGCTGCTTCCAAGGCGGCACTGCTCGGCATGAACATGCCGGCGGCGCGGGAACTCGGCGACGTCGGCATCCGTGTCAATGCCATTGCGCCGGGCCTGTTCCTGACGCCGATGGTGCAGACGCTCGACGAGAAGATCGTCGCTGCGTTGAAGACGCAGATCGAAGCCCCGCGACGCCTCGGCGACATGCGCGAGTTCGCGCACTGCTGCGCTTTCATCATCGAAAACGCCTACCTCAACGCGCACACCATCCGTCTGGACGCAGCATCACGGCTGCGCGCACGCTGAACGCGCCGCACCGGCGACAGTGCCGCCCTTCCTCTGAAGGAGAGGGAGGGCAAAAGAACAGAGGAGACAAATCCATGAAGATGAACTTTTGCCGCATCATGTGCCTGATGACGCTGCGCTTTCGCGACCGGCAAGCAATCGTCAATGTGGAGCGTAGCCGTAGCTACAGCTACCACGAGTACCACCTGTTGACCAACCGTATCGCCGATGCGCTGCGCAACGCGCTCGGGGTCGGCAAGGGTGACAAGTTCCTGCTCATCCTGGAAAACGACAACCTGAGCCTGATGATGCTGCCGACCGTCCTCAAGCAGGAAGGCACGGTGGTCATGACCAACCTGCGCGATGCGCCGGAAGAGCATGCGCGCCAGATCGAACTGGTCAAGCCGAAGGTCGTGTTCATTGAAACGCGCATGCTCGACGGCTACTACGACATGCTGCGTGCAGCCGGTTGCGAGATCGTCGTCATGGACAACCCGACACCGGAGCAGGCCGCGCGCCCCGGTGTACGCGCGTTCTGGCATCTGGTTGACGCTGCGTCCGAACTCGACGCCGACGTGGAGCTGGACGACGATGAGCACATCTGCATGTTGCGCTTCACCGGCGGCACGACTGGGCAGGGCAAATGCGCGATGTACTCGATCGACAATCTGATGGCTTGCTGCGATGGCGGCTTCCGCAACCCGGATTTCGGCTTCAACGATCGCACACGTATGTTGCACGTGGCGCCGCTCTCGCATGGCGCCGTGGTCGCTTTCATACTGACTTTCTATGCCGGTGGCGCCAACATCACGCTCAATCAGCTCGATCTCGAGCAATGGCGGGAAACGGCCGAGCAGCAGTGCGTGACCCATTCGTTCCTGGTGCCGACCGTGCTGTACCGTCTGCTCGAGTTGCAGCGCACGAACCCACGCAATCTCTCTTCGCTGAACACCCTGATCTACGCCGCGGCGCCGATGAGTCCCGCCAAGCTCGATGACCTGATCACGTGCTTCGGCCCCATCTTCGCGCAAGCCTACGCCGCCACGGAAGTCCCCATGTTCGTGTCGACGCTCGACAAGGCCGAGCACGAGACCGCGCATACAACGGGCAGCGGCACCAAGCGCCTGTCTTCGGCTGGTCGCACAACGCCGGGCGTCGAGGTTTATATCACCGATGAGCAGGGCAACCCACTGCCAACCGGCCAATGCGGCGAAATCCGCATCCGGAGCCGAGCTGTTATCAAGGGGTACTACAACAATCCTGAAACGACGGCCGCCGAGTTCTCTGACGGGGCATGGAAATCGGGCGACCTCGGCTACATCGACGAGGACGGCTATCTGTACATCGTCGACCGGTTGAAGGACATGATCATCAGCGGCGGCTTCAACGTCTATGCGGTCGAAGTCGAAGCGGCGCTGGCTTCCCATCCGGCCGTCATGATGTGTGCCGTGGTTGGCATACCGCATCAGGAGTGGGGTGAGGCCGTGCACGCGGAAGTGGTGCTGCGTCCTGGTGCTTTGGTCGAGGCCGCTGAACTTATCGCACACGCCAAGGAAAAACTCGGGAGCTACAAGGCGCCGAAGTCGATCGTATTTGTCGAACAATTGCCGACCTCGGTGGTCGGCAAGGTTCTGCGACGCGTGGTTAAGGACAGGTACTGGCAAAACATGCAGCGCAAGGTCAGCTAGGCACATCGATGCGTATGCTTTGAGTGAGTGGGGCGATATTGAGATTCAGGAGAATGCCTTGAAGATTCTTGTTGCTGTAAAGAGAGTGGTCGACGCGAACGTGAAGGTCGGCGTGAAGTCCGATCAATCCGGTGTCGATGTCGCAAACGTGAAGATGTCGATGAACCCGTTCGACGAAATCGCCGTTGAAGAAGCCGTGCGCCTGAAGGAAGCGGGCGTCGCGACCGAAGTGATCGCCGTGTCGGTGGGTGTCACGCAGGCGCAGGAAACGCTGCGTACGGCGCTGGCGATCGGTGCGGATCGCGCGATCCTCGTCGAATCGACCGACAGCGTCGAGCCGCTGGCCGTCGCGAAGATCCTGAAAGCGCTGGTCGACAAGGAACAGCCTCAGTTGGTGATCCTCGGCAAGCAGGCGATCGACGACGATTCGAACCAGACGGGCCAGATGCTGGCCGCGCTGGCAGGCCTGCCGCAAGCGACGTTCGCATCGAAGGTGACGATCGCTGACGGCAAGGCAACGGTTGCACGCGAAGTCGACGGCGGCGCGGAAACGCTGTCGCTGTCGCTGCCGGCGGTCGTGACGACCGACCTGCGCCTGAACGAGCCGCGCTACGTGACGCTGCCGAACATCATGAAGGCGAAGAAGAAGCCGCTGGAAACCGTGAAGCCGGAAGACCTCGGTGTGGACGTCGCACCGCGTCTGAAGACGCTGAAGGTCGTCGAGCCGCCGAAGCGTGCAGCCGGCGTGAAGGTGCCGGACGTGAAGACGCTGGTCGAGAAGCTGAAGACCGAAGCCAAGGTGCTGTAAGAGGGAGCGCAAAGAAATGACGATTCTGGTGATTGCAGAACACGACAACGCGTCGGTCAAGGCCGCGACGTTGAACACGGTGGCGGCGGCAGCGAAGATCGGTGGCGATATTCACGTGCTGGTCGCGGGCCACAACGCGCAAGCGGCTGCGGATGCAGCGGCGAAGATCGCAGGTGTGTCGAAGGTGCTGCTGGCCGACGCGCCGCAACTCGAAGCAGGTCTCGCGGAAAACGTCGAGGCGACCGCGCTGAACATCGCGAAGGGCTATTCGCACATCCTCGCGCCGGCAACTGCGTACGGCAAGAACATCGCGCCGCGTATCGCCGCGAAGCTGGACGTCGCGCAGATCTCGGACATCACGGCGGTCGATTCGGCCGACACGTTCGAGCGCCCGATCTACGCGGGCAACGCGATTGCGACGGTGCAGTCGAGCGACCCGATCAAGGTCATCACGGTGCGTGCGACCGGTTTCGATCCGGTTGCAGCGGAAGGCGGCAGCGCGACGGTCGAGAAGATCGAGGCGGCGGCAGACGCCGGCAAGTCGCAGTTCGTGAGCCGTGAAGTGACGAAGCTGGACCGTCCGGAGCTGACGAGCGCGAAGATCATCGTGTCGGGCGGCCGCGGTCTGGGCAGCGGCGAGAACTACACGAAGGTGCTGGAGCCGCTGGCTGACAAGCTGTCGGCCGCACTCGGCGCATCGCGCGCGGCAGTCGACGCAGGCTACGTGCCGAACGACTACCAGGTCGGCCAGACCGGCAAGATCGTCGCACCGCAGCTGTACATCGCGGTCGGCATCTCGGGTGCGATCCAGCATCTGGCCGGCATGAAGGATTCAAAGGTGATCGTTGCGATCAACAAGGATCCGGAAGCCCCGATCTTCAGCGTGGCCGACTATGGCCTCGTCGGCGACCTGTTCGCGCTCGTGCCGGAGCTCGCGAGCGAGTTGCATTCGCATTCATGACTCGCTTGCCGAAACGGCCTGCCAGTGTTATCCGATGTCATTTGTGGTTCACGTAAACGCGATTCTGGAGCAAGAGGTGAATAGCCGGGAAAGGTCGCTAAGCAGGCTGGTCGATAAGTGGTTCGGTTGCGAAAGTATGCGGCTTACCCGTTTGACACGTCGTGATTTCAGCATCCATAAATCATGGCGTGGTGTCTGCATCGAGGCAGAGTATGCATCCGGCACGTTATCGATCGTATTTTTCCGTCATAACGATGGCTCATGGTGCGTTTACCCGCCTCGGGGGCGACACCCTTTCATGGCAGTGACGAGTCCGATGCCGCCGGTTGTGACCGAATCCCGCGCTGCATGACGCGTGCGCAATTTCTTGTCTGGATAACAGAGTCGCCAGAGTTAATCTTGCTTCGGGCCAGATTTCTGAGATGCCAATCGGGGAATGCGGCTGATGCCATTCTAGCCGGCTGTTGAATACACTCGTCCGACACGGCAGGTTCTCCCAAAGAGCCGCCGCGCCGTTGGTATCCGGCGCGCCTGCGCCGGCCGGTGGGGAGCGGGCATGAAACTCTACGAAAAACTTGCGGACGATATAGAACGCTTGGTCCGTCAGGGCGTGTATCGACACGGCGATCGTGTGCCGTCGGTGCGGCTGGCGAGCCAGCAGCACCGGATCAGCATCACAACCGTGCTGCACGCGTATCTGCTGCTGGAAAGCCGCGGGCTTCTGGAGAGTCGCCCGCAGTCCGGCTATTTCGTGAACCTGCGGCGCGACGATGGCCATACACCGGTGCGCGAACTGCGGCCGTCGAAGCCGATCGCGATCTCGTCGTCGGTGGACATGAGCCGGCTCGTGCTGTCGACGCTGCGCTCGATCGGCACCGACGACGCGGTGCCGCTCGGCTCGCCGTATCCGGACCCGAGCCTGTTCCCGTTCGAGAAGCTGAACCGCTACGCGTATGCGGCCGGCCGCGACAAGTCGCAGTGGGGCGTGACGGACGGACTGCCGCCCGGGCATCCGCAGCTAATCCGGCAGATCGCGCGGCGCTACCTGGAAAACGGGATGGCGGTGGACCCGAACGAGATCATCGTGACGGTCGGTGCGACGGAGGCGATCAACTTGTGCCTGCAGGCGGTCGCGAAGCCCGGCGATACGATCGCGGTGGAATCGCCGACGTTCTACGCGATGCTGCACGCGATCGAGCGGATGGGGATGAAGGCGATCGAGGTGGCTACGCATCCGGAATACGGGATCGATATCGCGGCGCTGGCCGCGATCGCGAAGTCGCAGCCGCTCGCCGCGTGCATGGTGATGCCGAACTTCCAGAACCCGCTCGGCTTCCAGATGCCGAACGAGCGCAAGCGCGAACTGGTCGAATTCGCGACGCGGGTCGACATGCCGATCATCGAGAACGGTGTGTATAACGAACTGTATTTCGGCGAGTCGCATCCGAGCACGCTGAAGTCCTATGACCGCAACGGGATCGTGCTGCATTGCTCGTCGTTCTCGAAGAGCCTGACGGCAGCCTACCGGATCGGCTGGGCGTTGCCGGGCCGCTATCGCGATCAGGTCGAGAAGCTGAAGTTCCTGAACACGCTGGCGACGCCGTCGCTGCCGCAGCTCGCGATCGCGGAGTTTCTCGAACGCGACGGTTACGAGCATCACCTGCGGCGCTTGCGCAAGGCGTATGCGCAGCAGGCGAACCTGATGCGGGCGATGGTGTCGCGGTTCTTCCCGGAAGGCACGCGCATCTCGAGCCCGGCGGGCGGCTACGTGCTGTGGGTCGAATTGCCGGCGCAGGTCGATGCGATGCGGCTGTACCAGCTCGCGCTGGAGCAGGGGATCACGATCGGGCCCGGCTACATGTTCTCGATCACGGACAACTACCGGAACTTCATCCGGCTGAACTACAGCAGCCCGTGGTCGCCGGAGATCGAGCAGGCCGTCATCACCGTCGGCAAGCTCGCGACGGCCAGCGCCGGCTGACCGCGCGGCGCGCCCTGCGTCACGTCAGCCAGTACGATTGCTCGTCCGTGCCCGCGAGCTTTCCGCCGTCAACGATCAGGTGCTGTTACATAGCGCGCTGATGGTGGCGACGCGCAAGGTGGGTTGGCACAACATCGGCGCGGCCCGGGCGGGGCGCCGCGGCCGATTGAGGGGCACGGTCGGGGCGGTGTTCAGGCCGGGCCAAATTCCATGATGCCGTCGTCCAGCCGCCCCAGCTTGAGTACAAGGATATCGAGCGGATAATTTTGATGGAATTTCCAGGGGCGCCGCGTGCCTTGCCGGGGTAACAGATCGCGTGCGCGCTGGATATAGCCGGCGCTGGACTGGACCAGCGGCGGGCAAGGCATGCCGTCCAGCGGCGGGCGCGGCATGCACTGGCCGGCGCCGGTGCGGTCCATGTGGCGCAGCAAGCGACACGCATAGGCACTGGCCAGGTCGGCTTTCAGGGTCCAGGAGACGGTGGTGTAGCCCAATATCGACACCAGGTTGGGAACGCCACCGTACATCACGCCCTTGTACTGGACCATTTGCGACCAGTCAACCGGCCTGCCATTGACGTAAAACGCAATTCCGCCCAGCATTTTCAGCCGCAAGCCCGTCGCCGTCACGATCACGTCCGCGGCCAGTTCCGCCCCTGAACGCAGCTTCACGCCCGTTTCGGTGAAGGTGTCGATGTGGTCGGTCACGACTGAAGCGCGTCCCGAACGGATGGTGCGAAACATGTCGCCATCTGGCGCTAAGCAGACTCTCTGCTCATAGGGAGCGTGGCGCGGAGTGAAATGGGCATCAGCCCCGGCGGGCCACTGCCGGTGCATCTGCTTGAGCATGGCGGTGCGGGCCAGGGCTGGCCAGCGCCGGCGCAATGTATGGGTGCAAACACCTTGCACGATGCGTTTCCAGCGCGTCGCCAGGTAGGCCGGACGGGAAGGCAACGTAAGGTGCAGCCAGCGCGCCACGCGGTCCACGCCCGGTTCGGCCATGACATAAGTGGGAGAGCGCTGCAGCATGGTGACATGGGCTGCCTGCTCGGCCATGGCCGGCACCAGGGTGACGGCAGTCGCGCCGCTGCCGATGATGACCACGCGCTTGTCGCGGTAGTCCAGGTCTTCCGGCCACGCTTGCGGATGAACGACGCGGCCTCGGTAGCGTTGCTGGCCGGGAAAGTCTGGCGTGTACCCGGCTTCGTAATCGTAATAGCCACCACAGACGATCAAAAAGCCGCAACTCATGTGCACGGACTCGCCCTGTTCGCCGCATTCCACCGTCAGCCGCCAGCGCGCTTCCTCGGACGACCAGGCAGCCGCCACTACCCGGTGCCGGTAGCGGATATGGTGGTCGATACCAGTCTCGGCGGCCGTCTCCCGCAAGTATTGCAGGATGGTGGCTCCGTCGGCAAAGGTTCGATCATGCGGCCATGGCTTGAAGTCATAACCCAGCGTGTACATATCGGAGTCCGAGCGCAAGCCCGGATAACGGAACAAATCCCAAGTGCCGCCCAGGCTGGCGCGGCTTTCAAGCAGGACAAAGCGTTTTCTGGGGCAATCCTGCTGCAATCGCCGGGCGGCGCCGATGCCGGAAATCCCGGCGCCAACGATTAGTACATCGAAATATTCGGTCATGACGCGCTCCCCGGACGGCGATATAGCATGTTCAGTGAGCGAATACGCATAACGGTCGCGCCGTTCTGGTTATTGAGTTCGCTTAACATGGTGACCAGGCCACGGTCAGGCTTGCTGCCGGACGGACGCTTCTCCAGGCAAGTGACGGTCAGTGTCAGTACATCGCCCGGCCGTCCCGGAGTGAGAATTTCCAGTTCGTGCCGCAGGCTAGCAACTCCGGCCATGGGCGGATCCAGGCCGTCATTACTCAACAGGGCATAGATGGCGGCCAGGTGGCTGCCGGACGCAATCAAGCCGTTGACGGGCGTATCACAAGCGGCGACCGGATCGACATGGATGGGCAACGGGTCCCATTGCCTGGCAAATGCGATCATGTCGTTCTGGTTCAAGGCATGGGAGCGCGAAACCATCGGCAAGCCTATCTGTACATCGTCAAAATACAGCATGTGCATTTCCCCCTGCATTACGCAACTTTTTGATTTTCATGGTGCGAACTCAGTGAAATTGGGCGAAATTAGGACGGCGCTTTTCCAGGAATGCACTGAAAGCTTCGCGAACTTCCGGACTGTGCAGAGCGGCGGCCAGGGCGGCGCCTTCCGTGTCGATGGCGGACACCAGGCCCGCGTGCTGTGTCTGGCGCAGCAGGCGCCGGGTGTTTTGCACGGCATTGGGTGCCAGCGCCGCAAGCCGTTGCGCCCATTGTTCGGCCAGCGGCAGTTCCTGGCCGGCTGCAACGACCTGGTTGACGATGCCGGCGCGCAGGGCGGTTTCGGCGTCGAAGGGTTGCGCCAGCAACAGCAATTCCGTGGCCAAGCGGGAGCCAGCGCTGCGCGGTAGCAAATAGGTGGAGGCAAATTCCGGGACGCCACCCAAGCTGGTGAAGGGCAGCAGGAATTGGGTATCGGCCGCCGCTGCTACCAGGTCGCAATGCAGCAGCAGGGTGGCGCCACCACCTATGGCCTTGCCATGGACGGCGCCGATCAGCGGCTTGGTGAAGCCGGCCAGGGCGTGAGTCAGCTGAGCAAGGGGTGAGCCATCGAAGCCTTGCTGCAAGGCGCTGCGGCGCATGCCGTCCAGGTTGGCGCCGGCGCAAAATGCCCGTCCTTGCGCGGACAGCAGCACGGCACGCACGGCCGGGTCGTGTGCCGCGTCGCGCAACGCCGCCGCCAGCGCTGTGCACCAGGCGTCATCCAGTGTGTTCAGGCCGTCGGCCGACGAAAAGACCAGTTGCAGCACGCCTTGCTCGAGGTTGGAAGAGATGTTGGTTGTCATGTGGGAGTCCTGTTCAAAATGCGCTCACGCCGGTCAGCGCGCGTCCGACAATCAGTTGCTGCATTTGCGTGGTCCCTTCCGGGATGGTCATCACGATTGCTTCGCGCGCCAGTTTTTCGACCAGGAATTCGCTGGCAAGGCCATTGCCGCCGTGAATTTGAACCGCCTGGCGGCAGATTTCCACGGCCGCTTCGGTGGTATAGGATTTGGCCATGGCCGCTTCCATTTCGGCGCGCAGGCCGGCATCCATCATGGCGGCAGCGCGGTTGCACAGCAGCCTGCCGGCATCGATACGAGTGGCCATATCGGCCAGCATCGCGGAAATCAACTGGTGGCCGGCCAGCACCTTGCCGTGCTGGCGGCGCTCCTGCGCGTAGGCGATGGCTTCGTCCAGTGCCCGCCGGGCCACGCCCACGCCCTGACTAGCCACGATCATGCGTGAACGTTCAAAGAGCGCCAGGGTATTGGCCAGCGCGCGGCCTTCTCCGCCAATGATATTGGCGGCCGGCACCGTGACGTCGCGCAGGAAAATTTGCGCGGTCGACTGGCTGTTCAGTGCGATCTTGTGGATGTCGCGCACTTCATAGCCGTGTTGTTCGCGGTCGACCAGCAAGTAAGTTAGACCGCCGCGGGCGTCGGCGCCGGTACGGCAAGTGCAGATCAGGAAATCGGAATAGCGACCATTGCTGATCCAGGTCTTTTCGCCGTTGATCACATAGCCGTTCTCCCCCAAGCGGGCCCGAGTTTTTACTTCCAGCAGGTTGGAGCCCACATCCGGTTCCGAAAAGGCCAGGCTGGCGAAGCGCTCGCCTGATATCAGGCCGGGCAGGTAGCGCTCTCGCAGTGCGGGCGGAGCCAGTAAGTCCAGGCAGACAGCGCCAAACGTATTGATCAGCGCGACGATAGACAAGTCCAGCCAGGTGTACGCCAGTTCTTCGAACAGCATGGCGTAGGTTTGCCAGTCCAGTCCCAGACCGCCATGCTCTGTGCGCACCGGGCCGCTGCCGATGCCGAAGGCGGCCAGCTGGGCCATGATGGGTTGCAAGCGTTCTTTCGGCAAAGGGCGGTCGCGGAATTCGCGCGCCCATGGCTCGATTTCCTCATCCAAAAAACGGCGGAAGCCATCGACCGCGATCTGCTGTTCACCGGTACGAAATACATGTCCCATCAATCCTCCTTGCTGTTATTGAAGTTGACGAATATCGATTTTCACGAAATTATTATTTATTCAATTTTTAATTGTGCGATTCGTGCAGAAGGGCGGGTTTTGTAAAATGTCGCTATTTTTTTTAAATTCCGATCGCATAAAAATGAGGGTAATCCCTACCCAATTCGGATCAGAGTTTCGCCGGTCATGTTTGGGTGGGAATTACCAAAAAAAGAAAGGAAACTCTCGGCCGTTTTTAATAGAATGGCCTAATGTTTTTATGCGGGGTGAAAATGGAATCCTGGCAACAACTGAGCAGCATGTTCGGTGTCCGGCCGGTGGTGAGCCGGGAGATCGAAGGCAGTCTGCCTTTGCGGGTGGAACGCTACTTTTGCCATGCCAGAAAGCGGCGCGGCAATGGTTTGCCGCAAATGCTGCTGCTGACGCATTTGGGCGGCGCGCGGGCCTCCTGGGCCAGTCGGCACCGGGAGGCGGCGAATTTCTTGCCAGGATTTTCAGTGCTGGTGCCGCCCCACTGCGCGGCGGAATGGGTGCAGGATGGCGCCGTCGATTGCGCCGTGTTCCACTACCTCGATGGCGACCATCCCCATGTGCAGCGGTTGCGGCGGCTGATGGGCGATGGCGCCGTAGCCTATCCGTTCCACGATCCACTTGTGAGCGCAGCGGCGCGCCAAGTTTGCCATGAACTTCGGAGCGGCGATCAGGGTAGCCTCGCGTATGCCCAGCGCTTGAGCGGCATTATGGTGGAACAGACCGAGCGGGTATTGGCCGGCTGTGCGGGACGCCTGCCATCGCCCGATCGCGTGCAGTTGGCCCGCCTGTCGGCCTTGCTCGACTGGATACAGGGCAATTTGGGGGCGGCGATCGACAACGATGTGCTGGCGGGGCGCATGGGGGTGAGCCAATCCCATTTCCGCCGCTTGTTCTTCGAAGCGATGGGGCTGTCGCCCAGCCGCTATGTCCGCCAGCAGCGCTTGGAACGGGCGCGCGAATTACTGGCCACAACCAATTTGCCTATCGATGGCGTGGCGTTTGAATGCGGGTTTCGGGACCAGAGTTATCTGACTACGTGCTTCCGTTCGGAATTTGGATTGACGCCGGCCCGTTTCCGGCGCGCGGCATAAGTGACCCTGAACCAGAATTAGTCCCGGAATTGCGTAGGTGACATACCGGTCCATCGCTTGAATGCGCGGGCGAAATTGCTGGTGCTGGTGAATCCGAGCAAGAACGCGATTTCGGTGACGGAGCTTGTCCGCTGCTGGATGTAATTGCGCGCGAGATCTCTGCGCGTGTCGTCCATGATCTGCAGGAAATGGGTGCCGCGTTGTGCCAGCCGCACCTGCAAGGTAGCCGGGCTCATGCATAACGCTTCGGCAACCTTCTCCCTGCTGCAGTCGCCGGAGGGCAGCAATTCGATGATCTTCTGCGTGACGCCGGTCACCACGTCGCTCTTGTCCAGTCGTGCGAGATATTGATTCGCGATGTTGTCGTTGACTTGTGCCAGTTCCGGGCAGGCGCCGCCGAGCGGCTGCATCAACTCGTGCCGGTCGAAAGTCAGTGTCGTGGCCGGATTCGAAAAACTGACCGGTGCCCGCATCAACGCGCGGTATGGCTCGTCGCCTTCGCGCGGCATCGCACGATGGAATGCCACGGACAGCGGATTGAACCCCGGCTTGTACAACATGCGCATCGATTGCACCAGGAACCCGATGAATGCATCTTCAGTTTCGCCGCAGACCTCGATCCTGAAATCGGTGGCGCACACGGCGATCGTGTCGACGTCTTCGACGATACGAATAGTGGCCGCCTGCGACACCAGCCGGAAGTACTGTTCCAGCCGGCGACAGAAGTCGAGCAGCGTGCTGCTGGCGGCGAGCGCGTAGCCGAGCGCATGCAAGTTGGAGATATGGATGTGCCGCGCGACCGACAGGCCGAAATACGGATTGTGGGTGGCTTCCACGCAGGCACGGTATAGCCGGGTCAAGGTGGAGACAGGCAGCCGAACCATCGGGCCGTTCACCATGTGGGGTTGCACGCCGACGGAGCGAAAGATGCGCTCGCTGTCCATTCCACTGGCTTGCAGGGTCTTGGCGATTGCCGTGCAGTACCCCCCGATGGTCGTCGCTTCCTGCGTTGCGACGAGGGAGGCTTGGCGGTGGGGTTTCAAGGCGCGGGATGTCGATGGACAGTAGTGCCGCCGATTCTACACCGCCGCTGAACCCTTCGACACGCGCTCGCGGCGGCCGCCATTCGATCGTGCCGGAGCGGCAAACCTCCCGTCCACAGTCCCACCCAATGACGCGCGTCATCCATGATCGCCGCGGATCGCTTTGCGGAATGTACTTTTCGCTCCAAAGAACCGCGCGGTCGTTTCTCCCTGCCTATGATCACTTCATATCGCGGGCAGGTCTGTACCCCTCTGCCACGACGACATTCCAAGACAACCCGGAGACGTGATGACCGAAGAAGCCTTGCTGTTTGAAACGACTGGCGCGGTCGCGCGCTTGACGCTGAATCGTCCCGAGGCGATGAACGCGGTGAATATCGCGCTGCTGACCGAACTGGACCGTCGGCTGGCACAGATCGCCGCCGACGATGAGATTCGCGTACTGATCGTGACCGGCACAGGCCCCGCATTCTGCGCCGGCGCGGACTTGAAGGAGGTACTGGCCAGCCAGAAGGCGGAGGTCGGCGAAGCGGATTTCCTCGACCGCGCCGACGCGACGCTTGCGCGCCTGCGCAATTTCCCGAAGCCGGTGATCGCCGCCCTCAACGGCGTCACCGTGGCTGGGGGCCTCGAGATCGCGATGTGTGCCGACATCGTCATTGCTGCCGAGAGCGCTGCCATCGGGGATGCCCATGCCAACTTCGGCGTCTATCCCGGCGCCGGCGGCGCGGCGGTCTTGCCGCGCCTGATTCCTCAGAACATCGCGATGTATCTGCTGTTGACGGGCAAGACGCTTTCGGCGGCCGAGATGAAGGCTTACGGCTTCGTATCCGAAGTGCATCCGGATGCTGAATTGTCCGATGCAGCGATGAAGCTGGCTGGCCAGATCGCTGCAAAGAGCCCGGTCGTGTTGCGGCGCATGAAGGAAGTCGCGCGCACCTCCACCGACAAGAGCCGCGACGACGCGTTGCTGCACGAGCAAGTCATGTTGCGTCGCCATCTGCGCAGCTTCGACCTGCAGGAAGGCTTGCAGGCATTCGCCGAAAAACGCGCGCCGCGATTCCAGGGCCGTTAAGGCATCCAGATTTCCTCTTACTGTATTTCTCATTCCTCTTTCGGGCATTACATGAACGATATCTATGTTGCCGGTGTCGGCATGACGCCGTTCGGCCGCTTGCTGGAGCGCAGCGTCTACGACATGGTCGGTGAGGCCGTCACGCTGGTGTTGAACGACTCCGGTGCAAGCGGGAGTCAATGTAAGGTGATGGTGCTCTGATCCCGTCCTTCACAACAACGGAGTAGTCGATGAAAAGTATTCAGGTACGCGCGTTGGCGATTGCTGCATTGATTCTGGCCGCGTCCGGCCACGCATGGTCGCAGCCGGGCCAGGCTGCTAGTGCGCCTGTAGGCATGCCGGCCGCTTCCGCTTCCACTGCCGAAAGCGTGGCGGCTCCTGCGGGCACGAGGAAGGCCAATCGCGCGCTGCGTCGGAAGGTGTATGCCGCCATCGGCAAGTACAAGAAGATTAGCGCCGGCAATGTCAGCGTCGTAGTCAGAGGCGGCGCGGTGACGCTGAGCGGTACGGTCACGGATGCTGCGCAGGTCAATGAGGTTGCCCAGATCGCGAAGGGGGTGCAAGGGGTCACCTCCGTGACCAACAAGCTCACTGTGCAAAAGCCGTTCGACGGTTCGTAACAAGCTCGCACATCGGGGGAAGCAGGCACGAGCGTGCAAGCGCTGGCAGGTTCCGGTGTTGGAGTCGATCCGCTAAGGGCACCCGGCCGGAAAGCCATGCTTTTCCCGATTACTTGCTCGCATCTGTTCGCGACCGGTGCGATTGCCATGCCAGTGAGGTTGTCTGGCCGTGCCGCGAACCCGGTATAAAGGCACACCTTCACGGCAAGGGCTTCTTGCCTGCACCGCGCTGACCTTGCCTCGCGGCGGTGGACGTCGTTCCAGCTGACGTCACGCTCCCCAAGCGGAACCTCGTGCCCTGCAATCCCTGGGGTGCCACGACGAGTGTTTTCGCCTGGCATTCCCGTCGATGGATGACTTCGACGAAACGCGCCATTCCGGGCAGCCACGTCACTTCCGGCAAACGTATACGAATCAGGGCGTCAGGACGTGCTCTGCAGCTGATGCAGATTGTCCTGCGTTGATCGCGAGGCCGTCTTGTCGCCCCGGAAGTCCGACGGCGAGTGACCGGTCCAACGCTTGAAGGCGCGAGTGAAATTACTGCTGTCGGTGAAGCCGAGTAGAAAGGTGATTTCGGTAATCGATCGTGCCGGCTGCAACACATACTGACAGGCCAGATCCTTGCGCGTTTCGTCGAGCAGCGACTGGAAGCTCGTATCATGCCGAGCGAGGCGAGCCTGCAGCGTGCTCTCGCTCGTGAGCATGGCATGGGCCACGCGTTCGCGCGTGCAATCGCCCGTGGGCAGGAATTCGATGATCTTCCGACGCGTCGCGGCAACGACGTCGCCCTTGTCCAGGCGAGCGAGATACTCCAGCGTAAGACTATCGTTGTGAAGGGCGAGTTCGGGGCATGCACCGGCAAGCGGTTGCTGGAGCGCGCTCATTGGCAGCGTCAACGCCGAGCGCGGTGCGTCGAACGTGACGGGCGCACGGAACAGCCTGACATACGCATCGTCGCCCTGCGGCGGCGTGGGATGATGCATGGCCACCTGCAGCGGATTGAAATCCTGTTGGTGAAGCATCCGCATCGACAGCACGAGGAATCCCAGGAATGCATCCTCGGTCTCCCCGCACACGGTGGTCAGATGCTCGACGCGCATCACGACCTCATCGTCGCGCTGCTCCAGGGACACTTCTCCAACCTGCGACGCGAGCTTGAAATAGCGTTCTACCCGCTTCAAAAAGTCCATCAACGTGCTGCTGGCAGCCAGCCCGAAGCCCAGCGCATGCAGGTTCGAGATATGGATGAAGCGGGCCACGGTGAGCCCAAAGTACGGATCCCCCGTGACATCCACGCAGGCCTTGTACAGCTGCGTCACGGTATCGACCGGAAGGCGCGACATCGGATCGTTCGCGATGGCCGTGTCGATATGAAAGGGGCGGAACAGCTGCGCTGGGTCCACACCGTAGCTTTTCAGGGCTTTCGCAATCGCCAGGGCGTACCCGCCAATCGTCGTCAGCGAGCACGTCCGGAGTGTTGGGCTGGCCGCGCGTGGCGAATGGGGGGCAGGCATGGTGTCAGCGCAATCACAAAAATCCCATTCTTTTGCACGTACCACAACCTGTCAAGGCCGCTGTTCCAGACCGGATTTCCTCGCGTTCGCACGCATTCCTTCCGAAAGACCGAATGTCGATCGCAAATGACCGGCGACTGTCGGCGTACAGGAATAGTGTTTTGTCCAAGGGAACGGGGTGAATCGGTGGCACATACCAACAGCTTCTTCCGCATGCGCGCCTCTAAGGATGAGACATGAATTTGCACGAACTGCATGGCGTTGCCGTCGCCGCTTGGCTTGTCGTTCTCGCGGTGGAGGCCGCTGTCGAAGTGCAAGCGCGAGCGCGAGCGCCCGGGGCTCACCCCACCGTCGCGGCCATGCATGGATGGATCGGGCTGTTGGCGGAGGCGCCGCTGATTGCGATCACCGTGGTCACGGGGATGCTGCTGATGATGCGCATGTGGCCGGTTTCAACACTTGTCCTCGTCAAGGCCGCGTTGGGCCTCGTCGCGGCCGCTGCCAACAAGTTTCGCGTACTGCTGGCCACGCCCCGCATCTGTGTGGACGACGATGTGAAGCGCATCCGGTTGACGCGCCGGATCACGCTGGCCGGAACGGCAGTCCCGATCGGTGCCGCCGCCTGGTTTATCGGGTACTTGTATTTGCATGGGGAGTAGAGGGAGAACGCTGCTTCCCGTGGCACACCGAACTAGTAGCACAGCGCGACTAGCAAGCCCTCGACGAGCGCAATGGGCGTCGAGGCGAAACATCCGACGTAATCAGTATGTACAGCGGTCGCAACAGGCCGCTTCAACGCAAAAAAAACCGGAGACGCAATGAAATTGAAGTGGATCGCTGCTGCCGTTCTGGTGGCAACAGGTAGTGCAGTACACGCTCAGTCTTCAGTGACGCTGTATGGCGTCATCGATTCTGGGATGTTGTATCAGAGCACGTCGGCGGCAACGTTGAGCCCGACGGCGCCGAACCGCGGCAAGGTCTATCGCTACAAGGATGGCGGTATCTTTGCGAGCGCATGGGGCCTCAAGGGGTCGGAGGACATCGGCGGCGGCTATCATGTCAATTTCAAGCTGCAAGGCGAGTTCGACAGCGGCAGCGGCAGGTTCAACCTGTCCGATACGCCGGGCGCGGCGGCCCAGTTCAACCAGATCGCGACCGTAGGCGTGACCGGACCGTTCGGTACATTAAACCTCGGTCGACAGATCGTGCCGATTGCGTATGCAATGGCTGAGACCGACGTACGGGGAGCTCACTATTTCGGCAGCATCCTGACAGGGTGGCTCGGCATGAACCAGGCTGCCGGCTGGCAGGGCGCCAGCACCAATGCGCCAATCGGCGCGTTGTACGACAGCAATGCAATTGTCTATGAATCGCCGAAGTTTGCCGGCCTGTCCGCGGCACTCGAGTATGCCCCCGGGGGGGTGCCGGGCAGCTTTCAGGGCGGGACGAGGGAGTCCGCCGTACTGAAATATTCGAACTATGGCCTTCGTCTTGCGGCCGGTTACTACGTTGGCCACGACACGAACCCCGGCCCGACGACGGTGGCCACCGGGCTGGCCAATAACCGCCTGATCTACGTGGGCGCGCTCTACACGTACCGTGCGTTCTCGGTTTCCGCATCGTATTCGAACGGCAGGAATCCGGCGCATTCCGACCTGATCAACATCGACCTGTATTCGGCCGGCCTCGGCTACCAGTTCTCGCCGGCCTTCAAGGTGACCAGTGGTGTGTACTACCTGAAGGACCGCAACAACTCGACCAACAAGTCGACCGAAGTTGCGGTCGGCGCGGAGTACAGCTTGTCGAAGTCGACGCTCGTCTATGGCCAGGTGGGGCATGTAAACAACCGGGGAACGATGAACCAGCCCATCACGTTCGGGCAGCCCGTGGCGCCGGGCGTGAGCACGACCGCGGCCATGCTGGGTATCCGTCACGCTTTCTAGCGACTGCGTACCTGAACGGGAGCGATGACGGGGCGAGGAAAAACTGTGGAGAGCCACATTTCGCGAGCAATCCCATACGTGCGCCGCAGCGTCGACGAGCGGGAAGCCCGGGACGCTGCACGGACCGGCGAATCGGCTCCACGGACCGGTATGCGCACGATTTTCTCTCCATCATCGACCACCATGCGTGACACCTCCGTCGACGCGATCGATGGTGATCCGTTGGATTCGCACCGGGCGCACCGATCAGCGTCGGTGCGGTCTCTTTGTTCTGTATTCCCGAGTCCGGCTACGTGAGCGGTCAAGCCACACACCGTACGGATGGACTTCATCAGGATTTGACTCCCTCGATCGACACCATGGCACTTCTGTACCCATTCGCCCCTCCCTTGCCGCGCCACACCGTCGAGGTTGCCGCCGGCGTGCGCTGGATCCGGCTGTCCATGCCGTTCAAGCTAGATCACATCAACGTATGGTCGATCGACACCCCCGACGGCTGGATACTGGTCGACACCGGCCTGAACGCTCCCGACACCGTGGCGGACTGGTTGGCGCTCACGGAGCAGGGGCCGCTGTCGCGGCCGCTTCAGGGAGTGTACGCCACGCACATGCACCCGGATCACATCGGCCTGGCAGGATGGTTCACACGGCGCACCGGGGTGCCGCTGCACATGAGCCGCCTTGAATACCTGTCCTGCCGCGTGTTGCATGGCGACACGAATCGCGAGGCGCCGCTCGACGGCGTGCAGTTTTGTCGGCGCGCCGGGTGGTCGGATGCAGACATCGAAGGCTATCGCAGCCGCTTCGGCAGTTTCGGCAAGCATATTCACGCGCTGCCCGAAAGCTATCGGCGACTGCGGGACGGCCAGCAGATTCGGCTGGGCGAGCACGACTGGCGGATCATCACAACCGGAGGCCACTCGCCCGAACACGTCAGCCTGTACTGCCCGGATATGAAGCTGCTGATCTCCGGCGATCAGGTGCTGCCGAAGATATCGTCGAACGTGTCGGTGTTTGCCAGCGAACCGGAAGCCAATCCGATGCAGGAGTGGTACGAGTCGCTTGGCAAGCTCATAAGCGTCGTGCCCGACGATGTGCTCGTGCTGCCTTCCCACAACGAGCCGTTCTACGGTCTGCATGAGCGCCTCGAAGCACTCAAATCCGGGCAGGACCGCGCCCTCGATCGGCTGCTCGTATCATTGGCGGCCGGCCCCCAACGGATCGTCGACGCGTTTGTCCCGCTGTTCGGCCGCCCCATCGGGGAACGGGATGCGCAGCAACTGAGTCTTGCCACCGGCGAAGCGATGGCCTGCATGAACTACCTCATTGCCCAGCGCGTCGTGAAGTGCGCGGCGGACGAAAACAACATCGCCTGGTATTCCCTGGCAACTTGAAGCGGACGCACGCTTCGAGTTGTCGAACCGGCCAACCGGCTCGCACCTTTGCGAGTATTGATCGATAACATGTGCTCTCCTGTGTCGCCAGCGCTACGACGATCGGAGCCACTTTCGGAAGGAGTCGTCCCATGCCTCATCCCATTTCCTCTTTGGGCGCGGTTCACACTATTGTCAGTCTGGTGACGGTGGCCGCAGGTCTCTACAGCTTTGCCCGATATCGACGGATCGAGAGCACGACCCAGTCCGCGAAGATTTACGTGGCGGGGATGGTGGTATCGGTGTTCACGTCGTTTGGTTTGTCCAGTACCGGCGGCTTCAATATCGGGCACGCGCTCGGCATCGTGGCGCTACTCGCGACCTTGGGCGGGCTGCTCGCCGCGCGAACGAAAGCCGTGACGCCCGCGCGGCTGTACCTGTCTCAGTTCGCATTCACGTTCAGCTTCTTTCTGCTGCTGGTCCCGGGAATCAACGAGACGCTGACACGATTGCCCGCTGGTCATCCCCTCGCGAACGGTCCCGATTCCCCGATCGTGCGCGGATCACTCGCCGCGTGGCTGGGTGTTTTTGTGCTGGGGGCGATGCTGCAGTTCGTCTGGCTTCGTTCGTACCGCAGCCGTACATGAATGTAGGGCGTCCATCCCTCGACTGTTGTCCGAGCGCGTCCCCGATCTCCTGCAGTCTCGGTCCCGGAAATCTCCGAGGCATCGCGACCGTCAGTGTCAAAGAAGAAAACGGAACCAATTCATGAAAGCAGGTGAGGCGGGCGAGTCAGCGCGCACCGCTACCCGTCTTCACCATCAACCGTCGCGCGAAGGCGAGGAAGCCGCAACCGCTGTCGCGCTTGCCTGTCCACTGAGCCGCGCAAATGCGGCGAACGCCAGTTGCGTCGCGATGGCCGCGAGCGTGCCGGCCGCCATGCCGTTGCCGAGCACGATCTGCACGGCTGAGCCGAAATGGCGATACAGGTTCGGCACCAGGATCGGTGCAAGGCCGACGACGAACGCGGCCGCGAGCGTGTACTGGTTGGCGCGCGCGTGCAGGTCGACGCCGGCGGGCAGCCGGATGCCCATCACGCCGATCATCGCGAACACGACGAGCGCGGTGCCGCCGACCACCGCGGCCGGAATCGCATACGCGAGCCGCGCGAGCGGCGCGAACAGCGCGATGACGATCAGGATCGCGCCGGCCGCGGCCGTCACGTAGCGCGAGCGCACGCCGGTTGTCTGCACGACGCCGATATTCTCGGCGCTGGTCACGATCAGCGGCGTGCCGAACAGCGCGCCGGCGAGCGACGCCAGCCCATCGCCGCGTATCGTCTTCGGCACGTCGCGCGACAGCGAGATCGGCTTGCCGCACGTTTCGCCGACGGCGACCGTCTGCGCGGTGGCCTCGGCCATCGAGATCGCGGTGAAGATCAGCAGCGGCAGCGCGGCCAGCACGTCGAAGCGCGGCATCCCGAACGGCAGCCATACCGGATGCGTGAACAGCGGGCCGCGCCACACGTCGGCGAGCGCCGGCATCGCATCGAGCGCCCAGCCGAGCGTTGCGCCGGCCATCAGGCCGATCAGCACCGCGAGGCGCCCGAGCGTGCCGCGGAACGCACCCGCGACGACGACGGTGGCGACGATCGTCGCCAGCGCGAGGCCGAGCGCGCGCGGCTGGGCGAAGTCGGCCGAACCGGGCTGGCCGACGGCGATCGTCGCGTAGATCCGGATCAGGTTGATCGACACGAGCAGCAGCATCGCGCCGACGACGATGCGCGGAAAGAGCCGCAGGCAACGCGTGAAGACGGGCAGCAGCACCCAGTAGAACGCGCTGGCGAGCAGCGCCGCGCCGGCGGCGGTCGGCAGGCCCGATTGCGCGGCAATGCCGGCGAACAGCATCGTCGGTGCGCCGCCGGGCACCATCACGAACGGCATGCGTGCGCCGATCGGGCCGGCGCCGAGCGATTGCAGCAGCGTGCCGATCCCGCAGGCGAAGAACGTCGCGCCGATCAGCTGGACCGTCAGGTCCGCCGGCAGCGCGAGCACTTTTGCGATCAGGAACACGGCCGTGATCGGGGACGCGGCCATCGACAGCACGTGCTGCAGCCCGAACAGCGCGAGCTGCCAGGCGGGCAGCCGTGTGTCGACGGGCGTTGGGATCGGATCGTGCGACACGGCAGGCCCCTCGGAAGCGAACGGCGACGAGCGCCGGAAACCGGCGGTGAACGGCAAGGTCAGGCCCGCAGCCAGGGCAGTTGCGCGGCGCTGTAGCGGAACGTCTGGAACACGCTGTTGAGCTGGCCCGGCCCGGTCTTGCGCGCGGCTTCGTCCGGGTATTCGGCGAACCACGGAATCACGTATTCCCAGACGACCTCGCCGGCGGGCGTCACTTCGAACAGGCGGCCTGTCGACGATTCGGTGACGTGCGTGTTGCCGTTCGGCAAGCGCTGCGCGTTGCCCATGAACGGCGTGTAGAACAGGTTCACGACGTCGTCCGCATACGACCACACGACGCGCTGCGTCGCCGGATCGATCTCGACGACGCGCGAGAACACGACGTGCGCGCCGTGGCGGAAATTGCCGTTGTCGAACGCGAGGATGTTGCCGTTCGCGAGCGGCACCGGCGCGTGCTGGTGCGACACGACGTTGGGCCCGATCCGCAGGTCGACGCGGCCGGTTTCGCGGTTCACGCCGATGATGCCCGACGTCGTGCGCAGGCTCATCAGCACGCGGCCGTTCGCGTCGACCGCGAGGCCGTTGACGAGCGGCCAGTGATAGCGCCCGAAGCCCGCCGCGATCGGGAAATCCTCGGGTCGCAGGTGTTCGCGCGCACGCCATTCCCACACGATCTCTCCGGCCCGGTTTACTTCGCGGATCACGTCCGCATACATCACTTCGTCGTCGCCGTGCGGCGTGCCGCCCGGCACGCGCCGCGCGAACGCGGCGTCGACCGCTTCGCACGCGGCGTACAGCAGGTTGCCGTTCGGCAGCCACTGCGCGTCGTGATGATGCGCGGGGTCCTCGTAACGCCACACGGTTTCGCCTTGCGGCGTGACTTCGTAGAAGTCGCCGCCATGCCACATCGACCACGGCGCATAGCGCGATTCGGAGTGCGGATGATTGCCGTTGTAGCCGAGGTTGCCGTTCGCGAGGATGACCGCATGGCGGCCGGGGCGCACGGGCATCTTCCACTGGTGCGCGACTTCACCGTCGATGTCGACGAGATAGACGTTGCCGTCGGCCGTCTGCGGCGCGATGAGCGTATAGCCGCCCGCGGACAGTGCGGGATCGTGGGCGATGAGGCCGACGCCACGGCGGCGCTGGGTAATCTGGTCGACGGTTGTCACTGCACGCTCCATTCGAATCGGACACGGGGATGCAGCGCAATCTAGACGATCCGGGCGATCAGTAAAATCGGATTATTCTTGACGGCCTGTTCGGAAAAAACTAACGGATCACTCATGCGTTCGATATCGCAGGCATTCCGCTGTTTCGACGAAGTTGCGCGACGCGGCTCGATTCGCAAGGCGGCCGACGCGCTGCACCTGACCGCCGCGGCGGTGCACCAGCAGATCCGCAATCTCGAGGAGCAGGTCGGCGTGCCGCTGTTCGACCGGCTGCCGCGCGGCATGCAGCTGACGCTTGCCGGCGAGATCGTGATCGCGGCCGTGCGGCGCGGCCAGCGCGACTTCGACAACGCGCTCACGCAGGTCGAGGACCTGCGCGCGCTGCGGCGTGGCCACGTGAACCTGGCGGTGCCCGCATCGACCGCGGAAAAGCTCGTGCCCGACGCGATCCTTGCCGCGATGCAGCGCTATCCGGGCGTCACGTACAGCGTGCGCTCGGGAAACGGCGAAAGCATCGTGCGCTGGGTCGAGACGGGCGAGGCCGACATCGGCTATGCGTTGCGCCGGCGCACGTCGGCGGGCGTCGTCGAGGTGCGGGCGTTCGCCCAGCCGCTGGGTGTCGTCACGGCGCCCGGCCATCCGCTCGCGGCGTCAGGCGGAAAGGTGCGGATGCGCGATTGCTTCGCGTATCCGCTGATCCTGATGACACCCGACACGGAACTGCGCGCGATGTTCGACCAGATCGATGCGCGGCAGCCGCGCAGCGTGCGGCCGCTGGTCGAGACGGGTTCGGTGCCGATGGTGCGGCGCCTCGCGGCCGAAGGCGCGGGCGTCGGCTTCCTGATCGCCGAGAACGTCGCGGACGACGTGGCTGCCGGCCGGCTCGCGTGGACGCCGCTTGCCGATGCGGGCGCGCGCTCGTTCAGCTGCATCTACCAACGAGCGGACATGAGCGCGACGGTCGCCATGACGATGTTCCTCGAGTTCTTCTCCGACGCGATCGAAGCGATGGAAGACGGTTTCGCACGCGACGGCCGGTCGGCCGGCAAGCGCCGCCGGGCAGCGCGATAACGACAGCGGCCACGCGAGCGCATCGCACTGCGATGCAGTGCAACACGCGCACCCGCGCGCGCGGTCGTGACGTTGTGCGTGCAACGTCCGGCCGCATTACTTCATTCCCTTATTGCGGAAAAAAATTTGTTCATGGGACTATCGAATGCGTTGTCGGCGCACCGAGGGGGTCGCAGGCAGCGTGATGTCCCTCGCAACGACTGACAAGAACATCGGCAGACAATGAACAGAACAGCGATCTTTCCGTATGCGTCCGCGTTGCTCGCGGCCACCATGATGTCGGCCTGCGGCGGCAACGACATCGAAACCGACGCGGGCGCCACGACGACACCCACGGCCGACACGAGTTGTCTCGCAATCGACAACAGCGGCTCGACTGTCGTGGTCGGGTCGAACCAGCCGGGCGACCCGTCACTGCCGGAGGCGTCGTCCGGTTATCGCACCGGGATGAAGCCCGTCTATGCGAAAACGTATCTGGTCGCCACGTCGAACGCCTATGCGAGCGCGGCCGGTTGCGCGGTGCTGAAGAAAGGCGGCACGGCCGCCGACGCGGCGGTCGCCGTGCAGGCCGTGCTCGGGCTGACCGTGCCCGAAGCGACGGGCCTCGGCTCGGGCGGTGTGCTGCTCTACTACGATGCGCGCGGCAAGACGCTGCAGGCGTATGACGGCCGGGAAACCGCGCCGGCCGCCGCGACGGAGAACTACCTGCGCTATGTCGACGATGCGACCGACCACTCCGCGCCGCTGCCGAATGCGCGTGCGAGCGGCCGCTCGATCGGCACGATCGGTGTGCCGAGGCTCATCGAGGCGCTGCAGCAGGATCACGGCCGGCTGCCGTGGCAGAACCTGTTCGGCGATGCGATCACGCTCGCGACCAACGGCTTCCCGATCGGCGGCCGGCTCGCCGACGCGATCGCGGCGAACGCCACGAACCTGAAGCGCGACCCCGAGGCCGCCGCGTATTTCCTGAACGCCGACGGTTCGCCGAAGACGCTCGGCACCGTGCTGAAGAATCCGGCGTATGCGCGCACGCTGACGCTGATGGCGCAGTCGGGGGCGAACGCGCTGTACACGGGGCAGATCGCGCAGGACATCGTCGCGAAGATCGCCACGACGAAGGGCGCCGATGGCTCGACGCTCACGCCGGGCAAGACGACCGTCGCGGATCTGGCCGCCTACCAGGCGAAGCGCCGCGACCCGGTGTGCACGACCTATCGCAGCTACTGGGTGTGCGGGATGCCGCCGCCGTCGTCGGGCGGCATCGCGGTCGCGTCGGCGCTCGGCATTCTCGAGAACTACGACCTGAAGTCGCTGAAGCCGACGGCGATCGATCTCGAAGGCGGCAAGCCGACTGTCGCGGGCGTGCACCTCATCACCGAGGCCGAGCGGCTCGCGTATGCCGACCGCGACAAGTACGTGGCCGATACGGATTTCGTGCCGCTGCCGGGCGGCACGTGGAATACGCTGCTGAACAAGCCGTACCTGAAATCGCGCGCGGCGCTGATCGACCCGGCCAAGAGCATGGGGACCGCGCAGCCGGGCAATCTCGGTGCGGTGCCGCTCGGGGTCGACACGACGTTGATCGAGCACGGCACGAACCAGTTCACGATCGTCGACGGCGACGGCAACGTGCTGAGCGCGACGACCACGGTCGAGTCGAGCATGGGTTCGTTCCACATGACCAACGGCTTCCTGCTGAACAACCAGTTGACCGATTTTTCCGCGAACCCGGTCGACAGTTCGGGCAATCCGGTGGCCAACCGCCTGCAGCCGGGCAAGCGGCCGCGCAGCTCGATGGCGCCGACGATCGTGTTCGGTCAGGCCGCGGACGGCTCGCGCGGGGACTTCGTGATGGCGACCGGTTCGCCGGGCGGCGGCACGATTCCGCAATACGTGGTCAAGACGCTCGTCGGCGCGCTCGACTGGGGCCTCGATGCGCAGCAGTCCGCGGGGCTCGTCGACTTCGGCGCGAGCAACAGCCCGACGACCACGATCGGCGGCGAGCACCCGAACGTCAACACGGCGAACAACGGGGCGAACGATCCGCTGATCACGGGGCTGCTCGCGCTCGGGCACAAGGTGTCGACGTCCGCGCAGGCGAGCGGCGTCAACACGGTGATGCGCGTGACGGTCGGTCAGTCGCCGGCGTTGCAGGGTGGCACCGATCCGCGGCGTGAAGGCGTCGTGCTCGGCGATACGTTCCGGCCATAATCGGGCGGTACGCGTGCGGCCCCGATTTGCCCGTATGTGCCGACGGGCGATCGGGGCCGTGCATCGTGAAGGAGCCGCAATGATGCATGCGCATCTGCTTGAAATGGACGCCATCCTGTCGGCGCCGGGCTTTTTCGATTTCCTCGCCGGCCTGGATTGCGACCGCGCGCTGGACAGTCGCGACGCCGAGCCGTTCGACGCGCAGTGGATGGCGTCGTTCGACGAAATCGACGGTGATCCGGGCGCAGCGCTCGACCGGCCGGCCGTGGATGCGCTGAGGGAAAAGGTGTTCAAGCTCGCGTTCGGCGCGTCGGGGCATGCCGGCGTGGCGGCGTGCGTGTCCGACGACATCGAGCTGATCGCGAGGAGCCGGTTGTCAGGCCGCACCGACGGCTGGCCGACGAGCGTCCTTTGGAATGCTTATAGAAGCGGCCGGTTTCCCTGCTAGCCGTTTCCGGTCGCTTCCGGCCGTTTCGCCTGTCTGGTTCCGATCCGTGGCGATCGGCCTCGTCCCCGTCGCGGAATGCATCGCGCGACATGCCTCCAGGCTCTCCCCGTCCGCCGGACTACACCGTCCCGATCCCGCTGCAATCCCCCGATTGTCAAACTGTGTGAATCAATCGTCAGCATTTGCAACCGAAGTAACAGTCCCCGCAAATCAATCGTTTTGCGCGTTCGCGCCGCTACATTAGCTCCACCTGCCGCACGTCGCGGCGAGGCATGCGACAAGCCGCACGAAGGCGGCCCGCAGCAACAACGTCTTTGGGGAGAATGACCATGAACAAGATCCGTACGATTCTGGTGGGTGCTGCACTGACGGCAGTGGCGACTTCGGCTGCGTTCGCACAGACGGCGCAAACCGGCGCCCAGGGTTCCGCGGGTGTCGGCGCGCAGGTTCAGACGCCGCTGCTCGGCGGTGGCGTGGGTGTGCAGGCCGGCGCCGGCGCGAACGCGGCAGGCTCGGGTTCGGGCGCGGGCAACGTCGTCGGCGGTGCGCTGAACGGCGTCGGCAAGACGGTCGGCGGCGTGGGCTCGGCGGCCGGCAACGCGGTGGGCGGTGCGACGCATGCGGTCGGTTCGGCAGCGGGCACGGCGAAGGATGCCGCCGCATCGGCCGTCCACTCGACGAAATCGCACGTGAAGCATGTCGCGGGCACGGCGAAGAGCCACGCGCAAGGCGCGGTGTCGACGGCAGGCGACGTCGCCGGCGGCGCGAAGGCGAAGGCCGGTGAGGCGCTCGAAGGTGCGACGAACGCGGTGCAGGGCGGCGCATCGGTCGGCGTGAAGGGTTCGGCGTCCGCGCAAGGCGGCGCGCTGTAAGCGTCACGCTTCCCGTCAAGGCCCGGCCCGCTTCGATGCGGGCCGGGCTTTTCTATTGGCGCGCGCGGCGCGCCGTTCAACGCATCCTCGATACGGGGATGCGTCGACGTTCGCCACCGATCCGGCGCGCGACACGTATGCACGCCTTTGCCTGGGGCCGCCGGCACGTGCCCGCAACGGGCGGCGTGCGCGCCCCCTGCCCATTGCCCGCTCGCCATGCTTAAATAGCGGGGCTCCCGGTCGCCGGGCCGCCGGGATCGCGGTGCCGGCCGACACGGGCCAGCATGTCCGATCGACATCGTGACGACAGACGACACCAAAACGCCGTTCCGGCCAGTCCGGCGCGGCCCGATAACATTCCGAGGCTTCACGTCATGACCATCCTGTTCCGTCTTCTCGCGCTCGCCTGCGCGCTCTGGCTGGCCGCCTGCGCAGCGCCGCCCCCGCCGTCCGCCAGCACCGGCGCGTCCGCCGCCGCGCCGGATGCCAGCGAACGCCGCGGGCTCGGCACTGCATGGGGCGAGTCGGTGCGATCCGAAACCCGCCAGGTCGATTTCGAACGCGCGGATCCGGCGAAGCCGACGGATCTCGCGTCGGTCTATTACAACGATGCGCTGCCCGGACATCCGCCCGCGTCCCAGGTTCGCCGGTTGCCGACCCGCGTCGCGCTCGCCAACGGCGACATCGCGCTGTCGTTTACGGACGAAAAGGGTGCACCGCTGCGTCTTGCGCGCAGCAACGGCCGCTGGCACATGGCGGGTGTCGAAGGTTCGCGCTACATGATCGTGCTGCGCAACCAGGGGCGCCGTACGTTCGAAGTCGTGTCGACCGTCGACGGGCTCGACGTGCTGTCGGGGCGGCCGGGCAGCTACACGAATGGCGGTTACGTGCTGTATCCGGGCCGCACGCTGACGATCGAGGGCTTCCGCAAGAGCCGCGACGAAGTCGCCGCGTTTCGCTTCGCGGCGGTGCCCGACAGCTACGTCGCGAACTCGAAGTACGGCGATTCGGCGAACGTCGGCGTGATCGGCGTCGCGCTGTTCGCGCAGAAGGAGAATGAAGAGGAAGCGCTGCGCCGCAACGCGAATCCGTTCCCCGGCAATGACAACGGCTATGCTCCGCCGCCGGTGCCGCGCGGCGAGTGACGTTGCGTCGTGGATCGGCCGCGCGCGTCGCGGCGAACGATGCACGCGCGACGATCCTGGGTCGCCGCGGCCCGAGCGGCATGCCGGCGCATGCGACGGACCTCGCGACGATCCTGCGCGATTCTTGCGAGCACGGGTCGGCCCGATGAGATCGTCGATTGCATTGAAGCTCGCGGCGCTGGCGCTGCTGGCCTCGAATGCCGCCGTCGCATTCGCCGAAACGCCGGCGCCAGAATCGGTGCGGCTCGCCAACGGTCACGAGATCGAATGGGCGAGCCCGAGGTTGTTCGAGGTCGATGCGGCCCGTCACACGAAATCGGCACTGATCGTGCCGGCCGCGCTGCGTCGTGCATTGGCCGAGGCATCGAGCGTTGCGTTCCCGTCGGACCGTTTGAAGCGGATCGACGGCAACGACTATCTGCTGGTCGTCGTCAATCGCTCGTCGAGCAGCCGTCCGACCGGATATTGCGGCGCGGGCGAAGAAGGGTCGCTATACGTGCTGGAACTGCGCGGCGCCCGTGCGGTGCCGCGTTTCTCGCTGCCGGTCCAAAGCTGTCTCGATACCGTTTCTCTCGAAACCGACGGTGGAACTCAATCGCCTTACCTGGCGATCGCGTGGCGCGACGATCCGGCCGCCATCGACATCCGGTGGGAATATGTCGCGCATGGCGGCGCGCTGCATCGCGTTTATCGTTTCGTGAACGGCACGTTTGTCGAGGCCGAGGTACCGCAGTAACACGGTCATCCCGTGGCACGATGGCGATTCGAATTCGCATCGCGTGCTTTCCTCCCTTCCGGATCCACGGAGAGCGTCATGTCGTTACCCGCTTTCAGGTACCATCCCGACCCGCTGGCAACGGGCAGCGTGATCCGCTCGGACGCGCGCTGCGTGTGTTGCGGCGATGCACGTGGTTACGTATACGCCGGCCCCGTGTATGCGGTCGACGAGTATGAGAATTGCCTCTGCCCACGGTGCATTGCCCACGGTTCGGCGCAGCCTTCAGTGGCACGGACGGCATCGGCGGCGGCGAATGCGACGAAGTTCCCGACGCGGTCGTCAGCGAAATCGCTTGTCGCACGCCGGGCTTTCGGGGTTGGCAGCAGGAGCGCTGGTGAACGCATTGCGGCGTTGCCGCGCAGCTCATCGGCCGTGCGGGTACCGGAGAACTGCGCGCGCTCGGCCCGCAGGCAGTCGCGTCGATTCGGGCCGACCGGACTCGACGAGGGCGCGGAGTGGGAGCATTGCCTTGCCGCACTCGACAAGGACGGTTCACCGACCGCGTATATGTTCCGCTGTATCCGTTGCGGCGAACCCGGCGGCTACCAGGATTGCGTTTGATGGCCTGGCTCACGGCATCGCGCGGCGATCGCCGGTTTTATCGTCATGAAACAGAGGAATCTTCGTGAAGTTCATCCACGCGGCAGACATACACCTTGACAGCCCGTTGCACGGCCTGAGCGCGTATCCCGACGCGCCGGCCGCGCAGTTGCGCAACGCGTCGCGCGAGGCGCTGCGGCAACTCGTGGATCGTGCGATCGAAGAGGAGGTCGCGTTCCTCGTGATTGCCGGCGACCTGTACGACGGCGACTGGAAGGATCACAACACGGGCATCTTCTTTGGCCAGCAGATGGGGCGCCTGCGCAAGGCCGGCATCCGTGCGTTCGTCCTCGGCGGCAACCACGATGCCGAAAGCGAGATGACGAAGAAGCTGACGCTGCCCGACAACGTCACGGTGTTCGGCCACCGCAAGGCGGAAACCCACAAGCTGCCTGAATTCGAAGTCGCGCTGCACGGGCAGAGCTTCAAGGACAAGGCCGTCGTCGACAATCTCGCGATCGGCTATCCGGACCCGGTGCCCGGTTACTACAACATCGGCGTGCTGCATACGGCGCTCGAAGGCTATGCGGCGCACGCGAACTATGCGCCGTGCACGCTGGCCGAACTCCATGCGAAAGGCTACGACTACTGGGCGCTCGGCCACGTGCATGAATTCCAGCAATGGTCGGGGCCGTCCACCGTGGTGTTTCCCGGCAACCTGCAGGGGCGCCATATCCGCGAGACGGGCCGTCGCGGCGCGGTGCTCGTGACGGTCGAGCAAGGCCGCACGCAGGTCGAGCGTCTGTATCTCGACGTGCTGCGCTGGGAAGCCGTGTCGGTCGACGCGTCCGATTGCCTGACCGTCGCCGACCTGTCGAGAAAGATCGGCCAGTCGCTGGAAGCGCTGCTGACCGTCGACGGCCATGTACCGCGCGCGGTGCGCGTGACGGTCGCGGGGCGTACGCCCGCCCACGGCCTCTTTTTCGGCCGCGCGCCGCAGTTGCGCGCGGAGGTGCTGAACCAGATCGGCATCATCGGCAACGAGCGGCTGTGGCTCGAGAAGGTCCGGCTCGCGACGTCCGCGGCCGATCATCAGCCGGGCGAAAGCGAGCAGCTCGAGGCGCTCGAGGACCTGAAGCAGATCCTGGCCGATGCCGCGCGCGATCCGGATTTCCTCGAGCTGCTCGAACGCGACCTGAAGCCGTTCGTCGGCAAGGTGCGCAGCGACGTGAAGGAAGAGGTGCCGTTGTTGGCGATGGCGCGCGCGGGCGAGCTCACGGCACTCGTCGAGCAGGTCGGGCCCGCGTTGCTTGCGCGGCTGGCGAGGGGGGAGTAAACGATGCGGATCAACCAGCTCGATCTGATCAAGTACGGCAAGTTCACCGACGAGACGCTGCGTTTTCCGTCGGCCGGCGAGGATTTCCATGTGATCGTGGGGCCGAACGAGGCCGGCAAGTCGACGATCCGCACGGCCGTGTCGGAGCTGCTGTTCGGGATGAAGCTGCAGACGCCGCTCGATTTCCTGCACAGCACGCCGGAACTGCGGATCGGCGGCGTGCTGGAGAGCGGCACGGGCGAACTCGCGTTCCACCGCGCCCGCGGGCGCAGTCCGCTGCGCACGCCCGCCGACGACAGGTTGCCCGACGATTACCTGGCCGCCGTTCTCGACGGCGCCACGCGCGAGTTCTTCGAGCAGATGTTCGGGCTCGATCACGGGCGTCTGGTCGACGGCGGCCGGAGCATTCTCGACGCATCCGACAAGCTCGGCCAGGTGCTGTTCGAATCGGCCGCCGGGGTCGGCAGTCTCGGGCCGGTGCGCGAGGAGCTCGATGCGCGTGCGGTCGAGCTGTGGGCGCCGCGTCGCAGCGGCAGCGCGCTCGCGCTCGCCGAAACGTCGTTCAACGAAGCCGTGACCGAACTGAAGACGGTTCAGGTGCGCACGCGCGACTGGGTCGAACGCAAGGACGCGCGCGAAGCGGTCGAACAGCAGATCGAGCAGGCGCGCGCGGAACAGCGCCGGCTCGAAGCGCTGCGCTCGAAGCTCGAGCGCGTGCGACGGCTGGCGCCGTACCTCAAGGAGCTGACGGTCAAGGACGCGGCGCTCGCGGAACTGGGCACGGTCGTCGAGTTGCCGCCCACCGCGTATGCGGATCTGTTGAAGGCGCAGGGCGATCTCGCGGCCGAACAGAAGGTGCTCGAGGAACGGCGTGCCGACCTGCTCGCGAAACGGCAGGCACGCGATGCGATCGACGCCGACGCTGACACGCTGGCGCTCGAAGCCGACATCGAGGCGCTCGATCGGCTGCGCGGCGCGTGCATGAATCACGCGCAGGATCTGCTGCTGCTGGGTGCGGACGTCGAGCGGCACCTGTCCGCCGCGTTCGCCGCGGCCGCCCAGCTCGACTGGCCGACGGACGAAGCGTCGCTGCGTGCGTCGCTGCCGACGGCGCTGTCGCTGAAGACCGTGGCCAACCTGTTGCGCGAACACGGCGCGCTGCACCAGGCGCTGGCCGGCGCGCGCGAATCGCTCGACGAACGCACCCGCGAGCTTGCACAGGTGCAGGAGCAACAGGCGCGCCTGTCGACCGTCGATGTGCCGGAAACGTTGCGCGCGGCGCTGGCCGATGCGCAGGGCTTTCGCAACAGCGGCCAGCGCGAGCAGGCGCTCGAACAGGAAATCGCTGCTGTCGAACGCACACTGTCCGGCGCACTCGATGCGCTTGGCCGGTGGCGCATGCCGGTCGACACGCTGCGCGCGCTCGACGTGCCGTCGGTGGCACGGCTCGGCGCGCTGCTGAAGGAGGACAGCGAACGCGCGAGCGCGGCCGCTGCCGCACGCGACGCACGGGACGGCGCGCTCGAGGAGCTCGAGCGGCTCGAACTGCAGGAGAAGCACTTCGCGGAGAACCACAAGGTCGTCACGACCGCCGACGTGCTGGCAGCGCGTGCGCGGCGCGACGGCGCGTGGAGCGATATCCGCAGCGGCGCGATCGATCTCGCAACGGGCGCGCCCGCGCTCGACGATGCAATTCGCCTTGCGGACGAACTCGTCGACGCGCAGTTGGGCGCGACGCAGGCAGCGGCGACGTTGCAGTCGCTGCGTCAGCAGGTCGAATCCGCGCGTGCGGGCGTGACGCGCAGGCAGGCCACGCTGGACGAGCGCGAGCGTGAGCTCGCCGCGCATCGCGACGCATGGGCCGCGCTCGCGACGACGGCCGCGGTGCCCGGCATGCCGCTGGCGGCGATGGGCGACTGGCTGGCGAAGCGCGACGCGGTGTTCGCCGCGCAGGCCGATCTCGATCGCCAGCGCAGCGAATTCGACACGATTCGCGCCGCGCGGGCCGGTGCCGAAGCCGCGTTGCGCGCGGCGCTGCGTACCGTGTCGCGAGGCGGCGAGTCGGACGGCCTGGCGGCGCTCGTCGCGACCGCCGAGGCCTTCGTTCAGTCGGCCGAGAAAGCGCTCGCGCAGCAGGACAGTCTCGAGGAGCGCGCACGGGAAGCCGAACGCGGATGCGCGACGGCGCAATCGCGGGCCGGCCACGCGCAGGCGACCTACGACGCGTGGCACGCGCAATGGCGCGACGCGCTGGCCGACGCGAAGCTTTCCACGAGCGCGGCGACGCTGGCCGCGGCGGAAGGTGCGCTCGCGCTTGCCAACGCCGTGACGGCCGAGCTGGCCGATGCCGACGCGCCGCGCAACCGGATCGTCGCGATCCGTGCGGAACTGGCCGCGCTCGAGGCGGGCGCACGGCGGCTTGCCGCGGCGCTCGCGCCGGAATGGCTGACGAGCGGCGACTGGCCGGACGTCGCGCGCCGGCTGACGATGCGCCTCGCCGCTGCCAGGGAAATCGCGCGTGCGATCGGTCGGGCCGACGAGGCCGTGCGGCAGGCCGACGGCAAGGTCGCGGATGCCGCCGCCGCGGTGGCCGGTGCCGATGCACGCGTCCAGCCGCTGCTGCAACTGGCCGGTGTCGTGTCGATCGATGCCGCGCTGCCGCTGGCCGAACGCTCGGACCGGCAGCGCCAGCTGCGGCAGGCGGTCGATGCCGCGCACGAGGCACTGGTGCGCGACGGCGACGGCCTGTCCCGCTCCGCCGTCGAAGCCGAGGTCGCGGAGCAGGACATCGCCGACGTACCAGCGCACCTCGAAGCGGTGAAGCAATCGCTCGGCGATGTCGGCAAGCGGCTCAACGAGCTTTCACAGCAGCAGGTCGTGGCCGATCAGGCGTTCGGCGCGATCGACGGCCAGGCGAACGCGGCCGTTGCCGAGTCGAAACGGCAGGAAGCGCTGGCGGCGATGGGCGATGCAGCCGAACAGTACCTGGAAGCGGCCACCGCAAGCCGGTTGCTGAAGTGGGCGACGGATCGCTATCGCGACCAGAAGCAGGGGCCGATGCTCAGGCGCGCGGGCGAAATCTTCGCCGGGCTCACGCTGGGCGAATTCGCGCGGCTGACCGTCGATACCGAACGGACGCCGCCCGCCCTGTATGCACGGCGGACGAAGGGTGCGTCGGTCGAGGTTGCCGGGTTGAGCGAAGGCACGCGTGACCAGTTGTTTCTCGCGCTGCGGATCGCGGCACTGGAACTGCAGCTCGGCAGCCGGACCGCGCTGCCGTTCGTGGCCGACGATCTGTTCATCAACTTCGACGACGCGCGCGCGAAGGCCGGCCTCGATGCGCTGCGCGATCTGTCGACGCGAACCCAGGTGCTGTTCCTGACGCACCACGACCACCTGCTGCCGCTCGTGCGGGACGTATTTGGTGCGCAGGTCAACGTGGTCGAGCTGCAGCGCGCGCCGGTGAGCGCGTGATGCGGGGTGTGCCGGGATGCCGGCGCACGGGCGCGGTCATCGCGTGCAGGTAGTATGTGCGGTTCCGAAATGCGCGCGACCGGTTCTGCCGGTCGCGGGTCTGGCCATACGAGGGGGGAATATGAAAAAGCTGGTAGCCGCTATCGCGTTCGCGGCGGACAAGCATCGCAATCAGCGACGCAAGGACGAAGAAGCGTCACCGTACATCAATCATCCGATCGCGCTCGCCGACGTGCTGGCCAACGAGGCCGGCGTCGAGGACGAGCGGGTGATCGTCGCGGCCGTGCTGCACGATACGGTGGAGGATACGGAGACGACCGAGCAGGAGCTGCTGCGGCTGTTCGGCAAGGACGTGGCGGACATCGTGATGGAAGTCACCGACGACAAGTCGTTGCCGAAGGAAGAGCGCAAACGCCTGCAGGTCGAGCACGCGGCGACCATCAGCCGGCGTGCGAAGCTCGTGAAGCTGGCCGACAAGATCTGCAACCTGCGCGACATCGCACGGCATCCGCCCGCGGACTGGCCGCTCGAGCGCAAGCAGGCGTACTTCGACTGGGCGAAGTCGGTCGTCGACCCGATGCGCGGCGTGCATCCCGGTCTCGAAGCGATCTTCGACACCGCCTACGACGCACGGCCGGCGGACTGAGGCGCCCGCATGCGATCGGCCCGATCCGCTGGATCCGCGCGGCAATCGCTGGCCGTGGCGGGTGTCGATGTGGGTGGCGAAAAGAAGCAATGCGATCTCGTGATCCTGCGCGGACCAACGGTCGTTTGCCGCGAGGAACGGATCGCGCCCGAGGCGGTGCCTGCGCTGTGTCTCGCCCATGACGTCGTGGCCGTCGGTGTCGACGCACCGAGCCTGTGGTGGACGGGGAGCGGGCGTCGGGCGGCGGAACAGGCGCTCGCGCGCGAACGGATCTCATGCTTTCCGACGCCGTCACGGGAGCAGGCAGTCGCGAGCACGTCAGGCTTCTTCGACTGGATGTTCATGGGAGAGCGTGTCTACCGCGCACTCGCGGACGCCTATCCGCTGCTGACCGGCGCGCGCTATGCGGGCGGGCGCGCGAGCTTCGAAACCTATCCTTATGCGATCACCTGCGCAATGCTGGGCAAGACAGTTGCGTCGGCGAAGCAGAAACGCAACCAGCGCCGGCAGTTGCTGGAGCGACTGGGGATCGATGTGTCGACGCTGAAGTCCGTCGATGCGCGAGACGCGACCCTGTGCGCGTTGACCGCGCAATACGTCATCGACGGGAATGCGCACGCGTATGGCGATACGGAGGGCGGATATATCCGCGTGCCGATCGTGAACGAGACGATCGCTCTCGACGCACCGTAGTTGTGTCGCGCGGCCCGGGCGAGGCGCGTAGCAAAAAGGTGAGCTTTTTCGGGAGGGGCGCGGCCGGTGTGCCGGCGAAGGTGTCGGGCTGCGATTGCCGGCCGGCAAGCATCGGAATGGCTGGCGCACACGGCGTTAGGCCGGTGCGCTGCGCGATCCCGGGCCGCGTTACTCAATCCTCGAGGATGGCTTTCGGCACGCTGGACAGGTCACAGGCTTGCGCCTGTTCGAAATAGCCTTCGGCGTCGTCGATCATCACGACTGCGACGTCGATCAGTTCGTCGAGCCGTTGCAGCAGTGATTCGCGCCACTCGATGTCTTCGTCACGCTCGGGCGTCTTGTCCAGCTGCTCGATGATCGAGTCGGCCGTCTGCAGGAAGGGAATCGCCTGTTGATAATTTTCGATCGAGACCATTGCCGCGTTGCGCGCGCCGACGAGCCGCTCGCGGTGCTCGTCTGCCAGTTCGGATTCGCCGCTGATTCGCGGCAATACATCCGAGATGCGCTGCAGAAGCGGCGGAGCCTGTTCTTCCAGGATGATGGCGCGCTCGCGGAGCGCTGCATATTCGTCGCGAAGGTCGGCGTCGCCGGGTTGAGTCGTGCTGTCCATCGTGGATATGAGTGCGTGGTTCGGTCGCGGCATGATACTCGACAGCACCGGATTCCTTGCCCGTTCCGCGTCCGTATATATAGAGGGACGTGAGGCATACGTCACACCAATAGAGGGTTGATCGCGTGGCGACGCGCGGCTCGTCGTGAGGCCAGCCCCCGTGCGCGCCAGCGCACGGGGGCTTTTCAAAATATTTTCACAAAGGGCTTGCGTAGATGGGGGCCGGTGCTTAGAATCACGCCTCTTTCGCGCTAACGGAAACGCGGCGCGGAAGGGGGAAGCAAAGCTGGTGGTGTGCTGCAGTGTCGGGTGCGCGGCTGGCTTGGAAGTTGAGCCCCGCAGTCGCAACGATGCAGTGTAAAAAGTTGTTGACGAGCTGCGAAACACGGTTCATAATCTCGCTTCTCTGCTGCTGAAAACGCAGCGCTGCTGAGAAACACGAAGTTCCTCGCAGATTGCTCTTTAAAAATTAACAGCCGATAAGTGTGGGCGCTTGATGGAAGCGAGCTGATCTTCGGATCAGATAGCAAAAGTATCAAGAGTCTCACACTAAAGTAAGTCAGGTTTATGAAGCAATTCATATTCCTGTCAGCTTTGAGTGAGCGACCGGTTCTTAACTGAACCGAAAACAGTAACAGGTTTAAACTGAAGAGTTTGATCCTGGCTCAGATTGAACGCTGGCGGCATGCCTTACACATGCAAGTCGAACGGCAGCACGGGTGCTTGCACCTGGTGGCGAGTGGCGAACGGGTGAGTAATACATCGGAACATGTCCTGTAGTGGGGGATAGCCCGGCGAAAGCCGGATTAATACCGCATACGATCTACGGATGAAAGCGGGGGACCTTCGGGCCTCGCGCTATAGGGTTGGCCGATGGCTGATTAGCTAGTTGGTGGGGTAAAGGCCTACCAAGGCGACGATCAGTAGCTGGTCTGAGAGGACGACCAGCCACACTGGGACTGAGACACGGCCCAGACTCCTACGGGAGGCAGCAGTGGGGAATTTTGGACAATGGGCGAAAGCCTGATCCAGCAATGCCGCGTGTGTGAAGAAGGCCTTCGGGTTGTAAAGCACTTTTGTCCGGAAAGAAATCCTTGGCTCTAATACAGTCGGGGGATGACGGTACCGGAAGAATAAGCACCGGCTAACTACGTGCCAGCAGCCGCGGTAATACGTAGGGTGCAAGCGTTAATCGGAATTACTGGGCGTAAAGCGTGCGCAGGCGGTTTGCTAAGACCGATGTGAAATCCCCGGGCTCAACCTGGGAACTGCATTGGTGACTGGCAGGCTAGAGTATGGCAGAGGGGGGTAGAATTCCACGTGTAGCAGTGAAATGCGTAGAGATGTGGAGGAATACCGATGGCGAAGGCAGCCCCCTGGGCCAATACTGACGCTCATGCACGAAAGCGTGGGGAGCAAACAGGATTAGATACCCTGGTAGTCCACGCCCTAAACGATGTCAACTAGTTGTTGGGGATTCATTTCCTTAGTAACGTAGCTAACGCGTGAAGTTGACCGCCTGGGGAGTACGGTCGCAAGATTAAAACTCAAAGGAATTGACGGGGACCCGCACAAGCGGTGGATGATGTGGATTAATTCGATGCAACGCGAAAAACCTTACCTACCCTTGACATGGTCGGAATCCTGCTGAGAGGTGGGAGTGCTCGAAAGAGAACCGGCGCACAGGTGCTGCATGGCTGTCGTCAGCTCGTGTCGTGAGATGTTGGGTTAAGTCCCGCAACGAGCGCAACCCTTGTCCTTAGTTGCTACGCAAGAGCACTCTAAGGAGACTGCCGGTGACAAACCGGAGGAAGGTGGGGATGACGTCAAGTCCTCATGGCCCTTATGGGTAGGGCTTCACACGTCATACAATGGTCGGAACAGAGGGTTGCCAACCCGCGAGGGGGAGCTAATCCCAGAAAACCGATCGTAGTCCGGATTGCACTCTGCAACTCGAGTGCATGAAGCTGGAATCGCTAGTAATCGCGGATCAGCATGCCGCGGTGAATACGTTCCCGGGTCTTGTACACACCGCCCGTCACACCATGGGAGTGGGTTTTACCAGAAGTGGCTAGTCTAACCGCAAGGAGGACGGTCACCACGGTAGGATTCATGACTGGGGTGAAGTCGTAACAAGGTAGCCGTATCGGAAGGTGCGGCTGGATCACCTCCTTTCCAGAGCTTCTCGCAAAATTGAGCGCTCACGCTTATCGGCTGTAAATTAAAGACAGACTCAGGGGTCTGTAGCTCAGTCGGTTAGAGCACCGTCTTGATAAGGCGGGGGTCGTTGGTTCGAATCCAACCAGACCCACCACCGTCTTGTGGGCGGTACACACCTGAGGAATTCTGTACATGGGGGCATAGCTCAGCTGGGAGAGCACCTGCTTTGCAAGCAGGGGGTCGTCGGTTCGATCCCGTCTGCCTCCACCAATCACCAACGCTAAGTGCTTGGTTCATACGATGAACCGAGAATTTTGCATTGGCGATTGAGCCAGTCAGAGTGATACGAAAGTATCGGCTGTCGTTCTTTAACAATCTGGAAGAAGTAAGTAATTTGGATAGCGGAAGCGTCTTGAGATGGACGTGGAAACTATCCGGGTTGTGATTGTATCGATGTATCTCAAGATGATTCGAACTCTATGTTTGACTCAATTTGGAATACGGCACAACGCGAGAACTCAACCTGTAGCGACTGTCGTCCCCAGGCGGGGATGGGGCCCTCGTAAGCGCTAAAGCGCTAACGATGGCCGACATGAGACAGACTCGTTATAGGGTCAAGCGAACAAGTGCATGTGGTGGATGCCTTGGCGATCACAGGCGATGAAGGACGCGGTAGCCTGCGAAAAGCTACGGGGAGCTGGCAAACAAGCTTTGATCCGTAGATGTCCGAATGGGGAAACCCACTCCTTTTGGAGTATCCATGGCTGAATACATAGGCCATGTGAAGCGAACGCGGTGAACTGAAACATCTAAGTAACCGCAGGAAAAGAAATCAACCGAGATTCCCAAAGTAGTGGCGAGCGAAATGGGATGAGCCTTGCACTCTTTATTTGTATTGTTAGCCGAACGCTCTGGAAAGTGCGGCCATAGCGGGTGATAGCCCCGTAGGCGAAAACAGTATGAAAGAACTAGGTGTGCGACAAGTAGGGCGGGACACGTGAAATCCTGTCTGAAGATGGGGGGACCATCCTCCAAGGCTAAATACTCGTGATCGACCGATAGTGAACCAGTACCGTGAGGGAAAGGCGAAAAGAACCCCGGGAGGGGAGTGAAATAGATCCTGAAACCGCATGCATACAAACAGTCGGAGCCTCGTAAGGGGTGACGGCGTACCTTTTGTATAATGGGTCAGCGACTTACGTTCAGTAGCAAGCTTAACCGTATAGGGCAGGCGTAGCGAAAGCGAGTCCGAATAGGGCGTTCAGTTGCTGGGCGTAGACCCGAAACCAGGTGATCTATCCATGGCCAGGATGAAGGTGCGGTAACACGTACTGGAGGTCCGAACCCACTAACGTTGAAAAGTTAGGGGATGAGCTGTGGATAGGGGTGAAAGGCTAAACAAACCTGGAAATAGCTGGTTCTCTCCGAAAACTATTTAGGTAGTGCCTCGTGTCTCACCTTCGGGGGTAGAGCACTGTCATGGTTGGGGGGTCTATTGCAGATTACCCCGCCATAGCAAACTCCGAATACCGAAGAGTGCAATCACGGGAGACAGACATCGGGTGCTAACGTCCGGTGTCAAGAGGGAAACAACCCAGACCGCCAGCTAAGGTCCCCAAATATAGCTAAGTGGGAAACGAAGTGGGAAGGCTAAAACAGTCAGGAGGTTGGCTTAGAAGCAGCCACCCTTTAAAGAAAGCGTAATAGCTCACTGATCGAGTCGTCCTGCGCGGAAGATGTAACGGGGCTAAGCTATATACCGAAGCTGCGGATGCGTGCTTAGCACGCATGGTAGGAGAGCGTTCCGTAAGCCTGCGAAGGTGCCTTGTAAAGGGTGCTGGAGGTATCGGAAGTGCGAATGCTGACATGAGTAGCGATAAAGGGGGTGAAAGGCCCCCTCGCCGTAAGCCCAAGGTTTCCTACGCAACGTTCATCGGCGTAGGGTGAGTCGGCCCCTAAGGCGAGGCAGAAATGCGTAGCTGATGGGAAGCAGGTCAATATTCCTGCACCATTGTTAGATGCGATGGGGGGACGGATCGCGGAAGGTTGTCCGGGTGTTGGAAGTCCCGGTCGCTGCATTGGAGAAGGCACTTAGGCAAATCCGGGTGCGCAATTCAAGGGTGTGGCGCGAGCTCCTTAGGGAGCGAAGCAATTGGAAGTGGTTCCAAGAAAAGCCTCTAAGCTTCAGTCTAACGATGACCGTACCGCAAACCGACACAGGTGGGCGAGATGAGTATTCTAAGGCGCTTGAGAGAACTCGGGAGAAGGAACTCGGCAAATTGGTACCGTAACTTCGGGATAAGGTACGCCCTTGTAGCTTGACTGGCCTGCGCCAGGAGGGTGAAGGGGTTGCAATAAACTGGTGGCTGCGACTGTTTAATAAAAACACAGCACTCTGCAAACACGAAAGTGGACGTATAGGGTGTGACGCCTGCCCGGTGCCGGAAGATTAAATGATGGGGTGCAAGCTCTTGATTGAAGTCCCGGTAAACGGCGGCCGTAACTATAACGGTCCTAAGGTAGCGAAATTCCTTGTCGGGTAAGTTCCGACCTGCACGAATGGCGTAACGATGGCCACACTGTCTCCTCCCGAGACTCAGCGAAGTTGAAGTGTTTGTGATGATGCAATCTACCCGCGGCTAGACGGAAAGACCCCATGAACCTTTACTGTAGCTTTGCATTGGACTTTGAACCGATCTGTGTAGGATAGGTGGGAGGCTATGAAACCGGAACGCTAGTTTCGGTGGAGCCGTCCTTGAAATACCACCCTGGTTTGTTTGAGGTTCTAACCTTGGCCCGTGATCCGGGTCGGGGACAGTGCATGGTAGGCAGTTTGACTGGGGCGGTCTCCTCCCAAAGCGTAACGGAGGAGTACGAAGGTACGCTAGGTACGGTCGGAAATCGTGCTGATAGTGCAATGGCATAAGCGTGCTTAACTGCGAGACCGACAAGTCGAGCAGGTGCGAAAGCAGGTCATAGTGATCCGGTGGTTCTGTATGGAAGGGCCATCGCTCAACGGATAAAAGGTACTCTGGGGATAACAGGCTGATACCGCCCAAGAGTTCATATCGACGGCGGTGTTTGGCACCTCGATGTCGGCTCATCTCATCCTGGGGCTGTAGCCGGTCCCAAGGGTATGGCTGTTCGCCATTTAAAGAGGTACGTGAGCTGGGTTTAAAACGTCGTGAGACAGTTTGGTCCCTATCTGCCGTGGGCGTTGGATATTTGAAGGGGGCTGCTCCTAGTACGAGAGGACCGGAGTGGACGAACCTCTGGTGTACCGGTTGTCACGCCAGTGGCATCGCCGGGTAGCTATGTTCGGAAGAGATAACCGCTGAAAGCATCTAAGCGGGAAACTCGCCTTAAGATGAGATATCCCTGGGGACTAGATCCCCTTGAAGGGTCGTTCGAGACCAGGACGTTGATAGGTCAGGTGTGTAAGCGCAGTAATGCGTTCAGCTAACTGATACTAATTGCCCGTAAGGCTTGATCCTATAACAAGTCTGCCTTGTAGATCGGCGCCGTGCGACAGCACTGGCTGCAGGATCCAGAGCGACAAGTTGGATTCTCGTGTGTGATACACACAACCTAAATTACTGCTTCTTCCAAGATTGGTTGCGCTGCGAAGCCAGCGCAACAACCCTCTTTGCCTGATGACCATAGCGAGTCGGTCCCACCCCTTCCCATCCCGAACAGGACCGTGAAACGACTCTACGCCGATGATAGTGCGGATTCCCGTGTGAAAGTAGGTAATCGTCAGGCTCCCTAAGCCAGAAACCCCCGCCCGAAAGGCGGGGGTTTTTGCATTGGTGCGGCGGAAATGCGCGAGTGATCGGGATCGGTGGCCTGGCTGCAACCGGGCGCAGAATGCGTTCAGTCGCCATCCGTTCTCGAGCGATCGGTAGTTCTGCGCCACCGAACGCTCCCGACACGTTCCCCATTGCACTCCATGTCCCTTGGAACCTCTTACACAAGTGCGGCACGGTGGGTCATACCGGCTTCCTTCTGCCTCACGAGTCAGATCGTGATCCGCAAGATCGGAAAGAACCTGCCCGGGACGATGCTTGATTCCTTTTCGCCGATTTTTTCAGCCCCGATCGTCAGATAGAACGGAACCGCATTGGGATCGGCTTCGATCACAAAGCTCCTGATCCCTCTCGCAGCGCTTTCCTTGCGGACCGCGTCCCACAGCGCACGGGCGACACCCCGGCCCATGTGGTCGGGATGGACGAACAGCCATCCGGGTGTCGGGCGATCCGATTCCGATGACGCCCTGACCCAGAACCCGATGATTGCCTCCGCGGATTCCGCGACGTAACCGATCGACCCGTCGATCGTCTCCGGTGCAATCGTGAGATCGCCCTGCCACAAGTCGAGCCAGTCCTTCGGATAGCCCCAGTGTGCCTTCGAAATGCGAGCCAGACGCGTGAGTTCGTCCGCGTCCGCGGTACGGGCAGCACGTACGGTAAATGGTTTGTGCATTTCGTCTCCTGTCATGGTCGACACCTTCGTCGAGGTATCGTCCGGCTCGCATCGACTCAAACAACTCCGGATTCGCAGCTTGCCGACTCGTAGGGAGGCGAACTCGACGCGACTACATGACCTGCGATGCGTGTCCGGCGACGACGCGCCAGCCGGCGCCCGATCGACGCCACAGCCGAGTATAGGCAAACACGCCGTCGAATGCCGTGCCGTCGAAATGGCCGGCGAGCGTCGCCTTCGTCGTGGTCAGGATCATCTCGCCGATCGCGCAGGCGCGCGTTTCTTGTACTTCGAGCGTGTCGAGACGCAGCAGATTCTTGCGATGCGCGGCCAGGTCGTCTTCCTTCGAGATGACCTGGCCGGTCGGAACGGTGAACACCAGGTCGTCGTCCAGCAACGCCTCGAGTGCTTCGACATCGTTGGCCAGCATCGCGGCGCGAAGCGCGGCTTCGCTGGGTTCGATGACTGTACGGATTGCGTCCATTTCCGGGCCTCGCATCGTCTCTGAAGGTTTGTGGTTCCGTGCATATCGACGAGCCACGACAGCAGGCAACACACCGCACTGACGGATACCGCTTACCGCGTGGCCGACAACGATTGACGCCGGACCAGCATCACCACGCAGATGCCGATCGACGCAACGACGTTGACGGCCGGATAGAACGCGACCGCGATACCCCACGTGCTCAATGCCAGCAATGCCAACGCGTACTTGAGCACGCACAGCGCGAAATACGCGAGGCTCTCGCTCCACGGATCGCGGATCGTCTTGCAGACGGTGGGACCGAGGCCGGCAAGCTCGATCAGCGTCACCAGACAGACCGAGATCGTCGGATCGTCAGTCAGCATCCAAAGCGGAATGGCCGACAGGGCCGCGACCAGGAAAAACCAGTCGACGCGCGTCCAGCCGCGTTCGCCGCGAAACATGCTCGCGACCAGCGTCAGAAGGCATGTCACCGCAATCGCCGCCGTGCACCACGCGGACGGCCCGGCACCCGCGACGAACTGGCCGGCAGCCGCGATCGCCGTGACGACCGACCACACGAGCCATGTGAACAGATGCGGACGAACGGTGCGCCGGTAGATCGCGAGCGCGTACGGGATTGCCGCCAGCAACGACACGGCCGTTCCAATGACGCCAAAGATCGAAGCGGCACCCTGATCGACGTTCCCCATCGAATGCATCCTTGTTCGCACCGTCCGACCAGTATGTGGTCGGACGGGCCGCGGCGCAATGTCGTGCCGGCCCGGCGTCGCACCGGGTGTCACGTTGCATCGCACCGGAAAGCCGACGAGATCGCGCGCAAACAAACGGCACCGGGATCGTGCCGTGGCAGGAAAACCCACTGCACGCGCGCAGGATGAATAGAAATAACCTCTTCAATGAGAAGAAAAACTGTTCTTTCAAATCGCTTTTTGATGATCGACAGTTTGTCGACCGGACAACTGCGGCGATTCACGGCGGTCATGGGCATCGGTTGCGCCCGCTGGCGTCTTTCGTCGGGTCGAGTTCAGGCGGAGAACAACGCACAAACGCCTGGTCGTCAAAACGGAGTCTTGAATGAACCCAACTTCAGCAGAAAACCATCAGCACGCGGACTGGAGACGTCTCGCGGCGCAAGTCGAGCCGAGAACGCTCGCGCATCTCGGTGGCCGCAGCGTGCCGGCCCGAAGCGGCCGGACGTTTGCCGCAATCAATCCGGCTACCGAGGCCGTCATCGCGGAAGTTGCGTCGTGCGATACCGCGGACGTCGACGATGCGGTGCGGGCCGCGCGTCACGCGTTCGAATCCGGCGTCTGGTCGCGCTGCGCACCGGCGGAGCGCAAGCGTGTGCTCTGCCGGCTCGGCGAACTCGTCGCATCGCACGGTGCGGAGCTCGCACTGCTCGACTCGCTCAACATGGGCAAGCGCGTGGCGGACGCGTTCAGCATCGACGTGCCGGCTGCAGGAGGGCTGTTCAGCTGGTACGGCGAAGCCGTCGACAAGTTGCACGGCGAAGTTGCGTCGACCGACCCCGGCAACCTCGCGGTCGTCACGCGCGAACCGCTCGGCGTTGTCGGCGCGGTGGTGCCGTGGAATTTCCCGCTCGACATGGTCGCGTGGAAAGTGGCGCCGGCGCTGGCGGCCGGCAACAGCGTCGTGCTGAAGCCGGCGGAACAATCGCCGCTGTCCGCATTGCGTCTCGCCGAGCTGGCGCTCGAGGCCGGCCTGCCGCCGGGTGTGCTGAACGTCGTGCCGGGCTATGGCGAAACCGCGGGGCGGGCGCTCGGGCTGCATCCCGACGTCGACGTGCTCGCATTCACGGGCTCGACGGCCGTCGGCAAGAAATTCCTCGAGTACGCCGCTCAGTCGAACATGAAGCAGGTGTGGCTCGAGTGCGGCGGCAAGAGCCCGAACCTGGTCTTCGACGATACGGACGATCTCGATCTTGCCGCACGCAAGGCGTGCTTCGGCATCTTCTTCAACCAGGGCGAGGTGTGTTCCGCGAACTCGCGGCTGCTGGTCCAGCGTTCGATTCACGATGCGTTCGTCGACCGCCTGATTGCGCATGCCGCCGCGTTCATGCCGGGCGATCCCCTCGATCCGGCGAGCGGTATGGGGGCCATCGTCGACGAGCCGCAGCATCGGCGCGTGCGCGAGTGGATCGCACGCGGCCGCGACAGCGCGACGCTCGCGATCGGCGGAGGCGCGCCGCGTGTCGACGGCAAGGGCTACTTCATCGAGCCGACGATCTTCATCGACGTGAAGCCTGACGACGCCATCGCGCGTGAGGAGATCTTCGGGCCGGTGTTGTCGGTGATGGCATTCGACACCGAGGACGAGGCCATCCGGCTCGCGAACGACTCGATCTATGGCCTTGCCGCGTCGGTCTGGACCGGCAGCCTGTCACGCGCACACCGTGTGTCGGGCCGGCTGCGCGCCGGCACGGTGTCGGTCAACACGGTCGATGCGCTGAGCGCGCAGACGCCGTTCGGCGGGTTCCGCCAGTCGGGCTTCGGCCGCGATCTCTCGCTGCATGCGATCGACAAGTACACGGGCCTCAAGACGACCTGGATCAGTTACTGATTCGCGACGCGGCGGGTCGCAAGCGGCCGCGCCGCGCAACACGACAACGCTTTAATCCACACAACGAACCGGAGACTCGCCCATGAACGCGCCCAACTTTCCGCATCGTACGACGCAGGACTATCAACGCAGCGACGCCGCGCATCACTTGCATGCGTTCGTCGACCAGAAGGCGCTGAACGAGGAAGGCGCGCGCGTGATGGTACGCGGCGAAGGTGTCCATCTATGGGACAACGACGGCAACCGCTACCTGGACGGCATGTCCGGGCTCTGGTGCACCAACGTCGGCTATGGTCGGCCGGAGCTGATCGACGCCGCCGCGCGGCAGATGAAGGAACTGTCCTACTACAACATGTTCTTTCACACCACGCACCCGTCGGTGATCGAACTGTCGGAGCGTCTGTTCGCGCTGCTCGGCAATCGCTTCAGTCACGTGGTGTATACCAATTCGGGTTCCGAATCGAATGAGGTGCTGATTCGCACCGTAAGACGGTTCTGGGACATGATGGGCAAGCCCGCGAAGAAGGTGCTGATCGGCCGCGTGAACGGCTATCACGGGTCGACGGTGGGCAGCGCGTCGCTGGGCGGCATGGCATTCATGCACGAAATGGGCGACCTGCCGATTCCGAACATCACGCACGTGGACGAACCGTACTGGTACGCGAATGGCGGCGACCTGAGCCCCGAGGCATTCGGCAAACAGGCGGCGCTGTCGCTTGAGCGCAAGATTCTCGAGATCGGCGCGGACCGCGTCGCCGCGTTCGTCGCGGAGCCGTTCCAGGGGGCGGGCGGGATGATCTTTCCGCCGGACGGCTACTGGCAGGAGATCGAGCGCATCTGCCGTCAATACGACGTGCTGCTCTGCGCGGACGAAGTGATCGGCGGCTTCGGTCGCACCGGCGAGTGGTTCGCGCACCGCCATTTCGGCTTCGAACCTGACCTGATCTGCATGGCCAAGGGGCTGACCTCGGGTTACGTGCCGATGGGCGGGCTGATCATGAGCCGGCGCGTGGGCAATGCGCTGGTCGACAAGGGCGGCGTCTATGCGCACGGGCTGACCTATTCGGGGCACCAGGTCGCGGCCGCCGTCGCGCTGGCCAACCTCGACGTGCTCGAGCGCGAAGGCCTCATCGAACGGACGAAGACGGACACGGGGCCGTATCTGCAGAAGGCGCTGCGCGATGCGTTCGACGGCCATCCGCTCGTCGGCGAGATCCAGGGCGTGGGCGCGGTCGGCGCGATCCAGTTCGCGAAGAACAAGGCGACACGCGAGCGCTTTGCGAACGAGGCAGACCTGACCTGGCACAGCCGGACGGTCGGGTTCGAACTCGGTGCGATCGTGCGTTCGACGAATGGCCGCCTGATCGTTGCGCCGCCGCTGGTGATCGATCACGCGCAAATCGATGAACTGGTCGACACGATGCGCAAGGCCGTGGATGCCACCGCGCGGGAAGTGCTCGGGATCGACTGCTGACCGCCGAGCGACGCGCTTCCGTCCGGCAACAGATGGCCGGAAGCGCACCGAACCACGGGTTACGCTCCGGAGGCGAGGCGGATTCACGCATCCACAGGAGCGGCTGGCCGACACGTTGAGAATGAAGTGCCGCAGGCGGCAGTCATGTAACGCGATGCGTTATCGACCGCCTATTGATCAGGAATGCAAATGAGAAGAAAGCGTTCATTGCAGGACCCGCGCTTCACGTGCGCCAGGCATTCCGGGTCGCCCTCCAGCCGCCGAACCCGCGAACACCACAACATAAACAAGGAGACGAAATGAGTCAGGGCGAGTCCATTGCTCATCTCGAGGAAAGCACCATCCAGCCGATTCCGCTGACCGAGCGCCACGGCAGCGCGAAGGACCTGTTCACGATCTGGTTCGGATCGAACATCATGATGCTGACGATCGTCACCGGGTCGCTCGCGACCACGGTGTTCAAGCAGCCGTTCTGGTGGGCGGCGCTCGCCACGCTCGTCGGCAGCCTGATCGGCGCGGTCTTCATGGCGCTGCATTCCGCGCAGGGGCCGCAGCTTGGCGTGCCGCAGATGATCCAGACCCGCGGGCAGTTCGGGTCGTTCGGCGCGCTGCTCGTGGTCGGGCTGGTCGTCGTGATGTACGTCGGCTTCTTCGCATCGAACTGTGTGTTCGGCGGGCAGGCGCTGCACAGCCTCGGCGCCGGCATTCCGCTCGATGCGGGCGTCGTGGCGATCGGCCTGATCAGCCTGCTCGGGTCGATCTATGGCTACAAGCTGATCCACGCGTATGCGCGGCTGCTGAGCTGGTGCTCGGGCAGCGTACTCGTGCTGGCGTTCGCATGGATCATTTTCGTGCATGGATTGCCCGCCGATACCTTCTCGAAGCATTCGCTGAACCTGTCCGGCTTCCTCGGCGCGATGTCGGTCGCCGCGCTGTGGCAGATCGCTTATGCGCCTTACGTGTCGGACTATTCGCGCTACCTGCCGCCGGATACCGGGCCGCGCACGGCGTTCTGGTCGAGTTACTGGGGCTGCGTGCTCGGCTCGTTCTTCCCGATGCTGCTCGGCTGCCTAGTGGGCCTTGCGACGCCCGACGGCAATGTCGTGAGCGGCCTCACGGGCCTCACGCAAGGGATCAGCGTACTCGTGATCGTCGTGCTGTCGTTCGGCATCGCGGCCAGCAATGCGATGGAGCTGTATTGCGGCGCGCTGTCGGCCATCACGGTGCTGCAGACGCTCTTTCCGTCGTGGTCGGGCAAGGCGCGTGCGCGGGCGATCACCGCGATCGTCCTGTGCGCGATTGCGCTCGCGATCGCATTGTTCGGGCAGGACAATTTCCTCGCCGGCTACACGAACTTCATCCTGCTGCTGCTGTACGTGCTCGTGCCGTGGACCGCGATCAACCTCGTCGACTACTACCTCGTCTGTCACGGCGAGTACGACGTCGATTCGTTCTTCCGGCAGGACGGCGGCATCTACGGACGCTTCAACACGATCGCCGTCGGCTCGTATTTCATCGGCATCGTCGCGCAGGCACCGTTCATGGCGACCGATCTCCATACCGGCGAACTGGCGAGCCGGCTCGGCGGTGCGGACGTGTCGTGGATCATCGGTTTGTCGCTGACGTCGCTCGTCTACTACGCAGGCTGCAAGCTGTTCTCGCGGCCGCTGCGGGATATCGCCAGCGTCGACGGCGTTTCCCGCTGAGTGCGCGTCACGTCACGGCCTGAATGTCCGCAGGCGCTCGGCGTGGGCTTCGAGCCCGTCGAGGCCGAGATGGTGGCGGAGCTTGCCGGCGCGGACCCGGGCGATGTCGGTCTCGAGTTCGTGCAGCAGCGTCGTGATCGCCGAACGGCAGGCCGACGCCGCATCGACGCCTCGGGCCGACAGTGCGGCGCCGATCAGGCGCGCGCTGTCGGTGCCGCCGGCGGCGACGCAGCGCGCCATCGCGTCGGCATCCGGCTGCACGCCGGCGTCGAGCAGCGCGCGAATCAGTGCGGGCGGCACGGTGCCGGACACGGACTCCAGCGAATCCGGCGCGACCGGTGCGCCGGATTCGAGCAATGCACTCGCGGCGGCAAATTTCTGTCGCCGCAGCGCATAGTCGGTCGGGCTCGAGCTGCCGGCGAGTGCCGCGCCGAGATTCGCGATGAGCGGTACCAGTTGCACGGTGAGCGCGTCGTCGTCGTGGTCGATCGCATGTCGCAACGCGTGGCGCGCGAGCGCCGGTTGGGCGGCGAGCGTGCCGTCGGCGAGCGGTGTGCGCCAGTCGATCACGGCCCGGCAATAGAACGCGATCACCTTGTCACCCAGCGATGCCGACAGGCCATGCTCGGCCTGGCGTGCGTCGATATAGTCGAGCAACGTCGCGCCGGTGCCGTTTTCGCCGCCGGGTTCCAGCGGGTCCGCATTGAGCTGCAGGGCGCCGAATGCCGCGTACAGGTCCGGCGCGACCGTCGCGAGGCCGTCCTCGTGCATCGCGCCGCGCCACGCGGGCGGCAGCCCCTGTTTCCACGCGAGCACGTGGCCGCGATCCTTCGCGTCGGGGTCCGTCACGATGTAGATGCGGTCGCAGTACTCGAATCCGCCGAACGGCAACACGTCGAGCCTGCCGCTCCACGGGCGTGAATGCTCGTCGGCGGCTTCCTCGGCCAGTTCGAGTTCGTGGTCGATCCAGCCATCCAGATCGCGGTAGCCGTTGCTGCCGTTGTAGAACAGCTCCCCCCAGCCGATGGCTTCGATGTGTCCGTTCATCTCCAGCGTCAGGTCGTAGTCGAGGCTGCCGCCGGCCGTCGTGCGCCACAGCTCGAGCAGTGCGGGCGGAAGGTCGCCGTGACAGCGGGCCTGCACGGCCGCGATCTGGTCGGCCGGCATCGGCGGCTGAGCGTCGAAGATCACGCGGTCGGCAAACAGCACGATGCCGTGCGCGCGCAGGTCGGCCAGTTCAGTGTCGGAAAAGTCGGTGGCTTGCATCGGAGCGGGAGCGGTAGTGGTGGGTCGTGTCTTCGCCGTCGCTTGCCGACAACCTTCGACAACGAACGGCAGCCGGCTGGTCGCATCGTATCAGCGTCGAGTGAGTGTTTCCATGTCGGCCCTGCACGCCAGTCGACGGCCGCCTGCCGCATCATCCGCTCGCACTTCCCGGTTCCGCCTCGGCCGCATGCACGTCCCGACGGAACGCACCGGGGCTCGTACCCGTCCATTTCCGGAACGCGCGATGAAACGCGCTCGGCTCGGTGAAGCCGAGCTCGACCGCGATCTCCGCGACGCTGAGCGTGTGCCCGCGCAGCAGCGACTGGGCGAGCGCGCCGCGCAACTCGTCCTTGATTGCCGCGAAGCTTTGTCCTTCGCTGCGCAGACGCCGCCGCAGCGTCGCGGGCGTCGTGCCGACGCGCACGGCCAGCGTATCGAAATCGGGCCACTCGGCGGCCGGCAGCGTCTTCAGCTGCGCGCGCGTTTTCGCGACCCAGCCCGTATCGTGCCGGTAGCGCACGAGCAGGTTGCCGGGCGCGCCGCGCAGGAAGGTCTTCAGCGCCTGCTCGGAGCGGATCGTCGGCAGCGCGAGGTAGGCGGCGTTGAATGCGAGCCGGCTGTCGGGCCGGTCGAAATGCACGGGCACGCCGAAGAACTGGTGATAGTCGCTGCGCTGGTCGGGGCTCGGGCACGCGAAGTCGATGCGTTGCAGCGGGATGCGCCGGCCGATCAGCCAGCATGCGACGCCGAGGAGCATCAGCCAGAACGTCCGGTATGCGAACGCCGGGTAGGGCGTGCCCGTCTGCGTCAGCACGATCTGCGCCTGCCCGTCGGCCACGACGAGCTCGCCGTGCGGCTCGTCCAGCACCACGCGCAGGAACTGCAGCGCGCGCCGCAGCGCCTTGTCGAGCGTGCCGGCGTGCAGCACCGCGTGGCACAGCAGCGTGAAGCTGCCGTGCCGCATCGGGCGCGCGGCGAGCCCGAAGAATTCGTCGTCGAGGGTGCCGGCGATCGCAAGCCACAGCCTGCCGTACTGCTGCGGCGTGACGGGCTCGCGCACGGCGGCCGGCAGGCCGGCGGCGCGCAGCACGGGCGCCGTCGCGATGCGTTGCCGGCGCAGGCACGCGAGCGCGTCGTCGACGAAATCCGGCGAAATCATCTGCGGCCCCATTTTCCTGCATCCTCCCGACATGGCAAAAGCGATCACGATTCTAGATTCTGTTTGTCATTGATTGCAATGTGCGGGCTGTCTACTATCGAGCTATCCCCGTCGCGCCCCTGGCTCGCCGGGGGCCATAACGCACAGGAGACACGCATGCCTGATGGAGCTACCGCCCGGGCGGTGCCGGCCTACGCCGACGCCGTGGCCCGATTCAGTATCGAGACCGCCGCGCAGCAATTGCATGGTGACCTGGAGCGCGGCCTGAACGCGTGCGTGGAATGCTGCGACCGGCACGCGTCCGCGGACGCGATCGCGCTCGACTGGATCGACGCCGGCGGGCAGCACCGCCGCTACACGTTTGCGCAGATGAAGGCGCTGTCGGCACGCGTCGCGAACCTGCTGGTCGCGCAGGGCGTGAAGCCGGGCGACGTGGTGGCCGGCCTGTTGCCGCGCACGCCCGAACTCGTCGCGACGATCCTCGGCACGTGGCGCGCGGGCGCCGTCTACCAGCCGCTGTTCACCGCGTTCGGCCCGAAGGCGATCGAGCACCGGCTGCGCATGAGCGACGCGCGCCTGGTCGTGACCAACGTCGCGAATCGCGCGAAGCTCGACGAGATCGCCGCTTGCCCGACCGTTGCGACGGTGCGCGACCCGGGCGAGACGCTGCCGGAAAGCGACATCGATTTCCGTGCGGCGCTCGATGCGCAGTCCGACTCGTTCGAACCGGTGCTGCGCAAGGGGGCGGACCTGTTCATGATGATGTCGACGTCGGGCACGACGGGTTTGCCGAAGGGCGTGCCGGTGCCGCTGCGCGCGCTGCTCGCGTTCAGCGCGTACATGCGCGAAGCGGTCGACCTGCGGGCGGGCGACCGGTTCTGGAACATCGCCGATCCGGGCTGGGCATACGGGCTCTATTACGCGATCACGGGCCCGCTGATGCTCGGCCACGCGACGACGCTCTACGAGGGCAGCTTCACGGTCGACAGCACGTACGACGTGATCGAACGGCTCGGGATCACGAGCCTCGCCGGCTCGCCGACTGCGTTCCGGATGCTGATGGCGGCCGGGACGGAAGCGGCGGCGCGGCTGAAGGGCAAGCTGCGCGTGGTCAGCAGTGCGGGCGAGCCGTTGAATCCGGAAGTCGTGCGCTCGTTCGACGCGGCGCTCGGCGCGCCGATCTACGATCACTACGGCCAGACTGAACTCGGGATGGTCGTGAACAACCACCACGGCCTCGCGCATGCCGTCCACGCCGGTTCGGCCGGCTTCGCGATGCCCGGCTACCGCGTCGCGGTGCTCGACGAAGCGAGCCGCGAACTCGGCCCCGGCGAGCCCGGCAACCTCGCGATCGACATCGCGCGCTCGCCGCTGCTGTGGTTCCACGGCTACTGGCAACAGGACACGCCGGCGATCGCGGGCGGCTATTACCGGACCGGCGACAACGTCGAGCTGGAGCCGGACGGCACCGTGAGCTTCATCGGCCGCGCGGACGACGTGATCACGTCGTCCGGCTACCGGATCGGCCCGTTCGACGTGGAAAGCGCGCTGATCGAGCATCCGGCCGTGAGCGAGGCCGCCGTCATCGGCGTGCCCGATGCGGAGCGCACGGAGATCGTCAAGGCGTTCGTCGTGCTGTCGAACGACTTCGACGGCACGCCGGCACTGGCCGAGGAACTGAGCCAGCACGTGAAGCGGCGGCTGTCCGCTCACGCCTATCCCCGCGCGATCGACTTCGTCGATGCGCTGCCTAAAACCCCGAGCGGCAAGATCCAGCGCTTCGTGTTGCGCAAGATGGAAGCCGACAAGGTCGCTCAACCCTGAACACACACTGTACGGATTGCGAATGAATATCAAGGATCGCGTTTTTCTGATCACGGGCGCCGGGTCGGGCCTCGGCGCCGCGGTGGCGCGCATGGTGGTCGCGGAAGGCGGCAAGGCCGTGCTGCTGGACGTCAACGAAGAGGCCGGTGCGGGCCTCGCGCACGCACTTGGCGAGGCTGCACGCTTCGTGAAGACCGACGTGACGAGCGAAGCCGACGGCCAGGCGGCCGTCGCCGCCGCGCGTGACGCGTTCGGCCGCATCGACGCGCTCGTCAACTGCGCGGGCGTCGCGCCGGGCGAGAAGGTGGTGGGCCGCGAGGGTCCGCATTCGCTCGACCGCTTCGCGCGCGCGGTGTCGATCAATCTGGTCGGTACGTTCAACATGATCCGGCTGGCCGCCGAAGCGATGTCGAAGCAGGACGCCGATGCGGAAGGCGAGCGCGGCGTGATCGTCAACACCGCATCGGTCGCGGCGTTCGACGGGCAGATCGGGCAGGCTGCGTATGCGGCATCGAAGAGCGGTGTCGTGGGCATGACGCTGCCGATCGCGCGCGAGCTTGCGCGGTTCGGCATTCGCGTGGTGACGGTCGCGCCGGGCATCTTCGCGACGCCGATGATGGCCGGCATGCCGCAGGACGTGCAGGACGCGCTCGGCAAGAGCGTGCCGTTCCCGCCGCGGCTCGGCCGCCCGGAAGAATTTGCGGCGCTGGTGCGCCACATCGCCGAAAACACGATGCTGAACGGCGAAGTCATCCGTCTCGATGGCGCGTTGCGCATGGCACCGCGCTGACACTGGAGGAAGCGAATCATGACGACTCAGGATCCGATCGTAATCGTTGGCACGGCGCGTACGCCGATGGGTGGTTTTCAGGGCGACCTGGCGGCAGCCAGCGCGAGCGACCTCGGCGCGGTGGCGATTCGCGCGGCGCTCGAGCGCGCGAACGTGCCGGCCGAGCGTATCGATGAAATCGTGTTCGGCTGCGTGCTGCCGGCGGGCCAGGGCCAGGCACCGGCGCGGCAGGCCGCGCTGAAGGCCGGACTGCCGCTCGGGGCAGGCGCGACCACGGTCAACAAGATGTGCGGCTCGGGGATGAAGGCCGCGATGTTCGCGCACGACCTGTTGCTGGCGGGCTCGGCGGGTGTCGCCGTCGCGGGCGGGATGGAGAGCATGACGAACGCGCCGTATCTGCTGCCGAAGGCGCGCGCGGGGATGCGGATGGGCCACGGGCAGGTGCTCGATCACATGTTCCTCGACGGGCTCGAGGACGCGTACGAGAAGGGCCGCCTGATGGGCACGTTCGCGGAGGATTGTGCGCAGGCGTACCAGTTCACGCGCGATGCACAGGATGCGTTCGCGATCGCGTCGCTGACGCGCGCGCAACGCGCGATCGCCGAAGGGCATTTCGTGTCGGAGATCGCGCCGGTGACCGTGAAGGCCGGCAAGTCCGAAACCGTCGTGTCGATCGACGAACAGCCGGGCAAGGCGAAACTCGACAAGATCCCGACGCTGAAGCCGGCGTTCCGCGACGGCGGCACGGTGACGGCCGCCAATGCGTCGTCGATCTCGGACGGCGCGGCCGCGCTCGTGATGATGCGCCGCTCGGAAGCCGAGCGCCTGGGCCTCACGCCGAAGGCCGTGATCGTCGGGCATTCGACCTACGCGGACAAGCCGGGCCTGTTCGCGACCGCGCCGATCGGCGCACTGCGCAAGCTTTCCGAGAAAACCGGCTGGAACCTGCGCGACGTCGACCTGTTCGAGATCAACGAAGCGTTCGCGGTGGTACCGATGGCCGCGATGCGCGATCTCGACCTGCCGCACGAGAAGGTCAACGTGCACGGCGGCGCGTGCGCGCTCGGCCATCCGATCGGTGCGTCGGGTGCGCGCGTGATGGTGACGCTGCTGGCCGCGCTCGAGACGTATGGCCTGAAGCGCGGCATCGCATCGCTGTGCATCGGCGGCGGCGAGGCGACGGCCATCGCGATCGAGCGCGTCGCTTGACGCGTAGCACGCACGTAACGACGCACACGCGCGGTACGGCACGCTGACCGTATCGCGCTACGGGCGAAGGGCATCGCGCAGGCCGTCTCTGCGCGTTGACCTTCGCCCGCTTCGTTTTCAGTGAACGGCGATTCGCGTTGCGCTACGCCTTCGCGTGCGGCGATACCGCGCCGCATGCGCGAATCACGAGCTGCACGACCTGCTCGGTCGTCTCGGCGAACGCCTTCTGCGTGAACGCACGCTTGCCGCTCAGCGCGCGGATCTGCGCATCGAAATCCGCGTAGTGCTGCGTGGTCGCCCAGATCAGGTACATCAGCGCATGCGCGTCGATCGGCGCGAGCAGCCCGCGCGCGATCCAGCCGTCGATCACCTTCACGCGCGTGTCGAACCACGGCTTCACGCGTTGCGACAGGATGTCCTGCATGTGCTCCGCGCCATGGATGATCTCGTTGGCCCAGACCTTCGAGCCGAGCGGGCGCCGTCGCGACAGATCCATCTTCGCGCGCACGTAGCCGCCGATCGCTTCCACTGGATCGTCGCCAGCCTCGAATGTGCCGGCCGCGCGATGCCAGTCCTCGAACAGGTCGTCGAGCACGCGACGGTACAGCGCGAGCTTCGTCGGGAAGTAGTAATGCAGGTTCGCCTTCGGCAGGCCCGCGCGCTCCGCGATCATCGCGGTGCTCGCGCCGTCGAGCCCGCGCTCGGCGAACACGGCCTCCGCACACGCGAGCAGATGCGCTTCGTTGGACTCGCGAATGTGTGCCTTGCGTCGCCGCAAAGGCGCGGACGTTTCGTCGCTGTCGGTTGCTTCGGCTGCCGCCTCGTCATGTCTCATCGTTACCCTCGCGCGGCGGGCATGCCGCGTTGGGCTTCATTCTAGCCGCTGATCCGCGTCGAACGCACGCATGCGGAAACGGCGCATCCGCAGCGATGCTGCGTTGCGATGGCACGTTTCTCGCTCTATCGATCCACGAAAGAAAGACATTGCTTTGGTCATTTTGATCGTCTAAAACCTGTCCAATCGGACAGGATTCGACGAGCGGCGGAAGGCAGTTCCGGCGATTCGTCGGACGAACTTCGCGCACGACCGGGACATGCACCGCGCATGGGCGGGATTGCCCCGAAACAGGTATTGCACGCACCGGCACAGACCGGGCTGACGACATCACCGACCCCACAGGAGCGATACGAATGAACGCGGTATCGGAAACAGTGAAGCGGGCAGCTTTCGACACGTCGATCAAGGTCGACGGCAAGCGGTTGTGGGACAGCCTGATGGAAGTCGCGAAGATCGGTGCGACGCCGAAGGGCGGCGTGTGCCGCCTCGCGCTGACCGATCTCGACAAGGCCGGGCGCGACCTGATCGTGGGCTGGGCGAAGGCCGCCGGCTGCACGGTGACGGTCGATACGATGGGCAACGTGTTCATGCGCCGCGCGGGCCGCGTGGCCGATGCGGCGCCGGTCGTTACCGGCTCGCACGCGGATTCGCAGCCGACGGGCGGCCGCTTCGACGGCATCTACGGCGTGCTCGGCGGCCTCGAGGTGATTCGCAGTCTCAACGATCACGGCATCGAGACCGAGCATCCGGTCGAGGTCGTGATCTGGACCAACGAGGAAGGCTCGCGCTTCGCGCCCGCGATGGTCGCATCCGGCGTATTCGCGGGCGTCTTCCCGCTCGAATACGGGCTGTCACGCAAGGACGTGGACGGCAAGACGATCGGCGAGGAACTGGCGCGGATCGGCTACGCGGGCGACGTGCCGTGCGGCGGGCGCAAGCTGCACGCGGCGTTCGAGCTGCATATCGAGCAGGGGCCGATACTCGAAGCGGAGTGCAAGACGATCGGCGTCGTGACCGACGCGCAGGGGCAGCGCTGGTACGAGATCACGTTCACCGGCCAGGAAGCGCATGCGGGGCCGACGCCGATGCCGCGCCGGCGCGATGCGTTGCTCGGTGCGTCGCGCGTGGTCGATCTGGTCAACCGGATCGGCCTCGATCATGCGCCGTTCGGCTGCGCGACGGTCGGCATGATGCAGGTCTACCCGAACTCGCGCAACGTGATTCCCGGACGCGTGTTCTTCACCGTCGATTTCCGTCATCCGGACGACGCGGTGCTCGCGAAGATGGATGCTGCATTGCGCGACGGTGTGGCGCGCATCGCGGCCGACATCGGGCTCGAGACCCAGCTCGAGCAGATTTTCTATTACAAGCCGGTCGCGTTCGATTCCGCCTGCGTGGAAGCGGTGCGCGGTGCGGCCGACCGGTTCGGCTACTCGCATCGCGACATCGTGTCGGGCGCGGGGCACGATGCGTGCTATCTCGCCCAGGTCGCGCCGACGTCGATGGTGTTCGTGCCGTGTGTCGACGGCATCAGCCACAACGAGATCGAGGACGCGACGCCCGCATGGATCGAGGCCGGCGCGAACGTGCTGCTGCACGCGATGCTGTCGCGTGCATGCGAGCCGGCTTCATGACGCAAGGACCATAGCAGCCGGCAGGCTGCGTACCGCCTGACCGTAGCATTCCTGATAATGATGACCGCCCCGACTGTGCATTCGCAGCCGGCGGGGACGGCTTTGTCTCCACCCAGTCGAAGGAACGCGTATGACCACCAAGCCAACCGGCGATATCGCCGCGCATCGCCTGTCGTCCACGCAACTCTCGTGCGAATTCGCCGATATCGCGCCGCTGCTCGATCCGACCGCGGCAGCGGCCGCCGCCAGCCGCTGCCACTACTGCTACGACGCACCGTGCGTGCAGGCCTGTCCGACGCAGATCGACATCCCGAGCTTCATCCGCAAGATCGGCAACGGCAACCTGAAGGGCGCCGCGACCGACATCCTGTCGGCGAATCCGCTCGGCGGGATGTGCGCACGCGTGTGCCCGACCGAGATCCTGTGCGAAGGCGCATGCGTGCGCAATCATCAGGATGCGCAGCCCGTTGCGATCGGCGCGCTGCAGCGGCATGCGACCGACTGGGCGATGGCGACCGGCGCGGTGCGCTTCACGCGCGCACCCGACACGGGCCGCCACGTCGCGGTGGTCGGTGCGGGGCCGGCCGGGCTCGCGTGTGCGCACCGGCTCGCGCTCGCCGGGCATCGCGTCACGCTGTTCGACGCACGCCCGAAGGCCGGCGGTCTCAACGAATACGGGATCGCCGCGTACAAGACCGTCGACGATTTCGCGCAACGTGAAGTCGAGTGGCTGCTGTCGGTGGGCGGCATCACGCTGCAGACCGGCGTCGCGCTTGGCCGCGACATCACGCTGGACGCGCTGCGCGAGCAGCACGACGCGGTGTTTCTCGCGATGGGCCTCGCCGGCGTGCGCGCGCTCGCGATCGACGGCGAACAACTGGGCGGCGTGATGAACGCAGTCGACTTCATCGAGCAGGTACGGCAGGCCGACGCGCTGGAGAACGTGCCGGTCGGGCGGCGCGTGGTCGTGATCGGCGGCGGCAACACGGCCATCGATGCGGCGGTGCAAAGCCGCAAGCTCGGCGCCGATCGCGTGACGATGGTGTATCGACGTGGCGTGGACGCGATGAGCGCGACGTGGGCCGAGCGCGAATTCGCGCAGAAGAGCGGCGTCACGCTCGTCACGCACGCGAAACCCGTGCGCATGGCGGGCGCGAACGGGCAGGTGACGGGCGTCGAGTTCGAGGCGGCATCGGGCGAGCGTTTCACCGTCGACGCGGACATGGTGCTGAAGGCGATCGGCCAGACGCTGGTGCCGGACGATGGCGCAGCCGCGCTGCTGACCGCGGACGCCACGCGTATCGCGGTGGATGCGGACGGGCGCACCGCATGGCCAGACGTGTGGGCCGGCGGCGACTGCGCGGCGACGGGCGGCATCGACCTCACGGTGCAGGCCGTGCAGGACGGCAAGCGCGCGGCCGCGTCGATCGACGCGACGCTCGCGCAACGCGACGCGAAGGCCGCGTGAGCGCACCGCGCGCGTCGCATACCACCACCACGAGCACAACGAACACGACCCCACTCTCACGGAGCCGAACATGGCCGACCTTCGCTGCACCATCGCGGGCATCACTTCGCCGAATCCCTTCTGGCTGGCGTCCGCGCCGCCGACCGACAAGGCCTACAACGTGAACCGCGCGTTCGAGGCGGGCTGGGGCGGTGTCGTGTGGAAGACGCTCGGGCTCGATCCGCACGTCGTCAACGTCAGTTCGCGCTACGGCGCCGTGCAGTGGAACGGCCAGCGCATCGCGGGGCTGAACAACATCGAGCTGATCACCGACCGTCCGCTCGACGTGAACCTGAGAGAGATCGCGCAGGTGAAGCGCGACTGGCCGGAACGCGCGCTGATCGTGTCGCTGATGGTGCCGTGCAACGAGCGGGACTGGAAATGGATCTTGCCGCTCGTCGAGGATACGGGCGCCGACGCGGTCGAGCTGAACTTCGGCTGTCCGCACGGGATGAGCGAGCGCGGGATGGGCGCGGCGGTCGGGCAGGTGCCCGAATACGTGGAGATGGTCACGCGCTGGGTGAAGGAAGGCACGAAGCTGCCGTGCCTCGTGAAGCTCACGCCGAACATCAGCGATATCCGGATGGGGTCGCGCGCCGCGTACAAAGGCGGTGCGGACGGCGTGTCGCTGATCAACACGATCAACTCGATCGTCGCGGTCGATCTCGACCACATGGCGCCGATACCGACCGTGGACGGCAAGGGCACGCACGGCGGCTATTGCGGCCCGGCGGTCAAGCCGATCGCGCTGAACATGGTCGCGGAGATCGCGCGCGACCCGGAAACGCCGAACCTGCCGATCTCCGGCATCGGCGGCATCTCGTCGTGGCGCGACGCGGCCGAGTTCATGGTGCTCGGCGCCGGCAGCGTGCAGGTGTGCACCGCGGCGATGCATTATGGATTCCGGATCGTGTCGGACCTCGCCGACGGCCTGTCGAACTGGATGGACGAGAAGGGTTACGCGACGCTCGACGATATCCGCGGCCGTGCGGTGCCGAACGTGACCGACTGGAAATACCTGAACCTGAAGTACGACATCAAGGCGCGCATCGACCAGGACCGCTGCATCCAGTGCGGGCTGTGCCATATCGCGTGCGAGGACACGTCGCACCAGGCGATCACGGCGACGAAGGACGGCGTGCGTCACTTCGAAGTGGTGGACTCGGAATGCGTCGGGTGCAATCTTTGCATGCATGTGTGTCCGGTCGAGCAATGCATCACGATGGAGCGCGTCGATTCGGGCGACTACGCGAACTGGACCACGCATCCGAACAATCCGGCGAGCGCGGACGCGGGGGCGAGTGCAGGTGCGGTGGCACCCGAGAAGCACGCGAAGAAGGCTGCCTGACCGGCGTCCGGCGGCGCGGGAGAGCCCCGCACCGCCGCTTTTCGTTCCACCCGGGCCGGCATCGCATGGTGCCGGCGCCGACGTTTTCGCGGAGTGCGTTCAATGAATCACGCAGCGAATCCCGCCGATCCCGATGGCGCCGCGGCGCAGGGCGGCAGCCTGTACAACGACGACCTCGCGCCGACGACGCCGGCGCAGCGCACGTGGAAGTGGTATCACTTCGCGGCGCTCTGGGTCGGGATGGTGATGAACATTGCGTCGTACATGCTTGCGGCGGGGCTGATCCAGGAAGGCATGTCGCCGTGGCAGGCCGTGACGACGGTGTTGCTCGGCAACCTGATCGTGCTCGTGCCGATGCTGCTGATCGGTCATGCGGGCGCGAAGCACGGGATTCCATACGCGGTGCTCGTGCGCGCGTCGTTCGGCACGCAGGGCGCGAAGCTGCCGGCGCTGTTGCGCGCGATCGTCGCATGCGGCTGGTACGGGATCCAGACCTGGCTCGGCGGCAGTGCGATCTATACGCTGCTGAACATCCTGACCGGCAACGCGCTGCACGGTGCGGCGCTGCCGGTCGTCGGCATCGGGTTCGGGCAGCTCGCGTGCTTTCTCGTGTTCTGGGCGCTGCAGCTCTACTTCATCTGGCACGGCACCGATTCGATCCGCTGGCTCGAGAGCTGGTCCGCGCCGATCAAGGTCGTGATGTGCGTGGCGCTCGTGTGGTGGGCGACGTCGAAGGCGGGCGGCTTCGGCACGATGCTGTCGGCGCCGTCGCAGTTCGCGGCGGGCGGCAAGAAGGCCGGGCTGTTCTGGGCGACCTTCTGGCCGGGCCTGACCGCGATGGTCGGCTTCTGGGCGACGCTCGCGCTGAACATCCCCGATTTCACGCGCTTCGCGCATTCGCAGCGCGACCAGGTGATCGGCCAGTCGATCGGGCTGCCGTTGCCGATGGCGCTGCTGTCGGTGGTGTCGGTCGTCGTGACGTCCGCGACCGTCGTGATCTACGGCAACGCGATCTGGGATCCGATCGACCTGACGAGCCGGATGACGGGCATCGGCGTGGGCATTGCGCTCGTGATCCTCACGCTCGACACGATGTGCTGCAACCTCGCCGCGAATCTCGTCGGCCCGGCCTACGATTTCTCGAGCCTGTGGCCGAAGGCGATCTCGTACCGCACCGGCGGGATGATCACCGCGACCATCGCGATCGTGATGATGCCGTGGAAGATCCTCGCGACGACGGACGGTTACATCTTCACCTGGCTCGTCGGTTATTCGGCGCTGCTCGGGCCCGTGGCGGGGATCATGATGGTCGACTACTTCCTGATTCGCGGCACGCGGCTCGACACACGCGCGCTGTTCGACGAACGCGGCGGCTTCAGCTACGCGCGCGGCTGGAACCCGGCCGCGCTGGCCGCGCTCGCGGTCGGCGTGCTGCCGAACCTGCCCGGCTTCCTGCACACGGCATTTCCGGCGTCGTTCCCGAACGTGCCGGCGTTCTTCAACACGCTTTACACGTACGCGTGGTTCGTCGGCCTCGTGCTGGCGTCGGGCGTGTACGGCACCTGGATGAAGTGGCGCGCCGGACAGCGCGCGCAGATCGCGAGCGCATGACACGCGCGATGTGCTTGATGCGTGCGATGCGGCACCCGACAGTCAACGAGGAGGCAACCCCATGGCAATCCTGATTCGCGGCGGCACCGTGGTCGATGCGGACCGCTCCTATCGCGCCGACGTTCTGTGCGCGGACCCTGAAGACGGCGGCACGATCCTCCAGATCGCCGAGCAGATCGACGCGCCGGCCGGCGCGAGCGTTGTCGACGCGCACGACCAGTACGTGATGCCGGGCGGCATCGATCCGCATACGCACATGGAACTGCCGTTCATGGGCACGACCGCGAGCGACGATTTCTACTCGGGCACGGCCGCCGGGCTCGCCGGCGGCACGACGAGCATCATCGACTTCGTGATCCCGAGCCCGAAGCAGCCGCTGATGGACGCGTTCCGCGAATGGCGCGGCTGGGCCGAGAAGGCGGCGGCCGACTATGGCTTCCACGTGGCCGTGACGTGGTGGGACGAGAGCGTGCATCGCGACATGGGTACGCTCGTGCGCGAGCACGGCGTGTCGAGTTTCAAGCACTTCATGGCGTACAAGAACGCGATCATGGCCGACGACGAGGTGCTCGTGAACAGCTTCTCGCGTTCGCTCGAACTCGGCGCGCTGCCGACCGTGCATGCCGAGAACGGCGAGCTCGTGTTCCAGCTGCAGAAGGCGCTGCTCGCGCGCGGGATGACGGGGCCGGAGGCGCATCCGCTGTCGCGGCCGCCGGAGGTCGAGGGCGAGGCCGCGAACCGTGCGATCCGCATCGCGCAGGTGCTCGGCGTGCCCGTGTACATCGTGCACGTCTCCGCGAAGGACGCGGTCGACGCGATCACGCGCGCGCGCAGCGAAGGGCTGCGCGTGTTCGGCGAGGTGCTGCCGGGGCACCTGGTGATCGACGAGGCCGTTTATCGCGATCCGGACTGGACGCGCGCGGCCGCGCACGTGATGAGCCCGCCGTTCCGCTCGGCCGAGCATCGCGAGGCGCTGTGGCGCGGGCTGCAGGCGGGGCAACTGCATACGACGGCGACCGACCACTGCGTGTTCTGCGCGTCGCAGAAGGCGATGGGCCGCGACGATTTCACGAAGATTCCGAACGGCTGCGGCGGGGTCGAGGATCGCATGTCGGTGCTGTGGCATCACGGCGTGAATCACGGCCGCATCACGCCGAACGAGTTCGTGCGGATCACGTCGACGAACGCCGCGCAGATCTTCAACCTGTATCCGCGCAAGGGCGCCGTGCAGGTGGGCGCCGATGCCGACCTCGTCGTGTGGGACCCTGCCGCGACGAAGACGATCTCGGTGAAGACCCATCACCAGCAGGTCGACTTCAACGTGTTCGAGGGGATGACGGTGCAGGGCGTCGCGACGCATACGCTCACGCGCGGCGCACTCGCATGGGCCGACGGCGAATTGCGCGCGGTGCGCGGCGCGGGCCGCTACCTGAAGCGCCCGCCGGCAGCCGGCTACTACGAGGCCGCGCGGATCGCGAACCGGCTGCGCGAACCACATCCGGTCGAGCGCGCCGGCTGAACGGTGCGTAACGAGTGTAACGTGCGGGGCGTGTCGGGTCGAGCGGCACGCCCCGCATGCTTCATCTAGCCTTCCCGTGCATGCCGGCACCGCTTCTGCCTGCTGCTCCCCATCCCGCCAATTCTCTCAGTATTTGGGACGGATCGTGGCGTGATCCCGTCTTGCCGATCTCCCGGTATGTAGAAGAACTGAGCAAGTCGACGAAGCACGCGACGTTGCTCGAACGCGGCCATTTTGTTTGCGTTGTCGGCGTGCATGCCGGCGAGTAATATCCACCGACGGCGTTTTCGCAGGTATGCCGGGCCTGCCCGCCGAACAGTCCAACAACATTGAGAGCAAGGAGTACGAGGTGGATATTCTGCGCAGTCTCCTGGGTATGCTGTTCCTGCTGCTGGTGGCCTACCTGCTGTCGAACAACCGGCGCGCGGTAAGCGGCCGGACCATGGTCGCCGCGCTGTGCACGCAACTGGCGATCGGCGCGCTGGTGCTGTTCGTGCCGTCCGGCCGCACGGCGCTGGCGGCGGCCGCGAACGGCGTCAATCGCGTGCTCGACATGGGCAATCACGGCATCGCGTTCGTGTTCGGCGGGCTCGTCGACAGCAAGATGTTCCAGCTGTTCGGCGACGGCGGGTTCGTGTTCGGCCTGCGCGTGCTGCCGATGATCATCTTCGTGACCGCGCTGATCGCGGTGCTGTACTACATCGGCGTGATGAAGTGGATCGTCGCGATCCTCGGCGCCGCACTGGCGAAAGTGCTCGGCGTGAGCCGTATCGAGGCGTGCTCGGCCGTCGCGACGATCTTTCTCGGGCAGAGCGAAATGCCCGCGCTCGTGAAGCCGTTCGTGCGGAACATGACGAGCGCCGAGATCTTCACGGTGATGGCAAGCGGCATGGCGTCGGTCGCCGGCTCGGTGCTGGTCGGCTACGCCGGCCTCGGCGTGAAGATGGAATACCTGCTCGCCGCGTCGTTCATGGCGGTGCCCGGCGGCCTGCTGTTCGGCAAGCTGCTGTTTCCGACGGTCGAGCCGAGCCGCGTCGTGGTCGACGGGCTCGACTTCGACGACAAGCGCGCCGCGAACGTGATCGAGGCGGCGGCGTCGGGCGCGTCGGTCGGGCTGCGGATCGCGATCAACGTCGGTGCGATGCTGATCGCGTTCGTCGGGCTCATCGCGCTGATGAACCTCATCGTCAGCGGCGCGGCGGCGTTCGCGGGCTTTCCGCAGATCACGCTCGTGGGTATCATCGGCCACCTGTTCGCGCCGCTCGCGTGGATCATCGGCGTGCCGTGGCACGACGCGGCACTGGCCGGCAACTTCATCGGCGAGAAGCTGATCTTCAACGAGTTCGTCGCGTATGGCGACCTGTCGCCGTACCTGAAAAGCGGCGAGCACGTCGCGGCGGCCGGCCTGCAGGTGCTCGACCCGAAGACGCTCGCGATCGTGTAGTTCGCGCTGTGCGGCTTCGCGAACTTCTCGTCGATCGCGATCCTCGCGGGCGGCTTCAGCGCGGTCGCGCCCGAGCGCCGCTCGGAAGTCGCGCGGCACGGCCTGCGCGCACTGACGGCCGCGACGCTGTCGAACCTGATGAGCGCGGCGATTGCGGGCCTGTTCTTTTCGCTTCATTGAACTTGCGCCTGAACCTGAACGATCGAGGAGAGGCAACGATGTTTTTACCGCAGGAATTCATTCGCCGGAAGCGCGACGGGCAGCCGCTCGATCGCGACGGGATCGCCGCGTTCGTGCGCGGCGTGACCGACGGCAGCGTGACCGAGGGCCAGGTGGCCGCGTTCGCGATGGCCGTGTTTTTCAACGACCTGAGCACCGACGAGCGTGTCGCGCTGACGCTCGCGCAGCGCGACTCGGGCGACGTGCTCGACTGGCGCGCGCTCGATCTCGGGGGGCCGGTGATCGACAAGCATTCGACCGGCGGCGTCGGCGATGTCGTGTCGCTGATGCTCGGGCCGATGGTGGCCGCGTGCGGCGGCTACGTGCCGATGATCTCGGGGCGCGGGCTCGGCCATACCGGCGGCACGCTCGACAAGCTGAGCGCGATTCCCGGCTACGACGTGACGCCCGATACGGACGCGTTTCGTCGCACGGTGCGCGAGGTCGGCGTCGCGATCATCGGGCAGACGGCGCGGCTGGCGCCGGCCGACATGCGCATCTATGCGATTCGCGACGTGACGGCGACCGTCGAATCGATCGCGATGATCACCGCGTCGATCCTGTCGAAGAAGCTCGCGGCCGGGCTCGACGGGCTCGTGATGGACGTGAAGGTCGGCTCCGGCGCATTCATGCCGACCGCCGAACAGTCGGCGGAACTGGCGCGCAGCATCGTCGACGTCGGCAACGGCGCCGGCATGAAGACGACCGCGATCCTCACCGACATGAACCAGTCGCTCGCGCCGTGCGCGGGCAATGCGCTCGAAGTGGCGTGCGCGATCGACTACCTGACGGGCAAGTCGCGCCCGGCGCGCCTGCATGACGTCACGATGGCGCTGTCGGCGGAGTTGCTCGTCACCGGCGGGCTGGCGCGCGACGTCGAGGCGGCGCGCGTGAAGTTGCAGCACGCGCTCGATTCGGGGGCGGCGGCGGAACGCTTCGCGAAGATGGTCACGGCGCTCGGCGGCCCCGCGGACCTGATCGACGCCCCCGCGCGTCATCTCGCGCGGGCGGAGGTGATCGTACCGGTTCCGTCGCGCGCGAGCGGCGTCGTGCAGCGGGTCGATTGCCGCGCGCTCGGGCTCGCGGTCGTCGCGCTCGGCGGCGGCCGCACGCGCGCGGCGGACGCGATCGACTACCGTGTCGGCCTGACGGCGCTCGCGGAGATCGGGCAGCATGTCGAAGCCGGCCAGCCGCTCGGCCATGTGCATGCCCGCGATGCAGCCGCCGCGGCGCACGCGGTGGATGCGATCCAGCGTAGCTATGTGCTGGGCGACACGGGCGTCGCGCCGCCGACCCTCTATCAGCGGATCGGCTGACCGGTCGCACGGTGCGGATACCGGCGATCGCTGCACGCCACGGGCGTATCGTGGCGGCCGGGATGCGGCCGCGCCGATGCTCCCCGGCACACAATCGGAGGCACGACGAGATGGAACGACACGAACTGATCGAAGCGGCGAAGGCAGCGCGCGAACGCGCGTATGCGCCGTATTCCCGCTTCAAGGTCGGTGCCGCGCTGCTGGCGCGCGACGGGACGGTTTTTCACGGCTGCAATGTCGAGAACGCGTCTTACGGACTCTGCAACTGCGCGGAACGCACGGCGATGTTTGCGGCCATCGCCGCCGGTTATCGTCCGGGGGATTTCACGCGGCTCGCGGTCGTGGGCGACACGGACGGCCCGATCGCGCCGTGCGGCGCCTGCCGCCAGGTGATCATCGAGATCGGCACGCCGGACATCGAAGTGATCCTGGCCAACCTGAACGGGGCCGTCAGCGTCACGACGGCCGACGCATTGCTGCCGGGCGCGTTCCGGTTGTAACGAACGGCGCGCGCGCCGGCGCGCCGCTCACGTCACGCGCCGGTCACGCGCCGTCGCGCGCTTCGCGGATCGGGATCACCGTGCGCGCGCCGCACTGGCGCAGCAGGTCGCGCAGCTCGTTGATGACCGGAAACACCTCGTGGTTCCAGTCGGCGCCCTGCCGGTCATGCGCTTCCTGCTCGCGCTCGACGATCCAGCGATCCTCGCGGAAGATGCGCTCGGTGAACCAGACGAGCAGCGGCCACGCGAGATCGAGCGCGAACGGTATGCCGGGCTTGTGGATCGACAGCAGTCCGAACGTGCGGTTGGTGCGCTGCTCGGCGTCGAGCGGGACGTAGACGATCCACAGGTCCATCACGAGCGTGCCTTCGCTCGAGCGGATCTGCAGTGTCTGGTACGGATAACCGGTGCGCACCGTCATCACGCTCTTGTCCGCCTGCTCGCCGGGCTTCTTGCTCGCGCCGAACACGAGCGCCTCGCCGACCGGCTGCTTGCCTTCCATCCGCGCGAACGTGTAGTCCACCTCGACCCAGTCGTCGCCGCGGCGCCGGCCGACCGAGCGCGCACGCATCTGCCCCATCTGCTTGCGATGCAGGAACTGATGGTTCATGTCCATCAGGTTCTCGTGCATGAACGAGTAGTGGCACTTGACCTCGCGGCCGAAGCGGCGCGTCTTGAACGCGCGGTCGTCCGCCGATTCGAGCGCGGGGAACGGCCGCGAGTCGGCGAGCGTCGCGTCGCCCGGGAACACGAAGATCAGCCCGTGCGCTTCGCGGCACGGGTACGCGCGCACGCCGTTGGGCAGGCGCTCGCGGCCGAGGTACGGCACGTCGACGCAGCGGCCGCTGTCGCACGCGTAGGTCCAGCCGTGATAACAGCAGCGCAGCGTCTCGCCGCTCACGACGCCCGCGTGCAGCGGCACCTGGCGGTGTGCGCAACGATCTTCGAGCGCGTACACGGCGCCGGATTCGGTGCGCACGAGCACGATCGGATCGCCGGCGAAGCGCACGCCGAGCGTCTTGCCGCGTTTCAGCTCGCGCGACCACGCGAGCGGGTACCAGTGATCGGGATGAATCGGCACGCGGCGCAAGTCGCGCACGGCCGAGCCGGAAGAGGGTTCTCCAAGGGTGCCGCTGTCAGGGAAGGGCACTGCTCGCATGCGTGACGTCTCCGGGCTGGACTGGAATTCCGGGCGCCGCAAGATGCGGCGGGGATCTGGAGAAGTCTACGCGAAGTTGCCGGTCGCGGCGGACGCGATGCGGGTTTGCCCCGGCACGGCGGCCGCGGCTTCGTTGATGCAGCGCAAACCGGATCGCGGGCGGCTCGCGCCGGCCGTGCGTGGCCGCACGGGCTTCGGCCGTGCGGCGGGCGTTACCCGGTCGACCGGTCACCCCGTCACGCGGCCGCGTGACCGCGTGACGGTCACGAGCGCGCATCGCGCCACAGCACCGCTTCGGTGCGGTACAGCGCCGGGAAGTACTGCTTCAGCCCGGTGATCTTCGGCATGTCGTTGTACGCGATGTACGGCGCGTCGGGGTGCAGCTCGAGGTAGTTCTGGTGGTAGGCCTCGGCCGGGTAGAACCCCTTGTAGTCCTCGACGCGCGTGACGACCGGCGCCGGAAACACGTGCGCGGTGCCGAGCTGCGCGATGTACGCGGTCGCGACCGCGCGTTGCTGCGCGGTGGTCGGGAAGATCGCCGACCGGTATTGCGACCCTTCGTCGGGGCCCTGCCGGTTGAGCTCGGTCGGATCGTGCGCGACCGAGAAGAACACCTGCAGAAGCCGGCCGTAGGTGATCTGGGTCGGATCGTAGACGATGCGAACCGATTCCGCATGCCCGGTCAGCCCCGAGCCGACGAGCGCATAGTGCGCGGTTTCCGACGCACCGCCCGCATAGCCGGCCGTGACCTGCTTCACGCCCTTCACGTGCTCGAATACGCCCTGCACGCCCCAGAAGCAGCCGCCGGCCAGCACGGCCGTCTCGTCGTGCGATGCGCCGGGCGTTTCGTCGAGCGTGGGCGCGGGGACGGTGCGCATCGGCTCGGCGGAGTTGACGATGCGCTGGTAGCCGAACACGGCGAGCGCCGCGACGGCGATGGCGCCGATGCGGCGCAGCATCGCCGTGCGCCGTTGCGGCGCGGAACCGCGGGGGGAGGTGGTGTTCACGGTGTGCTCCTTCGGAAGGCGGAATGGAAAGCGGGGCCCGGACGCGGCGCCGGTGCGCCGCCCCCGGCCGGGATCAGCCGAACGTGAACGCATAGGCATTCACGCCGGGATCGAGAAACTCGATCGAGAACGTGCGATCGGCGATCGCGCCGGGTTGCCGGACCAGCTGATACAGGCGTTGCCCGGTCACGGTGCCGTAGCCTTGCGCATCGACGTCGCTGCCGTGCGCGGCGCCGGGGGCCGCGCCGTCGAGCGTCACGCGAAAGCGCACCGGCTTGCCGTCCTCGCCGGGGCCGAGCACCAGGTGCAAGTCGCGCGCATGGAAGCGGTAGACGATGCGGCCGGCGGGTGCCGCGAGCGTCGCGCGTTCGGCGCCGACCCGCCACATGCCGGCGAGGCCCCAGTCGTTCAGATCGGGACGGGCCGGCTCGGCATAGTGATACGCCGCATCCCGCACCACGCCGCCGGGCGACACGAAATCCTCGGCGCGTGCGTAGCCGACGTAGGTCTCGGGCGAGCGGACGTCCGCGCTGTCGGCCGCCGCGAGCGCACCCTTCGCGGGCGCGCCGGCGAGCCCGAGCGGCACGTTCAGCGCTTCCGGATGGCCGGCCTCGGCGAGCAGCGACTGGATCGCGCGCTCCGATTCCGCGTACTCGCCTTCGCCGAAGTGGTGACGGCGCACGCGGCCCTGCGCATCGACGAAGTAGTGCGCGGGCCAGTATTCGTTGTTGAATGCGCGCCAGATCGCGAAACGGTTGTCGATTGCGACCGGGAAGTCGATGCCGAGGTCGTGCACGGCCTTCTTCACGTTGCCGATGTCGCGTTCGAACGCGAATTCGGGTGCGTGCACACCGATCACGACGAGCCCGTACGGCGCGTACTTGCGCGCCCACGCGGTCGTGTACGGCAGCGTGCGCAGGCAGTTGATGCACGAATAGGTCCAGAAATCGACCAGCACCACCTTGCCGCGCAGGCCGGCCGCCGTCAGCGGCGGCGAGTTCAGCCACTGCACCGCGCCGTCGAGCGACGGCAGCGTGCCTTCGACGGGCAGCGCGGCCGGCACGTGCGTCGCGTCCACCGCGCGCATCATCGCGCCGCCGGCCTGCGCGGCATCGGCTGTCGCGGCCATCATCGCGCCGCCGGAGCCGTTCGCGGCACCGTTGGCCGAGCCGTCCGCCGCGCGTTCTGCCACGTTCTCCGCCGGACCGCCGGCCGCGGCCATCGCCGCCGGCGCGCCGTTCGCATGCCCGCCGAGCCGGTCGACGAGCTTCGTTTCGAGCCCGCCCGTCGTGACGGTCGACAGTTGTGCGAGCGCGCCCGTATCGAGGCCGAGCGCGATCGCGCCGACGCCGGCCAGCAGCGCCGCGCCGATTCCGCGCTTGATCCATTCGCCGGCGCCGAGCGAGCGCTTCATCGCGGCGAACAACTTGCCGCCGATCACCAGCGTGACGCCGAGCGACGTCGCCGCGCCGGCCGCATACGCGACCAGCAGCAGCGTCGTGCCGACGCTTGCGCCGCGCAGCGCGGCGCCGGTCAGCACGAGCCCGAGGATCGGGCCCGCGCACGGCGCCCACAGCAGGCCGGTCGCGACGCCGAGCAGCAGCGACGACGCGGGGCCGGCCGGGCGGCCGTCGCGTTGCGCGAAGCCGGTGAGGCGGTTGCCGGCGGCGACGAGCGGTCGCGTCAGGTGCTCCGCGAGACGCGGCATCAGCAGCGTCAGGCCGAACACCGCGAGCAGCACGATGGCGACCCAGCGGCCGGCCTGGTTGGCCTGCGCGACCCAGCCGCCGCCGACGGCCGCGAGCGTCGCGACGACGGCGAACGTGAGGGCCATGCCGGCCAGCAGCGGCAGGCCGGTGCGCACGAACGGCTGGTCGGCGCGCGCGAACACGAACGGCAGCACGGGCAGGATGCACGGGCTCAGGATCGTGAGCACGCCGCCGAGATAGGCAAGGACGATGAGCAGCATGGTGCGTTCTCCAGTCGATCAGGCGTGGGGCCGGATCAGGCGGTGGCGGGGTGGAAGGCGAGGGCGAGGCCGTTCATGCAGTAGCGCAGGCCGGTCGGCGGCGGGCCGTCGTCGAACACGTGGCCGAGATGGCCGCCGCAGCGGCGGCAGTGCACTTCGGTGCGGATCATCCCGAACGACGCGTCGGTGTGGGTGGCGACCGCGTGGTCGAGCGGCTTCCAGAAGCTCGGCCAGCCTGTATGGCTGTCGAACTTGGTGGCCGACGAGAACAGCGCGAGGTCGCAGCCGGCGCACGCGAACGTCCCGTGCCGGTGCTCGTCGTTCAGCGGGCTGGTGTACGGGCGCTCGGTGCCGGCTTCGCGCAGGACCGTGTACTGGGCGGGCGTGAGCCGGCGATGCCATTCGGCGTCGCTGAGGGTGACCTCGAAAGGCGCGGCCGTCTGCGGGGTGGCCGGCGGCGCGGCGAACGCGCGGCCGACCAGCGCGCGGCGGCCGACGGACGACAGGGTCGCAAGCGCGGCGAGGCCGGTGGCGCCGGCGAACAGCAGATGTCTGCGGGTGGGCATGATGGGCTCCTGGCGGCAGGTCCTGAAAACATGCGCCCATCGTAGTCAGCGGCCGGTGTCGAAGTCCTCACGGAAAGTTAAATGAATCGTGAAGTCTGGGGTGTTCGGTTGGGGGGGGGGCTGGAATCCGTCGAAGCCCCGGCTGGTAAGGGCCTTCGACAGGGGGAGCCGCCGATGTTTACCGGGCGCCTGTTCGTGCCGCGATTTTTAGTGTCTTTTTAGTGTTCGTCGAGAGGCGCGGCGAATCCGGAGTTTGGCTGGCCGGTCGAATCGGACAGGGACACGAGCGTTGTTTGACTGCGGTCATGCATCACGCCGAACGTGCGATGCGCGTTGATAGACGGATGAGTTTGCAAGCTAGCGCGACCGACGTGTGGTGCGCGTGTGGACGCGGAAGTTTGACAGTTTTTTCGTAGAAACTTCAGGGGGCGAGTTAGGACGTGCGCGGTTGTGCAGTGAAAGACGGGCGCGATGCGCTCCGCCGAAGTGGTCCATTTCGAGGCAGGATCCGGCGGAATGAAGGGGAACATAGTAAGGGCCAGGTTCTCCTTCATTTCGGGACCTAGGCGGGAGCCTCCGCGTGCGAGGCATCGTGTCCGAAGGGCATTGAGCGCCCCCGCCGTGGCGATCGAAAAACGCTGCCGCCACCGTCTCGGCACCCCTGTAATTCTGGCGCGGGCGACGACGTGTCGGTGGGCGGGTTCATTGGGCATTGCGTCGCACGCGGGCCTGGAGGTTCTTCGATCTGGGCGGGGCGACTGGAGGGGCGGCTTTGTCTCTGGCGGTGCCGAAGCTCAATTGCGCGCGCACATTTAGCGCGGTGACAGGTGAGGGCCTCGGCGGGCCGGTGGCTGAATTCTCTCCGCCCTGCGGAGAGAATTGAGCTGGACCCATCTGAGGATGTTGATGTACGTCGACGACCCGCTCAAGCGCGACTTCTACATCGAACTCTGTCGCCTGGAGCGCTGGTCGTCGCGGCAGTTGCAGGAGCGGATGAACTCCCGTTATGCGGCCGGCCTGCGCACCAACCGGCTGGTCGGCACGACGGTCGGTGGCATCTGTCGCCACGGTCGCGATCTACCGCGTGCCGGTCCATTTCACACCGGCTTCGCAGCCGGGTCCTTTCTCTGAATCGAGTGCGGCGCGGTTCACGCGGTACGCGATCCAGAGTCGCGGGCTCAGCGCCGACTGCAGCCGGCTCGTCGTCACGCCCTTCAGGCGATTCTTGACCGGCTGACAAAAGCGATCCCTGGACAGCCCACGAGCGCTTTCGAATTCGTGCCGAACCCGAGCGAGTCCAGCGCGTACTGGCCATGACCGTCGGCGCTCTCGAGCAGGTTTGTCGCGGTGCGCGGCACGGGCGTCGACTTGCTGCATACCCTTCCTTTTGTTTGATCAAATCCCGAATTGTGGTAAATACATAACATTGCGTTGTCTTTTCAGTAAGGCGTATCTCCACGATAGCTGGCGATTTTCGGGAACTTCCCGTTCTTCTTCTGACGAGGAAGGGTGCGGTTGTGTTTGACAAATCCCGTAATTAGGGATTACAGTAAAAACACCTTAGCCAAACCCGTCGAGCAGCCGCATGAACATCCCACAGTTGGGCAGCGATACCGAAGCAAGAAGCGGGGCGAGCGTCGTGCTCACCACGGCGCGCGACGCCGGTGTCGACGTCTGTTTTGCCAATCCAGGCACGACCGAGATGCCGTTCGTCGGTGCGCTCGATACCGTGGCGGGCATGCGCTCGATCCTCGGGCTGTTCGAGGGCGTGTGCACGGGCGCCGCGGACGGCTATGGCCGCATGACCGGCAAGCCCGCGATGACGCTGCTGCATCTCGGCCCCGGCCACGCGAACGGCATTGCCAACCTGCACAATGCGCGCCGCGCCCGCACGCCGATCCTGAACATCGTCGGCGATCACACGCGCGAGCATCTGAAGTACGACGCACCGCTGACGTCGGACATTGAATCGCTCGCCCGTCCGGTGTCGGTGTGGTATCGCAGCGTGGCGCGCGACGCCGATATCGCGACGGATACGGCCGACGCGATTTCCGCCGCGATGGGCACGCGGCGTGGCGTCGCGACGCTCGTGCTTCCAGTCGATCTCCAATCGGCCCGGGTGCGCAGTGCGGCGTGGCCCGCCATCGTGCGCCCGGCCGCGGTGACGTTCGATGCCGCTCGGGTCGAACAGGTGGCCGACCTGCTGCTCAGCGGTCATCGCGCTGTCCTGCTGATGGGCGCCAGCGCGCTGTCGGCGCGTGGGCAGCGTGCGGCGGCGCGCATCGCGGCGGCCACCGGTGCGACCTGCTTCAGCGAGACTTTTCCTGCGCGGGCGGAGCGCGGCGGCGGTCTGCCGGACATCGACCGCCTGCCTTATTTCCCCGAACCGGCGCTCGCCGCGCTAGCCGGTCGGCGCGTGGTGCTGGCCGGCGCGCTCGCGCCCGTCACCTACTTCGGCTACGAGGGCATTCCGGGCGAACTCGCGCGGCCCGAGGACATCGTGACGCTGGCAACACCAGGCGATGCGGCGGACGACGCGCTGGAGGCGCTGGCCGATCGCATCGGCGCGGCAACGACCGACGATGGGGTGCCTATCGAACGCTGGCGCGTGGAGGACGGGCCGCTGACGCCGCAGACCGTCGGGCGCGTGCTGGCGAATGCGCTGCCCGACGACGCGATCGTGTCGATCGAGGGCGGCACGTGCGGTTATCCGTTCGTGACCGCGTCGGCGCGCGCGCGCCGTCACACGATCCTCACGAACACGGGCGGCGCGATCGGCCAGGGCTTGCCGGTGGCGCTCGGCGCCGCCGTCGCGTGCCCGGAGCGCCGCGTGTTCGCGCTGCAGTCCGACGGCAGCGCGCAGTACACGATCCAGTCATTGTGGACGATGGCGCGCGAGCGTCTGCCGATCGTCATGCTGATCGCCTCGAACCGGCGCTACGGCATCCTGCAGACCGAGCTCGCACGCGGCGGCCTGCCGGCCGACATGCCGCACGCGAGCCGCCTGACACTGCTCGGCGATCCGCCGATCGACTGGCTCGCGCTGTCGCGCGGCTACGGCGTACCGGCCGAGCGCGCGAATACCGTGCAGGCGCTGTCCCAGGCGCTCGACGTCGCGCTCGCGCACTCCGACGGGCCGCGGCTCATCGAAATGTGCCTGCCCTGATCGCGCTACCCGCTGACTTCTTCAATCCCGACTCTGATCTTTCATCGTTATGGACCTGCAACTCCACGGAAAAGCCGCATTCATCACCGGCGGCAGCATGGGCATCGGCAAGGCGGTCGCGCTCGAACTGGCCCGCGAAGGCGTCAACGTCGCCATTGCCGCGCGACGCCTCGAACACCTCGAGGCCGCCGCCGCCGAGATTCGCGCGACGCTCGCGCCGCTGGGCGACGCGGCCGGCGCGATCCTGCCCGTCACGCTCGACACGACCGACATGGCGTCCATCGAAGCAGCGATGGCGGCGAGCGTCGAACGTTTCGGCCGGCTCGACATCCTGCTGAACGGCGCTGCGCATCCGGGCGGCCTCGTGCGCGCGGAGCTGGAGCACGCGGATCCGCAGGGGCTGCTCCAGGACATCGACATCAAGGTCGTCGGCTACCTGCGTTGCGCGAAGGCGGCCGCGCCCTACATGCGGCGCCATGGTTTCGGCCGGATCGTCAATATCGGCGGGCTCACCGGCCGCGGCAGCAAGCAGTTGTCCGGCATGCGCAACGTCGCGATCGTGCACCTGACCAAGACGCTGTCCGACCAGCTCGGCCCGTTCGGCATCACGGTCAACACGATTCACCCGGGCGTCGTCGAGACGCCGCACATTCACGAGCTCTACGAGAAGGAAGCGCAGAAGCAGGGGCTGACGGCCGCGGAGGTCGAGGCCAACTACGTGAAGGTCACGCCGATCCGGCGCGTGCTGCAGCCGGAAGAAATGGGATGGATCGTGGCGTTTCTCGCGTCACCGAAGTCCGGCTCGATCACCGGCGAGTCGATCGGCTGCGACGGTGGGCTCACGCGCGGCATTTTTCTCTGACACAAGGAGCATCGCATGACCGCAACCGTACTGGTCGCCACCGCGGGACAAGGCATCCTGCGCTCGAACGACGACGGCAAGACCTGGCATCGCCTCGGGCTGGACGAGCCCATCGAGTTCGACGGCATCGTGCGCGCGCTCGCGGTGGACCCCGCGACGCCGTCGCGCGTGTATGCCGGCGCCGATTCGGGGCTGTGCATCAGCGAGGATGGCGGCGCGCACTGGTTTCGCCCCGAGAACCTGCTGAACGGGCAGACAGTCTGGTCCATCGCGATCGATCCGGCGAATCCGGCCGTGCTGTATGCGGGCACCGGCGCGCCGTCGCGTGCCGCGCTTTACAAGTCGAGCGACGCGGGGCTGACCTGGGCGCGAACGGCTCCCGAGTTTCCGGAGTTCTGTTCAGGCGTCAATCGTCCGCGGCTGCTGACGATCTGCGTGGACCCGGAAGACAGCCGCAACGTGTGGTACGGCGTGGAGGAAGGCGGCGCATGGCGCAGCCGCGACGCCGGTGCGACCTGGACGCGCGTGGACGGCCCCGGCACGGCGATCCGCAACAGCGACATTCATGCGATCGCCGTGCTGCCCGCCGGGCCGCACCAGCCGAAGACGACGGTGTTGCTGACGGTGAACGCGGTGCACGTGAGCGACGACGACGGCCTGACCTGGGACGGCAAGCTGTCGCGCGACCGCTTCGACGGGCTGTACTACACGCGCACGGTCGTCCCGCTGGCGGCACCCGGCGGCGACCTGCTGATGGCGATCGGCGACGGCACGCCGGGCACGCGCAGCCGTATCTACCGCTCGCCCGATCGCGGCCGTGCATGGCACGAGACGGATCTGCACACGCCGCCGAATTCGACGTTCTGGGCATTCGGCGTCCATGCGGCGCGGCCCGGGCTCGTCTATGCGGGGACCAAGTACGGGCACCTGTTCCGTTCGCACGACGGCGGCCGGAGCTGGACCAAGGAATGGCGCGAATTCAGCGAGATCACGGCCGTGGCGTGGACGCCGTTCGAAGCGCCGCTCGTCGCCCACGCGCAGTCGACGCATTGAGCGGAGCGAGCGATGACCCAGCCTGACCTCCAGCAACGGGCGGCGCACGCGAACGAAAGCGGGCTGCCGCTGCCGGTACCGCGTGTGCAGCGCACGCACCTGTCGCTGTTCGTGCGCGATCCGGTGCGCTCGAGCATCTGGTATGCCGACGTGCTCGGCATGACGGAAACCGCTCGCGGCGAGCAGTGGGTGTTCATGTCGTTCGGCCAGAAACACCATGACATCGCGCTGATTCGCGCGGCGTCCGATGCGGAACTCGGCACGATCGGCCTGCAGCACTACGGCCTCGAAATCGCGGGCGGCCTGACCGAGCTGCGCCGGCTGTACGGGATGCTGATCCGTCGCGACGTGCCGATCGTGAAGATCACCGATCACAAGGTCGGAATCGGCGTGTATTTTTCGGACCCGGACGGCAACCGGCTCGAATTCTTTTGCGAAACCGTCACGGACGACGAGGAAGGCAAGCGCGTGCTGCACCGGTACAACGCGCCCAGCGATCCCTTCCAGCTCGAACCGCTGTTCGACTGACGCGCCGTCCATTCATTCCGACATCATCGATACTTTATAGAGGATTACTGATGAGCAAGATCGCCAATTTCGAAGGCTTTCATATCCGCAAGTGGTATACGCAGATCGAGGATTCGCTCGCGAACGAGACCGGCCAGCTCGCGGACGGCGAGCCGCTGCGCAAGATCGTGATCGCCGCGGCCGTGCACAACCCGTATGCGGGGCGGTACAGCGAAAATCTTGACGATCTCGTACGCCCGTCGCCGGCGCTCGGGCAGGAATTCGCGCGACGCATCGAGTCGCTCGCGGCGGGCCGCGCGATCGAGAGCTACGGCAAGGCGTGCCTGGTCGGCTCGGCCGGCGAATACGAACACGGCAACGCGTTCCTCACGTCGATCTTCGCGGAGCCGATCCGTGCGGCATTGGGCGGCGGCAAATCGTGGGTGCCGTCGAGCGGCAAGCGCGGCCCGATCAACACGGTGATCGACGTGCCGCTCGCGCACAAGGATGCGCTCTACGTGCGCTCGCACTACGACACGGTGACATGCCTGTTTCCCGACGCGCCCAACGACGACGAAGTGCTGGTGATCTTCGCGTTCGCGACGCGCGGCCGCCTGCATGCGCGGCTCGGCGGGCTGAAGGCGAGCGAGATCGTCGGCCGCGACGGCCTGGTGTGAAAGCAGGGGCTGCCGGAGAGCGAATGATGAATACGGTGTCCGTCAAGGATGGATGGGTCGAGAGCGACGGGTTGCGGCTGCACTACGTGAGCTGGGGTCGCGACGATGCGCCGGCCGTGGTGATGCTGCACGGCTTGCGCAGCTACGCGCGGACGTGGGAGCCCGTTGCCGACGCGCTGGCCGACCGCTACAGGGTCGTCGCGCTCGATCAGCGCGGGCGCGGGCTGAGCGACTGGGATCCGCGGCGGGACTATTACGCGGCGGCCTACGTGCGCGATCTCGATGCGCTGGTACGCGCGCTCGACCTGCGACGATTCGTGCTGGCCGGGCATTCGATGGGCGGCGCCAATGCGTTCGTCTACGCGGCATCGAATCCGGACCGGCTTGCCGGTCTCGTGATCGAGGACATGGGCCCGGGCGCGTCGGCCGGCTCGCAAGGTTCCGAGCGCATCAAGCGCGAGCTGAAGGAAACGCCGGACGCGTTCGCGTCGTGGGACGACGCGCGCGCATTCTGGCGGCATCAGCGGCCGAACATCGCGGAATCCGCGCTCGATTCGCGCGTCGCGCACTCGCTGAAGGAGGACGCGCACGGACGGATCGTGTGGCGGCACGACGCCGCCGGGATCGCGGCGGCCCGGCTGGCCGCGACGCCGGAGCAGCTCGTCCATCTGTGGCCGCTGGTTCTCAACCTGCAGGTGCCGACGCTGCTGTTGCGCGGCGGCGAATCGGATTTCCTGGCCGCGGAAGTGGCGGCCGAAATGGCGGCCAGCGCCGGCATCGACTGGCTCGATATTCCGGGCGCGACGCACTACGTGCATGACGATCAGCCCGCCGCGTTCAACCACGCATTGCGCACCTGGCTCGATCGTCTCGACGATCCGGCATGGCGGACGGGAGCCGACGCATGAAGGCGAACAATCCGGAGCGGACATCGGTCGCGATCGTCGGCGCCGGGCCAAACGGCGTGGCGATGGCGAATCTGCTCGGCCTCTACGGCATCGCGACGGTGATCGTCGAGAAGGCGGCGGACGTCGTCGAATTTCCGCGCGCGGTCGGCATCGACGACGAAGCGTTGCGGATGTTTCAGACAGCGGGGCTCGCCGACGAACTGAGCCGCGACATCATCCAGAACGTGCCGCTGCGCATGTTCAAGGCGAACGGTGAATGCTTTGCCGATATCCGCCCGTCGATCCGCGAATTCGGCTGGTGGCGGCGCAACATCTTCATGCAGCAACTGGCCGAACGAACGCTGCGGGCCGGGCTGGACCGCTATCCGCACGTGTCGCTGCGAACCAGCGAGGAAGTGGTGGATGTGGAACAGGACGATGGAGGCGTCACGTTGCAGGTGCGCCGCGCGGACGGTCGGCAGTATGCGCTCCAGGCCGACTACGTGGTCGCGGCCGACGGCGGACGCAGCCCGATGCGCGAGCTGCTCGGCGTCACGCTCGCCGGCACGACGCATCCGATCAAGTGGGTCGTGGTCGATGTGAAGAACGCCGGCCTCGACCAGCCTTGCACGGCGCTGAACTGCGACCCGCGCCGCCCGAACGTCTGCATCTATCTGCCGTTCGATTTCCGGCGCTGGGAGTTTCTCGTGTTTCCGCACGAGGACGAAGCGGCGATCGCCCAGCCCGACTCGATTCGCGCGCTGATCGCGCCGTACGTCGACGACATCGATCGCGTCGAGATCGTGCGCGCGCGAACCTACACGCACCATTCGCGCGTGGCCGAGCGTTTCGTTGTCGGTCGCGTGGCGTTCGTCGGCGATGCCGCGCACCTGAGTCCGCCGTGGATCGGCCAGGGCCTGAACGCGGGCCTGCGCGACGTGGGCAACCTCGCGTGGAAGCTGGCGGGCATCGTCCGTGGCGCATTGCATCCCGGCGTGATCTCGACGTACGAATCCGAGCGGCGCGATCACGCGAAGGCGATGATCGACCTCGCGGACACCTTCGGCGCGATGCTGATGCCGACCAACCGGCTCGTCGCGTTTGTGCGCGATCGCGTTCTCGGGCTGGTCCGCTTTGCGCCGGGACTGAAGGACTACATCCTGCAGATGCGGTTCAAGCCGATGCCGAGCTACACGCGCGGCATCGTGCTGCCCGGCGGATCGGATGCGGTCGGCAGGATGATCGTGCAGCCCGATGTCGAAACGGCCGATGGCGTGCGCCGCAAACTCGACGACGTGCTGGGTCCGTGGTTCTCGATCGTCGGCTGGCAGTGCGATCCGCAAGCGTGCCTGAGCGACGACGATCGCGCGTACTGGACGTCGCTCGGCGCGGCGTTCGTGCAGGTGAGCCGTTCGCGCAGCGGGACGAGTCGCGCCCGGCGCGTGACCAGCGTGCACGGCAGCGCCTGCGTCGAGGACGTCGACAACGCGCTGGCGGCGTGGTTCGACCGGCATGCCGGCCCGCTCGTGGTGGTGCGCCCCGATCGCTACGTGGCGGCGCAGACGGACGCCGTGGGGATGGCCCGCGCAACCGCGGCCTTTCAGGCGTTCGCGCCACGACAACGGGAGGAAGCGCATGTTTGTTGAACAACGCACCTATACGCTGGTGCCGGGCGGCGTCGCCGAATATCTGCGGCTGTATGCGGAATGCGGACGCGCCGCGCAGGAGCGGGTGCTCGGCACGATGATCGGCTGTTTCGCGACGGAAGTCGGGCCGCTGAACCAGCTCGTCTATCTGTGGGCATTCGATTCGCTCGACACGCGTGCGCGGCGGCGTGCCGCGCTGATGGCCGATCCCGAGTTCGGGATTTTTCGCGGCAAGGTCCGGCATCTGCTCGTCAGGCAGGAAAACCAGATTCTCCGGCAGGAAATCGGCGGCTTGCTGCATGCGCCGCAACAGGCGGCGTGAAGCGGCCGTCGCGCCGTCCGCGCCAACCGCGCACTTTCAACCGAGGGTTCCGTCTTGATTCCGTTTACGCCGCTGACTTCGCGCATGGTGCCTGATGCGTGCGTCGATTACCCGCCGCTTCGTCTGTATGTCGACGGACGGTTCCTGCCGGCCGACGGCCGGCGCACACAGCCCATCTTCGATCCGGGCAACGGCCGCGTGCTCGGCGACCTGCCGCATGCGACGCGGGCCGATATCGACGCCGCCGTGCATGCCGCGCATCGTGCGTTCGCGACATGGCGCCGCGAGTCGCCGCTCGTGCGCTCGGACATCCTGCGGCGCGCCGCCTCGCTCGTGCGCGAGCGCGCCGAGTCCATCGGCCGCCACATCACGATGGACCAGGGCAAGCCGCTTCGCGAGGCGGTCGCGGAGGTCATGTCGTCCGCGGAACAGCTCGAATGGCACGCGGAGGAGGGGCGTCGCACCTACGGCCGCGTCGTGCCGGCGCGTTCGCCGGACGTGATGCAGACGGTGCTGCGGGAGCCGATCGGCGTGTGCGCGGCGTTTTCGCCGTGGAATTTCCCGTTCAGCCAGGCGATGCACAAGATCGCGGCCGCGCTTGCGTCCGGGTGTACGCTGGTGCTGAAAGGGCCCGAGGAATCGCCGAGCGCGATCGTCGCGCTCGCGCACCTCTTCCACGATGCGGGGTTGCCGGCGGGCTGCCTGAACATCGTGTGGGGTGTGCCGGGCGACGTGTCGACGCAACTGATCGAGGCGCCGCAGGTGCGCAAGATCTCGTTCACCGGTTCGGTGCCGGTCGGCAAGCGGCTGGCGGCGCTCGCCGCGGCGCACATGAAGCGCATGACGATGGAGCTGGGCGGACACGCGCCGGTGATCGTCTGCGCGGATGCCGAGATCGAGCGCGCCGCGGCGATGCTGGCCGCGTACAAGTTTCGCAATGCCGGGCAGGTGTGCGTGTCGCCGACGCGGTTCTTCGTGCAACGCGCGGTGTTCGATCGCTTCGTTGCCGCGTATCTGGAAGCGGTCGGCAAGATCCGCGTCGGCTACGGACTGGAGGAGGGCGTCATGATGGGGCCGCTCGCGCATGCGCGGCGCGTGTCGGAGATCGACGCGTTCGTCGCCGACGCGAAGGCGAACGGCGCGGCGATCGTCGCGGGCGGCACGCGTTTGCCGGGGGCCGGCCATTACTTCGCGCCGACGGTCGTCGTGGCACCGCCGCGCGAGGCGCGCCTGATGAATGACGAGCCGTTCGGCCCGATCGTCGGGATCGTGCCGTTCGATGCACTCGACGATGCGCTCGCCGAAGCCAATCGATTGCCGTTCGGTTTGGCGTCATATGCATTCACGACATCGGCACGCAACGCGCACCGGATTGGCCGCGCGCTCGAGGCCGGCATGGTCAACATCAATCACTTCGGCATGGGGCCGGCGGAGATCCCGTTCGGCGGCGTGAAGGACAGCGGCTTCGGCAGCGAGGGAGGCACCGAGACCTTCGACGGTTATCTGGTCACCAAATTCATCACGCAACTGAACTGACGGTGCGCGCGCCGGCGCCCGCGCGCGACGTCGCGCCAGCCTTCAGGTGGCTTCGCCGATCTGCGCGGTGGCGTCGATCAGCAGCTTGCCGAGCACGTGCTCGTCGAACAGCGCGAAGTGCTCGGCGCGGAAGACCAGCGACAGGCTGCTGTTGATCTCGCCGCTGCTGGCGGTGCGGATCGGGGCGGCGATGCCGACGAAACCGGCGTCGAGTTCGCCGCGCGAGATCCAGTAGCCGGTCTCGACGATCTGCTGGCAGTGCCGCCAGAACTGTGTCCAGTCGGCCGCGAACTCGCCGAACGCGGCGTTGTGCCGTTCGTGCATCCGTTTCAGGCGCGCGCGCGACATCGCGGCCACGATCACTTTCGACGATGCGCCCTGGAACAGCGGCATGATGCGGCCGCGGCCGAAACCGAGCTGCAGGTTCTCGGCACCGGTTTCGTGCATGACGTTGATGATCTGTTCGTCGAACAGCGTCGACACGAGCGCATCGCCGCCGGTGACCTGGACCAGTTTCTGGATGACGGGCTTCGCGGCGGTGAGCGTCGGGTCCGACTGCCGCATGTTGTAGTCGAGATGGATGATGCGCGGGCCCAGCGTATAGCGGCCGTTGGTGCCGACGAGCAGGCCGACGGAAGCCAGTTCCTTCACGTAGCGATAACACGTGGTGCGTGAAAAGCCCATGTGTTCGGCGATTTCCTCGGCGGTCATCGACGTCGCGGACGAAGAGAAGACGTCGAGGATGGACAGCATTTTGGTGAGGCTCGACATGACGTGATCCGGAAATCAGGCGGCTTGCGGCAATGGAACGGGAGAATCGGAAACGGCTCGCGCCGCGCCGCGGTCGCGGGTGACGCGACACATCGGCGACGGCAGGGCCGTAGTCTAACTTAAGTCGTGGCGGCGGCAACCGGGCCCGCATCAAGGAAGGCGCGTGACACATGCCACTGATCGTCCTGTGATCGCGTCGCATCGAATCAATATGGAATCCTATGTTGACGATGCAGATAACGCAACCCGACACGGCCTGTGTGCGATCCGGCTCGCGGACGCGATGCATGAATATTCGATGAGGAGAAGAAGATGGGAACGTGGTTGAAGATGGTGGCGCTGTGCGGCTGCGGTGCGGTTTCGCCGGTGTTCGCGCAGTCGAGCGTGACGCTCTACGGTTCGCTCGATACCGGCATCACCTATACGAGCGATGTCGCTTCCGCGCCGCGCGGCGGGCGCCAGCTCGCGCTCCAGGCGGGCGTGTCGCGCAACGACGTGTGGGGCCTGACGGGCAGGGAAGACCTCGGCGGCGGCAACTTCGCGGTATTCCGGCTCGAAAGCCAGTTCCAGACATCGGACGGCACGTTGACCGTGCCGGGCTCCGCGTTCAGTTCGCAAGCGTACGTCGGGCTCGGCGGCGACTGGGGCACCGTGACGCTCGGGCGGCAGTTCGATTTCGTCGGCGATCTCATGCCGTCGTTCGCGATCGGCGCGAACACGCCGGCCGGGCTGCTCGCGTGGGGCTTGCCGGCGAACGCGTCGGCGGGCGGCGCGCTCGACAACCGCGTGTGGGGTGTGCAGGTGAACAACGCGGTGAAGTACGTGAGTCCGACGTTCGGCGGTGTCGCGTTCGGCGGCATGTGGGGGTTCGGCAACGTGCCCGGCACGGTCGCGCGCAGCAGCGTGCAAAGCGCGATGCTGTCCTACACGCAAGGCGCGTTCAGCGCAGCGCTCGCCTATTTCGGCCAGCACGACGTGGCTGCCGGCGGCAATCTGCGCAACTTCTCGGGCGGGGCCGGCTACAACGTCGGGCCGTTCCGCGTCTTCGGCATGGTGTCGGACGTACGGATCAGCGCTGCCGCGCCGTTGCGCGCCACTACCTACGACGCCGGGTTGACCTATTCGGTCACGCCCTCGTTGCAGCTCGGCGGCGGTTTCCAGTACCAGCAGCGCGGCGGGGACATCGGCTCGGCCAACCAGATCACGCTGAGCGCCGACTATTCGCTGTCGAAGCGCACGGGGCTGTACGCGGTGTTCGCGCGCGGGCACGACAGTGCTTACGGTGCCCAGGTCGAGGCCGCGCTCGGCGCAGCGGCGGCAGGCGCGTTGCAGACCGCGGTGCGCGTCGGGGTGCGGCATCAGTTCTGACCGCACGAGAGAGCACGGGTTGCCGCGTGCGGCAACCCGGCCCGCGGGTCGCCGCGCTCAGAACCGATGCATCATCCCGATCCGCAGCGCCAGCTGGTTGCGGCCCGACGACTGCCCGGCCGTGCCGAGCACGTGCGCATAGTCGAAGTCGGTACCGGTGTTGCCGGTTGCATGCTGGTAGGCAGCCTGGAGGTAGGTCGAGGTCCGCTTGCTGAGGTCGTAGTCGAGCATCATCGACAGCTGGTGCCAGCTCGGCGATGCGTCGCCGGCCGTCGTGGCGACATGCGCATGCGTGAATGCATAGGCGGCACCGAGCCAGAAGTCAGGCCGGAAGAAATACTGGCCGTTGACCTCGAAGTTGTCGAATTTCCACGCGTTCTGCGTGCCTGCCGCAGGCGGGTTCGCGAAGTAGAGATTCGATTCGGGGTTGGTCACGTCGACGTGCGAATACGCGGCGGAGAGCGTGAACTTGTCGCTGAACTTGTATGACGCGCCGGCATCGATGTTCTGCTGCGAGCGGCCGCTGAATACCGTGTCGTCGCTCGACAGCGCGCCGCCCGCGGTCGCGCCGCCGTTGTTTGCCTTCAGGTAGGCGACGGCGGCGGAGAACGCGCCCATCTGGTACTGCACGGCCGCGCTGTAGACGCGGTTTCGCGCGAAGCCGCCCGCCTGGTTCGAGAGGCCGTAGAGCACTTCGCCCTTGAAGCCGGCATACGCGGGCGACACGTATTTGACGCTGTTCTGGATGCGGTAGTCCCAGTCGGCGTTGTCGTTGTCGTACGGGTGCGCGCCGAAGTCGCCGAGCCAGTTTCCGGTGGCCGTGAACGGGCTCCACATGTCGAGCGTGGGGTCGTACTGGCGGCCGAGCGTAAGTGTGCCGAACCGGTCGGAATCGAGTCCGACATAAGCCTGCCTGCCGAACATCCGGGACGTCACGCCGAGCGCGCCCGTACTCGCGTTGAAGCCGTTTTCGAGCTGGAACAGCGCCCTCAGGCCGCCGCCGAGGTCTTCGGTACCTTTCAACCCCCAGTTGCTGCCGACGGTATCGCCGCTGATCATCTGGTAAGCCTTGCTGCCGCCCGCGTTGCTCGTGAAATTGATGCCTTCGTCGATCAGGCCGTACAGCGTCACGGTGCTTTGCGCGTGGGCCGGCAGGCCGAAACCCATGGCGCTCGCGGCCGATACGGCCGCCATTATCTTCTTCATCGTCGATCTCCAGGTGTGGGCGGCCCACGCGTGGCGACACGGTTTCCGACGGCGTGCGTCAGCACCGGACGCGTGCAGCGGGTCCGATTATCGTTAGTTAAACGAAATATGAATCGGGAAGAAAATCGGTCCGCCGCGATCGAGCGGACCGAATACGGCGCCTCGCCGGGCGCGAGGTTCCGCGTAGCGGAGCTACAGCATCCGCCGCAGCACGTCGTTTTCCGGGTTGCGGTCGAAGAAGCGGTGCTTCAGCGCGCCGAGCACATGCAGCACGATGAGCGCGAGCAACGTGTAGGCGAGCGTCCGGTGCAGCCACTGAAACGCCTCGAACCAGTGGTCGTTCTTCGGCAGCAGCTCGGGTACGCGGAAAAAGAAGAACGGCACGCCGTCGCTCTGCGTGAAAGTACTGGACATCGAATAACCCATCAGCGGCACGACGATCGCCAGCGCGTACAGCAGGTAGTGGCCGATCTTGGCGAGCTTGCGGTCGAGCGTCGGCAGGGTGGCAGGCAGCGGCGGCAACGGCTTCATCGACCGAATCGCCAGTTGCGTGACGACCACCAGCAGCGTGAGCACGCCGAACTCCTTGTGCGTCGGGTAGTACCAGTCGAACTTGGCCGGCAGGTTGTCGTCGAGCCGGACCATCGTCCAGCCGGTCCAGAGCTGCGCGCCGATCAGGATCGCCCTGACCCAGTGCAGCAGCCGAAGCGCGAGCGGGTATTTCTCCACGGTGAATGCAATGGCCTGGTGTTCCATTTGATTTGTCTTCCTTTGAAGCGACACTGCGACAGGCGGGATGCCGATCGTCAACGTCTCGCGCCGATCTTCGTCGAACCGAGGCCGGATGGCGATGCGCACGAACCTTCGACGAGAGGCCCGTGCGCCACGCTATTTCGCGCGCTCAGGCGATCGCCGGCGAATCCGCGCAGCATTCCTGCAGTGCTTCGCGCAGCGTCACCGCGATGAAGTCGGCTTCGTCCTGCCGCAGCGTCAACGGCGGCGACATCACGACCTTGTTCGCGATCGCCCGTACCAGGACGCCGCGCTTGCGCGCGGCATCGGCCACGCGGGCGGCGAACCCCTGTCCCGGATCGAGCGGCGTGCGGCTGGCCTTGTCGGTCACCAGATCGAGCGCCAGCATCAGTCCCTTGCCGCGGACGTCGCCGACCGTCTCGAAGTCGGCCTTCAGCGGCAGCAATTGCTCGAGCAGGCGCTGGCCGACCCGCGCTGCATTACCGGGCAGATCCTCGGCCTCGACGATGTCGAGCACGGCAAGCGACGCCGCGCAAGCGAGCGGATGCCCGCTGTACGTATAGCCGTGCATGACCACGTGCGAGAAGCCCGCACCATGTTCGATCGCGTCGGCGATCCGGCCGTTGTACAGTGTCGCGCCGAGCGGCACGTAGCCGGCGGAAATGCCCTTGGCGACGCACAGGATGTCGGCGGCGACGCCCCAGCCGCGGCTGCCGAGCAGGCTGCCGGTGCGGCCGAAGCCGGTGACCACCTCGTCGGCGATCAGCAGGATGCCGTTGCGGTCGCATACGGCCCGCACGCGCGGCCAGTAATCGGCCGGCGGGACGATCAGGCCGCCGGCGCCCTGCACCGGTTCGGCGACGAACGCGGCAATGGTCTGCGGGCCGTGAAACGCGATCGTTTCCTCGAGCTGCCGGATGCAGTGCTCGACGAGCTGTTGCGGATCGTCGCAGTTCCACGGATTGCGGTAGAGCCACGGCGTGTCGAGCAGTACGCAGCCGGGCAGCAGCGGGCCGTGATTGTAATGGTAGACGCCGTTGCCGCCGATCGACGTGCCGCCCATGTGTACGCCGTGATAGCCGTTGCGCAGCGACAGGAATTTCGTGCGCGACGGCTCGCCTGCGGCGACCCAGTACTGACGCGCCATCTTGAGCGCGGTCTCGATCGCGTCGGACCCGCCGCTGCCGAACATCACCCGTTGCATGTCCTCCTGCGCGAACATAGCGCACAGGCGGTCGGCCAGGTCGTAGACGCGCGGATGGGCGACGCCGTCGAAGGTCTGGTAGTAAGACAGCTCGTCCATCTGCCGCGCGATCGCGCTTTTCACTTCCGGCCGGTTGTGGCCGACGTTGACGTTCCACAATCCGCCGACGCCGTCGAGCATGCGATGGCCGTCGACGTCGTACACGTAGTTGCCGTCGCCGCGCGCGATGACGACGGTGGGGGTCGTATGGCCGGCGGCGGCCGAGCTCATCGGATGCCAGAATCGTTTTTGACGCTTTTGATAGTCCATGGTGTCTCTCGTCTCTCTTACGAAGTGCTTGAACAGAGGGGTGCGACGTGGTGTGCGCCGCGGGTCACAGGGCTGCGGTGACGATCTTTTCCTCGAGGTATGCATCGAGCGCGGCCTTCGACAGGTCGCGCCCGATCCCGCTTTGCTTGGTGCCGCCCCACGGCAGGCGTGCGTCGATCGGGCTCCATGCATTGATTGCGACCGCGCCGACGTCGAGCCGCTCGGCGACGCGGTGCGCGGTGTCGACATCCTGTGTCCACACCGAAGCGGAGAGGCCGAACGGCGTGTCGTTGGCGATGCGAACGGCCTCGTCCTCGGTCTCGAACGGCATGACCATGCCGACCGGGCCGAACACTTCGTCGCGGGCGATTCGCATGCCCGGATGGACACCGCCCAGGATCGTCGGTCGCATGAAGCAGCCGCGCGGCGGCACCTGTTCGTCGCCGACGAGCATGACCGCCCCTTCGGCGAGCGCGCCGTCGACGAGCGCACGGACGCGCGCGAGGTGACGCGGGTTGATCAGCGCGCCCATCTGCACGCCGGGCTCCGACGGCGGACCGACACGGATGGCCCGGGCCGCCTCGGCAAGCCGCTCTTCGAGTGCGTGCGCGATCGAGCGGTGCGCGAGCACGCGCGAGCCGGCCGCGCACGTCTGGCCCTGGTTCGCGAACATGCCGGCCATCAGCGACGGAATCGCACGATCGAGATCGGCATCCGCGAACACGATCTGCGCGGCCTTGCCGCCGAGTTCGAGTGTGACGCGCTTGAAGGTCTTCGCTGCCGCGGTCGCGATCGCGCGGCCGACTTCGGTGCTGCCGGTGAAGCTGATCTTGTTCACGAGCGGGTGCGCGACCAGCGCGGCGCCGACTTCCGCGCCCACGCCGTGAACGATGTTGACGACCCCGGCGGGCAGGCCGGCTTCGCAGACGAGTTCGCCGAGCCGGGCGACGGCCAGCGGCGTGTCCTCCGACGGCTTGATGACCACGGGGCAGCCGGCCGCGAGCGCCGGCGCGAGTTTCCACACGGCGATCATCAACGGCGCGTTCCACGGAATGATCAGACCGGCGACGCCCACCGGTGCACGCCGCGTGTAGCTGAGCGTCGGTCGGCCCATGAAGCCGTCGGTCGGAATCGTGCGGCCCTCGAGCTTGTCCGCCCAGCCGGCGAAATAGCGCAGCGTGTCGATGCACATCGGGAGGTCCATCATGCGCATCTCGGCAAGCGGGCGTCCCTGTTCGACGGCCAGCAATTCCGTCAGCGCATTGCCGTTGCGCTCGACCAGATCCGCGAGCCGAAGGAGCCAGCGGGCGCGGGCCGAGCCGCCGGCGCGGGCCCACGCGTCGTCGTGCAGCGCGGCGTGCGCGGCACGCACCGCGCGATCGACGTCCTCGGCGGTCGATGCGGGCACGGCGGCGACGTAGTCGCCGGTTGCCGGCGCCAGCTTTTCGAAAGTGCGGCCGGTCGCTGCATCGCAATGCCTGCCGCCGATCAGATTCTGAATTTTCATCATGGTGTCCATGTTTCACAGGGGCGAATCGTCGGGCTGAACGGGGCGGCGGCGAGGGCGGCTGCCACCGTGCTGCGGCGACGTCGCTTTCACTGTATGTCGATGAAATCGCGCGCCTTGTCCGCTATCGGCAATCGTTGCTGTGCGATCGGGATAGGGAATACCCGTGCCGGCGCGACGCATTGCGAGTCGCGTCGGCAGCGGGAAATGCCCGGGGAGGGCGTAACGGGACGACGGGGCGGCGCGGCACCGTCCGGGCCGCGGCTACGGGCCAGCGGCTACTGGGCGGCGCGCCCGAGTTCGCGGTACAGGTCGGGATCGCTGCGCTTCAGCCGCAGCGCGGCGCGGATGCCGAGCGCACCGACGGCGACGAGGAAATACGGAAACATCGCGACGAAGGTCGAATCCGATCCGCTCAGCACGGACAGGTTGCGCACGACCAGCACGAGGCATGCACCGAGCGCGATCACGCTGACGAGCGGCGCGATCAGGCGGTGCACGACGCTGGCGTCCCGGCGATCGCGCGCGAAGAATGCGATTACCGAGGCCGCCACCAGGATCTGCACCGCGATGATGCCGATCGTGGCCAGCGCACTCATCCACGAGAACACGACCGCGAACGGATCGAGGCGGAACACCGCCGATCCGACGATGGCCGCGAGCGCGATCAGCGTCTGCACCTTGCCGGCGACGTCCGGGCAACGATGCACGGGGCACGTATGACCGAGCTTGCGCCACAGTACGCGTTCGCGGCCCATCGCGTAGAAATAGCGCGTGATCGTGTTGTGGAACGACAGGATGGCCGCGAAGAGGCTCGTGACGAGCAGCACGTTCATCGCGTCCGTCGCGATGCCGCCGAGCAGCCGGCCGCTGACGGCAAACCACAGATTGGCCGGATCGCGGCCCGCCTGTGCGGCGATCTGCCCCTCGCCCCACGCCTCGACGATCGCCCACGACGACAGCGCGTAGAACGCCATGATGAGGATCACGGCCAGGTAGGTGGCCCGCGGAATCGTACGTTTCGGGTCGCGCGCCTCCTCGGAGAAGATCGCCGTCGCCTCGAAGCCCATGTACGAGCCGAGCACGAACACGAGCGCGGTGCCGAGCCCGGGTGCGAACACCAGCGCGGGGCTGAACGGCTTCGCGCTGAAGCCGCCGGTGCTCGCGCCGTGCACGACGATCGCGAGATCGAGCAGCATCACGATCGCGATCTCGCCGATCATCAGCATGCCGAGCAGCCGGCCGCTGAACTCGATGCGTCGCGCGCCGCAGACGTGGACCGCGACGACGCACGCGAGCGCGAACGCCCACCACGGCACGTCGACGCCGTAGTGCCGCTGGATGCTGTCGTTCAGGAAAAAGCCGAACATGCAGTAGATCGCGATCTGCACGGCGTTGTACGCGACGATCGCGACGAACGCGCCGCCCACGCCGGCGGGGCGTCCGAGCCCGTTCGCGATGTATGCATAGAACGCGCCCGCATTGGAGATGTGCCGGCTCATCGCGGCATAGCCGATGCTGAAGATCAGGTACATGACGCCCGCCAGCACGAATACGCCGGGCACGCCGGGGCCGTTGCCGAGCGAGAATGCCGCGGGCGTCGCGCCGACCATCGCGGTGAGCGGCGCGGCCGCGGCGACGACGAAGAAAACGATGTGTGAAAGTCCGACGGCGTTCTTGCTGAGCCCCGCTTCGGACCGGGGTGACGATTCGTTCATGAGTAGTCCCGCTGGCCGGATCGTCCGTCAGGAATCGACACCGGCATGCCTGATCGATATTCCCGTGCCGCGCGCCGATCCTGACGAGCCGGCAAGGGATGCCGACGGCCGACCACCGACGACGACACAGGTGTGCGCTTGGACGGCCGCTCGATGCGGTGAAGCGCACACAAGCAGGCCGACGACAAAAATTTACGGTGCCTAAATCACGCGCGTTGTCCGTTATCGGCAATCCGCATGCGCGGGGGCGGCAGGGGATTACCCGGATGCGCCGCCACCATGCGTCGTTCGCGGGCTCAGCTCAGGCGCGGCGTGTGTGACGGCAGCTCGTGGAAATGCTGGTGGTAGTACGCGGAGAAGCGCCCGAAGTGGCAAAAGCCGAATTGCGCCGCCGCGTCGCCGATCCGCATCGTCTCGGGCGTCGTCATCAGGAAGCGCCGCACGGCGTTCAGCCGGATCGAGCGGAGATAGGCGGTCGGCGTCGTGCCGACCACGTTCTGGAAACTGTATTGCAGCGTGCGGCGGCTGATTCTGAGGTGGTGACAGAGATCGATCACCGTCGGCACGTCGTCGCATTCGAGCGCGATTTCCTGGCTGCGACGAACGATGTAGCTTTGCGTCGAGGCCGACGGCAGCGCGCCGGCATCCGCATCGTCGGACTGCACGAGGTCGAGCAGGATGCCGACGACACTGTGCGCGAGCACGCGTTCGTCGAATGCATCGCGTGCGGTGAGCGAACCGCTGTCGAGCGCCTGGCAAAGCACGCGCTCGAGCCCGTCCAGCGCATGGCCGTAGCGTGCGGGCGAGATCGGCAGCACCGGCTGCTTCAGGATGCGGGCAGGCAGGTTCGCGAGTTCGTCCAGTTCGCGATCGGCCGTGAGCGTGCGATCGATCGTGAAGGCGAGCACCTCGGTGTCGCACGGCAGATGCGCGACGAACTCCTCGCCGCCGCGCAGCGTCAGCAGGCTCGGGCGCTCGACGGTGCGCCCCTGGACCACGGGCGCGACCGCGCTGACGATCGGGAGCGCGAAGCAGAGCCGGTCGCGCGGCGCGAGGCCGTGCTGCATCACGCGCTGATTGATGCGTTCGCGAAAGACGTGGAAACGCTGGCCGGCGACCTGGCGCAGCGTGGTCGTTGCGGTGCCGGGACTGATCTGGTCGTAGTGCTGCGACCAGTTCACGATCGCCTGGGAATGGAGGAACACATCCGAGAAGCACAGTGTTTCAGCGTGCAGATTCATGGCGTGGCTGATGCATACCGTCTGAAATTCGATGCCGGCCGAGGCCGACGCAGGTTGCCCGGGCGCGGGCAGCGCGCGATGCGCGCGGTTCGCCTGGATTCGCCCGGATGGACGGCTTCCGAAGATGCCGTGCCATGCGGCCGGTCCCGCCGACGATCATATCCAGAAAAAAACACCGGGTGACGCGATCGAAAATCCCGTTGACGCTCGCGGCCGTCTTTTTTTGTAAATCTCATTATATGAGATTGAATTTATTTTTATGATGGGGGTTTACGTGCGATATGACGCGATACCTTGCAGTGTAGGCGAAATGACCGGGATATCCGCAGGATCTCGATGTTTTCTTACAAAACTGACGAATGAAGGTGGGCGATGCGGTGCAGGCGACGCCCGGCGGATTTTCTCGTGTTAACTACCAATGAATCCCGAATTGTGAGATTCGTATAATTCTCCCGTGGCGCTTCGACTGGCCGTGCGCATGCATGGCGCCGCCGATTACAGCCGCGAGCAACGCACGCGACTGCCGATGCATGTCCACCTACCGGGAGCGGTCCATGTCCGAGTCACCCTCTGCCGTCTTGTACCGCCGGATCGCGCTGCGCGTGATTCCGTTTCTGTTCGTCTGCTATGTCATCAACTTCGTCGATCGCGTCAACATCGGGTTCGCCAAGCTGCAGTTCCTGCAGGATCTCGGCTTGAGCGAAGCCGTGTTCGGCTCCGCGACGGCCATATTCTTCATCAGTTACGCCGCCTTCGAGGTGCCGAGCAATCTGGTGCTGGCGCGCATCGGCGCGAGCCGCACGCTGATGCGCATCATGGTGCTGTGGGGCCTTTGCACGGTGGCGCAGATGTTCGTGACCGGCAGCGTGTCGCTGTACGTGGTGCGGTTTCTGCTCGGCGCCGCCGAGGCCGGCTTCTTTCCGGGCCTGATCCTGTACCTGTCGTACTGGTTTCCGGACGCGGTGCGCGCCCGTGTCAACAGCATGCTGCTGCTCGCCGTTCCGGTTGCTGGAATGATCGGCGGACCGCTGTCCGGCTGGATCATGGCGCACATGCAGGGCGTGATGGGGTTGCGCGGATGGCAATGGCTGTTTCTGATCGAGGGGTTGCCGGCCATCGCGCTCGGGCTGGTTGCGCCGCTGATGCTGAGCGACCGGCCAGAACAGGCGGCATGGCTGTCGTCTTTCGACCGGCAGGCGCTCTTGCGCGATCTGGACGCCGAGCGGGCCTCGGCCGTGGTCGGCCATGACCGGGTCGGCGTTGTCGACATCGTTGGCAACGGTCGCGTGCTGGGGCTTGCCGCGATCTATTTCTGCATCTACGTCGGGATGGGTACGGTGACGTTCTGGTCGCCCACGGTGCTGAAGTCGGCCGGGGTGTCGAGCATCTCCGGAATCGGCTGGTTATCCGGGCTGATATCGGTGTTCACGATGATCGGAAACGTGGCGATCGCATGGAGTTCCGACCGATTTGGCGAGCGCCGGTGGCATACGGTGGTCTGCATGCTCGTCACCGCGTGCAGTCTACTGCTCCTGCGCTTCTCGGTCGGCCACGTATGGATCACCGTGGCCTTGCTGGCGGTCGCGCAGCTGTGCGCGTTCACCGTGCCGATCGTTTTCTGGACGATTCCGGCTGCACAACTGACCGGTCGCGCGGCGGCGGCGGGCATCGCGGTGATCAGCATGCTGGGTTCGCTCGGCGGCGCCTTCAGTTCGTGGCTGGTCGGCCTCCTGTTTGCGCGTACGGGGGCGCCGTATGCCGGGCTCGGGGTGGTCGCGGGGCTGCTGGTGGTCGGTTCGGTGCTGGTGACGAGCCTGGTGCCGCGCACTCTGACGCCGCGCCGCGCGGCGAGCGAACGGGCGTGTCTCCATACAAGCCGGGGAGGTCGAGCGTGCTAGAGGACAAAGACACAAGGCGGCTCGTTGCTCACGGGGAACGCATTCAAAAAAGTGGCGTGCTCGGAAAATCGTCGCAGATCAATCGTCTTTTCGAATTACTGCTCGAACGTTCGCTGGCCGACGCCGCACCGAAGGAAATCGAGATTGCGCAAACGGTCTTCGGCAAATCCATCGACGTGGATCTTGCCGCCGATGCGACCGTGAGGGTGCATGTCCACCGGCTACGGAAGAAACTCGAGGAACTGCCACCGGACGAGCATGGTGAACGCCTGGCCCTTCCGCGCGGGGAATATCGGCTCGTCGTCGTTCCGCCGGCTGCGGCCGCGGCAGACGATCGTGCCGCACCGCGTCGCCGCCTGCCGCGCGGCGCCTGGATGTGGTTCGCAGGAGGCGCCGTGCTTCTCGCCGGGCTCAATCTGATTTGCTGGAACTGGTTCGCAGGCAATCCCGCCGGAGACGCTCGCCTCGAGACCAATCTCTGGAGTGCGCTGGCGGGGAGCCATATTCCGACTCTTGTCGTATATGGCGGCGATTATGTTTTCGGCGAGTTGGATTCCGACAACGAGGTTTCCCGCCTGATACTCGACCCCCGAATTCACTCTGCGGATGAGTTGGGTCAGTACCGGTTGCGGACCTCGGGCGCGAATCAAAAATATATCGACTTGAATACCTACACCCTTCCTGAAGGTGTGGCGCCGGCTATGGCTGCCATTACTCCCATCATTGCGACCGCGCGAGCCGGTGAGCTGCCGTCGCTGCAATCCATCGCGATGTCGAGCTTCACCAACAACATGTTGCGGACTCACGATCTCGTCTATGTCGGTTTGCTGAGGAATCTGGCGGATCTGAAAGAACCGCTTTGCGATATCTCGGGTTTCTCTCTGTCGGACGACGGCGATACGCTTGTCGATCGGGCGAGCGGGAATCAGTTTCAATCCGACTGGGACAACCCTTCGACCGAGGGGATTATGCGCCGCGACTATGCATATATAGCCAGCTTTCCGGGCTCATCGGGAAATCATATCGTCGTTATTGCTGGCACCAGGGATCCTGCGCTCATGGAGGCGATACATGTTGCGTCGAGTAAATCCGAACTGGACAAGCTGAAGAAGAGTCTCGGCTCCGATAACACGTTCGAGGCACTGTATGAAGTCCGTACATTCGGACCGTCGAATGTCGGTAATAAGCCGGTCATTGTTCGCCATCTGAAGGTCGGCCAGATGTGGCCTGTAAGAGAAAGCGAGCTTGCGCCCAAGAAAGCCGGAGCCGGCGAACCCGCAAAACCAAAATAAAAAGTTGCGTTGCGTACGGTGATCCCTGGAGCCGGTCCGGGCTCGAGATCGTGGTGAGCATGCGGGACGCACCTGTTTCGACGGCGATCCGGATGTGCTCTCGATGCCGCATCGAGATTGAATGCCCGATACCGGTTCGTCTTCTGTTTCTCCACCCGTTCCTCCCGTTTCGAGACGTCGTTATTTCGGCTGGGCCGAACCGGTGCGCGCCGCAAGCGAGCGGAGCAGAAGAGCGGGCGCAATGGACGCAGGAATCGATATGCCCGCGATACGCAGGCATCCGCGATGCGATGAAATCGGGTTTACCCCCGGAATTGCAGATGTCCGGTCACGCGAAAACACCAAAAAACGTTCGTTAACCGTTCGTCCACCGTTCGTTACTGGCCTGTGGGAGGGCGGCAGATCACCATGAACGCACTATCCCGACGGCCGCGTCTTCCTTCTGTGTCGAACAGGCCGCGGGCATAGACGGTACCTGGCAAGTGCGGCGTGCGCGACTCGCGGCCCTGCCCTGGCTCGTGACAATATGCAATCCCGGAGACGAAGATGCTAAATGAGATATGGAGCTCGGTTGCTGACTTTTATGACCCGACCATCGGAATGCTGCGGCAGTGGGCATGGGGTCTTCCGATTTATTTCGTGGTAGTTGCATGGGTCGCGTTCCTGGCAAGAAAAGAACGAGAGCCGGTGACGTTACGGGCGGTGGTGAGGTCCGTATTTCCGAAGGACCAGTACGATCACGCGTCGGCTCGCGTCGACCGATGGAACGGCATTATTCTTCTGGCGATCGGTTTTCCACTTTCTGTATTCGTCGCAATCAATGCGATATCGGTGGCGGACAATCTGGCGGGTTTTCTGGCGACGTATTTCGGGGCGAGAGCGCCTCTGATGCACACCGACTGGAAAATGGTTGCGGCTCAGTTCGCTATCTATTTTCTGGCTCTGGATTTTTCCGGCTACTGGGTGCACCGCTGGTGTCACGAGGTTCCCGTCCTGTGGCCACTGCACAAGCCGCACCATACGGCCGAAACGCTGACGCCATGGACGCTCTTTCGTCAACACCCGGTTGAATTCTTTTTTCTGAACACGATTCCGTCGTTTTTCGCCGGCGTGATGCTGGGCTTGCTGCTTTACGCCACCGGAACCGCTGTCAATCCGGGAACCGTGACCGTGATCGGAATTCAGGTGTACGTTTCCTTTTTTGTCGTCGACACGATGTCTCACGTACACGTGCACGTTTCGTACGGAAACTGGGTGAATCGTATCGTTCTCGCGCCTGTCATGCATAACCTCCATCACAGCATCGAGCTGCCGCATCGAGATAAAAACTACGGGGTGATTTTGACGGTATGGGACTGGATGTTCGGAACGCTTTATCTGCCGAAAAAGAACGAAACATGGCGCTGGGGGCTGAATGAAGTGGAGTTTGGGGAAAAAAATCCTCACAAAACCCTGCGAGGCTTCTATCTCGAGCCATTCGTTTCGTTCTGGCAGGGTTTGCTTCAAATCGGCGCTCGCCAGGATACCGTGACGCCGACCCACGAGTGAGTTTTCGCCGACGGGCGGATATCCAGGCCGCACGCACGACTCGATATCGAACAGAGTCGCGCGTGCTCGTTAAAAAATCACCTTTCTTGAATATGCCAAAAGTTACCTATATCGAAGCGAATGGCGACGAGCACGTCGTGGTCGCGCCGGACGGCGCCAATGCAATGGAGACCGCACTGGAAAATGGAGTGCCGGGTATCGACGGCTTTTGCGGCGGACAGGCCTCGTGCGCGACTTGCCATGTCTATGTCGACGAACCCTGGCTCGGCGTGACCGGCAAAGCCGATCCGGCGATCGAGCTTGCTCTCCTCGAGCCGTTGGGTGCAACGCAGGAGAACAGCAGGCTCGCTTGTCAGATCAAGTTGACACGAGAATTGCACGGCCTGGTGCTGAGAATGCCCGAGAAGCAAGGCTAGGCGGCTATCCCGAGCCTGTTCCTGACGGCTCGGCGCGCGTACTTCGACGGAGTACGACGGCGATGAACCGGGGGCACGAATGCGAATCTTCGTGTTTCGTGCCCGTTCGCGCGCGTTGTGCATCGACGGGTGCCGCGGCCGGTTCGGCGATCGGAGACGCGCTCGTGTGGGCGTATCCGATTGCCTGTCGGCGAGACACGCTCGTCTTCCTCTTCAACGCATTCGGAGTCCGTACTGCCCGGCAAGTGATCCACCTCGTCGAACATCGTTCCGGCTGCGCGATTGTCGAAGCGACGGTTTGCCGGCGAACGTCGTCCTCGACAGCCGGTTCCGGTGCGCACGGCGCACGCCGATCCGGTTCAAACCCGTGGATTGCCAGGGCGTTTCCTCGGGAGACAATTTTGACATCCTCACAAAAAGCGCCGCTCGTTATCGTCGGTGCCTCGTATGCCGGAACTCATCTCGCCGCGGCTGCGCGCGAACTGGGATTCGATGGACCGATCGTCCTGATCGGAGACGAGCCGCACGCACCCTACCAGCGCCCGCCTCTTTCCAAGGGCCTGCTCACCGGCAAGACCGGCATGGGCCAGCTCGCGCTGCGCAGCCCGGATTTCTATACTGAACAATGCATCGATCTGCGCGTGGGGCAGCGCGCTACAGCGCTGGATCTGGCCGCGCGCCGCGTGCGGCTGGCGGACGGCGAGCATCTCGAATACAGCTGGCTTGCACTCGCGACGGGCGCGCGCTGCCGCCCGCTTCCGGTTCCCGGCGCTGAGCTTCAGGGCGTGCATCAACTGCGCACGCTCGACGATGCGCTGGCGGTACAGCGCAGGCTTGGCCGTTGCTCGAGCGCGTGCATCGTTGGCGGCGGGTTTATTGGTCTGGAGGTCGCGGCCGCGCTGATCTCGGCTGGAACGCGGGTTACCGTGGTCGAGAGCCAGACTCGCCTCCTCGCGCGCGCCTTCCCGGCGTTCATGTCGGACTATGTCGCGCATGCGCATCGCCGACGCGGCGTCTCGCTGGAACTGGGCCGTAGCGTACGGGCGCTGCTGGGCCGTCAGGGTAGCGTCGAGGCAGTCCAGTTCGACGATGGCCGCACGTTGGATTGCGACTTGGTCGTAACAGGGATCGGCGTATTGCCGAACACGGAGCTTGCCGATGCCGCCGGCATCGCCTGCGACGACGGCATCCTTGTCGATGCGTTGGGCCGCACCTCGGTGCGGAACGTACTGGCCGTCGGCGACGTGGCCAACATGGCGCAGCCGCCTTTCCCGGGTAGTCCAGCCAGAATGCGGTTTGAATCTATCCAGGCCGCCAGCGACGGCGCGCGCGCCGCGGCCTCGGTGCTGGTCGGTCGGCCTCAACCGCTTTCGGCCGTACCATGGTTCTGGAGCGAGCAGCACGACCTGAGATTCCAGATGGCCGGTCTGCCATCGTCCGGAGACCAGGTGGTGTTGCGCGGTGCACCCGCCAGCGATCGCTTTACGGTGTTCTACCTGCACGACGGTGCGATGGCGGCTGCGCATTCCGTGAACCGGCCGTCGGACCATGTGCTGGCGCGCAAGCTGATCGCCCAGCGATCGCGTATTCCCGCTGCGACGCTGGCCGACCCGACCGCGGATCTCAGATCCATGATCGACGCCGGACAGGTGAATTGACCGTCATTTTCGGGGTACACCGGGCGCCTCGCGCACGCGAGTCACCGGTCGTATGTCGGCCATCGCGTGAATCCGCGTGCGCTCCGGCAGCGGATTCGGTCGCGGAAGATGACGAGCAGGGTGGTGGCCGCAGCCGTCGGAATGGGTGCGAGGCACCCTGCATCGCGGTCGGGCTCGGTGATCGGACCGCGCCGGCTCGTCCGGCTTCTATCCGTCGTTCCGAACCGGTCTTTTGGTATGCGAAGGCAGCTCGCCGAAGAGTGCCAGGTAGTCCTCGGCGAAATGGCTCATGTGGAAGAATCCCCATCGGGCGGCGGCGTCACCGATCAGGAGTTTGGATGGATGCGTCGACATCAGGCTTCGACGCACGCCGTTGAGCCGCACGGACCGAAGGTAATTCAACGGCGTCGTTCCGGTCACGGATCGAAAGCTGTTCTGCACGGTACGCCGGCTGACCTGCAGTTGCTGGCACAGCTCCATCACGCTGGGAACCTTGACGCTCTCGGACATGGTCAGGTGATGACATTTCTCGACGATGAAACTTTGGGTGGAACTGCTGTTGCGTTGGCGTAGATTGCAATCCGGGCTGCTGATCAGTCGAATCATTTCATGAAGAACGAATTGCTCGAACGCGCCTTCGTCATGCTGGATGGTGCCGCCTTCGTCGTCGACGAACGCCTCGGAAAATATCGCAAGCAGGCGACGGCGGCACGCGTTCAGGCGCTGTCTGGGCAACGTGATGACGGGTTGCTTGAGGAGCGTGTTGATCGCGTGGGCGTTCGCAACGGTCGATAGTGCCGATTCGAACATATCGCGATCGAAGTTGATCGACAGCATGTCCATGCCCGTTGGCATATGAAACATGAACTCCTCGCCGCTACGCAGGAAGAGAACGCTGTTGCAGTCTGCCTTGCGGCCTTGCATGACGACCGGTCCGGACGCCGAAATCGGTATGGCTAAGCAAATCTTTCCCGACGGAGCTTCGCCGTGTTGAACGACGCGCTGGTTTATCCGTTCCCGGAAAAGATGGCAGCGCGCGCTCGCAAGTTGCATCAGCGAGCTTTCGAGCGAACCCGCCGATATCTGGCTGTAGGTTTGATTCCAGTGCTTGATCGACGCGGCGTGGGCATTCACGTCATCAAATCGGTCGATGCTCTTCATGACAGGAAACCTCGACGGGGCGGCGAAGGACGTGCGTAGGGCGACTGATCGTTTTTTGGGCAGGAGAAATTCTGCGAACAAATCGTGTGTTATCCCAGCGGGGGAAACCCGCGGATGTCGAGCCTGGACGCGCGAGCCCGTCCGCCGGTCCGATGACTCCGTCAAGTTCGGCGTGTCGAGGCGCCGTAAGCGGTTGCGACTGCTACGAAGTCCGATGTCGGCGATGCGATGTGCGGCGGGGTGATCGAAGATTGCGCTAGAAATTCGCGACGATCATCAGGTTGGCATAGAAGTTTGCGGCCGCGCTGCCGGTCTGGTTTCCGCCGTTTGCAGCGTATTTTCGCGGTTTGTAGACACCGAAGTTCGGGGAAAACTGGAGATGCTTGGTCAGAGCCCAATCCAGATAGAGTGTCAGCTCGGACGCGTCGAGATCGAGGGTCGAGCGATTGGACAACGTCCGGAAGTTGAAATACATCAGGGTCACGGTAAATTTTTCGGATGGGTGGACTGTGAGCCCGACGTCATGGATGCGCGTATTGAAGTTGTATGAAAACGAATAGTTGGATGCGATTTCACCCTGGTAGCGATCGCCGAATCCACCCTGGAACAGCGAGTCGAAATCCTTCGAATAACGCGTGTAGCGATAGCTCAACGACGGCTGCCACCGGACATTCCGGAACGTATATCCGGCTTCGGCATACCACCCGTTGTCGTTGCCGGATCGTTTGGTTTGGTATGCATATTCGAACGCGAAGTGCGTATTGGAGATCCCGGCGTCACCGTCGCCTCGAATGCTGTACGTGTTCATCCCCGGGCGATCGAGGCGGCTTGGGGTACTGACATATCGCTTGTCGATGCTGATGCCATGGACAAAGGTGAGCCCGAGCGTTCCCGGCTGGGCCGTATAGTCCAGGGTGCCTACGGCCAGCTCGGTATCGGCTTGCAGATGATTGTTCGATTTGAGCCAGATTGCGCTTCCATGCCATCCGGTGTCGCCGCCCAGTCGCAGCACTGCGGTTCGCGAGAAAGCCACGCGCGATGCCAGATAGTAAGCGCCGCCGCGATCGTAGCGGCCGTCGTCCACAGCTCTGCCGGCACTGACTTTGTCTCCTTTGATCAGGAAACCGGAGCCCACGTTGACGTACTGGCTGCCGGCGGAAATGTCGATGCCGTCCTTTCCCAATGCAGGAATCGAGTCGCCGGATTTCCAGCCGAGGTAGGCGTCCTCGAGCGCGTTGCGGCGTTCGCGGCCGGTCGTAAAGCCGCCGGGGTCGCCGTCGCCCCACGTGGCCGAGCCGAGAAGACTCACGGCCCCGTAGATCGACCCTGCGCCGGGGATCGCCGTGCCGCCGCTCAAGCCATACTTCAGATAGCCTTCCTGCCATCGGGTTGCGCCCGGACGGTCGATATAACTGCGCTGGACACTGAAGAACCCGTAGCCCACGCTCAGATTCGCGTCGATGTTCGTGCTCCCGTCGTTGTAGAACTCGTATGCGCTTGCAGGCGACGGAAATGTGCCGATGACGATCAGCGCTGGAAACAAAATTCGGATAACGGAATACATGGAATTGTCCTGAAATGTGCAGTGCGCTGGAGTTTTTCTGCATGCGGTGTGCCCTGTGCAGCGCGCGCTGTCGACGGGAGACAGCGCGTCATTGAAGTCGTCACGAGCACCGCGAATCGCGGGTTCGAGTGTTCAGTCGCGATGCCGTGAGGTGGTAGCCCAAATCAGCACAAAGTACGAGGGTCGGGTGCAGGCGGCGATGCGAAACGTGGCGGCGCAATCGAGCCGTTGCCGTTGGCGGTTTCCTTTCGCGAGGGTATTCCCCCGGTTCCGTATGGAGTTGCCATTTCTGGATAAACGGCTGTCTGGAGACGCTGTTTAATGACTTGCGTCGAGCCGCCGACGGGTGTGCTTCCCTGGTCGACAGTGCAGCGGGATGGCGGCAGGGCGAACGGGAATCGCGGGGGCAGCGCGCCGCATGAAGGAAAAGCCCGCGCGGGAATACCGCTCATCAGCGAATACGAGATGCCGGAAACGGAAGGGCGGCGCTTTCGTCGCAGCGTGGCGTGGAATGCCCGAAAGACATTCGTGAAGCGACGCCGTGGGTCACGTGTTTCGCGCAGTGACCATGCTCATCAACAGTGGAAACATTCACATGCACCGTCTGATAGAGAAAACCCGATACGTTGTCTTGATGGGAGTTTGGATCGTGGCAGGTACGGCCGCACCGGTTCGCGCGGAGGTCCCGCAAATGCCCACCGTCGTCGAAGTTCCACCCTCCGGTAAGCTGCCTCTGTCGTCGGCTTCCCGCCCTGGAACCGAATATATCGATCTGGCCAGATACGGGTACACCGAGAAGGAATACTACCTATCCGGTATCGCCCCGGTCATTACCGCGACGGGGAAGACGATGTTCCAGGCGCCGTACCTGACACGGATTCTCGTCCGCGCACCGACCGACCCGGCCCGCTTCAATGGAACCGTGATAATCGAGCCGTTCAGCTGGTTCGGAGAGCGCGGCGCCGGCTGGATCCTTACCCGGAAATATCTGCTGAGTCGCGGATACGCCTACGTGGGATACACGCTCAATAGCAACAAGCCGGCGGTCGATCCGAAGTTCATATCGGACACGCCGAAGGAGCAGGCGGACCAGATCGCGTTGTATGGAAACATCGTCAATTTCGACTTCATGCGTCGCTTCGACTACGCGCGTTATGCGCCGCTGGGCGTGTATTACGATCCCGAGCATTTCGTGCTGGGCAACGTGCCGAACCCGTTCATTCCGCAATCGCAAGGCATCGGTGCGCAATTGGCGCTGGTGCTGAAGTCCGATACGCCGCAAAGTCCGCTCGCGCCACTGAAGGTTCGGCGGGTCTATGTCGATAGTTGGGCCGTGACGGCGCAAGTATGGATGGACTATCTCGACCAGGGGCGCCACCAGCAATGGCGGATGCCTGACGGTCGTCCTTTGATCGACGCGTACATGGCGGGGCGCATGGCCTATGGCGAGGTGGGGGGCGAATCCATTCGCGTTCCGCGCAAGATGCCGGACGACGCACCGTTCGTGACGGTCTTCAGCGAATCCGAATTGATGCACGATGTGCTCGCCGGTATTCCGCTGCCGCCGGACACCGACAGCCCCAAGCTTCGTTATTACGAAGTCACGGGCATGCCGCACTTGCGAAAGGCCGATCTCGGCACGGGTGAGAAGGAGTGGGTGGCCGCCGATATCGGCAAGGGTAACGATCCGCGTTGCCGAACGCTCTATGACGAGCCGGTGGAGGACGTCGTATCGGCAATCCTTGACGGGATGGATAGATGGGTGCGGAACGGCGAGACCATGCCGAAGGCGCCGAGGGTCGTCCGCAACGGTAAGGCCGTGGTGCGCGATCTGGTAACTGGAAACATGGAGGGAGGAGTCCGTCCACCCTGGATTCAGGTGCCGTCCGCGACCTACATGACCGACCAGGAAACGGGTTGCGGTCTGATCTACGACACGAAGATTCCGTATTCGAAAAGCAAGATGAGAAAGTTGTACGGAAATTACCAGAACTACGAGCAGGAATTCGAGGCGGCGAAAGAAAAGTCGATCAAGGAGCGCTATCTCCTGCCGGACGATGCTGCTACGCTTCGGCCGATTGCGAAACCCGGGGACTTCTAGCAGGCTGTTGAAAAACGCCTCGTTGTGACGACCGAGGCGCTACTTAAATGGGTTTCGTATGCAATTGGCCGTTGAGTCGCTGGCGGATCGTGCCGGATGCCCCGCTTGTCAGCGGGCCAACCGACGCGTTGCCGCGCAACGGCTGCGCCTGGGCGGCTCATCGTGCCACTCCCAGCGGCATCGCTTCCAGTATTCGAGCTATTCGAGTTAGGTTGCTCGCCAGCATCGTCAGCTTGAAGTGCTGGTCGACCCGTTTGATGCCGCGATACGTGGACTGCCAAATCCGGCCGACGGTCTTGCACCAGCCAAAGTGTTCTTCGATGCGCTTGCGAATTACTTGGCTGATGCCATTACCGGCGTGTCGCGAGGTGCGGCCGTCGATCGCGCAGCCACCTTGAGATGTCTGACCGAGGTCGCGAATCACACCGGGACGAGCAATCCTGGCTTGATCACCGCAGCCGATCCCGTGACGGAATCGCGCTACAGTCACCACCGATTCGTGACGGGGTATACCGGGATGCGGAAGGGACGTAACGGGTGCAGACCATGGTCTGCACCCGTTTTCATTTTCCGTTGACCTTCCCGTATCTTCCCGGCCACTGACCAGGCTGATCGGGAGCGTGGAAACATGCACTTCCCATCTTCTTGCCATCGTTGAAAATCATTCAATCGCAAAGCCAATTATCAAGATCGACCGGGGGCAACAAAATACGACATCGCACCCTCGTACAGGCATGAGCCATGCATTTCGACCACGCCACCATCGTTACCGATGACATCGACGGTACCCGTTGCTTTTTCGATGAGGTTGTTGGTCTCGATACCGGGCCCCGACCGCCGTTCAGCGTGGACGGCTATTGGCTGTACCTCGATCGTCACCCGATGATTCACGTTACGCGCGCGACGCTTCCTGCGCAGAAAGGTCGTAGCACACCGCGTATCGATCATATTGCGCTGCGCATCGACGCGCGCCGCGAATGGGAGGCGTTGATCGAGCGGCTGACCACCAGGCGGATCGACTACACATTGAGCGACGTGCCGTTGTCCAACGAGCGACAGCTGTTCGTGTCTATTGCTCCGGGCGTTTGCGTCGAGTTCGTGACGACACTCGCAACCAATGATCAAGGTGATATCAAGAATGCTTGAATCGGTATGTCGGACTGTGACGCGCAGATCGAAGGCTGGCGTAATGTGACAGAAGCGGTGCATGCAGAGGGCGGGCGCATCTTTTTACAGCTTTGGCATGCAGGCAGGATGTCGCACCCGGCTTTCCACGATGGTGCGTTGCCGGCAGTGCCATCGTCGGTAGTGTTCGAAGGACAGATTCTTAACGGAGGAAACGGGTGATGAAACTCAATGATCAAAGGGTGTTGGTGATTGGCGGAAGCTCCGGGATAGGTGAAGCGACCGCACGTGCATTTGCGGAGGCCGGAGCGACAGTGACGATTGCATCGCGCGATGCGGCCAGGCTGGCGGCGAGCAAAGACAGGATCGGTTATGGCGTGAGCACCGGCGTGATGGACATTACCGACGACGCGAGCGTCCGTGCATTTCTCGATTCGGCGGGCGAATTCGACCACGTTGTCGTATCGGCCGCCCAGACAGCCACGGGCCCGGTGCGTGGTCTGGAGCTTGATGACGCCTATGCGGCGATGGACAGCAAGTTCTGGGGAGCGTATCGCATCGCACGGGCCGTCCGCATTCGGCAAGGTGGTTCCCTGACGTTTGTGTCGGGATTTCTGAGCGTGCGGCCGAGCAAGAATTCGGTCTTGCAAGGCGCGATCAACGCAGCGCTTGAATCGTTGGCGAGAGGCCTTGCGCTTGAACTTGCACCGGTACGTGTCAACACGGTATCCCCGGGCCTGATCGCGACACCTCTCTGGTCGAAGATCGATGCGGAAGCGCGCGACCGGATGTACGAAGGCGCCGCGGCGCGATTGCCGGCCGGTCGAGTTGGACAACCCGAGGACGTCGCGAACGCCGTGCTCTACCTCGCGTCGACTCCTTATGCGACGGGTTCGACGGTGCTGGTGGACGGTGGTGGCGCGATCGCATAGCACCCTGCGCCGGGACAACCCGGGCGCGCGTGGATCGTACCGATAGTCGGTCAGTTCCCGTAGCTTCAGCTGGTACCGCGCGTCCGCGTTTTCGCGGAATTCCTTCGTGAATCACTCACGTCCGCCCGGAGTCGGGGCGAAGGGGAGTATCCGCTTCCTGAACAGCCGTTCCGCCTACGCCACGGGCGTGTTCAGGATGCCGTCAGCGCTGTCGAATACGTGGACGGCGGGACGGCTCCGACATGCGTACCGAATCGTCGTCTGGCGTTTCCAGGCCAGACGAACGGATCGTTTGCCACATCGCTTCTTCAAAACGTTCCATGGCGGGTGTAAAGGTCCTGCCGCGGCGCCAGCGCAACGCAGCGATGCGCGCCAGGCCGTCGTCCGAGATAGTCGTCGTTTCGATTCGCGAGCCGGCCTGCACTGCCAGCGGGCTCGCGATTGTTGCGTAGTCGGCATGCTCGATGAGCCGTATCAGCGAATCGACATTGGCAGCTTCTACGCGAACGTCCAGCGCAATGTTTGCATTCGCACATGCGGCGTCGATTTGCCCGCGCATGGCGAATGTCCGATTCAGCAGCGCGAGCGGCTGGCGCGCAACTTCTTGCAGGCTGACGGTCTTTCCGGCCCTGCGACGGGTAGATCGCCGGACGAGCGCCAGCCGTTCCGTGAACAACGTTCTCTGCTCGATGTCCGCATTCGACAAGTGAGAGAACGACACGCCGATATCCAGTTCAGTTTCGATCAGCCCTTGATCGATCGCCGCGGCCGGGAGTTCGTGAACGGACACGCGCAGCTGAGAATGCCGGGCGAGTAGCGTCGATATGGTCGGTATCACGAGCGATCTTGCGTAGGTGTCGATCGCACCAATGCGCAATGTGCCCTGAACTTCGAGCGAGCGGTTCCGGACGTTGGCAAGCGTCACGTCGAGTTTTTCCAGGATCGGCTCGACTTCCGCGAACAGGTCCGCACCCGCTTGAGTGAGCAGAATGCCGCGACCCACCCGGTCGAACAGCGTCACGCCGAGCAGATCCGCGAGCTCACGGAGGTGCTGCGAGAGTGCCGATTGAGTCAAATGCAGCCGGGCTGCCCCGCGGGTCACACTGCCCGAGCGTGCGACCGCAATGAAGCTGCGCAGCAGGCGAAGATCGATGGCTGAATACATAACAGGGGCTAATGAATCGATACGTAAAACATAAATTTACATCAGGTGATCCGAATCCTAACCTCTCATCCACGCATTCTTTCAACAGAGGTGAAGACATGCCGCACCTGATCATCGAATCCACGCCCGGGATTGCGAGACTGATCGATTTCCGATCCTTGACGAGTACGTTGCACGAACGGCTCGCGGCACAAGGACATGCTTTGCTCGCCGAATTGAAGAGCCGCATCTATACGGCCGAACAGTTCTTGTCCGGAGATGATCCGACAAACGAATTCGTCGTCGTCAGGCTGTTGCTGACGAAGCCCAGGAGCGAGCCGGTACTGCACGAAATGGGGAGGCTGATTCACGACGTCGTGCGAGACGACGTCGAGCGTATCCAGCCGGCGTTCGGCTGGCAGTGCTGCGTACTCGTCTGCGATTTCAGCGGCGCGCCGTACATCAAGACCGTTCGTGACGGGACCCACGCCGAGACGGGTGCTTCTGCATGACGTGGCAAGTGCTAACAACAATTCATGGAGACTGAAATGGACATCATGCGCAGCACCGGGTGTGAGACACCCGACGAACGAAAAGCAATCTCGGCACACTCGTCGCCCGCGGATCTCGACGCACTTTATCGACGCATCGGTTGGAAGCTGATGCCGTTGCTACTGGTGGCTCAGGTTCTTGCGTATCTCGACCGGGTTAACGTCGGGGCCGCGAAACTGCAGATGGCAGGTGATCTTGGATTGAGCGACACCGTCTACGGTATCGGCGCGGGCATATTCTTCGTCGGCTATTTCTTGTTCGAGGTACCGAGCAACCTCATGCTGCATCGTGTGGGCGCGCGCGTGTGGATTGCCCGCATCATGGTGACCTGGGGGATCGTTTCGGCCGCGGCGGCGTGGGTACATTCTCCCGCCACTTTCTATCTGCAGCGGTTGGTCCTTGGCGTAGCGGAGGCCGGATTTTTCCCTGGCATCGTGCTGTACCTGACCTACTGGTTTCCTGCTCACCGGCGCGGCCGGATGACGACGTTGTTCATGAGCGCGACGGCGGTCGCAGGCATTGTCGGCAACATGCTGTCGGGTTGGATCATGACGAATCTCGACGGATTCGCGGCGCTGTCCGGATGGCAATGGACGTTTGTAATTGAAGGCTTGCCGACGGTCGTCGTGGGTCTCGCCGTGCATTATCTGCTACCGAGCCGCCCGAACGATGCCCGCTGGCTGTCGCCGGAAGAGGCGGATGCGGTGTTGCGAGGCCTCGATGTCAATGCAGGTCGTGCCGAGGAGACGCAGCGCGCATCCAGGTTGTCGGCATCGGAGATGGTGTTGCTGACGACGATTTATTTCCTGCTGCTCGTCGGTCTGTACGGAATCGGCTTTTGGCTTCCGACGCTCGTGAAGGACACGGGTCTGACGAAACTGTCATGGATCGGCGTTTGCAGTGCGATTCCGTATTTGATTGCGGTGCTGGCGATGAATGTCGGCGCACGTAGCGCGGACCGTGCGGGTAACTGGGCGGCCTATGTCGTAGGCGGCGCCGGTGTGGCATCGGTTGGTTTCATTTTGAGCGCATCGTTCAGCGGCGCTCTGCCGGTAGTGATCGCGGGGCTTTCACTCGCCGCTGCGGGCACGCTGACCGCATTGCCTCTGTTCTGGCATCTGCCGACCATGCGATTGACCGGCACGGCCGCGGCAGCGGGGATCGCGACGATCAATTGTTTCGGAAACCTTGCGGGCTTCGCCGGACCGATCGCGTTCGGGTGGTTGAAAGACCGTCATCACGATGCGATCGAGCCGACCATGTTGCTGGCACTGAGTGCTTTGGCGGCTGCGTTGCTCACCGCGATTTACCGGCGGGTGGCGAGGCATTGACGAGACGCATGCCGAGTTTGCCTGACCGGTTTCGGTGGGATCCGAATTTTTTGGTCTGGATTGAAAGTCTATTCATTTCAAGGCCCATTTTCAAAATATGGGCGTTTGCCGAGAATTCATTCCACGCGCACGGTTTGGCGCGACATTCAATATCTGTTCATTCGTCATCACGCACCGCAATGCGGTGACAGAGACGCGCTTGTGCGTCGTGAGGAGTTCAACTATGGCAATTCAGGTCGATCAAACGGATCGTGATTCAGTCAATCAGGCGCCGGATCAGCCGACGCGCCGTTCCTTCCTGACCAAGGCCGGTGTCGGCGCGGGTGCTTTCGCCGTCGGTGCGATGCTTCAAACGGCGCAGGTCGACGCGCAAACGAGTCATTCCCAATCGAACGCGGCAGCTGCGCCCGGGCGGGGAGAATTCTGGCCTGACGGCGCGCGGCTGGTCATTTCAATCTCGATGCAGTTCGAGGCGGGCGGGCAGCCCCCGAAGGGGGCCGACAATCCGTTCCCGAAGGTCGATTTCCCGGCGAGTGTCCCCGCCGACCTGGCCGCCGAAGCGTGGTTTGCGTATGGATACCGCGAAGGGATTCCCCGGATGCTGGATCTCTGGGATCGTCACGACGTGAAGGTGACGGCTCATATGATCGGCGAGGCGGCGAAGCGGCATCCGGAGATTGCCCGGGAGATCGTGGCGCGTGGCCATGAGGCTTCGGGCCACGGGCCGACGTGGAACTCGCAGTACGCGATGTCGCGGCCACAGGAGCGCGAGTTCCTGATCCAGGCGCGATCGATGGTGGAAGAGGTAACAGGTCAACGCCCGATCGGCTATAACGCGAACTGGCTGCGACGCGGCCCGAACACACTGTCGTTGCTGCAGGAGCTCGGCTACGTCTATCACATCGACGATACGAGCCGTGACGAGCCGTTCATCGAAAAGGTCAACGGCAAGGATTTCGTTGTGGTTCCGTACACACTGCGCAATAACGACATCCTGCTGGTCGAGGGCCGCAATTACTCTCCGGAAAAATTCCTCGAACAGATCAAGTTCGATTTCGATCAGCTGTACGAAGAGGCGGGATCGCGTCGACGCATGATGTCGATCAGCGCGCATGACCGTATCAGCGGAACGCCGCAGATGACACGTGCATGGGACGCGTTTCTGCGTTATGCGAAGAGTCATCCCGGCGTTGCGTTCATGCGCAAGGACGACATTGCACGGTTCGTCCTGAAAAGCCCGATTACGGTACGCGAAAGCGAGACGATCTAGGGTACTGCCCGAGCGGCTGCGCACTGATTCGATCGCGCAGCACGCATTCCCGCCTGAACATTCAAAGTCGCGTCATTTCCGGATTCATTTCGTTTTTCGAGCACACCGCATAGGAGCCTGACATGAAAACCAGCACCGTCGTTTCCGTCGTTTCCCGCATCGCGTTGGCCGCCGCCACAGCTGCTGCCGCATTGCCTGCCGTTTCCGCCACCGACGACAATCTCGTGCAGCCGAAAACGCTGATTGTCGACAAGAGTCTGTCGAAGCATCAGGCCGAGCAACAGATCCGTGCGGCGCGCCTTTACGATACCTTCTGGAGCACGGGTGACGAGGCACAGGCGCGCGAGGCACTGGCGGCCGATTTCACCGACCGCACTTTGCCCGCCGGCCGGCCGCAGGGCATCGCGGGGCCACTCGCGGCATCGAAGGGTTTCCATGGTGCCGTGCCGGACGTTCACGCCGAGGTCGAACAGATGATCGTCGCGGGCGACCGTGTCATCACCCATCTGCACTTCACCGGTCACTTCACGGGCAGCTTCAACGGCGTGCAGGGAAAGGGGCAGGTGGTCGACTTCATCGCGACGGACATCTATCGCGTTCGCGACGGCAAGATCACCGACAACTGGCATCTCGAGGACAATCTGACGTTCCTCCAGCAGCTCGGCGTGGTCGCCAGGTAAATGGGCATGGGGCCGACCCCGCCGGTCGGCTTTTCCTGATTCGATCTGCATCGCGTTACCATGCCGGGGCCCACGCGGGGCATCGCGCGGCACAACCCATCATTATTTTCGCGTGACGCGATCATGGACAATCTCGGTGATATTCGCCTCTTTGTTGAAACGGCAAGCCAAGGCAGTCTGTCGGCTGCCGGCAGAAAGCTCGGCCTCTCTCCCGCCGCGGCGAGCGCCCGGCTCGTGAAGCTCGAGGGAGAACTCCATACTCAGCTGTTCGAGCGGTCGACCCGCAAGCTGCGCCTCACCGACGAAGGTCGCCTGTATCTCGTACATTGCCAGCATGCGCTGCAAACCCTGGAAGATGCGCGCGCTGCGTTGCAGGCCGGACGGGCGTCGGTGAGTGGGGCGTTGCGCGTGTCGGCGACGTCCGATTTCGGACGCACCGTGCTACGTCGATGGCTCGACGAATTCAACGAACGCCACCCGAACGTCACACTGACGCTGGTCCTGTCCGATTCGCTGTCACATTTGCTGCAGGACGACATCGATCTCGCGATCCGCTTCGGCGTGCCGGCCGACAGTTCGATGGTCGCCAAGCGCATGGCCGACAATCGCCGTGCACTATGTGCGTCGCCCGACTACATTGCCGCGCACGGTATGCCGAACCATCCCGACGATTTGCGCGAACATCGGTTCGTCGTACTTTCTTCGGCAGCGGGCGCGGCGAACAACTGGCGTTTCGCGCGCGACGGTGAGACCGCATTGTTCACGGCGCCGCTCGACAGTTCACGTCAAACGAACGACGGTTCGCTTGCCCGCGAATGGGCGATAGAGGGTCGCGGCGTGGCCATGAAGTCGATCTGGGACATCGGCGCAGATCTGCAGGCCGGGCGGCTGAAGCTGCTCCTGCCGGAGTGGCGTTGCCCGGACGTGCCGGTGAACGCACTCTTTCAACGCACGCTTTATATGGCACCGCGCGTGCGCACATTGCTCGACTTCCTCGAAAAGCAGTTCTCCGAAGCTTCCGAAGCGTTAGCGCCGTTTTTGCGATAGCTCGCCTTTATCGGCGGTTATCGGTTTGACCTGTATCCGCGCGGATCATTGCGGCCAGTGAGCGAGTCGCGGGGAGGGCGGCGGCACTCATGGTTTCGAGTCGTTTCTGTCGTGCCGGAAATGCCGCGAATGCTCGTCGCTTGTTCAGGGGGACTTGGACCCATCACGAGTGAGCCGGGCGAGAGGCATCGCTTCACGGAATGTCCGCTCGCTGTCTTCGTACGGCTCGGGAGAGACGACCCCGCTACTCGACGACACGGAGCCGGGTTCGACGCGACGCTCGCCGTTTTCCTCGCAGCCGGACACAACCAAGGTGATCCGGCATGCACGGGACCATCAGCGAGCGCCGATTTTGGGCCTCCCGTTACCGGTCGTACTCGAAGGACTCGGTAAAGAGCGTGTCGACCGGATCGGACCAGTTCAAATTCACGAACGAGAAGTCCGTGCTGCCGGTCCAGCCGGCGACCGACGGAAACGCCACGCCCTGGTCGCCCGGCACGTTGAGCGTCACCGCAGCGCCCGGCTGGACCGGCAACGCCGATGCCGAACCGTTGACGAACGTCGCCGCCGTCTGCCCGGCCGCGGTTGCGCGAATCTGCACGTTGCCGCGCTTGACGAACGGCAGTCCGGCTTTCGACGTCCAGGCCAGCGGAAAGGTCGTACCGCCCACGAATGTATCGGCAGTGCCCGGCGTCAGCTTGTCACGCGTGGATTGCGCCAGCTTGTGCCATGCGTACTGGCGCAGCGCTTCGGGAAGCGGCGACGGCGTACGCAACCGAACCGTGTAGTGTTTGGCTGGTGTCGACGTGTTGCCGTTCTGATATACGTCGATCGTATAGGCGCTGAACGGCTTGATGTCGGCCAGCTCGGCGGCACTCAGTTGCGGTTTCGCCCACGCGGTATTGTTGCGCGGCGCGTCGCCGGGCCACGTGAACTGGCTCTGGGTGGCCGGATCCTGCGCGACGCCGGCGAGGCGGAAATTGTTGCGGCACAGCGCATTCTTCGCCAGTGCGGCAAGCTGCGCCGGCGTCTGCCCGCTCGCGATCTGCGCCCGGATGTTCAAGGTGTCGCAGGTGCCGCTCGACGGCTGCAGGAACACGCCGTTGCGCAAGCCGGGGCCGTTCACGATCGCGAAGTCCACGGCGGTACCGGTCGCATCGACAGCGCCCACCTGGAGGTTGAGCGAATCGACGAATGCATTGGTTCCCGTCGACGGGTTGGCCGGATTCAGCCAGTCCCATTTTTGCGCGTTCGCGTTCACCTTGGTCAGTACCGCGCGCTGATTGCCGACCACGCGCCAGCCGTTGTCGCCGCTCGCGAGACTGCCCGCCCGCACCGCCAGCTGCACGTGCTGCTGCATGCCGTCGCGAATGCCGTCGCTGCGCGTCCACGCGAGCTTGACCCACATCGTGTCACCGGCAACGACGCGGATGACTTCCGGCAAGCTGAAGCTGGCGTTGTTCATTGCATCGTCGGCCACGATCCCCGGCGTTCTGCCGGCCACCGCACCGAACTCCTGGTCGGCCGACATCCCGTTGTTGAGATATGCAGCCGGCACGCCGCCGTTCAGCGCACTCGATGCGACGTCGTCCACGAAGATCCGGCCGCACGCCGCTACGCTGCCGCCCGTGCGCGCGGTGCCGGTCGAGCCGGCGAAGCACTGGTTGAGTGCGGTCTGCAATGCTGCCAGATCGCTGGCGCTCGGCAAATTCGACACTACTGCACCGTTGATGGTCGCGGCGGCCGGCAGACTCGCCTTGTCGCTGGCCTGCGGCGCGACACCAGGTGCGAGCTGAAGCTGTACCGGCGTATCGCTGGACGCGCCTGCCACCGAGCTGATCTGGACGCCGCCATCCGGCAGCACGTTGACCTTCACCTGGTCGAGCAGCCGGTCGAGGCCCGGTGCGCCGGCGGTCAGCGGGCCGGAAATCAGGTCGACACCCGTATTGCCGGTCGCGGCCAGCAGGTCCGATAGCGCAGACGAATACGCTTGCACGGTGCTCGCAACTGCCTGCGCTGTGACTTTGCTCTGCAGCAAGCCGGTGTCGGCGAGCAGCTTCGTCGGGTTGTCGCCGACGATCGTGGCGGCGATTGCGTTCGTGATCGGCGTGATGTTGATGGTCTGCGTGCCGGCTTTCGCGCTGAGTGCGATCAGCGTGGCTTGCGAATCGGCGACGTTGCCGTACGCGGACAATGCGAACGGCGCGCTCAAGCCCGTTACGGTGCAATGAAACGCGCCGGTCGACGCATCGGCCGGGCAGTCAACCGCTTTGCCGGTGGCATCGACCAGCTTCACGGTGGAACCCTGCATCGCCGCGCCGGCGGCCGCGACCCCGCTGACCGTCTGTGCTGTTGGTTCGGCAGGCGACGAGGACGAACTGCTACCGCCGCCGCAAGCCGACAGGACGAGCACTGCAATACCGGATACGACAGGTGTGAGCTTCATTGTTTTTTCCCCCGGGAGCCTGCTGGTTGATACGTGCCATATGCACTGCTGATGCACGCTGAATGGCCGGGATTCTCGCAAAGCCATTTTTTTTGATCATCATTCAGGTGGATGAAAATCAGGAAATAACATGGCACTGCATGCAAATAACCTGTGTTAGCCTGAAAACATTCGGTATTCGAAGCAATATCGTCAGACAAAATCAACATACGAAGATCGCGAAGCGACGGGGGGGAGCATGCACCGTGACCAACTCATCGGGGACCTCTACGAGGCCGCGCTGCATCCGGATGGTTTTCTCGAAGTCTTTCACCGGGTATCCGAAAGCCTCGGTGCAAATGTATTTCACATGTTCAGTTGGGACGTCGCACGCAATGCGCCGAAATTCTCGATTTATTCACCGCGCGCGGAATTCGACGAGATCGTCGCGCTCTACGACCAGTATTACGGCGCGCTCGATCCACGCCGAGGCTTCGTGGAGAATGCGCCGCTAGGCGAATTCGTTTGTTGCCAGGATCACCTGACCGAGCGCGATATCGAACGCAGCGAATTCTTCCAGGACTATCAGATTCCGTCGGGCATTCGCTATCTGATGGGCATTCGGTTCGCCCGCCCCGGTAGCGACAACATCTTGCTCGGGCTGTTGCGCGCGCACGGGCGCCCGCCCTATTCACCGGAAGAGCGTGCGACGCTGACCGGCATGGCCGGGCATCTGCAACGTTCGATCAACCTGTGGCAGGACGCCAGGGTATTGCATCACGATGCGGCACTCGGCACCGAACTGATGGAGGAACTGGGCCTGTCCGTCTTCGCGCTGGACCGGCATGCACGCATCGTGTTCGTCAACAGGGCGGCCGAAGCGATGCTTCGCGCGGCCACCTGGATCAAGCTCGAGAACGGTCATCTCGGCGCGGTAAGTGCGCCTCAGAATGACGCGCTCAAGGCGGCGCTGGGGCGTGTCGCGAAAACCCGCAAAAGCGAGAGTCTGGCCCTGTCCAGCACCGTGAACGCCGCGCACGAAGTCTTTCTGAGCATCGCCGCCTTGTCCGGACACGGGCGGCATGCCGTTCTCGGCGATGCGACGCTGCTGGTCACGGCCAGGCAACGTAGCGGGGCGCCGCTCGTCGCCGCGCAACAGCTACGACAGGCGTTCGGCCTGTCGAGCGCGGAAGCCGCCGTCGCCGAAGCGTTGATCGGTGGCAAGACGCCGGACGAATGCGCGGCCAGCGCGGGTGTGTCGCTCGCGACCATTCGCACCCAGTTGCGCGCGATCTACGAGAAGACGCACACCCGGAACCAGGCCGAGGCAGTGGGACGGATGCTCTGGGTGCTACCTCGGCATTCGCGCGGTGATTGATGCTTCGAAACCGCTCGCCGGATGGGGATAAGTCGCTTTCCGGCTCTGCGCGAGACCGCCGATCTCGCCGCAGTCGTGTGTCGCCTCGTTCACGGCGTAGTCGCAGTGGCGCAGGATCTGCCCAATCTGGTCGAGCAGGTGGCGCCCGCGTCGCCAGCCGTGGCACGTTCTCGAACACGATGAGTTCCACCGGGCCTTCCTTCCGTGCTTCACACGTCTGCCAGATACGCCCTTGCACGGCGAGAAAATGAACACGCAGTGCGGATGCTGGTTGCCGGCAGCGACATGGATGTCGGTGGCGGTCGCTTCGCCCCACGTTCAAAGCCGCGCGCGGAGCGCCGCAGCCCGCAGGGCGAGTACCGAACGGGTGACTACAACGCTTCGAGAACAGTCGCGATCCCTTGTCCGCCACCGATACACTGCGTGGCAAGCGCGTAACGACCATTGACACGACGCAGTAGCGTCGCCGCCTTGGCCGTGATCCGTGCGCCTGTTGCGCCGAGCGGATGGCCAAGCGCGATTGCTCCGCCGTCGATATTGGTTCGATCGGGATGGATGCCGAGCTCGCGCATGCATGCGATCGCTTGCGAGGCAAAGGCTTCGTTGATTTCGATCACATCCATGTCCTCGATGCGCAAGCCGGCACGCGCAAGTGCCTTGCGGGTCGCGTGTACCGGCCCCATCCCCATGATTTCGGGTTCAAGGCCCGCAATTGCGGTCGACCGTACGCGGGCGAGCATGTCGAGCCCATGCTGTCGCGCGAATGCTTCCGACGTGACGAGTACGGCAACGGCACCATCCGTCAAAGGCGAGGCAGTACCAGCCGTGACGGTACCGCCTTCCCCGAACGCAGGTTTCAGCGCGGCGAGCCCTTCGAGCGAAGTCTGCGGACGCAGACAAAGATCGCGATCGACCACGGTGCCATCGGGCGTGATAACCGGCACGAGCTCATCGTCCAGCCGACCTTCGGCTTGCGCACGTGACGCCTTGCGCTGAGACTCGACGGCGAACGCGTCTTGTTGCTCACGCGAAATAGCCCAGCGTGCCGCCACGTTTTCGGCAGTGACGCCCATTGGCGTGTACGCCTGGGTCGGAACGTCTGCATCGGGATGTTCTCTCGACGCGAAACGCGGATTCGGAGACGCCGACAAGCCGCCTTGCGGCACCATCGTCATGCTCTCGACACCGGCCGCGATGAACGCTTCGCCGGCACCGATGGCTATCTGTCCGGCCGCCATGTGGATGGCATACATCGACGAGCCGCAAAAGCGATTGACCGTCGCGGCACCGATTTGAACGGGCAGTCCGGCGAGCAGCGATGCGATACGTGCGACGTTGTCGCCCTGAGCGCCCTCGGGATAGGCGCACCCCATCAGTACATCCTCGATCAGGTGTGGATCGATTCCGCTGCGTCGGACCAGTTCGGCAAGTGCGACGGCGGCGAGATCATCCGGCCGCGTTGCGTGAAAGGGGCCCTTGCGTGCAAATGCGAAAGGCGTGCGCACATAACCAGCGATGACGGTACGATTCATTTCACAATTCTCCAGATATAGCCGATCAATAACGGCGGGTCGTTGCGCGATCCGTCACACCTCGACCCGAGTCCAGATACGTTTGGGCACCATCGTGGCCGCGCATACCAGCGCTGAACCGATCGTTCCCGCCGCGACGAAGGCGGACAGCGTCCCCATGCCGCCACCCAGCTGATTGACGGCCAGCCATCCACCGCCGGCCGCAATGAGCAAGCGGGCCGTTCCACCCAGGATTGTCCAGAAAGGACGGCCGATACCCTGAGCCGCGAACGAGAGGATGAAAGACACGCCGACCAGACCGTAGAGTGGCGCGATGGTCCTCAAATATAGGATTCCGAAGTGTGTCGTGGCCGTGTCATGCGTGAACAGACCCAGCCAGACGGGGGGATGAATGGCGACGACCAACCCGATGATCTGCGTGAAGCCGGCTCCCATCGCAATACCGAGCCAGGTGGCTCGTCGGGCCCGCGCGACGTCGCCCGCTCCCATGCATGTCCCGACGACGGTCAGCACGGCGGTACCTAGACCGAACAGCAGCGGGATCAAGACGTAGTCGAGTCGTGAAGCGATGCCGTAGCCGGCCAGCGCAGCCTGGCCAAAACGCCCGACCACCGCGGTCAGCAATACGACCATCAGATTCAGTTGCAGTGCGCCTATCGACGAGAGCGCACCAACCCGAAGAATGTCCGAAAAGAAACGCAGATTCAGCGGCGCGCGCGTCAGGACCAATCCGGCGTGCCCCCTGGCCATGTAGATCAGGAGCGCGACGGCGGCGATGCTGTAATAGAGGGAGACGGCAATACCCGCACCGGCAATGCCCAGGCCGGGTACGGGGCCCATGCCGAAAATCAGCAAAGGCGAAAGCGGAATCAGCACCAGCGCGCCGGCGAAGGTCGTGATCGCGGGAATCTTGACGTTCCCGCTGCCTCGCAGGGCTGCGCACAGTAAGTTGACGATCCAGACCGGTATGGCGCCGGCGAATACGTAGTTCGAATAGGTCACCGCCGCGGCGAGTCCCGGCCCCCGGCCGCCGAGTGCGGTATACAACTCGGGACCGTAGCACCACGCCGATATCGTGAAGAGGCAGCCGAGCGCCACGGCCACGACAACCGCATGCAGGACGAGCGCATCGGCATCGCGCCGTTTGCCGCCGCCAATTGCTCGAGCCACGGCGGACGCGACGCCACCTCCAATGCCGCCGTTGGACATCATCGTCATCAACATCGAGATCGGGAAGACAAGCGACACGCCGACCAACGAATCAGTACCGAGAAAACTCACGTACCACGTCTCCAGCACGCCGACGAACGTCTGGGCGATCAATACGGCCATGGTGGTGACCCCGAGCGACAGCAGCGTTCGAAACAGGGGGCCGCCCAGAATGCGGGCGCGACGTAGCGCGCCGGCATCGGGTTTGTTTGAAGTCTGATCCATATGCTTCGTCCCTATCCCCGGTCGGACAGGAACGACAGCAGCAGCTGATTGACTGCGTCCGGCGCTTCTTGTTGCGCGTAGTGCCCGATTCCGGCGATCAGGTGTTTCCCCTTCAGGTTGGGCACGTTACGTTCGAGCGTCTCGTATTCATCCTTTGCCATCTTCAGCACGCCATCCAGTTCACCGGCGATGAAGACCGTGGGCTGGAGGATGCGCGCGCCGTCCAGGAACGGCGTCAGCTCCCAGTTCCGATCGAAGTTCCGATACCAGTTGATGCCGCCCCGGAAACCCGACATCTTGAACTGTGCGGTGAAGTAGTCGAGTTCCTCCGTCGTCAGCCAGGCGGGTTGCTCGTCGGGGAACACGAGACTGTCGACAAGACGACTGGCCTTGTCGAAACGGACGAAGCTGGAATGGCGGTGTTTTTCACTCGAGCGAGCCTGCCCCGAAGCCGAATACAGAATGCCCAGCAAAGCGCGTCGAACATCGGCTTCGAGCTCGCGCTCGATCCGTTCCGGTTCCTGAAAATACTGTTGATAGAAATGCTGCTCTTGCGCGAGCAATTGAAAGCGGACGGCCGGCCGCAGTGTCTGGCGCGGCAGGTACGGCACGCTCAGCAAAGCCAGTTTGCGGAACATGTCGGGACGAAGCAGTGCGGCGGGCGCTGCGACCATGGATCCCCAATCGTGCCCGACGAGAATCGCGTGTTCTTCCCCCAACGCATGAACCAGGCCGACCAGGTCCGCAACGAGATTCAGGACGTTGTATGCGTCGATTGCGTGCGGTGCATCGGTGTCGGCGTAGCCTCGCTGATCCATTGCGACGACCCTGTACCCGGCCCGCGCCAAGGGCGCGATCTGATGGCGCCACGAAAACCACGATTCAGGCCACCCGTGACAGAGCAGGATCAGCGGCCCGGATCCCTGCTCCACATAGTGCATGCGAATGCCGTTGGTATGGACGTATCCATGTTTCCAGTCCTGTCCCACTTCCGCCCCCTTGGGTAAATAAGAGTATGGTCGACATCCAATTAGAGTATGAATACACTCTAAGTGTCAACGGGAAGTTTTACACGGAGCGCCCAGGCGCAAGATCGATATGAGAAAGTCCAGGGAAGAGGCAAGCGAGACCCGCAAGCGGATCGTGGAAACCGCCGCAAGGGAGTTTCGCGAGAAGGGCGTGGTTGGTGCGGGGATTGCCGACATCATGTCGGCTGCAGGCTTGACCCCAGGCGGGTTCTATCGGCACTTCGAGTCGAAGGACCATCTCGTGGCGGAAGCATGCGATGTCGCCAGCGCGACGCTGTACGGGACGCTCGAGGCGTTCGTGCAGGGGAAACCGCCTCGTGAGGCGCGCCGGGAGATTGCGGAGCGTTACCTGTCGGTCACGCATCGAGACAATATGTCGATAGGCTGCCCGTTTGCGGCGCTGGGTGGAGATATGGCGAGAGCCGATTCGCGTACACGGCAAGTCGCGACGGACGGGTTTCTACGTCTCGTAGGTCTCATCGAGGCACAGTTGGGCGGCACGGAAGCAAGCAAGCGTGGCAAGTCGCTGGCGGCCGCGTCAGCCATGATCGGTGCGCTGATGATGTCGCGCGTGGTCGATAACGAGGCGCTGTCGGAAGAAATACTCCAGGCTGCTCGGGATGCGCTGTGCAGATAACGCGGGAATGACTTTTTTCGATGGTTCGGCATCCTCTGTATTATCGAAGGATCCTGGGGCGCCGACCCTGATGCTGCGTGAGCACACGCAGCAAACGAAGCCAATCAAATCGGGGATTGCGGTTTAGTCGACATCGAAGCGCACCCATGCTCGACGAAGGTTTCGCCAACGGATCGAACGCGGAGCACACGCGTCGCGGGGGAAACCGTTGCCTGTTGCCGGCGCCGATGACGGCAGCAATTGCACTGGTGATGCGTAACACCAGTGCAATTGCGCGATGCGCGCCGGTTGTCAGTTCCCGACTTCCTTCAGCAGTGCCGCGGCGGCCAGTTTGCCGATGTTGTTGGACGCAAGCGGGCTATCGCCCGTGATCAGTTTCCGGTCCTGATGGCACCGGCCCGTCATGTCCTTGTTCAACACCTTGGCGCCGAGTTTTTCGAGGCTCTCGGCGACGAGCCACGGCAGCGGGCCCGGCATGTACCCGATATCGAGATTCGGCCCCTTGTCGAGGGCATCCGGGAACACGCAAACCTCGTAGTCCTTGAACGGATAGTTTTGCGGATCCTCGTCGACGGCCGCCGACAGCAGGCACGCCGGGCCGTGACACAGCGTGATGATGTGCCGGTCGTTGTCGAGCGCCCACTTGAGGGTTCGCTTTACCTCCTTGCTGTGCGGAATCCCGGCGAGCACGCCGTGGCCGCCGGGAATGAACACCGCGATGTACGGCGAATCGGCGCCGAGGTCCTTCTCGAGCACGTCGGACAATTTGAGCGGCGTCTTGAGCTTCGTCAGGTATTTCTGGTACGTGGACTGCACGGCTTCGTCGTCGCCGGGCATGGCCCACAGCTCCAGCTTGGCGGGATTGCCCGAAAGCGTCGCGATATCGATTTCAAAGCCGGCCTGATCCATGTGATGCATCGGCAGCAGCATCTCGACCGGATGATTGCCGGTCGAGAACATCTTGCCGTTCGTCATCAGGACGTAGCGTTCGTCCGTGGCGATCATCAGGACCTTCCACTTGCCGCCCTTGTACGGGTTCGGGTAATGCGCGCCGTCGAAGTCGGTCTTTGAAGACGTGTATTGCGACAACGAATACGGAGACGGAAAGTACGCATTGTTCTCGGCCGGATCGGGCGAGGGGATCTTGTCCGTTTGCTGCGGCTCGGTGGTCATGACTGCTCCTTTCACTGGACATGGTTCAGGAATCGGCGGGGCGTCGACGATTGGCCGTGCTCCACCGACGAATGCCTCTGAGTCGGCTCGGTAGGTCTCCTTTGCACTTCGAGGCGAAGACGACGATGTCGCCAGGCCGCGCGAGCATGCCCGGAGATCTTACAACGCGGCCGGGATTAATTGCCCCCCCGATCAGGTGGGTTCGCGCCCGGCCGGGCGAGTGCAACCCGCGCGATCGGGCGCGGCATGGCCGATCCGCCAGGACGGCTTGTCCCCCCAAACGTGGGGGTGTCCGGCGCATGCCGGTACGGTATCTTGACTGTCACCCTGGCCGACGCGAACCGGCGTCGACGACGGCCTGCATGGCCGCCAGAAACCTTGAATCGGGCCACGTCGCCGCTCACGGAGACTCTCATGAACCCTTCGCATTCCGGCTCCCGGGATGAGCCATTGCCGTCCGCGTCCACGTATCCGCTGCTGGTCAAGCAATTGCTTCACACCCCGCTGGCGACGCGGCCGGAACAGGAAATCGTTTACGGCGACCAGGTGCGCCACGACTACTGGACCTTTCGCCATCGTCTGGGTCAACTTGCCAGCGGGTTGTCATCGATCGGCGTCGGGGCCGGAGATACGGTTGCGGTGATGGACTGGGACAGCCACCGTTATCTCGAGTGCTATTTCGCGATTCCGATGATGGGGGCGGTGCTGATGACCGCCAACGTTCGACTGTCTCCCGATCAGCTCCTGTACAGCCTCAATCATTCGGGCGCGCAGGTTGCACTGGTGCATCGCGACTTTCTGCCGATGCTCGCCGGCATTCGCGACCGGCTCGAAACGGTGAGACGGTTCGTGCTGATCGGCGACGGAGCCGAGATCGACCTTCCGGACGGGTTCGTCGACGAGTACGAGCATTGGGTCAGCGCCAGCCCGCCGGATTTCGCGTTCCCCGATTTCGACGAACAGACCCGCGCGACGACGTTCTACACGACCGGTACCACGGGGCTGCCGAAGGCCGTGGCGTTTACCCATCGTCAGCTCGTGCTGCACACGCTGGCCGGCATGGCGGCGTTGTCGAGCGCGCGCGATCGCGGCCGCGTCCATCGTGACGACGTCTACATGCCGATCACGCCGATGTTCCACGTGCACGCTTGGGGCATCCCGTATATCGCGACCGCGCTCGGCCTCAAGCAGGTTTATCCGGGGCGCTATTCGCCGGACGGATTGCTCGCATTGATCGCGCGCGAATCGGTGACGTTCTCGCACTGCGTGCCGACGCTGCTTGCGATGATCCTCGACAGCCCGGCGCTGGCCGGGATCGACCTGTCGTCGTGGAAGGTGATCGTGGGCGGCTCGCCGCTGCCCGAGGGGCTGGCGCGGGCGGCACTCGCGCGCGGCATCGAGGTGTACACGGGTTACGGCATGTCCGAAACCTGCCCGCTGATGACGATCGCGCAGGTCGACCCGCCGCTCGGGGCCGGCTGCACGACGGACGACGACGATATCGCGCGCCGGACGAAGGCAGGCTTGCCGCTGCCGCTCGTCGACCTGCGCATTGTCGACGCCCAGTTTCGCGACGTGCCGCACGACGGCCGCTCGGCGGGCGAAATCGTCGTGCGGATGCCGTGGGCGACGCAAGGTTATCTCGGCGACGGGGCGGCATCGGCCGCGCTGTGGGCCGGCGGATATCTTCATACGAACGACATCGGCGTGATCGACAAGGACGGTCGGCTGCAGATCACGGACCGGATCAAGGACGTGATCAAGACGGGCGGCGAATGGGTGTCGTCGCTCGAGCTCGAGGACATCCTGTCGCGCCATCCGGCCGTCCGGGAATCGGCCGTGATCGGCGTGAAGGACGCGCGGTGGGGCGAGCGGCCGCTCGCGCTCGTCGTGCTGGCTGACGAGCATGTGGGCCGCGTCGGGCCGGCGGAGTTGCAGGCCCATGTGAAGCAGGTGGCCGACCGCGGGCTGATCTCGCGCTATGCGGTGCCGGAGCGCCTGCTGATCGTCGACGCGATCGAGAAGACGAGCGTCGGGAAGATCAACAAGCGCGCGCTGCGCGAGCGCTACGAGCCCGACTGAGTGCGGCGTTTCCGCCGGGCGCCGCTCGCCCTTGCGGTGCGGCGCCGGGTCGGCACAACGGAATCGTCCGGAGGACGTCACCCGAGGGTCGTCTTGCCGAGATCCTCGAAGAGCCGGACGTTGTCCCAGTAGGCGGCGAGCCGCTCGATGCGGCCGTCGGTATCGAACTCGAACACGAACGCATGCCGGAGGGAGAACGTGCGTCCGCGGTTCTGGATGCCGGCGAATTCGCGTACCTGCGTGCCGCCGATCGTGACTTCGGCGGTGGCGTGACGGCCGGCGTCGTCCGCATGAATGGCGTCGACCTCGTTGTGCAGGTCCGGAAATGCGTCCAGCAGCGCCGCCCAGATGGCCTTGCCCTGCACGTCCGCCCGGCCGGTCACGCCGATCGGCACGTAGTCGAGGGTGGCATCCGGCGCGAACAGCGTGAGCATCCCTTCGATGTCGTGCCGGCGATACCGGTCAAAAAACGCGGCGACGGCGTCGCGACTGTTCATGGCGGCTCCTGGGGAAAGCGCAGCGTCGGTGGCATCGCGGGTCACCCGCGATGCCGAGTTGCCAGAATGAAACGACATTGTCGTGCGAGGTACCCCCCGAATGGGGGGCTGAACATTGTGCGCCCGTTCAAGAACAATGCGGGTCCTTTGGAGCCGACCGCGACGCGGCGCCGCGAGCGGGCGGATCGGTACGGACATCACCTACTTTTGACGGCCGGCGCCGACTCGCTATGCTGTTGCGGAGCGCCGAGCGCCGAGCGCCGAGCGCCGAGCGCCGAGCGCCGAGCGCCGAGCGCCGAGCGCCGAGCGCCGAGCGCCGAGCGCCGAGCGCCGCGCCCGGGCATCCGGCCGGGCAGCCGGCGGTGCTTATTCCGGGCAGGCGGATACGCGCAGTGCGCGAGGAGAACGTGAACAGCATGACGCCGAGGGACAACAGACGATCAACCAGCCCGGCGGACGCCGACACGATCGAAGTGCTCGTGCGCACCAAGCTCGCGCCGCCGTCGGCCAGCGGGATCGTGTCGCGCATCACGCGGCTCGGGCGGCTGCGCCGCGGCCTCGATCGCCGTTTGACGCTCGTCTGCGCGCCTGCCGGGTACGGCAAGACGACGCTGCTGGCGGAATGGCGCAACGCGCTGGTCGAATCGGACAGGAAGGTCGCATGGGTGAGCCTCGACCAGGACGACGACAACGCGTCGATCTTTTCGTCCTACGTCGTCGCGGCAATCGTCGACGCGACGGGCGGGGTCGGCGCGCATGCCCGGCAGATGCTGCGCGACCGCGCACTGATTCCGCTGAAGGTCGTGTTCGACGAACTGCTCAACGAGCTGGAAAGTTCGGGTGTCGAACTGTTCCTGATGCTCGACGACTTCGATCGCCTCGTGTCGCCGGTCATCCACGACGCGATGTTCGGTCTGCTGCGCTACGCGCCGTCGAACCTTCACGTCGTGCTGTCGTGCCGTTCGGCACCGGCGCTGCCGCTCAGCTACTTCGATTCGCGCGACCAGCTCGTGCGAATCGACGAGAACGACCTGCGTTTCGACGATACCGAAACGCGCTCGTTCTTCGAGCTGATCGCCGGCAAGCCGCTCAACGCGGAAAACGTGGAGCGCCTGCGCGCGGCCACCGAGGGCTGGGTGTCGGGCCTGCAACTCGCGGCGCTTGCATTGAACGACGACAACGATGCGGCGCGCGTGGCCGAACAGGTCAGCCATGCCCGGGCCGGCATCGCCGCGTACCTGAACGAGAACGTGATGACGCAGGTGCCGGACGCGATCCGTCGCTTCCTGCTGCACACGGCCGTGCTGGACCGGATGACGCCGGCGCTGTGCGATGCGCTGACCGGCCGGGACGATGCGCTCGGCTGCCTCGAATGGCTGATCGGGCATAACCTCTTCATCCGGTCGATCGATGGCGACCGCCAGCGTTATCGCTATCACGCGTTGTTTCTGCAGTACCTGCGCGAGGAACTGGCGCTGCGCGAGCCCGATGCGGTGGCGACGCTCAATCGTCGTGCGAGCGAGTGGTATGCGGCGGAGCGGCAGTGGCCGGACGCCGTCCGGCACGCGCTGGCAGCGGGCGATTTCGACGCGGCTGCCGCCTGGGTCGAGGCATGCGCGATGAAGCTGATCGCGTCGAGCGACGTGCGCACCGTGCTCGACTGGGTGTCGCGCCTGCCCGGGCAGGCGCTGGCAGGCCGGCTGCGGCTGCGGATCGCGCATGCCTGGGCGCTGGCACTGGCGATGCAGATCATCGACGCGCGGCACGCACTCGATGCGCTCGAAGCCGACATCGACGCGGGGCGGCTCGACACCGATGCCGTCACGGCGACCGAGCTGCTGGCCGTCCGCTCGCTGATCGTCGCGCTGTCGGATCGCAGCATCGAGGCGCTGCACCTGGGCGAGCGCGTACTCGCGGCCGGCCCGCCGTCCGGCTCGTGGGTCGAGCAGATCGGGCAGACCGCGCTGAGTTTCGGGCTCGGGTACGCGGGCCGCCTCGACGACGCGCTGGACCTCCGGGCGCGGGCCGAGCGCGCGGCGTCCGGCCACGAACCGCTGTTTGCGAACGTGTATCGCCAGAACATGTCCGGCCTCGCGGAGTTCGTCGCCGGCCGTTTGCACGACGCGTCGAAGACGTTCGAAACGGCGTTGCGTGCCGCGGAGCGGGCGGCGGGGCGCCTGTCGGCGGCAACGGCGCTGTCGGCCGGTTACCTGTCGGCCATTTACTACGAATGGAACGACTGGCAAAAGGTGCGCGACGCGCAGGTCGACCGCTTCGACATCGCGATGCAGGCGTGTTCGCTGGGGCCGCTGCTCAGGTTCGTGCAGACCGCCGCATTGCTGCAGTTCCAGGCCGGGCACGAAGCGCGCGCGCACGAACTGCTCGACGAGGCCGATCACATCGCATGCAGCCGGCAATGGCTGCGGCTGCGCGTTGCATGCATGGCGACCGGCATCCGGCTTCACCTCGACGCCGGGAAACCGACGCAGGCGCATCGCGTCGGGCGGGCGCTCGCATCGCTGGTGTCCGAGGTGCCGCCGGAAGATACGTCGAGCCAGGTCGAGACATGGCAGATGGCGCAATCCGCACGTGCACGCCTGCTGCTTGCCGATGCGCGCGCGGACGAGGCCGCGCAAGTCATGGCGACCGTGCACGAGTTGCTTGCCGCCCGCGGGTTCGACTGGCTGGCGGCGCAGGCGGCCGTGTTGCGCGCGCTCGCGTGCGAACAGGCGGGCGACGAAGAGACGGCACTCGCGATGCTCGCCCGCGCGCTCGAATACGGTCAGGGCAACGGGCTCGTGCGGACCTTCGTCGACGATGGACCGCCGGTCGAGCGCATGTTGGCGCGCGTGCAGAACCGGCTCGACCGGTTTCCGGCGCTCGGGGCGTGGTATCCGCGCGAACTGATGCGCGCGTTCGACGCGCAGCGCGCCGCGGGCGCAACACCGGCCGGGCGGCCTGGCGTGGCCGGCAACCTGAGCGCACGGGAAGTCGAGATCCTCGACTACGTCGCGCGCGGGCTCTCGAACAAGGAAATCGCCCGCGCGCTGCGCGTCGCGCCGGAGACGATCAAGTGGCATCTGAAGAACATCTTCGAAAAGCTCAACGTCACGTCGCGCATCCAGGCCGTGCGCAGCGGGTTGGCGCTCGAAGCGTCCCGCACGCGCTCCGGCGGCGAATGAACGGCTTGCGCCCGCAGACGATTGGCCGGAACAGGCGATACAGCCACTGATCCGGAAATCGACCGTCGACCCATAGGTGTACCGACTGTTCGTTCGTCACGATGCGCGCGCCACGCCCGAGCGAATGAGGTTCCGTCGTCATATCGGCTCGCGGCCGGTGCGTCTGCGCGATCGGCGCGTTGACGCAAACGCCAAGCATTCCACATGATCGACCGGTACTTCAGCCCCCCGACCGGGGGGCTGAAGTGTCGGCGCGGAATGCCGGACAATCGGTGGCACCGAACGCGTCGCCGCACCTCGCTGGCGTGTCGCGTGGATGCAGCACTGGATGATGGGTCGAAATGGACATCCTTGAGAACATGCGGACGTTTGTGCGCGTCGTGCAGGCCGGCAGCTTTACGGCAGTGGCGAAACAGACCGATGTGGCGATTGCACAGGTATCGCGGGCGGTATCCGGCCTCGAGGAATATGCACAGACCCGCTTGTTGAATCGAACGACCCGGAGGATTTCGCTGACCGACAGCGGACGGCGTTATTTCGAGCGCCTGCTGGCCATCCTCGGCGATGTCGACCAGGCGAATGCCGAGGCGAGAAACGCACTCGTCCGGCCATACGGGCGGTTGCGCGTGCACACCATGCCGGGCCTGGGGCAAAGCCATGTCACCGAGGCCGTCGTCACCTATCAGGCGGCATTTCCCGAGGTGGCCGTCGACATCACCTATTCGCAGAGGATGCCGAACCTGGTGGAAGACGGTTACGACATTTCGGTGGTCGCGGCGTCGAGTCTTCCCGATTCGGGATACATTGCGCATACCTACGGAAGGTGCTACAGCGTGCTGGTCGCGTCGCAGGACTATCTCGACCGGCATGGCACGCCGTCGAAGCCGGCCGATCTCGCCGACCATACGTGCTTGCGCCTCGACACGCCGGCCGACTCGAACGATGAATGGTTGCTTCATGGCACGCGCGGCGAGGTGGAATCACACTCCGTTCTCTCGGCCCCGTTCCAGGCGAATGCACCGGAAGCGCTGGCGATCGCGTTGCGTGCCGGCATGGGCATCGGGTCGTTGGCGATTTACTCCGTCATTGACGATCTGCGGAGCGGGAAACTCGTCAGGGTGTTGCCGGGTTACCGCCTGACGATGCTCGACGTTTACGCGATGTACGTATCCCGGCAGTTCATGGACGCAAAGATACGGACATTTCTCGAGCATCTGCGCATGACGCTTTCGCCGGCGCTGGAAGCCGACGAAGGTGCGTTGAATGCGATTGCCGCATAAGGCCTGCGCACTGCAACCGGCAGTGGCCGGCGCGACGCAGGCGCAATACCGGGCCCGATTCGAGTACCCACCCACCCGTAGTTTCCCGTTCGTTCAAATTGAGGAGAGGATGATGAAGTCACGCCTTATGATCGTTGTCGCCGGTTTCGTCGCATTGACGTCCGTCACGTCCTACGCGCAATCCGCCAGCCCCGACACGCAAACGGCCACGCAAACGGCTGCCCCGTCGCGCTCGGCCAAGAAGGCCGAGCGCCTGGAAAACCGTGCATTTGCGAAGAAGGTCCGTCAGGCGATCGTGAAAGCGCACGGGATCGGCAATGCACAGGTCACCGTCTTTGCCAAGGCAAAGACGGGTGAAGTGACGCTGGCGGGACTGATTACCGACGAGTCGCAGGACAAGGCCGCGGTGGAAGCGGCTCGTCAGGTGCCGGGCGTCACGTCGGTGACCAGCAAGCTTCAGTTGCGCATGGAAGGCGGGCAGTGATGCGCCGTATGTCGTATTGCTGAGCGATACCGGATCCTCCGGATGTTCGCATCCGGAGGATCTTCGCCATGCGGGGCGCTGCATTCGACCCGCCGCGCGCAGGGTGAACCGCCGCCGGATCAATGGCGATGCGGCGAGCCTGCCGGATGCTTGAATCGGCGCCCGCGCGCTGCGGCGGGCGATCGGATGGCCGGGATCGACAGGCTCTCGATTCGCCCGGCTCGGCGCGCGGGCCGCACGTGACCTAGAAGAGATGCCGAATCCCGACGACGGTGCCGAAAGTCGATCCCGACACGCCGTCCAGCGCGCCGTTGGTCGACAGTCCCGTGTTCATCCTGCCGTGGTTGTTGACGAACCCGAGCTGGCCGTAAATCAGCGTCGCCTTCGACAGGCTGTAGGTCAGGCCCGTTGCGGCCAGTATCGAATGGTTGCCGGTATCGTTCCCGTCGCTCGTGTACCAGACGCCCGCGTCGGCGTGGATCGTCGGCGTGAACCGGTAGCTCAGGCCGCCGCCGTAGACGCGGCTGTCGAACGCGCCCGCGACCTTGTAATTGACGAATACCGCGTTCACGGTCAGGTCGTTGAATTCGTAACGCGCACCGATCGTGCGGCCCGAGAACGCGACCGCACTCGGCACGGGCGTGGCCGCAGCCGTGCCGCCGGCGTTGCCGCTATACATCGCCGCGCTGACGAGCATCGGCCCGTAGGTGTAGTTCAGGCTCGCCGAGTACTGACGGCCCGCCTGGAAATTGCCGGCGGCGCCCCCCAGCGCGAGCATCGCGTTGCCCTGAAAGCCTGCAATCGTCGGGCTCGCATACGAGATGGCATTCGCGTTGAAGATGCCGGTGACGAACACGTTGCCCACATAGACGGGTACCTGGCTGCCGAAGAACGAGACGGAGCGAGGGTCGGTCGCGATCAGCGATAGCACGAACGGGGAAAACTGCAAGCCGGCCTTGACGGTACCCGCGCCGCTCTCGATACCGATCCACGCATGGCGGCCGAAGAAGTTTCCGTTCGAATCGGTGAAGCCGCCCTTCGACAGGTCGATGCCGCTCTCCAGCGTGAAAATCGCTTTCACGCCGCCGCCAAGATCCTCGCTGCCTTTCAGGCCGAACAGCGAGGGCGTCATGCCGCCGCTGATCAGCGAGAACTGATGGCCGGCGTTTCGCCCGGTCGCCGGATCGACCGTCTTGCTCGTGTACAGGATGCCGCTGTCGACGATGCCGTAAAGCGTCACGCTGCCCTGCGCATGGGCCTGCGGTACCGCCCCTCCCATGATGGCGGTGACCAGTGCGACTTCACGAATTCCGGGGCGAAATGACATCGTTGATTGTCTCCAATGTAATGTGGATTTCTAATGATTTGTGATTCTTGAATCTATTTGAATAAATGAGTCGGGAAATCATCCGGCCACGTATTTCCGTTTCATTTCGATCGATGTTAGATCATGGTGCCGCCGAATTGAAATACGGTAGTAGCACTAGATATGTACGCAATAAATAGAGGGCCATGAAAACAATTCATTTGCGTCGAATTTTCTGCCTGCCTACGCTTTCAACCATAAAAAATCGATGAATCCCGGCGCTCTGGGCGGAAGTCTTCCGTGCCTGCAGCCGACCGGGAAAATATGAGCGGTGGACTTGAAAGGAGACGATGCATGGAGTCGAAGAACGTTCCGGAGATGGCTGAACTGTTGCGCGATGCGCCGAAGAACTGGGGCAAGTGGGGGCCGGACGACGAAGTCGGGTCACTCAATTACCTGACCGAGACGGAGGTACTGCGCGGCGTTGCAGCCGTGCGTTCCGGCAAGACCTTCACGCTGCAGATCCAGATGGGCAATCCGAAGGGCGACCCTGTCTGGCCGGGGCGCTCCCAGGCCTGTCGCATGAACGTGATGGACAAGGGCCACTACATGTGCGGCAAGGGGCCGCTGTTCCCCGGGCTCCTCGAGTATGCGGACGACATGATGATCATGTATCTGCAGGGCTCCACGCAGTACGACGCCCTGGGGCACGTGTGGTACGGCGACCAGATTTGGAACGGCTATGACGCGAAATCGACGATCGGCGGCCTCGCGAAGGCGAGCGTCCTGCCGATCGCGGAGCGCGGCATCGTCGGGCGCGGCGTGCTGATCGACATCGCGCGGCATCGCGGCAAGGCCGTGCTCGATCCGGGCGAGACCTTCACGCATCGCGACCTGCTCGAGGCCGCCGAAGCGCAGCGCATGACGATCGAAAAACGCGACGTCCTCGTGATCCGCACCGGCTGGATCGGCTCGTTCTACGAGCGCGACAGGAGCGAGTTCTACAAGAATTTCATCGAACCCGGGCTGACCTACAGCCCGGCGCTCGTCGAATGGTTCCAGCGGATGGAGATCCCGAACCTCGTCACGGATACGATCGCGAACGAGGTGACGATCGATCCGGAATCGGGCGTTGCGCTGCCGCTGCACAACGCGCTGATGCGCAATCTCGGCGTCACGCTGACCGAGATCGCGCAGCTCGATCCGCTCGCGTCCGACTGTGCGGACGACGGTCAATGGTCGTTCCTCTACACGGCGGCGCCGCTCAAGGTCGTCAGCGGCAGCGGCGCGCCGGTCAACCCGGTGGTCATCAAGTAGGCCGTCCCGGCTCCGGCCCGACCGCGCCCGACGCCCGCAAGCGCCGGGCGCGCAGTGCAATTCCGGCGGCGCACGCACGTGAAGCCGCGCCGCCCGCTTCTGGAGTGTCCATGACGCCCTATGACAACAAGCCCTGGCTCGCGAACTACGCGGCCGGCCATCCGGCGACGATCGCGCCGGTATTTACCGACGCGCTCTCGATGTTCCGCGCGGCCGTCGCACGGGCGCCCGAGCGGGACGCGATACGGTACTTCGACGGCGTGCTGAGCTACGCCGAACTCGACGTGCAATCGGATGCCCTCGCAAGCGCGTGGCGCGCGCGCGGCTGCGTGGCCGGCGATCGCGTCGCGCTGTATCTGCAGAACGTGCCGCAGTTCGTGATCGCGCTGGTGGCCGCGTGGAAGCTCGGGATGATCGCGGTGTCGATCAATCCGATGAACCGCTCACGCGAGCTGCGCGTATTGCTCGCGGATTCGGGCGCGCGACTGCTGATCTGCCACGAATCGCTGTACGCGGACGTCGTCGGCCCGCTTCTCGCGGAGGAAGCGCGGGCCGCCGCGCGGGGCGAGCCGGCGGTGCAGCCGGCCGTGATGACCACGAGTGAACTCGAATACCAGCGCCGGCACGACGCACGGCTCTTTGCCGGTACGCGACGGCAGCCGGCGCTAGGTGTGGAGGATCTGTCGACGACGATTGCCGCTCATCGCGGCCACCGGCCGCCACCCGTCACGCTCGGGCCCACGGACGTCGCGATGCTCGTGTACACGTCGGGCACCACCGGCGTGCCGAAGGGCGCGATGAACACGCACGGCAACATCGCGTTCAACGCGCAGGTGTACCGTGACTGGATCGCGCTGCGGGAAGGCGGCCCGATCCTCGGCGTCGCGCCGCTGTTTCACATCACCGGGCTGGTGGGACATATCGGCGCCGCGTTGATCTGCGCGGCACCGCTGATACTTGCATGCCGTTTCGAGCCGGGCGTCGTGCTCGATGCGATCCGCGAGCATCGCGCCGAATTCACGATCGGCTCGATCACGGCGTTCATCGCGCTGATGAACCATCCGCATGCAACGCGCGAGCATCTGGCGTCGATGCGACGCATCTACTCGGGCGGCGCCCCGATTCCGCCGAGCGTCATCGATGCGTTCCGCGAGCGCTTCGGCCACTACATTCACAACGGTTACGGCCTGACCGAGACGAACTCGCCGACGCACTGCGTGCCGCTCGATCGCGACGCACCGGTCGATCCGTCGACGGGCACGCTCGCTGTCGGCGTGCCGGTATTCAACGTGGAGTCGTACATCGGCGACGAAGCCGGCCGCCCGCTACCGCCCGGCGAGATCGGCGAGATCATCACGCGTGGGCCGATGGTCGTGCCCGGTTACTGGAACAAGCCGGCGGAGAGTGCGAAAGCGATCGTCGACGGCTACTTCCGCACCGGCGACGTCGGCTTCATGGACGAGCACGGCTGGTTCTATCTCGTCGATCGCAAGAAGGACATGATCAACGCGGGCGGCTACAAGGTCTGGCCGCGCGAGGTCGAGGATGTCCTGTACTCGCATCCGGCGGTACGCGAGGCCGCGGTCGTCGGCGTGGCGGACAGTTACCGGGGCGAAACCGTCAAGGCGGTCGTGAGCCTGAAGCCGCATGCCGAAGTCACGCCCGACGCGTTGATCGCCTACTGCAAGGAGCGGATGGCGGCGTACAAGTATCCGCGCATCGTCGAGATCATCGACGAACTGCCGAAGACCATGACGGGGAAGATCCTGCGGCGCGAGCTGCGCGGGTGAGCGCGCGGCCGGCGAGGCACCGCATCACGGGTGGCTCGCCGTGTCCGCGCGAACGGGATCGAATATGTCGCCCAGTTGCCGACGTAGCCAGCCGTTCGCGGGATCGGCATCGGAGTTCGCATGCCAGTAGAGGTAGGTATCGATCGACGCGTCGAACGGGCATTCGAGCATCCGGTTGCCGCACATCTCGTTGAGCAGCCGCGCGTACCGCTCCGGCATGGTCAGCAGCAGGTCGGTCTGGTTGACGACGCGGCACGCGGCGAAGTAGCGGACGCATCGCAGGCGCACGCGGCGTTCGGCGCCGAGCCTGACGAGCGCGGCATCCTCGACGCCGCCGCCGCGCTGCCGGCTCGTCACGAGCACGTGCTCTTCGGCGAGATAGGCGTCGAGGTCGAGGCGCTGTCCGACGCGCGGGTGATCGCGCCGGCACAGCACGACGTACCGGTCGGTCGACAGCCGGGTACTGCGGACGGATTGCGGGTGCGGCAGCAGCACGTCGATCACGGCATCGAGCGAGCCGGTGAGCAGGTCGGCCTCTATCGCGCGCCGGTCGTGTTGCACCGCGGCGATATCGATCGACGGTGCGTGCTGCGCGACGTATTGCGCGATGGCCGGCAATACCACCGGTTCCTGCGCATTGAGGATGCCGATCGTGAAACGCCTGATCGTCGTCGCGACATCGAACCGGCTGGCTTCATGCAGCGTGCATTCGAGCGTATGCAGCCCGTTGCGCACGCGCGCAATGATCGCCCTCGTGAACGGGGTGGGCATCATGGCATTGCCGTGGCGCTCGAACAGCGGGTCGCCGAGCAACTCGCGCAGCCGGTTCAGCGCATGACTGACCGCCGACTGACTGAGGCTGAGCTGCTGCGCCGCGCGCGTGATGCTCTGCTGGGCGTAGATGCGTTCGAGTACCACCAGCAGGTTCAGGTCGGTACGGAAAAGGTTCATGACGTCGCGAATGAAAGGAGGGCGCGGCAGCAGCGGCGATTCGTGAGAAATACCGCGCGAAGACACGTTTTTTCCACCCCCCGGACGGGGGGCGGTTCGCCTCGCGCCGCTCGCCCCGGGAATCCGTGCGTGCGCGAGCCCCGAGTGACGGTCGTCGACGGGAACCGTCGGTGTTTCCCCGGGGGACACGTGAGCACGCCGACGCCCCCCACCTGTGGGGGCTGTTATTCGCCGATGGCGGAAATATGCTCGGTCGTCCTGGCGATCGCGCAGCCAGGGCCGGCCGGGCAGGGAAGCGATCCCTATCTTATGGATGACGAATCGATTGACGGGATGACGGATACGCAAGGCGATCCCGATTCTCAAAACTGGCGATGGAGGAGACAAATGACGTTGAATGCAAGCGCAGTTTCACGTATCCGGGAGCACGCGAAGTTTCGAGAGCTGGTCGACGAACGCGCACGCCTGGGCCGGGTGTCGATGGTCATCGTGCTGGGCGCGTATTTCGGGTTGATTGCGCTGGTCGCGTTGCGGCCCGACCTGTTGCGCAGTGCCGCGTGGGCCGGCAGCGTCACGACCGTCGGCGTGATCTTCGCGATCGCCGTGATCGTGGCGGGATGGGGGCTGACGTGGCTGTATGTCCGCGTCGCGAATGACCGGTTCGAACGTCTGACCGGCGAATTGCTGGGCGAGGTGGGGCAATGAATCCGATCGCACGCGTTTCGACCGCGGCATTCGCGCTTGCCGCCGCGCCGGGCGGCCTTGTATGGGCCGGCCCCGCCGTGGAGGCGGGGCAGCGTCAGCCGCTCAATCCGGCCGCCATCGCGATGTTCATGGTGTTCGTCTGCATGACGCTGGGCATCACGTACTGGGCGGCGCGCCGTACCAGGACGGTCAACGACTTCCTCACCGCCGGCGGCGGAATCAGCGGGCTTCAGAACGGCCTTGCGGTCGCCGGCGACTACATGTCCGCCGCGACGTTGCTCGGCGTCGTGAGTCTCGTCTACGCGAAGGGCTACGATGGCCTGCTTTATGTCGTCGGTTTCTTCGTCGGATGGCCGGTGATGCTGTTCCTCATGGCCGAACGACTGCGCAATCTCGGCCGGTTCACGTTCGTCGACATCATCGCCTACCGGCTCGATCCGGTCAGCACGCGCTGGATGGGCGTGGTCAGTTCGTTGACGGTCGTGTTCTTCTACCTCATCGTCCAGATGGTCGGCGCGGGGGAACTCGTTCAGCTGCTGTTCGGCATCGACTACAACTATGCGGTCGTCGGCGTCGGGTGTCTCATGATCGTCTACGTGACGTTCGGCGGGATGATCGCGACGACGTGGGTTCAGATCATCAAGGCCGTCCTGCTGATGTTCGGCGGCACGTTGCTGACGCTGTTGGCGCTCGGTCACTTCGGTTTCAGCTTCGAACGGCTCGCGCGGTCGGCGATCTCGGTACACCACGCGGGGAACGCGCTGATGGAGCCGGGCCGCCTGTTCTCGGACCCCGTTTCGGCCGTCTCGATGTCGCTCGCAACGGTGTTCGGGCTCTCCGGGCTGCCGCACGTGCTGATGCGCTTCTTTACCGTTCCGAATGCACGGGAAGCCCGGAAGAGCGTATTCGTGGCGAGCACGTGCATCGGCTTCATGTTCATTGCGATGTTCGTCATCGGGCTCGCGAGCGTCGTGATCGTCGGCACCGATCCGCAGTTCTTCGAGGGCGGACGCGTGGGCGGCGTGCTGCGCGGCGGGAGCAACATGGTGGCGATGCATCTCGCCGACGCGACGGGCGGCAGCCTGTTCCTCGGTTTCCTCGCGGCGGTGACGTTCGCCACCATCCTGGCCGTGGTGTCGGGCCTGGTGCTGGCGGGTGCGTCGGCCGTATCGCACGACCTCTATGCGGGCGTGTTGCGCAAGGGCCGAGCGAGCGGGGCCGATGAAATCCGCGTCACGCGGTGGACGACGCTGGCGATCGGCGCCGTGGCCGTCGTGCTCGGCCTCCTGTTCAAAGGGCAGAACCTCGCTTTTCTCGTGGCACTGGCGTTCAACGTTGCCGCTTCGGCGAATTTTCCGCCGCTCGTGCTTTCGATGTACTGGAAGGGGCTGACGAGCCGCGGGGCCGTCTGCGGCGGCGTCGTCGGGCTCGTATCGTCGGTCTCGCTGGTCATTCTGTCGCCGGCGGTGTGGAAGTCGGTGCTCGGGCATCCGGCTGCCGTGTTCCCGTACGATCATCCGGCGCTGTTTACGATGCCGCTGGCGTTCCTGGCGAGCTACGTGATGTCGACCCTCGATCGCAGTTCGAGGGCCGACGCGGAGCGGCATGCGTTCGACGCCCAGTTCGTGCGCGCCCAGACCGGGCTCGGTGCGGAACGGGCCGTCGAGCATTGACCGGAACGAACCGCGTCGCCCGCCGCGCGCCGGTGAACGAGCCGGTGTGCGCGGCGGGTACCGACGCGTGGTCAGTGCGGGCGGAAAGCGGAGAGCGGCGAGTCGGGTGCCGCGAGCGCGCTGTGAATGAAATGCAGGCTGCCGAGCACCGTTTGAAGGCGGGGCGCGGACGGGCCTGCCGCATCGGCGGTCTGCATCGTCCGTTGCAGCGCGGCGATTGCAACCTGTACCGCGTGCGTGGCAGCAGCGCCGGCCTTCGGTGTCGGCGCCTCGAACAGCAGCCGGATCGCGCGGCACGCGGATGCGCAGTCGTCGAGCCAGGCCGGTGCGGCGTCCGGCGCGGCTCGTGCGGCCTCGATGGCCGTTGCGTCGCGCAGGTCCGCGACGGCCGAGCCGATCTCGAGGACGGACAGAAACCATTCGACCGACTCGCCGTTTGCCGCCGGATCGTCACGCGATATCGACCGGACCTGATACATGAGGTCGCGCGTGCGGCTTTCGAAGCGCGTGCGCAGCGTTGCGACCGAATCGGTGCATGCGAACACGACCTGCCTGCGCAGGTCGGCCAGCAGATGCCGGCGCAACCCGCGCATCGTCGGCGGCAGGAACAGCTCGAACGCGACGGACGCCATCAGCATGGACAGGACCAGCGCGATCGCGTCGTTCATGAAGGACGTCGGATCGTAGGCGACGACATTGTCGGGGCCGGTCAGAAAGCAGAAATAGATGCAGTAGCCGATGCCGTACCCGGCCAGCGACGCGCGCGTCGTCATCCAGCATCCCAATGCGAGCGGCGCGGCGAGTACCACGCAGAGCAGCGGGAAGCCGTCGATGACCGGATAGACGACGAACATGACGATCAGCCCGACGACGGACGCGAACGCGGTGCCGATCGCCATCTGGAACGCCGTGCGAGACGGGTGCGCGGAGGAAGCGACCAGCGCGCAGATGGCACCGCCGTTCAGCACGAGCAGCGCGCCCGACGGCCACGCGGTCGCGATCCAGAACGCGCTGAGCACGAGCGTCAGCAGCATCGCGCGGACGCCGGCGACTGCCGCGATGAGCGGATTGGTGCGCGGTTCGTAGGGCGTCACCCACTGTTCGCGCTCGTGTGCGGTGGCGTTCAGCGACAGATAGGTGCTCGCATAGGCGACATAGCTGCCCAGGAACCGGTCGAGCAGGTCGACCGCCGTGTCGAAATCGAGCGCGGTCGTGCCGCTGCCGAGCCGGTTTCGCGCCAACTGCGCACGTCCGGGCAGCGCCGTGCGGCAGTGCTCGAGCGTGGCGGCCAGCGACGCGGCGAATGCGTCGATATCGTCGGCGTGCGTCGCGTCCTGCCGTATGAGTCGGAGCGGCTCTGCGATACCGGCCATCAGTGCGTCGATCTCCGTCAGCACCCCATCGGCTCGCGCGACACGCAGCCGGGCGATCAGCTGACTCAATGCGTGCAGCCGCGTCGACGCCGCCATGCGCTCCGCATTGAGCCGCGTCAGGCGGCCGTTTCGCAAGCGCGTGTCGGGGCCTTCGAACACCGCTGCGCTGCGCGCGGCTTCGGCGCTCACGGTCTCGTCGACGATGCGCACGCTCAGCGCCTCGAGAAACGACCGGTCGATCCGGCCGGACAGAATCGACAGCACATCGTCCGCGAACGCGGTGAACCGCGTGCGGTTCACGCGGCTGATCTGTTCGCTGACATGCTGCGGAAAGACGAGCGCGCTGACCGCGCCCGAACTCAGGATGCCGATTGTCACCTCCGTCACGCGCGTCATCGCAGAAAGAAAGGCCGCGTCCGGATGCTGCCATGACGGGATGCCGATGAGCGCGGCCGTGTAGCCGGCGAGCACGAATCCATAGGTCCGGAAGTTGCGGTTTCGCGCGGCCCCCGCGGTGCACATGCCGATCCAGAGCGCGGTGGCGCCGAGGAAGAGTTCGGGTACCTGCCCGAACAGGCCGATCAGCACCAGCATGGCCAGCAGGCCCACGATCGTGCCGCAGATCCGGTACAGGCTTTTGGCGAGCACCATGCCGCTTTGCGGCTGCATCAGCACGAAGACCGTCGTCATCGCCGTGCGCGGCATCGGGAGTTCGAGCTTCATCGCCACGCCGAGCGCCAGCAGCGCGGCGAGCAGGGTCTTGAAGATGTACAGCCAGGTGACGCCGCTCGTGCCGGCCCAATGACGGGCCGCATCGGCGATACCTGTTTTGGTATCCGAAATAGATGACGTGAATCTGGAGGGCGGCGAAGACATGATGGATGTGGTGCGCGATGCAGGCGTGCGGCGACAGGACGACCGTGATTGTATTTTCCGGAGGCGCGTTCGAGTATTGCGCGTGGTGTTAAACGCTTTTTCCGGATCAGGATCGATGTGAGCGCGCGACGGCCGTTTTCCCGCGCGTTTCGTTCGTGCGCGAGCCGGCGGCGAGCCGGGTGCTCGCCGCCGGTGCGGGGGGCGCTTCTCGGGTCAGGCGCGCGTCAGCAGTTTCAACAGCGCGTGGGCGGCCGGTTCGGACGACGCCGGATTCTGGCCGGTGATCAACAGGCCGTCGACGACCACATACGGTTGCCAGTCATCGGTTTTCGAATAACGACCGCCCTTCGACTTGAGTTCGTCCTCGACGAGAAACGGCACGACGTTCGTCAACCCGACGGCATCCTCTTCCGAATTCGAGAAGCCGGTGACGTTCCTGCCGGCGACGAGCGGCTTGCCGTCCGGCCCCTTCGCATGGCGCAGCACACCCGGTGCGTGGCAGACGGCCGCGACCGGCTTGCCCAGTGCGATGGCCTGCTCGATCAGCGAGACCGACCGTGCGTCTTCGGCGAGATCCCAGAGGGGGCCGTGGCCGCCCGGATAGAACACCGCGTCGAACGCGTCGACCGCGACCTCCGACAGTTTTTGCGTGGCTGCGAGCGCGGCGCGCGCGTCCGGATCGGCTTCGAAGCGGCGCGTGGCGTCGGTCTGGAACGCGGGGTCCGCGCTTTTCGGATCGAGCGGCGGCTGGCCGCCGGCCGGCGACGCCAGCGTGATGTCGGCGCCCGCGTCTTTCAGCGTGTAGTAGGGCGCCGCGAATTCCTCGAGCCAGAAGCCGGTTTTCTCGCCGGTCGAACCGAGGGTGTCGTGGGAAGTCAGGACGAACAGAAGTTTCATGATGTCTAGGGATGGAGATGAATGATGGATGCGCGAATTCGCTTCATGCAGCGACTTCGGCGACGCGCACGACCACCTTGCCGAAGTTCTTTCCTGCCAGCAGGCCGATGAGCGCTTCCGGCGCGTGTTCCAGGCCGTCGGTGACGTCTTCGCGCGGCGTGATCTCGCCGGCCTCGACCCAGCGGCTCATTTCGGCCAGGAACGCCTGATAGCCGGTCGCATAGTGGTCGAGGATGATGAAGCCCTCCATGCGGATCCGTTTCTTCAGGAGCGTGTCGGTCAGGCGCGGCAGCCGGTCGGGGCCCGGCGCCGGTTCGCTGTCGTTGTATTGCGAGATCAGGCCGCAGAGCGGCACGCGTGCGCCGACGTTGAGGAGCGGCAGCACGGCGTCGAAAATCGCGCCGCCGACGTTCTCGAAGTAGATGTCGATGCCGTCGGGGCAGGCTTGCGCGAGTTGCCGTGCAAGATCGGGGGCCCGCCGGTCGATGCACACGTCGAAGCCGAGCGTCTCGGTGACGTACCGGCATTTCTCCGCGTCTCCCGCAATGCCGACGACGCGGCAGCCCTTGAGCTTCGCGATCTGGCCGACGACGGCGCCCACCGCGCCGCTCGCCGCCGCGACCACGACCGTTTCGCCCGGCTTCGGTTGCCCGATCTGCAGCAGGCCCGTATAGGCGGTGAAGCCCGGCATGCCAAGTACGCCAAGCGCATGGGACGGGCGCTCGAGATCCGTGCCGAGCGGCATGAGGTCGGTGCCGTCGGAGAGCGCGTAGTCCTGCCAGCCGCTGTCGCCCAGGACCAGCTCGCCCACCGCGAACGCGGGATGCTTCGACGCGACGACGCGACTGACGGTGCCGCCCACCATCGTGTCGCCGAGCGCAACCGGCGGCGCGTAGGACGGCGCGTCGCTCATGCGCCACCGCATGTAGGGATCGAGCGACAGGTAAAGCGTCTGCAGGAGGACTTCGCCGTCGGCGGGCGTCGGCACCGCCGTGGTTTCGAGCCGGAAGTCGTGCGCTGCCGGCGCACCGACGGGGCGGCTGGCCAGGACGACCCGGCGATTGACGGATGGGGAATGCGGCATGGATGACCTCTGTGTAACGGTTTCGCCGCCCGGATCGGGCCGGCGGCGGCGGGTTATTCGCGTGACGGTCGAGATGCGCGGGACGACGTGCCACGACGGCACGACGCACGAACAAAGTAGACCAGTCGTCTATAGCGTGGACGCTTGCGGGCAACGTCACAGGGCATGACCTGCGGGGGTGCGCCGGGTTGCGCCATGCATCGCATGAATGCGAGGGCCGACATGGCGGTCGGACCGTGACGCGGATCATACGGCTGAGTAGACCAGTCGTCTAGTGAGGGGGAGGCGCGATTTCGCGCTTTCCGATCGGTCCCGTTTGCGGTTGACGCGGCGCGCATGGCCACGGCAAACGGGGTATCCGTTCCCCGCAAGGGCCGTGTCATAAGGCGCTCGCCGGAATCGGGCGTTGCTGCGACTGACGGCATGCGGCCGCTTCCGAACCGTGTCGTCGATGCGGTCCGCCTCCCCATTCGGGGGGGCCGTTGGCTGCGGGAAACGCCGTAACGTAGTCGGCAAGATCGCCGTCCGGGCGGGTCGTCCGGCCGGGCGGCGCCATCATCGTGAACCGAGCGGGAGGATGCATGACCAGAACGGTGTTGATAACCGGTGCGGGGTCCGGATTCGGGCGAGGGGTCGCGTTCGCACTGGCGGAGCGGGGGCATCGTGTCATCGCGTGCGGCCAGATCTGGCCGCAGGTCTGGGCACTGCGTCAGGAGGCCAAGGCGCGCGGCGTGGACATGCAGGTCATCAAGTTCGATGTGACGAACGAAATCGATCGTGCGCACGCATTGACGCACGAGGTCGATGTCCTGCTGAACAACGCGGCCATCATGGAGTCCGGCCCGCTCGTGGAGATCCCGATCTCCGTGTTTCGTTCGGTCTTCGAAACGAATGTCTTTGCGGCGCTGGAGGTCGCGCAGGGCTTCGCGCGCAGGATGGTCGCGCGCGGGCATGGCCGGATCGTCTGGATGTCGTCGGTCGCGGGATTGATCAAGGTGCCGTTCGACGGCGCTTACGCCGCGTCGAAGCATGCCGTCGAAGGCATCTGCTCCGCGATGGCGGAAGAATTGCAGCCTTACGGCGTCGAAGTCGTCACGATCAATCCGGGTGCCTATCGCACCGGCTTCAACGATACCGGCATGGAAAGCATGGATCAGTGGTGGGATCAAGGCGAGCGCGTCGTCGCCCATTGGCCGAAGCGCGAACTGAATCGGCAACACGATCCCGCGGAAATGATCGACGCCATCGTCACGGTGATCGAGGCGGAGGCGCCGCCGTATCGCACGGTCAGGCCCGAATCCGCCGAGCAGCTCGTGCGCGACGAACAGGCCGCCGCATGGCAGCGGGTCGTCGGCGGCAAACAGTGACCGGCTCGAACGAGCGCCCGTCGGTCGGCGAGTTCGGCATGCGTGGCTGCGGGTTGCCGTCAGCGTCGGGGGCCGGTGCTTCCAGAGGTTTTTTCACCCCCCCGTACTGGGGGTAGAGCGGTCGGCAGGACAACGCTATCGTTGGCTCATCGTCGCGACGGGCCGAAACGATGCAGGCAGGCCGGTTCGTATCGAGCGGGTGCGGTGACGTCGTCCGGTTCCGGAGCGAGGCCGCGCAGCATGAACCGGCTCGATCGTTCCGCACCGACCTCATCTGCCGATCCGACCGCGGCTGAAAAACTGCCGGGACGTCGTGCTGAACCGCGCATGAACCCGTCGACGATTGCATTGCTCGACCGGCCGCGTTCGCCTGTCCACGCGAGCCGGCAGCAGGGCAGCGCGCATGCACGCGCCGCCCACCCGGAATGTCCGGCCCGGGATCGATGCCGGCATCGTGTCAATTGCACTGCGCGACGGTTCGCGTTGCGCGGAGAAACCCGCCATGATTTTTGAAATTGCCCAGATCGAGATCCAGGAAAACGGAGAGCAGGGATTCGAGCGCGCGGTCGCCGAGGCGAAGCCGCTCATCGAACGCGCCCCCGGTTGCCATGGCTTGCGCCTGTATCGCGGTATCGAGCAACCGTCGCGCTACCGCCTGATGGTGCAATGGGAAAGCGTCGCGCTGCACGACGCCTTTCGCCAGACAGCCGATTTTCAGCGTTGGCGCGAACTGGCCGGCCCCTTCTTCGTGGGCCCGCCGTCGGTCGAGCACGTGAGCGAAGTCCGAATCGCCGGTGCATGAGGCACGGTACGCCGCCGCATCCGTGCGGCGTGCCCGGCCGGCACCGCCGGCACCCTGGGTTCTTGCAAGGAGAGAGGGGCGGTGAGGTTATCCACGATCAGCACGCAGATTCAACTGGCGAGACGGCCGAACGGTCAGCCGGTCCCGGACGATTTCCTGACGGTCGAGGTGCCGCTTCCGGCGTTGGCGGACGGCGAGGTTCGCGTACGCAACGAATACGTTTCGGTCGATCCGTACATGCGCGGCCGGATGGACGACCGGCCGTCGTATGTCGAACCGTTCAAGCTGCATGAAATGATGACGGGCGCCGCGGTCGGCCGTGTGACCGACAGCGCGTCGAGCACGTTCGCACCCGGCGATCTCGTGCTGCACCGCTACGGCTGGCGCGACATCGCGCAGGGCGCCGCAGTCGAATTCACCCGCGTCGCGGACTTGCCCGACCTGTCGAGCAGCGTTCACCTCGGCGTCATGGGCGCAACGGGCATGACGGCCTACGTCGGGCTGCTCGTGGTGGCACGCATGCGCAAGGATGAAGTCGTGTTCGTGTCCGCGGCGGCGGGCGCGGTCGGTTCGCTCGCGGGGCAGATCGCGCGGCTGAAAGGCGCCGCGCACGTGATCGGCTCGGCAGGGAGCGACGAGAAAGTTGCCGTGATGCGCGAACGCTACGGATACGATGCGGCGTTCAACTACCGGCGCGCGCCGGTGCTCGAGCAGCTGGCGGCCGCGGCACCGGCAGGTATCGACGTCTATTTCGACAACGTCGGCGGCGATCATCTCGAGGCGGCCTTGTCGGCCTTCAATTACGGCGGGCGGGCGGCGATCTGCGGCGCCATTTCGCAGTACGACCGCGTCGGCGTGTCGCCCGGGCCGCGGTTCATGGAAAACGTCGTCTACCGGAGCCTGACGCTGACGGGCTTCCTGCTGCACGACTATCGGCAGCACCGCGACGCGTTCGTCGACGAAATGGCGGCGTGGTTGAGGGCCGGGCAGATCGTGCACGACGAGACGATCGTCGACGGTATCGCGCGCGCGCCGGAGGCCTTTATCGGGCTGATGAACGGGACCAACACCGGCAAGATGCTGGTCAGGATCACGTGACCGATTGAACACGCGCGGTCGACCGGGCCCACGGCTCGACCGCACCGGCTTGCGGGTGGGACATGCCTGATGCGATTTCACGACTGGACGACGGGCCGCGCGTGGGTTCCGCCCGCGAGTTCGCGGGTGCCCGGGTGACGGTGCTGGAATGCGACGGAAGCGTGCTGGTGGTTCGTTGGGTCGAGCCCGGCGTCCGGCACTTCGGCGAGCAGCGCTGGCGGCGTGTCATCGCGTCGCGCCGCGGCGTCTGCGTGCTGACGCATGTGCCGATCTTCCCCGGCGACGCGGTGTTTCGTCCGGCGGAGCGGCCGAGGCCCACCAACGCCGGCGCGATGATCCTCGCGAACGATGCGCTGATCATGCAGCCTGGCTGAACGCATGCCGGCGCGCACTGCGCCGGCCCGACCGGATCACGATTGCACGACGGTATTCCTGAGTACGCCGATCCCCTCGATCTCGATCTCGCACACGTCGCCGGCGCGCATCCAGTGCGGCGGATTGCGCGCCATGCCGATGCCCGACGGCGTGCCGGTCGCGATGACGTCGCCGGGCTCGAGCGTCATGACTTCGCTGATGGTGGCGATCAGCGTAGCGATGTCGAAGATCATGTCGTTCGTATTGGCGTCCTGCATGACGACACCGTTGAGCCGGGTCTGAAGCCTGAGACCGGCCGCGCCCGCCGGCAATTCGTCGACGGTCACCAGCTCGGGGCCGAGTGCGCCCGTTTCGTCGAAATTCTTTCCGACCGTCCATTGCGGCGTCTTGAACTGATAGTCCCGCAGGGTCGCGTCGTTGAAAGCCGTATAACCGGCCACATGGTTCAACGCATCGCTTCGCGCGATGCGCCGGCCGCCGCGCCCGATGACGACCGCCAGCTCGCCTTCGTAGTCGAGCTGATCCGATTCCGTCGGCATGCGTATCGCGGCGCCGTGCGCGGTCAGGCTGCTGCGAAAGCGTGCGAAGAGTGTCGGATACGACGGAACCTCGTATCCCGCCTCGTGCGAGTGCTCGACATAGTTGAGCCCGACGCAGATGATCTTCGCCGGCCGCGTCACGGGCGGGAGCAGGGTGCAATCGGCCAGGTCCAGCGGCCGGCCGGCCAGCTGGAGGCGTTCGCTTGCCTGCGCCAGCGCGGCAGGACCGCCGGAAACGAGGGTGTCGAGATCGCCGGGAAAGTCCGGGTCGCTACGCGTCAGTCCGAGATAACGGCCGTCGCCGAAGCGGATGGCGACGCCGGTGGCGCCGTCGCGGACAAAGCTGATGAATCGCATGATGGTTTTCCGATAATCGAGTCAAACAAGTGGAAGGCCCGTGCCGCGCAGACCTTCGATCGCGTGCGGGCGACGGGTTCCGCGTGATACGGGCCGCCGCCCGAGGTCATTTGCCGGTCGAACCGGGCGCGCCGTCGTCGGTCACTTCGTTCGTGACGGCAGCCCGAATCCGCTTCAGTTGCGCCGGATCGACCTGCCGCCGGACTTTCGCGACGTCGGAGGCGCTCACTTCGCCGGCACGATTGCCCCAGCTGCCGCGGACGAACGTCGCGAGCTCGGCGACCTGCATGTCCGACAGCCGCCAGCCGAATGCGGGCATGGCCAGCGGCGCCGGATCGGATCGGGTCGACGGCATCCGCGAGCCGGTCAGAATCACGTGAATGACCGACGACGGATCGTCGGACGTGACCACCGCGTTGCCCGCCAGCGCGGGAAATGCCTTCATCGCGCCGCTGCCGTCCGAACGATGGCACGCGTTGCAGTTGTCGAGGTACAGCAACGCGCCGCCTGTCGGCGTGACGCCCGAGCGCAACGCCGCGGTCGTATCGGACTTGACGGGAGGTGCCGCCGACGTCCGCGTTGCGCGACCGGGGCCCGGGCTGACGAGGTAATCGGCCACCGCGGCCAGGTCGGCGTCGCTGAAATACTGCGTGCTGTTCTCCACCACTTCGGACATCCCGCCGAACGCGGCGCTGCCGTGCGATCGTCCGGTGCGCAGAAGCTGGACGATGCTGTCCCGTGTGCGCTCGCCCGCACCGTTTCCGTCGCCGGGGCGCAGGTCGGGCGCATGCCAGCCCGCGAGCGTGTAGCCGCTCAGGTACAGGTCCGTCCCGCGTGCGTCCAGCGCCTTCTCCTGGCCCATCGGACCGTGAGGCGTATGACATGCGCCGCAGTGCGCGAGCCCTTGGACGAGATAGGCACCACGATTCCACGTCGCGCTTTGCGTCAGGTCCTCGCGATACGTGCCACTGGGCCGGAACAGAAGATTCCATCCCGCGAGCAGCACGCGCAGGTTGAACGGAAAGTGGAGCCGCGTCTCGGTGTTCGGCTGGCCGATCGGGCGCACGCCGTGCATGAAGTACGCATAGAGTGCACGGGTATCGGTGTCGCTGACCTTCGAGAACGACGGATACGGCATGGCCGGGTAGAGCAGGTGCCCGTCCTTCGCGACGCCTTTGCGCAGCGCGGCCGCGAAATCGTCGTAGCTGTAGCGGCCGATCCCGTGCGTGGTATCGGGCGTGATGTTCGTCGAATAGATCGTACCGAATGGCGTTTCCATCGGCAGCCCGCCCGCAAACGGCTGGTCGCGGCGCGACGTGTGGCATGCCACGCAATCGCCGACGCGCGCCAGATAGGCGCCGCGCGCGATCTGCCCGGCATCCTGCGCGTTCGCGTCGGCCGGTTTCAACCACGTAGCCAGCGCGGTGAAAGTGCATAGCAGACCGAATGAGATTCCGGCCAGTTTCTTGTATCGCTCACCCATTGCCTTTCCTATGTCGGTAGCAGCGGACCGGGATTCTTCAGGTACTGCTCGCGAATCGCGCGCGCCGAGAAATACGCTTGCGCGCCGACCATGCCTGTCGGGTTGTAGGCCCAGTTTTGCGGAAACGCGCAGGCTCCCGTCACGAATACGTTGTGGACGTCCCACGATTGCAGGTACTTGTTCACGACGCTCGTGTCCGGACGATCCCCGCAGACCGCGCCGCCCGTCGTATGCGTGGTCTGGTACGGCCGCATGTCGAAGTGATCGCCGATCTTCCCGGCGTGGACCGACATCGATTTCGGCTTCATCGCGCGCGCGACCTGCTCGGCCTTGCCGGTGACGAAGCGCGTCATGCGCATCTCGTTGTCGTGCCAGTCGAACGTCATGCGCAGCAGCGGGAGGCCGTATGCGTCGCGATAGGTCGGATCGAGATCCAGGTAGTTCGTGCGGTAAGACATGACCGACCCCGCCGTACCGATGGAAAACGAATGCAGGTAGTTGTCCTTGAGCGCCTTCTTCCACGCCGAGCCCCATTTGGGCGTGCCTTCCGGCAGCAGGGTCTGTCCGATCGGACGGCCGCCGGTGACCATCGCGCTGATATAGGCACCGCCGACGAACCCCGCGGCGGAATGATCGAAGTGGTCCGCATTGAAGTCGTCGAATGCCTGGCCGCCGGAGCCGGCGCCGATGAACGGATCGATGTGGACGTCCTTGTCGAAGAACAGCGAGACCGCGCTGTTCTTCTGATAGGCGAAGTTCCTGCCGACGGTACCCGTTCCCGTCGCCGGATCGTACGGCGTGCCGATCCCGGACAGCAGCAGCAGGCGCACGTTGTGCATCTGGAACGCGCACAGCACGACGATGCGCGCCGGCTGAAACACTTCCCGGCCCTGCGCATCGAGATAGGTCACGCCGGTCGCGCGCTTGCCGTCCGAATCGAGTTGCACACGCGTCACATGGGATCGGTCGCGCAACTCGAAATTGGGTTTGGCCAGCAAGGCGGGCAGGATGCAGGCTTGCGGCGATGCCTTCGCATACATGTAGCAGCCGAAGCCTTCGCAATAGCCGCAGAAGTTGCACGGGCCGAGCTGCATCCCGTACGGATTCTGATAGGCGATCGACGCATTGGACGCGGGTATCGGAAAGGGATGAAAACCGGCGTCGCGCGCCGCGTTCCGGAACAGCGTCGCCGGATAATTGTCGGCGAGCGGCGGGCACGGATAGTCGCGCCGGCGCATGGCCTCGAAGGGATTCCCGCCGTCGACGATCCGGCCGCGCAGATTGCCTGCCTTGCCCGACGTGCCCATCACGGCCTCGAGGCGCTCGAAGTACGGTTCGAGTTCGTCCAGTGAGTAAGGCCAGTCCTGGATCGTCATGTCGCCGGGGATGAACCCGGCGCCATATCGCTGCACGTAGTGCGAGCGGATCTTGAGGTCGGCGGCATTGGCACGCCAGGTCGTGCCGTTCCAGTGCACGCCCGAGCCGCCTACCCCGGTACCCAGCAGGAATGCGCCGAGCTGCCGGTAGGGCAACGCGTCTTCGTTCGGCGCATGCCGGATCGTGACCGTCTCGTGCGCAAGATTCTGCATCAGCTTGCGCCGCTGAATGTAGGCGAGCTCGTCGGCGATGGCGGGGTACGCGAACTCGGGGCTCGTATCGCGGTTTGCGCCGCGCTCCAGGCCGACCACGGTCAGGCCGGCCTCGGCCAGCTCCATCCCCATGATCGAACCTGTCCAACCCATCCCGACGAGGACGGCATCCACTTCCGGCTTCGTGATTTGCGGCATATGCGTCTCAACCCTGTTGACCTTCGATGCTGACGGGCCCATACGGGTAGCGCTTGCCGGTCCCGACCCAGTCGAGGAAGTCCGCCCTGGCCCCGGGAAAGCCGATCATTTTCCAGCTGCCCATCTCCTTGTTGCCGCCGTGTATCGGGTCCGACAGATAGCCTTCGCGGGTGTTCTCCAGCAGAAACGCGAAGAAATCCGCCGACGAGATCGCGTCGAATGCCATCGCGCCGGACTCCAGGCGTGCGAGCACGCCGGTTTGTTCCGCGACGGGGAGTTCGGCAAAGCGCTTGCCGGCGAACTCGCGCATGCAGCTTGCGTTCGTCGCCTGGATGCCGGCCCGGTACAGCTCGCGCGGCGTGAGCCTCGACTGATAGCCGAACAGCGGGGAGGCCGCGCGAAACGGGCCCTGCATGTACCAGTGCGCCGCGTAGCCGTAACCGGTTTCCAGTTGCCGGTCGATGAAGACGGGAACGTTCAGGTCGAGCGCACCGGGCCCCTCGTCGTCGTGCGGGATCAGGCGATCCACCGCCGCGAGCACGAAGTGCCATTCTTCGGGCGTGAAGAACACCGGACGATAGGTGTCGAGCCGAACGCCGCTGCCGGCATTTTGCGTCGCCGTCGGTGCCGGCGATGCGTCGTCGCCCGAATGGCACCCGCCTATCGCGACGGCGGCGGGAACAATGGCGACGCGTTTGAGGAAAACACGCCGGCCTGACTCAGGCGCCGGCTTGTCGCCGGATGATGGGCTTTTGTTCATGGATGGGGCGGATCATTCCGTGGTGTCGTCGGTGCGCGGCCGCTACGGTCTGCAGACCATGCAGCGACAGCGTGCCGGTACGCACTTCGACCGGCATGAGTCGGGCGGATGCCCAGGAGGGGAGACGCGCGCCGGATCATGTGTCGAAGGGGCCATGCCGCCAAAAGTACCCATGGCCCGGCGCGAAGGCAGCCCCCTGTTCGGGGAGGGCGTGCAGGATCGACCCGCCCCGCGCTGCCGCGCGAGGTCGATCGGGGCGCCCCCCCACTTAGGGAGGATTCTTGCAAAGGCCCCGACGTGGCGAGGATCATGGCGTCGGCGAAGCTTGCTTTTTCAAACTGACGAATGCCGCTCAACGACGCCGGATTGCCGGCGCAGTCATTGCCATCCGCAGTGACATGGGGACCGCCGCGCCAGGGGATTGCAACTGCGTTACTTGATGCCGCCGCGGATTGCGAGCCGGGCGCGGCTCTGCCGAGGCGAGATGAAACCAACCCAGGAGTCTGCCATGTCGACTATCTCTCGACGTACCTTCGTCCAGTCAATCGGTGCCGCCACATTCGCGCCCGGTGTGTTGCTCGCGTCTTCGGAAGGGGGCGCTGCTCCCCAACCGTCCGCGCCATCACAAGGGGGAGGCGGAAGCTATGCCGATTACAAACATATCCGGGTTACCCGCGATAGCGGCGTCGCCACGGTTACCCTGGACTATCCGCCGCTGAATCTGCTCGACGAGGTTCTCTCGGAGGAGTTCGACTCGCTGACCCGGCTGCTGGAACAAGATGCGAGCGTACGTGTCGTTGTCCTGCAGAGCGCCGTGCCGAAGTTCTTCATTGCTCACTCGGGCCTGCACCGTGTCGGCTCGGCGCCGAAGACGACTTCGAATACGCGCACCTTCCGCCTGACACAGATGCTTGGCGAGCGCTTGCGCAACATGCCCAAGGCCGTCATCGCGAAGGTCGAAGGGATCGCCCGCGGCGGCGGCTGCGAAATCGCGCTGGCCGCGGACATGTGTTTCGCCGCGATTGGCGAAGCCGTGTTCGGTCAGCCGGAGGTCGTGTGCGGGCTCGTCCCCGGCGGCGGCAACACGCAGCGCCTGCCGCGGCGGATGGGGCGCGCCCGCGCCCTCGAGGTACTGCTGGCCGGGGAAGACTTCTCCGCGGAGCTGGCCGATCACTACGGCTATATCAATCGTGCATTGCCGGCCAGGGAACTGGGCCCGTTCGTGGACAAGCTGGCACGCCGCATCGCGACGTTCCCGCCCTCCACGATTGCACACCTGAAGCGGTCCGTGGACATGGGGTCCGACGTTTCCTTCTCCGAAGGCTTGTTGGTGGAAGCGCACGAGGCCGATCTTTGCGTGGCCAACGAAGCGATACAGGCGCGTGTGAAGGCGATACTCGCAGCCGGTGCCGAGACCTACGAAGGCGAACTCCACTTTCCGGACCTGTCCGCGAAGCTGCCCCCCGCTGATTGAGCGATCTGCGCGGCTCCGGAAGAGAATGCTCGCCGATTCGACGACCCGACGCGGCACGCGTCGAGCCGGGCATGGAAATCGCTCCTATACGTGGATCAGCGTCGCACCGACGCACATCCGATTTCGCGATCCACTGTCAGGAGGCCGCGCCATGCACGAATTCACGAACTGGAGCCCATTGGTTTCGCTGATCGCCGGGATTCTCATTCTGGTGGTACCGCGCTTGCTGAATTACATCGTTGCGCTCTACCTGATCATCATAGGGTTGCTCGGGCTTTTCGGCGGACATTTACACTGACGCACCGCGCGAAACGGCCCTGTGGACGACCGCACAGGGCCGCTTGCTCGAGTTTCCGGAGACGCGCAATGCCGCCGGGAAACGGCGGCGCGTCGGAACCTACAAGTGCTCGACGCGTACCTCGACTGAATCCCTGGGCACGGTCAATCGCGTGCGGCCAAGCAAAGCATCCGCGGGCGCGGTGCCGTCCGGGTTCAACGGCTTCATCTTGTTGAACGTGACGGAAAAGGAGTCCGGCGTGACCGTGGCCGACGCGTAACCCTGCGCGTCGTGGTCGGCGTGGCACAGATCGGGGTTGTTCGCCATCAGGAAGCGGTCGAGTCTGACAGGCGTCGCCGCGATGGACGCGAGCGGTGTGCCGTTCCATGCGGCCTTCAGGTAGGAATAGAACGACATGCTGCTGATGCCGGCGCAGACGAAATCGACGATGACCGGCACTCCCGTCGCGGGATCGGGATCGTCCCGCACGACACCGCACTGAAATGCGTGCAGGTCTCCGGTGATCGCGACGACGTTATGGATCCCGTGCTCCCTCAAGTAGGCGAGCAGTTCGTGCTTGTGCGCGGGATAACCGTCCCATGCGTCGCAATCGACCACGAGGCGGGCCCCCGGTGTCTGGGGTGCACCCGGCATCACGAACCACAGACGGTTCAACATCACCTCGTTGCCCCATACCTTCCAGGTTGCCGGCGAGTCCTTCATCGCGGCTTTCCACCATTGCGTCTGTTCCGGACCGAGCAGCGACGGCGGGCGGCCCAACTGCCGGGCAAGACGCGCCTCGTCGCGTTGCAGTCCATCCTGCTTGACGAAGTAGCGCGAGCCGGCTGCGTCGTCACCGTGCACCGGGTCGTGCCCGTGCGCGCGCGCGATAGCGGATTCGCTCACGACATGGTCGTCGCGATACAGCCGCTCGTCCGTCATCACCAGATGCATCAGCATGCCGAAACGAAAATCGCGGTAGATGCGAATGTTCGTGTACGACGGATCGTCCGGCTCGAAGCGCACGTCGCCCCAATCCACCGGCATGTACTCTGCCCACGCGCGACTGGCGTTGCGGCGCCGCCGGGTTTCCTGTCGCTCCTCGTTGGTGTAGACCTGATGATCCTGCCAGCAATCGTCGGAAAATTCGTGGTCGTCCCAGATCGCGATCATCGGCAGGCGCTGGTGCAGTGTCTGCAAGCGCGAATCGGTGCGATAGGCGCGATAGAGCGTCCGGTAGTCGTCGAGCGAATCGGCATACGCGCGGCCGTCCGCGAGCCGCTTGCCGTCGGGCAGATGCAGCGGAGAATGTGCCGGCTCGGCCTGGCCGGGGGGAGAGGTCCCGACCGTTTCATAGATATAGTCACCCACGTGCACGACGAAATCGAGATCGCGTTCGGCGGCCATCAGCGTCATCGCTTGCCAGTGGTTGACGCTCCAGTCCTGACAGGTGAGCCACGCGAAGCGAACCTGTTCGTTGGCCTCGCCGGCCTCCGGTGCCGTGCGCGCGACACCGGTCATGCTGACGTCGCCGCCGGCGACGAACCTGTAGTGGTAGGTCGTCTTCGGCGAGAGTGCCGCCACCTTCGCGCGCACGGTGAAGTCGTAGATGGCCAGCGCCCTCAGCGGTACGCTGGCGACGAGCGTCGAGAAATCCGGCAGCGTCGATACTTCGAGTCGTAGCGGTACCGCGCGCGCGGCACTTCTTGCATCGTGCTGGTCGCCGCCCGGTACCGGCACGCAGCGTGTCCAGAACACGATGGAGCGATCGCGCGGATCGCCGCTTGCGACACCTTGCGGAAATTGACTGGTTTTTTTGCGCGCGGTGCTGCCCGGCAAGCCCGCTGGTGAAACGTCGTACGGGACAGCAGCGGCGGCAGCCGCAATGGTAAAAAAGGCCGACGACTTGAGGAAATGGCGACGATCCATTGATCCTCCCGATCGCATCCCGCGGATGCAGGAAGCACTGCAGCAGGCGTCCGCTTCTCTCGCTCAACGAGCTTGCCGGCGTTACGCAGCGAGGGCAGGTAGTGCAGTCGATCCGGAACATTACTGCGAAGATCGACGCCTGAAAAGTCGTACGAACCCCATCTCGAAGGCACGCACGCTACCTGGCGGGCGGATCCCGTATTCAGGAACACGAATTGCTGGATACGGTGCAGCAAACTCGGGGAGGGAGCAATGCACATTGGCCACACCGTCGGCAAGGTGGCCGCGTGGCTTGCCGTCATCGTCACCCTGGCGCTTGCCGCGCTGGTCATCTTCATCGTCACGTTCGACTGGAATCGAGCCCGGCCGTGGATCGATGACAAGGTGTCGGACGCGATCGGACGTCAGTTCGCGATCAACGGCGATTTGCGTATCGATTGGCGTCGGCCGGTGAGCGAGCAAGGCTGGCGCGCATGGGTGCCGTGGCCGCGATTCAGTGCACGCGATGTCACGATCGCCAATCCCGATTGGGCGCGCACGAAGTATTTCGTCGCGCTGGACATGATCAGCTTCGAAGTCGAGGCGCTGCCGCTGATGGCACGCCGCATCGTGATTCCCGCAATCGACCTGGTCAATCCGTCCGTCGACCTCGAGCGCATCAGGGACGGGCGAGTCAACTGGACGCTCAAGCTCAAGAGGCCCGCGCAGCCGGGCCGATGGACGCTCGACCTGCATCAGGTCGCGTTTGCCCAGGGTCGTCTCGGTTACTACGATCAGCAAAAGCAATTCGATCTGAGCGCCGTGGTCGACACGCTTGGCCAGCCGATCCCGTTCGGCGCGGTGGTGAAACAGCAGCAGGCGTTGGCGCAACACGAATCGGCGCGTGCCGTCGGGCCGGCAGGTCAGAAAAAGCTCGCGGCCCAGGCGCGCTCCGGCCCGGCGCAACCGGTGGTGCCCGCGTCGGGTGCCGAGGCGGCGCCCCGCGCATCGGCCGCGGCGTCGCAAGCGGTGGCCGCTGCTTCGCATGCTGCTGCGACGACGTCTCGCACCACGATAGCCCCGGCTGCATCAGGCACGTCGATGGCATCGAGCGCGCCCGCAGCGGCCGCATCGGGCGCAGCGGCTTCGGCGACAACGAGCGCATCGACGGGCGCAGCATCCGCCGGCGTCGGCACGTACACGATCGGCTGGACCGTCAAGGGGACCTACAGGAAAGGCGCGGTCGCCGGCACGGGCAAGATCGGCAACGTGCTGGAGGTGCAGGGCGCGCAACACCCGTTTCCGGTTCAAGCCGATTTGCGTTTCGGCGATACGCACCTGGCGCTCGTCGGCACGCTGACCGATCCGGCTCACCTGGCGGCGGTCGATCTTCGACTGTGGCTCGCTGGCACCAGCATGGCCAAGCTGTATGACGTCACGGGCCTCACCCTTCCCGAAACCGCGCCTTATGCGACCGACGGCCGACTGGTCGGCCAGTTCCGGGCGTCCGGCAACGTCTTCAAGTACGAGGACTTCACGGGACGCGTCGGCGGCAGCGACATCAACGGCTCGTTGGTGTACGTTTCGCGCGAACCGAGGCCGCTCTTGTCCGGTACCCTGGTGTCGAGGCTGCTGCAGTTTTCCGACCTTGCGCCGCTCATCGGCGCCGACACGAATGCCAGCAAGGCGCGGCGGGGCGCCGCCGTCGCGCAGCCCGCGAACAAGGCATTGCCGGTCGAGGCATTCCGCACGGACCGCTGGAAGAAGATCGACGCCGACGTTCGATTGACCGGGCGGCGCATCGTCAAGACCGCGAGCCTGCCGATCACCGACCTGTCGACCCACGTCGTGTTGCATGACGGCGTGCTGACGCTCAACCCGCTGAACTTCGGCGTCGCGGGGGGCACGCTTGCGTCGAACATTCACCTGGACGGCAGCGGCATGCCGCTCAAGGGGCGGTTCTCGCTGCAGGCGCGACATCTGAAACTCAAGCAACTGTTCCCGACGTTCCCGGTGATGCAAACGGCGCTCGGCGAGGTCAACGGCGATGCCGCGCTGTCGGCCACCGGCAATTCGCCGGCGGCGCTCGCCGCGACTTCCAACGGGGAAGTGAAGACCTTGGTGACCGACGGCACGGTGAGTCTCTTGCTGATGGAAGCCGCGGGGCTGAACGTTGCAAACGTGGTGTACGAGAAATTGTTCGGCACGCGTGACGTCAGGATCAACTGCGGTGTGGCCGACTTCGTGGTCACCAACGGCGTGCTCGACTCGCGCGTATTCGCGCTCGACACCGAGGATGCGGTGATCGGCATGGATGGCAACGTGAACCTGCGGGACGAGACCATGAATCTGACGATCCATCCCCATACCAAGGGCTTCCGGGTGATATCGCTACGCTCGCCGCTGTACGTCACCGGGTCCTTCAAGCAACCGCACGTCGGCGTGAAAGCGGGCGCACTGATCGCGCGTGGCGGTGCCGCGATCGGGCTGGGCTTGCTGAATCCGCTCGCCAGTCTGCTCGCGTTGCTGCAGCCGGGCCGCAGTCGTTCGTTGCCGTGCGGGCAGATGCTGGCCGACATGGAGCAGCGCCCGACGGCGCCTCCGCCGGGCGTCCGACAGGGAAAGAAGGCTGTCCCGGCGTACATGAACGCGCCGCTGGCTGCTTCTGCCGCGTCCGCACCGGCCGGTGCCGAACCCGGGCATTCGACGCGGGCGAACCGGGGTTCCGCTCATGACCGGTAACGCCACGTGCGCGGTCCGTTCCCGCGCTCGGCCGCCTCGAGTACACGCACGAGCATCGACAGATCGCGCAGGGGGCGCGGCGATTGCGATACGCGCGTGCCCCAACCCTCGTGGCGCTGATGAATCGCGACGTCTTCGTGTGCAACTCGTGCGCGCGTCGACAGCGGGCCCGGTTGCGGAATCCGATGGGCGACAAGCCGAAGTAGCGTGGCGACGCGCGTCCGCGAAGCGCGGCCGATGCAGGTAGCCGGAATACCGCGAGATCGCGTTCGGGATGCCGTTCGATTTGCGTGGCCGGTCGATTCCCGGCCGCCGGCAGGGCACCGCATCGGCGCGAGCGCACGCGCATCGCGTCGACCCGTGACGACAGGTTCCTGCTTGCCGTCACCCGGTGCCTGCGGCCGATATGGACAGGGGGCGACGTCGAATGGCGGTTGAGATCGAATCGCGTGCGGTGCACAATCCGGAAACAGAACGACATCGCGCGAACGGGCCGTCTCGCTTCACGTATTCCGGCGCTCGATGACGGATGGCACGCCGTGCCGGCGATCGACCGGCACGGTTGTCTGTCATCGCGCGCTGCGCGGATATCACGTCGAATTCGCGGTTCCCGTTAATCGTCAATCCAGGCCGGGTCCCGATCGGCACGAGTTGAACAAGATGAATGCACCTGACCTCAATCTCTTGATTGTTCTGGATGCCTTGCTGTCCGAGAACAGCGTCGCGCGGGCCGCGGAGACGCTCGGCCTCAGCCCGTCGGCATTGAGCCGGTCCCTGGCCCGCCTGAGGGCCACGACGGGTGATCCGCTGCTCGTCAGGGCCGGACGCGATCTGGTGCCGACGCCTCATGCGCTTGAACTGCGGGTCCAGGTTCGCGCGCTCGTGGAAGGCGCGCAGGCCGTGCTGTGTCCGTGCAAGAACGCGGACCTCGGCGGGCTCGAGCGCACGTTCACGATCCGTGCCAACGAAGGGTTCGTCGATACGTTCGCGGCCGAACTGCTCGCGCTGGTGATGGAAACCGCGCCGAACGTGCGGCTGCGCTTCGCGCCGAAGCCGGACAAGAGTGTCGAGGCGTTGCGCATGGGGGCCGTCGATCTCGAAATCGGCGTGGTGGGCCATACGGGCCCCGAATTGCGTGTACAGGCGCTGTTCCGCGACCGCTTCATCGGCGTCGTTCGGGCCGGTCACCCGCTTGCGCGGGAGGAGGTCACGCCGCAGCGATATGCATCGTTCGGCCATATCAGCGTGTCGCGGCGGGGGCAGCTCAGCGGCCCCATCGACAACCTGCTTGATGCGCTGGGGCTGCAGCGAACCGTCGCGGCGATCGTGTCCGGTTTTCCCGCCGCATTGTCCCTGGCGCGTGACTCGGATTTGATCGCCAATGTTCCGGAGCGGCAGACCGCGAAATCGCGGGGGGGAATGTTCAGCTTTCCGTTGCCGGTACTGACTGCCACGTTGACGGTTTCGCAGATATGGCATCCGCGCTTCGACAACGACCCCGCGCATCGCTGGCTGCGCAGCTGCCTGCGACGTGTCTGCGCGACCCAGGCGTCGTCGTTGTACGATGTCGGCGCACCTGAACCATGACGGTGCACACGTCACGTTCGCGCGCGTCAACTGCATGAATACATTGAGCGTGACGCATCTTCCGCGCGGGATTGCAACTCGGTATGCTCAACCTTGTCCGATTGCTGCGTTCGGCGTAATTAATCCGTATTGCATTGTTTCGTTCAATGCACTTTGATCCGCGATTGTTGCCCGATCGTTGCTGATAATGATCCCGAGCTACGCGAGCGGCACATGGCCGAATCGCGTGCATAACTGGCTTAATAAATATAGAAACAGGCTGGTGCTTTCGCGCCAAGCACTGTCGTTTGCGCTTTCGAGGGCTGAACAGGATGATTCACGCTTCGCAGGATGGGCGTGCGCCGAGTCGGCCAGCATGGTTAATTGTTCTGGAGATTAGAATGACTCGGTTGGCATTGAACATGACACCCCCCACTGCGGTCGCGTTGAGCACGAGAGAGTGTGAAGTATTGAAATGGGCAGCCGAAGGGAAGACTGCCTATGAGATAGGCATGATTCTCGGATTGACCGAACGTACGATCAACTTTCACATTTCACGTTCCATTGCCAAGCTGGATGCTTCGAACAAGACAAACGCGGTCGTGAAAGCCGTGCTGATGGGCCTGATCGTATTCGTTTAGAAAGGCCCGGGGCGCCCGCCCCGGGAAGCCGTTTGTCAGATCGCGCCCTGGAACGCCAGCACGCGCGCCTTGAACTCTTCGGGAACCGGCATCGTCGCATTGCTCGCATAGTCGAACATCACGTGTGTCGACTGCGCGCGGGCAACGATCGCGTCGTCGCCGGCCGCGCCGTTGTCCCGCATCATCAGGTGTTCGAGTTCGAAGCTTTTCGAGCCGAAACGGGTAATGCTGCTGCGCACCGTGATCGTATCCCCGTACTGGGCGGGCTTCAGGTACTCGCACGACGTCTTGACCATGATGTGCGGCAACTTCTCCGAATACGGCAGCTCCAGCAGGTCGTGCATGAACGTCAGATATGCGTGCTGAAGGTAATCGTAATAAACCGGGCTGCTGACATGCCCGAGTCCGTCTGTCTCCCGGTATTTAACTGTAATTTCAGTTTCATAATGATTTTTTGTCATGTGTATCTCCATGTGAGAGTGCGAGGTGCAATGGCGCATGTCCTCGCGATGAAAATAAATTGAATCGGATGGTTTTAGATACTGTAAAAAATAGCAGATTGAGGAATTCGATTGGCGACTGAGATAAATGACAGTATCGAATCGAATTTGATAAAGCTTTAATTGACCCCCGTGAGTTTCGTATTGTCGAATCGAAATCGGAGAGTCAAGTGGAACAGCCTCATCTGAAAGGGACGGCGGCGGTCACCGGGGCAATGCAACTGCGTGGCGAGTTGCATGCCGACGCCGCGACCACTCGCTTGGTACGTGGTGCCCAGCGCGCACTCGCCCGCATCCTCGCGGGCAGGGACGATCGCCTCGCGTTGATCGTCGGGCCGTGCTCGATTCACGACACGGACGCCGCGCTCGAATTCGCGCGCCGGCTCGCACCGCTGCGGGCGCGTTACGCCGATACGCTCGAGGTCGTGATGCGCACGTACTTCGAAAAGCCGCGCACCACGGTTGGCTGGAAGGGGTTGATCAACGATCCACGGCTCGACGGAAGCTATCGCGTCGACGACGGGCTGCGTCTTGCGCGTCGCCTGCTGCTCGACGTCAACGCACTCGGCATGCCGGTCGCGACCGAGTTTCTCGATCCGCTCACGGCGCCCTACCTCGACGATCTGGTGTCCTGGGGCGCGATTGGCGCACGCACGACCGAGTCGCAGATTCACCGGCAGATCGCATCCGGCCTCGATGCGCCGATCGGCTTCAAGAACGGCACCGACGGCAACGTGAAGATCGCGATCGACGCGGTCCGCACGTCGCGGGCCGCGCATCACTATCTCCGTCCGCGTGACGAAGGCGGCCTCGAGGTCGCGTCCACGCAGGGCAATCCGAATACGCACATCGTGCTGCGCGGCGGGCGCGTGCCGAACTACGACGACGTCAGCGTGACGGCCGCCTGTGCGGCGCTGCGCGATGCGCAATTGCCGCCGCACGTCGTGATCGATGCGAGTCACGGCAACAGCGGAAAGCAGACGCGCGCGCAAATCGCCGTCTGCGAGAACGTGGCCGGGCAGCTGCGCGACGGGCAGCGCGCGATTGCCGGCGTGATGGTCGAGTCGTTTCTCGTCGAGGGGCGGCAGGACCTCGTGCCCGGCCGGGCACTGACCTACGGGCAGAGCGTGACGGACGCCTGTCTCGGCTGGGAGGACACGGTTGCACTGATCGAGCTGTTCGCCGCCGCGGTCGCGTCGCGACGGCGGTCCCGAGTCGGCTTTCTGGTACCGGGTGTTCCGGCCGGCACCGTACAAGCCATTTCTTACTGAAAGGAGCTTTCTTGAACTTACCCATCGATATCGCACACGCGCTCGACTGGAAGGGGGACGGCGCAAGCCGGACACCGTTCGAGGCCTATACGAGCGATGCGCTTTACCAGCGCGAACTGGAGCGTTTGTTCTATTCGAAACACTGGTGTTACATCGGCCTCGAGGCGGAAGTGCCGTCTCCCGGCGATTTCCAGCGCACCGAAGTCGGCGAGCGCTCGGTCGTGATGACGCGCACCGAGGACGGCGAGGTGGTCGTGTTCGAGAACGCCTGCGCGCATCGCGGCATGCAGTTCTGTCGTGAACGCGCGGGGAACGCGAAGGATTTCCACTGCCCGTATCACCAGTGGAACTACGACCTGAAGGGCAACCTGGTCGGCGTGCCGTTCCGGCGCGGCGTGCGGCAGAGCGGCAAGATCAACGGCGGCATGCCGCCGGATTTCGACCCGAAGAATCACGGGTTGCGGCGGCTGCGCGTGTCGACGCGCGGCGGCGCGGTGTTCGCGTCGTTCGACCAGGACGTCGAGTCGTTCGAGGATTTCCTCGGTCCCGACATCCTGCGCTATTACGACCGCCTGTTCCACGGGCCGAAGCTGACCGTGCTCGGTTATACGCGCCAGCGCGTGCCGAGCAACTGGAAGCTGATGGTGGAGAACATCAAGGACCCCTATCACGCGGGGCTCCTGCACACCTGGTTCGTCAACTTCGGGCTGTGGCGCGCGGACAATCCGGCCCAGCTGGTCACCGACGCGCATCACCGTCACGGCGCGATGATCTCGATCCGCAGCGGCGGGGGCGGCGGCGAGGTCACGCACAACGTGACGAGCTTCAAGGAGCGCATGACGCTGAACGACGACCGTTTCCTCGACGTCGTGCACGAGCCGTGGTGGGGCGAGCCGACCGTCGTGATGTTGACGTTGATGCCGAGCGTGATCATCCAGCAGCAGGTGAATGCGCTGTCGACCCGGCGCATCCGCCCGGTCAGCCCCGGCGTGTTCGATTACGTCTGGACGCACTTCGGATTCGAGACGGACGACGAGGACATGACGCGCCGGCGGCTGCGCCAGGCCAACCTGTTCGGGCCGGCCGGCTTCGTTTCGGCGGACGACGGCGAAGTGATCGAATGCGTGCAGCAGAGCTTCGAGCAGATCCAGCACGGCAACGTATACAACGAGCTCGGCGGCCGCGAAGTCGACGAGCGCACCGACCACATGGTCAGCGAAACGCTCGTGCGCGGCATGTACCAGTACTGGCGCCACGTGATGGAGGCATGAATGACGATTTCATCCGCATTGGCCGACGCACGGCCCGCGACGCGCGGCACCGGAACGGTTGCGGCGACCTTCGCCGATTTCTACGGGCTCGTGGACCTGAACGCGCGCTATGCGTCCGCACTGGATCGCGGCGACTGGGACGCGTGGCCGGAATTCTTCGAGGAGGACTGCACGTATCAGCTGTTGCCGCGCGAGAACCATGAACGCGACTTCCCGCTTGCGCTGCTCGCGTTCGAGAGCAAGGGGATGCTGAAGGATCGCGTGTACGGCATCAAGGAGACGCTGTTCTACGACCCGTACTACCAGCGCCACCTGATCGGCACGCCGCTCATCACGTATCTCGACGAATCGGTCATCGAGGCCGAGACGAACTACGCGGTGCTGCGTACCAAGAGCGAGCAGATGAGCGACGTGTACAACACCGGCCGTTATCTCGACCGGATACGCCGCACGCCGCACGGGCTGCGTTTCGAGTCGCGCATCTGCGTGTACGACAGCGAGATGGTGCCGAATTCGATCATCTATCCGATCTGAGGAGGCGGCGTGACGACGGAATGGATCTATGCGGTCGATACGGCCGCGGTACGCGAGGAGGGGCTGACGGGCGTGATCGTCGGCGGGCGCGACATTGCGCTGTTCGCGGTCGACGACGAGATCTTCGCGACCGACAACCAGTGCACGCACGGCGAGGCGCGCCTGAGCGACGGTTTTCTGCTCGACGACGAAATCGAGTGCCCGCTGCATCAGGGGCGCTTCAGCGTGCGTACCGGTGCCGCGCTGTGCGCGCCGGTCACGGCTTGCGTGAAGACGTTCCCGGTGAAGATCGAGGCGGGCCGGGTGTTCGTGCGATTCGATACCGAAGTCGCGCATGACGAAGCAGATGCATCAACGGGAGAGCGGACATGAGTGCCTATGTGGTGGTGGATGTCGACGTATACGACGAAGTGCGATTTGCCGAATACCGGAAGCTCGGTGTGCCGACGATCGCCGCGCATGGCGGCCGCGTGCTCGCACGCAGCGACGACGTGGTCGTGCTTGAAGGCGAATGGACGCCGCGGCGCCTGGTCGTGCTGGAGTTCGACGATCTCGACGCGGCGCGCCGCTGGCACGGCTCCGACGAATACCAGCGCGCGAGGCAGCTGCGGCTCGATGCGGCCGACACGCACAGCATCGCGCTCGCGAGCCTGTGAAACCGGGGCCGCGCTCGGCCGCGGCCCGCGAGACCAAGTGGGGGAAGACATGACGGCATATATCGTGTTTGACATCGATGTTCACGACGCACGAGGTTATGAGGAGTACAGAGATATCGGCGCGCCGACCGTCGCCGAGTTCGGCGGGCGTTTCCTGGTGCGCGGCGGCGAGGCGGCAACGCTCGAAGGCGCGTGGTCGCCTGGGCGCGTCGTGGTGCTCGAATTCGATTCGATCGACCGCGCAAAGGCGTGGTACGAGTCCGACGGCTATCGGCGTGCGCGGGATATTCGCGAGCGCACCGCACGCACGATCGGCATCATCGTACAGGGCGCGCCGCCGGCGACAACCGTGGGAGAGCAGGGATGACCGGGACGACTTCGGCGGCGCGCGTCGCGATCGTGGGCGCGGGTATCGGCGGGTGCGCGCTCGGCGCGATGCTGCAACGGATCGGCCATGACGTGCGCCTGTTCGAGCAGGCGCCGGCGTTTGCCCGGGTGGGGGCCGGCATTCACCTGAGCCCGAACCTGATGCGGGTGATGCGGCTGCTCGGCGTGCATCGCCAGGCCCTGTGGGCGGGCCAGGAACCCGACGCGTTCGCCAACCGCCAGGCGGCCGACGGTGAGCTGCTGTATCGGCTGCCGCTCGGCGAAAACGCGATCGGGCGCTTCGGCGCGACGTTCGTGACGCTCAAGCGCGGCGACCTGCATGCCGCGCTGTTGGGGGCGGTGGCGCCCGGGACGATCGCGTGGGGCAAGCGTCTCGCCGGCCTCGACCCGGCGGGCGACGCGATCAGGCTGACGTTCGAGGACGGTTCGAGCGACACGGCCGATCTGGTGATCGGGGCAGACGGCCTGCGCTCGCGCGTGCGCGAGGCGCTGCGCGGATTCGAGGCGCCGGAATTCTCCGGGCAGGTCGCGTTTCGCGGGGCGTATCCGCGCGCGCTGCTGGGCGAACTCGCGGTCGAGGATCTGACCAAGTGGTGGGGCGACCGGAAATTCGTGCTGTCGTACTGGCTCGATCGTGCGCGTCGCGAATTCTATTTCGCCGCGATGACACCGCAGGCCGAGTGGCCCACGCAGGCTTCGTCGATGCCGGGCGACGTCGACGAGATGCAGGCGATCTTCGCGGATTTTCATCCGGCCGTGCGTCACATGCTGGCCCGCGCGCCACGCGAGTCGGTCATGAAGTGGGCGTTGTTCGAACGTTCGCCGCAGTTCGAGTTCGGCAACGAGCGCGTCGTGCTGATCGGCGACGCCTGTCATCCGATGCGCCCGTTCATGTCGCAGGGCGCGGCCATGGCGCTCGAGGACGCGACGATCCTGCTGCGTGCGCTCATTGGCTCGTCGAACGCGGCGAGCGCGTTCTCGACCTATGCGCAGTGCCGGGTCGCGCGACTCGGCGAAGTGCATCGCGTGTCCGCCGCGAATACCTTCATGCACGGCCCGACCGAGCCGGACTGGGTGTTCGGCTACGATGCGCTGACCGCGCACGCGTCGCCCGCGCTGCCGCCGTTACCCGTCGAGCTGGACTGGCTGGTCGGCGCGTCGCCGCTCGCCGCGCGCATGCAGGCGGCGGCGACGCGTGCGGTATCGTCGCATCGGTCGCCGCCGATGCCGCACGCGCCGGTACCGTATTAGACCGGTGCCGGGTTGCGCTCGAAGCCGCGCTGGTGCCAGTACGGGTAGGGCAGTTGCGTCGTACTGGCGGCATCGAGCCGCTTCACCTGGTCGGGCGTCAAGGCCCAGCTGGCCGCCTGCGCGTTCTCGCGCAGTTGCGTGGCGTTTCGGGCACCGATGATCACGTTCGCGACGGTGGGCCGCCGCAGCAACCAGTTGAGTGCGACCTGCGCGACCGCCTTGCCGGTTTCGGCGGCGATCTCGTCGAGCGCGTCGACGACGTGGTGCAGCAGGGCATCCGTGACGGGCGGGCCCTCGTCGGCGGTCTTGTGCAGCCGGCTCGTCTCCGGCAACGGTCGGCCCCGGCCGATCAGGCCGGTCAGCCGCCCCCATCCGAGCGGGCTCCAGACCATCGCGGACACCTGCTGGTCGAGCGCGAGCGGCATCAGCTCCGTTTCGTAGTCGCGGCCGATCAGCGAATAGTAGACCTGGTGCACGGCATGCCGCGTGAGCCCGTCGCGATCGGCGGCCGCGAGCGACTTCATCAGGTGCCAGCCGGAGAAGTTCGAGCAGCCGATCACGCGGATCTTGCCGGCGCGCACGAAATCGTCGAGCGTGCGCAGGGTTTCCTCGACGCGTGTCTGGGCATCGAATCCATGCAGCTGGTACACGTCGATGTAGTCGGTGCCGAGCCGCTTGAGGCTGCCGTGAATGGCATTGGCGAGGTGATGGCGCGACGACCCGACGTCGTTCGGGCCTTCGCCGAGCCGGAACGTGCCCTTCGTCGACACGATCACGCGATCGCGCCGGCCGGCGATCGCCTGGCCGAGCAGCTCTTCGGCGAGTCCGTCGGAATAGACGTCCGCGCTGTCGAACATCGAGATGCCGGCGTCGAGCGCGATGTCGACGAGTTCGCGCGCGCCGGTGGCGTCCGTGCTGCCCCATTCCCTGAAGAATGCGTTGCCGCCGCCGAACGTCGCGGTGCCGAGACTCAGAACGGGAACCTTGAAGCCGGTTCCGCCGAGGGTTCGGTATTCCATGATCGGTACTCCTTGTAGAAGCGTGAAGGACTGCAGGATGGCGCCGCGAGGGCGCGGGATACGGACGGGGACGGCAGGGCATGCGCCCGCCGTCCGCCGGGGTTCACGGGGGCGACCGGTCGGCGTGCATCAGCCACGCTGTCAGCAGGACGCCGGCGAATGCGGCACACGCGCCGACGGCGAAGGCGGACGGGTAGTCGGTACGCGCGACGACCCAGCCCGCGAGCGGGCCGGTGCACGCATAGGCGACATCCTGGAACGCCGTGAAGCCGCCGAGGGCGGTGCCGCGTGCCTGTGCCGGCACGTGCCGGAGGGTGGCGACACCGAGCGCGGGAAAGACCAGCGAACAGCCGAGGCCGGATACGGTCGCGCCGACGAGCGCGACGCCGGATGCCGGCGCGGCCCACAGGAGAACCTGGCCGATCGCCTCGATCGCGAGTGCGGCGAGCGCGACCGGATAACCGCCGAGCCGGTCGGGCAGATGGCCGAACAGGACGCGGACGAGAACGAAGGCGCCGCCGAAGCAACTGAGCGCGAGGCCCGCGCCTTCCCATCCGCGCGCCTGGAACAGCAGCGTCACGAACGCGCCGATCGCCGCGAAGCCGACGCCCTGCAGCGCGAGGCTGCATCCGGGCCGCGCGATGATTCGTAGCACGCGGGACAGCGGCACCCGCAGGCCCGGCTGCGGCGCGACGGCAGGCAGCGTGGCGACGAGCGCGAGTGCGATGCAGGGCAGGACGATCGTGGCGCCGGCCACGGCCGCCAGCCCGCCGGCGCGCGCGAGCGCCATCCCGCATGGCGCGCCGAGCGCGATCGCGCCGTAGAGGGCCATGCCCGTCCACGAGAGCACGCGGCCCGAGCGGGTCGCGCCGAGCGTGCCGATGCCCCACGCGAGCGCGCCGGTGACGAGCTGGCTTTCGCCGAGCCCGGACAGCAGCCGCGCGGCAACCAGCAGCGCGAGACGTGCGCCCGGGCCGGCCGGCGCCGTGGCGCTCGCGACGTAGACGCCGCCCGCGACGACGCACGACACGAGCCCCGCGCACATCGTGCGCTTCGCGCCTCGATGATCGGCGCGGCGGCCCGCGATGCTCCGCGTGAGCACGGTCGCGAGGAATTGCGCGCCGACCGCCGTGCCGACGACGAGCGTGCCGAAGCCGAGCGTGTCGTGCACGTACAGCGGCACGACGGGCAGCAGGACGCCGAAGGTCAGCGCGCCGAGAAAGACGCCGAAACAGATGAGCCGGGCCGTGCGGGCCGGGGCGATGTCGGGTGCGACGACGTTGTCGAGGTCGGGGGCGTTCATCGGAAGGGGCCGGTTGATCGGCGTCACGGACGCCGGTAGCGGATGGACCAGACGGTCAGCAGGGTCACGCCGAACAGCAGCAGGCAACCGAACGAGAAATCGTTGAGCGCGAGCATGTGGGCTTGCACGTCGATCGAGCGGCTGACCGACGCGAGCGCGCCGGCCGGCGACATGCCGGCATGTTCGAGCCGGGCGAGCCAGTCGCCGGCAGCCGGATCGAACGGCGTGATGCGATCGACGAGGTACGTGTTGTGAACGCGCGAGCGCCGTTCGAAATAGGTCGGCGCGACGGAGGTGGCGACGCTGGTGCCGATCCGGCGCAGCGCATTCTGCACGCCCGACGCCGCCGGTAGCCTTTCGCGCGGCAACCCGGCGATCGACAGCGACACGAGCGGGGTGATGAAAAACGCGGTGGCCGCGCCCATCAGCAGCGAGTTGGCCGCGATGTCGCCGAGCGTCACGTCGGTATTGAAGCCCATGCGCCAGAACGACGCCGCGCCCCAGCCGAGCAGCGCCACGGTCGCGAGGTGGCGCGGGTCGGTGCGCCCCTGGATGCGCCCGATCAACGGCGCGATCACGATGCCGGCGATGCCGAGCGGCGCGGTGGCGATGCCGGCCCAGGTCGCCGTGTAGCCCTGCTCGGTCTGCAACCAGAGCGGCACGAGCACGAGCGCGCCGTAATAGACGCCGAAGCCGACCGTCACCGCGATCGTTCCCGCCGTGAAACCGCGATCCGCGAACAGCCGCAGGTCGACGATCGGATGCGCGTCGGTCAGCTCCCAGAGGACCAGCGCGACGAACGACACGACGCAGAGCACGGCGAGCGCGCGGATCTCGACCGCCGCGAACCAGTCGAGGTTCTGGCCGCGGTCGAGCATCAGCTGCAGCGAGCCGAATGCGGCGGCGAGCAGCAGCAGGCCGACGAAATCGACGGGAAGGTGGCGGGTCGGGTTGTCGCGCCGGCCGAGGAAGCGGGTCAGCACGAGCAGGACCAGCGCCCCCGTCGGCACGTTGACGTAGAAGATGTAGGGCCACGAGAGGTTGTCGGTGATCCAGCCGCCGGCGATCGGGCCGAGCACGGGCGCGACGAACGTGGTGGTCTGCCAGACCGACAGCGCGACGTTGCGGCGCGCGGCCGGAAACACGGCCAGCAGCAGCGCCTGCGAGAGCGCGGTGATCGGCCCGGAGGCCGCGCCCTGCAGCGCGCGGAACAGCAGCAGCGATTCGAAATTCGGTGCGAGGCCGCACAGGATCGAGGTCAGGACGAACAGCACGACCGAGACCCGGAACAGCCGCACCTGGCCGAAGCGCTGCGCGAGCCAGCCGGTCAGCGGCAGCGTGATCGCGAGCGGCGTCGCGAACGACGTCAGCATCCAGGTGCCCATGTCGGGCGCGACGCCGAGATCGCCGGCGATGGTCGGTACCGCGACGTTGGCGATCGTCAGGTCGAGCGTCTGCATGAAGTTGGCGACGCTGATCGCGATCGCGACGAGCACGAGAGCCGGGCCCTGCAGCGGCTCCAGCGGCAGTTTCGGCGCCGCACCCCGAGCGACGGGCGCCATGCTCAGGCTCCCGGCGCGCGGCGCACGGCGGCGCCGTCGTTCGCGCGGATCGTGTCGTTGACGAGGGCGTCGCCGGACGAGGCATCGTCATCGAAGATCGACGTCGCGTCGATCGGGCGCCGGGCGGCGGCCGGCGCGGGGCGCACGGAGGCCGATGCGGTGCCGGGCGCGCCGTCGCCGAGCACGACCGATGCGTTCATCGACAGGCCGATGCGCAGCGGGTGCGCGCGCAATTCGCCGGGATCGAGCGCGACCCGCACGGGTACGCGCTGCACGACCTTGATCCAGTTGCCGGTCGCGTTCTGCGCGGGCACCGACGCGAATGCCGAACCCGTGCCCGCCTCGACGCCTTCGATGCGGCCGTGGAACACGACGTCGGAGCCATACAGGTCCGAGCGAAGCTCGACGGCCTGCCCGGCGTGCATGCCGCGCAGCTGCGATTCCTTGAAGTTGGCCTCGACCCACACATGGTCGAGCGGCACGAGCGCCATGGCCGGCGCGCCGGGCGTGACGTGCTGCCCGACCTGCACGACACGGCGTGTCACGAGCCCCGCCAGCGGCGCGCGGATTTCGGTGCGGCGCAGTGCGAGCGCCGCACTGCGCACCCGCGCGGCCGCGGCGCGCACCAGCGGGTTCGAGTCGATCGACGTGCCGTCGACGCGCGCACGCGATGCGTCGTATGCGGCCTGCTGCGCGTCCAGCGCGGCGGACGCACTGGTCATCGCGTCGCGCGCATGGCGGATGTCCTCGCGCGATACGCCGCCGTCCTGCGCGAGGCCGAGCCGTCGCTGCAGGTCGTCGGAGGCCTTCGACAGCTCGGCCTTGCGCTGGAGGATCTGTGCCGCCTCGCGCGCCGTGTCGGCATGCGCGGTGCGGTACTCGCGCACCGCATGGGCGAGCTGTGCAACGGCGTCGTCGAGCGCGAGCTTCGCATCGGTCGGATCGACGCGGAACAGCGGATCGCCGGCACGGACCCATTCGGCGTTCTGCACCATGATCGTGTCGACCGTGCCCGCCACCTGCGGCGATACCTGCACGACATCGCCCGTCACGTAGGCGTCGTCGGTCGTCTCGGTGCCGCGCGACGTGACCCACCAGTAGCCGCCGGCCAGCGCGGCCAGGGCGAGCGCGATGAAGAACCAGCGGAAATAGCGGCGCCGCGTGGTGCGCAGCGCCGGTTCGGCGGGCGGGGGCGACGCCGCGCCCGCGGCGGCCGGCGCGGCGGCCGGCGGGGTGTCGGTGCGATTCATTGTTGGGCTCCGGGGTTCGTTGCGCCACCGAGCGCGGCGATCAGCCGGACGTGCTCGACGGCAAGTGAGGTATCGGCGCGAGCGACCGACCGGCGGTCTTCAAGCAGCCGGGTTTCGGCCAGCAGCACGTCCAGGTAGCCGGAAATGCCTTTCTGGTAGCGCCGCGTCTCGATGTCGTAGGTCTGCTGCGCGCGTGCCAGCGCATCGCGATTCAGGTCGCGCTGCCTCGCCAGCGCGTCGAGCTGCACGAGCGAGTCGCTGACCTGGGCGAGTGCGTGGACGACGGTGTCGTCGTAGTCGGCGACGGCGGCGTTGTACGCGTCGGTCTGCGCGCGCAGGCCGGCTCGCAGCCTGCCGCCTTCGAAGATCGGCAGCGTGATCGCGGGGCCGGCGCCGAACGTGCCGCTGCTGCCGTGAAGCAGCGCGCGAAAGCCGAAGCTCTGCACGCCGGCGAACGCCATCAGGTTGATGTCCGGATAGAACGCCGCGCGGGCCGCGTCGATGTCGGCCGACGCGGCCTCGACGCGATAGCGGGCTGCCAGGATGTCGGGCCGGCGCCCGACGAGCGCGGCCGGGAGCGCCGCGGGCAACGGCGTGACGGCATGCAGCACGCGGGGGGACGGCGTGAGTGTGTCCGCATAGCCGGGCCCGCGCCCGACGAGCGCCGCGAGCCGGTGGCGCAGCAGCGCGACGGCCGCGCGCTGCCGCTCGACATCGGCCTGCGCGAGCGGCAGCGGCTCGCCGGCACGCGCGACCGCGACCGGCATGTCGAGTCCCGCCGCTTCACGCTGGCGGGTGAGGCGCAGCAGGTAATCGTGCTGACGCAGCGTATCGTTCGCGATGTCGAGCAGTTGCAGCTCGAGCGCGAGCTGCAGGTACGTTTCGACGAGCGCGGCCTGCAACGACACGGTTGCCGCGCGCTCGAGCGACTGCTGCTCGCCGGCGCGCAGGGTCGCGGCGCGGGTCAGCGCGCGCAGGCGCCCGGCAACGTCGAGATCGAACGACGCATTCAGCAGCGCCTGCGCGTTGACTTGCCAGTGGCCTGCGGCGGGGGGCGGGGTGGTGTAGCTGCGCGGCAGCCGCGTCGGCGTCGCGCTGACCGCTGCGCCGAGCAGCGGCAGGGAATCCGCCGCGCTGACGTCGGCTTGCGCGAGCGCCTCGTCGACCCGGGCGCGCTGGGCCTTCAGCGACGGCGCGCCCGCGAGCGCGTCGGCCAGCACGCGGTCGAGCTGCGGATCGCCGAAGGTGCGCCACCATTGCGCGTCCACGTCGGCCTGACCCTTGGCCGCGTGAAGGGCGAGGCCCGGGTCGAGCTGTTCGACCGGGGTGATCTTCTGTGGGTCCGGCTGCTGGCCGAACGGGGCACAACCGGCCATGACGGCCGCCGTCACGGCTGCCGTAGCGATCGAACCCCATCTTCGAGTCGAGACAAGAAACTTGGACATGATCGGTTTCCACGAATCCGGTTGACGAATTCAGACTATCTAAAAATATATCTTTAGATATTCTCAAACAAGGAGCAACTGTCAGAAATGGCAGTGGGGAGCGCCCGTGACGGGGCGGGAAGGGAACCGGGAGCGGGGCAGCCGCGCGCATGGGCGCGACCGTCAGGCGGACGCGGATTCGGCGAGGGCCGCCGCGACGATTTCGTCGATCGACGCGCCGCGCGTGTCGAGCAGGCGATGCGCGCAGGCCCGGTACAGCGGATCGCGCGTCCGCTGCAACTCGGCCAGCACGGCGCGCGGATCGGGCACGTCAAGGAGCGGGCGCGCGGGATCGCGCCCGGTGCGCCGGTACAGCGCGTCGATGTCGCTGACCAGGTAGATCACGTGGCAGCGCGCCTTGAGGCGCGCGCGGGTGTCGTCGCGCAGCACCGCGCCGCCGCCGGTGGCGAGGATCAGCGTGTCGCGTTGCGACAGCGCATCGATGACGCCGGCTTCGCGGGCGCGGAACGTCGGCAGCGGAAACAGCATGGCAAGCGGGGCGCCGAAGCGCTGCTCCATCTCCCGGTCGGAATCCGCGAACGGGCGGTCGAGTGCCGCCGCAAGCGCCGCGCCGATCGTCGTCTTGCCCGCACCGGGCATGCCGATCAACGCGATGCGCGGATGGTGCGCTGCCGTCACAGCCGGCTCCGCAGCGAATGCGTCCGGCGCGTCGCCGCCGTGATACGGCGCAGGCGCACCGTATTGGCGAGGCGGTCCAGGACGCCGGTCATTCTCGCGGGCGATACGGGCGCGGCACCGGGTTGCGCGAGCAGATCGCCCAGCGCGATGCCCCCGACCTGCACGTCGTTCGCAAGCAGCGCGTCGGTCAGCATGGCGACGCTCGTATCGATGCCGGCCCACGCATGGCCGAAATCGGCGAGCACGCGGCGCGAGGTCGCGGGTGCCGCGAGGCAGTCGCGCCAGGGCACGAGTACGCCGCCGACGGGCGCCGCGCCACGCGCGGTTTCCAGCAGCCGCCAGCCGTGCGCGGTGGCGCCGTTCCGCGTGCACCAGCGGCCATAGGCCGTCGCGGACGTATCGACGACCAATGCCGTCGGCAGCCGCAGTCTGCCGAGCCGGCGAAGCAGCGCGGCCCGCGCATCGTCGTCGACGTCCGGCGTGGCCACGCGCTGCACATGCGTCAGCAACTCCAGTTCGTCCTCGTAGTCCGCGTGCAATGCACGCAACCAAGCGCCGGTGTCGCGACGCAGCGACGGCGGCACGACCCCGAGCAGGACCAGCAGGCGGTCGTCGTGGCCGTCGCAGATGGCCCGCACCCGGCGCGCGACGGCGGTATCGGCGGACGCGGCACTCATGTCGCGCTCGGCTCGGCAACGGCGCCGGCATCGACGAAAGGCGCGCGCGGGTAGGAGCCGAGGATTCGCAGGTCGGCGGCGGTCGTCCTGATGTCGTCGAGGGCGGCGCGGACATGCGCGTCGTCCTGATGGCCGTCGATGTCGACGAAGAAGCGGTACGCCCATCCGGCGGCGCGGCCGGGACGCGCGTCGAGCCACAGCACCGAGATCCGGTGCCGCGCCAATGCATCGAACACGCCTGCGAGCGCGCCGATCGTATCGTCGAGCTTCAGCAGGAGACTGGTGCGGTCGTGGCCTGTCGGCTCCGCCGGCGGCCCGCCGAGGACAAGAAAGCGCGTGCGATTGCCGGGTTCGTCCTGGATCGCGTTCGCCACGATACGCAGTCCGTAACGATCGGCCGCCCGTTCGCCGGCGATCGCCGCGCAATCCGTCATGCTCGCTGCTTCGCGGGCGGCCGCGGCGTTGCTCGCGACAGGCACGCGGCGCAATTGCGGCGCATGCGCATCGAGCCACGCGCGGCACTGCGCCAGCGCCTGCTGATGGCCGAGCACGCAGTCGACGCCTTCGAGCGTGCCGGATGCGCTCAGCAGGCAGTGCGCGACCGGCAGCACGATCTCGCCGACCACCGGAGCGGTTGCGTCGGCCAGCAGGTCGATCGCGCGCGTCACGGTGCCTTCGGTCGAGTTCTCGATCGGCACCACCGCATGGTCGACGTTCGCGGCCGCCAGTGCGGCGAACGTCGCTTCGAGCGTGTCGCACGCATGTGGACGGATCGGGGCGCCGAAGTAGCGCTGCATCGCGGTCTCGGTAAAGGTGCCGGGCGGGCCGAGGAACGCGACCGACGGCACCTGCTGCAACTCGCGGCTGACGCGGAACAGCGTGTGCCAGATCGCCGCGACGTGGCGCGCCTGCAGCAGCCCGTGCGGCCGGGCGCACAGCCCCGCGACGATTTCCGTTTCCCGGGCCGGCTGGCGGATCGTCCGGCCGTCGAGCGCCTTGAACTGGCCGATCGCGGCGGCATGCTGCATCCTGCGCGCGATCAGCGCGAGCAGTTCCTGGTCGATGGCATCGATCTGCGCGCGTTGCAGCGCGACCGGATCGTGAGCGGGCGAGGCGGTGGCGGTGAGGGTCATGACGGTACCGTGGAGGTAGCGAAAGAAAGCGGGTGCCCGCTCAGTGCGCGGGGGCGTGCCGGCCGATGCGGGCGGACTCGTGACGCACGCGTTCGAGTGCGACGCCGTACTCGATCTCGAGCTGCGCGACGATCTGCTCGACGCTCAGCACCGTGTCCATCGAGCCCACGCCCTGGCCGGCGCCCCAGATGTCGCGCCACTGGCGCGCGCCGGATTCGGGCGAGAAATCGAGGCGCGCGTGCTCGCTGCGGGGCAGGTTGCGGACGTCCATGCCCGCAGCCTCGATGCTCTGGCGCAGATAGTTGCCGTGCACGCCGCTGAACGCATCGGTGTAGACGATGTCGGCGGCGGTGGCCTCGACGATCGTGTCCTTGTAGCGCTGCGCCACGTTGGCTTCGTGAGACGCGAGGAAGCGGGTGCCCATGTACGCGCAGTCGGCACCCAGTGCAAGCGCCGCCGCGATGGCCGCGCCGGTGGCGATCGCGCCGGACAACGCGATGAAGCCGTCATGAAGGCGGCGCACCTCCGACACCAGCGCGAACGGGGACAGCGTGCCGGCATGGCCGCCCGCTCCGGCCGCGACCAGGATCAGGCCGTCGACACCGGCCTCGAGCGCTTTTTCCGCGTGTCGTACGGTCGTGACGTCGTGCAGGACGACACCGCCGTAGGCGTGCACGGCTTCGACGATCTCGCGCGGCGGCGCGCGCAGGCTCGTGATCAGGATCGGCGTGCGCCGGTCGATGCAGATCCGCAAGTCCGCTTCGAGCCGCGTGTTGGTCTGATGGCAGATGTGATTGACCGCGTAGGGCCCCACGCACGCTTCCGGACGGGCGGCACGGTGCGCGGCCAGTTCCTCGTCGATGCGATCGATCCAGTCGCCGAGCTGCGCGCTCGGTCGCGCATTGAGCGCGGGAAAGGCGCCGACGATCCCGCTCTTGCACTGCGCCAGCACCATCTCGGGGTAGCTGGCGATCAGCATCGGCGACGCGATCAGCGGCAGGCGCAGGTCGTGCAGCGGCGTCGGGCGCATCGGGGTGTCTCCTCCAGTGGTGCTCATTGCGCGACCGGTGCGCGGTCGCGGCGCTCGGCAAGCCGCTCGTGAAAACTGTCGCGACCGACCGCGCAGCGTGTATGGATGCCTTCGCCGACGACGCCGGCCGCATCGCGAACCGACACCTTGTAGGTCATCATCCGGCCTTCCACGGAGATCAGCTCGGCGTCCACCGTGACTTCCCAGTCGGGCGGCGTCGGAGCGAGATGCTTGATCTCGAAGTTGTAGCCGACCGTCATCAGGTCGGAGCCGAGCAGGTGATCGGTTGCCTGCATGCAGGTCTGCTCGATGAAGATGATCATGATCGGGCTGGCAAGCGCGTGCGCTTCGCCGCCCCATTGATCTGCAAGCGAAATCGTATCGACGCGGTGCGTGGCACGGGCACGGAGGCCGGGCTGGATGGTCAAGGCAGACTCCTTCGGGATGAGAAACGAAAAATCGAGCACTCAGGCCGCGTGCATGTGCGACGCGGTCGCGCGTCGCTGCATCTGGCTGAAGATGTTGCGCGCGTGCATTTCTTCGGTGCCGCCCGCGGTTCCCATGGCGAGTGCGTCGGCAACGAAGGTCGCGAGCGGGCCGCGGCGATAACCGTCGCTGCCGTAGATCGCGAGCAGGTGCAGCGCGGCCTGGGTCAGGTCGCGGGCGCCGCCCAGTTTCGCAATCGAGCAACTGGCGAGCGCGGACGAGTCGCCCGCCCTCAACTGGTCGAGTGCGGCGAGTGCCATCCAGCGCGAGCGCTCCGCACCGACATGAATGTCGACGAGCCGCCGCTGGACATGCTGATGCTTGTCGAGCGTCACGCCGAGCGCGCCGCGTTCGCCGACGTACGCGAGTGCGTCGTCGAGGAACGGCCCGACCACGTCCGCGCACAGCAGGCCGAACAACGCGCGGTTCATCGACGCGATGTCCATCAGCACGCGCAATCCGTCCTTGGGAGTGCAAAGCAAATCGTCCGTGCCGACGGGAACGCCGTCGAACGTCATGTCGCCGATCGGCAGATCGGCGACGCCCAGGGTTTCCTGGGGCGCGGTGCGCGTCACGCCGGCGCGCTGCGGATCGAGAAGAACCAGCGCCGTACCGGGGCGACCGTCGTGCGTGGCGCTCGCGGCGACGAGGATCAGTGCCGCGTCCGGGGCGTGGCTGATGTTGTACTTGTGACCGTCGAGGCGGCCATCCTGGCCGTCCAGCGTGACGCGGCTCTGCAGTGCGCGGATTTCGGTGCCGGTGCCTCTTTCGGAAATGGCGGTCGCGGCCACCGCGCCGGACGTCAGGGCCGGCAGGAAACGGTCGCGCTGCGCCGGTGTGCCGTGGAGCAGCAGCGCGCGTATCACGGTCGCCTGATTCGCCAGCGCCATCGCGAAGCCGACGGATCTCGTCGCGGCCACGATCGCCTCGAACGCGGCGATGAACACGTTCAACGACGCGTCCGCGCCTGCATCGCGGCCGGCGACGAGCGTGCGCCACAGGCCTGCTTCGGACAGCGCGCGCCAGGTTGCCCAGTCGAAGCCGCGGCGCGGCGACGGCGCGAAGTGACGCAGCGCGATGGCGCGATAGGTGGCGGCGGCAGCGCGTTGATCGGGGGTGGCTTCGAAGTTCATGGTGTCCCTGAGGCGATGCGGATGCGGTATGGCCAATCTATCCAAAACCCCGGGACGGAGAAACTGTCATTTTTCGCAATCGCTCATCGGCGATGACGGTGCGTTTCCGGACAACGCCGGCCCGCCACGCAAACAAAAATCGACAAATCGGAACAGATGGGCGCGGTGTTCCCGCCTACCATCCGGACGTGCTTCGCGCGTTCCCGCACCACTGCGCGATCGGCAGATGCATCGCCTGCATTCCGCTGCACGTGACTCCCTCGCACCCTCGCACTCTCGCATCCTGACGAGCCGCCAACAGGCAAAGGATTCGCCATGTCCGCAAGATCATTCGCTTCATTCGTGCTGATGCTGCTGCTTGCGGCGTGCGGCGGCGACTCGGATTCGTCGATGCCGGGCGGCCCGGTCGCGGCGGCTTCGGCGCGCGCGTCGCAAGCCGCCGCGTGGAAGCCGCTCGTGCCCGGCACGAGCTGGCAATGGCAGATCGACGGCAACCCGATCAACGAGAAGGTGCTGGACGGCGTGAACAACGCCCGCAAGATGTACGACGTCGACATGGAACTGACCGATGCCGGCACGATCCAGCGCCTGAAGGCGAAGGGCATCACCGTCGTGTGCTACATGGAGGTGGGCGGGCGGGAAGACACCCGTGGCGATGCCGGCCGGTTTCCCGACAGCGTGCTCGGTTACCCCGTCGAAGGATACGAGGATCACGAACGCTGGCTGGACATTCGACAGACCGCGATCCTGATGCCCTTGATGCTGGCGCGTCTCGACATGGCGAAGAAAAAGGGCTGCGACGGCATCGAGCCGGACCTCGACGACAGCTATCGCCACGAAACGGGTTTTCCGCTGACGCGCGACGACCAACTGCGGTACAACACGGCGCTGATCGCCGCCGCGCACGATCGCGGGATGTCGATGGGCCTCAAGAACGGCTCGGGTATCGCGGCCGCGATGGCGAAAGTGGCCGACTGGGCGCTCAACGAGCAATGCAACAGGTTCCACGAGTGCGGCGATTACGCGAGCTTCATCGCGCTGAACAAGGCCGTGTTCAATGTCGAGTACACGCGCCCGGACGGCATGACGCTCGCGGCTTTCTGCCCGGCGGACAACCAGGCCGGTTTCGACGGCATTCTGAAACTGTCGAGCGACACGCTTTCGGCGCTGCCGCGCGCGGCCTGCCGATTCGAGTGAGCGGCGGGACGCAGCCGGGTGCCCTCCGGCGTGCCGGTGAAGCGCGTGCACGTGCGGCACGCGCTTGATGCAGGTCAACCGCGTTTTCCATGGCGGCCCTACAGTCGATTCGAGCGCTCGGACGCTGCGGCACGTGACCGCGCGTCGAATGCGGGATGTCGGCCGTCATACGGCCGGATTGGCGTCGAGCGGGTTCGTGCTACCCGACGGCGAGCGGAACGCGATGCGTTGCGGGGCGGTCGAGATGAAGCAACGGGTGTGGGCGGTCGGCGTGCTGCTCGCGTTGGGGGCGTGCGCCGGAGTGGAGCGGAGCGCGGCCTTCCGGTCGACGGAAACGCAATTGTTCGCGGCGCGCCAGGCCGCGGCGCTGCAGTGTTCGACACCGGCCGAGTGCGACCGCGCATGGCGCCTTGCGCGCCGCTATGTCGAAGGGCATTCGTCGACCCGGATCGCCCGGGCCGATGCAGACACGATCGAGACGGCGCCGCCGTTCCTGGCCGGCGAAGTCTATGTGTGGGCCTCGCGCACCGCATCGGGCGGCGGCGCGGCGGTGATCCGGCTCAAGGCGATGTGCAAGGGCATGTACGGCAGCGACGGCGGCCCGGGGTGGCGGTACGACGCGTGCGCGACGAAGATCCTCGACATCGAGCGAGGTTTCCGGGCCGACGTGAACCCGGCGCGTTCCCCCGATGGGCCGAAGCCGGTCGCGCCGCGCTGATCCGGCATCTCGTGCCCGCGCGCCTTCACGTGAGTTCGAACCGTTGACCTCCGTCAACGCCCGCGTCCGGCGAACGCCGATGATGACACCCATCCGCACGCCGCCGGCGCGTCGGTTCATCCAGCGAGGTCGGTATGTACACGAACATCATGGTCGCCGTGGACGGCAGTCCTTCATCGAAACTGGCGCTCGACGAAGGTCTGAAGGTGGCGCGATCGTACCGCGCGCGCCTGTTCGCCGTTTTCGTCGTCGACAGCTCGCTTCTGGTGACGTACGCCGGACGAATGGATCCGGACGCGCTGCTCGACGAGGTTCGGCGCGATGGCGCGGCGGTGCTGCGCAGCGCGGAACGGGCGATCTCGCACGCGGCGGTCAACGGCGACACGGAAATCGTCGAGACCGAGCCTGGCCAGAATGTCGCCGAACGGCTGCAACGGTACGTCGCCGAGCATTCGATCGATCTGGCCGTGATCGGTACGCACGGCCGCCGCGGGGTCCGGCGGTTGTTTCTCGGCAGCGTCGCGGAGCGTTTCCTGCGCGGATCGAGTTGCCCGGTCCTGCTCGTACGCGCCGGCGATGCCGCCCCGGCGGCGGCAGCAGCCTAGCGTCTTCGCGCGCGGCGCACCGCCAGCCCGCGCCCACCCATGCGCAACCTGCACAGGTGACCATCATGCAGATCTCCTTTCCTTGCGAACATCCGACGTATTGCAGCCAGGATCCCGCGCTGGCGTTTTCCGCGCTGGTCGAAGGCCGCCGTGTGCACTGCGCGATCACCGCGGAAGCACTGGAGGATCACTTCCGCGCGGCGTCGCCGCGTGAACAGGATCTCGTGGAGGCATTTTCCCGTCATCGACCCGCGATCGAGCGCGCCGCGCGCTGCCTGCTCGAGGAGATGGGCGGCCGGCCGATCCTGCTCCACAGCGGCTATTTCCGGTTCTGCACCTGAGCGTCCGCTCCCGTTGACGCGCGTCAAGCCCATGCCGATGCGGGCCGTTACGCTGGAATCCTGATGATCGTTCGTCCGTTGCCCGGCACACGGTGCCGCGCCAATCCGATCTTCGTCATGGCTTCGCGCGGGCAGGGCGAAAGCGCGGGCCGCATGTCAATCGCTTGAGGAGTACGAACCATGGGCAATGTCACACGGTACGATCCGTTTTCGATCGAACCCGTCGCCGACCTGTTTCAGGGCCTGTTCAGGCCGCTGCGCGGGATGACGCTGGCGGACGAGCCCGATCTTGCATCGATGAAGATCGACGTGACGGAAAGCGACGATGCGTACAAGGTCAACGCGGAGCTGCCGGGCGTCGCCAGGGACGACATCGACGTCCAGGTGACGGGCAGTACCGTATCGATCAACGCGAAAATCCAGCGCAACAGCGAGCAGAAGGAAGGCGAGCGCGTGATCCGGCGCGAGCGCTATAGCGGCGCGGTCAGCCGCTCGTTCTCGCTGTCGGGTGAAATCGACGACGCGAAGGCAACGGCGACGTATCAGGACGGCGTGCTGTCGCTGACGCTGCCGAAGAAGGCGCCGGTCGCGCAGAAAAAGCTGACGATCGGCTGATCGGGCGGCAGGTTGCGGGTGACGCAGGCATGCGCTGCCCGACAGGAGGAAAACGGCGCGCGGAGCGATCCGCGCGCCGTTTCGTTGAAGCGGGCGCCGGGGCGCTCACGCATTCGATGCCGCGCCGGCTTGACCTCCGTCAAGCGGCGCACCGGCAGGCCGCGATGCGCGTCGAGCGGCGTCCGTTGACCTGCATCAGCGATCCCCGGCCGTGCATGTGCAAATCTGGGCGTATGCGGCGAACAGGCACGCCGCGGCTCACAGGAGTGCAGGCGATGAAAACCGACAGGCAACTGAAGCAGGACGTCCAGGACGAACTCGAGTCCGACCCGGCGATCGACGCGACACGTATCGGTGTCGAGGTCGTCGACCGGATCGTGACGCTCTCGGGTCACCCGCCGAGCTATGCGGAAAAACTGGCGATCGAGCGGGCGGCGAACCGTGTGGCCGGCGTCAAGGCGCTCGTCGTCGACATGACGGTGCATTTGCCGGACGACGACGTGCGCACCGACGAGGACATCGCGAATGCCGTGCACTCGGTTCTGCACTGGACGGTCGGTCTGCACGAAGACACGGTCAAGGTGCAGGTCGAACACGGCTGGATCACGCTGTCCGGCAGGGTCGACTGGGCGTACCAGAGCCATCTGGCCGTGCGGGCGATCTCGCAGATGCGCAGCGTGACCGGCGTGACCGACCACATCACGGTGCAGGGGGCGGTCGGGTCGGCCGACATCGGCGGCAGCATCAAGCGCGCGATCATGCGCCACGCGGAGCGCGAGGCGAAGCACATCGCGATCGAGGTGCACGACGGCACCGTGCGGCTGTCCGGCAAGGTCGGTTCGTTCTCCGAGCGCAAGGCCGTGCGCGGTGCCGCGTGGTCGGCGCGCGGCGTGCGTGCGGTGGTCGACGACCTGGTCGTCGAGTAAGCGCGGTACCGGGCAACCGGATGGGCAGTCCGCGCAGTTGAAGGAGGGAAGCCGGATGACACTGTCAGGCGAGGTACACGACGCAGACTGGTCGGTGACGATCGAGACGATTGCCGCCGAAGCGGGCGGCTACCGTTGCAGGATCCACGTTACGTTCACGTCGCCGGATGGCGCATGCGAGCGCACGTTCGCGCACAGCCGGACCCACGATACCGAGCGCGAAGCGGCGATCGACGGGCTGCGCGCCGGGATGACCTGGGTCGAGATGAGGAAATCGGACACGTTCACGGTCTGACGCCACGGCGCAGGTGAACGTGTCTCCCGTGGTCCTGGCGAACGGGATGGACGGCGTCGGCAAGCGCGTGGTGACCGGGGTGCGGCCGGCCCGGGCAGACGGACGGGACGGCAGGGCGAGCGCGATCGTTGAGTCGGAAGACCAGGCCGCCGCGCCGGATGCCGACGGCGCGGCACGGCTGCGTGCGGCTTCAGGCGGCCTTGAGTGCCGACAGTTGCAGTGCCTGCGCAAAGCGGGCCAGCGTGGCGATCGAGCCCGTCACGCTCTCGTACCGCTCGCGCCCGATCTGTCCGTCGAGGATCACGAGCATGCCGGCGTCGCGCGCCAGGGCGACGAGCGCCTGCGTGTCGAGCGGGGCAGCGTCAGGCCGGCCGGCCTGGTCGCCCGAATCGGGAAGCGGGGTAGCGTGTGTCATGACGGCTCTCCTGATGGTCCGGAATCCGGCTGGCGCGCAGTCGCGATCCGTGGTTTCAGTATCGTTGCCGCGCCCGTGCGATTCAATCGGCATGCCCCGAAGCTGCGGTAGGAATCGCGCGGAGCGCGTCGGCAGATTCCTACACGGCACGCGGTTTCCGCGGCGGGCGGCGGCGCACCGGCCGCGCCGCACGCCGCCGTGCATACCAGCTTCCGATCGCGCGCCAGATGTCGGGGGCGGATTCGCAGTACGTGAACAGGTCGAGATCGCGGCGATCGATCATCCCCTCGTCGGCGAGGAAGGCCAGGTCCACCGCGCGACGCCAGTACGCCTCGCCGACGAGGATGACGGGCAGCGGCGGAATCTTGCGCGTCTGCAGCAGCGTCAGGACCTCGAACAGCTCGTCGAATGTGCCGTAGCCGCCCGGGAAAAACACGGCGGCTTTCGCGCGTTCGAGCAGGTGCAGCTTGCGGATCGCGAAATAGTGGAACCGGAAACCGAGACCGGGCGTGATGTACGGATTCGGTGCCTGTTCGCGCGGCAACTCGATGTTCAGGCCGATGCTCGGCGCGCCGCGCTCGTACGCGCCGCGGTTCGCGGCCTCCATGATGCCGGGGCCGCCGCCGGTGACCACGGCGAGCCGCGCGGCGCGCGTGCACCGGTCGGCGTGGCCGACGATGCGCCCGAATTCGCGTGCGACGCGGTAATACACGCTGTGCTCGACGAGCCGGCTCGCCGCCGCGACGGCGCGGCGCCGGCCCGCATCGTGCGGACGCTGCGCGAGCAGGCGATTGGCTTCGTCCAGCCGGGCATTCGCGACGGCAGGAGCGACGATGCGCGTACTGCCGTAGATCACGACGGCATGACCGATGCCTTCGCTCTGCAGGCGCGCCTCGGCTTTCCAGTAATCGAGCTGCAGCCGGATGCCGCGCATGCTCGCGCGCTGCAGGATGGTGGCGTCGTCGTCGACAGGCGTGCGCTTCGGGCGTTGGGCGGGACGCCGCGCGCGACGCGGGCCGGGCCGGGCGCTGTCGTCGTTGCCGGCGAGCGCATCGGGCCGCGGACGTGCGCGTGTGCCGCGCGTGTCCGCCGGCGTCGCGCCGGGTGCGGCACGGCGGCGCGCATTGCTTCGTACCGCACGGGCGGGTAGGCGTTTGATGGCGGTCGGCATGCGGTGCGGGCCGGTGGGCCGGCTACTGGCTCAGCACCCATTGCACGAGCTGGTGCGCATCGTCGGCGGACAGCGGGCCGCCGCGATCCTCGGCGGACGGCATCGGCGTGTCGCCCCAGTGCACGCGGCCGCCGACGCGCAGCTTGCGTTCCAGTTCCGCGGCCGCCGCCGGATCGCCGCGATAGCGCTGCGCGATCTCGTGGAACGACGGCCCGAGGAACCTCATGTCGGGCGTGTGGCAGAACATGCAGTGCTGCGCGTTGACGAGATCGGTCGGCTCGGGCACGGCCGTCTGCGCGGCGGCCGGGCCGGCCGCCGCAGCGATCGCGCAGAGGGCAGCGAAACGCAGGAGGTTCATGTTTTTTTCCTCGTCCGGGTCGGAGGGGGCGCACCTTGCCTCGCGGCGCGATCAGGAGACGACTTCGTCGAGCGGGCGGCGCGGCGAATGCGGCGTATGCGGGCCGCGCCCGACGCGCAGCAGCAACTGCGGCTCGCCGCGCAGCCCGAGCATGTGGCGCAGGTGGGCGCGCAGCCCGGCCGTCTCGATCGGCTGGTTCAGGTAGGACGCCGTATGGCCCGCGCGCGCCGCGACGAGCAGGACGCGCTCCAGCGCCTGTCCGGCGGCGAGCCATGCGTCGCGATCGTCGCGGACGGTCGACAGGCAGACGATCAGCGGCGACGCGCCGACGAGCTGGTGATGCAGCGCGGCGAGCCCGTTGCCGAGATCGAACGTCCGGACCGCCATCGTCACGACGGGCGCCGCGAAGTCCAGCAGCGTCGGCACGCCGGCCGCAAATGCCGGCATGCCGTCGACGTGCCGGCGCGGATCGATCCAGCTTGCCAGCTCGCGCCGGAAGCGCGGATCGGCGAACTGCTGCCGGTCGGCCTCGGCGACGAGCTCGGCCACCCGTGCGCGGTGCGCGATCGCGTCGACACAGGCGACCTCGACGCCTTCCGCCGCGCCGGCCGCGATCAGCTCGCGCTGGAGCGTGTCCGGAACGGCCGTCGATTCGAACGGCGCGCGCGTGGTTACGCGCTCCGGAATCGCATCGAACAGCGCGCCGAGCGACGCGTCGGAATAGCCGTCGTCGCACACCCGCACCAGTGCGAGGAGATCGGGGTCGACTTCGGACGGAAACGTGCTGATCGTATGGGCGAGCCCTGCGTGGTCGAGCGCGACACGTAGGTTGAGCAAGGCGGCGCCGCAACTGATGATCAGCTCGCGATCGAACGGATCGACCACGGGCAGCGCACGGACGCGGTCCGCGCAGACCGCGATCGTGGGCCCGTCGACGATGAATCGCCACGGCTGCGAATTGTGGCTGGACGGGGCCAGCACCGCATAGGCCAGCAGCGACCTCAGATGCGCTTCGGGATGCGCGCTTGCGGCAAGTGGGGGAACGGCTGTCATTCGATCATCTCCTGGGCGCCGGGCCGGCGGCGTCATGCCACTTCATCGTGTCAGCAACCGGCCGGCCGCCGTTGACCCACGTCAAGCGCCCGTCACTGCGCCGTGCGCGCGCGGCGCGTGGCGACTAGCCTTGGATCGTGACGCGCGCGAACACGATGGCGCGGGGAGGCGAGCATGCTTGCGATGATGTTTGACGGCACGACGCCGCATTTGCGCGAGGCGCGCGTGCCGGAACCGCTACCGGCGCCGGGCCAGCTGCTGATCGACGTGCACGCGTGCGGTGTATGCCGGACCGATCTCCATGTCGTCGACGGCGAACTCGCGCACCCGAAGCTGCCGCTGGTGCCGGGGCACGAGATTGTCGGAACGGTGCGCGTGCCCGGCGAGGGCGTGACGGGATTCTCCGTCGGCGACCGGGTGGGCGTGCCATGGCTGGGCTCGACCTGCGGGCATTGCACGTACTGCGCGTCCGGCCGCGAAAACCTGTGCGACAGCCCGGGATTCACCGGTTATACGATCGACGGCGGTTATGCCGAGTGCGCCGTTGCCGACCATCGCTATTGCGTGCACCTGCCGCGGCGCTATTCCGATCTCGAGGCCGCGCCGCTCCTGTGTGCCGGCCTGATCGGTTACCGAACCTTGCGCATGGCCGGCGATGCGCGTCGCGTCGGCATCTACGGCTTCGGCGCGGCCGCCCATCTCGTCGCGCAGGTCGCGCATTTCGAGGGGCGGAAGGTGTTTGCGTTGACGAAGCCCGGCGACACCGTCGCCCAGCAGCTCGCGCTGTCACTCGGTGCCGCATGGGCCGGCGGCAGCGACGAAACGCCGCCGGAACCCCTCGACGCCGCGCTCGTCTTCGCGCCGGTGGGCGCACTGGTGCCGGCCGCGCTTCGCGCGGTCGACAAAGGCGGGATCGTCGTATGCGGCGGCATTCACATGAGCGATATCCCGGGCTTTCCGTACGCGTGGCTGTGGGGCGAGCGCCGCATCGTGTCGGTCGCCAACCTGACGCGTGCGGACGCGGCCGCGTTCATGCGGATCGCCGATGCGATGCCGCTGCGGGTCGAAGCGGTGCGTTACGCGCTGACCGATGCAAACCGCGCACTGGACGATCTGCGCGCGGGGCGCGTGTCCGGTGCCGCCGTGCTCGGCATGCGCGGCTGATCCCGCTCGGCATGCCCGCACCGCAATGCGCTCAGATGCGCCCGAGGCCGTCCGGATCGACGATGCGGATCTGCTTGCCTTGCGCGGCGACGAGCCCCTTGCGCTGGAACTTCGACATCATGCGGCTGACCGTTTCGAGCTTCATCCCGAGATACTCGCCGATCTCGTCGCGCGTCATCCGCAGCACGAATTCGGCGGCCGAGTAGCCGCGCGCCTTGAAGCGCGTGGACAGGTTCAGCAGGAAGGCGGCCACGCGCTGCTCGGCGGTCATCGTGCCGAGCAGCAGCATCTGCGCGGATTCGCGCACGATCTCGCCGCTCATCATCTGATACACGTGATGCTGCATCGGCCGAACGTCGCGGCACATCTGTTCGAGCTGGCCGAACGGAATGATGCAGACGGTGCTGTCCTCGAGCGCGATTGCGTCGCCGTTGTGCCGCCCGGTGTGCACGCCGTCGAGCCCGAGCGATTCGCCGACGATCTGGAAGCCGGTGATCTGCTCGTCTCCGTCGCGATGCATCACGATGGTCTTGAACGAACCGGTTCTGACCGCATAGATGCTGTTGAATGCGTCACCCGCGCGAAACAGCGTTTCGCCGCGCCTGACGTGCCGCGTCGTGCAGATCATCGCGTCGACGCGCGCGAAATCGTCAGGCGAAAGATCGGGCGGCATGCACACGGTACGCAACGCGCAGGTCGAGCAACGGGACGCGGCGCGCTTCGGCTGGTCCGCCCGTTCGACGGGATGCAGCGGGATGAACGGACGTGACGGTTGTGACGGGCGTAACGGGTGTAACGGGTGTAACGGCATGGTCTGCGAAACATCGGCATGGCTTTGCATGATCGGCTCCAATTCCTGGGCCAGCGGCGAATCGCTGCAGGGCGGGATCGCGCTGGCCGTCGTACCGGCGGCCTTGGTGTCTGCCGCCTTCCTGATGGGGAACCACACCGGACGGGCCAGGAGACCGAAACCGGTCTCGGCGTTGAGGGGGCCTTTGCTCCGGGTGGCACGCTGGCTTGTTTTTCTTGATACGCAGTATGGATGGCGCGACGCTCGACGGAAATCAGCCGGAATTGAAGATGCGGTAGGACACGTGGAAGCGTTGTAGGGCGTTTCCTACAAAGGGGGCGGAATCTTGCCGCGATCTTGCCGCCGAGGCGGGCGGTGGCCGTGAGATCGACGGGGCACAAGCAGCCGGCTGCCTGGCCGCCGTCAGAGTTCGTCCGGATCGTCGAACAGCTTGTGGCGCATCGCATAACGCACGAGCGCCGTGTCGTTCGGCATTTGCATCTTCTCGAGAATGCGCGTCTTGTACGTGCTGACGGTCTTGACGCTGACGCTGAGCGCCTGCGCGATTTCGGAAATCGACTCGCCGGTGGTGACGCGCCGGAAGACGTCGAATTCACGGTCGGACAGACGCTGGTGCGGCAGGAGATCGGTCGGTTCGTTCAGGCTCTGCGCAAACTGTTCGGCCATCGTCAGGCTGACATACACGCCGCCGGCCGCGATCTTGGTCAGCGCCGCGACCAGCTCGGCGCTCGCGCTCTCCTTGGTCATGTAGCCGGATGCGCCCGCGCGGAACGCGCGCACCGCGTATTGCTGCTCGGCGTGCATCGTCAGTACGAGGACGTGCAAGGCCGGTTTCTCGTCCTTGATCTGCTTGATGAGTTCGACGCCGTTCCGGCCGGGCATCGACAGGTCGAGCACCAGCACGTTCGCGGCCGTGCCGCGCACGAGTGCGATCGTGGATGCGCTGTCGCACGCTTCGCCCGCGACCTCGAAACCGCTTGCGTTCTGCAGGATGTGCCGCAGGCCGTCCCTGACGAGGGCATGGTCGTCGGCGATGAGTACCCTGATCATGACAGCACATCTCCTTGCCGGATGGCGTGAAGCGGCAACGCCACGGCAATCGTGAATCCCGTTCCCGGCCGGTTGTCGATCGTTACCGTGCCGTCGAGCATGTGCGCGCGCTCACGGATGCCGACCAGCCCGAACGACGTGGCCAGGCCGAGCGCCAGCGTCAGCAGCGTGGCGAGGGTCGCGGATCGCGCGGGCCGGACCCTGCGCGGAGCCGGCCCGGCCTTGAAGGCGGGCACATGGACTGTCATTGCCGTTCATCCTGACGGATTTCGCCGGCGGCCGGCGGGCCGGACGCGGGGCACGGGAAGCGGGGCAGGCCGAAACTGCGATATCGCCCGAAATTGTGCGCGTTTTGTCCGGGTTCGCCAATCGGGACCGATGCGTACGCCTGTTTCCGTGCGGGCTTGACCGGCGTCAACCGGACGATGCGCGTCGGGCCCAGACTGATCTGGCATGCCGGTCAAATCCGAACGGCAACGGGGAGGCTCCATGTATGCACGGATCTTTGCGGCTCTCGACGGCAGCCGCGCTTCGCGACTCGCGCTCGACGAGGCGATCGCGCTCGCCCGCGATTCAGGCGGCCTGATCGTCGCCGTGTGCGTGGTATCGGACGCGCCAAGGGTGGCCGACGTCGACAGCGGTTATATCGGCCAGCGCGACCCGGCCGGGCTGGATGCGGACAGGGCCGCGATCGCGGTGGCGGACGCGGAGACCGCGTTTCGCCTGTGCGGCGTCCGCGGCACGGCACACACGCTCGACGCGTGCGGCGAGGACGTGTCGTCCGTTCTGGCGCGCGCCGCCGCCGAATGCGACGCGGAGCTGATCGTGATGGGCACGCACGGGCGGCGCGGCGTGCGCCGCGCGTTGCTCGGCAGCGTCGCCGAATCGCTGGTGCGCACCGCCGACCGGCCGGTGCTGGTCGTGCGGGAGGGGCAGGGCGCGTGTGCGGCCGTGTTGTGACGAAAAGGGGGCGGCCGCAAGCGGCTGCCCCCTTTTCGACGGCTCAGTGAGACAGCAGCACCGGCACCGTCATCGTCTCGAGGATCGTGCGCGTGGCGCCGCCCAGCACACGTTCGTGCATGCGCGCATGGCTGTACAAACCCATCACGAGCAGGTCCGCGTGCAGGTCGGTCACCCGGTTCAGCAGCGTCGCGCCCACGCCGACCGACCGTTCGCGCGGCGTCGTGGAGAACGACGCGCGAATGCCGTGCCGCTCGAGATACGCGGCGACGTCGACGCCCGCGGGCGTCTTGTCCGGGTCGGGCTGCCCGCGCACGACCGTCTCGACGTTGACGAAGCGCGCACGGGCGAGCAGCGGCAGCGCATCGGCCATCACGCGGGCGGCTTCGCGCCCGCCGTCCCAGCCGATCAGCACGTTCTCGCCGATCGTTCGCACGTCGCCCGCATAGGGCACGACGATCGCCGGGCGGCCGCTGCCCATCACGACATCCTCGACGAAATGGCGCGCGACGTAGGTCATGCGATCGTCGGGGTCTTCCTGGCCGAGCACCAGCAGATCGGCGTGACGCGCGTGGAGAATGGCGACGGTGGTCGCGTCGCCGGCGGGGGCCTGCCATTCGACGCTGCGTCCCGCGCGCTCGGCGGCCGCCAGGAATTTTTCTTCGGCCTCCTTGCGACGTTGCTCGCACAGCCGCTCGTACACGGCAAGCTTCAGCGGTTCGTCGGGCCGCCGCAACGGCTCGAACAGGTCCTGGCAGACCACGTAGAGGCCGATCAGATGCGCGTTCCAGCGCGCCGCGAGTTCGAGTGCGAGGCCGACGCGCGTCGCGCAGCGCTCGCTGTCGTCGAGGTGGACGAGCAGGGTCTTGTAGCTCATGACAGCTCCTTTTCGGTTGATGCCGCGGCGGTTTCGGCGGGTTTCTCCGGCGGGCAGTTCGCCGGAATCATCAGGACCGGGCAGGTGGCCAGGCGCAACACGCGCTCGGCCACGCTGCCGAGGAAGAGGCGCTGAAAGCCGCGCCGGCCGTGCGTGCCCATCACGATCAGGTCGGCCCCGGTTTCGTCGGCAAGACGGACGATCCGGCGCGGAATGCCTTCGCCCGCGGGCTCGACGTTGGAGATCTGCGGCATGCCGGCCACGTCGCGCGCTTTCAGGCGGCGCGCCGCGTCGTCGGTGACGCGCAGCCCCTCTTCGCGGAAGGCATCGACGAGGATCGACGGATCGTATCCGTACGTGTCGTAGGCCGGCACCAGGAAATCGACGACGTAGACGGGGGTCAGCCGCGCACCCGTCTCCGCCGCGAGCGTCAGCGCGGCGTCGAGTGCGCGGGACGACGTGTCGCTGCCGTCGAGCGCAACCAGAATGTTCGAGTACATGGCATTTCCCTTGAACGGATGTGGATGAGGTCATCATCGGCGCGTGCGTGCCGACGGCGCTGATCTGGATCAAGCGGCGCGGTTGCCGCGCGGCACGCGCACTGCGACGCGTGCCGCCGGGCACGACGCGATGGGCAATGGCGCCCACCGTGATGTGCGGCAACTGCACACGGATCCACATCGCGATCCGTGCAGGCATGTCGCGACAGGGATCGCTCGTGCCGAGCCGCATCGCATCGGCCGGCTCAGTGCGACATCAGCACCGGCAGCGTCATCGACCCCAGCACCGTGCGCGTGGCGCCGCCCATTACCAGTTCGCGCCAGCGCGAATGGCCGTAGGCCCCCATCACGAGCAGGTCGGAACCCGTTTCGTAAGCGCGTGACAGCAGCGTGTCGCCGATCGACGCACCGGTGCCGGTACCGATGTCGAGCACGTTCACGTCGTGCGCGTGGCGTGCCAGCATCAGCGCGGCATCGGCGGCCGGAATGCGCGTGGTCGCCGCCTCCGAATCGGCGTCGACCACGGCGGCGACCGTCGTGCGCTTCGCATGCTCGAGAAACGGGAGCGCGTCGTGCGCGGCGCGGGCCGCTTCGCGGCTGCCGTCCCACGCGACGAATACCCGTTCGCCGATCGACGGAAATTCTCCGGTGTACGGCACGAACAGCACCGGGCGGCCGGCGGACAGCACCAGGTTCTCCGGAAACTGGTCGTCGATAAAGGTCTCGGGATCGTTCGGGTCGCTCTGGCCCGCAATCACGAGATCGGCGAGTCGCGCGGCGCGCAGCACGGCCAGATTCGCGCGTTCGTCCGCGTGAACCCAGGTCGCCGGCACTTTGGCGCGGGCGGTCTCCGCATGGAACAGGCGCTCCAGCGCGGCGAGCCGTTCGTCGCGCCGCTCGCGGTGCTCGCGGAAATAGTCGGCGGAACCGGCCATCACGTAGAACGAATACGGCTCGGGCGTGTAGACCGCGAACAGCCCGGTGAGATGCGCACCGAAGCGCCGGGCGAGACGCAACGCGAACTCGAGGCGCGAATGCGCGCGGGCGCTCGTATCGAGGTGCACGACCATGCTTTTGTAGCTCATCGGAATCGCTCCATCGACGGGTGATCCGCCAGTGCAATCCAGTCTACGAAGCAGGGTTTCCGCGCGCTTGACTCAGATCAACGGCAGCCGAGCGCCGCGGCCGCACAGTGAGGCGGTCGCCCTGCCGATGCCCGGCAGGCGGCACGAGGCGGATGCCAACCCGTTGACCGGATCGAAGGAGGGAACACGATGAGCGCCCATGCTTTGACGACACCGAACGACGCATGCCGCGCGGGATGCGATCTTGCATTGCGCATGGCCGCGCTGAACCGAGGCTGGCAGCAGGAATGGCATGCGCTCGCAGGGCGCTGCATCGAACGGGACCGCGACGCCGTGCGCGGCCTGCAGCAGGCGCTCACGGCTACGACCGAGTGGACGGCCTTCGGTGAAGCGGCCCGGCTGGCGATGCGCGACTACACGGTCGCCACCGTCGCGATCTGGCAGGACGCCACCGAGCTCTGCATGCGCGGGCAGTTCGAGAGTGCCGGCGCGTGGCGCACGTGGCTGCGCGAATACGGCCCCGGCGGGCTGGCGCGCTACCAGACCGACTGGTTGCCCGACCTCGGGCGGCTGGCCGTGATCAACGAGGCCAGCATGCCGTGGCGCGACTGGATGGCGGCGTTCGAGCTCGGCATCACGGAGGCCGTCGGCGCGAGCGACGGGGAAACGACGGCTGCGCGACTGCGGGACGACCACCTTGCCGCGCGGGAGCACGATCATGTCCGCTAGGCGCGTCGCGTTCGTCACGGGCGGAATGGGCGGCCTTGGCGCCGCGATCAGCCGTTGCCTGCACGACGCGGGCATGACGGTGGCGGTGTCGCACACCGAACACAACGACCACGTCGCGACGTGGCTCACGCAGGAACGCGACGCCGGCCGCGCGTTTCATGCATACGAGGTCGACGTTGCCGATTACGATGCGTGCCAGCACTGCGCGGCACGCGTGCTGGCCGAATTCGGGCGCGTCGACGTGCTCGTCAACAACGCCGGCATCACGCACGACGCCACCTTCGTGAAGATGACCAAGAGCATGTGGGATGCGGTGCTGCGCACCAACCTCGACAGCATGTTCAACATGACGAAGCCGTTCGTGCCCGGCATGATCGACGCGGGCTTCGGGCGGATCGTGAACATCGGGTCCGTCAACGGTTCGAGAGGTGCGTACGGGCAAACGAACTACGCGGCCGCGAAGGCCGGCATCCACGGCTTCACGAAGGCGCTCGCGCTCGAACTCGCGCGTCACGGCGTGACGGTCAACACGGTCGCGCCTGGCTACCTGGATACGGCGATGCTCGAATCGGTGCCGAAGGAAGTGCTCGACACGAAGATCCTGCCGCAGATCCCGGTGGGGCGTCTCGGCCGCCCCGACGAGATCGCCGCGCTGGTCGGCTTCCTGTGTTCCGATGCGGGCGCATTTGCGACGGGTGCCGAATTCGATGTCAACGGCGGCATGCACATGCGATGACAGCCTCCGTCGTCCGTGCACCGTTCACGCACGAATCGATGCCATCGCCGGATCGGGGCGGCCCGGTGTCGCGTTCCGCCGAATGCCCGGCGGAAACGACTTCGCCTGCGGACCAATGGAACCGCGCAGCGCATGCGAGCGTCGCCGCGATGACCTTCGGGCTGTCGCCCGTGTCGCTGGCGCTGGCCGTGCTCGACTGGGGCGCGCATCTGGCGGTGTCGCCGGGAAAGTGCTTCGAGCTCGCGGCGCAGGCGTGCACGGCCGCCGTTGTACCGGCGGCAAACCGGCGTGAGGGCGACGCCGACGATGCGGACATGAGCGGCGTTGCCGTGCATGCCGGCGAGGCCGATCCGCGTTTCGCCGCGCCGGCATGGGCCGGCTGGCCGTTCAGCGTGTATCGCGACAGTTTCCTGTCGATCCAGCGCTGGTGGCGCGACGCAACGCGCGGCGTGCCGGGCGTCGAACGGCACCACGAGGAACTGGTCGGGTTCGTCGCGCGACAGTGGCTCGACGCGTGCTCGCCGGGCAATTTCCTGGCGACCAACCCGGTCGTGCTCGACGCGACGATGCGCAGCGGCGGCGCGAATCTCGCGGCAGGCTTCCGGAACTGGCTGGACGACGCGAGCGCGTTGCTCGATCGCACGAGCGGCACGCGGGCCCGCGACACGCGCACGTATCTGCCGGGACGCGACGTGGCGATTACGCCGGGGCGCGTCGTCTGGCGCAACGCGCTGTGCGAGCTGCTGCAGTACGACCCGACGACGCCCCGCGTCGCACGCGAACCGATCCTGATCGTGCCGTCGTGGATCATGAAGTACTACATCCTCGATCTGCAACCGCACAACTCGCTGATCCGCTTCCTGGTCGATGCCGGCTACACCGTGTTTGCGGTGTCGTGGCGCAACCCGGGCGCGGAGGCCCGCGACGTCGGGCTCGACGATTATCTGCGTGACGGGTGCATGGCGACGCTCGACGCCGCCCGGTCGATCTGCGGCGAAGCGGTCCACGCGGTCGGCTATTGCCTGGGCGGCACGCTGCTCGCGATCGGCGCGGCGGCGCTCGCGCGCGACGGGCGGCAACACGACGCACTGCGCTCCGTCACGTTGCTGGCGGCCCAGACCGATTTCAGCGAACCCGGCGAGCTCGGCCTGTTCATCGACGCGAGCGAACTGTCCGCACTCGACGCGCTGATGTGGCGGCAGGGTTACCTGGACGGCGCGCAGATGTCCGCCGCGTTCGAACTGCTGAACGCGCGCGACCTGATCTGGTCGCGGATGATGAGCGAATACCTGCTCGGCACGCGCACGAAGCCCAACGACCTGATGTCGTGGAATGCGGACACCACGCGCATGCCGTATCGGATGCATTCGGAATACCTGACGCGGCTCTTTCTCGACAACGATCTCGCGGCCGGCCGCTATTGCGTCGACGGGCGGCCGGTCGCGTTGTCGGATCTCGACGTGCCGACGTTCGTGGTCGGCACCGAGCGCGATCACGTGTCGCCGTGGCGTTCCGTCTACAAGCTCCACCTGCTCACGCACCATGCGCTGACCTTCGTGCTGACATCGGGCGGGCACAACGCAGGCATCGTGTCCGAACCGGGCCATGCGGGGCGCCGCTATCGATGCGCGACCCGCGAACCCGGCGCGGCCTACCGCAGCCGGCACGATTTCGTGCGCGACACGCCGACGGTCGACGGATCGTGGTGGACCTGCTGGCGCGACTGGCTGCACGCGCGCTCGTCGGGCGACGTGCCGGCCCGTACGCCGGCCGCGGGATTGGCGGCGGCGCCCGGCACCTACGTACTCGAAACATGAGCGAAAACCCGCCGCCGGACGGGCGCGACGACGCCTGCCTGCCCGGCTTGCTGCCACTCCCGGACGGCGCATTACCCGAACTGATCGCGCGGGCGCGCAACGCGGCGCCGCTCGTCGTCGCCGTCGTGCATCCGTGTGACGCGACCAGTCTGGTTGCGCTCGCGGCGCTGCGCACGTCACCCCTGGGGGCAGCGATCGAACCGCTGATCGTCGCGCCGCGCGCCAAGGTGCAGCGCGTGGCGAACGAGGCGTGCGTCGATCTTTCGACGTGGACGATCGGGGACGTGCCGCACAGCCATGCGGCGGCGGCCCGCGCGGTCGAACTCGCGGCGGCCGGCCGCGCCGACATCCTGGTCGTTCCCGATATCGAAGCCGGCAACCTGCTCGCGAAGCAGCTCGAATACCTGGGGGGGCCGTCAGCGCAGGCATCGTCGTCGGCGCACGCGTGCCGATCGTGCTGACGAGCCGTGCCGACGGCATCGCCGTCCGGATCGCTTCGTGCGCACTCGCGACGGTGCTGGCGCAAGGGCGGCATCACCTGCAGTCCTGATGAATGAACCCGCAACCCTTTCTTTCGATGGAGGAACCGCGATGAAAGCACTCGTCTACCACGGACCCGGGCGCAAGGCGCTCGAGGAACGGCCCAGGCCGGAACTGCAGTCGCCCACCGATGGGATCGTCCGTGTGACGCGCACGACGATCTGCGGTACCGATCTGCATATTCTCAAGGGCGACGTACCGACCTGCGAACCCGGCCGCATTCTCGGCCATGAGGGCGTCGGCATCGTCGAGCAGGTCGGCGCCGCGGTCGATTCACTGAAGCCGGGCGACCCCGTGCTCATTTCGTGCATCTCGTCGTGCGGCCGCTGCGAGTACTGCCGGCGCGGCCTGTATTCGCACTGCACGACGGGCGGCTGGATCCTCGGCAACCGGATCGACGGCACGCAGGCCGAGTACGTGCGCATCCCGCATGCGCAGACGAGCCTCTACCGGATTCCGCCGGGCGCGGACGAGGACGCGCTCGTGATGCTGTCCGACATCCTGCCGACCGGGTTCGAATGCGGCGTGCTGAACGGCAAGGTGCAGCCCGGCTGCTCGGTCGCGATCGTCGGCGCGGGCCCGATCGGGCTGGCGGCGTTGCTGACCGCGCAGTTCTACTCGCCCGCGCGGATCATCATGGTCGACCCGGACAGCAACCGGCTCGAGGTCGCGCGGCGTTTCGGCGCGACCGATTGCATCGACGGCCGCACCGTCGACCCGGTGGCGGAGGTCATGAAGCTGACCGACGGCGTCGGCGTGGATTGCGCGATCGAGGCGGTCGGCATTCCGGCGACGTTCGAGATGTGCACGTCGCTGGTGGCGCCGGGCGGCGTGGTCGCGAACGTCGGCGTGCACGGGGTCAAGGCCGACCTGCACCTCGAGAAGCTGTGGGATCGCAATATCTCGATCACGACGCGGCTCGTCGACACGGTCAGCACGCCGATGCTGCTGAAGACCGTACGCGCCGGGCGCCTCGATCCGACGCGCCTGATCACGCACCGGTTCTCGCTCGACGACGTCGAGCGCGCATACGACACCTTCGGCCGCGCGGCGCAAACCCATGCGCTGAAGGTCATCATCGAAGTCGGTTGATCGCCGATAGCCGATAGCCGATAGCCGATAGCCGCGCGGCGCGTGCACGGCGCCCGGTGCGCGATGTCCGGTTCCCGTGCATGCGCCGGCCAGAGCGTCGCAGGCGTCGCCGTCAGGATGAAAGCGTGGCCGGCTCGTGCGTGTCGCCCGATTCGACCGCATCGAGATCGACGCACTGCGCGTAAGTCGGCACCTCGCACGGCCAGTGCAGTCGCTCCGCGATACGCCGCCGCAGCGCATCGGCCGCCGCGGGTTCGCCGTGCGTGACGAAGGTCCGAACCGGCGCGCGTTGCATCGTGCCGAGCCAGCGGAGAATCTCCTCGTAGTCGGCATGCGCGGAGAGCGTCGTGATCGACTCGACCTGCGCGCGCACGCGCACGTATTCGCCGTGAATCTTCAGCGTCGGCTCGTGCGCGGCCAGCGCCGCGCCGCGTGTGCCGGCCGCCTGGTAGCCGACCAGCGCGATCGTGTTGCGCGCATCGGGCGCGTAGCGGCTCAGGTGATGCAGCACGCGGCCGCCCGTCGCCATCCCGCTGCCGGCGATGATGACCATCGGGCCATGATGGTCGGCGATCGCTTTCGACTGCTCGACCGACCGGATCATCGTGGCCGCGTGACCGAGCGCATTCGCTTCGGACGGCGTCAGCCGGTGCTCGAGAATATGGTGACGATAGATCTCGGTCACGTCCGTCGCCATCGGGCTGTCGAGATATACCGGGACGCGCGCCATGCGGCCGGATGCCTTCAGCCGCGCGATGTAGTGCAGGATTTCCTGCGCGCGCCCGACGGTGAAGCAGGGCATCACCACGACGCCGCCGCGCGCGAAAGTCTTGTCGAACAGCGCGGCCAGTTCGTTCTCGGGGTCCGATTCCGGATGCAGACGGTCGCCGTACGTCGATTCGACGACCAGGAAGTCCGCATGCGCGGGCGCCAGCGGCGGCTGCATGATCGGGTCGTGATAGCGGCCGAGGTCGCCCGAGAACGCGAGCACCTTGTGATTCCAGTGCATCACGACGCTCGCCGCGCCGAGGATGTGCCCGGCCGGCAGCAGGCGGAACGCCAGGCCGCCGCCCAGTGCGGTGCATTCGTCGAACGCGACGGGCTTCAGCAGTTGCAGCGCGCGCTGCGCATCGTCCAGCGTATAGAGCGGCTGCGCGGGGTGATGCTTCGAGTAGCCGTGGCGGTTCGCGAAGTCGGCTTCCTCTTCCTGCAGCCGCGCGCTGTCGCGCAGCATGATGTCGCAGAGTTCGGCCGTCGCGGCCGTGCAGTACACGGGCCCGCGATACCCTTCGCGCACCAGTACCGGAAGGTAGCCGGTATGGTCGACATGCGCGTGCGTGAGCACGACCGCGTCGAGCGTGTCGGGCGCGAGCGGCAACGGGCTCCAGTTGCGCAGCCGCAGGTTCTTCGTGCCCTGGAACAGGCCGCAATCGACCAGCACGCGCCGGTTGCCGTGCTCGAGCAGGTACTTCGAGCCGGTCACGGTTTCGGTCGCGCCGAGAAAAGTCAGTTTCATGGATGCCTCACCGGGAGTCGAGGGAGCAGTGAACCGATTACAGCGCGGATGCGCGTGAAGCGATTGATGGAAATCAGGGATTGCCGTATCCGTGCCCGGGATAGACGAGGTTCGCCGTCCAGCCGTTGCGGCTACGGTTTGACGTCAATCAACGCGGGGGCCGGACGGTGGCGCGATAGTGGTCGCATGTGCGAGGGCGATGTCGTGATTCCGCCCTCCGCGCGGGCCGCGTATATGCCGTACACCATAGGCAGCGAGATTTCGACGCGATAGGGACGAATCCATCATGACGCTGATCGCCAACCTCGACGGCGCGCGGACCGGCTACCGGCTGTGCTTCGTCCGCGCGCCCTGGGCATGGTTTACGTGCCTGCCGCTCGACCTGCAATGCGGCCAAAGCTGGGCCGACGTGCCGTATCAGGACGTCGCGCAACCGCCTTACAGCGATTCGCGCACCCAGCTGCTGCGCGTGGCGTTCGACGCGCCGCGCCTGCTGCCGCCCGAAGCCGGCCGGCACGGGCAGGACTGGAGCGTCGAGCAGATCAACGGCGGCGCGGTGCCGTGGCTGCGCAGCGAGGAATTCGTCGACGCGATGAAGCTGGCCGTGCCGGCGGGGGCGACACTCGCCGAATTCGTCGAGACGATCGAGGCCGCCGGCGGTACCGTCTACGGCCCGCTCGGCTGGGCCGAGTTGCCGCCGTGGCAGCGGCCCGACATCGTGGCGCACACGTAGACGGGCTGACTCCGGACGACCGCACCGCCGCGTTTCAGCCCGGGTCACCCCGGCCGCCGCCGAGCGCGACGTGGAACGCGACCGTGTCCTGCCTCCGCTGCGCGACTGCCTGCAACCACGCAGGACGCCCCGGGATCACGCCGAGCAGCGTCGTCTTGCCGCTGCCGGCGGCCCGACGATCAGCAGCCTCGCGCCGAAGTTCGCCTCATCGATACCTCGCACAACGCCTGCGCTCGCCGGCGGCCGAAGCCAACTGTGCGACGAAAGCGGCGACGCCCGACACCAGCGCGACGATCGCATACGGGAGGACGGGCGCCCCGGCGAGCATCGCGTGCTCGACGCCCAGCAGCGACGCGAGTGCGATGAACACGCCGAGCGTGGCAAGAACGATCCGGTTTGGCAGGCGCATCATGACGTTCTCCGGCGAGGCGGCCGCCGGCCGCCGTGAGCGTGATGCCGCCCTGCCGCCATCGCGGCCGTCGGCTATCACAGGACGTGACGTCATGATCGCGTGAAGGGTGCCGGCACGGTTGATCTGTATCAACGGACGAATCCGGGCGCCGCGCGGGCGCCTGGCCACCTGCCGGGCCGGTTACGCCATTTGGGCGATCGTCTTGCGAAAGCGCATCAGCGACAGCAGGAACAGCGCGCAGCCGATCGCGAACAGCACCGCGAACTGAACCCAGACCGCATCGAGGCCCGCGCCGCGGTACAGGATGCGTTGCGCGAGTTCGACGAAATGCGTGGTCGGCGCGGCCAGCATGATGTCCTGCACGGCGAGCGGCATGCTCTCGCGCGGTGTCAGTCCGCCTGACAGCAGTTGCAGCGGCAGCAGCACGAGCACCAGCAACATCCCGAACTGCGGCATGCTGCGCACGAGCGTCGCGAGAAAGATCCCCATCGACGTCGTCGCGAACAGGTGCAGCGCCATCCCGGCCACGAACAGCGGGATGGAGCCCGGAATCGGCACGTGCAGCGCTCCGCCCACGACCAGCGTCAGCGACGCGACGGCCGCCACCGTGACGACGAGGCCCATCGACCAGACCTTCGCGAGCATGATTTCCGCGGCGGTGACCGGCATCACGAGCAGATGCTCGATCGTGCCGTGCTCGCGTTCGCGGATCAGCGCGGCCCCGGTGAGGATCATCGACAGCATCGTCACGTTGTTGATCAGCTCCATCAGCGCGCCGAACCACACTTCGTCGAGATTCGGGTTGAAGCGCATCCGCATCGCGAGATCGACGGGCGGCGACGAGGTGCCGCGATAGCGCCGCACGAATGCGTCGATCTCGCCCGACACGATCTGCTGCACGTAGCCGCCGCCGGTAAAGGCCTGCGTCATGCGGGTCGCGTCGACGTTGAGCTGGATCGTCGCGTGACGGCCGGCGAGCACGTCGCGCTCGAAATCCGGCGGAATGTCGAGCGAGAACGTGTAGTCGCCGTTGTCGAGGCCGCGATCGGCCGCGGCCGCGTCGACGATCGGCGGCGGTGCGAACTGCGGCGGGAAGAACGCCGCGGCGATGCGCGCCGACAGCGGCGATGCGTCTTCGTCGACGATCGCGATCGGCACCTTGTGCAGCGTTTCCGGGCGCGCGGTGGCCGCGACGTAGATCGACGCGCTGAACGTGTAGACGATCAGCACGAGCAGGATCGGGTCGCGGGCGAGACTCCAGAGCTCCTTGACCCCGAGCCGGAAGATGACGAGCAGGCGCGACATGGTCAGCGCTCCTGTTTGCGCAGCAGGACGGCGGTCATGACCAGGATGGCCGGCGCCGCCGCGAGCAGCGGCCAGAACTGCGACGACAGGTCGCCCAGGCCGAGCGCCTTGTTGTAGACGCCGCGGCTGATCGCGAGCATGTAGGTGGCCGGGTAGACCGCCCCGATCCACTTGCCGGCGCCTTCCAGCGACGACAGCGGCGTGAGCAGCCCCGAGAACTGCACGACGGGAATCAGCGTGCCGACGATCGTCATGAAGATCGCGGCGATCTGGCTGCGCGTGAACGTCGACGCGAACAGGCCGATGCCGGTGGCCACCACGTTGAAGACCAGCACCGCGGCCGCGAGCGTGAAGAAACTGCCCTTGATCCGCACGCCGAACGCGACGTCGGCCAGCACGACCATCAGCAGGAAGTTCAGCATGGCGAGCATCACGTAGGGCGCCTGCTTGCCGAGCAGGAATTCCGTGCGTGTGACGGGTGTGACGTACAGGTTGACGATCGACCCGAGCTCCCGTTCCCGGACGACGGCGAGCGCCGTCAGCATCGCGGGCAGCATCAGCAGCAGCATCGGCATGATGGCCGGAATCATCGCCGGCAGGCTCCTGACGTCCGGGTTGTAGCGATAGCGCACGGCGATCTCGACGGCCGGCGCGAGCGACGCGCCGAGCCGGCGCTTCGCCTGGTCGCGCAGCCAGTTCTCGTGCATGCCGGCGACGTAGCCGCGGATCGTCTCGGCGCGCATCGGCATCGCGCCGTCGATCCACGCGCCGATCTCGACCCGGCGGCCGTGCGCGACGTCCCGCGCGAACCCGGGCGGAATCTCGATCGCGAGCGACAGCTGGCCGTTGCGCATGCGGCGGTCGATCTCGCGCTCGTCCGCGAGCGGCGCGCGCGGCACGAAGTAGCGCGAGCCGCCGAGGTTCTGCGCATAGTCCTGGCTCAGGATCGACTGGTCGCGGTCGAGCACCGCGAACGTCAGGTTGTCGACGTCGAGGCTGATGCCGATGCTGATGACGCACATCAGGACGAGCGACCCGAACAGGGCCAGCGTCGCGCGCAGCGGGTCGCGCCGCAGCTCCAGCACTTCCCGCCACAGATAGCTGCCGGCACGCGCCGGGCTGAACCACGCGCCCGCGCCGGCGGCGCCGGCACGGCCGGCGGGGGCCTCGGGCGGCGCACTCAGCCAGCCCGCGTCGGACGCGGCGTCCATCGGGGCGCTGTCCGCACGCTGCGCGTCGGTCAGGTATGCGATGAACGCCTCCTCGAGCGTGCCGGCGCCGCGCATGCGCACGAGTTCCCCCGGCGACGCGCTGGCGAGCACCCGGCCCGCGTGCATCAGCGAGATGCGATCGCAGCGCTCGGCTTCGTTCATGAAGTGCGTCGAGATGAAGATCGTCACGCGATCCTGCCGGGCAAGCTCGATCATCAGCCGCCAGAAGTCGTCGCGCGCAACGGGATCGACACCCGACGTCGGCTCGTCGAGGATCAGCAGTTCGGGCTTGTGCACCATCGCGACCGCGAGCGACAGTCGCTGCCGCATGCCGAGCGGCAGGCCTTCGGGTAACGCGCCGAGTACGTCGTTGAGCCCGAAGCGCCCGGCCATTTCGTCGACCCGCCCCGGCACGTCCGCCTCCGGCACGCCGAACAGGCGCGCATGCAGCACGAGGTTCTGCCGGACGGTCAGCTCGCCATACAGCGAAAACCCCTGCGACATGTAGCCGACCCGCCGGCGCGTGTCGATGTCGTCGGCCGCGACCGGCTGGCCGAACAGCGTCGCCGTGCCTTCGGAGGCTGGCAACAGGCCCGTGAGCATCTTCATCGTCGTCGACTTGCCGCAGCCGTTGGAGCCGAGGAAGCCGAAGATCTCGCCGCGGCGGATTTGCAGGCTCACGTGATCGACCGCGACGAAATCGCCGAACCGCATCGTCAGCCCGTCGGCCTCGATCGCGTAGCCGGCGGCGGGTTCGGGCTGAAACGGCGCGATCCGGATCGGCTCGTGCCCGCGCCGCTGCGCGTCCGGGAGCAACGCGACGAATGCGCCTTCGAGCGTGTCGCACCCGGTGCGGGCCAGCAGCTCGTCGGGGCTGCCGGTCGCCAGCACCCGCCCGGCGTCCATCGCGATCAGCCGGTCGAAGCGCCGGGCTTCGTCCATGTACGCGGTCGCCACCAGCACGCTCATCGCCGGGCGGGCGGCCCGGATGCGTGCGATCAGTTCCCAGAACTGGGCGCGCGACAGCGGATCGACGCCGGTCGTCGGTTCGTCGAGGATCAACAGGTCAGGATCGTGGATCAGCGCGCAGCACAGGCCGAGCTTCTGCTTCATGCCGCCGGACAGCTTGCCGGCGGGGCGATCCAGGAACGGGTGAAGGCCGGTGCTGCGCGTGAGCGCGTCGATCCGGCGGCGCCGCTCCGCCGCATCGTGGCCGAACAGCCGCGCGAAGAACTGCAGGTTTTCCTCGACGGACAGCGTCGCGTAGAGGTTCCGGCCCAGGCCCTGCGGCATGTACGCGATGCGCCGGCACACGCGCGCGCGATGACGGCGCGACGACAGGTCGCCGCCGAGGGCCCAGACGCGCCCCTGCTGGATCGCGCGTGCGCCGGACACGAGCGCGAGCAGGCTCGACTTGCCGACCCCGTCCGGGCCGATCAGGCCGACCATGCGGCCGGCCGGGATGTCGAGCGTCACGTCGTCGAGCGCGGCCTTGTCGCCGTAGCGCAGCGAGACGCCGGACAGCCGCGCGACCGGCGCGGGTGCCGGCGGCGTTTCGGTCGCGCCGGCACCGGTATCGGCCGGGAGCGCCGATTTCATTGCGGCACCCGGATGGCGAGGCGAGCCGGCCACGCGGCATTCGGATCGACCTTCAGCCACGCGACACCCGGCAGCCCGGTCTTGACGAGCTTCAGGTGGCGCTGCAGCAGGTCGCGGTCGATGCGCGCCTTCACCCGGAACATCAGCTTCTGTCGCTCGGTGGCCGTCTCGACCGTCTTCGGCGTGAACTGCGCGGTGCTCGACACGTACGACACGCGGGCCGGAATCACGTATTCCGGCGCGGCATCGAGCACGATCCGCACGTCGGCGCCGAGCGGCACGCGGCCGACGACCGTCTCGGGCAGGAAGAACGTCATGTAGACGTCCGACAGGTCGACCACGTTGAGCACCTTGCCGCCGGCCGGCAGCACCTCGCCGGATTCAGCCACGCGATACTGCACGCGCCCGTCGCGCGGCGAGGTCAGGTCGCTGTCCGAGATGTCGGCCTGCACGCGTGCGACGGTCGCCTGCGCGGCCGTCACCGCCGAGTGCGCGGCGACCAGCTGGGCCCGGGTCGCGTCGATCGCGGCCTGGGCAGCCTGCACCTGCGCGCGCGCGGCATTCACGGTCGCCCGCAGGCTGCCGGCGCGTGCGCGATCGTCGTCGAGTTCCTGCATCGACGACGCGCCGTCGCGCGACAGCGTTTCGGAGCGCGCGAGCCGCCGCGTCGCCGCGTCCAGTTCGCTTTCCCGCTGGACGACGACGGCCTCGGCCGCCGCCTTGTCGCTGCGCCGCTGCGCGACCTGCGCGTCGATGCTCGCCGCCGTGTTCACGGCCTGCTCCTCCCGGGCGCGCGCCTCGTCGAGCTGTGCCTGCAGGACGACCACGTCCATGCGCGCGAGCGGCTGCCCGGCCTTCACGAAGTCGCCTTCGTCGACGAGCATCGCGGTGACGCGCCCCGGCAGCTTGGTCGCGACGTCGATCTCGGTCGCCTCGATGCGGCCGTTGCCGCTCACGAGGCCGGCATCGGCCTGCCCGTCACGCCAGCGCGTCCATCCGAAATACGTGATGCCGATCGCGAGCACGGCGACGCCTGCCCCCATCAGAAGAGGGCGCTTGAGGGTTTTCATCGTGTGGAATCCGGATTCGTCGATTCGTTGGTCGGTCGCGCGGCGGCCGCGCCGCCGTCTTGCGTGGCGCCGCCGAGCGCGCCGTACAGCGCGACGCGGCTCGACAACAGCGCGCGACGCGTCATCACCCATTGCTGCTCCGCGTTCATCAGGTCCCGCTGCGCGTCGAGCACCTCGAGGAAGCGGGTCGCGCCGCTGTCGTAGCGCAGCTTCGCGAGGCGGGCCCGTTCGGCCTGCGAATCCAGCGTGGCGCGCTCGATACGCACCTCGTCGGCCAGCCAGTAGCGGGACGCAAGCGCATCGGACACGTCGCGAAACGCGCTCTGGATCGTCCGCTCGTACCGCGCGAGCGCTTCGTCGCGCTGCGCGTGCGCGAGCGCGAGATTCGAGCGGTTGCGGCCGCCGTCGATCAGCGGCAGCGTCACGTTCGGGATCACCGACCAGACGCCGGTGCTGGACGTCAGCAACTCATGCAGCGCGCTGCTGCCCGAGCCGATCGAGCTCGTCAGCGCGATGCGCGGAAAGAACGCGGCGCGCGCCGCGCCGATGTTCGCGCGGGACGCCTGCAGCTCGTGTTCGGCCGCGATCACGTCCGGCCGCTGCGCGAGCAGCGACGAGGGCAGGCCGGGGGCGAGCGACGGCGCGACGGCGGCATCGTCGAGCGCGAGCGGCGTGCCGGCCAGATCGGGCGGCGCACCGACCAGCAGGGCCAGTGCATCGGCCGCCGATGCGCGCGCCTGTTGCAACTGGGCGCCGAGGGATTCCGCTTGCTGCAGCAGGATCTCGGCCTGCGTCAGGTCGAGGCGCGAGATCGCGCCCGCCGCATGGCGAAGCCGGAAAATCCGCAGCGACTCGCGGCGCGTGTCGATCGTCGCACGGGTCAGTGCGATGCGCTCGTCGTATTCGCACAGCGTCAGGTACGTGTTGGCGACCGACGTGATCACGCTCAGCGTCGCGGCACGCCGGGCCGCATCGCTCGCGAGATAGCGCTGCAGCGCCGCTTCCTTCAGGTTGCGCACGCGGCCCCAGAAATCGAGTTCCCATTGTGTCTCGGCCAGCCGGACCTCGTAGGCCTGGCCGATGAACGGGGTGGGCGAGAGGAGCCCGCCCGGTGCGCGAAACCGCGCATAGGCCGCGCCGGCGCCGATCGTCGGCCACTGGTCCGCACTGCGGATGCCGTAGGCGGCACGGGCCTGTTCGACGCGCGCGACGGCCGCGCGCAGGTCGCGATTGTTGGCCAGCGCCTGCGCGATCAGCACCCGCAGGCGCGCATCGACGAAGTAGTCCTGCCATGCGGGCACCGGCGCGGCCACGGGCGTGGCGCCGGCCGATGGATCCGGAAAGGCGGCGGGGATCGGCGCGGCGGGACGCTGGTCCGGCGGGGCGAGCGACAGGCATCCGGACAGCAGGCCGATACTCGTTGCGAGCGCAACGAAACGCCCGTACCGGGAAGCTGCAATGCGGAACACGACGGGAAGCGCGGTGGCGCGCATGGAAAGCCTCGGCGAATACGGAAACGCGGGGTGGCGCCGCCTCGTGGCGTCGCCGCTTCGGGTTCACTTATATCCGACGATTGACGCTCCCACCCTTGATCTGCATCACTTCGGCGGGAATGCGTTTCGAGCGGTGCTTCGGTTGACAGGCATGCCGGAACATGGCGCTGGGCCGGCGGGTTGCGCCGGGCCCGACGCGGTCGCGCGCGTCACGGCCGGTCGCCGGGGGCGAGGTTCAGCAGGATGGCGAACGAGAGGATGCTCAGGATCAGCGTGACGATCGAGTATCTGAAAACCCGCTCGTCGAACAGCATGCCGTGAATGATGCCGGCCAGCGATGCGAGCGCGACGAATACGCTGAGCGTCGCCAGCGAGATGCGGTATTGCCTGCGGTTCATGACGGTCTCCCGGGGAGCGGCGGTCGCAACGATACGAAGCGTGCGGGCCGCCACAGACGTCGCGGCACCGGGGTCATGATCGCGTCGCACCCCGTCGCGCAGTTGATCTGCGTCAACGGAAAAATCGGGATCGAGTGTGCGCGACGGCGGCTGCCGCAAGCACGGCGTTGATTGATCCTCGTCAAACCGCCGGCGGCGCCTTGCGCGATGCTGAACCCGGTGCGGCCCCATCGCCGATCGCGAAGGTCGCGACCGGCGCGGCCCGACAGGAGACGGCAATGAAGTCCGACGCAGTACTCAAGCAGGATGTCGAGCAGGCGCTGTTCTGGAATCCGGCGGTCGATGCACGGCGGATCGACGTCGACGTACACGACCGGATCGTGACGTTGCGCGGCACGGTCGACAGCTGGGCCCAGAAACTCGAGGCGCAGAAAACGGCGCTGCATGTCGAGGATGCACGCGCGCTCGTGCTCGAACTGAACGTCGCGCCGCCGGAGAACGCGTGCGCGGACCAGGAACTGGCGATCGCGATCACCTTCGCGCTCGGCTGGCAGGAGGCGCTGCGCGATCACAAGATTCGCGTCGAGGTCGATCACGGTTGCGTGACGCTCGACGGTGAAGTCGATCATGCATACCAGAGCCGTGCGGCGGAAAAGATGGTCAGCCGGATGATCGGCGTCGTCGGCGTCGCGAACCGGATCCGGGTGCGAACGGACCACACGGTGCCGGACGTCGGCACGCGGATCGCCGAAGCGCTTGCGCGTCGCGCGCGGCGCGAATCCGCGGGCATTGCGATCGACGCGGCCGACGGCATCGTCACGTTGACGGGCAAGGTCGCGTCGCTCGCCGAAAGGCGCGCCGCGTGCGGTGCGGCCGGGTCAGTGAGAGGCGTCCGGGAGGTCGTCGACCGGCTCACCGTCGGCTGACGGCTCGCCAGTGCCGTCTACAGCGAGGAGAAGCAGTCATGAACCGTTCGAATTCCGGCCCCGGCCGACACCCTCTGCGCCACGACAGGCGCATGCAGCCGCATACGAAGGACAGTTACCGCGATCCGAAGCGGCCGAAGGGCGACAGGATCTGCGAAGGCTGCGGCGCCGTCTGCGACGCGGGCCGCTGGACGTGGTACGCGACGCCGCTCGACCGGCGCCAGCTCGAATGCCCGGCCTGCAAGCGCATGCGGGAAAACCTGCCGGCGGGCGAACTGGTGCTGCACGGCGCGTACCTGTGCGCGCACCGGGCGACGATTCTCGACCTGCTCGAGCGCCAGGCCATTCTGGAGACGAGCGAGCATGCGCTCGAACGCATCATGGAAATCGAGAAATCCGCCGATACGCTCGTCGTCCGCACGACGGGCGTGCACATGGTGCGACGGCTGGCGGAAGCGTTGCTGCATGCGCATCACGGCGATCTCGCGATCCACTATCGCGATGGCGAGGACATGCTGCGCGCGCAATGGACGCGCAACGACGCATGAACGGAGGGGTGTCCGGCGAGCGGGCCGACGTGCGACGTGCGGACGCTGCGGCTCGAAGCCGAACACGTGCCGTCTGTCCGCCTGCGGATTGCCGGCGAGACGCGCGAGAACGTGTGCGTGACCGAGACCGGGATGGGGCGTGAATACCGTTTCCTGATGCCGGGGCCGTCGGTCAAGGCCGCCAAGCGGCGCGACTGCGCGGCCCGCATCGCGGCCTTGCAACCCGCGCCGCGCGATCTCGTGCTGGCCGGCGACATTCACCGGTTATAACCCGTTGCCGCTGCAGTCCGGCATGACGCTCGGCGAGCTCGCGCGGCGTTTCAATGCGTGTCTGCATATCGGCGTGGCGGTCACCGTGGTGCCGACGGCGAACTACGCGCGTGCGATGCGTTTCGACGACACCGGAATGCCGCGCACCAACGGATCGATGCGATTCTCCACGGCGTCGTGCAATGGCAAAATTTGCCAAAACATGCCGTTTTGTGGCTTTTCACGCGGATGTCATCTCGCGTCGCGATAGTGCGAAATCGCGCACCAGTCCCGGGGATCGACCCGAGGGACGCGGCGCACGGCAACCGACACGCACGCTCCGAACGGGCGGTGCATGACATCTCGACAGAAGGAGCGTCCCATCGTGAACGCCAACGCAGCGGCGGATGCTTACGACGTGATCGTCGTCGGCGCGGGCATCGTCGGCCTCGCCCATGCCTATACGGCGGCGCTCGAGGGGCTGCGCGTCTGCGTGATCGAACGCGATGCCGCATGCGTGGGCGCGTCGATCCGCAATTTCGGTTTCGTCACGGTCACCGGGCAGCACGCGGGGCACAGCTGGCGGCGTGCGCGGGCGAGCCGCGAGGTCTGGGCGGACGTGGCGCCGCAAGCCGGTATCGATGTGCTTCACCAGGGCCTGCACCTGATTGCGCGTCGCCCCGAGGCGATGCACCTGATCGATGCGTTCATGGAGACCGGCATGGCCGACGGCTGCCGGGTCATGACGCCCGGCGAAGCGGCGGCCGTGGCGCCGGAGCTGCGGCTGGACGGCGCGCATGGCGTCCTGCACAGCCCGCATGAACTGCGCATCGAGCCGCGTACCGCGATCGGGTTGCTGGCGTCATGGCTGGCCGAACGCTTCGGCGTGCGGTTCCGCTACGGCGAGATGGTGCACGAGGTGCGCACGCCGACGGTACGGACGTCGCGCGGCGTGCTGCACGCGGAGCGCGTGATCGTCTGCGGCAACGCGGACAGCCGTCACCTGTACGGCGACTGGTTCGCGCGGCACGAGGTCCGCCTGTGCCAGTTGCAGATGCTGCGCGTGCGGCCGCGCCGCCCGCTGGCGCTGCGCGCCGCGGTGATGAGCGACCTGAGCCTGCTGCGTTACGCGGGTTTCGCGGCGCTGCCCGCCGCCGGCGCGTTGCGTGCGCGCCTGAACGCGGAGGAGCCCGTGTGCGTCGGGTACGGCATCCACCTGATCGTGGTGCAGAGCGCCGACGGCAGTCTCGTGGTGGGCGATTCGCATGAATACGGCGCCGCACCGCTGCCGTTCGCAACGCAGGAGATCGATGCGCAGATCCTGAGCCTGCTGCACGAGACGCTCGATGTAACGGAACTGGATGTGGTCGAGCGCTGGACCGGCAGCTATCCGTCGGCGCCCGATGTCGATTGCGTGATCGAAGCGCCGGACGACGGCACGCGTGTCGTCGTCGTGACGAGCGGCGCCGGGATGAGCACGGGCTTCGGGATCGCGCAGGACGTGTTTGCCGCGTGGTGACGGCGTGGACGAGCCGGGGAGGCTCGCGCGGCTGAACCGGCCGGCGCCTGCCGATCGACAGCAGGCGCCGGCGCGATCATGCAGCCGTCACGCGTGACGGCGTGCGCCGCATTCGCCGCAGAACAGGTCGTCGGCGGCCATCGGCTTGTGACACTGCGCACACGCCGTGGCTTCGTCCGTGGCGGGCGATGCCGTATCCGACGCCGGCAGCGAAGCCGCTCCGGCCGCACCGGCGGCGTGTGACGCGCGTGCTTTCGCGAGGTGATCGGCGGCGCGCTCGCGTGCCTGTTCGGCGTGGCGTTTCGCGTCCGCGACGTGCTGGCTCAGTTTCTCTTCGGTCGCGGAGAAATCGACACCGCTGACCGTCTGCAGATAGATGAGGCACGTGCCGTTGACGAACGTCAGGAACGGGATCACGAGGCCGATCGCGACCAGCAGGCCGTTGCCGAAGCCGTACGCGCCCAGATAGGCCATGCTGCGGTAGTCGAATCCGCCCAGACCGCCGAGCCCGCCTTCCGCTGCATCCGCGCCGAGGCCGTACGCACCGGCATGGCGGCCGAAGCCGCCCAGGCCGCCGAGCGTGCTCATCAGGCCGCCCAGCGGGCTGGTGCCGGTTGCCGCCGAGATCGACGAGGCGATCGCGGCGCCCGTGCCGAGAATGCCGAGTACGACCGCGGACAGGACGCCGACGAGCAGCAGCAGCCCGAACATCCTGACGATCACGCCGAGCAGCTGGCGGCGGCCGATCTGCAGCAGGCGCGCGGCGGTCTGCAACGTCGAGTTGCCTTGCCAGATGGCGGGCGCGGCCAGCGGATAACCGACGTACCACATGCCGGCGAAGATCGCGCCCGCGACGATCGCCGCGAGCGGATACGCGATCGCATAGAGCAGCGGGCCGAGGCCCGGGATCTTGCAGACCAGGAACACGATCAGCAGCGCGAGCAGGAACAGCACCCAGCCGACGGCGAGCAGCACGCCGACCCCGATCAGGCGGTGGACGGTGAACGTCGCCTGCAGCAGCGCGTCGACGAATCCGACCGGCTCGCCCTGGGCATCGCGCATCAGCACGATGCCGACCGCGGAATAACCGATCAGCGAGATCGCGCAGGTCGCGATGACGAACAGCAGGCCGAGCACGGGGCTGTGACCGAGTACCTGGATCGTGAGCATGCCCATCAGCATGCTGGCGACGAGCGCGAAAGCACACATCGCGAGTGCGCGCCAGTTCGTGACGGCCTCGGCGGCGCGCAGTAGTCCGAACTTCCCCGACACGGGGGCGTGATCGAGCGTTGACATCGTTGAATCTCCTTGCAGGTGCGGGCGGGTCAGTGTGCGGCGGGGGCGTCGAGCAGCGCGACGACGGTGACGCCGTCGACCTGCGCGAGCTGGATGCTCGACTGCCGGACCGAGCCCGGCTTGCCGTTCAGGTAGACCTGGCTTTTCAGCGTATACGTGCCTTGCGGTGCGCCCGACGGCAGTTTCAGCGTGAAGCTGTTGTCGAATTCGCCGCTGCCCGGCGTCGCGTTGACGACCTTCTCGCCGCGCTTGAACTGTTCGCCCGACGGTGCATACACAGTCACGACTTCCTTGACCTCCTGGACGGGCTCGTTCGTGCCGGACACCGCACGAATCTGCGAGGCCAGCCTGATCGGCTCGCCGGCCTTGACGGCGGAGCGCGGCGTCACGACCGTGTTGTACGCGTCGATCTTCGCGTAGGGCGGCAGGTTGTTGCGGTTGCTTGCGCGGTAATTGCGATCGACTTCGGCTGCCGTCTTCGTTTGTCGTGTCGCCACTTCGATCACGGCGCACGCGGCGAGCCCGGCCACCGCGCCGCCGATTGCGCCCTTGGTGCCGCCGATCAGCGCGCCGACCAGGGCGCCACCGGCGCCGAGCGCGGTACAGCGCAGCACGGATTCGGACGAGATCCCGCCGGCGCCGTTCTGGGTGGCGCAGCCGCTGGCGAGCAAGGTGACCGCGCAGGCCGCGGCGAGGGTTTTCTGGATTGTCATGTCGGTCTTCTCCGGCGCTTCATTCAAGTGTGCTGTTGTTGCGCAGTGCATCCATCTGCCGCGCCTTCGCCTTGCCGATGAGCGTCTTCGCCGGACGGTTACCGGGCTCGATCGCAAGGACGCTTTCCGCTGTCGCGATGGCCTTGTCGTACTGGCCGCGCGACAGGTCGCCCTGCGCGCGTTTCAGCAGGCCGTCGACGGCGGGCGATGCGGGGTTGGCCGCCGTGGACGGGCGCACGGGCGGTGCAGGGCGCGGCTTGTTGCGCGATGCTTCCGCAATGGCGGCGGGTGCGGGTGCGTCGTCCTGCAGTTTCGCGAACGGCGACGTCTGCTGCGCGTTCGCCGATGCTGTCGGCGTGTTCGACGCGGGCGGCGTCGCGGGCACCGAAGCCGTCGCGACATTCGTGACGACGGCCGGGCCCGACGCGGGCGAGGCCGTGACTGCGGCGCCGGTGGCCGTATCGATCGGCGCGGACGCCGGTGTGTCGGTCGGCGTCGTCGCAACGACCGCGCTGGCGACGACGGTACCCGCTCCGGTGATGTCCGACGCGGCGTTGGCCGGGACGGCCGGCACCGTGGACGCGGCGACCGGCTCGGGCGTTGCGGGGGCGCTCGCCTGGCGGCCGTGCCACCAGAATGCGCCGCCCGCGCAGGCGACGGCGACCGCGACGCCCGCCGCAATGATCTTGAGTTTTGCCGACGTGTCGTCGTTCGTCGTCGCGGGCTGTGCGATCGGCCGGGACACCACGCCGGATACCGGACGCATGGGTTCGGTATCCGGCGCCGGCGCGGTATCGGTGTCGGGTACGTCGCGAGGTTCGGCGACCGTTTCGACGGCGATCGTTTCGTCGTCTGCGAGCGCCGCTTCGGTGCTTGCCGATGCGCCCGCAGGCCCGGACTGCCCATCGGTGACGACGGGTGAGACATGCGACGCAGCGACCGTGTCGCCGCGATGATCCGCCGCTGAGTTGGGCGTAACGGTTGCCGCGGCATCATGCGATGGCAGCGGTGCGCTCGCGCGACCCGATTCCGCATCGGCGATGTTCGCGACGTGCGCGATATCGTTCGGGGCGGTGTTCGCCGCCGGTGATTCGACGCCGATGTCGTGCGCAGGCGCGTGAGCCGATTCCGCGGCTGCGTATGCGGGTTGCGGTGCGGGCTCGGCCGGTGGAGCAGGCACGTCTATTTCGATTGCGCCATTGTCATTCGCGGATGCGACGGGCGTTCCGCACTTGTTGCAGAAACGCTGGCCTGGCGTCAGAACGGCATGGCAGCTCCGGCAGGGTGCGCCGGCCGCTTCGTTCCGAGTGGCCGCCACCGGTGTTCCGCATTGCTTGCAGAACTTGAGCCCGACGGGCAGAACGGTGCCGCAGTGGGTACACGCAGTCATGATTCAGTAATCCTCTTCTTTTGATCGATCGACGTGAAGGCACCGTGCGAGCAAGCGCACGTATCTCCGAATCGCGGGATGGCGGCGTGTCGGCCGTGTGCTACGAAGGCACGCGACGCGGAATAGGCCGCTCGGCGCGGGATATCAGTCGAATTCGGGACGGCCGCGCGGGAAGTGGCGGCATGGAGAAGAAGAGATCCGGCCGACGTGGATCGGCACGTATGGCACATACGGCCCGACGAATCCGGATGTTCCGGTATTGAATGGCGAGTTCAAGCTTTCCCCGTTTCAGTCGCCAGGTTGAATCCGGCGGACTGTTTTCATTATTTGGATTATTAATACGAATGGTCTTCTGCAGCGGATATTACACTGAAATCAAGCGGTTTTGCCATTCGCCAATCGCGTGACGAAGTGTGTCGACGGAGAGTTGCAAAGCACGGCAGCGAGTGCCTGGCGGCTTCGGAACGGACGTCATGGCGCAGGAAGAATTCCGCTCGAAAATGCGCATCTGCCGTCACAGCAGACAGACGCGACGCAGCGTGACCGTGCGCAGATACACGGATTTATCGAGCCACGGCACAAACACGTACTCGTCGTATGCGTCGCAGCCGATCAGAATCCAGTGGGACAGAACGTTGGACATGATGGTCTCCTTGACCCGGCTCGTTTCTCTCTCTGACGTGGTGGGTGCCGACGTTCAGCTGTCGTCGTTCCATCGTGCGCTCACACACGGTATACCCGGCGAGCACGGTACCTATTCCCGAAGCCGCGTGACGCATTTCCGCGGCATGTCGCTCATCGCGGGAATAAACGGGCTGGTTTCCCGGTATGTCGATCACGCACTGGAGGCATCGAGAGGAGGCGCCAATGCACGACAGGGAGAGGCAGGCCCGGGACACGCCGGGCCGGGCGCAGCACGATCGCGAGGGCGCCTCGAACGTGAGCGGGGCGCAGCGTTCGTCGTGGTTGCGGGAGGGCGCCGGCATGCGCCCGCCACAGAGCAACCGTGCCTTGCGTCACGCACCGCATACGCATGACCCCGACGACGGCCGACCGGTGTCGGCGCATGACCTGATGCGCAAGACCGCGCGGAGGCTGCAGCTCGGGTCCGGCATCCTGCTGTGGCTCTATATTTCGATTCACATGGTCAATCACGCGCTCGGCATCTGGTCGATCGATATCGCCGAGCGCGGGCTGCACCTGGCGATCGGGCTCTGGCAAAGCTTGCCCGGAACGATCGTGCTGTACGGCGCGGCCGGCCTGCATTTCGCGCTGGCGATTCGCACCATTTACGGCCGCCGGCACTGGTCGCTGCCGCCCGCCGAATGGCTGCGTCTCTGGGCGGGACTCAGCCTGCCCATGCTGTTGATCCGCCATGTTGTCGGGACCCGCGTAGCGACCTCGTTCTACGGCTTCGAACCCAACTACGAGCGGGTCATCGTGTCGCTTCTCACGAGCGGCACGCAGGGGCTGCAGATCGCGCTGCTTGCACCGGGGTGGGTGCACGGCAGTCTCGGGTTGTGGTTTCATCTGCGCCGGCGTGCGTTTTTTCGTCGCGCAAGGTTCGTGCTCCTGGCCTTGCTCGTCCTGCTGCCCGTGCTGTCGGCGGCGGGCTTCGTGCAGATGACGCGAGCGATCGTGCCGGAAAGTCTTGCCGTACCGGCGCCCGATGCGGCGCTGGTCGCGCATCGCGCCGCGCTCGACAGCTGGCGGCATCTCCTTGTCGCCGGTTATCTGTCGCTGATCGCGATCGCCTTCACCGGCGGTCAGTTGCGAAACCGGCTTTTCGGCGACGATCCATCCGCTGAGCCGCGGCGAGAACCGACGCATGAATGAATACCGCGCACCCGCTCGCGATTCGCGATTCGCGCATGCCGGCTGCACGCGGATCGGCGCAAGCCGGACAGGTAAAGTCTGCTGACAGAATCTGGCAGGGGCTTCGGCGATACTGTGCGTTTTCGCACCCGATGATCCGCGACGCGCGTCGGATCTCCACGTCATGACAACCACTCAAGTTCCCGTCCCGTTGAAGGAGTCACTGGGGAAGCGGCAATTCCACGCACTGTCCGACGCGCTGCATTCGATCGAGCCTGCCTTCGACCGGTCGGCATTTCTGGCGACGGCGCTCGAAGGCCTCGACGGCTTGACGTTGATGGAGCGCGTCAGGCGCGCCAGTCTCGCGATCGACACGGGCGCACGGCCGCTGCCGGGCGGGTACGATGCCGTGCTGGCGTTGTTGCAGGAGGCCGCGCCTCGACTGGGCCGGGGTTTCGTATCGCTGATCGCGCCGGATTACGTCGGGCAGTACGGTCGTCACGCGTTCGACCGTTCGATGGACGCGCTGAAATACTTCACGCCGTTCGGCACGTCGGAATTCGCGGTGCGCGAATTCCTGCGCATCGACCTGGCGCGTGCACTCGCAACGATGGAAGCCTGGTCGCACGATGCGGACGATGCCGTGCGCCGGCTGGCCAGCGAGGGAAGCCGCCCGCGTCTGCCCTGGTCGTTCCGGCTCCGCGACATCGAGGCCGACCCGTCGCTGGCCGCGCGGATTCTCGACAACCTTCGCTCGGACCCGAGCGCCTATGTGCGCCGCTCGGTCGCGAATCACCTGAACGACGTGGCGAAGACGCATCCGGCGTGGGTGCTCGATCGGGCCGAACGATGGGGCGGCGACCATCCGCATACGCGATGGATCGTCCGTCATGCGCTCCGCACCCTCGTGAAGCAGGGCAATGCGCGAGCGCTCGCGATCCTGGGTGCCGACAGCGCGCCGCGTCTGGAAATCGGCCCGTTCGCCGTGACGCCCGCGCAGGTGGTGCTCGGCGAGTCGATTACGCTCGCGTGCGAGCTGCAATCGACGGCCGAGACCGCTCAGCGGCTCGTCGTCGATTACCGTATCGCGTATGTGAAGCAGAATGGCGACGCGTCGCCGAAGGTGTTCAAGCTGAAGGGGCTGACGCTCGAACCCGGGCAGCGCGTCACGCTGCAGCATAGTCGTCCGATGCGCGATTTCACGACGCGCCGGCATTATGCGGGCCGGCATGAGGTGGAGCTGATCGTCAACGGTCAGGTCGTTGCGCGATCGTTTTTCGAGCTCGCCGTGTGAGTGGCGGTTGATGGGCGGGAGATGAGGCGGCCGACGTTTCGCGCTTGCCGGTCGTGCCCGCCGCGCGGGCGTGGGAGGCGGCGAAGGTGTTGCTGAATGAGTCAGCGGTCGCAACCGGGAGTACGCGTCAAACGCGTAGCCGTCCGGGTTAGGCGTTTGCTGCCGGCTCCCCTCCGCGTGTGCCGTGCGCCGCGCGTGCCGGTCGGCGGCACTGAGTGTCGGAGGCGCCATTCACATTCACACAGCGTGCAGCGCGGAATCGGATCGGCAATCCGGGGCGCGCCTCCATCGCTCGACAGATCCGCGCCCGAGTGTCCAGTTTGCGTCCGGACGGAACGGCGCAGGTTCCGTTTCATGGGGCCGGATTGGAGAGCCATACCGGCATTGGCTCACGGGGCGGACGCGATGCAAAGATAAACGAAATGTGATCCCTCCCTCCCGCAAAATTTTGCACAATGGCGGCAGCGCGGCGCATTGCCGCGATTCGCTCCCCGGGGAACCCGGCCAGCCGGCCCGGGCCCGGGGCCGGCCCGAACCGATACCCGACCCCGGCACCGACGTGCCGCCATCCGCCGCCATGGACCAACCGAAACGCATCCTGATCGTCGAAGACGACGCCGACATCGCCGACGTGCTCAGCCTGCACCTGCGCGACGAGCGCTACGAGGTCGTGCACAGCGCGGACGGCGCCGAAGGGCTGCGCCTGCTCGAGCAGGGCGGCTGGGATGCGCTGATCCTCGACCTGATGCTGCCGGGCGTCGACGGCCTGGAAATCTGCCGGCGCGCGCGGGCGATGACGCGCTACACGCCGATCATCATCACGAGCGCGCGCTCGAGCGAGGTGCACCGGATCCTCGGCCTCGAGCTCGGCGCCGACGACTATCTGGCCAAGCCGTTCTCGGTGCTCGAACTCGTCGCGCGTGTGAAGGCGCTGCTGCGCCGCGTCGATGCGCTCGCGCGCGATTCGCGGATCGATGCGGGTACGCTCGACGTCGCGGGGCTGGCGATCGACCCGATCGCGCGCGAAGCGAGCGTGGACGGCGCGCGCATCGACCTCACGCCGCGCGAATTCGACCTGCTGTATTTCTTCGCGCGGCACCCGGGCAAGGTGTTCTCGCGGATGGACCTGCTCAATGCCGTGTGGGGTTACCAGCACGAAGGCTACGAACACACGGTCAACACCCACATCAACCGGCTGCGCGCGAAGATCGAGGCCGATCCGGCGGAGCCCGTGCGGATCCTCACCGTGTGGGGCCGCGGCTACAAGCTCGCCGCGCCGGGCCAGCGGGACGGATGATGAAGCTCACCCTCACCCAGCGGCTGTCGCTCGTGTTCTCGGTGCTGCTGCTCGCGTGCTCGGGCGCATCGGCGTGGCTGCAGATCCGCGCGAACGACATGCGCGAACAGGAAGTCGTGCAGGGGCTGTCGCGTGACCTCGCCGCCAATATCGTCAACAGCGTGACCCACAGCGCGCCGCTGATGGACGCGAACGGGCTGCGCCCGGACGCCGTGCGCACGCTGTTCGGCCAGCTGATGGGCGTGAACCCGAGCGTCGAGGTCTATCTGCTCGACAACGCGGGGCGCATCAAGGGCGACGATGCGCCGCCCGGCCACGTGAAGCGCGACCGCGTCGATCTCGCCCCCGTGCAGCGCTTCATCGCGGGCGAGCCGCTGCCGATCCTCGGCGACGACCCGCGCAGCCCCGACGCACGCAAGGTCTTCAGCGCCGCGCCGCTGCAGCGCGCGGGGCAGCCGCCGTCGGGCTACATCTACGTGGTGCTGCTCGGCGAGGCGCACGACCGGCTGGCCGCGCGCGTGGACGCCGGCAACGTGCTGCGCACGACGCTGTGGTCGATGGCGCTCGTCGCGCTGCTCGGCCTGCTCGCGGGCCTCACCGCGTTCAGCTTCATCACGCGCCCGCTGCGCCGGCTCACGGACGCGATGCGCCGCTTCGACGCGAACGGCACGCCCGACACGCAGCCGCCGGTGCCGCGCTCGCGGCCGGGCCGGCGCGGCGACGACATCGTCGTGCTCGAATCCGCGTTCGCGCAGATGGCCGACCGGATCGGCGACCAGTGGCGCGCGCTGACGCACCAGGACCAGCAGCGGCGCGAGCTGATCACGAACATCTCGCACGACCTGCGCACGCCGCTCACGTCGCTGCACGGCTACCTGGAGACGCTGTCGCTGAAGGCCGACACGCTCGCCGACACCGAACGGCGTCGCTACCTGTCGATCGCACTCGCGCAGAGCGCGAAGGTCGGGCGGCTCGCGCAGGCGCTGTTCGAGCTCGCACGCCTCGAATCGGGCGGCGTGCAGGCCGAACGCGAGCCGTTCTCGCTCGTCGATCTCGTGCAGGATGTGTTCCAGAAGTTCGAGCTGACCGCGCAGGCGCGCGGCGTCGCGCTGCATGCGCGGATTCCGGCGCGGGTACCGGTCGTGTCGGCCGATCTCGGGATGATCGAGCGCGTGCTGACCAACCTGCTCGACAACGCGCTGCGGCATACGCCTGTGCATGGCGAGGTCGAGGTCGCGCTGGAGCCGCGCGGCGACCGCGTGCTCGTGACCGTGGCCGATACCGGGGAAGGGATTCCGGCGGCGCGGCGCGAAGGGTTGTTCCAGCGGCCGCAGCGGCCGATGAGCGGCGGCGCGGTGACGAGCGGCGGGCTCGGGCTGCTGATCGTGCACCGGATGCTGGCGCTCAACGGCAGCAGTATCCGGCTGGTCGACCGGCCCGGGCGGGGGGCGGTGTTCGAGTTCGCGCTGGCGGTGGCCGCGCCCGCGACCGGCGACGGGCGCTGAGCGCGGTTTCTGCTCGCGCTCAGCCGCCGCGCTTGTTGCGCCGCACGTCGCTCGGCGTCATGCCGGTCCAGCGCTTGAACGCGTGGCGGAAACCCACCGCATCGCTGAAGCCGAGCGTCGATGCGATGTCCTCGGTACTGAGCGTGGTCGTGCTGAGATAGTCGATCGCGAGCGCCTTGCGCACGCTCGCCAGCAGTTCGCTGTACGAGGTGCCTTCGGCTTCGAGCTTGCGGCGCAGCGTGCGCGACGTGATGCACAGGATCGCCGCGATCGCGTCGATATCGGGGAATTGTCCCGGCGTGCGGGTGAGTTCCTGGTACACGCGCCGCGTGACGCCGGCCTGGCTGCGCAATTCGTCGAGCAGGCTCGCGCAGTGCGACGACACCTGCGCGGCGGTAATCGGATTCGCGAGCTGCGGCGCGCGCGCGAGCCACGCGGCCGGGTAGCTGAGCACATGATGCGGCTGGTCGAACGCGATCGGGCATTCGAGCGCATCGCCCAGCAGCGCCGCGTGCGCCGGCTGCGGCTGCGCGAACTGCGCGCGCGCCGGCACGCACCACGCACCCATCACGTCCTTGATGATCGTCACGTGCAGCGCGAACTGCATGTCGATCAGGAAACGGTACAGCGGCTCGTCGAGATCGGGCAGCGCGACTTCGTGCCGGTCGGGAAACAGCCACGACGCGGTATCGCCCTGTTCGACCCAGCGGATCGCGAGCATGCCGTTCGCGAGCCGGTGATATTTGACGGCCGATTCGAACGCGTGCGCGAGCGATTCCGAGCACAGCATCGCGTAGCCGTACATCCCGTAGCTCGACACGTGCAGCCGGTGGCCGACGCGCACGCCGAGATCGGGGCCGTCATAGCGGCCGATGGCATTGCGCGCGGCCGTGAGGAACTGCAGCGGCGACGTGAGCGTGAACGGGTCCGCGACGGCGGCCGGCGTGAGGCCGGTACCGTCGAGCACCGCGACCGGGTCGATGCCGGCTTGCGCGGCCACGTCGAGCAGCACGGCCAGCTTGGCCGGCGTGAAGCGCTGCTGGCGCAACGCGTGGGCCGGCTCGAGGTCCGGCAGGCGGGCTGCGCGGGCGGTCGTCGGGTTCAAGGGCACACTGCGCGGCATGGGAACATCCTGCGTCCGAATCGATATCGTTTACGGCACGCAATTCTGCTCGGGATCGGTCCCATGCGCCACAGGGTTCACCCTGACGATCACGCGACAGTCGATGCGCGAGCGCGGTCAGCCCCGCTCGTCCGCACGCGTGCGCAGGATCGCGTCGGCGAACTCCACGAACCCGCTGCCGCCCGGGCCCTGCGTGATCCAGCGCGGCAACGCGGGCAACTGCCGCAGATAGTCGACCACCGTGCTCATGCCGGCCGTGTGCGTGAAGTAGCCGAACATCGGCGCATCGTTGGTGGAATCGCCGGAATAGGCGACACAATCGCGCGCCGCGCCGGCGCCCGCATCGACGCCGAACGTGTCCGACAGCACGCGCAGCGACATCGACAGCTTGTCGTACCCGCCGACCCACCCGATGATCCACAGGTTGTTGATGGTCGCGTCCGCGCCGGCCTCGACCAGCGCGTCGCGGACCCGGTCGTCCTGGTCGCCGCCGGTGCGGGCGTACGCGAGCGACGTCAGCCTGAAATCCTGGTCGTCCGCGGGGCGGGCGGCGGGGACGGCCGCCTCGACCTGCCGCGCGATGCGCCGGAGTGCGTCGCGCGCGCCGGCGAGCGCATCGTCCGCATGCCAGTAACGGCGTTCGACGCCGTGCCCGTCCGGGCCGCGCCGGATGAAAAGGCCGCCGTTCTCCGCGATCACGCCGTCGACCGGCCACATGCGGGCCATCTGGTCGCACCAGCCCGCCGGCGCGGCCGTCACCGGGATCACGCGGATGCCGCCCGCCTGCAGGCGTTCGAGCGCCGTGTAGGTGCGGGCGGACAGGCGGCCGTGATGGGTCAGGGTCTCGTCCATGTCGGTCAGCAGGAAGCGGACGGACGAGAAGGTGTCGGCGGGGGCCAGGGAAAGCGGCTGCATGGTTTCGACAGCGGAATGACAGGCGTCGATTATGAAGAAGGGCGCCCGGCCGTGCCATGCCGCTTGCTGCTTTGCAATTCGTGCCGGGGAATAAGCGGTTTCCCGTGCCGGCCGGCGAAGTTGTCTGGACAAGCGCGCCCGCCCGCGTGTCCGTTTCGATCATCTTTTCGGCCGCCCGGATCATTTTCAAAGCGCGCCGCGCGGGCGATAGTCGCCGGTCAGGCGACGGCCCGCGCTTCTGGCGTGCAGGCCGTCGCGCGAACGGCGCGCGGCCGGCGCGCCGTCCCCCGTGGAGTGAGACATGACGAAGAGACACTGGACCGGGTCGTATGGCTCGATCCCCGCCGAGATCGATCCCGATCGCCATCCTTCCGTAAGCGCGCTGCTGGACGACGCGATGCACCGTTTCGCCGATCGTCCGGCGTTCCATTCGTATGGCCGCACGCTCACCTATGCCGACGTCGACCGCCTGTCGACGGCGCTGGCCGCTTATCTGCAGCAGGTCGTGGGCGTGCGCAAGGGCGATCGCGTGGCCGTGATGCTGCCCAACGTGCTTGCGTTTCCGGTCGCGTTCGTCGCGGTCGCGAAGATCGGCGCGATCCAGGTCAACGTGAACCCGCTCTACACGGCGCGCGAGCTCGAGCATCAGCTCAACGACGCGGGCGTCGAAGTCGCCCTGGTGTGCGGCGGGTCGATGGGCACGTTCGCCGAGGTGGTCGGCGGCACGCGCGTGCGTACCGTACTGAGCGTCGGGCGCGGCGATCTCGGCGTCGTCGATGCGCCGGCCGGTGCATGCGACGCGCTGCCGCCCGGTTCGATCCCGCTCGCCGACGCCATCGCCGCCGGCGAATCGCTCGCGTTCGAGCCGGTGCCGCTCGGCGGCGCGGACCTGCTGCTGCTGCAGTACACGGGCGGCACGACTGGCCTGTCGAAGGGGGCCGCGCTTTCGCACCGCAACCTCGTCGCGAACATCGCGCAGTTCGGCGCGATCGTGCCGGCCGCGCGCGAGCCGGGCGAGGAGGTCGTCGTCACGGCGATCCCGATGTATCACATCTTCGCGCTGACGGTGAACTTCCTGTCCTACTTCGCGATCGGCGCGCAGAACTGGCTGGTCGCGAACCCGCGCGACATGGACGGCTTCATCGACGTGCTGAAGGCCGCGCGGCCGACGGTGTTCGTCGGCGTGAACACGCTGTATGCGGGGCTTGCCGGCCATCCGCGCCTGACGGAAGTCGACTGGTCGCGGCTGAAGCTGTCGGCCGGCGGCGGCGCGGCCGTGATCGACGTGATCTCGTCGCGCTGGAAGGCGGTGACGGGCAACTTCATCCGCGAGGGTTACGGGCTGTCGGAAACGTCGCCGGTCGTGTCGTTCAACCCGCAGTCGATCGACACGTTCACGGGCACCACGGGCCTGCCGCTGCCGTCGACCGACGTGAAGCTGCTCGACGACCAGGATCGCGAAGTCGCGATCGGCGAAGCCGGCGAAATCTGCGTGAAGGGGCCGCAGGTGATGAGCGGCTACTGGCAGAAACCGGACGCGAATGCGGCCGCGTTCACGACCGACGGCTATTTCCGCACGGGTGACGTCGGCGTGTTCGACGAAGCCGGTTTCCTGCGGATCGTCGACCGCAAGAAGGACATGATCATCGTGTCGGGCTTCAACGTGTACCCGAACGAGGTGGAAGCCGTCGCGACCGCCATGCCGGGCGTTGCCGAATGCGCGTGCATCGGCGTACCGGACGCGCGCACGGGCGAGGCCGTCAAGCTGTTCGTCGTGCTGGCGCAGGATGCGTACGTCCCGGAGGAACAACTCGTCGCGCATTGCCGCGCGAGCCTCGCGGCCTACAAAGTGCCGAAGCTGATCCGCTTCGTCGACCGCCTGCCGAAGTCGACCGTCGGCAAGATCCTGCGCCGGGAACTCAGCCGCACCGACTGATGGCGTCGGCGCGCCGCGCAAGGCCCGGCGCGCCCCGGGCCCGGAAGGCCCCGCGCGGGCCGCTCAAGTACAATGCGAGCGGTTCGACCGACGGGGACGCGATGACCGGTTCAGATGCACTTTCCGCCCAGCCCGGGCCCGGGCGGGCGCTGCCTTCGCCGAGCGCGACGGTGCCAATCTCGCTCGTCAACGGCTTCCTCGCGAGCGCGGGCGTGCAGCGCGACGTGGTCGAGCGCTACCTGCGCGGGGCCGGCATCCCGATCGAGCTGCTCGGCGAACCGCATGCGCGGGTGACGGAGGAGCAGTTCTCGACGCTGTACCGCACGCTCGCGATCGACCTCGACGACGAGATGCCCGGCATCTTCTCGCGCCCGCTGCGCGGCGGCACGCTGAAATACCTGTGCCTGAGCCTGCTCGACGCGCGCAACCTCGAAACGGCGCAGCATCGTTTCGGGCAATTCTTCCATATCCTGCTCGACGATTTCTTCGTCGAATCGAAGCGCGACGGCCTCGTCGCGCAGGTGCTGCTGCGCCCGAACGACGCGATCGGCCCGATCGGCGCGCTCGGCCAGGAACTGATGCTCAAGCTCGTGCACGGCGTGTGCTCCTGGCTGATCGGGCAGAAGATCCCGCTGCTGCAGATCGAGTTCGCGTGCCCGCGGCCGCGCCATGCGGTCGACCACCTGTATTTCTTCACCGGCTCCGTGGCGTTCGACTGCGAGCGCACGCTGATGCGCTTCAGCGCGGACTATCTCGATGCGCCGATCCGGCAGAGCAAGCGCAACCTGCGCAAGTTCCTCGCGCGCGCACCCGGCGACTGGATCTTCGAATCGTTCAGCGAACAGCTCGTGTGCCATCGCGTGCGGCAGTACCTGTCGGCCGCGTTGCCCGACCTGCCGGTGATCGACCAGGCGGCCGAGCACCTGCATTGCTCGGTGCGCACGTTGAGCCGCCACCTGGCCGCCGAAGGGACGACGTTCCAGGTGCTCAAGGACGAACTGCGGCGCGACATCGCGATCCAGCGGCTGACCGACACGCCCGACACGATCGCGGCGATCGGCGCCGACATCGGCTTCGACGATCCGAGCGCGTTCCATCGCGCGTTCCGGCACTGGACGGGGAGCACGCCGGGCACTTACCGGCGGCGCGCGTAGCGTGTGGTTTCAGCGCGGCCGGTTGCGCATGACCGGCTCCCGGTGCACGCGCCCGCGGTCGCCGGGGCCGGCCGCACGCGGCTGACGCTGACGCTGGCGCGGGATGCGGTCATGCGCGCGTCGGGCCGCCCGGGCCGCCCGGGCAGCAGCGATGCCGGCCGTCGCCGGTCGCAAGCGACGGCCGGTAATCGACGCGCGATCAGCGCCAGTGGGTCTCCACCCATTCGCACACGCGCCGCCACGCGGCGGAATTCATGTACGCGCGGGTTTCCTGCTCCATCTCCGGCACTTTCTTCCACTCGTCCAGGCCGATCGGTTGTCCGAGCAGGAAATTGCCGCGCTGATAGCCGCTGCCCAGGATCTGCTCGACCTGGATCGCGGCGATCGCCGCCGTGGTGTCCATCGTCAGCCCGAGCAACGCCGCGGCCGGAACGTTCCCGCTCGCGAACGGCCACAGCCACGTCGAAACGCCCCAGTTCAACGGATTGCCGACCGCATCGGGCGGAATGCCCTGCGGGCTCGTTCCGGTGCCGAGCGACAGCAGGCGCACGTCGTTCAGGCTGCCCACGAGCCCGTTGCCCAGCGCTTCGGCAATGGCGGCCACCGACGGGTTGTTCGCGAACACGCCGCCGTCGGCGAAGTAGCCGAGGCCGGCGATTTCGTACGGCGGGAAATAGGCCGGCGCGGCCGACGTCGCAAGCGCGGCATCGGACAGGCGGATGTCCCGGTACGGGTTCCTGGCGCCGTTGGAGAACGTGCAGGGCGTCCAGCTTTTCGTGGACGGCTCCCACAGGCGCGCCGAGTTGATCGCGACGAAGCGGGACACGTCGGTCAGCCTGGCAGTACCGAGCAACTTGTTCGCGATCTGCTGAACCCCGGTGTTGACATACTCGCACGCGCGCAGGCCGGGCCCGGCCAGCACGGCGCCCTGCTCGAGCGCTTGCTGCTGTTCCAGCCACGCGCCGTTTTTCTTGAAGATCGCCGCGCCCTGCGTGCGGTAGATGTCGACGATCTCCGCAATGGGCGCGCCACGCGCGAGCCCCAGGGCGATCAGGCCGCCCGTGGACGTGCCGGCGAAGCCGTCCGCTTTCGCGATGATCCCGCTTCGCTTGTCGAGGTCCTGGATGAGCAGGGCGGTGATCAACCCGCGAATGCCGCCGCCGTCGCAACTGAGAATCCTGAAGGTCATCGTGTTTCTCCTGGTTCGGGTGAGAGTGATGCTCGTGCCGCTTCGCATCGGGCCGCGCACATCACGTGACCGCCTACTGGTGTTCCGCGCGCCGGGTGGCGTCGTGAACCTTGCGCCCGCTGACCCATGTTTCCTGCACGACGATCTCGCGCAGTTGATAGGGGGTGCCGGATTGGACCTGCAGCGGATCGCGCTGCAGAATCACGAGGTCGGCCTGTTTTCCCTCCTTCAGCGAACCGACCTGATCGTCGAGGTGGCATTGCCACGCCGCGTCGATGGTCACCGCGCGCAACGCCTCGGGCGCGCTCAGGCATTCGGCCGCGTTGAGTACCGCGAGCTCCGGGTCGGCCTCCATCGCCCGCCACATTGCCTGGTCCATATAGCGCAACGGCCCCAGCGGCGAGACGAAGTGATCGCTGTGCAGGCTGACGCGCAGGCCCTCGCGCAGTGCCGACTTGCATCGATCGAGCTTCTGCGCGCGGTCTTCGCCGAGAATGGTGTTCCGGAACGCGCGCCCCCAGTAGCCCACGTGGCCGATCAGGAAACTGGGCGAGATGCCCAGCCGCTTCATGGTGCGCAGATCGTCGTCGTCGAGCAGCGACGCATGTTCGAGCCGGTGGCGCAACGGTTCCGCTTGCGCAACCGGCGCGGGAGCGGGCGAAGCGGGCTCGGGAACCTGGCTCAGCACCAACTGGTAGGCGGCCAGCACGTTGGCGATCCCCTCGTCGCCGTTCGCATGGACCAGGATCGGCCAGCCCGCCGCATCGACCTGCTGCATGATCTGCGCGAGCGAATCGATCGGCGTGAAATTGAACAGGCCGTTCGGCCCGACGCCGGGCACACTGTGCTCGGCGCAGCACTTGTACGGCGCGCTTTGCAGGCCGGTCAGGCCCTGGTTGGAACCATCGGCGATCAGCTTCATCGCGCGGATGGTGAACAGCGATTCGGGCGCGCTGTCCAGTTGCGGCTTGAACTGGTTGAGCCACAGCGGCCAGAGGTCATTGTTGCCGAACAGGGCGCCACCCATGCGCACCGTCATCCACGGCGTGCTCGCCAGCGCCTGCAACAGGACCACTTCATAGAACCCCAGCCCCATCCCCACGCCGGCGTCGAACAGGGTGGTGATGCCGCGCTCGTTCGCATTCGACATCACCTTCCGCAAGGCGGACAGCAACGCGATCGGCGTCGGGCGCGGGACGGTGTTCGTCATCAGCGTGACCTGCGATTCGGTCAGCACGCCCTTGGGGAAACTGGCCTCGAGGCCGGCGGCCTTCAACGCGGCGCCGTTCGCATAGCCGAGATGCCCGGAGGCATTGATCAGGAACAGGCATGTGTCCGTGCTGATCTTGTCCAGCCATTCGCGGTCGATATCCACCCACTCGAGCATCAGCGACGGGTCGACGCCGCTGCCGCACACCCACTTTTCGCCATTTTTTCCATTGGGCTGCGCATCGTCGGCCAATGCCTTGAGCTTGTCCGCGATGGTCTTGGCACTGTAGGCCGGATTCAGTTTCTGTTCGACGAACGGGGACAGGTCGTGCCACGGCTGAGTGAGGAACACGGCGCTGGGCAGCAGATGCGCGTGCGGTTCGATCAAGCCGGGCAGCAACGCATGGCCCGGTTCGAGCGTCTGCTCGCGCGCCTGGGGATAGCTGTCGCGCATGCGCCGGCGCACCTCGTCGAGCGTACCCGTGGCGATGACCTTGTGTTCGGCGATACCGAGCGCTTCGACACGCGTGTTGCAATCCTCCGGGTCCGGGTAGATCAGCCCGCCGTGAAAGATGACGGCCTCGGGCGCGCCGGGCGCTTCGAGCTGGCTCAATTCCTTGAGCAGGTCCTGCCATTCGCTCTCGCTCTGGCCGAGAGCGCCTGCGAGCAAATGCGGGCTGCAGCATGCACATCCGAGCTGGTTTCGATGGAACATGGTCCGATCCTTTTCAGTTTTTATTGCATTGATCGCGATTGTTTTAAAAAGGAACATCAGGTCGACCGGCGAGGTCGTACACGGAATCCGTGAATCGTGATGCACAGGCAGTTGCGAAACAGATGCTTGCGTGCGCATCGGTTTCGCGGGGATCGCGGTATGGCGTCGCCGTCAATATCCGCCGTGGATCGTTTCGGAAATCAAAGCGCCGCGCGGGATAATGCGTCGAACAACGTGATACGGGAATCGTGAGGCTCGCTTCATGAAACGATAAGGCGGAATGATACGGATGCCGAATCGATGCGACGGTGCGAATCGGATGAAGTGTCCGAGCGCAATCCAATGTATATGCGCTGCATGGAGCCGGTGCAAGCCCGGAATCCGGAGGAAAGTGACGTGAGTCAATCCGTCGCGAAAGGCGATTCATGACGGATGCGTGAACGCATCCGGCAAGCGATCGATGGCCCGACCAGACCGGTCGAGCACCGTTACCGCGAGGTCCGGGTGCCTCGCACCAGTCCGGCGAGATCGACGAGCGCCCGAACCAGTCCCGCGAGCAGCAGCGCCGCGAGCACCAGATAGTCCGGCGTCTCGCGGATCACGTCGGCGATCGGGTGGTCGGTCGCGGGAGACGAAACGACGAGGATCAGCCCGTAGACGACGAACCACCCGGTTGCGACCGTCAGTACGACCGTGGCCGTCAGGAGGCCGACGATCCGCGCAGCGCGCAGCCGCGATCGATGACGCGGGTTCACTGGCTGCTGCGCAGCCGGTAGCCGACGCCGCGCATCACTTCCGGCATCCCGGACGCGCCTGCGCATTCGAGCTTCTTGCGCAACCGGCTGATATGGCTGTCGACGGTGCGTTCCAGCGCATCGACGTCGGCGAGGCACGCGTCGATCAGTTCGCTGCGCGTGAACACGCGGTTCGGCGAGCCGGCCAGGTGGGCGAGTAGCCGGAATTCGGTCAGCGTCAGCGCGATGCTGGTTTCCCCGCTGTCCGTGCGGACCGTGGTCAGATAGCTTTGCGTATCGATTTCGAGGTTGCCGACCTTGATGAAGCGTCCCGCGGCGGCGGTTTCCAGACGGCGCAGGATCGCCCGGATGCGCGCGACCACCTCGGCCGGATTGAACGGCTTCGTGATGTAGTCGTCCGCGCCGAAGCGCAGCCCCTGCAAGCGATCGATTTCGCGGTCGAGCGCCGTGATGATGACGATCGGCGTGTTGCCGCGGCGACGCAGTTCGACCAGGACTTCCCAGCCGTCCTTGTTCGGCATCCTGACGTCGAGCAGGATCAGGTCGGGTTTCAGCACGCGCTGCACGTCGAGCACGGCCTGGCCGTGACCGACGCGATAGGTGCGAAAGCCGTCGTGAGCCAGGTAGGCGTCGAGTATGTCGGCGATCTCCGGATCGTCTTCGGCAATGAGTATCAGAGGGTTCATCGGTATCACTGAAAGTGAACGTGACCGGCAGGCGGGCCGGCGGCGCGGCACGTGCGCCGCCGGACTTCACCGTGCGTTCGGTCGTCGCGAACGGATCGGCGACGACGCGTTGCTCAGTTGTTCGCCACGTTGTTGGCGGGAGGCACATCGGTGTCGACCAGGCCGCCACCGAGCGCCTTGTAGAGCGCGACCGCGTTGCCCAGTTCGGCGTTGCGCAGGTCCAGCAGCGCCTGGCGCGCGGCATACAGCTGGCGCTGCGAGTCGAGCAGTTCCAGCCGGTCCTCGATGCCGGCCCGATAGCGCAGGTTCACGAGATCGGTACGGCGCTCGGCGCTCCTGACGACCCTGGCCTGCGCGTCGATCTGGCGGCTGAACGTCTCGCGCCCGGCGAGGCCGTCGGCCACTTCGCGGAACGCGGTCTGGATCGCGCGTTCGTATTCGACGACCGCGCTGGACTTGCGCACTTCCGCGAGATTCAGTTCGGAACGCAGCCGGCCGCCCTGGAAGATCGGCAACGTGACCTGCGGCGCGAAGCTCCACACGTTCTGGCCGCCGGCGAACAGGCTGCCCAGCCCCGGGCTCAGGAAACCGATCGACGACGTCAGCGACAGCCGCGGGAAGAACGCCGCGCGCGCCGCGCCGATGTCGGCGTTGGCGGCGACGAGGTTCTGCTCGGCCTGCTGGATGTCCGGCCGGCGGTACAGCAATTCCGACGGCAGGCCGGCCGGCAGTTGCGTCATCACCGGCTGGCGTTCCAGCGACAGCGGGTCGGGCAGGTCTTTCGGCAGGTCGGTGCCGACCAGCAGCCGCAGCGCGTTGCCTGCCTGCTCGACGGCGCGCGAGCGCGCTTCGAGATCGGCGCCGGCGCTCGCGACCTGGCCTTCGGCCTGCGCGATGTCGACACCGCTCGCCTGATCCGCGAGCTTGAGTCGGCGCGCGAGGTCGAGCGACTGGCGCCAGTCGTTCAGCGTGCGCTCGGACAACGCGCGCTGTTCCTGTGCGAGACGCTCGGCGAAATACGCGTTGGCCACGGAGCCGACGAGCGCGATCTGCACCGCGCGGCGGCCGTGGTCGGTCGCGAGGTAGCGCGCGAACGCCGCATCGGACAGCGACTTCACGCGGCCGAACAGGTCGATCTCGAACGCGCTGACGCCGACGTTCACACCGTACTGGTTCTGCGTCGTCTCGAAGATCGGCGGGTTCGATTGCGAATCGGCCGGCGTGCGCTGGCGCGTGAAGCTCGCGCCGGCGCCGATCGACGGCAGGCGCGCGGAACGCTGGATGCCGTACTGCGCTTCGGCGGCCTGGACGTTCAGCGCGGCCAGGCGCAGGTCGCGGTTGTTGTCGAGCGCGAGCTCGATCAGGCGCTGCAGGCGGCGGTCGCCGAACATCGTGCGCCAGCCGAGATCGGCCGCGTTCGCGTGCTGATCGGCCGCGGCAGCGGTCGTGTAGGCGGTCGGCACCGGCATCGCGGGCTTGACCAGCTTCGGGGCCATCGAGCATGCCGACAGCGCGAGGGCGGCGGAAACCGCGGCGGAAAGAATGAGCGATCGCATGGCGTCAACCTTCATGTTCGTGAGTCACGGTGGCGGGCTTCTTGCGGGAGGCCTGCCAGGCCGAGATGCGTTCCTGGATGCTCATCACGAACACGTAGAAAACCGGAACGAAGAAGATGGCCAGCACGGTAGCGGTCACCATGCCGCCGAATACGCCGGTACCGATCGCGTGCTGCGTTTCGGCGCTGGCGCCGGTCGCGATCATCAGCGGCACGACACCGAGGCCGAATGCGAGCGAGGTCATCAGGATCGGGCGCAGGCGCAGCTTCGATGCCTGCACGGCCGCTTCGATCAGCCCCTTGCCTTCCTCGCGCAACTGCTTCGCGAACTCGACGATCAGGATCGCGTTCTTGGCGGACAGGCCGATCACGGTGATCATCCCGACCTTGAAGAACACGTCGTTCGGCAAGCCGCGCAGCAGGACCGCGCCGATCGCGCCGATCAGGCCGAGCGGCACCACCAGCATCACCGACAGCGGGATCGACCAGCTTTCGTACAGCGCGGCGAGCACGAGGAACACGACGATCATCGACAGCACCATCAGCATCGGCGCTTCCGACGCCGACTGGCGTTCCTGGAGCGACTGGCCGGTCCACTCGACCGCGAAGCCCGGGGGCAGTTGCGCGGCCAGTCGCTCCATCTCGGCCATCGCGGCGCCGCTCGACTGGCCGGGGGCGGCCGAGCCCGAGATACGCGCGGACGGATAGCCCTTGAAGCGCACCATCTGCAGCGGCGTTTCGCTCCACACCGGGCGAACCACTTCGGACAGCGGCACCATGCCGCCGGCCGCGTTGCGCACGTACAGCTTCATCACGTTGTCGATCTGCATGCGCGCGGGTGCGTCGGCCTGGATGATCACCTGCTGCATGCGGCCCGCGTTCGGGAAGTCATTCACGTAGGTCGAACCCATCGCGGTCGTCAGCGTGTCGCTGAGCGTTGTGAACGACACGCCGAGCGCCTCCGCCTTCGCGCGGTCGATCTCGAGCCGGATGCTCGTGCCGGCCGGCAGGCTGTCCGGATACACGCCGGTCACGACCTTGCTTTGCGCGGCGAGTTCGAGCAGCTTCGCTTCCGCCGCCTTGAGCGCCGCCGTGCCCTGGTTGGCGCGGTCTTCCAGGCGCATCGAGAAGCCCGAGCTGTTGCCGAGTTCATCGATCGCCGGCGGCAGCAGGCTCAGCACCGTGCCTTCGGTCACGCCGGCCATCGCCTGCTGGGCCATCATGCCTTCCTCGAGGGTCGACGAGTCGCCGCGGTCCTTCCAGTCCTTCATCACGGACCAGTTGATCGCCGCGTTCGGGCCCTGCCCCGAGAAGCCGTAGCCGATCACGGAAATGCTCGACCGGATTGCCGGACGCGCAGCAAGATGCTTCTCCAGCGTCTTGACCACGTCATGCGTACGCTCGGAGGTAGCGTCTGCGGGCAGCAGAAAGCTGGTGATGAAGTAGCCCTGGTCCTCGTCCGGCAGGAACGACGACGGCAGGCCGCGGAAGCCGAGCACCAGCGCGCCCGAAATCGCGACGAACACCAGCATCACGCGGCCCGTGCGGCCGACCAGGCGGCCGACGCGGGTTTCATACCATTTCGTCAGGCGATCGAAGCGGCGGTTGAACCAGCCGAAGAAGCCGCGCTTCTCGTGGTGGCCCGGCTCGACCGGCTTGAGCATCGTCGCGCACAGGGCCGGCGTGAGCGTCAGCGCCAGCAGCGCCGAGAACAGGATCGATACGGCCATCGACATCGTGAACTGCTTGTAGATCACGCCGACCGAGCCGCTTGCCATCGCCATCGGCAGGAACACCGCGGTCAGGACCAGCGTGACGCCGATGATCGCGCCGGTGATCTCCTTCATCGCCTTCGACGTCGCGTCCTTCGGCGACAGGCCTTCCTCGGCCATCAGGCGTTCAACGTTCTCGACGACCACGATCGCATCGTCGACGATGATGCCGATCGCGAGCACCATGCCGAACATCGTCAGCACGTTGATCGAGAAGCCGGTCAGCAGCATCACCGCGAACGTGCCGAGCATCGCGACCGGCGCGACGATGGCCGGGATCAGCGTGTAGCGAACGTTCTGCAGGAACAGGTACATCACGAGGAACACGAGCACCATCGCTTCGAGCAGCGTGTGCAGTACCTTCTCGATCGAGATCTTGACGAACGGCGACGTGTCGAGCGGGATCGAGTAGGTCATGCCCGACGGCATCGACTTGCTCAGTTCGGCCATGCGCGTGCGGATCGCATCCGCGGTCTTCACCGCGTTGGCGCCCGGCGCGAGCTGCACCCCCACGAGGGAGGCCGGCTTGTTGTTCTCGCGGCTCACGAACATGTAGTTCTGCGAGCCGAGCTCGACCCGCGCGACGTCGCCGAGCACGACCTTCGAGCCGTTCGCGTTCGCACGCAGGACGACCTTCGCGAACTCTTCCGGCGTCGTTAGCTGGCCCTGTACGGTGAGCGGCATGGTCACGCGCTGGCCCTTCAGTGCGGGCAGCGCACCGAGGCTACCCGGCGCGATCTGCACGTTCTGCTGGCCGATCGCGGTCGTCAGGTCGCTCGTCGACAGGCCGTAGTTGATCAGCTTTTGCGGATCGACCCAGATGCGCATCGCGCGTTCCGAACCGAACTGCAGTACGCGGCCGACGCCGTCGACTCGCCGCAGTTCCTCGGAGACGCTGCGTGCCATGTAATCGGAGAGCGCGCCCTGGTCGAAGCGGCCGTTGTCGGAGCGCAGGCTGACGATCATCAGGAAGCCGGTCGACGCCGATTGGACGATCAGCCCGTTCTGGCGCACGGCCACGGGTAGACGTGGCTCGACCGACTTGATCTTGTTCTGTACGTCGACCTGCGCCAGCGCCGGATCGGTGCCCGGCTTGAACGTCACGGTGATCTCTGCCTGGCCGGACGTATCGGCCGACGATTCGAAGTACAGCAGGTTCTTGACGCCGGACAGTTCGCGCTCGATGAGGCTCAGCACGCCGTCGTTCATCGTCTGCGGCGTGGCGCCCGGGTAGTTGGCGGTGATCGTGACGGACGGCGGCGCGACCGACGGGTAGCGCGCGACCGGCAGTTGCGGGATCGCGATCAGCCCCGCGAGGATGATGAAGAGCGCGATCACCCACGCAAACACCGGGCGGCGGATAAAGAATTCAGCCATGACTGGAGGCTCCTCGTGGCTCAGTGCGCGGACGCGGTGGTCGCGGCGTCAGGCGACTTCCAGTCGGTGGCGGCGACCGGTGCGCCGTCGGTCAGGCGTTCCATCCCTTCGACGACGACTTTCTGGCCGGCCTGCAGGCCCGACTTGATGCGATAGCTGCGGTTCGTCAGTTCGCCGACTTCGACGGCCTTCAGATGCGCGGTGCCCTTCGCGTCGAGCACCCACACCTGCGGCTTGCCGCCGGCACGCACGACGGCCTGTTGCGGCACCGTCACCGCGTTCGCGTAGTGCGCGCGCGGAATGCGGGCACGCACATACATGCCGGGCAGCAACTGGCGCTTCGGGTTGTCGACCAGCACGCGCAGCAGCACGTCGCCGGTGCCCGGATCGACGTTGACGCCCGAGAACAGCATGCGGCCCTTCACGTCGTAGCGCGAGTCGTCGTCGCGCAGCACGTCAACCGGCAGCCCGTTTGCCGTGGTGTCCGGCTGCCCGGCGAGCGCGCCGCGCAGCGAATCGAGCGACGCGGCCGGCTGGCGGACGTCCACATAAACCTGGTCGATCTGCTGGATGCGTGCCATCGGCTGGCTGTCGCTGCTCGCGACGAGCGCACCCTCGGTCACGAGGGCCTGGTCGATGCGGCCCGTGATCGGTGCCTCGACGGTCGCGAACTTGAGGTCGAGCTGGCGGCGCGCGAGCGTCGCGCGGGCCTGCGCGACGTCGGCGGCGGCCTGGTCGCGTTGCGACACTGAGTCGTCGTAGACCTGCCGGCTGATCGCGTCGGCTTCGACCAGCGGCTTCAGTCGCGTGGTCTGCACCTTGGCCCGTGCGAGCGCGGCTTCCGCACGTTGCAGCGCCGCCGCTGCTGTATCCATGTCGGCCTTGAACGGCGCCGGATTGATCTGGAACAGCGGCTGGCCCGCGCGGACTTCGGTGCCCTGTTCGAACAACCGGCGCTGGACGATGCCGCTGACCTGCGGGCGGATCTCGGCGATCCGCACGGCCGCGACGCGGCCAGGCAGGTCTTCCGTCACGTCGAGCGGCGTGGCGGCCACGGTCATCGCCGCAACCGGGATGGCCGGCGCGGCGGCCTGCTGTTCGGAGGGCCCGCAGCCCGCCAGCATCGCCGCCACCAGCGCACACACGGCGCCGTAGCAGGCTCGTTTCTGATTCTTCATGTGGACTCCATGGGACGCAGGCACCCGATGGCCCGCATTTTCGGTTCGCAGTGTGCGTATGCCCGATGGAGTTTTTTGTGCGGAAAGATGGAGGTTTGATGGAGGAGGCGAAAGAATCGCGGAGGGGCGATGCGGCGGCGGTGTGGGCGCTTTACATCCGGAGCGCGTGGTCCCATAACCGGGAACCTTCGCGCGTTCCCATGAACGGCATCCCATCATCGATGCCGACGGCGGCCGTCGCGCAAGCATGCGCCGCGAGGATTGCTGCGCCGGTTTATCCAGTCTCGACCGCGACGCAGGCCGACGCGCCGCTCGACGCCGCCGCCCGCAGGTGGCGATCGCGGTCGGCCAGCCAGTCCTTGCGTTCGCCGCGCCAGCCCACCGCATGGATCTTGTTCATCTGGCGCGCGGCAATGGTTGCCGCGCAGGCCAGGCCGGGGAGCGGGATGTCGAGCAGGCGCCAGCGGCCCGCATGCGGCGTATCGACCTCGCGGAACGGCCCCGCAAACGGCGCCAGCGACGCGAGCGTCGCGCCGTGTCCGCTTCCGCATGCGTTCGAGAGGCTGTCCAGCCGAAGCTGGTCGCGCGATGCCGGACCGGCGGGCGTGCCGGCTTGCGCCATGCCCAGCCCGATCGGGCCACGGGCGATCGCGATCACGATCCAGATGCCGGCGTGGCCGACCACGATGTCGAGCCCGTCCAGCGAGTCGCAGCCCGCGATCGCGATATGGTCGGCCTCGCGCTCGATCAGCGTGAGTTCGTCGGCGGCGCAGCCGGCCAGCGTCCCCAGGATCGCGCGCAGCGCCGACCGGCCGATCGCGAAGCGGCGACCGTGCGCGCGGTTCGGATGCATCCTGGCACGCCGCAGTTCCGTCTTCGACAGGCAGAGATGGCCTTGCTCGCTGGTGACGAGCTGCCATTCGCCGCGCAGTCGCCACAACAGGATCTCGCCCGGATCGGGAAGCCGCGACGGACATGACGCCAGCGTGTGCGAGCCGGTGATCGTCAGGGCGGGATAGCGCATGCCGGCCCCCGTGTCGGTGGCGGATGCGACGTGGCCCGGCGTGCCGGCCCCGTCATGCCTGTTGTCCGGTTTGCAGCGCGTCGTTGCCCGAATGCTGCCGCGTGAGCCGGGCGGCGAGCGAGACGGCCTGCCCGAACGACGCCACCGCGTGATGCGGAATCCCGAATGCCTTGACGGCGACCTCGCCCTGCGCGGCCACTTCCGCGCGCCGGTCGGGATCGGGTTCGACGCTGACGAGCGCCTTGCAGACGGCGCCCAGCTCGACCTTGTTCTGCTTGAGCCAGACGGCGCGGTGCTTGCGGTCGTCGTGGCTCTCGTCGTTATCGAGCTCGACGTAGACGATCACGAACGGCTCGCCGTGGCGCATCAGCGTGTCGATCTCGCCTTCCCAGCGCGGCGCGTAGCCCGGTGTCGCGTGTTCGGGGCGAAACACGCAGACCGGGAACAGCTGGATGTCGTGCAGCGCGAAATCATTCGGATTGAGAGCGGACATCGAGGGTTCTCCGTTGGATGAGCGACGCCGAAGCGTCGGGTGGCCGTGCGTGGGCATTCAATGCGCGCTCGCTTGCGCCGCACCGGCCTGCGCGACCGGCGGCGCGTCGCGCCAGCCGACGCCGAGCGACTTGTAGAGCGCGATCGCGCCCTGCACCTGGGCGAGCCGGCTGAGTGCGAGCGCATCGCGGGCGCGGTACGTCGCGCGCTGCGCCGTGAGCACCGACAGGTATTCGCCGAGGCCGTTGCGATACAGCCGCGTCGCGCGCGACTGCGCATCCTGGCTGCTGTCGACCGCCGCGGCGAGCATGGCTTGCTGGTCGCGCGCGGCGCCGATTGCCACCAGCGCGTCCTCGACATCGCGAAACGCGCCGCGGATGCGCTGCTCGTATGCGAGCCGGGCGGCCTCGGCGGCCGCGCGCGCGGCGTCGACGCCGGCTTTCGCGCGGCCGCCGTCGTACAGCGTCTGCGTGCCGTCGAGCGCGACCGACCATGCGACGCTCGCGCCCGAGAACAGGTCCTGCACGAGGCTCGCCGTCGTGCCGAGGCTCAGCGGAATCGCGAAATGCGGAAACTGCTCGGCGCGCGCGACGCCGATCTGCGCGGTCGCGGCGGCGAGCCGCCGTTCGGCGGCGCGAATGTCGGGGCGCTCGCGGATCACGTCCGACGGCAGCGTGACGGGCAGCGCGGGCGCGACCGGCAGGGTCGCGCCGGGCGCGCTCAGCGTGTCGCGCAGCGTTTCCGGAAAACCGCCGACGAGCACGCCGATCGCGTGGGCGAGGCGCGCGACGTCCTGCTGCAGCGGCGGCACCGCCGCCTGCGCGAGCTGCAGTTCGGCACGTGCCTGCGCGACCGCGAACGACGTGCCGAGGCCGCGCCGGTTCGAGCGCTCGGTCAGCTGCCGCGTGGCGTCGAGGCTCGCGACGTTGTCCGTTGCGATCCGCAGCCGCTCCTGGGTCGCGCGCAGTTCCGCGTAATCGGATGCAAGCTCGGCCAGCAGGCTCACGAGGATCGCGTGGCGATCGTCGTCGAGCGCGTCGACCTGCGCATCGGCGGATTCGACCGCGCGTCGCGTGCCGCCGAACAGGTCGAGTTCCCACGACGCATCGAAACCGAGCCGGTAGGTGCGCGACTGGCCGATCCCGGGCGGCCATTCGAGCGCCCGCGACGAGCGCAGCGCATCGGCGTTCCCGCCCGCGGTGACGGTCGGGCCGAGGCGGCTCGCGATCTGGTCGCGTTCGGCGCGCGCCTGCAGCAAGCGCTGGCGCGCGATCGCGAGATCCTGGTTGTGCGCGATCGCCTGCTCGACCAGCGCATCGAGCTGCGCATCGCCGAACGCGCGCCACCAGTCCTGCAACTGCGCGGGGTCGGCCGTCACCGTGTCGCGCGGCGCGATCCAGCCGGGCGGGTGCGCGGGCCGCGGCGCCACGTAATCGGGGCCGACCGTCGTGCATGCGGCGAGCGCGCACGCGCAGGCTACGACGAAGGCGCGCATGCGGCACGTCGCGCGCACCGGAGGGAACGGGCATCGCATCGTCGCCTCCGTCACATCCACGCGTGCAGCCACGACGCGAGCCGGCCGCGCGGCGTGCGCTCGCGCCCGTGTTCGCCGACTTCGACGCTGCACGTCATGCCGGCCGCCAGCAGCACGCCGGCCGGCACCCGGTCGATCTCGATGCGCACCGGAATGCGCTGCGCGAGCCGCACCCAGCTGAAGGTCGGGTTGACGGCCGGCAGGCCGAGTTCGTCGAGCGTGCCGTTTTCGTCGGCGATGCCGCGGCCGATGCTCGTCACGTGCCCGCTCAGCAGCGGATCGAAGCCCATCAGCCGGATCGTCGCGGGTGCACCCGTCGCGACGCGGCGCAGCTTGGTCTCCTCGAAATAGCCGGTGATCCAGAAACTGTGCGCGTCGAGCACCGAGATGCCGGGCTTGCCTTCGACCGCGTAGTCGCCGTGACGCAGGCGCAACTGCGTCACGTAACCGTCGACCGGCGAGCGCAGCGTCGTGCGTTCGAGGTCGAGCTTCGCGACGTCGAGCGCGGCCAGCGCCTTGCGGTGCTCGGCCTGCGCGATCGCCACCGCGCGGCTCGAGCGCTGGATGTCCTCCCGCGGCACGAGATCGTCGAGGCCGGTGCGCCGCTGCGCTTCGTCGCGCTTCTGGCGCATCGACTCGGCGGTCGCGGCGACCTGCGCCTCGGCCTGTTCCACCGCCAGCGCGAAGCGCTGCGGATCGATCCGGTACAGCACGTCGCCTTTCGCGACGCGCTGGTTGTCGACCACCGCGACTTCGACGACGGTGCCCGACACTTCGGGCGCGATCCGCACGACGTGCGCGCTGACACGCGCGTCGCGCGTCCACGGCGCGAGGACGTATGCATGGCAGAGCGCGGCGACCAGCACGATCGCCACGGCCACGGTGGCGAGCGTCAGCAGGGAGCGGGTGAGGGGTTTGAGCGACATGACGCGATACGTTCCGACGGGAGGCTAGAAATAGAGGATCAGCGTGGCGACCAGCACGAGCGAAATCGCGAACTCGAACAGCGCCGGATGCCACACGCGGCGCAGCACGCCGAGCCGGGCGAGCAGCGCGCGCACGGCCAGGTAGAGCGGCACGGTCGCGCACGCATAGACGAAAAAGGGCGGCAGGTAGATGCCGGCCAGCGGGAATTCACTGAGCATCGCGGGCGCGCTCCGGAACGGCGGTGAAATAGGCGGCGTACGTGTGCAGCAGCACGTAGACGTCGGCGAACGCGGCCATCAGCCACTTCAGTTCGGTGTTGCCCGGCTGCGCGGCGGCGAGGCCGGCCAGCGCGTGCGCGGCGCGCCGTGCATGCCGGGCCGCGCGCGGCGGGGCGGCCGCGTGCCGCGCGAGGCCCGCGAGCCCCGCCCGCACGCATCGTCGCGCGGGGTCGGGCAGGCCGTCGCGCGGGGCGCCGCGGCGGATCCGCAGCAGCTCCTTGCCGACGTGCAGCGCCGCGAGCGCCTCGATGCTCGCCTGCGTCATCGCGGCCGGCTGGCCGGCGAGCAGCGCGCCGAGCTGCGCGATGCGGTGCTGCTGGCGCTGCTGCCAGCCCGCCGCCGTGACGCGCCGGCCGGCCACGAGCGCGAGCGTGTCGTCGCGGATCGTGCGGCGCAGCCGCGTGGCGTCGGTGGCCAGGTTGCCCGGCAGGATCAACCGGAACGTGAGCAGCGTGAGGAACGTGGCGAGCACCCACGCGACCGACTGGTTCAGGAACAGCGCGACGTCGGGGCGGAACGGATTGGTCGCGCCGGTCAGCGTGTTGAACGCGACGAGATAGGCGAGCCCCGCCAGCGCGGTCTTCGGCACGCTCGTCGCGTAGATGCCGGGCATCCAGAACAGCGCGAGCGCGACGACGAGCAGCGGAAAGCCTTCGATGCGCGGCAGGATGCCGAACGCGCACACGAACGCGGCCGGCACGGCGAGCACCGTGCCCTTGATGAACGCCTGCGCGCCGGCGGCCGGGTTGCCGGCGGTCGCGAGCAGCGCGCAGTACGGCGCGACCACGAGCAGCATCATGTCGCCCTGGTTCCAGCCGGTCGCGAGCCAGAATGCGCCCGAGATCACGATCGCGCACGCGGCGCGCACGCCGTTGCGCAGGGCCGCGCCCGTGTCGCGGTGAAAGCGCACCCGCGCGGGCCGGTAGCCCGGGCGCGGGCGCTGCAGTTCGACGAGCCCGTCGAGCGCCGCGCGGTAGTCGTCGATCTGCTCGATCAGCCGCTCGCCGGCGATCAGCAACGCCGCATCGTCGCGCGGATCGCCGAGCGCGATGCCGTCGAGCGCGTCGCGCAGGCGTTCGCGCGCATCGCCGAGCAGCGCACGCGCGTGCGTCGCGCCGCCGGGGCCGTCGCCCAATGCGTCGGCGGCGGCCTGCCACGCGGCCGCGAGACGCGGCTGCAGCGATGCGACCGCGCGCGCGCCGGGGCTGTCGGCCGGCAGCGGCGGCATGCCGCCCGCGAGCGCGCCGAACAGCGCCGCCATCCCGTGCCGCACGGCGGCCGCGCGTTGCGCGAGATCCTCCGATTCGGCCTTGCCGAGCGCGAGCAGATCGTCGATGCCGTAGATGCCGGCGAACAGCGCGTGCCGCTTGTCGTCGGCGGGTGCCGCCGCGAGGCCGTTGCGCTGCGCGGCGATGACCCGCGCGACGTCGGCGGTGATGCGCGTTACCAGCGCGTCGAGCTTCGCGTGCACGTCGCGCGTGCCGAGCAGCATCGACACGAGGCTCAGGCACAGCACGCCGATCGCGACCGTCGAGCCGCGCCCGATCACGTGTTCGAAGGTCAGCTCGGGATGCTGCATCGCGCCGTAGGTCGCGAGGCCGATCGTGTAGCCGGCCACGACGGTGCCCGACGCGCGGAAGTGCCGCAGCAGCGTCATGCCCGCGACGCAGACGCCGAGCCAGAACGCGAAGCCGAGGATGAACAGCAGCGGCTGCTGCGCGAAGCAGCCCATCAGCACGAACGCGACGACCATCCCCGCGATCGTGCCGACCACGCGCCACACGCCCTTGCCGATCACCGCGCCCTGGACGGGATTGATCACGAGCAGCACCGTCGACGCGGCCGAATACGGGGTTTCCAGTTCGAGCAGGTACGCGACGCCGAGCGCGAGCGCGGCGGCGATGACCGAGCGCGCGACATACGCGCCGCGTGGCGTGAAGATGTCGATGCGCGCGATCAGCGCCGCGGCCGCGCGAGTCAGGCGGCGGGGCGGCGCCGCGACGGCGCGCGTCTGATCTGCTGCGTCATGCACTGCACTCGCTCCATGAGAAAGGACGAAGCCAGTCTACGGTCGCGCCATGCATGCCGAACAGTGACGTCTTTGCACTCGACGAGTGCGTGCGACGCATCCGTCATGCATGCGCCGCACGCAGCGCCGGCTGGCCGGTGCACAGCCCGCGCACGACACGCCGCAACCACTGGTGCGCGGGGTCGCTCTGGAAGCGCGGATGCCACGCCTGCGTGATCAGCACGGTTTCGAGCGGCACCGGCAGTTCGAACGTGCGCACGCCGAGCCCGGCCCGCACCGCGCCGCGCGCGAGATGCTCGGGCAGCGGCAGGATCAGGTCCGACGCCTGCAGCGCGAAGATCGCCGCATACGGCGTCGGCACGACGAGCAGCACGTGGCGCGCGAGCCCGCGCGCGGCGAGCGCGTCGTCGATCGGCCCCGCGGACTTGCCGCGCCGCGAGACGCCGATATGCGGCCAGCGCGCGAAGCGCTCGGGCGTGATGTCGTCGTCGAAGATCGGGTGGTCGTGGCGCGCGAGGCCGACGAAGGTCGTCGTGAACAGCGGCTGCACGCGAATCTCCGGCCCCAGGCGGCGCGACGCGCTGATGAAGAGGTCGATGCGGCCGCTGCGCAATGCGTCGTCGTCGACGTCGTCTTCCTCGGGCATGAAGCGCAGCATCGCGCGCGGCATCCCGCGCGCCATCTCCTCGAGCAGCCGGCTGCTGTGCAGGCCGACGAAGACGTCGTTCGCGCGCACGTTGAACTGCTTGTCGAGTGTGCCGAGATCGATTTCCGCGGACGGCGCGAGCAACTGCGATGCGCGCTCCACGGTTTCTCGGACGACGCCGCGCAGTTCGAGCGCACGCGGCGTCGGCACCATCTTGCGGCCGGCCTGCACGAAGATCGGGTCGCCGACCGTTTCGCGGATGCGCGCGAGCGTGCGGCTCATCGCGGGCGGGCTGAGGTTCATGCGGCGTGCGGCGCCGACGACGCTGCCCTCTTCGAGCAGCGCATCGAGCGAAATCAGCAGGTTCAGGTCGGGTGCCATCGGCTTCTCCGTTTCATCGCGTGCATGCGGCGCAATGGTAGTGCGTGATGTGCGCGCGCAGCGTGACTGCAGCGCACGCAACGATTGCGTGCGGCATCACGCGTGACGCACGCATCGGTGGGGTGGCGCGTGTTTTCTCGAGCGAACGGGCCGGGTGCGAACCCCGCGAACGAATGCTCGAAACAACGGAACGTGCGCCCGTCATCCGCCGCCTGCATCGGACGGCAGCGAGCGGACGGCGGCGAACGCGCCGTTCACGTACATCAGCGGGTTCACGTCGGCGGACATCGCGACGCGCGTGACCCGCCCGACCAGAATCGAATGCGAGCCGACCTCGACCTGTTCGAGCGTGTCGCAGAAGAACGACGTCTGCGCGTTCTCGAGATAGGGCAGGCCCGTCGCCGCGTCGGTACGCCATGCGTCGTGCGCGAAACGCGCGTCGGAGCCCGTCGTGCTGCACGCGAGCGCGAGCGGCACGTGGCAGCTTCGCAGCGCGTTCACGCAGAAGCGCCGGCGGCCGGTGATCGACGCATGAATGCTCGCGCGCCGGTTGATGCACACCAGCACGGTCGGCGGATCGAGCGCGACCGACGTGAACGAGCTGGCGGTCAGCGCGCACGGTGCGGCGGCGGCGCCGTCGCCGCCGGTCGTCACGATCGTGACGGTGGCGGCCACGCCGCGCATCGCCTGTTTCAGTTGCTGCGCAATGTCCACGGTGTTCGTCATGATGCGGTCCTGTCGCGAGGAGCCCCGGTACCGCGCGGGTCGCGCCGCGCGGCACCGGGGCGGGCGTCAAAGCTGGTACGCGTCGGCCCAGGTCCAGTGGTAAGACTTGAAGTCGGCGCGGCGCGACTTGAGCTCGGCGTCGCGCGCCTGCTGCTCGGGGCCGTCGGGCAGGTGGAATACGCCGCCGTTGCCGGCCGATGCAAGCTGGATCCGCGCGCTGCGGTCGATCCGCAGGCGCTGGTATTCGACCAGCGCGGCGCCGAGCGCGTCCTTCGACGCGAGCCCGGTCACGCACCGGCCGAGCACGACCGCGTCCTCGAGCGCCTGCGCCGCGCCTTGCGACTGGTACGGCAGCATCGGGTGGCATGCGTCGCCGAGCAGGCACACGCTGTCCCACACCCAGCGCGTGAGCGGCTGGCGGTCGTGCAGCGACCAGCGGCTCAGGTCCGACGCGCAGCGGATCAGCCCGACGAGGCGTGGATCCCAGCCGGCGAGCTCGGCCTCGAGCGTCGCGCGGTCGCCCTTGCTGCTCCACGATTCGCGCGTGCTGCCGTCGCCCGGCACGATCACGACGAGGTTCAGCAGCCGGCGGTCGCGCACCCAGTAATGAATCGCGTGCCGGCCGGGCCCGAGCCAGATCGTCACCTGCGGTTCCCTGACGATCTCGAACACGGGCGAGCGCGGGTCGATCGCATCGGCGTCGATCAGCGCGCGATACGCGTCGTCGCCGCTGTAGTGCGGCGCGTCGTCGCCGAGCAGCGCGTGGCGCAGCGTCGAATGAATGCCGTCGGCCGCGACGACGAGATCCGCGCGCCAGCGCGTGCCCGCCGCGTCGACGAGCGTCGCGCCCCCCGGCCCGTATGCGTCGAGGCCGCGTACCGCGATGCCGCCGAGGACGGCGACCGGCGGGCCGGCCGTGTACGGGTCGCGCACGGCGTCGAGCAGCGCGGCATGCAGGTCGGCGCGATGCGCGTTCCAGTACGGCGCGTTGAACTCGGCTTCGACATCGCCACCGAGCGGGAAGGTGCCGAGCAGGCTGCCGTCCTGCCAGCGGCGGCGGATCGTCGCGATCGGGGCGACGGCGGCCAGCCGCTGCCGGTCGAGCACGCCGAGCGCACGCAGCGCGCGCGTCGCGTTCGGCACGACCTGCAGCCCGGCGCCGACTTCCCGAAACGCCCGGCTCTGCTCGAGGACGGTGACCCGATGGCCGGCGCGCCGCAGCGCGAGCGCGGCGGCGAGGCCGCCGATGCCGGCGCCGACGACGATCGTGTCGAGTGACAGGGACGGTGTCATGGGCGAGCCCGTGGTGGATCCGGAAGGAATCGGCATGGCGTCATAGTCCCGGCAGCACGTCGCGGGCGAACACCTCCAGGTTGTTGCTCATCAGTTCGTACGGCTGCGCGCCGTAGTCGATGTGCCACAGGATCGCGTCGAGGCCGAGGTCGGCCTCGAGCGCGCGAATGCGCTGGCGCACGGTGTCGGGCGTGCCGAGCACGGCGGTTGCGTCGAGGTCGGCCGTGTCCATGCCGCCCATCTTGTTCTTCATCGCTTCGTTGTAGCCCTGGTAGGCCGGCGACTGCACCTGCTCCCACGACTTCGCCGCTTCCGCGAAATTGCGCCAGTGATGGCGCAGGCGCGGCTCCGCGAGTGCCAGCGCATGCGCGTCCGACGTGCCGATCATCAGCGGGATGCTGATCGCGACCTGCGGCTTGCGGCCGGTGTGGCCGTGATGGCGCTCGAACGTGTCGCGATAGAGCGCCACCATCTCCTGTGTCTTCGCGAGCGCGGCCTTGCGCGGCGGCGCGGCCATCAGCAGGTTGAAGCCGCGTTCGCCGATCCACTCGAAGCTGGACGGCGTGAGCAGCGCCGCGACCCACACCGGCGGGCGCGGCTGCTGCGTCGGGCGCGGCAGCGATTGCGCGTCGCGATAGCGGAAGAACGGGGTGTCCTCGCTGGCCGATTCCTCGGCGAGGAGCCGCACCGTCGCGTCGATCGTCTGCTGGAAGCGCGTCTTGCTCGAGTCGAGATCGATGCCGAACGCATCGAATTCGTAAGGCAGGAAGGCGCGCGCGAAGCCCAGCTCGAGCCGCCCGTTCGAGATCGCGTCGAGCTGCGCGGCTTCGGCCGCGAGCTGGATCGGATGATGGAACGACGCCTGGATGCCGCCCGTCATCAGGCGGATCGACTTCGTCTGCGCGGCCACGGCCGCGAGGAACATCAGCGGCGACGGGCTGTAGCCGCCGTACGGCTTCAGGTAGTGCTCGGTCATCTTCACGTACGTGTAGCCGAGCCGCTCGGACAGCGCGCTGAGCTTCAGCGCCTGGGCGTAATAGTCGGCCGCCGGGCGGTCGGCCGGGCCGGTATCGGGCAGGAAGGACACGCCGAACTTCATAGACACCTCACAGGTTGATGTGCTGCCGTTGTCTGCAAAGGGGAAGCGATGCCGCGACGAATGCGTCCCCCGGTCGGGAAACAGGATCGCTCGCAAGGCACTTGCAAGGATGATCCAATCATAGGATGATTGGGTCTATGCAAGTCTTACACGTCGCAAGATTTGCTGCAAGCGTTGCTCGGTTGTCGCTCCAGTTCCGCCCGCAAACGGGCACCCCGGGGGCAGGCTGAAGTCGAACGGGCCGGCCTTTCCATTTCTGGCGAGGAATCACGGATGAACGCTCTTCTATCGGTTTCTGGCAAGGCGCTCAGGATGCGGCGGGTGGTGCGTGCCGCATCGGGCAAGTGTCTGATGGTGCCGCTCGATCATTCGCTCGCGGACGGGCCGATCGCCCATCCGCAGCAGTTGCGGCAACTGGTTGGCGACATTGCCGCGCACGGCGGCGACGCGATCGTCGTGCATCGGGGCCGCGCGCGCTTCCTGGCGCCCGACGTGCTGAGCGATCTCGCGCTCGTCGTGCACCTGAACGGTTGCACGCGCTACGCGGAGGACGCGAACGCGAAGACGCTGTTCGCGAGCGTCGAGGACGCGCTGGCGAGCGGCGCGGACGCGGTCAGCGTGCACGTGAATCTCGGCTCTAAAACGGAATCCCAGCAGCTGCTCGACCTGAGCCGCATTGCGACCGAATGCGCGCGCTGGTCGCTGCCGCTGCTCGCGATGATCTATCCGCGCGGCCCCGGCCTCGGCGATCGTCCGCAGGCCGAACTGATCGCCCATGCGGCGAACGTCGCGGCGGATCTCGGCGCCGACATCGTCAAGCTGCCGTACAGCGGCGACGCCGCGAGCATGGCCGACATCATCGCCGGTTCGTCGCTGCCGGTGCTGGTCGCGGGCGGCGCGAAGCTGCCCGAAGACGAGTTCGTCGCGTTCACGTCGCGGGTGATGAACGCGGGCGCGCTCGGCATCGCGGCCGGCCGCAACGTGTTCGCCGCGCCGAAGGCCGCCCCGCTGATCCGCCGCCTGTCGGACGCGGTGCACGGCGTCGAGCGCCGCGCCGCGCACCTGGCCGCCTGATTCGCTGCGCCGGGCCGTCGTACCCGGTCTTTTTCGACCATCGAGGGTTTCCATGCATCGCTATCCGTGGATCGACCTGCGCGCGCTCGGCGCGCAGGCAGGCGCCGTCGCGGCCGACGCGGCGAGGGCCGGCGCGCGCCGCGTCGTGGTGGCCGAGGCCGGTCGCGAACCGTGCGCGGCCGGCGCGGCGGCGCTATTGACCGTTTCGACGGCGGGCGTCGCGACGCTGGTCGACGACGCGCATGCGCCGCTCGCGGGCGTTCGCGTGAGGATCGACGGCGCGGCCGATTTCGATGCCGCGCGCGCCGCGATCGCGCGGCACGCGCTCGTCATGCTCGACTACGCGCTCGCGACCACGATGCCGCTCGAGCGCCTGCTCGAGGGTGTCCGCGACGCCGCGTGCCGCATCGTCGTGTCGCTCGCCGATCCGCACGGCGCGGCTTACCTCGCGCGCAAGCATGCGCAGTCGCCGGTCGACATCGCGTTTGCACCGCGCGATGCGGCCGCGTTGCGCGGCGTGCTGGCCGCGTGCGGCGAGCTGCGCTCGCGCGAGCCGCTGAAGCTGAAGGCATTCGAGGTGCAGCGCGTCGAGCCGCTCGGCGTCGGGCTGCATGCGGTGATCGACGGCTGTTCGCAGCTCGACGGCGAAGAGTGCGTGCTGGCCGGCGCGAGCGCGACCAGCATGCTGCTCGTCGTCGCGGCCGGCGCCGCGCACCCGCCGGGCCGGCCGCTCGTGTTCGGCATCGACGCGGGCTCGGCCGAATCGTTCGTGTTCTGCGGCGGCGACCGCGCGCGCCAGCTTTCGCTGCTGCGTTCGGGCGAGCGGATCCTGACGGTCGGCGCGGCGGGCGACACGCGCGCGATCGTGGTCGGCCGCGTGCGGATCGAATCCGCGCCGCTCGTCGCGTTGCACACACGCAGTGCATCCGGCACGAGCACGCGTGTCGTGCTGCGCGGCGACCGCGCGGTGCGGTTCCGGACCGACGGCGGCACGGCCGTCGGGCTCGCCGATGTCGCGCCCGGCGTCCGGCTGGCCGGCTACGAGCCGGGCGCCGGCTGGGTGGATTGCCGGATGCGGGCCGCCGCGTCGCGTTCGGCCGTTTCCGTCAGTCGCTAGTTTCACTCTGTCATTCAACCTGCTTTATCCCCTTCGAAGGAGATTGGCCTTGAAGAAGCTTTCCTGGATTGACCTGCGCAACATCGGCGAGCTCGCGGACGAGATCACCGAGGAAGCGCTGCATGTCGGCGTGTCCGCATTCGTCGTGAAGGATGCGGAGCAGGCCGGGCGGCTGCCGCCGAGCGCGTGCAAGGTCGCGGTCGTCGATCGGCAGCCGGCCGATGCCGCGCTGCTCGAGCAGGTGCAGATCGTCCTCGTGAAGGACGGACTGCCGGTCGATTTCGCGGTGCCGGACGGCGTCGAGCTCGGCGTGTTCATCGAAGTGACGGGCGAGGCGACGCTCACGCGCGCGTGCGAGCTGTCGGTGTCCACGCCGTGGCTGCTCGTCGAATTCCTGCAGGACCCGAGCAAGATCCCGCTCGAGATCCTGCTGGCGGCCGCCGATCGCGCGGCGGGCGAGCTGATCACCGTCGTCGCCGACCTGGAGGATGCCGAAGTGACGCTGAACGTGCTGCAGCGCGGCCCCGAAGGCGTGTTGCTCACGCCGACGCAGGTCGGGCAGGCCACGCAGCTCGTGTCGATCTGCAGCGACACGGTCGAGGATCTGCAGCTCGAGGAAATCGAGATCGTCGGGCTCACGCACCTGGGGCCGGGCGAGCGCGTATGCGTCGACACCTGCTCGCGCTTCGAGCAGGACGAGGGCATCCTCGTGGGCTCGTATTCGACCGGCATGATCCTGATCAGCAGCGAGACGCACCCGCTGCCGTACATGCCGACGCGCCCGTTCCGCGTGAACGCGGCCGCGCTCCATTCGTATGTCGTCGCGCCGGACAACCGCACCCGCTACCTCGCCGAGCTCGAATCGGGCGCGGAGATCCTGGCCGTCAACGTGCAGGGCAAGGCACGCCGCGTCGTGGTCGGGCGCGCGAAGGTCGAGACGCGGCCGCTGCTGCTGATCGAGGCGAAGAATGCGGCGAATCGCGCGATCAACATCATTGCGCAGGACGACTGGCACGTGCGCGTGCTCGGGCCGAAAGGCAGCGTGCACAACATCACGGAGCTCAAGCGCGGCGACCGCATCCTCGGCTATACGCTCGATGCGCAGCGCCATGTCGGCTACCCGATCCGGGAATTCCTGCACGAGCAGTGATCCGCCTGCTTCGTTGACGATGCGATCGCCCGGTGCATCGTGCGCCGGCGCGGTCGAACCCTGTTCAGGAGTGCTTTATGGAAAATGCGGCAAAACAGGTGCTGGATACGCTGTTCGGGCGGTGGCGCAGCCGGATCCTGTACGCGGGCACGCGGCTCGGCGTGTTCGATGCAGTCACGACGGATGCACCGGTTTCGTCGGCCGCGCTCGCGGCGACGCTCGACGTCGACGAACCGCTGCTGTACCGGCTGCTGCGTGCGCTCGCCGCGCTCGGGCTGCTCGACGAGGACACGCGGCGCGGCTTCCGGGCCACCGCGTCGGGGGCGCTGCTGCACGCGGACGCCGCGAGTACGTTGCGCGATTTCGTGCTGTTGCAGGAAGGCCCCGAGCACTACGCGATCTGGGCGCACCTGCCCGACATGGTGCGCGAGGGGCAGCAGAACGGCTTCGTCCGCGAGTTCGGCGCGATGGCGTTCGACTATGCGAAGGATCACGAACGCTACCGAAGCGATTTCAAGCGCGCGATGTCGAGCTTCTCGACCGTGCAGTCGGAACAGGTCGTCGATGCGTTGCGCGACGTCACGTTCGCACCGGGCACGCACGCGTGCGACATCGGCGGCGGCCAGGGGCACATGCTGTGCAGCCTGCTGCGGCGGTTCGGCGCGCTGACCGGTGTCGTGTTCGACCTGCCGGAGGTGATCGACGGCGACGCGGACGACTGGGCGCAGCGGATGGGCGTGAGCGCGCGCTGCAGCAAGGCGGGCGGCAACATGTTCGACGCGGTGCCGGCCGCCGACGTCTACCTGCTGAAGCTGATCCTGCACGACTGGAACGACGACGAATGCGTGGCGATCCTCAGGCGGGCACGCGAAAGCGCCCGTGACGGCGCGCGCGTGTTCGTGATCGAGCGGGTCGTGCCGGCGCCGGGCGTCGCGCATTTCTCGAAGCTCTACGACATCCACATGATGTGCTGGGGCAGCGGCCGCGAGCGCACGCGGGACGAATACGACGCGCTGCTCGCCGCCGCCGGCTGGCGGCCCGCGGGGCTCCGCTCCGCGCCGGACGGGCAGATCGACGTGATCGAGGCCGTCGCCGCGTAGCGCGTACCGGGCAAACCGGACGTGCGGGGCCCGTCAGGCGGCGGGCGCCTCGCGCGTCTCGAGCCAGGTCATCTGCGGCTTGAGGATCGCGAGCGTCGCGCGCACCGCCTTGTTCTCGTCGCGCTGTTCGATCGCGTCGAGCACCGCCTGGTGCGCCCGCATGTCCGGCTCGGGGATCTCGGCCTCGTCGAGTTCGACGAGGATGTCTTCCACGTTCGCGAGGATCGAGCCCGAGAAATAGCGATACAGCGCTTCGAGCGCGTGATTGTGCGAGGCGGCGGCCACGGCGATGTGAAACGCGCGGTCGCGCTCGACGAACTTCTTCACGTCGCGCGACGCTTCGCGCTCGCCGCGCGCCTTCAGCAGCTTGCGCAGCGTCGCGAGATCCTCGTCGGTGCGCCGGCGCGCCGCGTAGCGCGCGCATTCCGTTTCGAGCATGCATTGCAGTTCGAGATGATCGCTGCGCGCGGCACGATCGACGTTGCGCATCGTTTCGGCCGGATCGACGTTGCGGCGCACATAGGTGCCGTCGCCCTGGCGCACTTCGAGCACGCCGGAATACGCGAGCGTGCGAACCGCCTCGCGCACCGTGTTGCGGCCGACTTCGAGCTGCTTCGCGAGATCGAGCTCGGTCGGAATGCGCTGGCCGACGCGCCAGATGCCGGAAGTGATATTGGATTTGAGGATCTCGATCGCGGAATCGACGAGCGAGTGTCGGGTGGCCGGGGGCAGGCTTGACATTACGTGTGTCGCTTGAAACTTGAGGGTGTCGCTATCCTATCATCCGATCATTCATTTGGTCGTTCAGGATAACGACATTCAAACGTGACATTTTGTTAACGTCAGACGAATAAACCTGCGGCCGATCGATGCACGCCGCACATTCGTCGATTGCGTCCACCGGCATTTACCCGCGTCGCGTCGGCGTAAATGATTCGCATTCGCTGTTCAGTCGAGGTCGCCGTTGCAAGAGCGGCCCGTCTCCGTACCCAAGGGCGCGACGTATCCGCCGACGCCCGTCTCCGCTTTCCGGATAACCCGACATGAATCGATCACACATCGGCCGCGATGCGCGGCCTGGATTTCCGTTGCCGTGCGCGGCGTTGCGGCGCGTGCCGGGCTGGGCGGCCGTGCTGGCCTGCGCGGCTACGATGCCGATCGCCGCTTCGGCTGCCGCGCAAGATGCGCCGGACGCGGGCGAGCCCGCGGATGCGCCGCTGCTCGCGCCGATCGTCGTCGACGGGCGGCGCGAGACGGGCGTCGGCCCCGTGAACGGCATCGCGGCCGACGTGTCGCGCGCGGGCACCAAGACCGACACGGCGATCGTCGAGGTGCCGCAGGGCCTGTCGGTCGTCACGCGCGAACAGATGGACCGGCAGGACGTGCACAGCGTCGGCGACAGCCTGCGCTACACGCCGGGCACGTACGCGGACTCGCGCCCCGGCGGCGTGCTCGAAAGCGTGTTCCTGCGCGGCTTCGGCGGTTTCGCGGCGGCAGCGATCAATCCGCAGATGCTCGACGGCCTGCCGCTGCCGAAAGGCGTGAACTGGGCCGCGAGCGTCGTCGATCCGTGGACGCTCGAACGCATCGACGTCTTGCGCGGCCCGGCGTCCGTGCTGTACGGGCAGGCGAGCCCCGGCGGCATCGTCGACATGGTCAGCAAGCGGCCGACGCGCGACGCGCAGCACCTGCTCGCCGTGCAGACCGGCAACCGCGATCGCGGGCAGCTTGCGTTCGATTTCAGCGGGCCCGTGACGCAGGACGGCACGTGGCGCTACCGGATCGACGGCCTCGCGCGCCGCGCGGACGAGCAGATCGACTATTCGCGGCAGCAGCGGATCGTCGTCGCGCCGTCGCTGACGTGGCAGCCGAACGCCGATACGAGTTTCACGCTGCTGGGTTCGTTCCAGCGCGATCCGCACAACAACTTCGCGGGCTGGCTGCCGGCCCTCGGCACGCTGTGGCCCGACGCGGGCCGGCGGATACCGACGCGCTTCTATCCGGGGCTGCCCGGCTTCGACACGTACGACCGCACGCAGGCGATGATCGGCTACGCGTTCGAGCATCGTTTCGATTCGACGTGGAAAGTCCGGCAGAACGTGCGCTATACGCATCTCGACGTCGACTTCGCGGGCGCGGCCGTCAATTTCGTCGCGCCCTACCTGGCGCCGGGCGTGCTGAACCGTTCGCTGTCGTGGTCGCGCGAGCACGTGAACCATCTCGCGCTCGACAACCAGGCGGAGATGCGCGTGATGACGGGGCCGGTCGAGCATACGGTGCTGGCCGGGCTGTCGTACGAGCATGCGGTGGCGAACCTCGTCGGGTCGGGGTTCGGCGCGGCGCCGTCGCTCGATACGCGTGCGCCCGATTACGGGCAGCCGTTCACGGCGCCGCCGATCGGGCAGCAGACGCGCCAGACACCCGACCGGATCGGCGTCTACCTGCAGGACCAGGTGCGCTGGGATCGCTGGGTCTTCACGCTCGGCGGGCGCGAGGAATGGTCGCGCACGACGACCGACGACCTGCTGCGCTCCGCGAGCGTGCGGCAGAGCACGCGTGCGTTCACCGGGCGCGCGGGGGCCGTTTATCTGTTCGACAGCGGCTTTGCGCCGTACCTGAGCTATTCGACGTCGTTCGAGCCGGCGCTCGGCACGCGCTTCGACGGCCAGCCGTTCACGCCGACGAAGGCGAAGCAGTTCGAGGTCGGGCTGCGCTACCAGTCGCCGGACCGGTTGCAGAACGCGTCGATCGCCGCGTTCGACATTCGCCAGCGCAATGTGCTGACCGCCGATCCCGAGCATCCGTTCTTCAACGTGCAGACGGGCGAGGTGCGCTCGCGCGGGATCGAGCTGGAAGGGCGTTCGCGCATCTGGAAGCAACTGGACGTGATCGCCGCGTACACGTATCTCGACACGACGGTGCAGGCCGATACGGACGCGGCCGTCGTCGGCAAGCGCGTGGCGGCGGTGCCGCGCCATCTGGCGTCGCTGTGGCTCGACTACGCGGTCGACCGGCCGGGGCTGCGCGGGCTGAGGGTGGGCGGCGGCATGCGCTACGTCGGGCGCAGCGCGGGCGACAACGTCAATACGTTCGACGTGCCGGCCGTCGTGCTCTTCGATCTCGGGCTGTCGTACGACCTGGGTGTCGAGCGGCCGGCGTGGAAGGGGTGGCGCGTCGCGGCGCACGTGAACAACCTGTTCGACCGGACTTATGTGTCGTCGTGCTTTTCGGCGGGAGGGTGCTTCTACGGCACGCGGCTGACGGTGACGGGGGATGTCAGTTACCGGTGGTGACGGCGGGTGACGATCAGGATGCCGGTGCCGGGGGTGCGGCCGGTGCGGGCTGTACGCATGCGGCCGGCCCGGTTGCGGCGCCGCACGGATACACTGTCGCCTTCGCGGTACGCATCGCCACAGCCTCGCCCGTCATCCCTGGATTCGTGGAGAGATTGCCCATGAGCATCGTCGTTCGTCGAAACCGGATCGCCATCCCCCTGTGCCGGGTGCTGATCCCGGGCGTGTTGATCGCTTCCGTCGCCGGCTGCGCGGCGACGGCGGTCGAAGACACAGCCATTGCCCCCGATCTGCATGAAACCGTCGTCAAGGTGCCGGTCGACGAAGGCGGGCGCACACGCGACATCGTCGCCACGACCTACATGCCGGACGGCCCCGGGCCTTTTCCGCTGATCGTGCTGAGCCACGGCAGCCCGCCCGATCCGCGCGCACGGCCGAAGGTGGGACGCTACCGCGCGTTGCCGCAGATCCGGACGTTCGTGCAGCACGGTTTCGCGGTCATCGTGCCGATCCGCCGCGGGTATGGTGCGACGGGCGGTGTCGACGAAGAGGATGCGGGGTCGTGCCGGCATCCCGATTACCTCGCTGCCGGCCAGCAGGCCGCGCGCGATGTGCTCGCGGCCGTGCGGTATGCGCAGACGTTGCCGCAGGTGGATCGAAGCCGCGTCGTGCTGGTCGGGCAATCGGCGGGCGGCTTCGCGTCGCTGGCGGCGGCGAGCTACGCGCCGCAGGGCGTGGTCGCGGTGGTGAACTTCTCGGGCGGGCGCGGCGGGAATCCCGCAACGCATCCCGGCATGCCGTGCGATCCGCAGCAGATGGCCGACACGATCGGGCATTTCGCGAGCACGACGCGCGTGCCGGTGCTGTGGCATTACGTGCAGAACGACAAGTATTTCTCGCCGGAAGTCGTGGCGACGTGGTTTGCCGCGTTTCAGGCGGCGGGCGGGCACGGGCAGATGATCGTCGAGCCGCCGTTCGGCAAGAACGGCCACGGGATGTTCGCGGTCAAGGACGCGATCCCGATCTGGCTGCCGCATTTCGAGGCGTTTGTCGAGCCGCTTGTCGCGATGAAGTAGGGGGGCTCGAGGCCAGCGTCCGATTTGATCCAGGGTTAACCGAATCGGGACGTAGTGGGCTGGCACCTGTCAGCCGGGGTATCCGGCCGCTGGGCGAACGGCAAACTTCGCGCTTGCATGTCGGGACTGCGGGCAATCTCACGAAGTCAAAGATATTTTTCCTGATCATGTGAGGACGCCATCCACCCACGTGCCAGCAATCGTTACTCCAATCGCCACGAATATCGCACCGTAAATCAGTTGCCGAGAACTTCCTGGCGACGCTTAGGTTCCACCCCGACACAAAAATCCTTAGGCGCTAAATTTTCGTATTTATCCATCAAACGGACAGATTCTCGATCCAATAAATCCTCCACCATCGCGGAATATGGCTGGTTAGGTTCTGCATACTGGTATAGAGACAAAAATTCTGTAAACGCCTCGTCCTGCTGTTCCGTGGCGAATGGCTCAGGCATGAGCACCGCTCTGTCGAGCATCTTTTCGATGAAGACGACGCGTGCCCGTATCTCCAACAACCGTGACGTACGCAATTCCACTAGGCCTTGGCGGTTAAGTCCGAATACGCGGTAGGTGTGCCAACCATAAGGATCAGGAGAGTCGCCGTTCATGCGCGGCCCGACCAGACTTAGGCTCCGCTCCTGCAGCCACATCAAGTGATCGCTTGGATTCCGCCGTGTGGGATCAATGAGGGCTGCGTCCTCCGCGTTGTAATCGTCTGACTCGATAACCGCGTATTTCGCACCCAAGATTGGAAACGCGTCTCCCTTACCGAGGTTGAAGCGACCGTCAACCTCGTCAGTCAACGGGTCATAGGCTAACTGCTGTGCTTCTTGGTACCTTCGACGATTGCAATCGATGCAAGATGCGAGAAGGTTGTCCCAACGAGCAGCAAGCCACCAGTAACCCGGATGTTCGGGGCACTCTGCAACTCGCCCCTTGGGCCTGAAATGCTCGACATCCGTGGGTTGCACCGCTTTGATGCTCGATTCGCAGTACGCACACTTTCCGTGAAACAGCTTGTTCAATGCATCTGCGACATCTTGCTGCCGGTACGCTCGAAAAGTGAACTTTTCCCCGGGCTTGTCACTAAAGTGCTTAGTAGCTCGTGCGTGCTCACGTGCAGCAAGACATTTTGGGCCTTCCAGCGAGGGGGGCACGGGTACCTCAGTGCGATCAACTCGTCTCATGAACGGCGTCCCTCTCGGATTGCGCGAAGGCGGTCAAGAACACTATTGACTGCAGCTTCTCTTACCCGGCTTCGGTCGATCTGGCGTGAGGATGCTGCTTCTTCAACGAATCTTCTAAGCGCTTCGTTTGCGATTTGATCAATGGGGGTATCGCCGATCAATCGAAATGGTCGAAGCGTTTCCTGATCGATATTGGCATCTGCTGAGCGCGCGTCAATGGGTAGAGCTAGCCGCTCGAGAGCACTCTCGACATCTGGATCAGCCGTACTCGAGAGACCAAAGTAGTCTGACGTCAACAATTGCTCCGCACGAAGACCGCGAACATCTGGCAAGCCGGTCAATACTTGAATTTGATGGTTACCATCTCTAATCAGAACTTGCACCTCTCCACCGCGCATGCCCCTTAGGCAAAGCGGATCGTGTGTCGTGGCGATGAACTGAACATTCGGCATGGCCCGTCGAAGTGCTGACATGACGCGCAGCTTCCATCTTGGATGAAGGTGGGTCTCGACTTCATCGACTAGGACGATTCCACGCGCGTTCTCAAGGTCGCCCCATTCTTCTAGCATCCCGCGCATGACGTCAAGCACCATCGCCATGAGAGACCGGTAGCCATCGCTAAGTTTTTCGAGCGGTGAATCACGGCCATGCGCACGCACAAACAGGCGTCCCTCTTCATCTCTTTCTATGCGGTCTTCCTCTTGAAGAACGAGGACTTCACGCATCGCACGTGCTAGAGCGTTGAAGTCTTCATTGCCGAGACTTTGAATCCAGCGACCTGGATGTTGCAGCTTGGCGAATGGATCAAATAGCGATTTCAGGGAGGAAGCCGCTTGGCGTCGAACAAGGTCCTTCCCAAAGAAACGCCGAGATCCAAACGAGAACAAGATAGTAGCGGGATGCTCTTCGCCAATGAAGCGCTTCGCAATCGGGTCGATTGAAAGCCGGACAGGCTCACCGGTGTCGAACTCAATGGTGACCTCCGGTGTCACCGTGTCGTCGAGTTGCCAACCTGAGTCCTCGCGCGGCAAGAAGTCTTCTGCTGCCGTACCCATGCGGTCTCGCATCTTTTCGCCCATCAGAGCTAATGCAATTGCTTGTAGCGTAGTACTTTTTCCAGTTGAGTTCTCACCAAGCAGCATCATGCATGGTGCGTCAATATCGCTAGGCTGGGCCGGAGGAATATCGAGATCGAGTAGAGGTACTCCTTTGAAGTTTCGAATGCTGACGCGACGAATCTGGGAAGTTCGTGGTTTGCGTGCGTAATCAATCTCTCTAATAAGGATGTCCGTGGGCAGAATTTCTCCGTAAGGCAGTGGAAATTCTGAAGAGGAAAGCTCAACCAGATTCTTCCATTGAACTTCGTCAGTAGTTGTTGCGATTCGTATCGCATCCTCCACGACCGACCTGAACAATGGTTTCGTAGCGCCCGATATCAGGGTGAATGCTGTCAATAGATCGAAGAACGCAATACGAGCGGCGCCACTGAAAGCGGCGTCATCGTGCAACTCTCGCCTAAAAAGTTCGAGATTATGAGAATTGTTACGTGCGAGTTCTAGAGCGTGCAAGCAGCGCCGAAGCTTGTCTTTTCTCGCCTGTATTAAACTCGGTCGGTCGAGCGATAGGACCTTCACCGTTGTATTGCCGACCCGGTCTCGGCCCGTAACCTGGCCATCAAATGAAAATCGAAGATGCTTTCGAGGCTCAATGCGACATGGATTTATTAGGAGGGCACGTTCACTCGCCTCTGCCTCGCCCCAAGTACAACGGAAAGGAGCGGGAGGACCGTCTAAGGGAAAGAGATTCCGCTTGGAGCGGTTGCATTCTGCACATGAAAGGAACAGGTTCTCCCACTCGTACGCAAGCCAACTATAGTTGTCGGAGTCCTGTGATTCGGTGAACCTGTCTCGACCACTTACGGCATTTGCGACCGGTCGGTGATGAGAAACCTCCCCAAGCTGGCGTTCATTGACAGGTGACTCACAGTAAGCACACTTTGATTGGAAGGTTCCAAGCAATGCATTTCGGACGAGAGCCGAGCTCCAAATTTTCGGGTTAAGTGGTGCCCTTCTGCGTACTCGATCGACGGGGGGGAGACGAAAATGTGTCGCTAGCGCGTTCTTCGCCGCACGCACTTCTTCTCCGAGCAAGCTATCAGGAAGCGCTGACGGTCTTCTTATCACTTTTCTCATTGCACAGGCCTCTTCGTTGAGCGGTGTATTTTACCAAGGTGCCGTTAAGCGAAGATATTTGCGATCGAATAGTCGCTTGATGATGAGAGCGGTCGCCAATGTCATAGAAAATCTGTTGTCTCGTCCGGATCGGCTGCGTCGAATTTTAGGTCTCTCCGCTCCCGAGATGATCGCTTCCGCGATCGGCGTTTTCCGTTTCGGTGAGGAATCGCCTGCCGGCGCGAGGCGCGCGTGGTGGAACAAGGAAAAGCTGCGAACCGAAAGCCACCGCCCCAACCCGGCCACCTCGTCCCCCATTCCGGCACGCAGATTGCTTGCCGATTCCCCTAAGCCACCAAACCCCACCCCGCCCAAACCCGCACCCAGCCTGCCGCTTCCGCCCCCGCCCCCACATCCCGTGGCCGATTTTGTCACCAGGTGGGCCGAATATGACAATGGAAACCGGCTCGCACGGCATTAGGATGGGTCACCTCGCCGCCCGGAGCTGGCCGGTTTTGCCGTATCGGCCCCGTGGCGCGCCTCATTCACCGCCTGATTTGGAACATCGACCATGAGCTATAACGCCCCCGTCAAGGACATGCTGTTCGTGCTGAAGGAACTCGCGGGCATCGACACCGTTGCGCAACTGCCGGGTTTCGAGGACGCCGGTTACGACACGGCGCAGGCCGTGCTCGACGAGTCCGCGAAATTCTGCGGCGAGGTGCTGGCACCGCTGAACGTCGAAGGCGACCGCAATCCGAGCAGCTGGAAGGACGGTGTCGTGACCGCGACGCCGGGCTTCGGCGAAGCGTTCCGCCAGTTCGTCGAAGGCGGCTGGCAGGGGCTGCAGCACCCGTCCGAATACGACGGCCAGGGGCTGCCGAAGCTGATCGCGACGCCGTGCATCGAGATGCTGAACGCGGCGAACCTGTCGTTCGCGCTGTGCCCGCTGCTGACCGACGGCGCGATCGAGGCGCTGCTGACGGCCGGCACCGACGAGCAGAAGCAGCGCTACGTGCCGAAGCTGATCTCGGGCGAATGGACCGGCACGATGAACCTGACCGAACCGCAGGCGGGCTCGGATCTTGCGCTGGTGCGTTCGCGCGCCGAACCGCAGGGCGACGGCACGTACAAGGTGTTCGGCACGAAGATCTTCATCACGTGGGGCGAGCACGACATGGCGGACAACATCGTCCACCTGGTGCTGGCACGCACGCCGAACGCGCCGGAAGGCGTGAAGGGCATTTCGCTGTTCATCGTGCCGAAGTTCCTGGTCAACGAGGACGGCTCGCTGGGCGAACGCAACGACGTGCACTGCGTGTCGATCGAGCACAAGCTCGGGATCAAGGCGAGCCCGACGGCGGTGCTGCAATATGGCGATAACGGCGGCGCGATCGGCTACCTGATCGGCGAAGAGAACCGCGGCCTCGAATACATGTTCATCATGATGAACGCGGCGCGCTTCGGCGTCGGGATGCAGGGGATCGGCGTGGCCGACCGCGCGTACCAGAAGGCCGCGGAATTCGCGAAGGAGCGCGTGCAGAGCCGCCCGGTGGACGGGTCGGCCAAGCAGTCGGTGACGATCATCCATCACCCGGACGTGCGCCGGATGCTCGGCACGATGCGCGCGCTGACCGAAGGCGCTCGCTCGCTGGCGTACGTGGCCGCGGCGCACAGCGACATTGCCCACCGCCATTCGGACGAGGCGACGCGGGCGCGTCATCAGGCAATCTACGAATATCTGGTGCCGGTCGTGAAGGGCTGGAGCACGGAGATGGTGAACGACGTGGCGAGCCTGGGCGTGCAAGTGCACGGCGGGATGGGTTTCATCGAGGAAACGGGTGCGGCGCAGTATTACCGCGATGCGCGGATCCTGGCGATCTACGAAGGCACGACGGCGATCCAGGCGAACGACCTGGTGGGCCGCAAGACGCTGCGCGACGGCGGCGCGGTGGCGAAGGCGCTGATCGCCGAAATCGGCGAGACTGTCGCGGCGCTGGGCAAGCTGGACGGTGCGGCGGCCGCATCGATGAAGGTGCAGCTGGAGAAGGGCGCGAAGGCGCTGTCGTCGGTGGTGGATTACGTGCTGGCGAACGCGAAGCAGGACCCGAACGCGGTGTTTGCGGGCAGCGTGCCGTACCTGAAGCTGGCGGGCGTGGTGCTGTGCGGATGGCAGATGGCGCGCGCGCTGGTGGCCGCGCAGGCGAACCGCGCGAGCGACCCGGCGTTCTTCGACGCGAAGATCGCGATCGCGCAGTTCTATGCGGAGCAGGTGCTGGTGCAGGCAGGCGCGCTCGAAGCGTCGATCGTCGGCACGAAGGGCAACGAGGGCGTGCTCGCGTTGACGGAAGACCAGTTCTGACCGGCTGACGGTCGGGACGCAGGAGGAGACAGGATTTTGACCACACAGGACTTGCTCGCGCAGTACGGCCCGCGCGAATCGATGGAATACGACGTCGTGATCGTCGGCGGCGGCCCCGCCGGGCTGTCGGCGGCGATCCGGCTCAAGCAGCTGGCCGCCGAGAAAGGCACCGAGATCGGCGTGTGCGTGCTCGAGAAGGGTTCCGAGATCGGCGCGCACATCCTGTCGGGTGCGGTGATGGACCCGCGCGCGATCACCGAACTGTTCCCCGACTGGAAGGAACGCGGCGCGCCGCTCGACGTCGAGGTGACGGAAGACCGCTTCCTATTCCTGTCGGAGAAAAGCGCGGTCACCACGCCCAACTGGGCGCTGCCCGCCAACTTCCAGAACCACGGCAACTACGTGATTTCGCTGGGCAACGTCACGCGCTGGCTCGGTCAGCAGGCCGAGGCGCTGGGCGTCGAGATCTTCCCGGGTTTCCCCGCTGCGGAGATTCTCTACAACGACGACGGCTCCGTGAAAGGCGTCGCCACCGGCAACATGGGCGTGGGCAAGGACGGCGAGCCGACCGAGAACTTCCAGCTCGGCATGGAACTGCACGCGAAGTACACGCTGTTCGCCGAAGGCTGCCGCGGCCACCTCGGCCGCCAGCTGATCTCGAAGTTCAAGCTCGACGCGAACGCCGATCCGCAGGCTTACGGGATCGGCATCAAGGAGCTGTGGGAAATCGATCCGGCCAAGCACAAGCCGGGCCTCGTGATCCACACGGCGGGCTGGCCGCTGAAGTCGGACACCTACGGCGGCTCGTTCCTGTACCACATGGACAACAACCAGGTCGTGGTCGGCTTCGTGGTGGGCCTGGGCTACACGAACCCGTACCTGTCGCCGTTCGAGGAATTCCAGCGCTACAAGACGCATCCGTCGATCCGCGCGTTCCTGGAAGGCGGCAAGCGCGTGTCGTACGGCGCGCGCGCGATCACGGCGGGCGGGCTGCTGTCGCTGCCGAAGACGGTGTTCCCGGGCGGCGCGCTGATCGGCGACGACGCGGGTTTCCTGAACGCGTCGCGGATCAAGGGCAGCCACGCGGCGATCAAGACCGGCATGCTGGCCGCCGACGCCGCGTTCGACGCGGTGCAGGCAGGCCGTCAAAGCGACGAGTTGAATGCCTACCCGGATGCCTTCAAGCAATCGTGGCTGTACACGGAGCTGTACCGCGCGCGCAACTTCAAGCAGTGGATGGCCAAAGGGCTGTACCTCGGTACGCTGATGGTCGGCCTCGAGCAGAAGGTGATGGGCGGCAACGTGCCGTGGACGCTGCATCACAAGCACGCGGACCACGAGATGCTGAAGCCGGCGTCGCAGTGCGAGCCGATCGAGTACCCGAAGCCGGACGGCAAGCTGACGTTCGACCGGCTGTCGTCGGTGTTCATCTCGAACACGAACCATGAAGAGAACCAGCCGGCGCACCTGACCTTGAAGGATGCAAATGTGCCGGTGAACGTGAACCTGCGCACGTATGCGGGGCCGGAAGGACGTTTCTGCCCGGCGGCGGTGTACGAGTTCGTGAAGAACGACGACGGCAGCGATCGCCTCGTGATCAACGCGCAGAACTGCGTGCACTGCAAGACCTGCGACATCAAGGACCCGACGCAGAACATCGTGTGGGTCACGCCGGAAGGCGGTGGCGGGCCGAATTACCCGAACATGTAACGCAACGTATCCCCGCGCCTGCGGGCGCGAACGAACCGGAGTGAGACGATGAGCAATGCAGCGAAAGAAGTCGTGGTGGTGAGCGGTGTCCGTACCGCGATCGGTGATTTCGGCGGCAGCCTGAAGGATTTCTCGCCGACCGACCTCGGGGCGAAAGTCGTGCGCGAAGTGCTGTCGCGCGCGAACGTGTCGGGCGATGCGGTCGGGCATGTCGTGTTCGGCCACGTCGTGAACACCGAACCGAGGGACATGTATATCGCGCGCGTCGCGGCGATCGACGGCGGCGTCGCGCAGCACACGCCCGCGCTGACCGTGAACCGCCTGTGCGGTTCGGGCCTGCAGGCGATCGTGTCGGCCGCGCAGACGATCATGCTCGGCGACGCCGACGTCGCGATCGGCGGCGGCTCGGAAAACATGAGCCGCGCGCCGTACACGGTGCCGGCCGCGCGTTTCGGCCAGCGCATGGGTGACGGCAAGCTCGTCGACATGATGCTCGGCGCACTGCACGACCCGTTCCAGACGATCCACATGGGCGTGACCGCCGAGAACGTCGCGGCGAAGTACGGCATCTCGCGCGACGCGCAGGACGCGCTGGCGCTCGAATCGCATCGTCGCGCGGCGCGCGCGATCGCGGAAGGGCGCTTCAAGGACCAGATCCTGCCGATCTCGATCCGCACGAAGAAGGGCGAGGTTGCGTTCGACACGGACGAGCACGTGCGTCACGACGCGAGTGCGGACGATTTCACGAAGCTGCGCCCGGTGTTCAAGAAGGAGGACGGCACGGTGACGGCCGGCAACGCGTCGGGCATCAACGACGCGGCCGCGGCCGTGCTGATGATGAGCGCGGACGCCGCGCGCGCGCAGGGCGTGAAGCCGCTCGCCCGGCTCGTCGCGTATGCGCACGCGGGGGTCGATCCGGCGTACATGGGCATCGGCCCCGTGCCGGCCACGCAGAAGGCGCTCGAACGCGCGGGCCTGAAGATCACCGATCTCGACGTGATCGAGGCGAACGAGGCGTTTGCCGCCCAGGCATGTGCGGTCACGCAGGAGCTCGGCCTCGATCCGGCGAAGGTCAACCCGAACGGGTCGGGCATCTCGCTCGGTCACCCGATCGGCGCGACCGGTGCGCTGATCACGGTCAAGGCGCTGTACGAACTGAAGCGCATCGGCGGGCGTTACGCGCTCGTGACGATGTGTATCGGCGGCGGCCAGGGGATTGCGGCGATCTTCGAGAACATCTGATAATCGACCGCTCAGCACCCGAACACACAGGAACTACATGACCATCGAAATTGTCGGCGTCGTGGGCGCCGGAACCATGGGCAACGGCATTGCGCAGACCGCCGCCGTTGCGGGACTCAACGTCGTGATGATCGACGTCAGCGACGCCGCGCTCGAGAAGGGCGTCGCGACACTGAAGGGCAGCCTCGAGCGGCTCGTGTCGAAGGACAAGCTCGACGCAGCCGCACGCGATGCGGCGCTGGCGCGCATCACGACGTCGACCGACTACGCGCAGCTCGCGTCGGTCGATATCGTGATCGAAGCCGCGACCGAGAACGTCGAGCTGAAGGGCCGCATCCTGAAGCAGATCGAGGCCGTCGCACGGCCCGACGCGATCATCGCGACCAACACGTCGTCGATCTCGATCACCGCGCTCGCGGCGCCGCTCGCCGATCCGGCGCGCTTCGTCGGCATGCACTTCTTCAACCCGGTGCCGCTGATGCCGCTCGTCGAGATCATCCGCGGGCTGCAGACGAGCGAAGCGACCGCGTCGGCGGTGCGCGAGCTGACCGAGCGTTTCGACAAGTCGCCGATCGGCGTGCGTAACTCGCCGGGCTTCGTCGTGAACCGGATTCTCGTGCCGATGATCAACGAGGCGTTTTTCGTGCTGGCTGAAGGCATCGCGTCGGCCGAGGAGATCGACGCGGGGATGAAGCTCGGCGCGAACCACCCGATCGGGCCGCTCGCGCTGGCCGACCTCGTCGGCCTCGACGTGTGCCTCGCGGTGATGGACGTGTTCGTGAAGGACTTCGGCGACCCGAAGTATCGGGCGTGCCCGCTGCTGCGCGAGATGGTGACGGCCGGCCGGCTGGGGCGCAAGACGGGGCGCGGCGTGTACGACTACAGCAAGTAAGCAGCGCACCGGGAAGTCTTCAACGCGGGTGGCGAGTCGTGCCGGATGGAGGTGTTCATCCGGTGCGGTTCGCCACCCGCGTTTTTCATTGGGGGCGGGCAGGAGAGGTGCGTTGCCTTCGAGACCGCTGCGTCAGCTTGAGCCTTGACAATTCTTGAGAATCACGCGGTTTCGTCTGTGCAACCATCATCCGTGCCTGTCGAACAGGCCCGCCATGTGCGGCATCGAGAAGCGGTGCGTTCGGCTGGGAACGCGCACAAGCGGGGATGAGCGTCGACCGTACTCCGTCGAAAGAAAAAAGACAGCTGACGCGGCAACGTGAGCGCCGTCGAGCGTTTGCCTGGTTCTCCCCGAACATTCGCGCGGCAACCCCGACACGACAGCATCGCAACGGGACCGGATCCGCGGTGGTGCGTCGCCGAGCGCGCGCGCCATTGACAACGCGGTCGCAACACGCGAAGCTGCGCGCGACCGGCGCATCGGTACGGTCCCGGACGTTCGCGCGCTGGATTTCAGGCGAAAGTCCGGGGCGGAATCGCGCTCGGCCGATCAACGCAATCGAATGACGACAAGATGAAAATAAAAACAGGCCTTTTCGGGGTGTTGCTGTCCATCGCGACCGCAACGGCATATGGATTGGGCGTGCAGAGCGCGCCTGCGGAGCCGGCGGTTTCCACGCCAGCGGCGAATCCGGTCATTAACCTGACGCCCGCACAGATCAGTGAACGTGCGCGCGCATATATTGCGCAGATCGGGGTGGATCCAGACTCGGACAACGGGCAGATCCTGATCGCGTGGTTCACCCGAATCGTGCAGGAACCCGGTTATCTCGCGCGATTGACGACACTGCGCAGCAGCTCGCCCGGGTTGGTCGACACGATGCTGCCGCCGGCCGCGCGGCTGAAGGCCCTGCGGGTGACGGCGGATATGGCGCGCGGATCGCGGAACAACTGCGCGATGCCGGACATCGGCGGCAAGGATCTGGCGGCGCTGGCGAAGACGCTCCCGTCGAAGTCGCTCAAGGGTGTGCTGGAGATGATGGACATCCTGTTGAATCGCGATGGCACGGCGTCCGGGGATGAGCATTACACCGTGGCCGAGTTGCTCGACGTCGACGCACGCATGAATACGATCGAGCTGCCGGCGTCGCTTTCGAAGCCCGGCGCGTCGAAGTCCTGCGAGGCGATTGCGTTTGCCGTCGGTATGATCGACAAGCTTCCGGAGCCGGAACAGCAACGCATCACCTACGAACTCTTCAAGATGATTTCCGGCGGCAAGTCGGCGAGCGAGACCGTGCTGGCCGATCCGGACGCGTATCTGGACGAAGTGTTCGACGAGCGGCGCCTGCAGGAGGCGATTCGCAGCCAGTTGCCGCCGGACGGTAGCCGGCCGCTGCCGTATTCGCGCTTGATCGTGGACGGCGAATGGGTGAACAAGACGACGCCGAAGGCCGCAGGGCCGTATGTCGACACCTACGTCAATAGGCGCAATAACGGCGTGGTCGCTGAATTGATGACCACGCGCGATGGTTCCGGCGCGACTGACTGGTCCTACTTCGGGTTGACGTCGGGTATCGCGGAACTCATGGGCCAGAGCGTTCAAGGCCGTTTCGATGCACAGCAGCTCGGCATGCTGAAAGATGCGTCGGCAATCGCGGTGGCGAACGCGCCTTTGGCCGAGGGCAAACGCATCGAGTTCGCTCTGCCCCAACCGTCGAGCCGCGGCCAACTGACCCGGCGATGCGAGATCGGCAAGACCGAACCGGCGTCGACGATCTTCGGGACGTTGACCGGCAATGCCGTCAATCTCGACTGCAGCGAGGTACGCAAGGATGGGACGACGTCTCGGGTTCGTTCCGCATGGCTGGCCGACTACGGGATCGAATTGAGCAAGACGATCGATGACGAGGCCGGCAGAACCGACGTCATCATCAAGAACGTCACGATCGTGAAGCCATGAGGCCGGTGGGCAAACCTCGGCCGCGCGTTCCGGCGGTGCGGCGGTTCAACTGCGTCGGGCCCGCGCTGAAACGGTCGGTCGGAGCCGCAGGGCTGATGGCGGGGCTGACCATCGGGTTCGGCAGCGCCGCTGCGCCTCGGCCCGGGCCGTTGCCTGCCGCGATGCCGGCAATGCAACGCGCCGGGTCCGTTTCCGTCCACGACGACACGACGCCATGCGTAGTGACGCTGAACGCGGGGTTCGACAGCCTCCTGCTGAAGGACAAACCCGCGCAGATTCGCAGCCTTTGCCGGCAGGAAGCCGAGGCCGGCAACCTGACGGCCCGCGCGCTCTACGGACAGATGGTGCTGCATGGCTACGCGGCTCGACCGGACCTGAAACGCGGGATGACGATCCTCGAATCGGCGGCGAGCGACGGTTCGACGCCGGCCAGGCGCGCACTCGGCTACCTCTACTACGACGGTGTCGCGCTGCCGCGGAACTCTGCGGCGGCATACGCGTGGTTCGCGTCGGCGGCGCGCGACGGCGACGCGGCGTCGGCCAACCAGCTCGGCGGGATGCGCGCGGACGGCGACGGGCAACCGGCCGACAACGCTGCCGCCTACCGGTACTTCGTGAAGGCTGCCGAGGGCGGGTCGGCGGCGGGCGCGGCGAACGCGGGGAAATTCGCGCTGGCGGGGCGCGGGGTGGCGCGCGACCCGGTGGTCGCGGCGGCGTGGCTGTCGCGCGCCGCGGCGGGCGGCCAGGCGGACGGACAGTTCGTGCTCGGCCTGATGCTGGTCCGGGGCGACGGCGTGCAGCGCGATGTCGGCCAGGGAACGACGTGGCTGCGCGCGGCGGCGGACCAGAACCACACGGAAGCGCAGGCGGTGCTGGGCAACCTCTATCTCGCGGGCATCGGTGTGCCGCGCGACGCGCAGCGCGGCTTCAGCCTGATTTCGGCCGCGGCGCGCGCCGGCTCGATCTACGCGCAGCGCAGGCTCGGCGAGTTGTACGGAAGCGGGACGGGTGTGCCGCGCGACGACGCGAAGGCGCGCGACTGGTACCGCAAGGCGGCGCTCGCCGGCGATACACGGGCGCGTTACGCATTGGCGAACCTCTATCTGTTCGGCCGCGGTGGTCCGGTCGACCAAGAGGCCGCGTTGGGATGGATGCAGGGCGCGGCCGACGATGGGCTGGCTGTCGCCGAGAACGATCTCGGCGCAATGCTGCAGAACGGCCTGGGGACGCAGGCGGATCCCGTCGCCGCCAAACCGTGGTTCGAAAAAGCCGATGCGCAGGGCAATGGCGCCGCGGCGGCCAATCTCGCGCGTTACGCGGCACGCGGCGACGGTGAGCCGGTGGATATGCGCAAGGCCTTTCGGCTGGCCACGCGCGGCGCGGATCGCGGTGACGAAGCGGCCGCCCTGATGGCCGCCAACATGGCATGGCGTGGAGAAGGCACGAGCGTCGACCGGACGCAGGCGATGCAGTGGTTCCGGTTTGCCGCGGACCACGGCAACATCGAGGCGGCGCGGTGGGTCGGCCATCAGTACCTGACGGGTACAGCCGGCGTGCCGCGCGACGAGCAGACGGGATTGCGCTACCTGAAGCAGGCCGCCGACGCCGGCGATCCGGCTGCCGGCGTATCGGCCGGGTTCTACCTGAGCGAGCACCACACGTCGTTCGCGGGCAGGACGGGGCTTCAATGGCTGGAGGACCTCGCGAGCCGCAAGGTGCCCGCCGCGTATTCGGCGCTGGGCACGGTGTACTGGCGCGGGCAGTCGGGCGGTCCGCAGCCGGCGATCGCATTCGACTGGTTCTCGCGCGGGGCGAAGCTGGGCGACGCTGCATCGCAGGCGATGCTATGCGCGATGTATCTGGATGGAAATGGCACGCCGCGCCGTCCGGCCGAGGCCGCGCGCTGGTGCCGTACGGCCGCCGGCAGCAATGTCGGCGCGATGCGCGTCCTTGCGTCGGCCGATAGCGGCCTCGTTGCCGCGGACGAGCGGGCGTACTGGCAATGGAAACTCGCGGATCGCGGCGAGCCGGCGTATCAGTCGTCACTCGGCGATGCGTACGATCTGGGCGACGGCGTCCCGGTGGATTTCGATGCGGCGACGTACTGGTTTCGCCGCGCGGCCGAGCAGGGGAACGTGTCGGCGCAAGGTTCGCTCGCGTGGCATCTGTCGACCGGGCTCGGCGGTCGCACCGACGACTACGAAGCGTTCGCATGGGCACTGCGTGCCGCGCCGACGAGCACCGACGCGAAGCGGATGGTGGGAATCGCCTATCTGCACGGTCGCGGCGTCGCGCGCGATCCGAAGGAAGCGTCCACGTGGCTCAACAGTGCGGCGTCTGCCGGATCGCAGTGGGCGGAAAGCGATCTTGCGCTGATGTACGAAACGGGCGACGGCGTGCCCCGGGACGAAACGGTCGCAATGGACTGGCATCGCCGCGCGGCGCGACGTGGCTCGGCGGTATCCGAGATCGCGCTTGCGCTGCGCAGCCTCGCGCCGGCAATGGACACGGACACGGGGCATTCGGCCGGCGAGCAGCGCTGGCTGGTGCCGGCCGATCCGGCTGCCACGCTATGGAGCGACTCGCCCGCCAGCGCGATCGCGGCTGCCAACCGCCAGTGGGACGGGCTGTCGAGCCTGAACGAGGCGTTGCGCGGGGATCCGTTCATGCAGTATGCGGTCGGCATGCGGTTCCTGACCGGCAACGGTCTGCCGAGAGACCGAGCCCTCGGCGCCGCGTGGATCGCGCGTTCGCGCGCGAGTTTCGAGGCCTTGCCGGGTCTGGAGAGGTATGGCGCTGCTGCAGCGATCGTCGAGGCGCGAATCGCCAAGCGACTGGATGACGGGGAAAAACAGCGTGCCGCCGAGATTGCCGCGAATCTGATCTCGACGTTACCGTGAACAGGGCTGGCTACAGATGACCGGATGATGTGTCCCGGAGCATGGGGTGTTTTTTTCGAATGCAATATTCGCGTCCGTCATTCGCCGCGGATCAACCGCTATTGGTTGGTGCCCGCCGCCCATACCGCTACGCGCGGTTCGCAAACCACGAGTGATGCCGATCCGACGCGCGCGCCGATCAGGTCTGGATCGTGTTCATCACGTTGGCCGGCGTGACGAGATCGAACACCACCGTTTCGGGAATCGCGGTGGCGCCCGGATGTGTGCTCAGGGTGTTCGCCGTATCCCTCGCCCGCCGTGCGCCGATCGCCTCGCCGGTCTTCACGACATCCCGGTAGTCGTCGAACACGGCGTCCCGCAGCGTCGGGTCGACGAAACCGTAGTTGTCCTGCAGGAAATCGATCGAATGCTCCTGCACGCCGCGCCCCGTCACCGTTTCGGGATAGGGGCCATGGCCGGTCATAGACGCGTTGATCTGCACGTCCATGAAGTTCATGGCGCCGAGGGGCGGGTAGGTGGCCATTTGTGACGGCAGGCAGGCCGGCACGTCGGCCGGTGTCCATTGCGAGGACGGCTTGCCCGCCGGCAACGCGTACATCAGCGTCGATGCGTTGGGCACGATCGCCGCATGGTCGTACGCGCCGTCGTTGACCACCGTGTGCTGCACCGAGAACTGCCGGATGACCATGATGCCATCGGCCGATGCCGAAGTCGGTCAGCTACAGCACGACGCGAAGCGCCTGACGGAATACGGTAGCGGGCTCGGCACATTTCGTCGTCTTCGCATTCGCTTTGAGCGTCGAGCCGACATTCACGAAGCGTTCCTCAAACCTGGTTGCGCGCTCGGCTGATGGATCAGATTCTGGCATGTCGATTGGATTTTTAAAATAATCTAAGAATATATTTCACTCGCAGTCTCATTCGGATTGGCGGGTTATCCCCGTCAAATTTGACAGGTGATACTTGCTTGAATTTATCCTACGCTTAACCGTCATTTATGGGCGCGATAGAAATGCGCAACATAATGGGGCGGGATTTATATTCGTGACTTTAAATGGGGCGGGCAATCTTATGAAACCGGTTTATGCCGAACGCCTGGCTCGATTTGCTGGATGTTGCTCGGCGCCCGCTAAATAGCACCGAGAGTCGGAAGTGCCGGCGAAGCTGAAAAGCTTGTGCGGCGCTCCGTTGCGTACAGAGGCCCCGAGAGGCCCCATCACTCAGGCTTTGAACTGGAATTCGACGAGGCAGCGTGGCTCGCGAAGGACTGACATTCCCGGCCGGTTTAAATAAAAACGTAAGAATCATTTAATGGCATTGAAATAAAAATGCCTTTTTGGATTGGTAAGGCAAAGCCGGGTGTCGATCTAATGGATGCTGTTGCCTGATATTTTCCTGATTCAGGGTGCGACCAATAAAGGTGATGGCTCTTGTTTGCTTCGACTTCATGGTTAATTGGTGGTTAAGTTTCTCGCAACCATTATTGTTTTGAATTCTTCAACAATAAAGATCGTAAGTTTATTCTGGAGACGCCGTGAGCACGATACAAACCTCGCAGTGCACGACTCGTGAAATGACAGACGAACGCACCTTGCAGGAAGGGAATTCGGCCAGACATGACGCCATTGCGCTCGATGAATCGGTGGTCGAGCATGAGCAATTGGTCGCGAAGGCGGCAGAAGTCGCCAGCGTGCTCGCGGAAGAATCGCGCGCTGCCGATACCGGGCGCCGCCTGACCGAGCGTGCCGTCGTCGCGCTGACCGAGGCGGGGCTGATGCGGCTCTTTACGCCGCGCCGGCTCGGCGGCTACGAAGCGAGTCCCGCCACGCTGTTCGACGTCTGCTACGAGTTGGGGCGCGGCTGCTGCTCGGCGTCGTGGGTCACGAGCGTGCTCAACATGGGCAACTACATGATCGCTCACTTCCCCGAGAGTACGCAGGACGACGTGTGGGGCGGCAACCGCGACACGCGCACCGCGCTCATCATTGCGCCTTCGCGCGCCCAGGTCGAACGCGTCGACGGCGGTGTCGTGGTGACGGGGGAGTGGGCTTACGCGTCGGGCAGCCTGCACGCCGAATGGATCGGCGCGCTGATCCCGAAAGGCGTCGATGCCGACGACGAGACGATCAACCTGGTCCTCATGCCGATGAGCGCGCTCGAAGTCCGCGACTCCTGGCATGTCACGGGCATGCGCGGCACCGGCAGCAACACGGTCGTCGCGAACCGGCTGTTCATTCCGCGCCATCGCGTGACGCCTTACGCGCCGATCGTGCAGGGCCGGTCGCGCCCGCCGTCGGAACGGCACCGTTTATATAGCGGCGCGTTCTCGGGCTTGCTGTCGATCGGTCTGCTCGGACCGCAACTCGGGGCGATCGTCACCGCGCTGGAACTCGTGCGCGATCAGGCCCACGAGCGCCGTGTCGCCTCGTCCACGTTCAAGAGCCAGGCTGTTTCGCCGGCGTTCCAGACCGATATTGCCGAAGCTTCGATGATGATCGACGGCGCGCAACTGCATGCCCGCCGCATCGTCGAAACGGTCGAACACCACGCACTGGCCGGCGTCCTGCCCGACGAAGTGACGCGTTCGCGCTTCCGGATGGAATCGACGCGCGTCACGCGCCTGTGCCGCGAGGCCATCGATCGCCTCATGACGGCCTACGGCAGCGCCGCCTTCATGGAATCCAATCCGCTGCAGCTGATCTGGCGCGATCTGAACGTGGCGAGCCGCCACGCGGGCTTCGGGATGGGCATTCCGCAACTTGTCTACGGCCGCGCGCTCGTCGGCCTCGATCCGCGCGAAATCAGCTACCTCGTGTAATCCCATGCGGCCTCCCGGTTCCCGGCGGGGCGGCCCCCTTTGACTTCAGGAGCTTGCATGTCAGACGTCGAATCCCTCGAAAATCACGCGCACGTCGCGGCCCGGCAGCACAACCGGAAGATCGTGGAGCAGTACATGCACACACGTGGCGAAGCGAGGCTCAAGCGCCACCTGCTGTTCACGGAAGATGGCGTCGGCGGCCTGTGGACGACCGACAGCGGCCAGCCGATCGCGATTCGCGGCCGCGAGAAGCTCGGCGAGCACGCCGTGTGGTCGCTGCAATGCTTCCCCGACTGGGTCTGGACCGACATCCAGATCTTCGAGACGCAAGACCCGAACTGGTTCTGGGTCGAGTGCCGCGGCGAAGGTGCGATTATTTTTCCCGGCTACCCCCAAGGCTATTACCGCAATCACTTCCTTCACTCGTTCCGCTTCGAAAACGGACTGATCAAGGAGCAGCGCGAATTCATGAACCCTTGCGAGCAATTCCGTTCGCTGGGTATCGAGGTTCCCGAAGTGCGCCGGGATGGCCTGCCGAGCTAACGCATAATCAATGGAGGAGACGAATGGCTGGGATCCCGTCGATTCAACCGTACGCGCTGCCCGATTCGGGCAGCCTGCCCGAGAATGTCGTGTCATGGCGTGTCGACCCGTCGCGCGCGTTGCTGCTCATTCATGACATGCAGAACTATTTCCTTTCGCCGTTGCCGCCGACGCTGCGCGAGAGGTTGACGACCAATGTCGCGTCGCTGCGCAAACGGTGCAAGCAGGCCGGTATTCCCGTCGCGTACACGGCCCATCCCGGGCGCATGACCGAGAAGGAACGCGGTTTGCTGCGCGATTTTTGGGGGCCGGGCATGGAGACGACGCCGGCCGATCGGGACGTCGCCGAGGCCGTCGGCCCGTCCCCGGACGACTGGATGCTGACGAAGTGGCGCTACAGCGCATTTTTCCGCACCGACCTGCGCGAGCGCATGCGGGAGAGCGGCCGCGATCAGCTGATGCTGTGCGGCGTCTACGCGCACATCGGCGTAATGATGTCGGCCGTCGATGCGTTCACGAACGACATTCAACCGTTCTTCGTCGCCGATGGCGTGGCGGATTTTTCCGAAGACCATCATCACCAGGCCCTGGAATACGTGGCCCAGCGTTGCGGCAAGGTGGTGAGCACCGAGGAGGCGCTGGCATGAACGCCGCTCCGAACCGCAACCTTTTCGATCGCGTCCTCCACGGACAAGCGCCGTGCTTCGCGTTGATCGCGCGTTCGACGGGTAGCGCCGGGGAGCGCGCGACGATCGACGTCTTCGCCGGCGCGGTCTCCTATCCATCCTCCCTGGCCGAGCTTCCGTTGGCCGCGCCGACGGCGGCCGGTGCGGACCGTCAGGAGCTGCTTGTGCTCGTGCCATACCGGCAGCTGCGCGAGCGCGGCTTCACGACTCACGACGACGGCGCTCCGCTCGTCGCCATCACCTGCGACGAGCACGAAACGGTGCCCGCGCAGCTTGCGCTCGCCGCCATTCCCGATGCCGATACCGCGCTCGGCGAGCGTCACTTCGATATCGACGACGAGGCCTACGCCGAGATCGTCGAGCGCGTCATCACCGACGAGATCGGCACCGGCGCGGGCTCGAACTTCGTCATCAAGCGCACGCTCGAGGGCGATCTCGACGACTATTCGCCGGCGAAGGCGCTGGCGGTCTTCAAGCGCCTGATGCGCCGGGAGGTCGGCGCGTACTGGATCTTCGTGATTCATACCGGGGAACGCACGTTCGTCGGCGCGACGCCGGAGCGCCACCTGACGCTGCATGAAGGCTGCGCGACGATGAACCCGATCAGCGGGACTTATCGATATCCGCAAAGCGGGCCGACGATCGACGGGATCAACGCTTTTCTCGGCGATCGTAAGGAATCCGACGAGTTGTACATGGTGCTCGACGAGGAGCTCAAGATGATGGCGCGCATCTGCCCGGCCGGCGGGCAGGTCACGGGGCCGCACTTGCGCGAGATGGCGCGGCTCGCCCACACCGAATATTTCATCGTCGGGCACACGGAGGCCGATGTCCGCGACTTGCTGCGCGAAACGATGTTTGCGCCGACGGTCACCGGCAGTCCGATCGAAAGCGCGACCCGCGTGATCGCGCGGCACGAGCGGGCCGGCCGCGGCTACTACAGCGGCATTGCAGCGCTGATCGGCCGCGATGCGCGCGGCGAGCGCACGCTCGACTCCGCCATCCTGATCCGCACCGCGGAGATCGATCGCGCCGGCCACGTTCGCATCGGCGTCGGCTCGACGCTCGTCCGGCATTCGGACGCGGTATCGGAAGTCATGGAGACGCATGCCAAGGTGGCCGCGCTGTCGAACGCATTCGATCCGCCGGAAGCCGGCCCGGCGCTCGGACAACATCCATCGGTGCAGGCGGCGCTGCGCGAGCGCAACAAAGGCATCGCGGACTTCTGGTTTCGGCCATATGGCGGGCGACAAGGCGGGATGGCCGATGAGTTGGCTGAGTTGAGCGGTTGCCGCGCGCTCATCGTCGACGCCGAAGATCACTTCACGGCGATGATCGCCCAGCAATTGTCGTCGCTCGGCCTCGCCACCGAAGTGTGCGGCGTTCACGACGCGGTGGACCTTGCGCGTTACGACGTCGTCGTCATGGGGCCGGGCCCGGGAGACCCGAGCGACGCCGGCGATCCGCGCATCGCCCGCCTCTACACGTGGCTGCGGCATCTCATCGACGAGGGCAAGCCGTTCATGGCCGTCTGCCTGAGCCATCAGATCCTGAACGCCATCCTCGGCATTCCGCTCGTGCGGCGCGAGGTGCCCAATCAGGGCATCCAGGTCGAAATCGATCTGTTCGGCCAGCGCGAGCGCGTGGGCTTTTACAACACGTACGTCGCACGGACCGTCCGGGACGAAATGGAAATCGACGGCGTCGGCACGCTGGCCATCAGCCGCGATCCGCGCACGGGTGAAGTGCATGCCTTGCGCGGTCCGACGTTCAGCTCGATGCAATTCCACGCCGAATCGGTCTTGACCGTCGACGGGCCGCGCATTCTCGGCGAAGCCATCACACACGCGATACGCCGCGAAAAACGCCTGACATCGGTGACGGCCTGACGACTCTTCACGCTTTTTATCGAACCCTACAGGACACGCGTTTCATGATTGTCGACATCGTTTGGTGGAACCTCGACGGTTCCGAACAGAGCATCGAATCGCTGAAGGCGCGTGTGGACGACAGCACCCTCGCGCGCTGGTCGAACGTGCCGGGCTTGCGCGAGAAGCACTGGATCGCCGACGAAGACAGGAATCGTTGGGGCGCGATCATGCTCTGGGACGGCGAGCGTCCGCCCGCGCATCTACTGCCGCCGAACGATGCGCAGACGCTGATCGGCTTGCCGGTTGCCGAGCGGCTGCGCTTCTCGGTGGAGGCACGCGCCGCGAGCGGCGAGATCGCGGCACGCATGCGCGCGCTCGAACCGGCGGCATCGCACGCGAATACACACGCGGCGGCGCCGATCCATGCGTCGCATCCCGTCGACTACATCGTCGTTGACGCCTTCACGCGCACGCCGCTCGAAGGCAACCCGGTTGCGGTCTTCCTGGTCGACGTTCCGCTGCCGGCGGAGCGCATGCAGCGGATCGCCCGCGAAATGAATCTGTCGGAAGTGGTGTTCGTGATGCCGTCGAAGCAGGGTGGCGACGTGCACGTGCGCATCTTTACGCCGGTCAACGAGCTGCCGTTCGCGGGCCATCCGCTGCTGGGCACGGCCGTGGCCCTCAGGCACGTCAAGGCGCAGGATCGCTTCGTGTTCGAGACGGGCATGGGGCTCGTGCCGTTCGATGTGCGATCCGATGCGCCCGGCGAGGCTTACGTCACCATGCAGCAGCCGATCCCGACGTGGACGCGCTTTGATCGCGCCGGGCGTCTGCTCGAAGCGCTCGGCGTCGAAGCGTCGATGTTGCCCGTGGAGGCCTATCGAAACGGCCCGCGCCACGTGTTCGTCACGTTGCCCGACGCCTCCGCGCTTTCCGACGTGCATCCGGACCATCGCGCGTTGGCTGAATTCGAGGATATGTCGGCCATGTGCCTGGCCCCGGCGGGCGACCACTGGCGCTGCCGGATGTTCTCGCCGGCCTACGGCGTCGTGGAGGATGCGGCGACGGGCTCCGCCGCCGGCCCCATCGCCATTCACCTTGCCCGCCACGGACTGATTTCGTGGGGCGAGCCGCTGCATCTTCTCCAAGGCGTCGAGATCAAGCGCCCCTCGCACATGCATGCGCGGGTGAACGGCTCGGAGCACGGCATCGAGGCGGTCGAGGTCAGCGGTCACGGTGTCGTCGTCGCGCGCGGCCGCCTGGGCGTCTAGTGTCGCCCCCGTCTTTTGCCATCAAGAAAACATCGCCATGAACACCAGTCGATTCGAAAGCCTCACGGGACGCGTCGATGTCCTGTTCCCCGAATATGACGACCCGCCGTCCGAGCCGATCACGCTGCTCAAGCGCTGGCTCGCGGCGGCCGATGCCGCGGGCGTCCGCGAGCCCAAGGCGCTCGCGCTCGCGACCGCCACGTCCGACGGACGCATGTCTTCGCGCATCATCGCGTTCTCCTCGATCGACGACCGCGGCGTGATTTTCTGCACGCATTCGACGAGCCGCAAAGGACGCGAACTCACGGAGACGGGCTGGGCCTCGGGCTTGCTGTATTGGCGTGAAACCGGGCAGCAGATCATGATTTCCGGCCAGGCGGTTCCGCTCGAGGAAAGCGAGAACGACAAGCTCTGGTTCGGACGCTCGGTGCCGATGCACGCGATGTCGAGCGCCTCGCACCAGAGCGACGAGCTCGTCGACCGCGAAGCGCTGCTCGCGCACGCCGCCGAGCTGCTCGCGCTCGGCGTCGCGTTGCCGCGGCCGCCGCGCTTCGTCGGTTATCGGCTCGAGCCTCACGAGATGGAATTCTGGGCCGCCAGCTCCGACCGGCTTCACCGGCGCCTCAGGTACGAACGCAATGGCGACGATTGGAAAACCATGCAACTCCAACCTTGATTCTCTTGCGGATAAGGAACCTGTCTGTGTCTACTTTCGATATTCCGGTTGGCGTCGGCCAAACCGCACTGTTCATTGCCTGGCAACGTCATGCCGAAAGCCTGCGCCCGGATGCCTTGTTTCACGATCCGTTCGCTGCAGCGCTGATCGAGCAACTGGCCGGCACGCCGACGCACGAGCACGTCAGCGAAGTCGCGCGGCGCGCGAACTTTCCGCAATATTTCGTCGTCCGCACGCGCTACTTCGACGATGCCATTCGCGCGAACCTGAACCGCGGAATACAGCAGGTCGTCACGCTGGCCGCCGGCATGGACGGCCGCGTGGCGCGCCTGGCCTGTCCATCCGGCACGCGCTGGTTCGAGCTCGATCTCGACGACATCATCACTTTCAAGCGCGAGCTCATGAAACAGGCCGGATTGCCGCTGCAGTGCGATTGGCGGCCTCTCGTCGCCGATCTGACCTCGGATTGGGCGAGCCCGTTGCGCGCGGCCGGCTTCGATCCCGCCAAGCCCACGATCTGGCTCATCGAAGGGCTGCTGATGTATCTGCGCGACACGGACTGCGATGCGCTGATCCGTCAGGTGGCCGACCTGTCGGCGCCGGGCAGTGCGCTCATGCTCGAGCATCTCGCCGCGCGCATGATGAGCGACGAGGGCAAGGAAGCCCGTGCGCGCGTCGAATCGCAGGGCGCTCGTTGGCTCTCGTCCCGCGACGATGTGCGCGACTGGCTCGGCCGATACGGCTGGACGGCGACCGTGCATGCCTCGGACGACCCGACGATAGCCTACGGCCGCAGCGTCGCGCGCATCCCGGCGGGCTGGTTCGCTTCATCGACGCGCACGGCGCCCGGCGGGAGCGGATCATGAATCCGTCGATTCCCATGCGGCGCGACGTGCGCTTGAAGGCGAAGCTCAAAGGCCTGCCGACACCGGACGATTTCGAAATCGTCACCGCCGCCGCGCCGGCGGCCGGCCCGGGCGACGTGCTGGTGCGCAATCGCTATTTCCTGGTCTCGGCTTCCTTGCGCGCGATGATCAGCGAAGGCGCGGAAGACGTGCCCGGTGTGCCGTTTCCGTGTTTGTCGGCGGGTGACGCGCTGATGGGCGAAGCGCTCGGCGAGGTGGTGAACGCGCCTGCCGGCAGCGGGTTGTCGTCCGGCGACATCGTCACGCACTTCCACGGGTGGCGAGACTACGCGGTGGTGCCCGCATGGGGCTGTCAGCGCGTCGGTGAGGCGCTGCCGGAGCCCGCCGGTTATCTCGGCTACCTGGGGCACGGCTGGACCGCCTACGCGGCGCTGACGCGCGGCGTGACGATCCGTCCGGGCGACACGGTGTTCGTCACGAGCGCGGCCGGTGCGATCGGCGCGATGGCCGGACAGATCGCGCGGCGGCTGGGAGCGGGGCGCGTGATCGGCAGCACGAGTTCGCGCGAAAAGGCACGACGCCTGGTTTCCGAGCTTGGGTATGACGCCGCCGTCATGCGTGGCGGCAGCACGCCGTTCGCGGAGCAGTTGCTCGAAGCGGCGCAGGGCGGCATCGACGTCCTGATCGATTCGGTCGGCGGCGAACAATTGCAGGCGGCCGTCACGGCCGCCCGCGAAGAGGCGCGCTTCCTGATCCTCGGCGCGCTGTCGGGCCAGCTTGCCGCGACGGGAACGGGGCGGACCGCGCCTGCCGAAATCGATACCGTTCAATTTCTCCTCAAGCGGATCACGATGCGGGGCTACAGCGCCGACGCGAATCCGGAGGCGAAGGGCGAATGGTTCGAGCGTTTCGCGCAGTGGCTGCGCGCCGGCGAGATCGTGTTCCCGCATACGGTGATCGACGGCCTCGATGACGCGCCGGGCGCGTTGTGCGATACGTCCAGCGGACGTTATCTGGGCACGGTGCTCGTCAAGCTGTAGCGGCACGGAGCGTGGGCGTCGCCTGCATGCCAGGCGACGACACCCGTTCGATCGGCAGCATTTCATTTTGGGAGTGGAACCGTGGAATGCAATCTCTCTTCGGCGCGTGTGGCCGAGAATTGGACGCCGGCTTCCTGGAAGACGAAGCCGGCGTTGCAACAGCCGGCTTATCGCGATGCGGCGGCGCTCGATCGCGCCCTGACACAGCTGCAGGCACTGCCGCCGCTCGTCGCCGCATGGGAAGTGCTGACGCTCAAACGCAAGCTCGCGGACGCTGCGGCGGGACGATGCTTCTTGCTGCAGGGCGGCGACTGCGCGGAAAGCTTCGCCGATTGCACGGCGCCGATCATCGCCAATCGGCTCAAGGTGCTGATGCAGATGAGCCTGGTGCTCGTGCATGGCTTGATGCTGCCGGTGGTTCGGGTCGGCCGTTTCGCCGGCCAGTACGCCAAGCCGCGCTCGGCGGATACCGAAACGCGTGACGGCGTGACGCTGCCTTGCTACCGCGGCGACATCGTCAACGGCAGCGCTTTTACGAAAGACGCGCGCGAGCCCGACCCGCAGCGCCTGCTCGAGGCGCATTCCAGATCGGCGCTGACGATGAATTTCGTGCGCGCGCTGAGCGATGCCGGTTTTGCCGATCTGCACCACCCCGAACATTGGGACCTGGCCTGGGCATCGCATTCGCCGCTTTACGGCGAGTATCGCAAGATGACGCACTCGATCGGCGAATCGCTGCGCTTCATGGAGGCGCTCGCGGGCGAGCCCTCCGGCAGCGATGCGAGAGTCGATTTCTACACGTCGCATGAGGTCCTGCTGCTGAACTACGAAGAGGCGATGGCGCGGCAAGTGCATCGTCATTGGGGCTGGTTCAACCTGTCGACGCATTTTCCGTGGATCGGCATGCGCACCGCGCAGCTGGACGGCGCGCATGTCGAATATTGCTCCGGTATCCGCAACCCGATCGGCCTGAAAATCGGGCCCGGGTTGAGTACCGACCAGTTGCTGCGCACGATCGACGCGCTGAACCCCACGAACGAGGCCGGCCGCTTGACGCTCATCACGCGCATGGGCGCGGCGAAGATCGAAGCGGAGTTGCCGAAGCATCTGCGTGCCGTCAAGACCGAGGGCCGGCGTGTCTTGTGGTGCTGCGATCCGATGCACGGCAACGGTGAAACGACCCCGGGCGGTGTGAAGACACGGCGCTTCGAGAACATTCGCGCCGAGCTCGAGGCTGCCTTCGACATTCATGCCGCCTGCGGCACGCATCTGGGCGGTGTGCATCTGGAGCTGACCGGGGAAGACGTGACCGAATGCCTGGGCGGTGCACGCAACCTGACTGAGGCCGATCTGGCCCGCGCTTACAAGTCGACCGTCGATCCGAGGTTGAACTACGAGCAGTCGCTGGAGATCGCGATGCTGATCGTGCGCAAGTTGGGTACGACGCCGGTTGCCGAAATCGGCGCCGAGCGGCACGCGGCGTATGCGTAGCGGGGCGGTACTCGACAATTCGGTCGGGTGATGGCGAGTGCCGCCGTATTCAGGCCGCGCAGTGCTCGAGCGGATGCCGGCGTGCCGTGTCGGTCGATTGAATTGTTTATGGAATCGATTTAAATCATCAAATAGTTAAGCTAATTAATGATGATATCTTTCATATCTATTAAATTGACGTTTCAATATGTAATGCTATATCTTGGTTGCCCAAAAACAACCGGCATAAAATAAAGTGACAATAAACGAGGTGCTTCAGAAAAACCGCCGCTGGCCGGCCGTCGTCGTGTGGTCGGTATTCGCCGGACTGGCCGGCGCCGCGTCGGCCAGTACCGAGCCGGCGCAGCAGATGCAACCCAGGCAGGCGCGCATGCCTCGCGTGCCGCAGAATCTGCCCGTGTCGCCCGAGCAGGCGCAGTACAACCTGCCGCTCAGCGAGCAGGATCGCGCGGCGCTGACCAAACCTTCGCAGCTCAAGCAGCCGGCCACGCGCAGCAAGCGCAGCACGTCGGGCGCCGATTGCCACGATATGTCGGTGGTGACGCAGTATCGCGGCGCGGCACTCGCCGATTACATCGCGAATCTTCCCGATTACGAATGCCATTACGGCCTGTTCTCGGTCGATAAAGCGCAGGCCGCACAGATCTTCAATGCCGAAAACGTGCATGCTGTCGCGAGTCGTTTCGTGCAGGAAATCTATCAATACGACGCGAGCAATTTGATCCTGGTCAATTTGCTGATTTATCTGCGTGCCGCTTATTACCAATATGATGTATCGGGCATGGCGAACCCGATTCCGAATCTCGCGGTGTCGCTGCGCCCGTATATCAAGCAAAGCCTGGAGGGCGATGCGCTCTATCGCGACAATTCGCGTGCGCCGAGCACCGCGAACGAGCTGATGAAGTTCATCACGAACATGCGGGACGAAGCGTACTACCTGCCGACGCTGAAGAACCGCATCGCGTCGTACACCGTGAGCGCGGCGAATCCGCAGGCGGCGGCGCCGCTGCTGCAACGCAGTGCGGCGGGCGGCTTCACCGGTTTGCTCACGGTGTTCTTCTACGCGCACCAGCGCAGCGGCGCGCAGCCGATGCTCGACAGCGACGCGACGCTCCCGGAGACGCTCAACCGCTTCGTCACCGCGAACCGCGCGAGCCTGTCGAACACGAGCGCCGCCTATCAGTTGGCCGACGCGGCGCGCGAAACGTTTCGCTTCCTCCGCTATCCGACGCAGAAGCCGCGCGTGAAGAAAATGATCCAGGACATGCTCGCGTCGACGAGCATGACGGGCACGGACAGCGATCTCTGGCTCGCGGCGGCGGAAGCGGTCGACTACGGCGATCCGGGCAACTGCGCGGACTACGGAACCTGCGACTACAAGAAGCGGCTGTCCGACACGGTGCTCCCGAATCGCTACGCTTGCAGCACGGGCGTGCGCATTCTCGCGCAGGACATGACGATGCCGCAGCTGCAGTCGGTCTGCACGGCGGTCGCGCGGCAGGACGACTACTTCCACCGGATGATGAAGACCGGGCGCAAGCCGGTCGCGGGCGATCGCAACGACACGATCGAACTCGTCATTTTCGACGACTACGCGAACTATCGAAAATACGCGTCGGTGATCTACGGCATCAGCACCGACAACGGCGGCATGTATCTCGAGGGCGATCCGTCGGCGCCCGGCAACCAGGCGCGCTTCATCGCGCACGAGGCATCGTGGCTGCGTCCCGAGTTCAAGGTGTGGAACCTCGAGCACGAGTTCACGCACTATCTCGACGGCCGCTACGACATGGCGGGCGACTTCTCGGTGAGCACGGCGAAGCCGACCGTGTGGTGGATCGAAGGCGTTGCCGAGTATCTGTCGAGAAGGAACGACAACCAGGAGTCGATCGACGCGGTGCGCGCGGGCGCTTACCGGTTCTCGGACGTGCTCGGCACGCGTTACGCGTCGAGTGACTACGTCACGCGCGCGTACCGGTGGGGCTACATGGCGACGCGCTTCATGTTCGAGCGCCATCGCGCGGACGTCGACACGATCGTGTCGCGCTTCCGGGTGGGCGATTACGACGGCTACGCAAACCATGTCGCGTACATCGGCAATCGCTACGACACCGAGTTCGCCGACTGGGCACGCAACGCGACGACGGTGGGCGAGCCGCCGGTGCCGGCGAAGCGCTGACCGGCACGGGCCGGCGCCGCGTGATCGGACGCCGGCCAGCGTGGCGCCCAACCCGCCAGGGCAGGGAGCAGGGAGCAGGGAGCAGGGAGCAGGGAGCGGCCCTCGAGTGCAGGTTCGAGGGCCGCGGCGCGTCGGCATCACGCGCCGCCACCGCGCTAGCGATCCGTGCCGGTATCGGCAACGTAGTTCGCGATACTGAAGAAACGATAGTCGCTCAGCAGGTCAGGCGCCGGGAACCCCTCCGGATGAATCCGCCCGTAAATCGGGCTGTCGGGGCGCAGGCCGGCCAGGGTCAGCGCGAGCGTGAATTCGTTGAACGGCGCCATGAACTGGCGCGACACGAAGTGCATGCCCCAGTTGAACACCGACGGAAGCTGCTCGGTGCGCAACCACGTGTCCGGGCCGCCCGGCGCTCGCGCGCACAGGTTCTCCGCCCACGGGCTATGTCCTTCCACGATGAGAAAGCCATGCTTCGCGTGGCGCTTCCAGCGGGTCAGGAAATCGATCAGATCCGCAGCCGCCACGTAACCGGGAACGAGCCCTTCCGCGTCGCTGTACGCGACCTTGAACGCGCGCTTGATCTGTTCGAGCCCGATCGGCAACGCTTCCAGATCAGATACCGTCAGGGCCCCTGCATAGTGCTGGTCGATCACCGCGCGCAGGCGTGCCCGATCGACGGTGCGGAGATGGCGCTCGAGGATCGCTTCGGCGGCGTCCTTGCGCCGGATGCCCAGCCGGCGGTTGTGGACCAGGAACATGAAGGTGTGCAGCAGGTCGCTCAGCCGCGCCGGGCGCACGCTGCCGTCCGGCTGCGTGACGGTCAGGCCGCTGTCGGCCACGGCTTCGTCGTAGCGGTCGGGCTGGGAGATGTCGGCGGCGATCACGCGTACCTGCACGCCGGGGATGTCCTTCAGCGCGGATAACGTCGCGGCGGCGCGGCCGCGTGCGGATTCGTTGTAGTCGGCGCCGATCACGAGCAGCGGATAGTCGGCGAGGTGCCGGCCGCGCCGCGTCGACGTGATGACGTATTCCGCCAGGCGCTTCACCGCGCTGCCGTCGCCGCAGCCCATGTCCGCGATGCCGGCGGGCTGGCGGTCCAGCGGCGTGTCGTCGAACAGCTCGCGCAGGATCTTCGTCGTGATTTCCTGCGACGCCGGCCCCGATCCGGCGCCGCTCGACGCATACACATTCATCACGCGATCGATGTGGCCGTCGCTGTCGATGTCGAGCGGATCGGGGTTGCCGAACAGGAGCTCGTCGAGCAGCGCATACGAACGCAGATACGACGCGGGCAGCCCCGCATAAGGCGCGGCGATCGGACGGTGAATCCGGCCCGACTCGGTGAGCCGCACCTTTCCCTGGTCGATTTCCACCATGCCGAACTTGCCCATCAGCGCCCATGCCGCGTCCAGGACGACCGGGTCCGCCTGTGTCCAGGCGCTCACCGCGACCCCGCCGGGCTGTTCGTCGAGCTTGCCGAGGATGCCGGGCGCCGACTGCGCGTACTGGCCATCCGGCTGCCTGTCGAACACCGGCATGTCGAGCGCGACCCAGGTCGGGCCCAGCAGCAGGCCGTCCATCGCCGTGCGCAGCTGTCCGTTCGCCTGGCGTTCCAGGTCGGTGGCCGGGGGCGCAAGCTCCGGCCAGCCCGCCACGCAGGCCCGCGCGAGCCGCGCATACAGCAGGCTGTCTTCGGCCGCCACGCGTGTTCGATGACACAGTGCGTGCAGATGCTGGAGCACCGACGTTGCATCGGCCAGTTGCTCGAACAGCGGCCGGGCGTGCTCGACGCACGCGACGACATATTCGCCGGCGGGAGTGAGCGCGTAGTCGGCGTCTTCGTCGCCGCGATCGAGGGTCAGCCAGCCGGCCAGGCTCAGCAGGTTGAAGGCGCCCCACAGAATCCCGAGGTTACGGGTCGGGTCGGGCCGGCGGGACGCCGCGAACGCGCGCATCGCGCGGGGCGCTCCGGCCCGCAGGCCGTCGAACGCGCCGGCAAACACCAGGCGCGCCAGCGTCGGCACCAGCACGATGCCGTTGGCCCAGTTGCAACTGCGCGTGTAGGCCATCACGCGCTGTGCGTCGTGCCGGCCGATGCGCAGCGTGGCCGCGTGCGTGTGGTGTTCGAGCCTGACGGGCAGTTCCTCGTCGAGCACCTCGACGCCGATCGCGGCGCCGGCCGGCAGGCCGAGCAACGTGCGCGTTTCGTCGGGATAGGCGTCGAGATAGTGTTCGAGCTGCCGGGCCAGCGCGGTGGTGGAATCACCAAGGTCGAATCGGGCGTGCATGTTGGACGGTCTCACAGGATCGAAGGTTGGGCTGCATGGGATGAAGGGGCATCCGGATCGGCGTGCGCCACGACCGGCGCCGGCGCGGCGCCGCGAGTACGGGGCGCGAGATGGGCGGCCAGCGCGCGAATGGACGGGTAGTCCCAGACCGCGGACGGATCGACGCTCACGCTGAACGCCTCGCTGAATACGATCGTCATTTCGACGGCGAGGATCGAGTCGAAGCCGATCTCGGCGAACGTCGACTCGCGCGTCAAGCGAAGCTTGCGGTGCTTGAGGCGCTCGCCCAGCCACGCGATGAGCCATTGTTCGACGGCATGAACCTGCTGGCGATCGAGCAGGCTCGCCGGCTCGCCCGCGATCGGGGCCGGCGCCGAACCGGCGTCTTCGCCGGCCGGCGTGTCGGGTGTGTCGGGGGTGTCGGGCATGCCGGCGGCCGCATGCTCGCCGGGATCGGCGTCCAGCAACGGATCGACGAGCTGGCTGGCGCCCGGAACCGTTTGCTCGATCGCGCCGATCTCGAGCCCGATCCGCGCGGCCCAGTCGTTCAATTGCGCCGACGTGGTCAGTGCGGATCGCAGGCCGACCTGCCGCTGCGCCGCCTCGATCGCGAGTTCGTACCGGCGCTGCGCCCAGCGCAGCGCGCCGTCATCGATGCGCTGCTGCGCAGCCGCACGTTCGGTCACCGCGAGCAGCAATCCCCATTGCGCGATCGTGCCGAGCCAGTAATTGACCCAGACGGCGGCATGCGCGGCCCCGCCGAGTTTCGCCGCATTGGCGAGCCCGTCCTGCGACAGCCGGGCGCCAAGCTCGCGCAGCTCCGTGGCCAGCACGCCGGCGCCCAGCGCGCTTTCCAGATAACGCGGAAGCTCGTCGCTTCCGTTCAGCAGACGGCTGCCGAGGTGAACCAGCAGCGTTTCGGTCGGCCCCTCGAAGATGCGGGTCAGGCGCGCGTCGCGGAAGATCTGCGGCGCGAAGTTGGTCTCGATGTAACCGCGGCCGCCCAGGAACTGCATCAGCTCGTCGGCGGATTGCGACAGCAGCTCGGAGCCGAGAATCTTCGCGATCAGCAGGCAGTCTTCAGGCAACGTGACGCCGAGGTCCAGCTCGGTGGCCAGGTGCTCGACCAGCGCGTCGAGCCCGTCGATGCGGTCCCGCAGCTCGCCCAGGCGCAGGCGGCTCAGCGGATTGTCCAGCAGGAGCCCGGTGGCGACCTCGCGCCGCGCCCCGTAGCGATGCATCAGCTGCGCACAGCGCTTCATGCCGCCCACGCTGACGGCGGCGATGCCGAGGCGCGCGATGTTCATCGCGTGCTGCGCCACGGACATGCCCTGGCCGATGTCGCCGAGCCGGCATGCGTCGTCGATCCGCGCCCGATCCAGATGCAGCGAATTCTGGATCATGCCGCGCACGCCCATCGTCAGCTCCTCGGCGCCGATCCGCACGCCCGGCGTGCCGGGTCGCACCGCCAGGCCGACCATTCCCGCGCCGTCGGCCTGCTTCGCGAACACGTTGATGATCCCCGCCCACGCGGACGAGCCGCTCCAGCGCTTGGTGCCGGTGACCAGCCAGTCGCCGGACGCGGTGCGCTGCGCGCGGGAGGCGATCGCGCGGACATGCGAGCCCGCGGCCGGCTCCGTGATCGCGAATGCGGCGAGCATCCGGCCGCTCGCGAGGCTCGGCAGCAGTTCGTCGCGCAACGCGGGCTGCGCGTGCCGCATGATCGGCACGATGCCGAGCGTATTGTTCAGGGCAACGAAAAAAGCCAGCGTCGAATCGATCGCGGTCAGTTGCGCAAACACGCGCGTCATGTCGCGATGGCCGAGCCCGAGCCCGCCATGCGAACGGTCGATCGGCATGCCGAGCAGGCCCCGGTTGCCGAAGTCGAGCACGACGTGCGGCGGAATGGTGCGTCGCTCGTCGATGGTGCGCGAATCGATCCGCGTGCGGGCGTAGTGCCTGAGCCAGTCGTTCAGTTCGTCGACGGTGGCGCCGTCGTCGCGCCGGCGATCGTTGGCCGCCGGCTGGTCGACACCGGCGGCCGGGCGCGCGGGCTGCCCGCGATCGGGCGCCGGCGTTTGCGTGCCGGCGTCGACGTCCCACTGCGCGAGGATCGTCAGCGCGCCGTCGTGCAGCTGCGTGCGGCACGTGCTGCGGCGCACCTTGCCGCTCGACGTCTTCGGCACGCTGCCGGGCGACACCAGCACGATCCTGCTCGGCCCGATGTCGAGGCGGTTCCAGATCGCCTGGCGAATCGCGTCGATGAAGCTGTCGAGATTGCCCTTGCGCTGCGTGCGCTCGACTTCGGCCACGACGATCAGGCGTTCCGCGTCGGCCTGGTCGTCCATGAAGGCCGCGCAGCCGTTCGGCACCAGTTCCGGCACGCCGACGATCAGCGCGTACTCGATGTCTTCCGAGTAGTAGTTGCGGCCGGCGAGGATCACCATGTCCTTGAGCCGGCCGGTCACGTACAGTTCGTCATCCAGAATGAAGCCGAGATCGCCGGTGCGCATGAATGCCTGGTCCCGGGCGCCGGCCAGCGTGTGCCGGAAGGTCGAATGCGTCTGCTCGTCCAGCCGCCAGTAGCCGGCGGCGACGCTCGGGCCGGCCACGCAGATTTCGCCGATGGTCCGGTCGTCGCACCGGGCGTTGGTCTCCAGGTCGCGCACGATCACCTGCTGTTCGCCGTCGGTGCGGCCCACGCCGACCAGAACCCGCTCGCCCGGGCGGTCCAGCGGCTGCGGCGACACGCCGAGGGTCTCGTTGCGCAACACCACCGATTGCCGCTGGAGCGCGGCCTGGTCGACGCACAGCGTGCGGACCGGGTGCCGTTCCGTGCGGCCGGCGACGTACAGCGTGCCCTCCGCGAGCCCGTAGCACGGCAGGAACCCGTCGGCGGCGAAGCCCGCTGCCGCGAAGCGCTGCGAGAAATCCGTCAGCGTGCTGGCGCGCACCGACTCGGCACCGTTGTACGCGGCCCGCAGGCACGACAGGTCGAGCGTCGCCAGCTGTTCGTCGGAAATTCGCCGGCAGCACATCCGGTACGCGAAATCGGGCGCGCCCGTCAGGTCCGCGCGGTACTGGCTGATCGCGCGCAGCCACAGGTACGGATGCTGGATGAACCGTTCCGGGGCCATCAGCACGCTGCGGAAGCCGCCGTACAGCGACGTCAGGATCACGCCGATCAGGCCCATGTCGTGATACGGCGGCAGCCAGCTGACGATCGTGCTCGACTCGTCATAGGCAAGCCATTCGCGTATCAGCCCCAGGTTGTGGATCAGGTTCGCGTGACTCACCATCACGCCTTTCGGTGTGCCCGTCGTTCCCGACGTGTATTGCAGAAACGCGATGTGGGACGGCTGCACGCCGGCGGGCGAATCCACGGGAGCCAGCGCCTGCGCGCCGCCGACGTCGAGCAGCGTGCTGCCGGACGCGTCGGTATCGGCGAGCCAGGTCGAGCAGCGCGCGTGGTCCTCGGCCGAGCACAGGATCGTGTCGGCGCCCGCGTTTTCGACGATGCCGGCGATCCGCACCATATGCTGCCTGTTGCGCGGCGGGTAGGCCGGCACCGCGATCGCGCCCGCATACAGGCACCCCATGAAGGCGCCGACGTAATCGAGCCCCGGCCGGCACAGCAGCAGCACCCGGTCGCCGACGTCGACCGCGTTCTGCCGCAGCAGCGCGGCGACCCGGCGGGCGCGCACGTCGAGCTCGGAGAAGGTCATCGATTCGGCCCGTTCCTGCTCGGGCGGCCCGCTCAGGAACACGTAGGCGGTGTGGTCGCCGCGTGTGGCGGCGCGGTTCTGAAGCAATTCGCCAAGCGTAGTCGGCAAGGTCGCAGTGGTCATGATGTCGTCGGAAGAGGAATGAAAACAGCGAGCAGGGGCCTCGCACCGGCCGGCGCCCGTGCGTTGCCGCGGCGGACATCCGGATACGGCTATTCGGCGCGATGGAACAGGTCGATCATGTGCGTCATGCTTTTGAGGTGCAGGAAACGCGGCACGACCTTTTCGCTTCTTGCCGCGTAACGGGCCGTCCACTGATGGGCCAGTGCCTGCGTGGCGGCGGCGTTGCCGCGAACCGCGCGTGCGTCGGCCTCGCGTGCATCGAGGCACGCGCGCGCATGCCGTGCGGCCGACCGGGCGAGCTCGCCGGTGAGGATGCCGTGGTGCCCCAGGGCAAGCCGCGGTGCATGCAGCTGTTCGATGGCGTCCAGCGAGTGCCGGTACGCAAACAGGTCCTGAAAGACCAGCGGCAGCCAGTGGGTGGCGTCCTGAAACTCGCCGAGCGCATCCGACACGAAACCGATGTCCAGTTGCGGGCAGTAGTAGCCGAACTGGCAGCGGCTGTGGCCCGGCAGCGCGATCGTGCGAATCTGCATCCCGTCGCCGATATCGAGCAGCGCGCCCGGATTGACCGGGTAGAACGGCAGGTCGGCCAACTCGGTGAAATCGGCGCCGGCGGCGGGTTCCCACGACCGTGACGCGTGCTCGTCGAGCTGGCGGATGGTGCGGCAGGCCGACGGGCTCTGGAACGCATCGAACGCGTCGGGCGAACCGGACACATGGAGCCACGGCATGCGCGACTTGAGCGTCATCAGCAGGCTGCAATGGTCATAGTGCGAGTGGGTGATCAGCCAGTAGCGCAAATGCCGGATGCCGCCGAAGTCCCGCAGCAGATCGTGAAGCTGCTGCCATACGAGCGCCGTCATGCCGCTCAGGCCGCCCTCGATCAGCGTCGCGGCCTCGTCGTTGACGATCACGTACAGCGGCACGTCGGCGGTGCCGATCAGCGCCAGCCGCGGCTCGATCCACCCGGGGGATGCGTTCAGCATGTCGTTCAGCTCCGATAGAGCGCACAGGCCCACGTCGCGCCCGCGCCGTAGGTCACGAGGAGGTTGAGCTGGCCGGCCGGCATGCGGCCTTGCTCGCGGGCGAGGGAGAGCGCGACCGGAAACGCCGCGCTCGCCATGTTGCCCAGTTGATCGACGGAAATCATGCAGCGCTCGCGGGGCAGCCCGAGCCGCTCGATGACCGCGTCGAGGATGCGCAGGTTCGGCTGGTGCGGCACGACCAGGCCGATATCGCCGATCGTCAGCCGGTGCTTGTCGAGCATCTGCCGGCATGCGTCGACGATGCGGCGCGTCGCGTCTTCGAACATCGGCGCGCCTTTCATCCGGAAGTGGTGGCGGCCGGCCGCGATGTCGTCCGCGTCGATGAAGCGCGGGCGTCGCGCGCCGGGCGCCTCGGTGGCGAGCAGGTCGAACTGGGTGCCGTCGGCGCCGAGCGTCAGGTCGATCAGCCCGCGCGCCGGCTCGTCCGTCGCCTGCAGCAGCAGCGCGGCGGCGCCGTCGCTCAGCAGGATCGACAGGTTGCGCCCGGCGTTGCTCGTGTCGATGCGCCGCGACAGCGCCTCGGCGCAGACCAGCAGCACGTTGCGATACAGGCCGCTCGCGAGGAAGTGACGCGCGATCTCGATCCCGTAGAGCCCGCCGCTGCATTGCGCGCGGATGTCGAAGCACGGCACCTCCCGCAAGCCGAGCCGGGGCTGGATGTAGCACGCCTGCGACGGGTCGTGATGATCGGGCGACAGCGTATTGACGATCAGCAGGTCGACGTCGTGCGCCGTGACGCCTGCGTCGGCCATTGCGCGTTCCGCGGCCGGGCAGGCGAGGTCCGCCAGATCCTGATCGGGGCCGAGATAGCGTCGCGCGACGACACCGGTGCGTTCGCGAATGAACGCGTCGCTGGTGTCGATCATGCCGGCGACTTCGTCGTTGCCGACGATCCGCTCGGGCAGCGCATGGCCGAACCCGGCGATGACGAGACGTGCGCTCATGCCTGACCCTCCTGTTCCGTCACGGCGGCGACCGTGCCGCCCGCATCGGACACGACGGTTTCGCCCCAGCGCCACAATTGCGCGCCGAAGCCCCAGCCCGCGCCCGCGCCGGCAATCACGACCGTCGATCCCGGCCGGATCACGCCCTGCCGGATCGACTCGGCCAGCGCGAACGGCACGGCGGCCGACACGAGGCACGCGCAATCGGCCACGCGAATCACGTACTGATCGGGCCTCAGCCCGAGCCGCTGCGCCCATGAGCGCACGAGCAGCGCGGACGGCTGGTGGAACACCATCGCATCGACGTCGGCGATGCCGGTGCCGCTCCGGTGCAGCAGGCGCTCGACGATATCGGGAATGGCCACCGGCATGAAGCGCGAGATCGCCTCCTGCGCTTCGGGCTTGAGCGTGAAATACACGCCGAACGGGTTGTCGGCGCCGGTTTCCGCGTCGTCGTCGGCCGTGGCCTGCGCATTGCGCCACTGCATCGTCACGAGGTCGTAGCGCGTGGCGTCGCTGTGATATGCGGCATCCAGCCAGTCGGCGCCGTCGGGGTCGGCCGGCTCCGCGACGAGCACGGCCGCGGCCGCGCCGTCGCCGAAATTCGTCGACGACTTGCTCGTGTAGTCGACCACCGCCGACATGCGCTCGGACGAGCACACCAGCGCCCGTTTCACGCGCCCCTGCTTGATGAGGTTGGCGGCGAGCTGCAGTTGCAGCACGAAGCTCGCGCATTCCATCTCGATATCGGCATCGAGCGCGCGCGTGGCGCCGAGCCGGTCGCGCAGCGCGCGCGAGAGCCGCGGCGCGAACCGGCGCCGGCCGTCGGCGAGCGACACGAACGGCGACGTCATGTTGAACAGCACCAGGTCGAGTTCGGCGGGTTCCACGCCGGCACGCGCGAGGGCGTCGCGGGCCGTGCGCTCGGCCAGCGCCAGCTCGGATTCGCCGGCATCGGGGTCGATCATGTGGCGCGATTCGATGCCCCAGAATTGCCACCATTCCGCCGGAATGGGCTCGACGCCCGCGAAGACGGGATCGTCGTTGGGTACCTGGCGTGCCGGCAGGCGGCAGGCGAGACTTGCGATTCGGACGTTGTGCACCGTCAGACCTCCATCGTGCTGCAGGCGATGCGCGGCCGGAACGGATCCAGTGTCATGGCGATCACCGTCCGTTCATCGTCGCGCAACGAAATCGAATCTGCGACGCGCGACGCAAGCCACGCGGGCAGCTGGAACGGGTTCGGAATCTCCGCCGGACCGGTGACGACGTCGACGCGGAAAGCATCCCGCGCGCCGGTGGCGATCGACGGCCATCCGCCCAGCCACGATTCGCAGAACAGCGTGGCGGCACGCCGGTCGATGCGGCTTTGCGCCGCGTCGAGCATTGCGTTGACCGCGGCGCCCGCATTGGCCGGTTCGGCGTCGAACCGGCCGGTGACGCGATCGAACCGGCTTTCGAAGCGGGCCAGCGACAGGCTGCCGTTCACGCGCCGGGGCGCGAGTGCGTCGAGCGTCGCGAACGGCGGGGAATCGAGATCCGCGTAGCGGCTCGCATAAGCGCGGTCATGGCCGGACGGCGTCAGCACGATCGCGCCCGCACCGTCGGCGAAGCCGCTCTCGGCCACCTGCTCGACGTCCGCGAGCGCTTCCGCGCGAACGACGAGCGCGCGCCGATAGCCGAGCTGCCGGCAATGGCTTTGCGCGAGATCGAGTGCGAGCGTCCAGTCCGCATCGAGCAGATCGAACACGGCCGCATGTCGCGCACGCAGGTCGCGCTGCACGGGATGCGCCAGCCGCGGGCCCGCGATCGACGGCGCGTCCGCCATCCGGCTGGGGGAGATCGACAGGCTGACGATCAGATCCAGTTCCGACGGCAGGCAACCGGCTTGTTGCAGCGCCTGCCTGGACGCCTTGATCGCGTAGTCGTTCGCGCAGGATTGCGCGGTGGTCGCGGGGGCCGGAACGGCCGCCGCGGCGCCGAGAATTTTCATAGGATTTCTTCGCTTTGGACTGCTTGATTCAGGGAACGCGCCGCGCCATGACCGGCCTGCCGGAGCACGGCACGCCGCAATTTGCCCGATTCGTTGCGCGGCAAACCGGCGGCGTGATAGGCCACGCGATGCGGGCACTTGTATGGCGCAATCACGCTTTTCACGTGCTGCTGAAGCTGCGTCGTCAACGCATCCGAGCCGTCGACGCCCGGGCGCAGCACCACGTGCGCGCAGATGAGCGTGCCGCCCCGTTCGTCGACGTGCCCGACGACGCCGCACTCGGCGATATCCGGATGGCGCAGCAGCGCCTGCTCCACTTCGCCGGGCGACACCGTGTAGCCGGAGGTGATGATCAAGTCGTCCGCGCGTGCCTGGTAGAACAGGTAGCCGTCCTCGTCCAGGTAGGCGCTGTCGCCCGTCAGGTTCCAGCCGTGCTTGACGTAGTCGCGTTGCCGCGTGTCGTTCAGGTAGCGGCATCCGGTCGGCCCCTGCACGGCCAGGTAGCCGATCTCGTAGGGCGGCAGGCACTGGCCGTGCTCGTCCACGACGGCAAGGCGGTAACCGGGCACCGCCTTGCCGATCGCGCCGTCCTTCGCGCCGGTGTCGCCGGTCGACGCGAAGATGTGCAGCATCTCGGTCGACCCGATGCCGTCGATCAGGTGCAGGCCGGTGCGGATCTGCCACGCATCGCGCGTCCATGGCGGGAGCGCCTCGCCCGCCGACACGCATTTGCGCAGGGACGAGATGTCGCACGGGTCGCGCTGGTCGAGATGATCGAGCATGGCCCGATAGGCCGCCGGCGCCGTAAACAGGATGCTGACCCGATGCCGCTCGACGGCGGCCAGCAGCTGTTCCGGGCCCGCTTTCGGCAACAGCACGACGCTTGCGCCGACGCTGACCGGAAACAGCAGCAGCGCGCCGAGGCCGAACGTGAACGCGAGCGGCGGCGATCCGCAGAAGACGTCATCGGCCGTGGGCCGGAGCACGTGCTGCGGAAAGCAGTGGCAGGCCGCCATCACGTCGCGATGAAAATGGACGGTTGCCTTCGGTTCCCCGGTCGTTCCCGACGTGAACGCGATCAGGCAGGGATCGTCCGCGCGCGTTTCGGCGGCCGCGAATGCCGCCGAATGGCCGTCGAGCCAGCGCGCGTGCGGATGCGTGTCGTCCGTGTCGTAGCGTCGGACGTCGCCGCGCCACTGCAGGCTCGCCATCGCCGCGTCGAGTTCGGCGGACAGCCCGGCTTCGCAGATGACGTGCGTGACCCGGGCCCGCCCGATGATGGTCGACAGTTCTCCCGCGCGCAGCTTCGGCATCGTTGCGACGGCGACGCCGCCGGCCTTGACCACGCCGAACCACGCGGCGGCCAGCATCGGGTGATTCGCGCCGTGCAGCAGCACCCGATTGCCGGCCACGAGGCCGCCGTCATGAACGAGCAGGTTGGCGATCCGGTTGGCGGCATCGCGCAATTCGCGATACGACCACGTGATGCCCGACCCGGTCGTGATCGCCACCCGATCGCCCCAGCCGCGCTCGTCGACGGCGGTATCCAGCAGCGCGGCGGCGCAATTGAGAAACGGCGGAAACTGCAGCCCCGGCAATTCGAAGACGAACGTCGGCCAATCCTCGGCAGGGGGCAAATTCGCGCGGCAAAAGTCGTCCATCGTCAGCGCTCGCAAGAGTGTGAGTTTGAAGTTCGTGATAGCAGTGCGGTGCCGCGCGGGCCGTGCGCCATGACCGGGCGCGGCCCGCGCAGCCTGAGTCGCGATGCCAAAGAGATGTGGTCGGGGCGGCAGGCATCTGTCGCCGAGCGACGCACGGAGCGCCGGGTCAACCGGATGAAGGCCGGCCGGTTTCGGTGGAGTGATATCGTCTCATTTGATTTTCAAAATAAACAATAATCGATCGGTTTAATTCAAATGCACCTGGATCTGAAATTCATCGATCAATCTGGTCGGCGTCAAAAAAATCTTGGCGCAAGCTTAACGGAAGCAATATTGAAAAGTAAATGGAAGAATCGAAGGGTGATTGTGATTATTGATTGAAATCGATTCCATTGATCATCGTCATTTTTTAATTAATCGATTCCGGTAAATCATCTCGTGATTTGTTGACTTCGGTGGAGTCTGTTTGCCGCAGCGCTGAATAAAGCGTCGCGGAGTTCACCGGCGCGAAACGCGCATCGCTTCACGAAGCGGATTGCGCTGCGCAAAAAAAACGAAAGCTCCGCGCTTTCGAGCGTAGCGGAGCTTTGGATCGGTTCGAATGGGGAATCAGGGATTTGGGCGCGTGGTCTCGCGTTGCGCCCTTGGGGATTTTTGTAATTGTATTGGCGAATATTCAATAACGAGTGGGGAATGGGAATTTCCCGGTTATGAAATTCGTGCGCGGCCTAGCTGTCAAGCACGGAAAGATTTTCCGGCAATGTTTGCTTGAACATCGCGAGAATCCTGCGCGCCGCCTTCGGCGGCAATTCGATCGCATGTCGTACCGCCGCGGCGATCAACACCATCGTCAATTCCGAGAACGCGGCCAACTGCACGTCGGGCACCGCCGGTGCGAGTTCCCGCAGCGCATCCGCCAACAGCCCCGCCAGAAACTCGCCGTCCGCCCGGTCGAGCGCCTGCAGTGCGCGGTCGGCCTGCGTGGCCCGCCAGATGTCGCGCATCAGCGGCTCGTCGACGAACATCCGGTAATAGCTGTCCGTGATGCGGGCGAGCGTGGCGTGCAGGTCGTCGAGCGACTTCATCGCGGCGAGATCGCGCCGCACGCAGTCGTGCCCGGCTTCGTTGTAGCGCTCCGCGAGCGTGCCGATCACGGCCGCCTTGTCCGGGAAGTACTGGTACAGCGAACCGAACGAGATGCCCGTGCGCTCGACGATGTCGCTCATCCGGAACGCGTCGCAGCCTTTCTCGATCATCACCTCCGACGCGCTCGCGAGAATGCGCTCGAACCGCTCGCGGCTGCGCTGCTGCGTCGGTACCAGCCGCGCGCGCGCCGGCGCATCCGCTGCCGTCGCGTCGGGCTCGTCGTTTTGCCCCGATTTTTGTCGGCCCATGCCGCCTCCGGAAAAACTTGACGTTGCTAATGCGAGAGTCTATCGTGTTTTCGAAACGCGAGACATTCTCGCATTTTGGTCAAAGGAGACGGTCATGTCGGCACTTCCTACCCTCATCGTCGGCGGCTCGGGCAAGACGGGCGCCCGCGTCGATGCACGGCTGCGCGCGCGCGGCATCGCGACCCGGCCCGTGTCGCGCACGTCGGCCGTCCGCTTCGACTGGACGGCGCCCGAGACGTGGCCCGCCGCGCTCGCGGGCGTGTCGGCCGCGTACGTGACCTACCAGCCCGATCTGGCGGTCGCGGGCGCGGTGGACGCGATCGCCGCGTTCGCGCGGCTGGCGCGGGAAAGCGGCGTCGAGCGCGTCGTGCTGCTGTCCGGCCGCGGCGAGCCGCGCGCGCAGGCCGCGGAGGCCGCGCTGCAGGCGTCGGGCGTGGGCTGGGGCGTCGTGCGCGCGAGCTGGTTCAACCAGAACTTCTCCGAGGGCTACCTGATCGACGGCGTGCTGGCCGGCGAAGTCGCGCTGCCGGCCGGCGCGGTGCGCGAGCCGTTCGTCGATGCGGACGACATCGCGGACGTCGCGGTGGCCGCGCTCACCGAGGCGCGCTTCGCGAACCGCGTGATCGAGGTCACGGGCCCGCGCGCGCTGACGTTCGCCGAAGCGGTCGGCGAAATCGCGCGGGCCGCCGGCCGGCCGGTCGTCTATCGCGAGATTCCGGCCGATGCGTTCGTGGCCGGACTGCGCGAGGCCGGCGTACCGGAGCCGGTCGTCGCGCTGCTCGACGATCTGTTCGGCGTGGTGCTCGACGGGCGCAACAGCGCGGTGACGCACGGCATCGAAGCGACGCTCGGGCGGCCGGCACGCGACTTCGCCGACTATGCGCGCGCGACGGCCGCGACCGGCGTGTGGAGCGCACGATCATGATCGCGTTCGTGACGCCCGTCCTGCTGTGGGGCTCGGCCATCGGCTGCGGGCTGATGGCCGGCGTGTACTTCGCGTTTTCGACGTTCGTGATGACGTCGCTCGGACGGATCGCGCCGCATGCCGGCGTGGCCGCGATGAACGCGATCAACGTCGACATCGTGCGTTCGCCGTTCATGCCGCTGTTCCTCGTCACGACGCTGATGGCGCTGGCACTGGTCGTGATCGCGCTGCTCGATCGCGGCCAGCCGGGGGCGATGGCCGCGCTCGCGGGCGGCGTGCTGTACGTGTTCGGCATGTTCGCGGTGACGATGGCCGTCAACGTGCCGCTCAACGATGCGCTCGCCGCGGCCGATCCGTCGACCGCGCACGGCGCCGCGCTGTGGACGCGCTACGTGCACGACTGGACGAGGTGGAATCACGTGCGCACGGTCGCGTCGGCCGCCGCGTGCGTGTTCTTCATCGCGGGGATCGCGGCGCGGTAGCGCCCCCGTCGCGCACGGCCACGCGCTACGCGTAAAACGCCGACGGCGACACGCCGAAATGCCGCTTGAACATCGCCGAGAACGCGCTCTGGCTGCTGTAGCCGTGATCCATCGCGACGGTCAGCACCTTCTCGCCGTGCGCGAGGCGCTTGAGCGCGAGCAGCAGCCGCGCCTGCTCCCGCCAGCGGCGGAAGCTGAGCCCCGTCTCGCGCCGGAACGCGCGATGCAGCGTACGGACCGACAGGCCGAGCCGGTCGGCCCATTCGGCGATCGTGCGCGGATCGTCGGGCGCGGCGACGAGCGAGTCGCAGATCGTCCGCAGCCGTGCGTCGTGCGGCCACGGCAGATACAGCGGCAGCAGCGGCGCGACCGTCACCTCGGCGAGCAGCAGGTGCATCAGGTGATCGTGGCGCGAGCCCGGCGCGTAGTCGAGCGGCACGTCGACCGCGGCGAGGATCAGCTCGCGCAGCAGCGGATGCACTTCCACCACGCAACTGCGCGCGGGCAGGTGCTCGACCGTGCCCGGTTCGACGAACACGGTGCGCATCTGCACGTCGCCGCTCATCTGCACCGTGTGGTCGAGGCCGGCTTCGAGCCACACGCCGCGCGTGGGCGGCACGACCCACGACGCGCCCTCGGACTGCACGTGCATCACGCCCTCGATCGCATAGAGCAGTTGCGCGCGGCGATGGCAGTGCGTCGGTATCGACGTGCCGTGCGGGTATGCCGCCGCCATCGCCGACACGGGCATCGGCGTCGATTCGTAGCGCAGGTGCGCAAGCGGCGGGGTGGGCTCGAGTGTCCGATTGGCGATAAGTCCTGACATTTTGGCGTGAGACAGGCAGTTGGGCGGGCGGGCACGATGGCGTTCCGATTCACGCCCGCACCCTGTCACGATATTAATCCGTCAAACGCGATGAACAAGCCTCCTTTTCTGTTTCCCTTCTGCGCGATCGCGCTGTGGGCCGGCAACGTGGTCGTGTCGAAGCTGTCGGCATCGACGATCGACCCGTCGGCGATCACGTTCTACCGGCTGCTGCTCGCCGTCGCGCTGATGAGCGTGTTCACGCTGCGCCCCGCGTGGCGCAACCGCGCGGCGCTCGTCGCGCACCTGCCGAAGCTCGCGGTGCTCGGTTTTCTCGCGATGGCGCTGTTCCAGAGCCTGTCCTACGAGGCCGCGAAAACGACGAGCGCGACCAACATGGCGATCATCACGGCGCTCGTGCCGCTGATGACGATGGCGCTCAGCTCGCTGCTGCTCGGCGATCCGCCGGGGGCCGGCATGATCGGCGGCGGGGTGCTGTCGCTCGCGGGCGTCGTCTACCTGATCGCCGAGGGGCACCCGACGACGATCGCCGCGCGCGGCGTGCATGCGGGCGACCTGCTGATGCTGGCCGCGTCGGCCGCGTATGCGCTGTACGGCGTGCTGCTCAAGCGCTGGCGCATCGGCGCGCTGCCGGCGTGGCAGTCGACCTACGTGCAGGCGCTGGCCGCGCTCGTCTTCATGGTGCCGATGCTGCTGCGCCTGCCCGCGCAGGCGGCGTGGCCGACCCGCGCGAGCGTGCCGCTGATCCTGTATGCCGGCGTGCTGGCGTCGGTCGTGCTGCCGTACCTGTGGATGCAGGGCGTGCGGCTGCTCGGCCCGAGCCGCTGCGCGATGTTCATGAACCTGCTGCCGGTGATGACGGCCGGCGGCGCGATCGTGCTGCTCGGCGAATCGCTGCGGCTGTATCACCTGATCGGCGGCGGCGTCGCGCTCGTCGGCGTGGCGATCGCGCAGCGGTTCCCGTTCCACGCGAGTGCGTCGCAGGGAGTACGGCAATGAGCGGCGACCGCGACATGCAGAACCTGATGGCCGCGCTGCCGGACGCGCACGCATCCGTCGACGGTCCGGCGCTCGCGCACCAGCTCGAACGGATCGCGACCGCGCTCGAGGCACTCGCGGGCACCGGCCGGCCGGCGGCCGTCGATTTCGACGCGGCCGTCGCGTTCCGCTGGCGCGGTTTCGACGGCGGGCCGCGCAGGGCGCCGCTCGAACCGGTTGCGGCGCCCGCGCTGACAACGTTCGATGCGCTGCGCAACGTCGAGCGTCAGGTGGCGATCGTCGAACGGAACACGTGGCAGTTCGTGCGCGGGTTCGCGGCCAATCACGTGCTGTTGACCGGCGCGCGCGGCACCGGGAAGTCGTCGATCGTGAAGGCGTGCCTGCACGCGTTCGCGCCGCACGGGCTGCGGCTGATCGAGGTCGGCAAGGAACGGCTGAGCGATCTGCCGGCGATCGTCGAGCTGGTGCGTGCGCGGCCCGAGCGGTACATCGTGTTCTGCGACGACCTGTCGTTCGAGGCCGGCGAGACCGGTTACAAGGAACTGAAGACGGTGCTCGACGGCTCGGTCGCGAGCGACCTGTCGAACGTGCTCGTGTACGCGACGTCGAATCGCCGCCACCTGATGCCCGAGCAGGCGAGCGACAACGCGAACGTGTCGCGCGCGGAGAACGGCGAACTGCATCCGGGCGACGCGGTCGAGGAGCGGATTTCGTTGTCCGAGCGCTTCGGGATCTGGGTGACGTTCTACGGGTTCACGCAGGATGCGTACCTGGCCGTCGTCGAAAGCCGGCTCGAGGAAGCCGGGTTCGACGCGGAGCAGGTCCGCGCGGCGCGCGAACCGGCGCTGCAGTGGGCGCTGGAACGCGGTGCGCGGTCGGGGCGGATTGCCGGGCAGTTCGTGCGGGATTACCTCGGGCGGCTGGCGGACGAACGCGACGCGGACGAACCCGCGCACGCGCGGCGCGCGAGTTGAGCGGGGCGTTACAGCACCCGCTCCGACAACACGCGGAACGCAACATCCGGCACGACGAAGCACAGCGGTTCGCCGGTCGCGCCGATCCGCGCGAGGAAGGCGCCGCCGCCGACCGGTTCGACCGGTTTCAGCGGCCGGACCGCATCGATGTCGATCGGCAGGTTGATCGACGCATGGGCAAGGCCGTCGCAGTCGGCGACATGCGCGACGGCCGCGTGCTGCAGCGACAGGTAGGCGACGGCGTCGCGCCAGCTTCCGAAGAACGGCGCGAACGCGGCGGGTAGCGTGTCGTCGTTCGACACGGCCGCCGAGCAGTGGAAATCGGGCGCGCTCCCGGTCCCGCCTGACAGCAGCGTTCGATAGCGTCCGTCCTGCACGGCATGGGTGAAGCGCGCGGCGAGATGCGACGGCAGCGCGTCGCTGAAGAGCCGGCTGCCGAGCGCATAGAGCGGATGATCGAACACGTTCTTCACGAACAGCACCGTGCGATCGGCCGGCACGCCGCCCGGCAGCGCATCGACGTAAAGCCGCCAGTTGCTTTGCAGCGGCGACGGGAACACGCGTCGCAGCGGGCCCGCGATACGCGGGCCGAAATGGCGGTGCGCATAGGTGAGGATCGTGAACGGCGTGCGGCCGTCGCGGCTCGCGAGCGTGACGCCGCGCGGCACCAGGTGCGCGACGGCGGCGACATCGACGAGCCACGTGCAGTACACGACGTTCTCGACTTCGCTCGCGAGTTGCAGGAACGGCAGCCGCGACAGCAGCGCGCGGCGTGCGCGCAGCAGCGGGCGGCTCGCGACGAGCCGGTTGGCGAGGCGGCCGACGGGGCCGGCGGACGGGTAAACGAAGGCGTTGTCTTGGCGCATGACCGGCATTGTGCCGATGCCGCGGAGCGGGCGGAAGAGGCGCCTTCGTCGAAACGGTCGGTGCCCGCCTTTGCCGACCGGAAATCATGCCCTTGACGGCCGGTTCAAGGTCGAGCGGTCACGGCCTCGAGCGCAACGTCACATCGGCATTCGGTGTCGCGCCGACCTTTTCCAGTGCGGCCACCGCGGCGTCGTTGCCTTGCAGGATCGCGTTCTGCAGTGCGGTGCGGCCGAGCGCATCGACGTGATCGGGGTTCGCGCCGTGCGCGACGAGCACCGGCAGCATGTCGAGGCGGCCGAACAGCGCGGCGAACGACAGCGCCGTTTCGCCGGCGTGATTGGTCTGGTCGATCGGGCAGTGCGCATCGGCCAGCCGCTTCGCGATCGCGGTCTCGCCCTTGAACAGCGCGCCCATCAGGGCCGTGTTGCCATGACGATCGCCGAGGCACGGGTCCGCGCCGTTGCGCAGCAGATAGTCGAGCGTTGCGGGCTGGTCGCGATAGGCGGCCAGGATGACCGCCGTATAACCGTCGCGTGTCGTCGCGTCGATCGGATAGCGCGCGTCGACGAGTGCCTGCAGGATGTCGATGCGACCGAGGCGCGCGGCGGCAAACCATGCGTCGTCGTAGCGGCGCAGGTCGGCGTGCGCATCGGGGTGCGGCACGGCCGCGGGCGGTGCGGTTGGTGCGCAGGCCGCGAGCACGGCGGCTCCGGCGATCGCGAGCGCGCGGGAGAGGGCGGTTCGGAGTCGATTCTTCATCAGCAATGCGCGCCGCGCATGAACGCGCGGCGCAATCGGATTGACGGGTCGGGACGCGAAGGCCGCACCGGCAGCCTTCGCGGGATTGCCCGATCAGTTCTCGACGAGTTTGTCGGCGAGCGATTTCACGCGGGTCAGGTCGGCGTGCGTGGCACGCGCCAGGCGCGTCCCGTAGTCCGCATCGGCCTTGTAGAAGTACGACAGCATCGCGTACTTGTTCGCGTCGTTCGTCACGTGGTTCAGGTCACCCGACAACGCGGTCACCAGATCCTGCCGCTCCTGTGCGGGCAGCATGCGGTAATACTCGCCCGCCTGCCGGAAGTTCAGCGTCTTGCGGATCGCGGCTTGTTGCGTCGTGCCGGCAAGCGGCGTCTGGACCGACTTGTACCGCGGGTTCTGCGCGAGTTCGTTCAGCGCAGACGGCTCGTAGTTCACTTCGCCCTTGCGGTCGCCGAAGTTCATCGCGCCGTCCTGGTTGTTGTTCGTGACGGGCACGCGCGGACGGTTGATCGGCAACTGGTTGAAGTTCGCGCCGAGGCGGTACATCTGCGTATCGGCGTACGAGAACATCCGGCCCTGCAGCATCCGGTCTTCCGACGGCTCGATGCCCGGCACCATCCGCGACGGGGCAAAGGCGGATTCCTCGGTCGACTCGAAGTAGTTGTCCGGCACACGGTTCAGCATCAGCGTGCCGATCTTGCGCTCCGGCACGCCGGTCCATACCTTGGTGTCGTCGAGCGGGTTGAAGTCGAACGCGTCGAGCTCGGACGGCTTCAGCACCTGGATATAGAGATCCCACTTCGGCGCGTTGCCCGCCTTCAGTGCGCCGTACAGGTCGTTCGTCATCAGGTTCCAGTCGGCACCGATCGAACCGGGGATGTCCTTCGGCCGCAGCCCGTGCATCCCTTGCGCGCTCTTCCAGTGGAACTTCACGTACGTGTACTTGCCGTCGGCGTTGACGAACTTGAATGCGTGCACGCCGTAGCCGTCCATGTTGCGGTACGAATCGGGCATGCCCTCGATCGAGTACAGCCGGGTCAGCATGCTGGTTGCTTCGGGCGCATGCGCGAAGAAATCGAACGCGAGGTTCGCATCCTGCACGCCGGTGACCGCGCTCGGCTTGTTCGCGTGGACGAAGTCCGGGAACTTGATCGCGTCGCGGATGAAGAAGATCGGCAGGTTGATCCCGACCAGGTCCCAGTTGCCCTGTTCCGTATAGAACTTCACGGCGAAACCGCGCGGATCGCGTGCCTGCTCGGGCGAGCCGCGATAACCCATCACGGTCGAGAAGCGGACGAACACGGGCGTTTTCGTGCCGGGCGTGAAGACCTTGGCCGTCGTCAGGTCGCTGATGTCGGCGCTCGGCACGAATTCACCGAACGCGCCGGTGCCGCGGGCATGCACGACACGCTCGGGGATGCGTTCGCGATCGAAGCGCTGGAGTTTTTCGATGAGATGCGAGTCTTGCAGGAGCACCGGCCCGTTCGGCCCGGCTGTCTGCGAATTCTGGTTGTCGCCGACGGGCGAGCCGTTGTCGCGCGTCAGTTCGGCAGCGTGTGAGGAAGAGGCCAATGCGACGCAGGCCGCGGCAATCATGCTCTGCAAGAAGCGATTCGCGGTGTTTGACATATCGATGAGGTTCCTTGGATGAAATTCGGGGGAAGACCCCGCCGAACTGTAGTCTCGTCGACATGCTCGATGCCAATTGAATCTCCCTAATTGAGTGATAGGTGATCGTTGGTTCTTGCGGATGATTCGGTTAACTAAGTTATTTTATGGTCAGTTGCCGGGCAGCAAGTCAACGCGATACGGGCCACGGATGCTCCATCGATCTGAAGCCGCGCGGTACGTGCATGGAACCGGATCGACGACGCGACGACCATGCCGACTGCAATGCCGCTGGAGATGATCGACAACGCGCGCGGTAGCAGCGGCGGCGGCACGAGGTGCGCCGCCGCGCCCGCACCACTTCAGCCGTCAGCGTCCCGCGTCGTCAATACGCGGATTCGCCGCCGCCCTGGTCGGTGACGATCGCCACTCCCGAGCTCGTGCCGAGCCGCGTCGCGCCGGCCTCGATCATCGCCAGCGCGGCCGCGCGGTCGCGCACGCCGCCCGATGCCTTCACGCCGAGCACGGGGCCGACCGTGCGGCGCATCAGCGCGACATCCGCGAGCGTCGCGCCGCCGTGGCCGAACCCGGTCGACGTCTTCACGAACGCGACGCCGAGATCGCGGCACATCTCGCACACGCGCACCTTCTCGTCGTCGGTCAGCAGCCCCGTTTCGAGGATCACCTTGAGCGGCACCGCACCGCAGGCGCGGTGCACGGCTTCGATGTCGGCCTTCACGTCGTCGGCGCGGCCGCTCTTCAGCGCGCCGATGTTGATTACCATGTCGATCTCGCCGGCGCCCGCCGCGATCGCGGCGGTGGCTTCGAATGCCTTGGCGGCCGACAGCCCCGCGCCGAGCGGAAAACCCACCACGGCGCAGACGAGCACGCCGGTATCGGCCAGCTCGCGCGCGGCGAGCGGCACGTTCGCCGAATTCACGCAGACCGAGTAAAAGCGATGCTCGGCCGCCTGGCGGCAGAGGTCGCGGATCTGCGCGTCGCTCGCGTCGGGCGCGAGCAGCGTGTGATCAATGGTTTGAGCGAGTTGGGCGTTGGAAAGCGGCATGTTTCAGGACTCCACGGATCGTGTGCCGGAAGGGCACACGGAAAGTTGATGTTTTCACATCGGTTTGTTACAAATACGACATTCCGGCCGGGCCTGCGCGCCCGGCACGACAAGCGACGGACGCGGCGCGCACGCAGGATACTGGCATGGAAACGAAGAAGGGCGAACGAATCAAGACGCTGATGAACGTGCTGCAAGGGCAGAACGCGATTCATCTGAAGGAAGTCGCCGAGCTGTTCGGCGTATCGGAAATGACGATCCGCCGCGATCTCGCGGACAACCCGCACGGCCTCAGCCTGATCGGCGGCTACGTGACCCGCCACTTCGCCGCGCAGCGCAGCGACATCGGCGAGTACGTGGTCAGCGCCGAGAACAACCGGCAGACCGAGGAGAAGCGCCGCATCGGCAAGCTGGCCGCGCAGTTCGTGACGACCGGCGACACCATTTTCGTCGACTGCGGCTCGACCACGCCGTTCGTCGTCGACTTCATTCCGGACGACCTCGAATTCACCGCCGTCTGCAATTCGCTGAACGTGTTCGCGAAGCTGCAGCAGAAGCCGCATTGCAGCGTGATCCTGTGCGGCGGTGCGTACCATCGCAAGAACATGGTGTTCGAGTCGGTGGCCGAGACGGGCATCCTCGATACCGTGCGCGTGTCGAAGGCGTTCATCTCGGCGGCCGGCGTGAGCGACCGCTGCGGCGTGACCTGCTTCAACTTCCACGAAGTCGACGCGAAGAAGAAGGTGATGGAACGCGCGCAGAACCGCTTCCTGCTCGTCGACCACACGAAGTTCGACGAAGTGCGCGCGGCCTATTTCGCCGAGCTGACCGACTTCAACTACGTGATCTCGGACGGGCAACTGAGCGGCCGCTACGAAACGGCGATCCGCGAACACGGGATCGCGCTCGTGACCTGACGCCGCGCGGGCGGGCATCGCGCTTTGCATCGCCTCAGGCATGGCGGGCTTCCGCCGCGCTCAGGTAGCCGGTGACGACTTCGAAGCGGCGCGTCGCGCCCGGCGCGAGGGTCGCGACATGGCCCTTGCGGCGCTCGGCCTGATAACCCTCCGGCTCGCAGGTCGACGGCAGCGCGAACGCGGCGACCTGCTGGTCCGCGTTGTGCAGGATCCACCGCGTCGCATGCGGGAATTGCTCGGGGCGGTACGCGGTGTGGAATGCGCCGCCGTCCGGATGCTCGAGCCGGAAATGCGCGACGCCGCCGGCATCCGTTTCCGCCTCGTTCATGAAGAACACGATCTCCGGGTCGTACAGCGCGGGCGCATCGAGCGTGTGAAGCCGTTGCGGTTCGCGCGCGAGCGTGGCCGTGTAGTCGCGCCATGCGGCGGTCGGCTTCACGTGCGCGGGCACGCTGTCGCGCAGCCGCAGCCCGTTGTGCGGCAGCGACTGCACGAAACGGCCGCCGGGCACATACGCGTAGTTCAGGTGCGCCATGTACATCAGGTCCATCGGCGCGCCGCCGAGATTCGTCACGTCCATCGAGATCGTCATCTGCGCGTCGTGCTCCGTGAGCCGCACCGACGGACGCGCCATGTAGTGGCTGCCGAAACCCTGCACGTATTCGTACTCGCCGGTCACTTCGACGAACGCACCGCGCGCATCCGCGCCGATGACCAGGCTCGCGCGGTCCATCGGCGCGCACGGCATCTCGCCGTGCAGCGCATGCGTGTCGTCCGGCCCCGGGCAGCCGTTGCGCAGCAGCCCGCTGTGGAACATGAAGCAGCCGTAGGTATCGAGGATCGAAGCCGCGCGTTTCGGTTGCCGGAACATGTGCTTCATCGTCAGGTCGCGGCCGTCGAACGCGGCGGCCCAGATCATCTGGCCGAGATACGGCAGCACGACGAGATGGCCGCGCCGGTTCTCGAGCTTCAGCGCCTCGACGCCGGACGGATACGCGAACGCGGTGACGGTCAGGCCGTCGGTGCGGTACAGCGTGCGCGGCGTGTCGCGGAAGTCGTCGCGCCGCAGTTCGATTTCGCCTCGCATGCTCATGCTCCCGACGTGTTGCGCGTGGCGGCGTAGCGCGCGGATGCGTGGCCGTCGGCGGTTGTGTCGGGCGTCGCGGCCGGCAGGTGGCGCAGGCAGTAGAAGCCGTAGTAGACGATCACGACGAAGCAGGCGAGCGGCACGACGAACGCGAGCTGCATGTTGCCGCCCGTGTGGTCGGAGATCAGCCCCTGGATCAGCGGCACGACCGCGCCGCCGACGATGCTCATCACGAGGATCGAGCCGCCGTATTCGGTGTCCTTGCCGAGCCCGTCGATCGTGAGGCCGTAGATGGTCGGCCAGCACGGGCCGAGGAACACACTCACGCCCACGGCCGCATAGACGGCCGTGATGTTGTGCACGCTGATCGTGTACGCGAGCAGCGCAATGCACAGGATGCCGTAGACGATCAGCACCTTGGCCGGGCCGACGCGCTTCATCACGAGCGTGGCGACCAGCTTGCCGACGAAGAACGCGAAGAACGTCGCGAGCAGGTAGTGCGACGCGCCGCGCTCGGTGAGGCCGCCGATCTGCATCGCGAGCCGGATCGTGAAGCTCCACACGCCCACCTGCGCGCCGACGTACAGGAACTGCGCGACGACGCCCGCGACGAAGCGCCGGTTGCCGAACAGGCGCGCGAGCGTGCCGCGTGCGTCGATCCGGTGCGTGGCCGCGCCGGGGCCGTTGCCCTTGCAGGCCGGGTAGGGCGTGAGCGCGAACACGATGAACACGGCGACGAGCACGACGATCAGCCACTTGTACGGCTCGAGCGTGGCCTGGATCATCGCGAGCTGGTGCACGTGGGCTTCGGCCGCCGACATCGCGGCAAGCTGCGCGTGCGACGCATCGCCTTCCTTGAAGATCAGGAAGCTGCCCATGTAGACGCCGGCCATCGCGCCGAACGGATAGAACGTCTGCGAGATGTTCAGCCGCCGCGTGCTGGTTTCGCGCGGGCCCATCAGCGTCGAATACGAGTTCGACGCGGTTTCGAGGAACGATAGGCCTGCCGCGATCACGAACAGCGCGACGAGGAACATCCCGTACTTCGCCATCGACGCGGCCGGGAAGAACAGCAGGCAGCCGGTCGTGTAGAGCAGCAGGCCGACCAGGATCGTCGTCTTGTAGCTGAACTTCTTCACGACGGTCGCGGCGGGAATCGCGAGGAAGAAGTAGCCGAGATAGAACGCGGACTGCACGAACGCCGATTCGAAATCGGACAGGAAGAACGACTTCTTGAACTGTGCGATCAGCACGTCGTTCAGGTTCGCGGCGGTGCCCCACAGCGCGAACAGGCAGCACAGCAGCGTGAAGGCGAAGAGCGGCGTGCGGTTCAGGTAATAGCCGTCGGGTGTGTGTTCGATTCTGGCTCGGCCCATGGGTGTCTCCTTCCTGGTTGTCTCGTCGATGAAGGCGCCGTTCAGATGCCGGCGTCGCGGAGGAAGCGTTCGAACGTCGCGGTGTCGGCGTATGACTTCTGCGTGCCGAGGCCCGTGACCGAATGCGCGGCATACGCGGACGCGTAACGCATCGCGTCGAGCGCGTTGCGCGATGCGGCGTAGCAGCGCGCGAAGCAGCCGATATAGGCGTCGCCGGCGCCCGTCGTGTCGCGCGCGTCGACCGGCACGCCGGGCACGTGCCGCACGCCGTCGCGCGAGACCAGCAGCGAACCGTCGCTGCCGAGCGTGACGAGCACGTGCTTCAGCCCGCGCGCGACCAGCGCTTCGGCGGCGCGTGCCGCGGTGTCGCGCGAATCGACCGGCATGCCCGACACGATCGCGAGCTCGGTTTCGTTCGGCACGAAGAATTCGACGGTGCGGATCCGCTCGAAATCGAGATCGGCGACCGCGGGTGCGGGGTTCAGCAGCACCGGGATGCCGTGGCGTGCGCCGAAATCGATCGCGTGATAGACGGTGTCGAGCTCGATCTCGAGCTGCAGCACGATCAGTGCGCATTCGGCGAGCTGCGGCGCGGCCGCGTCGATGTCGGCCGGCGTCAGGTGGCGGTTGGCGCCCTTGACGATCAGGATGCTGTTGCTCGAATCGGGCTCGACGAAGATCGGCGCGACGCCGCTCGGCACGCCGGCGACCTTGCGCACGTGCGTGGTGTCGATGCCTTCGCGCGCGAAGTTGCGGATCGTGTTGTCGGCGAACACGTCGTCGCCGACCTTCGTGACCATCACGACGCGCGCGCCGAGGCGGGCGGCCGCGACCGCCTGGTTCGCGCCCTTGCCGCCGCAGCCCAGTTCGAAATTCGGCGCCTCGAGCGTTTCGCCCCGGGCGGGCATGCGTGCGACGTAGGTCACGAGGTCGACCATGTTGCTGCCGATAACGGCGATTGTCTCCATCTGCGTCTCTTCCTTGGTATGGGGTGCGCCGCGCGGGTGGTGGGCGGCGGCATGCACGATGTGATAATAAAATCACATTGAATGTGAAAATGCAATCACATGATGTTTGAAGGGTTACGCATCGGCGCGCGATGTGCGATGTGGATGCGGTCGCTCACACAACTAAAGTCGTGTCTAAATTTCAACGAAAGTTGTATTGATCGAACGCTCGCTTCTGCCCCGGCCCCCTGCAGCACGCGGGCGCAGGACATTGCGTCTTGCCAGGCCTTGGTTCGCGGCCAATCCCCGGCGGCAAGATCGGCGCGGTGAACTGACCAGCGCAGGTGGCCGCACGCCCGGGAAGCTCCGCCGATCGACCAATTGCGACACCACATGAGTTGAAACTGCGTATTGGGTTAGAGCTTGAGTTGACGCAGTCTTGCCGCTAGACACAATTTTTGTTGAAGCGCGATTTCCTGCTGAGCCTTGCCAGGCATCGATTGGCGGGAATATCTTCGGCGCGGTGATCGGCTGCACCGGTTTTTCCGAGGAAACGAAGCTTTATCACGAAAGCAAAATTATCGGAAAGCGTAGTCGCGAAGTACTGAACCCAACGCCTGGGAGTACAGGGCAACGACATGGGCAGCAAGCGATATCGAGGGGAGCGCTGCGTACACTGCGGCCGCGAGGGTGCGCCCGACACGTGCGACCACGTGATCGCTCGGGGCTTCTTCCTGCCATCGGAGAGCACAGGTGCCTGCCTGCAATCAATGCAACAACGAACAATCACGCATTGAGCATCACCTTTTGATCGTCCTGTCGTTTGGTGCGCGGCACACCGCGGAGGTTCGTACACTTAATGAACTTGAGTCAGGACGCCTCCAGAACAATGAACTGACCTGCGCCGCAATCTTCTCGATGCATGGAACCGGCAATGGCTTGGGGCGTATGCTTAATGATGGACAGGGCACGTCGCGCTGCCACTCGGCAGCAGTCTGGCCAACTCCAAACTGTCCTTCGTGTCCGGTTGCACTCGGTGACTTCAAGACGTTCATCATCAACTGCGCGGAGGCATTCGAACGGTTGGCCGCTGCTGAAATCGGCCCTTCGCTTGCGCCATCACGAATGATCTCGACACCCGGATGAGGGAGGCGTTTGCATGATCACGTCAGTATCCCTGGCCTGCCTTATCTCAGTGCGTGGGGGGATGACCGAACAATCAGGTTGGAAGGAATGGTCGCATGGTCAGCATCTAAACAGCCATCTATAAGCAGGAAACTACAATCGTCCTTCGGATTGTTGGCGCCGTCTGTTTCGCGGTATCGATAGCCGTCTGTCGCCAGCACCCACGATCCAGAAGCATTCGCGGAAATCACTTGGACTTCTGGCTCGTCGAATCGCCTCGCATTCAGCGTGCGTGTGACCGTGTGACGCTTCGATGCATCCACTTCCATACCGAGTTCCTCCAGTGCATTTATCAGCGTATGCGGGCGGGTCAGCCACTCGATGCTCCCATCTTGTGATCGGAGGCCAAGTGTGCAATCGCCGCAGCAAAAGGCATATGCCTCTTGTGCATCGCGTGGAAGCAGGAAGGCGATATACGAAGCTTTCTCGGCGAAGTAGCGCTCGGCCCGAAGATGCTGTTGAGCCTCATGAAGTGCCGAAAGGACGGAAGCTATCGACGGCAGGTCAGGACTCATACGATCAAGCACCTGGGCGATCCAGCATGCATTGAACTGGACGCCACGTTCACCGCGAGGGGCGGCATCCATGACGATAGAGAACGTGTAGGTTTCGGATTCAAAGATGCCGCAGGCATCCCGATTTTCGGAGCACGTCGCTCCTTGTGTGCTGTACCACTGCCAGATAACAGGGATTCGGTCATTCATGTGAGCTTCGCAAAGGAGACGAGGACCTCGACGCGCTGGCTAATCACTTCTTCTCGCGCAGTATCTCCGTTACTTGCCGCCTCGATCGCATATTCAAAATCCCGGTGCTCCTGCAGCGCTGCGAGTTGCGTACCGATGTATGTGCGCATTTCGGCGTCTGCAGCCAATATCTCGTCGGCAATCTCGGGGCGCCCATCGAGCAACGTCAAAATATCTTCAACATCATGACTGTCCAACGGATCATTGTTGCCACGTGAGAGATAAGCTGCAAGTTTGGTGGCGACAAAGTGTGCGGGGCGCACAATTCTCACCGTGACGCCTTCGCCGATATCATGGCTTTCCGCACTGGTAAGCGCGTCCCGGTACCAAGCATTCCCAAAGTTCAGAATGGCTTCATCATCGGGCATGAAGTCGACGCGCAGTCCTGCCAGGAACATGGCGCAGATCGGTGCGTCTTCGTCTGGTTGTTCCCGAAAACCCTTTTGGCGGAGTTGCTCTTTCAAGTTCTCCCAGTGGGCATAGCTCATGACATGCACGATGAGGTCAACGTCATCGGTGTGCCTGACTTGTTGCTTCGTATAGAGATCGGTCAGCAATAGGGCCGTCGTGCAGCCACCGACAAATGCTATTTCCTGACAGAGTTCCGGGCCGATTGCATTTGCAACCGCTCGAATCATTGCTTTGTAGTCGTCGAGGGTTGCCATTTCAGAAATTCAAGAGCCCGTGGAGTTGGGTGATCGCGAGTTTGCGCTCGCGCGGTTGACCCAGTCGGATCGAATCGACTATGGCCAGCAGCTTATACAGCGTTTCGTCGTCACGCGTCGCAGTCGTGACGGTCTTGTATAGCGGTTCCACGGCGAGACCAAGCGTTTCGCCGTGCGGATCCGGCCAGACCGGCCCATGCTCCCCGGCGCTGCGCAGGATGCCATCAAAAATGGGGGCAGTGAGTCCTGTTGGAATGCCGCGTGTGAGACTCTGCATTTGAGCGGGAAATACGAACCTGATGCCGTACGAGAGGAATTCCTCAAGGCCGCGCCGATTGACGGTTGGACCGCCGCCATGCCGTTGAGGTTTGGCGAGGCCGTTGGCATAGCAGCGCCCAAGTGCGTTACTCACTTCGGATTTGCTGATGCCGGTGGCGCTGGACAGGCCGCGTACGCTGTAGGGATCGAGGTCCGGCAACGCGTTGCCGGTGTCTTCATCGAGCACGCCGAATGTAAGAAGTTCGGCAATTCGGCCGCGACGGAGTGGCGTGTTGGCGGGTTTGTCCGCAGCATGCGCTTGCCGCTCCAGTGACACGAGCTTGAGCAGCAACAGGATGTCTTGACTTTTCATCAGTCGCACATGATATGTGTCCACAGTCCATGGACGATGGACGGATTTTTTCGCTCTTTGCCGGTTCTGTCAACACTTTGTCAACACATTGGGTCGAGTAATTGGGGCTAGATACTAAATCCGCAGTCCCGGTCCACGGTCCATGGACGAGGGACGCGCCGATGATGGTGACTCGAAATTGTCAAGTCGAGGTTGGCGAGACGGACTTGCGTCACCGCAGCGGCTCGTTGCCGCGCTTCGATCGGCGGCTTGCCGACTCGTTGATCGAAAGGATTTCCCGGCATCATCCATTCCGGGTCAGGTGCAGGGGATGCGTGCCGCCGATACAGGAAACGAAGCGGACATTATTCATCGATGAAAATAGGTCTGGCACTTTTAGGTGCGGATCGATCTGATCAACGTCGCTCGAGCGGGGCGATGGCGTGTCGAAGTTGCGCTGGCTCGAGGTTTCCCTCATGGGCTGTCCGTGTCCGATCTTCCCTGCACTAGCCGCAGCGCGACCGGGGGAGACAGCACCGCGCTATGAGAACGATTGCAATGATCGGCAGCGTCAAGCTGCACAACGAGCAGATCCAAGGGATTTACCGTGCGCTGCGTGAAGCAGGGATGACCGTGATGATGCCGTAAGGCGACTGAGCTTCCTCTGAAATTTCGCCTTCCAGCAGGTCGATGACAGGTGACGTACGGGTTGCGCCGAACCGGCCGCTGCGGAACAACAATCGCAGAATCGTCACCGCAGCGGCGTATTCGCGAACGTTGTGCGCCCGAGGAACGCGGCGATAGCTGCATTCGGCGCCCCTACACGTTGACGACGCCGCGCCCGAGTTCGATCACGCGCCCGCCGACACCGATCTTGCCGTTTGCACTGACCGACAATCGCAGCAGGCAAGGCCGACCGACGGCTTCCCCCTGCTCGACCTGAAACGCGGCGGGCTGGTCGCGGTTCATCGCCAGCAGCCACCCGCCCAGGTTCGCGCAGGCCGACCCCGTCCCCGGGTCTTCCGACACGCTGCCTTGTTTCACGAAGAAGTAACGCGACACCACCGTGCCCGGCCGCTCGGCATCGAACGCGAATACATACGCGGTCTTGCGGCCGAGGCTGCTGGTCGGCCAGATGCCGATGCCCGCGCTGTCGGGCTGCGCGCGGCGCACGGCGGCGGGGTCCTTCAGCGCGACGAGCAACTGGTCGGCGCCGGTATCGACCCAGATTGGCGGGGCGAGCAGGTCGTCTTCCGTCAGCCCCAGCAGGGCCGCCGTCCGGGCATCGGACAACTCGCAAGCCGCCGTCTTCGGCATGCCGGCATGCGGCGCGGTAAACGTCCACACGTCGCCGTGCGCGCCGACGTCGACCACGCCGGCCTTGAATTCGAGCGCGAGTTCGTTGCCCGCGCCCAGAAGGTCGCGCACGACATGCGCGGTGCCGAGCGTCGGATGGCCGGCAAAGGCCATCTCGTAGCCCGGCGTGAAGATGCGAACCCGCGCATGCGCGCGCTCCGACGGCAGCACGAAGGTCGTTTCGGACAGGTTGAACTGCACGGCGAGCGCCCGCATGGTCGCGTCGTCCATGCCGCGCGCATCCTCGAATACGCAAAGCGGGTTGCCGCCGAACGTCGATTCGGCGAATACGTTCAGCAGGCGGAAGGCATAGGCGGTCATTGGACGCTCGCGTCAGTGGGGTGATTCACGTACCGGGGTGGAGTGCGCGCCGCGCGATGCGCGGGCAGCCGCGCAGGGTCGTATGGGTCAGCTCGCCTTGTCGAGCGGTGCAAGCATCGCCTGCATGTCGGGATGCTTCAGGACTTTCCGGTACTCCGCCGGGCTCATTGCATCGATCAACACGCGCCCGCTCACGTCCGCCTTGATGTACTCGACCGCGAGCAGCGCAATGACCGGGTTGGTCGTCAAGGTGGCGTGATCGGGCGAATGATCGCCGAATTCCGCCACCACGGCCTCGGTGTTGTCCGCCACGGCGACGGCGAGCCGGCGGCCGGACAGCCTGAGCCGCGCGCTGGCGCCGCATTTGGCCATGTCGTAGTGGCGCGGCCCGTTGAGCGTGCGATTGCCGTAAATCGCCACGTGCGTGTCGACGCCGCGTGCCGCGGCGGCCTCGAGCAGCGGCCCGAGGGCGTCGATCTCCTCGTCCCAGACGCCCGCGAAGATCTGCGTTTTCGCATTGACGATGACGCGCGCGAAGGCGCTGGCGATCGCTTCCCGCCCGCTCAGCGACCAGACGAGCCCCGGCTCCTGTTGAACCGGCAGCCGGTCGAGCGCGCCCGCGGCCGTTTCGAGATCCGCATTGAAGCGCTTGCGCAAATCCTCGAGCAACGACCGGTGGGGCACGGCCGCGTAGCGGACGGGCTCGGAACGGTTGACGAGCACCGCACCGCGCGCCTCCAGGCGGCCCAGCGTTTCGTAGATCTTCGAAGGCGGCATGCCGGCGCGCCGGCCGACTTCCGCCCCCGTCAGCGCGGCCTGCCCGACGAGGGCCGCGTAGGCCTGCGCTTCGTACTGGGTAAATCCAAGCCGGATCAACGACGTGATCAGCTCCGTGTTTTCGCTCATGTGTATCGGCTCCGGCTCTTGCGCCCACGGCGACTTGCATGGGCCTGCTTGATTAACTACTGGAGTAGTATACAATCGCTCCAACTTACTACCCAAGTAGTAGGCGACGCTTCTCAACCTGACTGGAGAGATCTTCAACATGCGAAAACGGATCAGCACCGGCTCCCCGTGGGAGCCCAAGGTCGGCTACTCGCGCGCGGTGGTCGTCGACAACACCATCTACATTTCGGGGACGGCCGGCAAAGGCGCGGACGTGTATGCGCAGACACGCGATGCGCTGGCGACGATCGACCGGGTGCTGGCGGACAGCGGGTTCTCGTTGTCCGACGTCGTCCAGAGCCGCCTGGTGGTCGCGGACTTCGACAACTGGGAAGCCGCCGCACGCGCGCACGGGGAGATCTACGGCGATATCCGGCCGGCGTTTTCGCTGGTGCATGCGCTTCCGTTCGTCGATCCGGAGATCCTGGTCGAAGTCGAGGCGATCGCGGTCAGGCCCGCGGCATGACCGACGCCGGCAACCGCGGGCCGCTGTCCCGCACCGCGACGGCTGCGCTTGCGCTGGCGGCCGGCGTGGCGATCGCCAACGGTTATGCGTTGCAGCCGTCGCTGTCGGCGATCGCGAGCGAGTTCGGGGTGGCGGCGTCGCGCATGGCGGCGCTCGCCTCCGTGACGATGCTCGGTTATCTGGTCGGCCTCGCCGTGCTGGTGCCGCTGGTCGACCGCTTCAGCCCGCGCGTGCTCGTCTCGATGCAGATGGGCGCGCTCGCGGTGTTGCTCGCGTGCGCGTCGTTGTCGCCCGGGCCGTTTGTGCTCGATGCCGCGTTTTTCCTGATGGGCGCGGCAACGACGGTGGCGGCGCAATGCAGCGCCGTCGCCGGAAAACACGCGGATCCGCAACGGCGCGGTGTGGCGATGGGAGCCGTGTCGGCGGGCATTTCCGCGGGAATCCTGCTGAGCCGTTTCGCGGGCGGCGTGTTGTCGCAATGGTGCGGATGGCGCGGCGCATTGCTCGTGCTGGCCGGATGCGTTGCGCTGGCCGCCGTCGGCGGTGCGGTGCTGTTGCCGGGCGGCCGGCCGGAAGGGCTGCCCGGCCGTGCGAACGCGATCGGTGCGCTTCCGCGGTTGCTGCGCGACAGTGCGTCGTTGAGGCGTCGTACCTGCGCTGGCATGCTCTGGTTCTTCGCGTTCAACCTGGTCTGGGTGGGGCTCGCGCTTCGTCTGGCCGAGCCGCCGTATAACCTGGGTGCCGCCGCGATCGGTGCATACAGTCTCGCGGGCGTGCTGGGCCTCGGCGTGACGCGCGTTGCCGGAAAACTCGCCGATCGATTCGGCGATCGCGCGGTCATCCGGGGCGGGCTTGTCGTGGCGGCCGTGTCGGCCTTGCTCCTTGCCGGTGCGCTCGGACGTCCCGGATGGCTGGCTGCCGGGCTGGCGTTGTTCGATGCCGGTTGCTTTGCCGCGCAGGTCGCGAACCAGACGCGTGTCGTCGCGATTCAGCCGGCCCGCGCCGGGGCCTTGAGCGCAGCGTACCTGACGCTGTACTACGCGGCCGGTGCCGGCGGTGCCGTGGCGGCCGGGCTGCTCAACGCGCGGGTCGGGTGGGGCGCGATGATGATCGTGACGGCAGCGGCCATCGCGGCGGCCGGGTGGATCGGAACCGCGTCGGCAAGTATCGATGCGCGGAGCGAGCCGACATCCGTCGCTTGAGCGAGGACGCGACGTGCGCGCGCGGTCGAACGGAATCCCGCTTTTTCGTGCATGATCGGTTTCTCCGTTGATCGACGGCGATCGGGTTTCGGCATTCAATCATCCGCAACGCTGGCGGATATTTTTACGCCGGAGCAGACAGTCGCGCACCCGCGCGTGTCATTTGCGATCGCACGCGAACACCGGTTCATCGGATTGACCACAACGACGCCGTGCCCATGCAACACGTGTCGGGTTCAGTGTCGTGCAGCGTGTGCAGGTGCCGCACGCAGGAGGCAGACATGGAACCAGACAGAGGCGTCGTGAATACCGGCGCCGGGTTGGCAAGCGCGCACGCGGAAGCCGGCTCGCCGCAGGCCGTGCTGGACGCGATCGTCCGTGGCGTCGAAGGTCACGGCATTCCTGCCGGCACCGACTGGCCGACGGCGAAGCAATTCCTCGCGGACAACGACGGACAGTGGAAATTCTCGGCGGTGCTGGTCGCGATCGTCGCGCGGCGCGAGCCGACGATCCTGTTGACCCGGCGCGCGTCGAATCTCAGCGAATACTCGTCGCACGTGAGCTTTCCGGGTGGACGCCCGGCGGAAGCCGACCGCGATATCGGCGCGACCGCGTTGCGCGAGGCGTTCGAGGAGATCCGCCTCGCGCCCGGCGCGGTCCGCGTGGTCGGCAGCTTGCCGATCCATAAAACCAGAAAGCGCCACCACGCGATCTTTCCCGTGATCGGCATCGTGCCGGAAACGGCGACATGGGAGGCCGCGCCCGCGGAAGTCGCGGAAATCTTCGAGTTTCCGTTCGCCGCGCTGCTGAATCCGGATCTGCCGCGCCAATACACGGACGGCGAACGCATGGGCGCGTGGTATTGGGCGGAGCAGACCCAGGACATCTGGGGCGTGACGGCCTTCATCCTGAATTCGCTCGCGGGCCTGGCACGCGATGCCGCGCACGGCGAGCCGGCGCGCCGCGCCTAGTTCATGCACCGGGCCTGCGTCCGGCAAGGGTGATTCATGGAGATCGCGGAAACGTTCGGCGACGACGGATTCGACATCCCTCGCCGCTATTTTGCGGCCGTCGCGATTCTGGTCGGCGTATTCATGTCCGCGCTCGACAGCGCGATCGCCGCGCTATCGTTTTTCGCGAGCGTCGCGCGCATCTATCGGCAGCGGGGCCGGATGTGGCCGACGACATGCGGCGCGCGGGCCTGGCGCGGTACCCGATTCAATGCGACGACACGAACACCGCATCGTCGAATGCCGCCGGAATGGCGAAGCTCTCGCGCATGCGCTGCGTTTCCTTCGCTGGCGTCAGGCCGAACAGGCGTTTGAATTCGCGGCTGAACTGCGACGGGCTCGTATAACCGACCGCGTAGCCGGCCGCCTCCGCCGTCAGGTCCTCGCGCACCATCAGCAACCGCGCCTGATGCAGGCGTGTCGACTTCAGGTACTGCATCGGCGATACCTGCGTGATTGCCTTGAAGTGGCTGTGAAAGCTCGGCACGCTCATGCCGGCTGCGTCGGCCAGTTGCGGCACGTCGAGCGGTTGCGCGTAATCGGCGTGAATCACGCGCAATGACCGGCCGATCCGGCCGAACTGCCCGCGCATCGCCAGCGCGCTGCGCATCGCGCTGCCCTGAGCACCGGTGAGCACGCGGAAATACAACTCGCGCAGCAGCGCCGGGCCGAGCACCGCGGCATCGAGCGGCCGGCCCATCGCCTCGACGAAACGCAGCACTGACGCGTGCATCGTTGCATCCATCGGCGTCGACATCATGCTCCTGGGCGCCTGCACGGGCTCCGCGATGCCTTCGCGGTCGATCTGTGCCGCGAGTTCGGCGGCCATCGTGAAATCGAGGTGCAGATACAGCGCGAGCAGCGGGCGCTCGGGCGTGGCGTCGGTTTCCATGCTGAACGGCACGGGCACGGACACCGCCAGGTAGTGATGCTCGTCGTACAGATAGCGCTCGCCGCCGAAGTAGCCGCGCTTGCAGCCCTGGCACACGATCACGATGCCCGGGTCGTACAGCACCGGCGTGCGCGACAGCGCGCGGTTCGACCGCAGGATGCGCACGCTCGGCAATGCCGTCAGGTTGTAGCCTTCGTCGGGCGCCAGCGCGCGCAGCAGCGTCACCAGGCGCTTCCGGTCGCGCGGCGGCAGCGATGGGGATCGGGCGGAGGCGGGCTCGAGGCTCATAGTTTTGTGCAAGAAAATCAGCGGAATCGGGCTTATTCGACGGGGTTCGTCAGACTAGTATGCACGCTCCAATCGATATACGGGAGAAGCTCACATGGCATCCGCAAACCTCATGCTCATTACCGGCGTCAGCAGCGGCTTCGGCCGCGCGCTCGCGCAGGAGGCGCTCGCGGTGGGTCACACGGTGGTCGGCACCGTGAGAAGCGCGCAGGCGGCGCAGGCTTTCGAAGCGCTGTCCGCGCGGGCATTCGCGCGCGTGCTCGACGTGACCGACTTCGATCGCATCGACGGTGTCGTTGCCGAAATCGAGGCGAACGTCGGGCCCGTCGACGTGCTGGTGAACAACGCCGGCTACGGGCACGAAGGGATCATGGAAGAAGCGCCGCTCGCGGAGATGCGCCGGCAGTTCGACGTGAACGTATTCGGCGCGGTGGCGATGATGAAGGCGGTCGTCCCGTTCATGCGCGAGCGGCGGCGCGGGCGCATCCTCAACATCACGTCGATGGGCGGCCACATCACGATGCCGGGCATCGCTTACTACTGCGGCAGCAAGTTCGCGCTGGAAGGCATTTCCGAAGCCGCCGGCAAGGAACTCGAGCCGTTCGGCATCGCGGTGACGGCCGTGGCGCCGGGTTCGTTCCGCACCGACTGGGCCGGCCGGTCGATGATGCGCACGCCGCGCTCGATCGCCGATTACGACGCGATCTTCGACCCGATTCGCCAGGCGCGCGAGGAGAGGAGCGGCAAGCAACCGGGTGATCCGGTGAAAGCGGCGCGGGCGATACTCGCCGTCGTTGCGGCACAACATCCGCCGGCCCATCTGCTGCTCGGCAGCGATGCGCTGCGGCTCGTGCGCGGCAAACTCGCGGCGCTGGACGAGGAAATCCGGGCGTGGGAGGCGGTGACGGTATCGACGGATGGTTGAAGGGCGTAAGTCGAGATGTGAGCTGTCAGGCAGTCGGCGTCAGGTCGGGTCTGGGATTGCTTCGTTGTTGCTTCGTCAGGGGGCCGGGATCGGCCACGACCCGACATTCGCGACTGTCGGTTTTCGGACAGGTGACGAGCACCGTTGGGGAGTGCTCAAGACACTGTAATCAAAGCCCGTAGAGGTGGGTCAGCTCGCGCTGCAGAAGGTGGAACGACGCTTCGACGGTTCCCTTAGGGAAAGGCGAGTAGACCAGACCGTAAAGGTTCGAAGGAACGTTGACGCCTTCCTCGTGAAGCAGGATGACACGACCACGACCGTAGCGGCCTTGAAAGAAACCGATCTCGTGCATGACGTTCTCTCGGGCGCGCTTAACCCCAGCGCCGTCCACATCGTCGCCTGTCCAAACGATCACGGCCGAGTCGCAGCGATCCGCGTTCGCGATCAGCTTCTCGATGATCGTTTGACGACCGTTGTACTCCTGGGCAAGTTCGATGGTCTCGATCCGCACATCCTTCTCAATGAACGGCTGAACCTTGCGCCACTCTTCGGTATTGCCGTGAGTTATAAACACTCGACGAGGCTTCTCTGCTGCTGCGGGTGCTGCAAGCTCGCTATTTGCGCGAATCTCAAAGATCTGCGAGATGTCGCGAGCGAGTGCGAGCATCTGGGCGCGGCTGTACATATTTGATGGCGGATCAGTTGCCATCGGAGTGTCCGGCTCGGTGTCGATCGTCCGAAGCTCGCCGAACAATTCTGGCATCGCGGCGCGTAAGGTTTCAACGTGTTTCGATGTCTGATCAAAGTAATGACCGACGTCGCTGCGCTTATGGTGATGTCGCGGCTGCTTTGTGATGCCGAGTCCTACTAACTCATCTGCGGCGTTTTGAATCGCCTTCAATAGGTCGGCCAGTTTTGCCAGAGTTGCTTGAATTTCGGCCATACATGCTCCCTGATTGGCGCTACGTTATTCGCAGTGGTCACGACTACTTTACAGCAGGATCCATCCGTCGAGCACATGCTCACTCGACGTCCGGTCTCGGGCAAGTTGGTCGGATCGTTGAGTGGCAGATCCGGGTGGTGGATTCAACCGGTCGAGCCGCACCGAGCGCCAACCGGCGCCAACCGGCGACTTCCGGCCAAGAGCCGTAGTGCGCCTTCCCTGCGATCGGACCGTCGAATGGCAGCTACTGTTTGAGGATCAGCCCTTTCAACATCGATCTTCGTGGTTTCGCCAAAGAGACAGTCGCGAGTATGATTTCAACTTGTCTTTTGTAGAACACCAGAAAAGTGGCCCCGGCAGCCGGAAATGCTACTTCTGTCAAGCTAATACTCTTGGCGTGTATTGAGAAAAATGGCAAAGGCATCCTCAACAGATATCGAAAGCGAACTTGTTCAGGCTAAAGCTCGGAGAGGGTACGGCTTTGTTGAGGGCTCGTATTACGAGACGATGGACCGATTGGTGACGTTGGAGCGTTCGCTCGCAAAACTCGGAACTGAGGCAGATGCGGAATTGTACCGTCACTTTCCGGTAGCAGCGATATCAGCCCTTGAGACTCACTTTAAGGTCACGGTGGCGACGATTATCGACAGCGGATCCCCTTATTTTGAGAGGGGGCTTGCGCTTGGCCGCGATAAACTCATGTCTGTTGCTGAGGTGCTGCCGCTGCTACATAGACAGAACGTTAGCGTTGGAGATTTGGTCAGTCATGTCCTTCCTTTTAATTCTGTCGCCAGCTTGGAGAGAGCGTTCTCAATGTTGTTCGGTGAGGATCTGAAGTCACTGGCTAAACGAGTTGAAGATCCCTATTTATTAAGGGCGATGCTTCAGACGGGAGGTCCGATCATAGAGGACGTCTCAACGTTATGGGCTGGATTAGCCAAAACATTTGAACGTCGCCATATTCTTGCGCATGAATCGGCCTCGCAGTATATCGTTGCCTTCGACGATGCAAAGCTAGCACTTACTTCCATCGCAGAATTCGCCAAATTGATCGATGCGATTCTCTGGATGACCGTTTGGAAGGACAGACCTCTTACACAATATGAAATGAATACGTCTGCTGCGAAGAAAACGCAAGACACCCGTGCGATATTGGCAGCGCGTGTGAGGAGGGCATTGCGAATTTCAACCGAAGATGGGCAGCGTGCTAGGTTTCGATCGATGTATCGCGCGTGGCGCCACTACTTTGATGCGTGGATCGGATGGCAAGATGAGAATTTCATTACTGGAAGCATCCGTCCGCTATTTGCTGCCACGAACAGGACTTTGGCGTACAAGTGCCAAATTAAGGAGTTGTCCAACTGGATGGCTAATATGAGGCTCGGCGATCCTCCCGAACCAGAGATCGACTTGTGATGTAAAGACCACATGAAAGAGCCGATAACCACGCTGCTTGCCTTCACGACTCTATTCGTTGGCCTGCGCGCATCCTTGCTTTGGTACAGAGCAAGCAAAGTTGAGATCATTCCCGAAACAAAGTCGCCGTGGAGCGGGATGATAGACCCTATGGATTACGCGTCATACATCGCAGGAGAGGAATCGAAAAAGCGCGTCGCGATTGAGAAAGCATATCAACAAAGCGGGGCGCTGAACGCAAATGCAGCTCTCTGGACAGCCATCGCGGTGTTCGTTGGCACGCTTACGACGTTAGCGGGGATTCCGGGGTGGTGAGCAAGACGTGTGTGGCTGCTCTAGCTTCGAGGCGGCCGTTGGCGTGGCGCAGGGTCGAAGGACCGTTGTGGGTCGGGTGCTGCCGCCTACGTCGGGCAGCAGTCGGCCATGAAGAGACCTACGCCCGACGTAGTCACGTGGACACTCAAGAGGCAGTTTCATTCACCGAACGGTCGCTTGGTCGCCAAGAGCCAGGGCCATGTCGTCGGACTTCCTTATTATTAAGTGGTTAAGATTGAGAAAAATGGATATCATAAAATTTAAAAGACTTGTGGATGAGTCTCTGGCCGCAAAGAAGGATGATAATAAAGCTACAGATATTCCCACATTGCATTACCAGAAAGTCTATGAGCGCGTAGCTCAACTCATTGGCGGCACGAAGGATTGCGGGAAGCGCGTCGGTGCAATACGGAGTGAAATACTTCGTCGTAATGTGGCTTTTGGGGAAGCATTAAACCCCTATCATGGATTCGCCGCCGTCATCGGCGATATATGCCGACAAAGTTATCCTCTCCGCGAAGTTACTGATGCTGACTGGATAGAGGCGATCACCTTAATTTGGGAAAATAGGGCCGCCTTGTATGGAATAAATAAAGACGAATCTACGCTTGAGGCAATTCACAAAAACGACTTCGCTGTCGGCCGCGCAGTGCGAACCCTGATCGACCAAGGATTTCCGGTTCAGATAGACGGTACAGATGTTCCTATGGAACCAGCCGTTCAGTCGGCGTTAGCGCAGAAATTCGATGCGTTGGCGAAGTCAGTTGGGGGCCGACGGCTACTGGATATGACGCTTGCCGACATGCAGCGGACGATTCCGTTTCAATCTAATGTCGGCCAGTTTCTCATGGGGCGCCGTCTTGGGCCGATTACCAGTTCGCCGGATCCGCAAGTCCCATGGGGATTTTTGATGAATTTGGCCATGAAGCACATCTCGGCCGAGCCAAAATGGATTAGTTCATCAGCCTATGACACGCTGAAGGCGCTAAGCTTAGCAGTCTTGGCGGTAGAAGAACTTCAGCCTTACTCTCATTGGGAGGAAGTCTTCGTTGATGCAGACCAGCTACTGTCCTACATGCAGAAAAGTGTCCTGTATGACTCAATCTTCACCTTGAGCCAGATGAAGTGTAAGCACGCTCAATGGCTTTACCAGAAGTTGTGGTCGGAGGAAGAATTGAGAGAGCTCAAATTCGAGGGGCTACATCTCACCTTTCTCATAAAGCTTGCTGATCGAATTCTGGCTCAATCGTCGAATCTGAAGATAACCATAATTTCCGTTTCGAGTATGGCCAGCGCAATGGGGTGCGGGAAAGACAAAATGGCCGGCTATCTTGATTCTCTAAGCCATGTGTTAGCTGGTCCAAATCAAGAGTTGCACTTCCCAGTGCAATTTAAGGTGGATTATAAGAAACGCCCGCTTCTGAAGTTGCATAGCGAAGAATATCTTGTTTTGCCTAGCTCCTTTGTTGCCCCACTTTTGGCGGAGCATGTGGTGGAGTTCTGCTGTACAGCGAGGAAAAGCATTAGAGACACGTTAGGAACTTCGGTCGAGCGCTTTCTACGCGCGCAACTCCTGCAGCGTGGCATAGCGTCAATTTCTGGAGTGTATGACTATAGGAAATCGAAGAGGTCCGATGAGAAGAATAAGGCTGGAGACTGTGACTTTGTGGTAGAGGGTGGGAGAACGACGGTATTTTTTGAATGCAAGAACAAATTGCTTACCTATAGCGCTCGGTTTGGAAATGATGTTGACCTCGTCATCGACATGGCGAAAAGCTTCATCCATTCGCAAACCCAAGCTATGCAGCACGAACAGCTATTGGTTTCAAGAGGAAGTTTGGAGCTGAAGGGGGAGGATGGAAAGACAGAAACACTTCTCTACAAGAACGAGCAAGATATCGAGCGAGTCTCAATATCGCTATGGGGGTTCGGCAGTTTGCAAGCAGATATATTCGTCACGAAATTTTTGCGATTGTGCGTGTGGAACAAATTGTCTTCCAACCAACCCGAGGCTTCGGTGCGAATTGATGATATAGAGAAGAAATATTTGGTGCCATTACGAGAGATGGCTGCAGGAGTAGCCGACTTTCAAAGTGATCGCATAAAATGGCCTCTCCTATCGATGCGATTTCTCTCTGTAGCGCATCTGCTTCTCGCGCTGGATTACTCGACGGATACCGAAAGCTTTGTGAAGGAAACGATGCGTGCAAAGCGAGCTCAGACCGGAACGAGAGATTTCGTCAGTGAATATGCGAATTCTCTGAGACTTGGATAAGGTATTCCTGATAGCTGTTAGCCGACCATTCAAGTGACCGCTTCGCCCCGATAGTGGTCTTTGAAACCGCGACGGCATGACCGGCGGCAACGGGCCGAACTGCGCCGCTCGCGCGTTGTAGAGCGGCGGCCAGCCGCGTTCGACCAGCCGGGATGAAACATCGGCAGGCCGCTTCGATTGATCAAGCGGCCTTTCATCGTCATCTCTTCAAATGGGCTGCGCCGTCGAGAATGCGTGTGCCGCAGCCATCGTATCCAGTGCCTCGCGCAACAGCAGGATTTTGCCGTCGCGTGCCACCAGCCGCCCTGCGTACAACTGGCGATAGATTTTCCCCGTCGATGGAACGAGCGCTTCGACTTCATATTCGGCGAATACCTGCTCAGGCGTTTCGATCAGCAGACGCACATTTCTGAACGCAAAATCCGGCACTTTCGCGAGCAGCGAGGCGATGAAGCCTTCGATCGCTTTTGGCCCCTGTGCTCGCCCGTCAATGCCAAGCGACTTCAGATAAGGGAGTTCCAGAACACCGTCGTCGGCAAACAGTGCGCCGGCCGCGCGTGGGTCACGAATCGATTCGAGGTAAGCGAAAAGCAGTTGTTTGGCGTTGTTCATGATCGGCTCGATAAAGGCGTGAAAGGATGCGATTCATTGCAGACGCGTCTTCAACGCAGTCGCCATCTGCTGCACGGCGGCGCGCGTCGGTGCGTCGGCAGCAAGCACGTTGAGCAGGCCAAAGTCGTGGATCGTGCCTTTGTACCGGGTCGTCGTCACGTCGTTGCCCGCCTGGTCGAGCCGATATCCATATGCCTCGCCTTCGTCGCGCAGCACGTCGAACTGCGCCGTCCGGATGAGCGCGGGCGGCAAGCCCTTCAATTCGTCGAGCGAGGCGCGCAGCGGCGACGCATAGCGTTCGTTGCGCTCGGCTTCGTCGATCGGGTAGGCATTCCAGAACCACTTCATCATGTCGCGGCTCAGGAAGTAGCCATTGGCGAAGGCGTCGTACGAGGCATTGTCGAACGCGTGGTCGGCCACCGGCCACATGAGGCCCTGGAAGCGGATTGCCGGGCCGGTGGCGTTGTTCAGCGCGCCGGGGAAGGCAACCGTCGCGGTATCGGGCGTGTTCGGTGTGACTTGCGTGTTCGTCGTGATTCTCCTTTGCCTGGTCGAGTGGCTTGCGACGTAATGTCGTGCAGCCGGTGGAAAGGAGAATACGGATCGGACGTTATTGTCGAAATAGAATCGTTTGAAATCCATCATTGCATGAATGCAACGATGGACGCCGGCAGATCAACCGCGCCGATCGATCATTTCGGCCACCGCCATGTTGGCTCGGAAAGGTGCTCGGCAAAATAATCCGACAGCGCCGCGACTTTCGCGGGCCGCGCGCGCGCCGACGGCGTAACGAAATAAAGACCGCCCTTCGTCAGCGACCAGTCGGTCAGGATCGCCTCGAGGCGGCCATCGGCCAGATATTCGCCCGCGATGAATTCAGGCAGCTCGGCGATCGCCAGGCCATCGAGCAGCGTCGGCAGCAGCGCATCGGAATTGGTCACGCGCAGCGGGCCCGTCGGCATCACCGGTTCCTCCTCGCCTCGGTCGTTCGTGAAGCGCCATACAGCGCTACGCGCGCGGTACGCGTACGAGAGACAAGGACGATCCGCCAGTTCGCGCGGATGCGTGGGCCGTCCTTCACGCCTCAGATATTCCGGCGACGCCACCACGAATTGCGTCACTGCGCACAACCGCCGCGCGACCAGGGATGAATCCGGAAGCGCGGCGATACGCAGCGCGGCGTCGAACCCATCGGCGACCAGATCGACCGACGCATCCGATAGATGCAGGTCGATCGACACCTCTGGATAAGCGCGAAAAAAGCCCGGTAGCAGCGGCGCAACCCAGCGCAGCCCGTACGACATCGGCACGGCCAGACGCACCAGCCCGCGTGGCTGCACCGACATTTCGCGCGCCGAGCTTTCCGCTTCCTCGGCCTGGCGATAGATCTCGCCGGCTTTCTCGCTGATTGTCCGGCCGAACTCGGTGAGCGACAGCTGGCGCGACGTGCGATTGAACAGCCGTGCGCCCAACCGCTCTTCCAGGCGGGCGACACCGCGGGAGACCGTGGCGACCGACACCCCCGTCGCACGCGCCGCAGCCGCAAACGACCCATGCTCGGCCACCTTCGCAAACATCGCGAGCCCTTCGAAATCAGGTAGTTGAGCCATTTCCCCTCATCATTTCATTTATGCAACGTTTGATTGCGATTAATTCTATTTCGAAACGATCAGGCCGTCGATATTCTCCTCACATCGCAGCACGCAACACCGAACGCAGTTACCCACTTACCAACCGCAAGGAGAATCACCATGGCACGCAAACTCGACAACAAGATCGCACTCGTCACCGGCGCAACCAGCGGTATCGGTCTCGCCACCGCTCAACGCTTCGCGGCGGAAGGCGCTCACGTCTATCTCACGGGCCGCCGCCAGGCGGAACTCGATGCCGCCGTGCAGGGCATTCGCGAAGCCGGCGGCAAGGCGACCGGCGTACGTTCGGATTCCACCAGGCTGGATGAACTCGACGCGCTGTATGCGCAAATCAAGGAAGAACAGGGGCACCTCGACGTGCTGTTCGTGAACGCCGGCGGCGGCTCGATGTTGCCGCTCGGCAGCATCACCGAAGCGCACTACGACGACACCTTCGACCGAAACGTGAAGGGCGTGCTGTTCACGGTGCAAAAGGCGCTGCCGCTGCTTGCCGAGGGCGCATCGGTGATTCTCACCGGCTCGACGGCGGGTAGCGCAGGCACCGCGGCGTTCAGCGTGTATTCGGCTTCGAAAGCGGCGGTGCGTGCCTTTGCACGCAGTTGGATTCTCGACCTCAAGGAGCGCCGCGTCCGCGTGAACACGATCAGCCCGGGCGCGACTCGCACGCCCGGCCTGCTCGACCTTGCCGGTGACGACGCCACGCAACGGCAAGGGCTTGCCGATTACCTGGCTTCCCTGATTCCGATGGGGCGCCTCGGTGAGCCGGAAGAGATCGCCGGCGCGGCGCTGTTCCTGGCCTCGGACGACGCGAGCTTCGTGAACGGTATCGAATTGTTCGTCGACGGCGGCCAGCAGCAGATCTGAGCCAGGCTGAGCACGCGGGGTGTGGTGGACGCGGTCTTCGACGATCGCGATCCACGCCCGGCGCACGCGAATCGAGCATCGTCATGATTGAACATCGATCTTTTCCTTCGCTTGACGCAATCCGGCGCGACGGCGTTGATGTCCGCCAACATTTCCGCGCGGGCGACGTCGGGCACGCTGACCATGCGCCGCTCGGTCCGCTCCATATGTGGAACGACATCGAATTCGCGCAGTACGCGGGCCTCGGGCTTCGTGCTCTCCGCGACGTCGAGATCGTCACATGGGTGCGTTCGGGGGCCATCACCCACGAAGACGACGCGGGCAATCGCGCGCGCCTGGTTGCCAATTCCGTCCACGTGATGAGTGCCGGCACGGCGATCCATCATGCCGAGCGCAATGAGGAAAACATACCCGCGCGGCAGTTCCAGATCTGGCTCCGTCCGCACACACCTGCCGGTACGCCGCGCTGCGCGACGCGCGTCTGTTCGCCAGGATGTCGCGAGGGCCGATTCGTTACGCTGGCGAGCGGCGATCCGGAGGATGTCCGCGCCGGCGCGTTGCCCATTCACGCCGACGCACGTTTGCGTATCGCGACGCTGCGCGAAGGCACGGCAATGCAGCACGTTTTGCCGACGCCCGGTTCTGCTTACCTGGTTGCGGATCATGGGCGACTGGACGTAGGGCCGATCAGGCTGGCGCAACGCGATGGCATTGCCGTTCGCAATGAAACGCGGCTCGTGTTGAGGGCGCGAGACGACACTGATGTCGTGATTGTCGAGCTCTTACGCTAGGACAAGGGCGCCATCAGGGCGTGCCGCCGCCCCATTCATTGCTGTTTCTGCGTTCGGAAAAACACGCCTGTGGGCGTTGGGTGGCTGTTTTGGGGGGAACTGCAGACGTTGATACTGACGTTGCCTGTGGCGGAGATGGGCCGAACCGACTCAGACGATCTGACGCTGTCTGTTCGGCCCATTCCAGCCTTATACAGCTGACGCAGCCCCATCGTTCGCCCTTCGTGGCAGCGCCCACGTTGACCGGATTGCCGACGCTCGCTTGCATCGTGGCGTCATCGTTTAACAATACTGTCCGATAATGGCTCCCGGCCAGTGTGCCATGTTCATCCACGTCACAGGAGCATCGCGATGCCATACGTCACAACGAAGGATCACGTCGAGATTTTCTACAAGGACTGGGGCCCGAAGGACGCGCAGCCCATCATGTTCCACCATGGCTGGCCGCTGTCGAGCGACGACTGGGATGCGCAGATGCTCTTCTTCGTCCAGAAGGGCTATCGCGTGATCGCGCACGACCGGCGCGGCCACGGCCGGTCGACGCAGGTGTCGGACGGCCACGACATGGATCACTACGCGGCCGATGCGTTCGCGGTCGTCGAAGCGCTCGACCTGCGCAACGCGGTGCACATCGGTCATTCGACCGGCGGCGGCGAAGTGGCACGCTACGTCGCGAAGCACGGCGAGCCGGCCGGCCGCGTCGCGAAGGCGGTGCTGGTCAGCGCGGTGCCGCCGCTGATGCTGAAAACCGATTCGAACCCCGAAGGCTTGCCGCTCGAGGTGTTCGACGGCTTCCGGAAGGCGCTCGCCGACAATCGCGCGCAGTTCTTCCTCGATGTCCCGAGCGGCCCGTTCTACGGGTTCAACCGCGAAGGTGCAACCGTGCATCAGGGCGTCATCCGGAACTGGTGGCGGCAGGGGATGGAAGGCAGCGCCAAAGCGCATTACGAAGGCATCAAGGCGTTTTCGGAAACGGACCAGACCGAAGACCTGAAGTCGATCTCCGTGCCGACGCTCGTGCTGCATGGCGAGGACGACCAGATCGTGCCGATCGCGGATGCCGCGCTGAAGTCGATCAAGCTGCTGAAGAACGGCACGCTGAAAACCTATCCGGGCTATTCGCACGGGATGCTGACGGTCAACGCGGACGTCCTCAACGCCGACCTGCTGGCTTTCGTGCAGGCGTAACGGTGACGCTCGACGCAGGCCCGCTTCGGCGGGCTGCGTCGTTTTTGGACGGCTGGCGGCACCCGGTAACCGTAGCCGGTAGCGCCCGTCAGCGCCGTCGCGCCGTCGCCCAGGCGGCCGGTTCGCCGGCCGCAGGGCTCAGCCCGGCCCGTTGAAGCGGATGCCCGGAAACGTCAGGCGCGGCATCCGGCCTTCCAGGAACGCGAGGAGTTCGCGCACCTGCGCGGCTTTGCCGGAGTCTTCCGGCCAGACGAGGTAGTACGCGTCGCCGGTATTGACGGCCGTCTTGAACGGCAGCACGAGCTGCTTCTCGTCGATTGCCGTCGCGCACAGCGCGAGATCGCCGATCGAGATGCCGTGGCCGGCGATGGCCGCCGCGATGCCCTGTTCGAGCATGTCGAACACCTGCCCGCGCGTGATGTCCACCTCCAGGTCGTGGCCGCTGCCCTTGAGCCAGCGGCGCCAGTCGCGCCGGTCGGGCGACGGGTGGATCAGCTCGCACGCCGCCGGATTCGTGCGTGCGACCGTCGCGGTCGCACGCGAGCACACCGGAATCAGCCATTCGTCGAACAGCTTCACGCACTGCGTGGCCTCGCCGAACTTGCCCGTGCCGAGCAAGATCGCGCAATCGTAGGATTCGCTGAAGAAATCGACGGTGTCGACATCCATCCACACGCTCGCGATCTGCACCTCGAATGCGGGCCGCGTGTCGCGAAAGGCGGCCAGCGCGTCGAGCAGCCAGCGCATCGTGAGCGTGGACGGCGCCTTGAGCCGCAGCACGTCGCGTTGCGACTGGAACAGCATGCAGGCTTCCTCGATCTGCCGGAAGCCGCGCCGCAGGCCCGACGCGAGGATCTGCGCTTCCGCCGTCACGGTCATCCTGGGGCCGCGCCGGACGAACAGTTTCCGGCCGAAGTAGGCCTCGAGCGTCCTGACGTGCTTGCTCACCGCGCTCTGCGTGAGGCTCAGTTCCTCGGCGGCAAGCGTAAACGAGCCGGTGCGCGCGGCGCTTTCGAATGCGCGCAACGCGTAGACAGGGGGAAGCGGTTTGGCCTTCACGGGGCTTGAATATGAATAAAACTCATGTCATTCGACAGGATTTTCCGTTTTTCACCAGCGGGCCGGGCACGCGATACTGCAAAAAACCGTGCAATCCGCTGCGCTGAATCCCGATGATGCCATCGTAGCGCGCACGCGCGTCGATCCATCCAACAACTTTTTGTCATGGCACTCCATTACCCGCTGCTGTTCGCCTATCTCGCCGCGATCGTGCTGCTCATCGCGACGCCCGGCCCCGTCGTCATGCTCGTGGTCGGCACCGTCGCGCGGCGCGGGTTCCGCCAGGGCATGCTGACCGCGGTGGGCGCGAATGCCGCGAGCCTCGTGATGATCGCGGGGGCGATGCTGATGGTGTTCGGCGTCGTGCTCGTCAGCGATCGCCTGCTCACGGGGTTGCACGTGGCGGGTTGCGTCTTCATCGCGGTGCTGGCCGTCCGGACGCTGCTCGGCGAATGGCGCGCCGGCCGTACGCGCGACGCCAACTGTGCCGCGCCAGGCGAACCGGCGTCGCAAGCGTGGCGCTTGCCGGGTGTGGTGCGCGGCTTTCTCGTCGGCATCGCGAACCCGAAGGACCTGCTGTTCTTCGTCGCGTTCTTTCCGCAGTTCGTCGGCATCACGCCGGATTCCCGCGTGAGCCTGGCCATCCTGGCCGTGCTGTGGATCGCGGTCGATTTCACGATCATGGCCGGCTACATGGCCGCGATCAACCATCCGCTGATTCACCGCAAGCAACGATGGATCACGGCCTCGTCGGCGGGTGCGCTGCTCGTGATTGCGCTTGCCGGGCTCGGCGGCGCGATCGCGGGCGGTGCGTAAGCCAGCGGGCGATCTGCGTTACGTTTCGTTTGTCCTGTTTTTTATCGAGTTCAATCATGTCCAGCACCGCCCCGACTTTCTCCGAGCACCTCTTTTCCTATGGCACGCTGCAACTCGAACCGGTGCAGCTCGCCACCTTCGGCCGCAGGCTCGACGGTCGCGAGGATGCGATGCCCGGTTACGCGATGACGATGCTGAAGATCGACGATCCGGAGGTGGTCGCGACGAGCGGGAAGACGCATCATCCGGTGGTGGCTTATACCGGCCGACCGGGCGACCGCGTCACGGGCACCGTGTTCGCGATCACGCGCGAGGAACTGCAGCACGCGGACGACTACGAAGTCGACGCGTATCGCCGCGATCGCGTGGTGCTGGAATCGGGCGTCAGCGCGTGGGTGTATGTGGATGCGGGTTCGCCGCGCCCGGAGTGAATCCGGGGTACGGGAACGATCGACGTCGACGCGTGTTTCTCGCTACCCGTTGCGCAGGAACACGACATAACCGCGGAACCACGGGTTTGCCGCGAGGTAGGGCGGCGCGTCCCATTCGCCGCCCTGGATGATGCCGATGCGAAACGGCAACTGCAGCCGCGCGACGCGCGGCAGGTAGTCCGCATAGTCGGGGATCGTGCGGCGGCCCTGGTAGGTCTGCACGACGACTTCGTCGACGATCCCCCTGAGCTGGTTGACCTGGTCGGTATCGATGCGGCTGCTCCAGTCGAGCAGCCCCGTGATGCTCAGCCGGCAATCGGCGGGCAGCGTCTCGCGCAGCGTCCGCAGGAATTCGAGGTAGTCCTGCAGGTGGCGCGTGCGTGCATCGAAGTCGATCTGGATACCGGTGATGGTGCGACCCGACGCGCGCCAGCGTTCGAGTTGCGCGAGCATGATCTGCGTGACGCGCGGCGTCCAGCGCAGCGTATGCGCACGATAGACGAGCCACACGCGCGCATGCGGCGCGGGTGGCAGCGCGACGCCCTGCGCGATCACGCGTACTTGCGACTCGTCGCGCGGGGAGGCCTCGATCTGCCCTTGCAGCACGTAGACGGCGCGGGCGCCGCGCACGACCGCCTGCGGCTTCACGCCCGCCCACAGCCAGAACGTGTCGTACTGCGCGGCATCGACGGTGCCGGCCAGCGCGACGCGTCCGGCCAGCAGCAGCGCCATACACGTGATAAACGCGACATACGCGACATACGCGACACGCTTCACGCGGCGCTTACCAGTAGTAGCGGAGTTTCTGCGCCCACAGGCTGCCCGCGTAGCTGGCCTTCAGCGTATCGAACCAGCGCTTGCGCACGTTCTTCGGCACGTCCTTGCCGCCGCATTCGTTGGAGCCTGCCGGCGCATAGCACCTGATCGCGCGGTAGTACGCATATGCGCGGTCGGTCGGGTTCGCCTGCGCATCGGCCATCACCGTCACGTAGCTCGACATCCGCTCGTACGGCTTGCCAGCGAACTGCGACGGCGCCGCGCCGAGCGTCGGCGGCACGCGCGCGGCGTTCGCCGACGACGCGTTGCGCATCCACGGAGGCACCGCATCGCCTTCGAGGTTGGCCGTGAGCGGGTTGACGCGCACGAACTCGGCGAGGCAGTTCAACCCTTTCGCGTCGGCCGGATTCTGCTGGAGCGTCGCCGCGATGTCGCGCGCGGACGGGCACGTGTAGCCGTCTTCGGTTTTCGCACCGGGCGCGACGAACGGCTTCAACGGATCGGCAGGCGTGCCGGACACCAGCGCGGCATCGGCGATGAACTCGGCGTAGTGCGAACGCGTGAGCTCCTTGTACAGCAGCGTGTAAAGCGCGGTGTCGCGCAGCGCGCTGCCGGCCGCGGGGTTTTGTGCCTGCGCGCGCAGCAGGTCCGCATTGGCGGCGCGCCGCAGCAGCACGGCGCGGATCGCGGCGTTCTGCACGGGCGAATCGTCGGCGAACGCATCGTTGACGAGCCCGGCCTGTTCCAGGTTGATCGCGAGCGCGAGTTCCAGCGCCTCGCGCTGGAAGCGGAATTTCGCGAGCGGGATCAGGTCGCGCCACAGTTGGCGCGCCTTGTCGGCCTGGCCGCTATCCTCCAGCGCGAACCCGCGCAGCGCCTGCTGGCTCAGGCCGAAGTAGTCGAGCGGCTCGGCGGGCGCTTGCGGCAGCAACGCAAGCGCGGCGTCCGGCTTGTGGCCGATCTGGACATACCAGGTCGCGAGCAGGTAGTCGTAGAGCGCGGGCGCGTTCGCGAAGCGCGGCTTCTGCGCCTGCAGTTCGTCCAGCGTCAGCGGCTTGCTGCGGCTCGAATCGCTGTTGTCCGACGTACGCATGCGCAGCAGGTCGACGGTCGCGAGCACGGTCGGCGACTGGATCTGGCGCGCGTCGAATTCCGAGCCGAACAGCAGCTTGCTGTCGAGTTCGTTCGCCAGCTGGATCAGCGGCACGTTCGACGTCGCCGGCGACCAGCGCGCGAGCGCGTGGCCGTAGAGGTCGGCCTGCTGCGTGACGTTGCCGCCGAGCCATGCGACCCGCCGCAACAGCCCGTTCGCGGAGGTCGCGTAGCGTCCCTGCGGATAGACCTTCAGGTAGGTGCGAAACACCGTATTCGCGGCGTCGAGCGACACCTTCGACACGCGGCCGAGCGACGGCGTCGGGTTGTCGTTGTCGAACACGTTGGCCTGCGCGGCGTTCAGCTGCGCGCGCCCGGCCATGTAGAGCCCGGTTTCCTTCAGCCACGGGTTCGCGCTGTGCGACGCGTTCGCGAAGGCCCGGGTCGCGGTGAGGAAATCGGCGCGGTAGAACGCGTTCGTGCCGTCGAGGTACGCGGCGAACTGCTGGCCGAGCGGCGACTTGACCGGCGGTTTCGTCCACGCGGCGCTCGCGCCGCCGGCGGCGCAGGTCTTCTGCGCGATGTCGGCGCGGGCCGCGCGCAGGCGTGCGGCTTCGTCGGCGGGGAGGCCGCCGGCACCGCCCAGTGCGTCGTTGAACGCGTCGGCGCCCGAGTTCATGCTGCGGCAGATGCTGCCTTCGCCGTCGGCGTAGCGGTTCGACGACGCGTCGCTATCCGCCGCGTTGTCGGTCTTGGCGGTCGCGTCAGGCTCCTTCTGCCCGATGTAGATCCACCCGGAGAAGTCCATCGGAAACGGCACGATGATCTGGTTGATCCGGTCTTTCGCGGGGATCGTCTTCGGGTCCGGAAACGCCTGCGCGACCTTGGCGCTGTCGACCATCATCAGCATCGCGTTGATGCGCGTGTCGTTCGCGGGGCTCAGCATCGGCAGGTTGGCGCACGAGTAGGCGGTCTGCCGGAGCGTGGTGGGCGCGTAGCAGCCATCGTCGCCGCTGGCATGGGCAGCCGGAATCCAGAACAGTCCGGCCGCCAGCGCGGCGAACAGGTGTCGGTGCAGAAATGGGTTTCTGGGCATTTTTTTCTTGTGCCGGGTGTGGGGCCGCAGCGGCCGGGTCTCTCAGGTGAGGCGTTTCGCCCCGGCGCGTATCGTACCGCACCCGCGGCCCCGGCCGCGAGCGCGCGCAGGCGGGCCGGCGAAATGGAAGTCCACTCAGTGTGGACGCATCGCCACCTTGAATCCGGACCGCCTGAATTAAGATGCAGCCGGCAGCGACGGACCTTCGACGATAGACGTCTGTCGTCGTCCTCGTTGCCCGACGGGGGCGGTCTGCCGAGGGCGGTGTTCGCATCGGTCCGCACGACGGAGCCGATCATGACGGGGGGCGAACGGACGGCGGCTTTCGTGCCTGTTCAATAGCATTGCTTATCAATATGCCGATCGGTGCGGTACAGCGTGTCGGCGAACGGCAGACGAGAGTACGCCGGAAAGAGAAAAAGAGGATTCCGATGAAACCCATTGCATGGATGGTCATGGCAGCCGCGCTCGCGCTGTCCGCATGCGGCGGTGACGACGTTGCCACGAACGGCGGCGCATCGTTGTCGTCGCCGAACAATCCCGGTTCACCGTCCGGTTCGACCTCGCCCGGCGGCGGCTCGAACGGCGGCTCGAATGGCGGGCCGACGGGCGGCGGGACCACGCAGCCGCAGGCCGGCTGGTCGAAGGCCGCCGCGGTGGACGGCAAGGGGCCGGAAGGCGAGCCGAGCGTGACCATCGACGCGAGCGGCAACGCGCTCGCCACCTGGATGACCAACGGCACGGCCGGCACGACCGGCAACGAGATGTGGGGCGCACGCTATGTGCCGGGCTCGGGTTGGGGAAGCGCGACGCGGCTCGACACGAGCGACGGTTCGCATGCGATGAATTCGCTGACTGGGGTGCAACCGCAACTGGTCGGCAACGCGAGCGGGCAGGCGGTCGCCTTCTGGACCGAGTGGACGCCGGGCCCCAACACGTACGCCCTGTGGGCACGCCCGTACACCCCGAATGGCGGTTGGGGCACACCGGTCGCACTGGTGCCGGACATGGCCGGTTCGTCCTATTCGGCCGGCATGGACAGCCAGGGCAACGCGCTCGTTACATGGACACAGTCGATCAGCCTGCTCGACACGCGCATCGCGTGGACGCGCTATACGCAGGCCGGACAGTGGTCGCCGACGGCGCTGGTCCAGATGCCGGTGCAGACCGGGCCGGGCGCGGTGACCGGCGATACGGACAACGTGAGGCCGATGCTGTCGGTCCTGTCGTCCGGCCGCGCGGTGCTTGCGTGGCGGCAGACCAACCATACGAAGTCGGCGTTGTGGACGGCCACCTACGACGCGACCAACGGCTGGACCAACGTCAACCAGGCCGTATCGAATACGAGCCTGTTCACGACGATCATCTCGCCGGTCGCCGGCATGGACGCGAAGGGCAACATCACGCTGCTCTGGGGGCAACTCGACGTGACGGGCGGGAAGATCTACACCGCCACGATGTCGCAGCGTTACGTCGCCGGAACCGGATGGCAGCCCTCGCAGCCCGTGGCGCCGGCGATCGCGGAGCCGACGGGTTTCATCGCGACGCCGATGCTGGCCGTCAACGAAAACGGCGTGGCCGCCGCGATGTGGGCGGAAGGGGGCGCGGTCCTGCAGGCGAGCGTGTCCGATGCCGGCGGAAACTGGGGGGCGTTGCAGCGGCTGACGGAACACCTGAACGGCTCGGCGCTCCAGTACCCGCCGCTGGTGATCGACGCGGCCGGCAACGTGACCGTCGCCTGGCAGGACACGGGCACACCGAACGCGTCGCTCCTCCTCGTGGCCGGCTATCGGAACGGGACGTGGAGCACGTCGACGCTGGATCCGCAGGACGGGTCATGGCCGGCGCTGGCCGTCAATGCCGCGGGGGCGCTGGCGCTCGTCTGGCAATCGTTCGTCGCGAACGTCGGCAGCCAGATCCAGTCCAGCTTTTTTACGCCGGGCTCGTAATCGTGCCCCACCGGGAATTCGAAGGAGAAACCATGAAGCAGATCCTGCAGTGCGCCGTCACCTTGCGGACGGCGCTGGGCGCGGCGGCCGTCGGCCTCGTGTTGTCCGCGTGCGGTTCGACGCAGATGAACATGGTCGACGTGCAGACGTCGACCGCGAAGACGCTCGGGCTCGCGTCGTCGGACGAGATCACGATCGCGAACGTGCAGTACGGGAAGAAGGACGGGCTCGGTGGCCAGAAGGTGAGTTACGACGCGACGACCGGCAAGGGGCGGCGTTTCGGCTGTACGGTGTTCATGATTCCGGGGCTCACGCCGATCGATCGGCCGACGTACAACAACTGGGAATGCCATCCGCAACGCTGATGGCCGCGGCAACGACGGCGCCCGTCGCGGGGCGCCCGTCGACCGCCTGGGTGGACGATGTGCCGCGCCGGCCTTGCGCCGGCGCAGTTGGGTCCGATAATCTGCGAACCGATCTATCCTCTCGTGTCGGCTCGATAAAAACACTGTCATGGATCAAACGGCATTCGTCCCCGTTTTCAAGTTTCGCACCATCGACTACCCCGAGCGGGACAGGTTCCACGTCTGGGTCAAGGACATGCTGTGCGACTGTCGCCTGGAAGACGACGGCGGCCACGGCGCGTTCGATGCGGAAGCGAGCGGCGCGGCGCTCGGCCCGCTGATCCTGTCGGGCCGCCACTGGCGATCTCGCGCGCCGGCCTACCGGGTGCATCGGACCACGCGGCGGATCCGCCTCGACGGACAGGATTCGATCCGCTTCACCCTGCTGCTCGGTGGCCGGATGGCCAGCCACACCGGCGGGCCCGAACTGGTCAAGGGCGCCGGCGACGTGTTCGTGTACGACGTCGCGCAGATCAACGACTGCAGGGTCGAGGCCGGCGACGTGATCAGCCTGGTCGTGCCCAGGTACCTGCTGCCGAGCCATGCGGCGCAGGCGCACGGGCAGACGCTGACGAGCGGCGTCGGGCGGCTGCTCGGCGACCACATGCTGTCGCTGTTCCGCAATCTGCCGAATCTGCGCACGCACGAGATCCCGAGCATCGTCCAGTCGATGCTGCTGCTGCTCGCCGCGGCGGTTGCCCCGACCGCGCAGGCGCTGCACGACGCACGCGGCCCGATCGACGGGGCGCTGGCCGAGCGGGTCCGCCGCTACATCGACGTGCATCTGCTGGAGCCCGACCTCGATCCCGACCGGATCTGCCGCGACATCGGCGTGTCGAGAGCGCGGCTCTACCAGCTGTTCAAGGAAGACGGCGGCGTGATGCGGCAGATCACGCGGCGGCGGCTGCGTCATGCGTACCACGTGCTCGGCGACCCGCAGCGCCGGCATCAGCGCATCGCGGAAATCGCGTGGGCGCACGGTTTTCCCGACGAGAAGTATTTCCACCGGCTGTTCAAGGCTGAGTTCGGCCATACGCCGAAGGAAACGCTCGAATGCGCGGCCGCGCCGATTCTGCTGCCGTGCGATGCGACCGGCGATCGCTGGGCGGATGGCGGCCGGCTGGCGGGATGGACGCTGCCGTTCGGCGTGCTCACCAACTGAGCGGGCCGCGTGTTCCGGCCGCCGCGCGGCGGCTCGTTTCGTGCGTCACGCGTACACGCTGCTGGCCGCGCCGCCTTCATCGACCTCGTCGATCGCGGCCCGCAAGTCGTCGATCGCCACCATCAGCTCGCGCACCTGCCGCAACGACGGGTACTGGTGCAGCACCGCATGCCATTGCGGCATCGTCAGCAGCGCGTGCCAGACGACGCCGAGGCCGTCAGGAACGGTGTGCGGCTGTTGCGCGAGTGCGCTCGCGTACTCGAGGCTGGCTTGCGCCGACAGCAACTGCATCCGGCTCGCGGCGCCCAGCAGGCGCGGCGTCGCGTCCGCGGACGCATCGCAGCAATAGAGCACTTCCCGTTGCAGTGCGGCGTCGTCGGTCGTCAGCGCCCGCAGCGACGCGCCGTGCACGCGCACCGTGCCCTGATGCGTCTCGAACGAATAGATCGTGTCCGGGTCGGCCTGCGCGAGCAGGGTCAGGCCGCGCAGCAGCCGCGGCAGATCGGTCGTCGCGGCATCCGCGGACGCTTTCGCTTCGACGAGGAAGCGCACGTTCCACGCGGGCGCCGGGTCATCGCCGCGAGGGCGTTCGAGCAGGATCGCGTCCCATTCGGTTTTCGCGCGGTCGTGCCGGCCCGGTATCGACGACGGCACGCGCATCGACGTCACCACCCGGTACGTGCGGCGTGCGTCGACGGCGTCGAGCCTGCGGGCCAGCGCGTCGAGCGCCTGCGCGGCCAGCGCTTCGACGGCTGCGCCGCGCTGCTGCGATGCGACGCCCTGTGCAACGGCGACCGAGCTGCCTTCGAGCGGGCCCTGGCGCACCCACAGCGCACGGTAGCGGCGCACGTGCTCGTCCGATGCCAGGGCGTCGACACGCAGCAGGCGTTCGAGCGCGGGGCTGTCTTTCAGCTTGACGATGTCCTGTTCGAAGGCCGGGTCGGTCTTCATGTCGGGCAGTGCGAGCAGGTGCCGCAGCGTGTCGTGCAGATCGGCCCACGACGCGCCGGTGGCGGCCGCATGCAGCCGCGCGAGCCCGTCGCGTTGCCACGGCCGGGCGCTGCGCTCGAGCTTGGCCGGGTGCGCGATCGCGTTGACGGCCGAGTGCAGCGCGCGACGGTCCTGCTCCGCGTGTGCCGACAACGACGCGTATTCGCGCACGCTCGGCGCATCGTGCCGCAGCACCGCGGCCTGAAACGCGGGATCGCCGGAATGCGTATCCATCGCATCGCGGATCATCTGTGCGAGGGCGTCGATGAAGCGCTGCCGCAGCGCTGCGTCGGGTGTGTGCCCGTCGCTTCGCATCCTGCGCGCTTCCTCGATCACGATCGCAAGCGTGGCGGCCGGGTTCGCGGCGTCGGCCGGCGACGACGCGCTGTCGAGCGGCGGCAGCCGGTAGCGGCGCACGACGGTGCGCAGGGTTTCGTCGAGCAGGGCGGGAAGCGGTGTCAGCGACATGTTCGATATCGGCGTGAAAGCGGTGCGCATGCCAAGGAGTAGGGCGCGGTGGGCGCGGGGATGTGCAACGTTATCACGGTGTGGCCGAAAGAGCGGATGGCAGGGCAGTCGCGCCGGCACAGAACGCGAGTGCTCGCGGTGTCAGTCCCGCGCGATGTCTTTCGTCAGCGTCTCGATCGTCAGGGTGTGGTCGCGCGGTGTGCCCACACCCGCGTCGAACGGGTAGCTCGTCCGTTCCCCGGTTCGCGTATAGCCGCGGCGCAAGTAGAAGTCGATCAGTTCGCTGCGTGCCGACAAGACGACCATGACGGCCTTTCCGATCTGCCAGCGCCGGCAGGCGAATTGTTCGGCTTCGTTCAGCAACGCCTTGCCGAGCCCGCGATCCTGTACCGACGGCGAAACTGCGAGCGTGCCGATATAGGCGACGTTTCCGTCTTTCCTGACTTCGATGCAGCCGGCAATCTGCTCGTCCACGTCGGCGATCAGCAGTACGGAATTCGGGGCGTGCAGCGTATCGACGAGCTGTGACGACACAATTCGCGGACCGTCGACGAGCGCCGCTTCGTGCGTCCATCCGGCTGCAGTCGCTGTCGGGCGGTATGCTGAATTGATCAGTTGAACGAGTGCGTCGACATCGTGCACGTTCGCCGTCCGGTAGCGAGCGGTGCCTGTGATCGGGCCCGTCGTTTCACCCATCGGAGTCACTCCGTGTGAGTTGCTGCGGTTTGTCATGGACGTCACGTCGTCCAGGGATGGTTGAACGGCCGGACGGCGGCGATTGGCGACCGGGGCCGGCCCGGTCAGCCGGGCCCGCGCGCCGCGTGCATCAGGCCGTCAACGTCACCGACAAACTGCCGAGCTCGCCGAAGCGAACCGTCAGCGCATCGCCGAGCGGCACGTCGATCGCGCCCGCATACGATCCGGTCGTCACGATCTGCCCGGCGCGCACCGGGTCGCCGCGCGATGCGAGGAAGTTGACGAGCCACACCAGCGGCTTCAGCGGATCGCCGTCCGGATGGCGGCCGTCGATCGTGCGGTTCAGCGCGCCTTCGAACGACAGCGCCAGCGTCTCGAGCGGCACGTTCAGCCCGTCGGGCACGACCGGGCCGACGCACAGCCCCTGGTTGAATTGCCCGTCGGCCAGCAGTTCGAACTTCGACGCGCGCGTGGGCTCCGCATAGCGGCAGCCGAGCACCTCGATCACGATGCGCACCTCGCGGATCGCGTCGCGCACGTCCTGTTCGTCGTAAGGCTGTTCGCGCGCGGGCAGGTCGCGATCGAGCACGAACGCGATTTCCGGTTCGATCCGCACGATCGGGCCGCCGACGACGCGGTACGGCGCATCGGCCTCGCGGATCGTCGACGCGAAGATCGGTGCGAGGATCACGCGGTCGGGCGGCGGCAGCGCGCATTTCCATCCGCCGACGGATTCGCCGAGCAGGTCGGCCACGCGCTGCTGGATCGCGAGCGCGGTGTCGATGTCGTCGGGGCGCAGTGCATCGGGCAGCAGCGGGCCGGGCGAGCCGGCATGGCGGGCGGCGACGAGATGCTGGGCGGCGCCGTCCACGCGTTCGGTAGTCGTTGTCATGTCGGTTGAGCGAGTTGAAAGTGGGCCGGCAAATAAGGGCCGGACGAAAGTCGCACATCCGATGATAGCGCCTTCGGCATGGTGACCGCTCGATTCCGGTGCGCACGGGCGGCGCGCGGCCGCCGCGGGCCCGGCGGATTCCGTCGTGCGCCGGCGGGTCCGACAAGCACGCGTATCGCGCGCCGCATACGCGAAGACGCACAAGGGTGCGGGCTCCGGCGCGCGTGCCGCGCCCTGCGTCGGCCGGTCGCAGCCGGCATGGTCGCTCGCTTGATCGCCGTCAACATTCGAACCCGCCGTCCGCCGATGATGGTGACAGGGCCGCGCGCACCCAGCCGCGCGGCAATTCACCCCAGCGAGGTTTGCATGTACAAGAAGATCATGGTGGCCGTCGACGGCAGCGCTTCGTCGAAACTGGCGCTTGCCGAGGCCGTAAAGGTCGCGCTGGCAGGCGACGCGCAAGTCAGTGCCGTGTATGTGGTCGACAAGTCGGTGCTGTTCACTTACGCGGGCCGTTTCGATCCGCACGCGCTCGTCGAGGAAATGCGCGACGACGGACGCAAGGTGCTGCGCGAAGCCGAACAGGTCATCGCGCTCGCCGGTGCGAAAGGCGAAGCCGAACTCGTCGAGACGGAGAGCATCGGCGAGGACATCTCGGAACGCCTGCAGCGCTACGTGAAGGAAGGCGGGATCGATCTCGCGGTGGTCGGCACGCACGGGCGGCGCGGCATCCGGCGCGTGCTGCTCGGCAGTGTCGCCGAGCGCTTCGTGCGCGGCTCGAAGTGCCCGGTGCTGCTGATTCGCGGCGACGATGCCGACGTAGCGGCTGCGGCCGCGTAACCCGGAGGGGGCGCAATGATACGCCGCCAATCCAGAATCGTCGTCGCGGCGATCGCCGTGTTCGTCTCGCTCGCGGGGATGATGGCCGTCGTGACGGGGCTATTGTTCGACAACGCGATGGCGCTGCGCGGCGGCGCGATCGCGCTGGTCGTCGGCGTGGCCGGCTTCGTCGTGATGCTCAATCCGGGCGCGAAAGGCGAGGAGTGACGACGCGTTACGCGGCGTCGCTCCTTGAAATCACGGCGCGCGGCGCGTGTCGTTACGTACCGCTCGTACCGCTTGTACCGGGCGACGCCGCGCCGTCCGGGCTCGCCTCCACGTTCAACCGCTTCAGTGTTTCTTCCAGGTCCGCGTTGTCCGGCTGAATCTTCCGCGCCTGCGCGAACGCTTCGCGCGCGTCATTCGCGCGGCCCAGCTTCCACAGTACTTCACCCTTGTGCGTCAGCCCGGTCGCATGGGCTTCGCGCACGTCCTTGTCCGCGTCGCCGTCCTTCGCGAGGATCGCGATCGACCGGTCGAACCACGTCAGCGCTTCGTCGTCGCGACCGAGACGATGGAGCGCCCAGCCCTTGCTGTCGAGCGCATACGGGTCATCGGGTGACTGCGCGAGGCGCGCATCGATCATCGCCATCGCACGATCAATCTTCAGGCCGGCGTTGACGAGGTCGTAGCCGATGCCGTTCAACAGGTCGCCCGAGAAATTGCCTGCGTCGAGCGCGGTGTCGATGCGGCCTTCGTCCCGCTCGGCAATCGCCAGCGCGATCATCTTGGCCGCGATCTGTTCCCGGAGTGCCCGGCCGAGGTGCCGGCCGTCGGCGACCAGGCTGCCGAGATACTGCGTGTAGAGATCGGGCGTGCCCGGATCGCCGGCATGGTTGGCGATGTCCGTGCCGGGCCCCGCACACCAGTCGGTGTCCGCCGGCGCGCGCAATACCGTGCGACGCAACCTGAGCTTGCGGTCCACGTTCGACTGCACGAAGACGGTGTAGCCGTTGGCATCGATGCGCCCGCAGACGAGGTATTCCCCCGTCACGTCGAGTACGTACGGGTAGCGGCCGTAGGGCCGCCCGGTATCTTCGTTGATCACCTGAAACGTCCCGCCGCTGTCGCCTTCGCCCACGACAGGCTGAAGCGCCCATTGGCTCTCGGGGTACCGCGCGGGCAGGCGGATCCGCACGGTGCGTCCGGCGGCATCGGTCGTGCCGAACACGACGCTGTCGCCGCCTGCCTGATGGGGCGGCAGCCCCTCGATTGTGTGTCCGGGCAGCAGCAACCGGTACCGCGCATTCGGCAGCGGCCGGTGCGTGACGGGGTCGCGCAGCACGAACCGATGCACAAAAGGCCCGTTGCCGAACGACGCTGTCGGCGGGACATAGGTGCGCGCGTGGGCAGCGGGCAGCACGGCGCAGCTCAAGGCCGCGGCAGCGAGCGCGGCGAGAAGTCGGAATGTCATGAAATTGGTGTGCTTGTCGGTATGGATCTTGTTGTTCGACGGCCTGAAATCGACATGCGTTGACGCTGTTGCGAAACCGTCGGCGGCCTGCGGCGGATCGTAGGGGCGCTCGGCGCCATTCAGTGCGGAACCCGCGCGCCGCAGCGTCATGCAAGGACGCGGCGGACGAATGACGCGCGAATGCAGTGCGCAGCATAGCAGGCGTGTACCAAGCGCTCGTTTCCCGTTTGGTTTCGGTGTCGCACGTGGATCGACGATATCGCGACTCGTATCGGGGCGTGGCATGTCGACCCGCACGACAATCGATTCCACAGCGATGAAACGGGTGAAACGACCGCAATTCGATCGATCCTCGCATCCTTTCGCGCTACGCGTCACCGCTGCGAACTTTCCGGCGCGCCCCGGCGCCTGCCGTCCCCGGAACGCCGTGCACGACGTATCCGGCCACGCGCGCTTCTGTCAAACTGGCGCCCATGAAACCGCGCTTCGCCTCACCGCCTTCCTCCGATTCCGCGCCTGCGCCCGCAGGTTATCCCGACGCTGACGAACTGGCCGCGCTGCGCGCATGGTACGCGGGCATGACCGTGCGCCAGGCCGTCGAACGCTACCTGCCCGATCGTCTCGGCGAAGGGCGCTCGGCGCGCGGCGTGATCGGCGGGGTTCGCCGCCGCCTCGTGCGCGTCGCACGGCAGGCCGGTCGGCCCGATCTCGCGGAGCGTCTCGGTCATCCCGACGGTGAGCGTATTCGGGAGGCGAAGGCGGCTGCCGAAGCGATCGGCCTGCTGCGTCATGCGCGCGCGCCGGTCCCGCAGATCAGCGACGACGTCGGCCTGTGGCTGCCCGCGCGTGCGGTCACCGCGCTGCGGGCGCACGGGATCGCGACGCTCGCCGATCTCACGGTGCGGATTCCGCGCCGGCGCCAGTGGTGGCGTGCGATCGCGGGCCTCGGCGTGGCCGGTGCGCGGCACATCGAGGCGTTTTTCGCCGCGCATCCGGACCTGACCGAACGGGCGCGCGCGCTGATCGCGGCGACGCCGCGCGGCAGCATCGTGCCGTGGGAGCAGTTGAAGCTGCCGCACGAGGTCGACGGCTCGGCCGGCACGTTCCGCGCGCCGCGCGCGACCAGCACGCTCGATGCGGACAACGATTACGCGGCCGTGCACGCGTGGCTGTCGCTGCACGAATCGGCCGCGACGCGGCGTGCGTACCGGAAGGAGGCGGAGCGGCTGATCCTGTGGGCGATCGTCGAGCGCGGCCGCGCGCTGTCGTCGCTGACGACCGAGGACGCGGTCGCGTATCGCGCATTCGTGCGGCGCCCGAGCCCGCACGAACGCTGGGTCGGGCCCGTGCGGCCGCGCGGCGCGCCCGACTGGCGGCCGTTCTCGGGCGCGCTGTCCGCGCGTTCGGCGGCGTACACGCTGTCGGTGCTCGGCGCGTTGTTCCGCTGGCTGATCGAGCAGCGCTACCTGCTGGCGAATCCGTTCGCGGGCGTCAAGGTGCGCGACACGCGCGGCGCGAACGCACTCGACACGTCGCACGCGTTCACCGAAGGCGAATGGCTGCTCGTGCGCACGATCGCCGACGGGCTCGAGTTCCGCACCGGCACGGCGGCCGGTGCGCCGCAGTCGGGCTGGACGCCGGCCGCCGCGCAACGGCTGCGCTTCATCCTCGATTTCGGTTATGCGACCGGGCTGCGCGCGAGCGAGCTGGTCGGCGCGACGCTCGGCGGCATCGAGACGGATGCGCACGGCGACGCGTGGCTGAAGGTGGTCGGCAAGGGCGGCAAGGCCGCGCGTGTCGCGCTGCCGCCGCTCGCGCGCACGGCGCTCGACCGTTACCTGGTCGCACGCCGGCTGCCGGTCACGCCGGTGCGCTGGCGGCCCGATACGCCGCTGATCGCGAGCCTCGCGGAAGACGGCGCGGCCGCGATCACGAGCGTGCGGCTGTGGAAGGTGATGCAGCGTTTCTTCACGCAGACGGCCGATCAGGTCGAGGCCGACAATCCCGCGCTCGCGCAGAAGCTGCGGCAGGCGAGCCCGCACTGGATGCGTCATACGCATGCGACGCATGCGTTGGCGCGCGGCGCGGAGCTGACGACCGTGCGCGACAACCTGCGGCATGCGTCGATCTCGACGACGTCGATCTACCTGCACGGCGACGACGTGAAGCGGGCGCGGCAGATGTCGAGCGCGTTTGCGGCAGACAAGTAACGGCGTCGCGACGATCCGGCACGGGCCGCGTGCGTGTCATGCCGGTTGCCGGCTCGCGTCGGGCAGCGCAAGGTGCTGCGCCGCACGCGCCACGACCGCATGACGATCGGGCCGCACGCGCTCGAACAGCGCGGACACCGACGCGAGGATGTCCGGCGCGGCCCGCTCGGGACGTCCGCAGTCGAACGGCGGCTCGGGCGCATATTCGATGCCGAGCTGCACCGCTTGCGCATAGGCCGGGCCGGCCAGGTCGGCCATCACAGAAAGCGCCATGTCGATGCCGGCGGTGACGCCGCCGCCCGTGACGACCGGGCCGTCGCGCACCACGCGGCCTTCGTCGACGATCGCGCCGAACGGCGGCAGCAGGTCGCGCCACGCCCAGTGGCAGGCGGCCCGCCTGCCTTGCAGCAACCCGGCCGCGCCGAGCACCAGCGACCCGCTGCACACGGAGGTAACATAGCGGGCGCCGAGCGCGAGCCGGCGCACCTCGCGGACGAATGCAGCGTCGGCGATCGCGTCGATCACGCCGAGCCCGCCCGGCACGCAGACGAGATCGGCGTGCGCGATGTCGGCGAGCCGCTCGACCTCGGCAACGGTCAGGCCGCTGTCCGCGCGAATCGATCCGCCGCGCACCGAGGCCCGCCGGATCCGCGCGCCCGGCAGACGCCAGAACACTTCGTCCGGCCCGGTGAAATCGAGCTGCGTGACATGATCGAACAATGCGAATACGACGACGAACGGCGTGGTGGCCATCACGATCTCCCAAGGTATGAGCGGCGTGTAGCATCGCGCCGCGTGCTGTCCGTCGCAATGTCATTTCTCCCGCACTTTCTGCCATGACCCATCGCGTCGCCATGCTCGTGTATCCCGGTTTCCAGGTGCTGGATGCCGCCGGGCCCGTTTCCGCGTTCGAGATGGCCGACTACGCGCGCGCGCCGTATTACGCGGTTCGCATCGTCGCGGCGCAGCCGGGGCTGGTGCGCAGTTCGTCGGGCGTGAGCTGGCACGCCGAGCCGTTGCCGGATGCGGCGGACCTCGATACGTTGCTGGTCGCGGGCGGCGACGGCGTCGATGCCGCGATGGCCGACGCGGCGACGTGCGCGTTCGTCCGGCGCTGCGCGGCGCGCGGCATCCGGGTGGCGAGTGTCTGTTCGGGCAGCCTGCTGCTGGCCGCCGCCGGTGTGCTGGACGGCCGGCTGGCGACCACGCACTGGGGCTGCGGCGAGCGGTTTGCGCGGGCGTTTCCGCGGGTGCGGCTCGCGCTCGATCGCATCTACGTGAACGACGGGCCGTTCTGGACGAGCGCCGGCATCACGGCCGGCATCGACCTGACGCTCGCGTTGATCGGCGAGGATCGCGGCGAGCGGCTGGCGCGCGCCGTCGCGAAACGTCTGGTCGTGTACTACCGGCGCCCCGGCGGACAGTCGCAGTTCTCGGCGCTGATCGAACTCGACAGCGCGCAAGGGCGCTTCAAGCCGTTGCTCGACCACATTCGCCGCAATCTCGGCGCACGCTTGCGCGTGAGCGACCTGGCCGAGCAGGCGTGCATGAGCCCGCGTCAGTTCGCGCGGGCGTTCCAGACGGAAACCGGCCTCACGCCGGCCAAGGCCGTCGAGAAACTGCGCGTGGAAGCCGCTCGCGCCGCGCTCGAAAGTGGGGCGGTGTCGCTGCAGCGCGTGGCGAACGAGTGCGGTTTCGGCGATACCGAAAACATGCGGCGCAGCTTTCATCGCTGGCTGGGCGTCGCGCCGTCGGCATTGCGTTCGTAGGCGGGCGTTGTCGCATTGTTACGTCGTCGATCGCGGTCGTCTCGCTCGGCCGCGCGCCGTCATGTGACTGTCACGGCATGACACGGCACGCAGCGTGTTGCGGGCCGGGAATGCCTGCACGTGCCTGAATGCACCCGAATGCGCGTTCCGCCGACGAACGGATGACGCACCGCAGCGCATCCGCCGATCAGGCGGAACGGTCGGGCACACGCTGCGGTCATACACCTTTTGCAAGGAGCAGGGATGGCATCGAGCCAGCGCACAGTCGATTTCATCGTCGAGCAGATGGCGGCGGCCGGCACGGTATCGGCGCGCAAGATGTTCGGCGAATACGGTATCTATTGCGACGGCAAGATGGCGGCGCTCGTCTGCGACGATCGGCTGTTCGTCAAGCCGACGCCCGAAGGCCGTGCGTTTCTCGGCACGTGCGAGGAAGGTTCGCCGTATCCGGGCGCGAAGCCGCACCTCGTCATCTCGGGCGAGCGCTGGGACGATCGCGAATGGCTGTCGGCGCTGATCCGGATCACCGCCGCGCAGTTGCCGGTGCCGGTGAAGCGGCGTCGATAGCGGCCTCTTCGCATGCAATGTTGCGCTGCGGCCAGGCGTATTCTGTGACACATGCGCGCGACCATCGCGCGCCAGGCGGGAGCACAAGAATGAAGACATCCGGACATCCGCGCGGCACGTGGCTGGCTCGCCGCGCCCGGTACGCGCTCGTCGCGGCCCTGTGCATGGGCTGGAGCGCGCTGTCGTTCGGCGCGGACGATGCGGCGGCGCTGCTCGACCGTTACCGCAGCCTCGGCGCGCAACTGAAGGACAACGCGTTTCACCGGCCGCTGGTGCTCGAATCGGCGGAAGCGTCATCGTCGCTGAAGGGCGACATCTACGCGGTGGTCGACTATCCGTTCGCGGTCGTGAGCGGCCAGCTCGACGATCCCGCGCAGGGCCCCGCGAACTGGTGCGCGGTGCTGATCCTGCACCTGAACACGAAGTACTGTCATGCATCGGGCGGCGGCAACGGCCCGGTGCTCGACGTGAACCTCGGCCGCAAGATCCAGCAGAAGCTGTCCGACACCTATCGCGTGCAGTTCCGCTATCGCGTGGCGGCCGCATCGCCCGACTATTTCCAGGTCGACCTGACCGCCGACAGCGGCCCGATGGGCACGAAGGATTACCGGATCGCGCTGGAGGCCGTGCCGGTCGGCGCGTCGCGCACGTTCCTGCATCTCACGTATTCGTATGGTTTCGGCACGGTCGGCCGCATGGCGATGAAGACCTACCTCGCGACCGTCGGCAGCGACAAGGTCGGCTTCACGAACGTCGGCGGATCGGCCGCGCAGCCGCAGTACGTCGGCGGCGTGCGCGGGCTGCTGGAGCGCAACACGATGCGCTACTACCTCGCGATCGATGCGTATCTCGCGACGCTCGACAAGCCGCTCGACCAGCGCCTCGCGCGCTGGTTCGACGCAACCGAGCAGTATCCGCAGCAACTGCACGAGGTCGAGCGCGGCGCGTATCTGCAGATGAAAGCGCAGGAGGTGCAGCGGCAGCAGGCGGCGCGATGACGGCGTGGCTCGCGGTCGCGCCGCCGCGCGTCAGTTCGACGCGCCGCCGACCGTGCGGATGCTGTGCCACTGCCCCTGTTCGACGCGGAACAGCGTGTACGGCGGCTTGATCAGGTCGCCGCGCTCGTCGAACGAGATCTTTCCGGTCACGCCGGTGACCGACACGCCGGGCAGGCTCGCGACGATCTTGCCGCGATCGAGCGAATCGGCCTTGCGTACCGCCGCGATCATCGCGAGCGCCGCGTCGTACGAGAACGGCGCATAGAGCTCGACATCCTGGTTGAAGCGTGCCTTGTAGCGCTGCGCGAACGCGACGGCGGACGGCAGCTTGTCGAGCGCCGGCCCCGGTTCGAGATCCTGCGTGCCTTCGCCCGAGGTGCCGGCGATCTTCAGGAATGCATTGCTTTTCAATGCGCCGGCGCCGAACAGCTGCGCGCGGATGCCGAGCGAGCGCATCTGCTTGACGAGCATCGCGCCCTGTTCGTCGAGGCCGCCGAAGAACAGCAGGTCGACGTTGTTGCTCTTCATCGTCGTCAGGATCGCGCGGAAATCGACGGCCTTGTCGTTCGTATATTCGCGCGACACGATGCTGCCGTGCGCATCCTTCACGCCCTTCTCGAACGCGTCGGCGAGACCCTGGCCGAACGCGGTGCGATCGTCGATGATGCCGATCCGTTTCGCCTTCAGCTGCTCGACCGCGAAACGGCCGGCCACCACGCCGCCGACGCCGTCGTGCCCCATCGTGCGGAACACGTTCTTGAAGCCTTGCATCGTCAGTTGCGGATTGGTCGAGCCGGGCGTGATCATCGCGACGTTCGCCTGCTTGTAGACGGCCGACGCGGGAATGCTGCAGCCCGAGTTGTAGTGGCCGATCACGCCGACCACGCCGTCGTCGACGAGCTTCTGCGCGACCTGGATCGCGATGCGCGGATCGGCCTGGTCGTCCTGCACGTCGAGCACGAAGCGCACGGGTTTGCCGCCCACGGTCGGATGTTTCGCGTTCTCTTCGTCGAGCGCGAGTTGCGCGCCGTATTGCAGATCCTTGCCGACGCGCGCGACGGGCCCCGTCAGCGGGCCGGCGAAGCCGATCTTGACGGTTTCCGGGTCCGCGGCCTGCGCGGATGCGCCGACCGTGCCGATCGAACAGACGGCCAGCCAAACCAGCCAGTTACGACGATTCATGATGGATGCCTCCTTGCAGTGGTGAAAGTCGCGGCGCGCGTCAGAATCGCGCGGCCCGGTACGGTGCGAGGTCCAGCGGCGGTGCGCGCTGGGCGACGAGGTCGGCGACGATTTGCCCGGTGATGCCGGCGAGCGTCACGCCGAGATGCTGATGGCCGAATGCGTGGATCACGCGCGCGCTGCGCCGCGCGCGGCCGATCACGGGCACGCCGTCCGGCAGCGTCGGCCGGAAGCCGAGCCAGCTGCGCGTCGGTGCGCCGAGCGACGGCACGGCTTCGCGCGCGGAACGCGTGAGCAGCGCGACGAGCGACGGATTCATCGGCGCGTCGAAGCCGCCGAGTTCGACGGTGCCGGCCGCGCGCAGCCCTTCGTCGAGCGGCGTCATGTAGAAGCCGCGCTCGGCCCAGCCGACCGGCCGCGAGACGATCGGCTCGTGCGCGCCGAATTGCACGTGATAACCGCGCTCGGTATCGAGCGGCACCGTGTCGCCGCACGCGGCCGCGAGTGCGCGCGAGCGGGCGCCGGCGGCAATGACGACATGATCGAACGCGCGCATGGCGCCGCCCGCATGCACGTTCACGCTGTCGCCGGCGGGCTCGATCCGTTCGACGCGCGCGCGTTCGAGCGCGACGCCGCCGGTGGCGAGGTGCGCGAACAGGGCGCCGAGAAATCCGCACGGATCGGAGAAGTGCCAGCTTCCGACGAACAGCACGCCGCGCGTGAAGATCGGCGCGAGTGCGGGCTCGAGCCGGCGGATCGCGCTCGCGTCGAGCGTCTCGAACGGCACGCCGAGCCGGCGCCGCAGCGCGAGCGACGGCTGCGCGGCGTCGAACGACGCCTGCCGCGCATACAGGTACAGGCATTCGCGCGGCCGCACGAACGCGGCGAGCCGCGACGGTGCAAGCAGCGGCGCATAACCGTCGGCGGCGCGCGACAGCAGCGCGGCCAGCGCGGTTGCGCTGCGTGCGTGGCGCGCGGGCGTCGATGCGAGCAGGAACCGCGCGAGCCACGGCGCACCATGCAGCAGGTACGGCCAGCGGATGCGCAGCGGGCTGTCGGCGGCGAACAGGAAGTGCGGCATGTCGCGGAACACCGACGGGCCGTTCACCGGCACGCAGCCGTAAGGCGCGAACGTCGCGGCATTGCCGAACGACGCGCCCTGGCCGATGCCGGCCGGGTCGAACAGCGTCACGCGATGCCCGTCGCGCTGCAGCCATGCCGCCGCGCCGAGCCCGATGAAGCCTGCACCCACGATGGCGACATTCGCCATGACGCGTTCCCTCCGGTCCACATGATTCACACAAAGTTGCGATCAAGAATCACACAGTAATTTTTTGTGTGCAATCAAAATGAGATTGTGTGGCGCTAGTGTTTACCCGATTCCAACTGACTGATTCGACAGACTTTTCAACTGACGTTTGACGGGAAGGGGATGTCGGATACAATCGCTGGGCAGGTCAAAATGGCAGACAAACGCTTTTTGTGTGGTCACGGGCGATAAATGGCATCAGACAAACTTTCCGGCGAGCGCGACGGCGGCGCGCCGGCGCAGGCGAAGCGGCCGACCTACGTCGAGGTATCGAGCTCGATCGAGGAGGAAATCCGCAGCGGCATGTATCCGCCGGGCAGCCGCCTGCCGCCGCAGCGCCAGCTCGCGACCGAGCTCGGCATCAACGTGTCGACCGTGTCCCGGGCGTACAAGGAATTGCAGCTGCGCGGCCTCGTGATCGGCAGCAAACGGCGCGGCTCGCTCGTCACCGGCGGCGCGATGCCGAGCATCGAGCCGACCCGCGCGTCGCTCGCGGCGGGCAACGGCGTGATCGACCTGACGGTGAACCGCCCGGCCACCGGCGAGTTTCTCGCGAGCCTCGCGCAGACGTTCGGCACGCTGCCGAACGACCCGCGTTTCGCCGCCCTCCAGGAATACCAGCCGCCGCAGGGCCCCGACTGGGCGCGTGCCGCCGGCGCGCAGTGGCTCGCCGCGCCGGGCTTCGCGCCGTCGCGCGACCAGGTGGTCGTCACGAGCGGCGCGCAGCACGGGCTGTACGCGGTGCTGAACAGCCTGATCGGCACCGACGGCGTGATCGTGGCCGACCGCCTCACGTATTACGGGCTCAAGGCGCTCGCGCCGGTATTCCAGTTCGAGATCGTCAGCGCGCCGGCCGACGACGACGGCCTGCTGCCCGACGAGATCGAGCGGATCTGCCAGCGCATGCCGGTCAAGGCGATCTTCGTCGTGCCGAACCTGCAGAACCCGACCGTGACGACGATGAGCCTCGCGCGCCGGATGGCGCTCGTCGACATCGCGCGCCGCCATCACGTGACGATCATCGAGGACGACGTATACGGCCCGCTCGTGCGCGACCGGCTGCCGGCGATCGCGGGGCTGTGCCCCGAGCTGACGTTTCATATCGGCGCGACGTCGAAGATCCTCGCGCCGGGGCTGCGCCTCGGCTATCTGAGCTGCCCGCGCGACAGCGTCGCACTGTGCGCGGAGGCGGTGCGCACGACCGCGTGGATGCCGGCCCCCACGTCGATGCTGATCGCGACCGTGTGGATCGAGGACGGCACCGCCGAGCGGATCATGGGCGCGCAACTCGTGGAGATCCGCGCGCGCGTCGATCTGGCGCGGGAGCTGCTGCCGGCCGGGCAGCTGAAATCCGATCCGGCGTGCATGTTCGTGTGGTTGCGCCTGCCACCGCCGTGGCGTGCCGACGACTTCGCCGCGAACGCGAAGGCGCGCGGCGTGATCGTGATGCCGTCGTCGACGTTCGCGGTCGATCGCGCGGACATCGAGCACGGCGTGCGCATCAACCTCGCGTGCCCGGCCTCGCGCGACGAACTCGTCAACGGGCTGCGGATTCTCGCCGGCACGCTGAAGGACCGGCCGCGCGCGCTGTTCGGTTCGATCTGACGGCGTCCGCTCAATCGAGCAACCCCGCGACGACGTCGACGATCCGCTGCAGCAGCGCTTCGTCGTAAGGCAGCCACGGCACCGCGCTCAGCGGCGACGGCGGCGGCTCGATCGCGGCATCGACGGGCTCGCCGTCGCGCATCACACGCCCGGTCGCGCAATGCACCGACCACGCGCCGACGCGCACGTGCCGTTCATCGATCGTCATCTTCCCTTGCGCCACCGGCCCGGCGAACACGAGCGACAGCACGTGCCGGCGATGCCGCGCCATCGTGCCCAGCGGCACGTCCGACAACCGGTTCAGGCGCTGCCAGCGTTGTGCTTCGCGCTCGCGCTGGCGTACCGGGTCGGCCGTGAGCGCGGCCGTCGCCGCGCGGGTTGCGTCGTCGTCGAGCGCGAACGCGGCGACGCTGACGAGCAGATCGACCGCGCGCGCCACTTCCGAGAACACCACACGATCGATTTCGCCGATCGGCAGCGGTATCCAGTGCCGGTCGTGCCGGCGTTCGAAGTGCAGCCGGCGCGACGTGCCGTGGCTTTCCGAGCCCGGATAGAGCCGCGCATCGACGAAGAAGGTCGCGCGCACGTCGCCGAATTCGCGGACGAGCCCGTCGTCGTACGCGCGGATCGACCAGCCTTCGCGACGCGCGACGCCGATCAACTGCCGGCTCGACAGCACGTGGCCTTCGAACATCGCGGAATCGCTCGCGGACGCGTCGCCGTCGGCCGGTACGTAGTATTCGCGGAAGGCCTGCCTGACTGGCTGCCGCAGCGTGCGGCCGACGATCGCGCGTTGCCACGCGAGCCGCTCGTCCGCATCGGCCAGCAGCGGGTGCCATAACCGGATGTCGCTGTCACCGGCGATGTCGATCGCGTGCCCGGCCGCGTCGCGCAGCACGACCTTGCCCTTTGCGATCTCGGGCATGAACGACTGCGTCGACCCATCGCGGCCGCGCGCGTGCCAGATCGTGCGCGCCGCGAACGCGGCGCCGGCCGGCGCATCGACGAGGCGTTCGCGCCATTCGGCGTGGCCGAGCGTCATCGACTGCCAGAAGCCGGCTTCCATGCAGGTCGCGAGCATCGCGAGCTGTTTCTTGTCGGGCTTTGCGTCGAGCGTCATGCGCAGCGCGGTGTGCGGCCGCTCGCCGAGCGCGCGTTCGGCCGGTTTCAGGTTGCGTGCCAGCTTCTTCTGCACGCCGGCGTGACGCACGATGGCGAGTGCATCGCGCAGCGCGCGCACGCCCTCGGGGGTCGGGATCGTCTCGACCGCGTGGCCGAGCGCGATCGCGAGCGACTGGGACGGCGCGGTCTTCGCGGCCGTCGGCGCGACGCATACGCCGGTCAGCAGCGGCCCGATCAACGGGCGCAGCCACGCTTCGTCGCGATAGGCGGCCACGCGGGCGGCCCGGGCGACGACCTGCGCGTCGTCGGTCGTGAATGCACGATCGGCCTCGTATGGGACGGCGCCCGCATGGAGCGCCGCCAGTCGTTGCGCGGCTTCCGTCAGCGCATCGCGCGCGAACGCGACATACGCGGCGTCTTCCGCGAGCGTGACGGCCGGATCGCTCAAGTCGAGCCACAACCGCCTCGGCGCGAAATAACCGTTGTTCGTCGCGGCCAGCGCGAGCAGCCCGGCCAGCCCGAGTTCGGGCAGCACGTCGAGTTCGCGCACGCGAAACGGCGAATCCGCCAGCGCCTGCGCATACGCGTCGCGTCGCGCCGAGAAGTCGCGGCGGCCGGCGAACCGGTCGAGCGTATACACGCCATACGTGCTGGACGCGGTGCGCTCGTCGCCTTCCTCCGGCTCGCCCGCGATGCGCGCGAGTTCGGCCTGCAGCGCGGGCGACGGCAGCGCGTCGAGGCAGGGCAATTCCTCCAGTGCGCGTTTCCAGCCGCCGGCCGGGATGTCGCGGAACAGTTCGAGCGCGGCATCGGCGTCGACGAGCGGCACGAGTCCGAGCGCATCGATCTGCCGGTGCAGCCAGCGAGCGAAATCGGCGCGCGGATCCTCGAATGCCTGGTCGTGCACCATGATCTCGTACTCGACACGGCGCAGGGCCGGCCAGACCGCGCCGAGCGCGTGCGCGTCGAGTGTCGACAGGTCGATCGGCGCGCCGGTGAAGCGCTGATGGTCGGCGCGGCTGGTCAGCCGCGCGACGAGCTGGTCGACGAGGGCGCGATCAGTCATCCGTGGGCCTCGGTGCCGGCCGCGTCGTTCCTGCGCCATTTCTGTACGTTTCGGGCGTCACGGATCACGCCGCCGAGGTCGGATGCCTGTTCGATCGTGTACTGCATGGTCTGACTCCGGGAATGAAAACCGAGCGGACGCACAGTATTGCACCCCAATTGATGCAGCCGGGCGGAAGGCCGTGCGGCGGGCGTTCCGGGCCGATCCGGCCACGCTGTGCGCCGCTTGCGGCGGCCCGGCCGTTTCATAAGACGTACAGTTCTCCCGCGATGCGCGATTCGCGCCGAACTGTACTCTTGTTCGCGCGGACGATGTGTGTACTCGTCGCCAACTGTTCTGCTCTTAATATTCTGCCATCAAGGGCACAGTGCCGCAGATCCAGTCGTACCGGAACCCTGTTGGCGCATCTTCAAGAGCGAGCCAGTGCGATGGAAAAGGCAAAACCGGAGGGAAAGATCAGGAACCACGATGGCCCGGTCGACGGGCGGAACCCGTGCGTATCGGATGCGCGCAGCGGGGCGGGGCGGCTGCGCAGGCCGGCGGGAGGCACGCGATGAAACTCTATGAAAAGCTCGCGGACGACATCGAGCGCCTGATCCGCCAGGGCGTGTACCGGCACGGCGACCGGATTCCGTCGGTGCGGCAGGCAAGCCAGCAGCACCGGATCAGCATCACGACCGTGCTGCACGCGTATCTGCTGCTGGAAAGCCGCGGGCTGCTGGAAAGCCGCCCGCAGTCCGGCTATTTCGTGAACCTGCGGCGCGACGACGGCCATGCGCCGGTGCGCGAGCTGCGGCCGTCGAAGCCGATCGCGATCTCGTCGTCGGTCGACGTGAGCCGGCTCGTGCTGTCGACGCTGCGCTCGATCGGCACCGACGACGCGGTGCCGCTCGGCTCGCCGTACCCGGACCCGAGCCTGTTCCCGTTCGAGAAGCTGAACCGCTACGCGTATGCGGCCGGCCGCGACAAGTCGCTGTGGGGCGTGACGGACGGATTGCCGCCGGGCCATCCGCGGCTGATCCGGCAGATTGCACGGCGCTACCTGGAAAACGGGATGTCGGTGGACCCGAACGAGATCATCGTGACGGTCGGTGCGACGGAGGCGATCAACCTGTGCCTGCAGGCGGTGGCGAAGCCGGGCGACACGATCGCGGTGGAATCGCCGACGTTCTACGCGATGCTGCACGCGATCGAGCGGATGGGGATGAAGGCGATCGAGGTGGCGACGCATCCGGAATACGGGATCGACATCGCCGCGCTGGCCGCGATCGCGAAGTCGCAGCCGATCGCCGCGTGCATGGTGATGCCGAACTTCCAGAACCCGCTCGGCTTCCAGATGCCCGACGAACGCAAGCGCGAACTGGTCGAGTTCGCGACGAAGGCCGGAATGCCGCTGATCGAGAACGGTGTGTATAACGAACTGTATTTCGGCGATGCACATCCGAGTTCGTTGAAGTCGTATGACCGCAACGGGATCGTGCTGCATTGCTCGTCGTTCTCGAAGAGCCTGACGGCCGCGTACCGGATCGGCTGGGCGCTGCCGGGCCGTTATCGCGATCAGGTCGAGAAGCTGAAATTCCTGAACACGCTCGCGACGCCGTCGCTGCCGCAGCTCGCGATCGCGGAGTTTCTCGAACGCGACGGTTACGAGCATCACCTGCGGCGCCTGCGCAAGGCGTATGCGCAGCAGGCGAACCTGATGCGGGCGATGGTGTCGCGGTTTTTCCCGGAAGGCACGCGCATCTCGAGCCCGGCGGGGGGGTACGTGCTGTGGGTCGAGTTGCCCGCGCAGGTCGATGCGATGCGGCTGTACCAGCTCGCGCTGGAGCAGGGCATCACGATCGGGCCCGGCTACATGTTCTCGATCACGGACAACTACCGGAACTTCATCCGGCTGAACTACAGCAGTCCGTGGTCGCCGGAGATCGAGCAGGCGGTGATTGCCGTGGGGAAGCTCGCCTCGGCTTGCATGAAGTGACGGGGGCGTGTTGTTGCTCGAGGGGGCATGACGAAGCCGGCTTGGGGCCGGCTTTGTTTTTGGTTTGGCGGGGGAGGGCGATGAGCTTTGCCACGTTGTCGTTGGCAGGACAACGCCACACTGTTGACGCTGCCATGCAGGCGTCGCCGCATGGATTCGGGGTAATACCGGTGAAAGGGCGCCGGGTTTCGAATCGCGTCGCGAAGTTGCTTGCGGTGGCGTGAAGCCCGCAGCAAATGACGACTGAACGCGAAGTGTTGGCGAATCGGAGCGAAGCACGGCAGGAATGCCTGCTTCCGCCCCGGCAGTCGAAAGCTGCGCATGCGTCGCTTGAGTTCGCGCTTGGGCGGATGACTGTTCTCGGCGCGGCTGTTCATGCGCGCAGCCGTTTTGACGAAAACATGCTCACTCTTGCAAGCTCCGGATCGGTGACGATCTTGTCCGGTGCGGAGCACTCGCTCGAAGAAGCATTGGGCCGCGGCGTTGCCACACCGCTTCCGAAGCAGGACACAGTGTTCGTCGACGGTGCGCCGCGCAACGTCACGAAGATTTCTCCGAGACGACAGGTTGTGCCCGGGGCGGTGCCGGTTGGGCATGATCCGGTGGGCGAAACTGGCGCCGAACTTGTCGTACCGACAGCGGACCAGTCTCGTGACCGGTGAACACGCTGTGCTCGAACAGCACTTCCTTGCGTAAATCGAGACCTGATCTGTCAGTCAGCGTCAGATCAGGTCCGAGATTGCTTCGCCGTCGCTTCGTCAAGGGCCGTGATCGATCCACTGCCGCTGTTCGACTGGTTTTTCGGAATGTCCGAACGACGCTCGAAACCAGCCGCCGCAGGGCCGTGGAGATCACGCCCTGCGTCGAAAGTGCGCTGACAGCGGCGACTGATCAGTGCACTGACTTTTCGCCCCTGAATGGCCCCTGGATTTTTCGCTTGCAGGCGGGCGAGCGATGTCATGCAGTCACGTGTTCACTGTGCGCAAGTCTCACGCAGCAGTTCGTCCTCCGTTGACCCGGAGAATTTCCCCGGTCATGAAACTCGCTTTTTTCGATGCCACAAACATGATTGCATCCGCAATCTCTTCAGGCGTTCCCGCACGTTTAAGTGGCACGGTGGCGAGCATCGCCGCCTTGCCCGATTCGGAACCCGTTATCCGGTCGAGCATTTCTGTTTGTATCGGCCCTGGTGCTACTGCGTTGACCCGAATATTGAACGCGGCTGTCTCGAGCGCGGCGGATTTCGTGAGACCCTCGACGGCGTGCTTGCTGGCGACATAAAGTGCGTTCCTTGGCGCGCCGCGAATCCCCATCGTCGACGATACATTGACGATGCTCCCGCCGCCCTGGGCTGTCATGACGCGGATCTCGTGCTTGAGCGCGAGCCACGTGCCGAGAACATTCGTATCGAAAACGAAAGCGTATTGATCGACGCTCTGTTCGACTATCGGTGCCGGGTCGCCTTCGTAACCGGCGCTGTTCACCGCAATATCCAGGCGACCAAAGCGGGCAACGACGCTGTCGATCAGGGCCTGCACCTGTTCCTCGAAACGCACGTCCGCTTGCAGGAATTCCACTTCGGCACCGGACGAACGTAGTTCCTCCGCGAACTTCCTGCCTTCTTCAAGCCGACGGCCCGAGATGACCAGTCGGGTTTTCTCTTTGGCGAAGGCAATCGCAGTCGCGCGACCGATTCCGGAAAGCGCTCCCGTTACAAGTACTACGGGCGAATCATTCATTTTCCGACTCCTTTGGCAACCAGTAAAAGGTTCTGGGTGATCGGAGCCACGAAACGGCAAAGATTGCGTCACGTGGCTCGTATTGCGTTACGCGCTATAACCACCGTCGACGGGAATAATCGCGCCGGTAATGAAGCTCGCCGCAGGGCTGGCGACGAAAGCGACCACGGAGGCGATCTCTTCAGGCCGACCGAAGCGTCCGAGCGCGGTGGCGGCTGCCTGCGCCTCGGCAAAGGGGCTGTTATCAGGGTTCATCTCGGTATTCGTCGAACCGGTGCCGATAACGTTGACGGTAATGCCCTTCGGGCCCAGATCCCGCGCGGCGCCTTTGCTGTAGCCCTCGATCGCGCGCTTCGTTGCGCTGTAGTCGGCAAGGCCGGGCCAGGTTGATCGCCAGGCGAGAGCCGACGAAATCGAGATGATCCTGCCGCCGCTCTCCATCACCCGCGAGGCTTCTCGAATAGCGGTCACCACGGCTTCGTAGTTGATCTTCTGTTGTTGCTCAAAGCCCGATGTATCCGTGGTCTCGGCCACCGTGCCCGTCACGAAAACGGCGGCGTTATTGACCAGAATGTCGATCCGGCCGAATCGTTCGACAACTTCCGCAATCAATGCCTTGACCGCTGCTGCGTCCGCCTGGTCGGCCTTCAGGGCAATAGCCTTGCCACCGGACGCTTCGATCGTTGCAATGACCTCTCTGGCTGCGGTCTCGCTGCTGGAATAACTTAGCGCGACGGTGGCGCCTTCCGCAGCGAGCTGGATGGCGGTTGCGGCGCCGATGCCGCGTGAGCCGCCGGTCACAAGAGCAATCTTTCCTTGAAGAGTACGTGCCATGATTCTGTCCATTAAGTAGAGGGTGAGTCGCGGGCACATGGATCGCCCGCATGCTTTTCAAACGCTGGAAGTGCGAGTTGAAACTTCGTTGCGCGGGAGGTCGTGACAGACGACTGCCGCAAATTACAGCGTGACTACGATCCTGCCGATATGCAGGTTCTTCTCCAGTTCGCGATGCGCTTCGACGATTTGCTCGAACCGGAAGTACTTCGAAATAATTGCCTTCAGCTTGCCCGCTTCGAGATTTTCATAAACGAATCGGGCAACCTTGGCCTGACGGGCCGGGGTGGTCGTAATCGAGAACAGGTTATAGCCTCGGATCACGATCTCCTTTGCGAGCGTCCGGAGCATCGGAAGCGGTGTCACTTCGTCGCTCAACGCGCCATAGATCATCACCGTGCCGCCCGGCGCCAGGGCGTCGACAAGCTTGGGGAAAGTGGGGCCGCCGACCGGATCGAACGCGACGGTTGCACCGGCGCCCTGGGTTATCCGCTCGACCTCGACCACCAGATCCTCGTCGTCGGTGACGATGACATGGTCGGCGCCCGCCATTTCGATTTGCGCGACCTTTTCCCTGGTGCGCGTCGTTGCGATGACCTTCGCGCCTGCAAGCTTCGCAACCTGGATTGCACCGATGCCCACGCTGCTCGAACCGGCAGTGATGATCACGGTATCCTTGTCCGTCACGATGCCGCTTTCGATGAACGCTCCCCACGGCGTGATGAACGGATTCCAGATTGAAACCGCTTCTTCGAACGAGATCGACGATGGTTTCTTCACCGCCGCGCTTGCCGGAGCCAGCACATGATCGCCATACAGGCCGTAATCGTTCATCGAGAAGGCCGGCATGGTGGAAACTTCATCGCCCACCGCGAGGTGCCTGACGTTTTCTCCCACGGCCTCTACGACGCCTGCGGACTCATAGCCCAGCCGGCCGGGAAGATTGACCGGTTCAACATAAACGCCCGTGCGCCACATCGATTCCGCACGGTTCAATCCGATCGCCTTGACGGCGATGCGGATCTCATCCTGTCCCGGCTCCGGCAATGCGACTTCCTCGATCTTCAGAACATCGGGTGCGCCGTATTCGGCAAAGGTGACGATGCGTGCCATGGAGAATTCCTTTATCGGAGAATGAAATCAGACGACCGCGCCGGGCTCGTGCTGAAAAAAACGGTTGGATGGCCGTGGAAGGCCGAGATGCTCGCGCAATGTGCGCCCTTCATATTCGCGTCGGAACAAACCGCGCCGCTGGAGCTCCGGGACGAGCTTGTCGACCACCTCGTCGAGGCCGCCCGGAATCCAGGGGAACATGACGTTGAAGCCATCGGAGGCCTCGGTCTCCAGCCACTCCTGCATCTCGTCGGCGATCGATGTTGCGGTGCCGACGAAAGCGAAGCCCGAATAACTGCCGGCGGCCCGCGCGAGCTCCCGGATCGTCAGACCTTTCTCCCGGGCGAGATTGACCATGCGCTCGCGCTGGGAGCGACCGGCTTCGGTCTCCGGGATCTCCGGCAGTGGTCCGTCGGGATCATGGTCGGAAACGTCGAATCCAAGCATCGAGTTCAGAGACCCGATACCACTGTCGTAGTGGACGAGACTATCGAGCGTTGCACGGCGCTCGAGCGCCTCATTCATGCTGTCAGCCACGACAACGAAAGCGCCGGGCAGGTAACGCAGCGTGTCGGGTGTGCGGCCGATCGCAGCCATGCGCGAACGCACATCGGCATTGAAGCTGCGTGCGGCCTCTATCGTCGGCGGAGCGCCGAAAATGACTTCAGCGGTTTCCGCCGCGAGCTGCCGGCCTGCCGGCGAAGCACCGGCCTGGACAATCACGGGCCAGCCCTGCGGAGGCCGTGCGATGTTGAGCGGGCCGCGCACTTTCAGTGACGGACCTTTGTGACTGATCGCATGAATTCGTGCGGGATCGACGAAGACTCCGCTTTCTGCGTCCCTGACGAAGGCGTCGTCGGCGAAGCTGTCCCAGAGGCCGGTGACCACTTCGACGAACTCGCGCGCAAGCTCATAACGATCGTCATGATCCAGCTGCGATTCGTGGCCGAAGTTGAGGGCCGCGTCGGGGTTCGCCGTCGTCACCACGTTCCAGCCGGCCCGACCACCGCTGATGTGGTCCAGCGACGCGAACCGCCTGGCAATGTGATAGGGCGCATCGAAGGTTGTCGAGGCTGTTGCGATCAGCCCGATCCGCTCGGTAACCGCCGACAGCGCCGAGAGCAGCGTGAAAGGCTCGAATGACGTCACCGTGTGGCTCCTCATGAGCGCCGCGATCGGCATGTTCAATAACGCCAGGTGGTCGGCCATGAAGAAGGCATCGAACTTCGCCTGTTCCAGTCGCCGGATCGAGCGCCGCATTTGTTCGAGGCTGAAATTCGCATGCGGGTCGGCGCCCGGATAGCGCCACGCGCCCGTGTGAATGGCCGCCGGCCGCATGAAGGCACCGAGATGGAGTTGGCGAGGTTTAGCCATCTGTCGCTCCGTCGCGTCAGGTGTCGCTGGCCCGATTGACGAGCCAGCGGCGGGTGTCAGGCGTCGAGGAAGGTCGTCGCGTTGGCGACGAACGTCTCCGGATACTGATAGATCGACCCGTGATTGGCGTCCGGATAGACGATCAGCTGCGCGTTCGGCAGATGTTGCTGGAGCGTGAACGAATGCTTCGTCGGAATGATGACGTCGTTGCTGCCCTGGACGACCAGCACGGGCTGCCGGATCGACTTCAGATACTCCAGCGCGCTATCGTTCGGCACATGCCACTTGCCGATCGCCTCGCCCTGGGCGGCAATGGTTTGCGCGCTCACCTGCGGATCGCGATCCTGACGACGCAGCTTGCGCTCGAGGAAGGCAAGGCCGGCCTTCTGGCTGGCTTCGGAAGGCCCAAAATGGACGGCAAGCCACAGATGTTCGGGCGGGTCATAGCTCCCGGCGAAGATTTCCGCGGAGCGGCTTTCCGACATGTCCTGCGAACGATGCCCGGTGCCGACGAGGATGATCTTGCGGACAAGGTCGCCGCCCTGCAGCGCGATCTCCTGCGCCACAAAACCACCAATCGAGATGCCAAGCACGTCGACCTGGGTCAGGCCCAGCGCGCGAATGAAGGCAATCGCATTGGCGCCCATCTCCTGGAAACTCGTCGGGGTCTCGCCCGATGAGCTGGAGACGCCGGCATTATTGAAAAGGATCACTTCCCGGTCCTTTGCAAGACCATCGGTTACTGCCGGGTCCCAGTGGTCCAAGGTGCCGGTGTAGTGCTGATTGAAGACAAGCGGCACGCCACCCTGCTTGCCGAACCGGCGGTAGGCGAAGCGGATGCCGTTGGCCTCGACGAATTGGGTCGGCGCTGTATCGTGATTGATGCTGTTCATGGTTCAATCCTCTGCGGGCTGGTGTGAAATGCTCTAACTCGTGAAGGCAGAGTAGCGTTTCAGCTCGCAGCGGAAAAAGACTTTCGAGGCTCCCCCGCATGCCTGGGAAGCATGGCTCCGAAGTCGGTAAGCGTGGGAAGGCATGACTGCTCGTTCACGCTAACGCGCCGCATGCCTTGATTTGAAAGTGCGCGCAGCGTCTTACGTCTCGGTTTCGGCGGTGCCGAGTGGATCCAGGTGACTGGGACTTGAGTGCGCCCCAACGGCGGAAACGGGTCGAGTAGCGACCACCGCCTCCACGGCGCGACGGCACACTGAATCTCCTTCCGACTGGAAGGCGATCGTCACGGAAACGCAGCATGGTCGCGCAGGCAACCGTGTGACGTGACCGATGCCGCGCGCTCAGTACCTGCGCGGCCGGCCTCTGCGATTCACCTCACGGCCGGCAAGCGTCGGACCTGCCCCAATGTCACTCGCATCCGCTGATTGATGCGTCACGGGAAAGATGGCATCGAGCGCGGCTTTCGCGTCGCCTTTCATGTGTCCGAGCCGGGCAAGGCTCATCGAGCAACGCGCCTGCCACGCCAGGAATCCGTATGTCCGAGCCATCTGAAGGGCTTCGGCCAGAATCGATTCGGCCGCCGGTATCGCTTCGTCGCCGTTGCTCGCGACCAGCACCTCCGCCTTCGCTCGCCATAGCTCCGGCAGAGCGCACTTGTCGTCGGTTCGCGTCGCGCGGGCGACCGACGCGTCGATGATCTCCGCCGCCTCGGAAATCATGCCTCGCCGGCATAGCGCCTCGGCCAGCGCCGTCACGTAGGGCGACAGCGATACATAGAAGCGTTTCGAACCGATACTCGTCATGGCCGGGGAAATCGTCCGGGCGAACACGGTCGTGTCGCCCGCGCGCAGATCGAGCAGCCCTTGCCACATTTGCGCCCGGGCGCACCACGTCGAAATACTGTGACGCCGCGTTTCGGCAGCGAGAGACGCGACGGCCGCATCGAGCGCGGCATCGTCGCCGCGCAACAAGGCAAGCGTGCAAACGGCCTCGCTCAGTGCATAGCAGATCGAGACCGGATGGTCGAATTCTCGGGCATCGTCGAGCGACTGTTGTGCAGCCTGCCGTGCCAGCTCCGTCTCTCCCATGAACCACAGCGTGAGCGCAAGCGATGCGTGGGACAGCATCTTCTCGTCGTACAAGAAGCGCATCCGCTGTGCGCGCGGGAGCGGCTCGGTATCGTTCGCTGCACGTTGCAGGTCTGCAAGCGCGCCAGGAAGATCGCCGGCGAAAAGACGCGACATGCCGCTCAGCCGAAGGGCGGCCAGATGATCGCATTTGCGTGACGACGTCGACGCGAGCTCGTTAAAGCGGTGAGCGAGCGGGATGGCTCGCGCGTATTCACCGTTCAGGTAGTGGCACATCCAGCGCCCCCACATGCCCAGCAGTTGGTAGTCCAGGTTACCGACCCGAGCCGCGATGTCGACGACCGATTCGAAGGCATCGCTGGTGCTGGTTGCGACGGTATGGCAAAGCAGACACATCCCTCGTGCAGCATGAAGCTTCATATGCCGCTCGTCGACCGGGCCGCCCTCGCGCGATAGCCACTCCAGTGCCTTGTCCACGGTCTCGAGGCATTCCTGAAGCAGCGCAAGATGCATCAGAAACGGAATGCCGGCGACCGTGAGTTCGACGGCGAGCTCCATGTCTCCTTCAACACTGAAGCACCACTGCATCGCCGCGCGAAGGTCGTCAAGGTGCGGCACGTAGGCGTTTCTCCAGTCGACGTCAGCGTGCACCTCTGCCTGCCGCGCGGCGGTCCGGAAAATCTCGAGGAAGTAGCTCGCGTGCCGCCTCGACCATTCACGCATCGCGCCGCTCGCGCGCAGCGCGTCGCGCGCGTACGCGCGAGTCGATTCGAGCAGCCGATATCGGACAATGCCGCTACCCGAGGCCATCGAAACAAGCGATTTGTCGACGAGCTGCATCAAGGCCGTTACGACTGCGTCGGGCGGAAGTGCATCGCAACTCGCCATTTCCTGCGCGGACGCCAGCGTGAACGTCCCTGCGAACAGGCTCAGCCGATTCAGCACAGATCGCTGTTCGTCGGACAGCAGGTCGTAGCTCCAGTCGAGCGCGGCACGTAGTGTCTGCTGCCTCGGGAGCACGGTGCGCGAGCCGTGCGTGAGGATCTGAAACCGATTCCCGAGCCGGTCGGCCACGCCCTGAAGTCCAAGCGACGGAACACAGGCCGCGGCCAGTTCCAGCGCAAGCGGAATTCCATCGAGCCGGCGGCAAATTTGCGACTTCAGCCTCAATGCAGCCCGTGAATCCGGACTGAGTCCGGCATGCGGTCCGACCCGCGCTTCGAAGAGACGCACGGCGCTGTAGTCGAGTGCGTCATCGCAATTGTCGTCCGGCGGTACCTCGAGCGACGGGACACGATAGGCGAGTTCGCCGGCCACGCGCAGCGGTTCGCGGCTCGTGGCAAGCACGACCGCCCGAGGGGCGATGCGAAGGAACTGTTCGGCAATCCTTGCCGCCCCGTCGATCAGGTGCTCGCAGTTGTCCAGAACGAGCAGCAAATGCCGCGACACCAGGCTCGGCGCGAGCCGCTCGAGCGAAGACGTGCCGTCGCACGGGGGAAATCCGAGCGCGACGGCTATCGTAGTGGGAATATGATCCGTCGCCGTGGCGGCCGCGAGTTCAGCCACGAACGCGCCATCCGAAAAATCGGGCGCCGACAGGCGCGCGGCCTCGCGCGCCAACCGTGTTTTTCCCACACCGCCGGTACCCAGCAGGGTAATCAGGCGATGCGTCTGCAAACCGCGGCAAATCTCGCGTATCGCAACTTCCTGACCGATGAGAGGGCAGACCTCGGCAGACAGCCGACGGCTTGAAGGAGCCGCCCCGTTCATGGATGCGGCAATGGGCTCATCCGAATCCTTGGCTTGAGGGAACAGTTCTGCGACGAACTGATATCCGCGGCCCGACACGGTACGTATTGCTGCCCGATCGACACCGAGCGCGCGGCGAAGTGCGCAGACCTGAGCTTCGACGGCGTTGTATTCGACGACCCGGTCATTCCACACCCTCGCGACGATCTGCTGCTTGCTCAGAACGGAGCCGTGCGATTCCGCGAGCAGAAGAAGCAGGTCGAACGCCCGATCTCCTATGTCGACTCTGATTCCGCGATGCAGTACCTCGCGGCGTCGCGGCGCGACGACCGTTTCTCCGAAAGCGAAGTCACCGTGATGCAGCATGCACGCGTCCATTCGGACCTCCTCGTGACGAGGCGAAAACAGCGGGGGCTTGTCTGCTATTCAATACCAGGAAAGAGGGTGCGCGGTTCGAGCGTGCATCGGATTGTACCGCCGGGGCGTGACGGAACGGCGGGGCACATTGGACTCGGCTTATTGGTCTGACGTGAACCTTGGCTTGCTTGCCGCCAGCATGCCAGTCAGCAGGAGAGTAGGGGCTGGTTTCACGAGTGTCGCCGGAATTATCGGGGGCCCGGAGAGCCGCGAGCACCGGCGAGAATCAGCTTCCTTCAGGACGTTTCAGCACGCGCAGGACTGCATCCCGTGCAGGTTGTCGTTCTCTTACGTATTGCCTACGGCGTCGCCCAACTTATTGCTTGATCTGGTCGAGGCGCGACAGAAACGTCGACAGGATCGGCGAGCGGTTGTTCCGGTTATAGCCGACCACCAGCTCGATCTTCGGCGGTTCGCCCTTGAGTGGTCGGCTTGTCACCGACCAGGGTAAGAGCTTCTCGGCATAGGCGGGCAGCAGTGCAACGCCTCTTGTCGAGGCGATCAGCGACATCGCCATCGTCAGGTTGTGGACGCGATGCGCCGGCTCGATGGCGAGATCGTTTGTCGCCAGGTAGTTGTCGATCGCGCCGCGCATGGGGCCGGCTACGTCTGAGCCGCTGATGAATAGTTCACTCGCCAGTTCGTGCACGTCGATCTCATCGAGGGCCGCGAGGCGATGATCGCTCGGCATCAGTACGACGAAAGGCTCGCGTGCGACCGTCACATACTCGAGGTCGGGTCGGTTGGCCTCGGCGCGCATGAAGGCGACGTCCAGCCGTCCGGTCGACAATCCCTCCGCGAGATCAGGGGAGTGCTCGCTCGACACGGTCATTTCTATGTTCTGCAGATCGCTCGCGAGCACACGAGTCGCTTCGCCGAGCCAGGTCACTTCCTGCCCGCTCAGGAAGCCCACCGCAAACGTCGGTTTCGACGGCCGCGCCGCCCGCCGTGCCGCCTCGCACGCGGCATCGACCTGCGCAAGGGCCAGGCGTGCATGGTCCAGAAATGCCTTGCCGGCATCGGTCAGCTCGATGCCGCGCGGGCTGCGCACAAACAGTTGCGCACCCACTTCGTACTCCAGGTCCCGGATCTGCCGGCTCAGGGATGGCTGGGACGTGTATAGCCGACGTTCCGCCGCGACGGTCAGGCTGCCCTCTTCAGCCACCGCGACAAAATAACGAAGATGACGCAGTTCCATACACGCGCTCCTTTGAGTCATGCCTGACAGGTATGGGGGTCAGCTTACAAAGTCTTTTTCGCGCGGACAAGTGCTGGCTATCGTTCGATCACATCAGCCGGACGAAACCCCTTTCGCCTCAACGTCAGTTCTCTGCTGGAAGGACGATCATGAACACCCTGACAGGAAAGACCGCGCTCGTCACCGGCGCTTCCCGTGGCATCGGGCGCGCCACTGCACTTGCGCTCGCTCAGGCTGGCGCTCAGATCATCGTTCACTATGGCCGCAGTGCGTCCGAGGCCAAGGCCGTCGTCGCGGAAATCACTGCGGCGGGCAGCCGTGCCCGATGCCTGCAGGCCGATCTGGCCGAATCCGATGGGCCGCACCGTCTTGCGCGCCATGTCCGGGCAATTGTCGGCGAACGGCTCGACATCCTCGTTGCCAACGCAGCCATCGCGAAGGTAGCCACGCTCGAAGAAACGGCCGTGGAGGATTTCGATGACCTGTTCGCAGTCAACGTGCGCGCGCCGTATTTTCTCATTCAGCAATTGCTGCCGATCATGTGCAAGGGCAGCAGCGTCACGCTGCTTTCCTCGCTCGCGGCACACGTCGCCATCGGTGAGCTGTCGGCCTACTCCGCGACGAAAGGCGCCGTCGATACGCTCGTACGCCATCTGGCAGCTGACCTTGGACCGCGCGGCATCCGCGTGAACGCGGTCGCGCCCGGTGTGGTGAAAACCGACATGTCGAGCTTCACCCGCACCGATGAGGGTCGCCGCATGACGCTCGGCCTGCAGGCCATCAAGCGCCTGGCCGAACCGGGCGACATCGCCGCCGCCATTGCTTTTCTCGCCTCTGACCAGGCCAGATGGACAACAGGCGCGACGCTGCATGTCGACGGCGGCTCGAAGCTGTAGGCGCGTCGACCGCAATGCTGTCAATTCGGCAACCCAACACGGTTCACGCACAGGAACACATCATGACGCAAATCACCTCGATCGATCCCCCGCGGACGCGAAGCTGGCTCGCGGTTCTTTCGGTCGCACTCAGTGCGACCGTGTTCTGCACAACTGAATTCCTGCCCGTCGGGCTACTGCGCTATATCAGCCAGGGACTGCGCGTCAGTGAAGGGTCCGCCGGCATCATGATCACGGCGCCCGGACTGCTGGCTGCCATCGCCGCGCCGCTTCTGACCGTAGCGGTGGGGCGCTTCGACCGTCGGCGCGTGCTGCTGGGCCTGGGCCTGCTGCTCGTGATCTCGAATCTCACGGCCATGCTCGCGCCCAATTTCGCGACTCTCGTCGTGGCGCGCGCGCTGTTCGGTGTCGGCATCGGCGGATTCTGGGCGATCAGCGTGGGCCTCGGCGGCCGACTCGTCGAGGAGGCGCATGTCGGCCGGGCAACGTCGCTGATCTTTGCGGGCGTATCGCTCGGCATGTTGATCGGCGGCCCGGCCTGGGCGCTGATCGGGGAGCTGGCGGGTTGGCGAACCGCATTTGCCGCGGCGCTCGCGCTGTCCGTTGCGGCGCTGGTCGCCCAGTGGGTTTCGTTGCCGTCGCTGCACGTCACCCATCGGGTCGCCGCACGCGATCTGCTCCGCATCTTCGGTACCCGAGCGGCCCGCATCGGACTGATCGCGATGACACTCGTCCTGTGCGGACAGTTCGCGACCTATACCTATATCACCCCGTTCCTCGCGAAAGTGTCCGGCTTTGGCGGCACTGTCATCTCGTCGCTGCTGCTCGGCTACACATTCATCGGCCTGGTCGGCAATTTCATCGGTGGCTCCACCGCGCAACGCAACGTCAAGGCGACCTTGATCGCAAGCATCCTGTTCATCGCAGTGCCGCTCGCCATGCTGCCGGTACTCGGCACCAGCCGGCCGTGGGTACTGGTCGCGCTGGCCGCATGGGGGACCGCGTACGGTGCGCTGCCGGTCGCGCTGCAGATGTGGATGGCCCAGGCAACCCGCGAAGTGCGCGAAGGCGGCATGGCGCTGTTCGTCGCCAACTTCCAGATCTCGATTGCACTGGGTTCGTTCGTCGGCGGCCGGATCGTCGACGGCCTGGGTCTCTTCAACGCAATGTACTTCGGCGTGGGACTCGCGATGGTCTCGATCCTGACGCTCTCGCTGACCGGCGGGCATCCTCGCAGCGTCGACGAACCCGCGACCACCTGAATGCAATCCGGCGGGCTGTTTTCCACGCGGCCCGCTGCCCTTCGCGTTTCCACCAGGAGTTGATCATGTCCACCACGCATTCACACGACAAACCCGTCAAGATTCCGGGCCCCGACCATCCGATCACCATTGAACGCCATCCGTCGAGAGTTGTCGTCAAGGCCGGCGGCAAGGTGGTCGCCGATACCCGCGAGGCGCTGACGCTGCGCGAGGCACGCTACCCGGCCGTGATCTACATCCCGCGCGAAGACGTCGACATGACGCTGCTTGAGCGCACCGACCACGCCACTTATTGCCCGTACAAGGGCGACTGTGCGTATTTCTCGATCCCTTCCGCCGGCGAACGAGGCGTCAATGCTGTCTGGACGTATGAGCAGCCTTACGCGGCCGTCGCATCGATCCGCGAGCATCTGGCTTTCTACCCCGACCGGATCGACGCGATCGAGGAACTGCCCGTCGACGCGATTTCCGGTTAATTCCGTTTCCTGCACGCCTGCGCGTCAACGGCAGCACGACAGCCTGAATTCTGTGGAGCAGCGTATTCGAAGTGCTCCGATAGCCACTGGAGAACGACATGACCACGACCACCCCCGCACAAAACAAGGCGCTACTCCTCGAGGCCTTCAATACGCTTTTCAACCGGCGCGACTACGCCGCAGCCGAGCGCTTCTGGTCCGACAACTATATCCAGCACAGCGCGCACATTGCGCCCGGACGTGAAGGCCTGTTTGACCTGATCCGCACCTTGCCCGACACGTTGCGCTACGAGAATCAGCTCGTGGTGGCAGAAGGCGATTACGTGATCGCGCATGGCCGGTTTTCCGGTAATGGCAGGCCCGATGCCTGGATTGCCGCCGACATCGTGCGTTTCGAGAACGGCAAGCTGGCAGAACATTGGGACGTGCTCCAGGACGAGGCCCGCGCGACGCAGTCCGTCAGCGGCCTGCCGATGTTCGGCGAACGTTTTCCGTCCTGATTCGCGTAGGTGACCGGCATGCGAGGCTCATACCTGCAAGGCATGGCCGCGTGCCTACAAAGTCTTTTTCCTGACGGCGGGCAGGGCATACATTACTCATCAACGGGCACCGCTCCACGAGATCCGCGTTTCCAGATTCCTGTCCTGAGCCGTTGATCGCCACATCCGTATTTCCATCGCGTAATCCAAGGAGAATTAATTGTGAGTGCTAATCTTGATGGCAAGACCGCCCTCGTCACGGGCGCTTCACGCGGCATCGGCCGTGCAACCGCCCTGGCCCTGGCCACAGCAGGCGCGCGAGTGCTGGTGCATTTCGGCAGCGACGAGCAGGCTGCGAACGCCGTGGTCGCGACGATCCGTGCAGCGGGCGGCCTGGCCGACAAGGTCGCGGCCGACCTGAGCACCGGTAACGGCCCCCACGAACTGGCCCGCCAGGTGCGCACGCTGGTCGGCGACCGCCTCGACATTCTCGTTGCGAATGCCGGGATCTCGAAGAACGCGCCCATCGAAGAAACGACGGTCGAGGATTTCGACCGCCTGTTCGCCGTCAACGTACGCGCACCGTACTTCCTCGTCCAGCAACTGCTGCCTGTCCTGGGCGAAGGCAGCAGCGTGGTCCTGCTGTCCTCGCTTGCTGCCCGCAGCGCGGTGGGCAACCTGTCCGCATACGCCGCGACCAAGGGCGCGATCGACACGCTGGTCACGCACTTCGCCGCGCTGCTCGGCGAGCGCGGTATCCGCGTGAATGCCATCGCGCCGGGTGTCGTCGAGACCGATATGTCGAATTTCGCCAGAACCGACGCCGGACGCGAGTTCACACTCGGCCTGCAGGCGCTCAAGCGCGTGGCGCAACCCGACGACATCGCAAGCGCGGCGCTGTTCCTCGCTTCCGACGCAGCGCGCTGGGTAACCGGCGACACGCTGCGTGTCGACGGCGGCTCGAAGCTCTGACGCACCGGCAGACGACCATGTCCCGCGCAGCTTGCCGGACCGTTCCCGCGAATCAGGGCGGCGGCGTCCGCCGGTACACGAGCGTCGTGCTCGACCGCCGGGCCAGCTTCTGGGTCTCGGCCGGCGTGGTCGCGCATACCCTCTGGACCAGCGCGGCGCCCGCCATGACGTACCGGCTGTACGCAAGCGAATGGCATCTCACTTCGACGACCACGGCCGAGATTTTCGCCATCTACCCGATCGTGGTCGTCGGCGTGCTCGTCCTGTTCGGCGGGCTGTCCGACCAGATCGGCCGGCGCGCGACGATGTTGCTGGGCCTCGGCGCATCGTTCCTCGGTGCGTTGATCCTCGCACTTGCCCCGGATGTGTTCTGGCTTTTCGTCGCCCGGGCATTCATGGGGATCGGCGTCGGCCTGACCGCCGGACCGTCGACGGCCGCAGTGGTCGAGTTCAATGAAGGCGGTACGCCCCGGCGAGCCTCCGTCGTCGCCACCGCCGCCCAGGCCGTCGGCTTCGCGGCAGCGCTCGTCGTAGGCGGCGCGCTGACGCAATACGCACCCTGGCCCCTGCATCTGGTCTTCTGGCTGCTCGCTTTCCTGATCGCGGCCTTGTTCGCCATCGCGTGGTTCCTGCCTCGACCTGCGCAGAGCGGTGCGACAGGCGGCTGGACACCACGCCTGCCGTCCGTGCCCAGGCGCGCGCGCAAGGCGTTCGTGGTCGCCGCGTTCGCGATGACGACCGCCTATACCCACGGCGTCATGATCCTGTCGCTCGGCGGACAGATCGCACACGACCTGGTCCGGTCACCGAACACGCTCGTCAACGGCTCGATCCTCGCAGTCTTTGCCGTCATGTCCGGCATCGTGAGCTTGCTGGCCAGATCGCTGCCGACCCGGACCGCCATGATCGCGGGTGCCGCGGCGTCCGGCGCGGGCATGATGTTGCTTGCGGCCGCAACCGTTTTTCATGCGATGGCACTGTTTCTGTCTGCGAGCGCCATGACTGGAGCCGGCTATAGCCTGCTGTTTCTGAGTGCCCTGGACGTCATCGGCAGTGCGGCACCCGTCGAGCGACGAGGCCAAATCCTGTCGGCGCTGTACCTCCTGGGTTATCTGGCCATGGGCATGCTCGCGCCGATCCTGGGACACGTCGCCGCGGTTCATGGACTGGGCGTCGCTGTTTATCTGGGCACCGGTCTCATTGCCGCGTTGAGCTTCGTCACGCTCGGGCTCGCGCTCGGCTTGCGTCACGTCGCGGACGACCAGCGGCGCGGATCCCCGACGGGAACGCCGAATCTGCCTGCCCCGAACGACTGACGATTAGCCAATTCCCGGAAGAGAGAAAACAATGAAAAACCCTGTCGATCACTTCCCCGATGTGCTGCCGAGCGGCGCATCGCCTTCCGCCCGTGCAGTGCCCGGAACGGCCATGCTCGAGCACTATCGCCTCGTTCGCGCGCATACGGAAGCACTGGCAGCCCCGCTGAGCGACGAAGACCAGGCCATCCAGTCGATGCCGGATGCCAGTCCGACCAAGTGGCATCTGGCCCACACGACATGGTTCTGGGAAACCTTCGTGCTCGAGCAGCATCTGCCCGGCTATACGCGGTTCGATCCGGATTTTCCGTTCCTTTTCAATTCATACTACGAGTCGCTGGGCCCTCGCCATCCTCGTCCGCAACGCGGCCTTCTGAGCCGTCCCGGACGCTCGCGGGTCGCCGACTACCGGCATTACGTCGACCGATACGTCGAGGAACTGTTCGCAACGCTGCCGGCCGCGAAACTGAACAGTATCGAGCCGCTTGTCCGGCTCGGCCTCGCGCATGAGCAGCAGCATCAGGAGCTGCTCCTGATGGACATCCTGCATCTGTTCTCGCAGTCGCCGCTCTATCCCGCATACCGACCCGACTGGCCGCGACCGGATACCGGCAGGCCGGGCGAATTCCGCCGGCACGACGGCGGGCTGGTCTCGATCGGAGACGCAGACGCGCCGTTCGCCTTCGACAACGAACGACCACGCCATCGGACCTGGATCGAACCGTTCGAAATCAGCGACCGTTTGGTCACGAACCGCGACTGGCTGCGATTCATCGACGACGGCGGATATACGACTGCCCGCTACTGGCTATCCGACGGTTGGGACCGGGTTCGAGCCGAGGGCTGGGACGCGCCGCTCTACTGGCGACGCCCGACCGCCGAGCGCGGCTGGGCGGAAATCACGCTGCGCGGCCTCGACCCGCTGGACCTCGATGCGCCCGTCATGCACGTCAGCTATTACGAGGCCGCGGCCTTCGCGGCCTGGGCGGGCGCGCGACTGCCGACCGAAGCGGAATGGGAGATCGCGGAGCGGGCCGGGCTGCTCGAGCAGGCCGGCGATGTGGCATGGCAATGGACGAACAGCGCCTACGCACCGTATCCGGGATTCAGGCCCGCCGCAGACGCAGCCGGTGAATACAACGGCAAGTTCATGAGTGGACAGATGGTACTGCGTGGCGGTGCGTTCGCCACGCCGGACGGACATACGCGCGCGAGTTACCGCAACTTCTTCCGCCCCGAGCAACGCTGGATGTTCTCGGGCGTGCGTCTCGCACGGGACATTGCCGACGGCAACGGCAACGGCAACGGCAACGGCAACGGCGAGCGTCGACGCGCTCCTTCGTCCGGCACGAATGAGTTCGGGCGCGACGTACTCGAAGGACTGTCGCGTCCAGCCAAGTCGTTGCCCCCCAAGTACTTCTACGATGCGCAGGGGTCGGCACTGTTCGAGGCAATCTGCGCGACACCCGAGTATTACCCGACGCGCACGGAAACCGCGTTGCTCGCGGAGATCGCCGCGCAGCTCGCGTCGGAGATTCCGGATGGCGCCACCTTGGTCGAATTCGGGAGCGGAGCGAGCACGAAGACGCGGGTCATCCTTGACGCCGCCCGGCAAATCCTCACCTATATACCGATCGACATCAGCCCTGCGGCACTGGAACAGGCACGGCAGCGCATCGCCGATGCCTATCCTGCCCTGGATGTCCGACCGGTCGCGGGTGACTTCACTCGCGACATGGTGCTGCCCGGCGCGCCCGCGAACGATTCCTTGGTCGGGTTCTTCCCTGGATCGACAATCGGAAATTTCGAGCCGAGCGAGGCAATTGCCTTCCTGCGCACGGCGAAGAAACTCCTTGGCAGTCGGGCAAAGCTCATTGTCGGCGTCGATATGGTCAAGGATGTACCGACGCTTCTGTCCGCCTACAACGATGCAGAAGGGGTTACCGCACGATTCAATCTCAACCTGCTGATCCGCATCAATCGCGAGCTGGACGGAAATTTTGAGCTCGGCGCGTTTGCCCATTCAGCCATCTGGAATGGCGATCTCGATCGGATCGAGATGTATCTGGTCAGCCAGGCACATCAGACGGTTCGTGTGTGGGATCATGAGATCCGGTTTCGAGTTGGCGAACGTGTGCACACCGAGAATTCGCACAAGTACACCAGTGATTCCTTCGAGAGGCTCGCAAGATCTGCCGAGTGGGAAGTGACGCGCTCCTGGATGAGTGCCGCGCCTCGGTTCGGCGTTTTTCTACTCGAAGCCGTGGAACGATGAGCGCGGCATTTTTCCTTTCAGTTGTTTCAACGGCGAGCGCAACAGCACACAAAAGCACGGGGGAGGGGAGCTTCGAATGGCTGCTTGCAACCAAGGCGTGGTCGGCCGAACGTGGTAGCAGGAGTGCTGAAGAATGACACCTTCTGGCCGAACTGAGTCAGCCGATCTGGCGCTGTCGGTTTGATCTGGTCCAGCCGTGTACAAATTCTTCGATATCTTGCAGGTTCAGTGGGAACAGGACAGACCACCGAACTGCCTGGCTGATAACCGATGAAGGGACCGGTGGCCGTGTTAGAGGGGTTGTGATTTCTTCAACGCCTCATCTGAGCCGACCGGTTTCTCGACGTGATCACGCGGGCTGGCACACGCCCGCGTACCCAGACTCATACCATAACGGGTCACACACGCGTCATGCAGCTTCGCTCAATCGTGCGTGATCGAGCACTCCGCTGCTGAGCAGGCCGCCTACATCTTTCAGCCCGCTGCCCGTAATCAAAATGACGGTGGTTTCGTCTCGTTGCGCGGAGCCAAACTTTTGCGCCGCAGCGTAAGCCGCGACCGCGCCCGGCTCTGCGAATACACCCGACTCGCGCGCCAACTCGATTTGCCGCTGGAAGATTTCGGCGTCGCTCACGCGGACGAACTGGCCGCCTGTCGCCTCGATGGCGCGAAAGGCCTTGATCCGGTCGCGCGGCAACACCACGCTGATGCTGCTGGCCGAGGTCTTCGCCATTTTGCGTTCCGCATGATGCGGTCCCTCGCCTTGTACCCAGGCGCGATACATGTAGTCGCTGCCTTCGGCCTGCGCACCCATGATCTGTGGCATGTGCCCGGTCAGCCCCATGCGCCGGAGTTCCTCGAAGCCCTTGTAGACCGCGCCCACGATACAACCGTTGCCCACGGGGACAAAGATGCGGTCAGGCACGGCCCAGCCCAGTTGCTCGAAAATTTCGAATGCGACGGTCTTCTTGCCCTCGGTCATATACGAATTGATGCCCGTGCTACGGTTGTACCAACCGTGCTTCTCGCACGCTTCGAGGCACGCGGCGAACGCTTCGTCATAGCCGCCGCTGACCTGCACGACGTCTGCACCATACGCCCTGATTTGCACGAGTTTTTCGCGTGCAGTGCTGGTCGGGGCGAAGATCACGCAACGCAGATCGCTGCCCGCGGTCATGCAGGCCAGTGCAGCCGCCGCGTTGCCTGTGCTCGCCGCAGCGATGGTGCCCACGCCCTGGTGACGCGCGAGCGCCACGGCCAACGCGCTTGCACGGTCCTTCAGCGACCCGCTGGGATTACGGCTGTCGTCCTTGATGAAGACCAGGCCGTCGCCGCGCATCGGCAACTGATAGAACGGCGTACCCCCGGTATGTGGCTTCGGGGCATGCTCCAGACCCGCCGGCAACAGAGTGCGGTAGCGCCACATATCGAATGCGCGGGTCTTTTCGCCCAGCGCTTTCGCAAACACCGGCGCCGCAGCGCCGTAGTCGTATTCGACATCGAGCGCGCCGTCCAGCTTGCACTGCGGGCAAAAGTAGCCAACGCTTTCCAGCGGGTACTCGGCATCGCAATTCAAACATCTCAGCGCCGTCGAAAATCCAAAACTCATTGTTATCTCCCTTTTTACGCCTGTCCGAAACGTGCCAAAGCCGGTGGCGCCGCCATCGGCTTTCGTTAGCGATGCTCTGCCAAGGGGGCTCAGTCGGGTAGGGCCAGGATGGCGTCGATGGCCACCATCGTGCCGCGTGCAAGGCTCGCCGCGCCAACTGTCGTACGGGCCGGGTAAGGCTGAGGGAAGTATTCGGCCATGATCGAGTTCATCGTCCCGAATTTCGAAATATCCGTGATGTACACCGTGACCTGCACAACATTCGCGAGTGTGCAGTCGCAAGCTTGCGCCATTGCGCGAAGATTCCTGAAGGTCTGGTGAAGCTGCCCTTCGAAGCCGCCTTCTGCGACTTCGTTCGTTTCCGGCACGACCGGCGTCTGGGCCGCAAGATAGACCGTATTGCCAACGCGCACGCCTTGGGAATAAGTCCCCAGCGGGGCCGGTGCCTTGTCGGTCAGGATGATTTCGTTATTGGTCTGAATATTGTTTTCGGAATGGCCGTTCATTTAGTTAACCTTAGTATTTGACTGATTGCAATTTACAGAGTACGACGTTCAACGATTAATTCAGGTTTGCGACCGGTACAACGATTCGTGCATCCGCACCGAGCAGTCGGGCCGGCGAGGTGTCGGCTGCGTCCAGACCCGCCAGATCGCCGGGGATGGCTTCTCCGCTTGCCAGCGCAGCACAGAAGCGCGCCATGGCCGGCGCGGTCTGAATGCCATAGCCGCCTAGCGCTGCGGCCCAGATGAATCCCGCGACGGTGGGGTCGGGGCCGACGACCGGCGAGCGATCCGGAGCAAACACGCGCAGCCCCGCCCAGCGATTGAGGACACGCTTGGGGCGTAGCGTCGTGGCATGCTCCAGCCGGTCCATTGTGATCGCGACACCCAGTTCGTCGGGCATTGCATCACAGGGGGCGCTCGGCGCTTCATCGCAAGGCGAGATCATCAGACGGCCCACATCGGGCTTGACGAAGATCTGTTCATCCACCGTGCCGATGTAAGGGCAACGGCTCACATCCTGTTCCGGATCCACGACCACCACCGTGCGCAGCAGCGGCTGGATCGCCAGCGGCGCGACACCGCATGCCAGTGCCACGTCGTCGGCCCATGCGCCTGCGGCATTGACGATCGTATGGGCCTCGATGCGCGCGCCATCTGTCGTTTCGATGTGCCAGACGCCATCCGCCCGGCGCGCGCGACGTAGTTCCGTCGCCGTGCGCACTTCGCCGCCGGCCTTGCGTACTCCGCGCAGAAATGCCGTGTGAATGGCGTGCACGTCCAGATCGAATGCATCGGGTTCGTAGATGCCGCCGAGCCATTTTTCCGCGAGAAACGGCACCATCTCCGCGATCTCGACCCGATCGAGCCATTGCGCGTTCGGCACCTGGTGCAGGATCGATTGATAGCGCGCCTGCAATTTGCCCCAGTTCGCCTCGTCTCCCACGATCAGCGCCCCGCGGGGTGAGCACAGCGCATCATCGGTCAACGCGTGCGGCGGGTTCTCGTAGAAACCGCGCGATGCGCAGGTCAGATGGCGAATCACCTCGTTGCCATAGCTTTCCATGGAGATGGCGGCGGAGCGACCCGTCGTATGGTAAGCAAGGCTGGTTTCCCGTTCCAGGATGAGGACCGTGCCACGCTTGACCAGTTCTGCGCCCACGGCAACGCCGGCAATGCCTCCCCCGACGACCACAAAATCAAATTGATGCTTTTGCATGATGCTTTTTCCGTCTTCTGTCTCGATCAAATCTTGTTCATGGCCGGCGCCTTGCCGTCGCGCAGTCGCCAGCTTCGATGCAGGATGGCATAGGCAAGCGCGCCGATGGCGAGCCCCCAGAACGCCGAACCCAGGCCAAGAAAGCTCATGCCCGACGCCGTGACGAGGAACGTGATGATGCTGGCATCACGATGCTTGTCGTCCTGTGCCACGCCGATCACGCCAGTCGTGATCGCACCGATCAAGGCCAGCCCCGCAAGCGCCGCGATCAGTTCCGCGGGCAACGCGCGGAACAGTAGCGCCAGGGTTCCGCCGAATACGCCGATGCCGATATAGATCAGGCCGCTGGCGATACCGGCGATGTAACGGCGATCGGGATCCTCGTGCGCCTCCTTGCCCGTGCAGATTGCCGCCGTGATGGCCGCGAGGTTCACGCCATGCGAGCCAAACGGCGCCAGCAGCAGTGACAAAATGCCGGTCGTGCCGATAATGCCGCTCGCCGCAACCCGATAGCCCGACGTGCGCAGCACGGCCATGCCCGGCACGTATTGGCCCGTGAGCGTGACCAGGGCCAGGGGCACGCCCAAGCCCAGCAACACGTGCCAGTTCCAGGCCGGAGCGATGAAGACGGGGGCAACGGGTGCAAGGCGCAATTGTGAAAGATGCGTGGTGCCCGACGCGATGGCGATGACGATCCCGACCACCATCACGGTGGCGATCGCATAGCGCGGCCAGACCCGCTTCATCGCCAGAAAGGTGAGAAGCATGGAGAACACCAGCAGCGGACTGGCGCTGATGGAAGCAAACACCTGCATGCCGAAGTGCAGAAGAATCCCGGCCAGCATCGCGGCGGCAATGCCCTTGGGAATGCGCTCGATAAAGCGGTCGAATACTCCGGACACGCCCACCAGCGTCACGATGGCTGCGCTCAGCAGATACGCGCCGATGGCCTGCGGCAACGGTACGCCCGGCAACATGCCGACGAGCAGCGCGGCCCCCGGAGTGGACCACGCCGTGATGATCGGCGTGCGCAGTTTCCAGCTCAGGACCAGCCCGGAAATTCCGCTGCCGATCGACACTGCCCAGATCCACGACGACGTGACCTCGGTCGAAAGATGCGCCTGATTTGCGGCCTGAAACACGATCACGAGCGGGCCAGCGTAGGAGATCAGGACGGCCAGAAAGCCCGCCACGAGCGCGGAAAGAGAGGCGTCAGCACGCCATTGACTCAGTGTGCGAATCACGATGACCTCAGTTGTAGACGGGGAAGCGCTTGCACAGCGCACGGACCTGTTCCAGCGTGCTCGCGCGCACGTCGGCGTCATGGGGCGCAAGCACGATGTCCGCGACCAGGGTGGCGACCAGCCGAGATTCGTCGAGGCCAAAGCCCCGCGTCGTGATGGCCGGTGTGCCGACGCGGATACCGCTCGTCACGGCCGGCTTGCGCGGGTCGTTGGGCACCGCATTCTTGTTGCAGGTGATGCAGACTTCGCCCAGCGCCTGCTCGGCATCGCGGCCCGACAGTTCGAGCGAGCGAAGATCGATCAGCATCATGTGGCTTTCGGTGCGCCCGGAAACGATGCTCAGCCCACGCGACTGAAACACCTCCGCCATGGCTTGCGCGTTCTCCAGCACACGGCGCTGATACGCCTTGAATTCATCGGTGGCGGCCAATTTGAACGCGACGGCTTTCGCCGCGATCACGTGAACAAGCGGGCCGCCCTGAATGCCGGGGAAGATCGCCGAGTTGATGCGCTTCTCGTGTTCTTCCTTCATCAGGATGACGCCGCCGCGCGGCCCGCGCAGCCCTTTGTGCGTGGTGGTCGTGACGAAGTCGGCATGCGGCACCGGATTCGGGTACACGCCGCCCGCGATCAGGCCGGAATAGTGAGCCATGTCGACCATGAACAGCGCGCCGACCTCGCGTGCCACGCGTCCGAAGCGCTCGAAGTCGATGCGCAAAGAGTAGGCGGACGCGCCCGCGATGATCAGACGCGGTTTGATCTCGCGCGCCTGACGTTCCATCGCGTCGTAGTCGATCTCGCCCGCTTCGTTCAACCCGTAGCTGGCCACCTTGAACCACTTGCCGCTGATGTTCAGCGGCATGCCGTGCGTGAGGTGACCGCCTTCGGCCAGACTCATGCCCAGAATCGTGTCGCCGGGCTCAAGCGCCGCAAAGAAGACGGCCTGATTGGCCTGGGAGCCCGAATGCGGCTGCACATTGGCCGCCTCTGCGCCGAACAGGGCCTTCAGACGGTCGATGGCGAGCCGCTCCGCTTCATCGATGACTTCGCAGCCACCGTAGTAGCGCTTGCCGGGATAGCCCTCGGCGTACTTGTTGGTGAGTTGCGAACCCACAGCGGTTAGCACCGCAGGAGAGGTGTAATTCTCCGATGCAATGAGTTCAATGTGGTCTTCCTGCCTTTGATTCTCCCGGCAAATCACGTCCCAGATCGCGGGATCGACGTGCTGCAGGGCATCCTTTTCCGTGTCGAACATCCTATCCTCTTTGTCGAATCGATCGATTTAATATACATCGATTTAATTGCGTCTGAAAGTCACTTGATTAAGTCGACTCAATCAGTCAACCATTTCGATGCGATATCCGGTGTGCGGGCGGGGAGTGCCCAAGGAACAAGGCACTGGATCCGTTGATTCGACAACGAATGATGATTCGATTACACTGCCACCTTACATTCATTGCACCGATTCAAGGAGAGTCGTCCCCATGTGGGCACCGGACCTGAAGGAATATGCCGGGGCGATCTATGAAAGGATTGCAGCGGCGCTCGAGAGCGACATCCACGCGGGCCGCCTGACGGCGGGCGCCCGGTTGCCGACGCTGAAGGAACTCGCCGCGCAGATCGGCGTGACGCCCGGCACCGTCAATCGTGCGTACGAACTCGCGCAACGGCGGGGCCTCGTCGAGGGCGAAGTCGGGCGCGGGACCTTCGTGCTACGTCGCGAAACGCCCGCTGCGAGCCGTGTCCAGTCGGTGCCGCCCGTCCAGGATTCCTCCGGCGGAATCATCGATCTGTCGATCGTCAAACCCAACCTTCTGCTTCAGGAGCCGTATATCCGCGCGGCGCTTGGAGAACTTGCGCAATCGAGCTCGTTGCCGGACATGCTCGATTACACGCCCGATGGCGGTCATCCCCTGCACCGACAGGCGGGGGCAATGTGGATGCAGCACTCCGGTTTTCCCGCCCGAACCGAACAGGTTCTCCTCACGGCCGGTGCTCAACACGGGCTCTGGGTGGCGGTCAATGCACTCACGAAACCCGGCGACCTCGTGTGCTGCGAGTCGCTTTGTTACCCGGGCGTGGCCTCGGTCGTGCTGAGTCTGGGCCGCCGCATTCGCGGCGTACGTCAGGATCAGGAGGGCATGGAGCCGGAAAGCCTGCGCGAGATCTGCCGTGAGGAACGTCCCGCTCTGGTGATCTGCATCGCTACCTGCCAGAACCCCACCACGGCGGTGATGCCGGAAAACCGGCGACGCGAGATCGCACAGATCGCGCGCGATTTTGATTTTCTCCTGCTCGACGACGACCTGTACGGTTTTCTGGCGCCCACGCCGGTTCCTCCACTCGCTACCTTCGCCCCCGAGCGCACGATCTATTTGACGAGCCTGTCGAAGTCCGTTGCGTCGACCATACGCCTCGGCTACATGCATTGCCCGCCGGAGTGGCTGGCGCGCATGACCGCAAGCGTGCGAACGAGCGTCTGGATGGTGTCACCCCTTGCGGCACAGATCGCGACGCATCTGATCACGAGCGGGCAAGCCGCGGAAATGGCCCACAACCAGTGTCAGGAAGCGCGCGCGCGGCAAATCATGGTGCGTGAATTGCTCGGGCAATTTGAGTACAAGGCCCAGCCGACCTCGTTCCACATCTGGCTCAAATTGCCGTCGCGCTGGTCGAGCGGAGAGCACTTTGCCGTGCTTGCGCGAAGCCATCAGTTGATGATTTCCGGCGGCGACACCTTTGCGGTCAACCGCGATGAACAGGGGCGTCAGTGGATTCGCGTCGCTGTGATGGCATCGACGCAGGACCATATGCGTTTCGTGCTCACCAAGCTGGCCGGGCTGATGAACACGCCGGACTCGGTCTGGCTGTAACGCCGATTCGTTCCCTATGCATTGAAGAATCGGTCGGTGGTCCTTGCAGGCAGATGGCCAGCGCCGTATCTGGGTGGGGCGCGCCTTGGCGGTCAATGGCGCGGATTTGCTGAACGTCTCGCGTGCGTTCAGCGAAGGGAAGTGAGTGCTCGATGGGGATCGAGACGGTCCAGCAGGTTATCGGTGGCGGCTGCGGCTGCGGCGGCGTTGACCGACAGACGGTGTGCAGCCGGTATAGGCTGCGGATTCAATGCCGACGCGCACTTCATGGAGAATCCTGCGGGAGTGGGATCAAAATAAACCAGTCGACCACCCCCTTTTAGGGATCTGCGTGGCAACGACCGATTTGCATGCACGTCTTGCGACGATGGCATGTGAGTCGACGTGGTTCCGGCCAGCACTCACCGCGGTCCACAACCTGAATCCACACGCGTGGCGCATCGTGCATCGGCAGATACATGCCTGCATGTATCGGATGGCGGCGAGAACGCGAGCGCCGTACTTCGCGCGAGCGCCTCGCCTGCATGCATGTCCGTTGACTGAACGACCAACGTCTCTTCCGAAAGTCAGAAGACCGCCAGTCCGCCAACGGCATGCCTGACATCCTCAATCATCCGACCTCACCGGACGTCATCGCCGAGCGTACCGTACGACGTGCCCGTCGTCGGCGGAGCACGAATGCGAAGACACCGAGCAGCACGACAACCACCGGCGCCGCGAGCATCAGCGGCCGGGCCCGCACGAGCAGCGGAACCGGGCCGCCATTGCGCGCGACGGCCACGTCGTCGGGCGTCACGGTCACGTTCGCGTTGCCGTACTGCGCGAGTACGTAGTTCGCGATCGCGGCGACCTGATCGTCCTTCAGCGGCTGGACGTAGGAATCCTCACCGAACGACGGCATCAGCGCGTGCTGGCCGCCCGCGTCGCGATCGACACCGTACAGGATCGCCGCAATCAGGTTCGAAGGATTGCGCGAGCCCGTGGCGGTATTGTTCGACAGCGACGGATAGGCCTGACTCGGGCTGCCCTTGCCGTTGGCCTGGTGACAGCTCGCGCAGTAACCGCTGAACAGCGCTTCACCCGTCGTCAGCGTACCGTTCGCATTCAACGCGGTCGTGCCGCGCAACGTCGCTTCGCTGCTGACCGCGCGCCCGTGCGCGAATGCCGGGACGGACTCGTGCTCGTCGCGGATCGGCTTCGTGCTGCGCAGATACGTGACGATCGATTTCAGGTCCGCGTCCGACAGATACTGCAGGCTGTTCTGCACGGCCTCCGCCATCGGTCCGGCCGCCTGGTTCTTGCCGGGTGCGCGGCCGGTCTTCAGGTACGACACCAGCTCGTCGTCGGTCCATGCGCCGATGCCGCTTACCGGATCCGACGTGATGTTCGGCGCATACCACGCGCCGAGCTGTGCACCGCCCAGGTTGCGGCCGAAGTCTTCGGCCATCAGCGCATTGCGCGGCGTATGGCACGCACTGCAGTGCGCGAGCACATTGGTCAGGTACGCGCCGCGATTCCACTGCGCGTCGTGCGCCGGATCGGCTTCGAGACGCTTGTTCGACAGGAACAGCATGTTCCAGCCCGTCATCGCAACGCGCATGCCGAACGGGAACGGCAGGTTCGTCGCGGGCGCGGGTTCGTCGACCGGCTTCACGGCGTGCATGAAGTAGCTGTAGAGTGCGTGCACGTCGTTGTCGCTGAGGCCGCTGTACGACGTATACGGCATGGCCGGATACAGGCGCGCGCCGTCCGCGCGCACGCCTCCGCGCAGCGCGCGTGCGAACTGCACCTCGGTGTAGTTGCCGATGCCGGCCGTTTTCGACGGCGTGATGTTGCTCGAATAGATCTGCCCCATCGGCGACGCGATGCCGTACCCGCCCGCGAACGGCTTGCCGCCGTCGAGCGCCGTATGGCACGCCATGCAGTCCGCCGCGATCGCGAGTTGATGGCCTTTTTCGATCAGCGCGGCGTCGGCCGACGTCGACGCCGCGCCGGTCGCTGTTTCCTGCGCGAACGCGGGCGTGCTGCCGATGCCGCCGAACAGCGCGAGTGCGATGGCCGCGCGGTAGCCGGCGCCGCGCAGCGTGCGAAGTTGTCGTTGGATCGTGTGTGTCATCGAATCAACCCTTCGCGAGGCTCGCGGAAATCGAATCCGCGGCCTTCAGGCCGAGGGCCGCCATCGACAGCGTCGTATTGACGACCGACGCCGACGGCATCGCGCCGCCGCCCGGCAACCACAGGTTCGCGTGATCGTGCGTGCGGCAGTCGCCGTCGACGACCGAGTTCTTCGGATCGGAGCCCATGATCGTGCCGCCCATGATGTGATTGTTCGCGTTCAGCGTCTTCGTGATGTTGAACTCGACCGCGTCGAACAGGCTGCCGATATGCGTGAGCTGCTTGCATGCCGCGTCGTAGCCGTGCCGCACATAGTCGCCGACGTCGTAGTGAATGTCGGGGCATGCGAGGCCGAGCGGATCGAAGCGTGTCTTGCTGAGCGTCAGGCGGTTGTTCGGGTCCGGCAGCGGTTCGAGGCTGATCGACAGGTCGACGCCGTAGATCGCGCGGCGCCGGATTTCCTCGTCGAGCGCCTTGCCGACCAGGCCGAGCTTCAGCGCCTGCTGCGTGGCCGGCCCGACGCGCGAGATGTTGTTCAGGATCATCTTGTTCGCCGAATACTGCCCGCGGAAATCGCCGTCGCGCGGGCCGACGATACAGCTGCTCTGCGCGGGGCCACGGCCGAGCCACATCGGCTCGTTCGCGAGGAACGTGCAGTGGAAGCCCGAGTGATCCATCATGTTGCGCCCGACCTGGTCCGAGCCGTTCGCGATGCCGTGCGGATTGCGTTCGTTCGCGGCCAGCAGCAGCAGGCGCGGCGTCTCGATGCCGTTGCACGCGAGCACGAACATCTTGCCGCTGGCCTTGTGCGACTTGTGCGACGCGTCGTACCAGTGCACGGCCGTCACGCGATTGTTCGCGTCGGTGTCGATCTTGTAGACGACCGATTCGGCGAGCACTTTCGCACCCTTGCGTTCCGCGCGCTCGATATGGTGGATGCCGTTGTACATCGCGCCGATCGGGCAGATCGGCTGGCAATTGTTGTTGCCGCAGCAGACCGGACGGCCGTGCCAAGGCCGCGTGCTGCGCGCCTGCGGAATCGGGATCGACCGGTAGCCATGCGCATTGACGATTTCGGCGAAGCGCCGGTCGCCATGGCCCCACGGCACCATGTCCATCGGATACGGGCGGCTGCGTTGCGACGGCGACTGCATCGCCGGATCGCTCGGCCCGGCGACGCCCATTTCCTCTTCCGCGCGGCAATAGTACGGCTCGAGGTCGTCATAGGAGATCGGCCAGTCGCGGCCGACGCCATAGGTCGACTTCATCCGGAAATCGACCGGCAGGTGTCGCCAGCTCGACGCGGCCCAGTGCCACGTCGTGCCGCCGACGGTGCGCAGATAGCCCTGCTGGAAACTCTGGCCATCCCGTCCGCTCAGGCCGACGTAGTTGTTCTTCGGAAAATAGAGCGGGGCGGGCGCATTCGGCGCCTGCGGGTAGAGCCCCTGGAAGTCGGAGCCCACGCGATTGTCGAAGGGCATGTTGCGCCAGTTCTCGACCGCCTGACCACGCTCGATGCGCAAGCCGGATTCGATGACCAGCACCGAATGCCCCTGGCTGACCAACTGGTCGGCGATCAGGCCGCCAACCACGCCGGAGCCCACGATCACGACATCGGCCGATACGTCGCCGTTCGATTCAAATACAGGAGTTCTCATGAGGTTCAGGCGTGCGGTTGCGGGTGCGGGGTAGTTGCTGACGCAACCGTTTTGCGGGGCGGCGCGACATCGGCCGGTGGCGGTTCGGCGGTCCACCATAGCGGGCCGTTCGAACAATAGGTCGGCGCGCTCATGCCGTCGTGGACGGTGTCGTACATCAGCGCATCGGCATAGGCGACCATCACGGCCTTCTGGCCGTGGCCGACGGTGCCCGTGTACCACGCGGCGACGATCGCGAGCGCCGTGTCGTGCAGGCCTGCGCCGTCGGCATCGGCCAGCAGTTGCGCGGGTGTCTGGCCGGCGCGGACGCGTTGCGCCAGCGCGGCTGCACGCGCGGCAAAGCCGGGGTCCGTGCGACGGAATGCGTCGACGAGGCGCGCAGCCGTCGTCGGGTCGAGATTCGCGTGGCCGGTGAGCGCTTTCGACAGCGCGAGAAAGGTCCGGGCGTCGAGCGACGGCTGCTGCGCGAATGCATGTCCGGGTGCGGCGGTGAGCAATCCGACTTGCGTCAGCGCCGCCGCCATCATTTTCAGCACCGCTCTACGGGTCATGCCGGCGCGCGCATGAATGCGCGATTCATTTTTGTGTGGGGCCATGTCGTTTTCGTCTTTTTCGCGAGTCGTTGCTCGCCTGTTTTCTTTCTTCCGAATATTCCGCGTCGGGAGCCGCTCCGGGCCGAAACGACCCGAATACGTCCCCCGCGGCGCTGCGTTACCTGTCCGAGCGCATCGGCAAACGACCATTGCCGGCTGGACGAGGGATTGCACGCGCCGCATGCGGAGATTTTTATCTGTTCACGCGAGACAGCGTTCGGGCACGAGATTATGGAACCGGTTCCATTCGCGCGTCCAGTGTCTCGTTCAAATTTCATCTCAACGGCGGAGTGTATCGATATCGGTCGAATCGCGTATTTTCAACACGGTATCGGTCCGCTGCGACCGATTTAGAACGAAATCGAAAGCTTGAAGTAATTAAAACGTCGGGATTCGGCTGCTGTATTGCCGAAGTGAGCAGTGCGACGGCAGCGCGAGCGTCGTCGACGATCCGGTTTCGCGACAGGCGCGATGGCGTGCGACTTACTTGATTGCCGCGGCACCGGCTGCCGCGATGACGCTATCCTGCACACCCGCGCCACCGCTGGCCCCGATCGCGCCGATCAGGTGCCCGTCGATCACGATCGGGATGCCGCCTTCGCCCGCGAGGATGCCCGGGATGCTGAGATTACCGGTCGCGCCGTTGTTGACGGCGTTTTGCATGTCCCGGGTCTGCCTGCGGAATCGCGCCGACGCGCGCGCCTTGGCCTCCGCGATTTCAACCGATGCGAGTTGCGTCCCGTCCATTTTGTCGCACGAAACCAGGTTCCCGCCGCTGTCGACCACGGCAATCGCGTATTTCCAGTTTCGGCGTCGTGCCTCCGTTTCGGCCGCGGCCATGGCGGTACGCGCCTGCGTCAGCGTGATGGGCGGGCCGTAAGGGATGTCATATGGCAGTTGTTCGGGGATGGGCGCGGACGCGCTGGTTTGTGCTGATGCATGGGCCGCGAATATTGCGCTGGCTGCGATGAGAATCGGGAATTTATTCGAAAACATGGAGTGCCGATACGGATGCCCCTGATTACTTCAGGTGCCGGTGAATGAGAATGAACACGATGCGATTCCGCGACGATGCATTTCCTGGCTCGAATGCCGGGGCATGTCGCGATCGCGGGGAAAATATATTGCATCCTGGGTTGGCGTGCAGTGAAGCGGGGCGGCTGCGAGGGCGACAGGCACCGGCGACCTGTTTGCGGAGTGCCGGCACGAAGCGTCGATGTAGCGGGGCGGCGCGTGTCGCCACGAGGTTTCCGGCGGCCGGCAGACGAACCTGCGCGGGCAGGTTCGCCCTGAGATCGATCATCGCCGGCAGGGGCATTGCGCGCACATGCGGGTAGCAGAACGCTGGCCGGTCCGGCCAGCGATACCGTGGCGGGCATGTGTCGTCCGGATCAACTGAAGTGATGGCTGAACTCGAGCCACAGCGTGCGGCCGTAGGGCATGTAGTAGCCCACGGTGTAGTACGGCCAGCCGGAGGAATCGTCGTGCTTGATCGTATTGAACACGTTGTTCATCACGAAGGTCAGTGACGTATCCCGCGAGAACTGGTGCGAGATGCTCAGGTTCGCGAGTGTGGTCGGCGTCAGATACGCGGTCTGGGCGGCGTTCGGTACCTTGCCGTAGCGCTCGAGCTGCACCGTCGACGTCCACTTCGGGATCGACCAGGTCAGGCTCAGCATGAGCTTGTCCGGCCATTCGGGGTTGCCGGTCGGGTTGGCGAGCGAATGCAGGAGATCCTGTACCGGGCCGTTCGTGTACTGCTGGTATTTGTGGCTCAGGACCTTGGTGAAGTTGGCGCTCAGCAGGAAGGTGCCAGCGCGGCCGAGGCGAAAGCGCCATTTGCCGCCGAGGTCGAAGCCCGTCGTCTTTTCCATCGCGGCGTTGATCGGGTTCACAAGGATCGTGTTGATCGCGCCGGGATCGAGCACGGCCGTCAGCGGGTTGCGGATCACGCGGCTCAGCGCGTCCACGCAGTTGGGCGAGCTGGCGCTCAGTTGCCCCGCTCGGCACGCGGCCTCGGTTCTCAGCAGGTTGTCCGGGTCGATGGTCGTCACCAGATTGTCGATGCGAATGTTGTAGTAATCGGCCGACAGGTCGATGTCCGGCGTGGGCGCGAGCACGAAGCCGGCGCCCCATGATTTCCCGTTTTCCGGCTTCAGGTTCGCATTGCCCTTCTGAATGAAGTTCGAGCCCGGCGACACGTTCGCGTATTCGCATGACGCGAGCGATTTCCCCGACTGGTTGCAGCGGAAGTAGTCGGTGGTCGATTCGAAATAGCCCTTCGACTGGCTCATGAAGATGTAATTCATGTCCGGCGCGCGAAAGCTCGTGCCGTAATTGCCGCGCAGCAACAGCTCGCGCAGCGGCCTGTATTCGAGCCCGAGGTCGTAGGTCAGCTTGTTGTTGCGGGTGCCCGCGAACGAGTAGTCGTCATAGCGCGTTGCGACGTTCGCGGTCAGCTGGCTCAGGATCGGGACGCGCAGCTCGACCGCGGCGGCGTAGCGCTTGCGGTTGCCGCTCGCACCGGTCGCGCCGGCGGCGTTGTAGTAGACGCCCTGGTTCAGCGCAGGGTCGATCGAATTGCTGAAGCCTTGCGTGCCGTATTCGATCACGCCGGCGGCGCGCACGGGGCCGGCCGGCAGCGAGAACAGGTTGCCGTTGGCGGCGAGGCTGAAGGTCTGCGTCCACGTGTTGTTCCTGCTGGTCGATTCACCGTACATCGACGCGAACTGGTTCGGTGTGAGCGGGGTCGCGAAGCGTGCGGCGCTGGGCGCGTAGATCGGTGCGCCGTCGGCGGCCGTGCCGAGCTGCGGGCCGAGGTAATAGCTGTCGACGTTCGACAGCAGGCGCGGCACGGTCGCGCGGCTCTGATAGCCGGACGCGCTGTACGTGAACTCGTAGTTCCAGCTGCTGTCGGGCACTTTGCCGCGCAGGCCGGTGATCAGGTTGCCCGCGACGTCGTTCCAGTGCTTGTTCCATACCGACGCGCCGCCGATTTCCTGGGGCGAGATGCGCTTGGTCCACGCCTCGTTCGCGCCGGTTTCCTGGTTGAAGAAATAGCCGGTCGTCGCCGCGGCCGACGTCCAGCTCGGGCCGCGCGTGTTGTTCTCGGTCTGGTTCCAGGCGGTCGATACGGAGCCGAACAGCGTGACGAGATCGCTCAGCCGGTATTCGACGCCGCCGTACAGGTTCTCGCTGACATTGTTCGTTTGTGTCGTCCAGTACGACGGCTGCGCGCCGCCGCTGCCGCAGTACGCGCCATTGCGGGTGCCGACGGTCGAGGTGCCGCCGAATGCGCCGATGCCGGCGAGCGGGCCGCACGCGCCGGCGGCGCCGACGTAGCGGCCCGTGTCGAGGTTCTGGCGCGCCCAGGTCTTGGTCGGCGGTTCGCCTTCGAGCGTCGACGACGCCATGAAGTCGCGCTGCCCCGACCAGATCGGGTTGGTCTTGCTGATCTCGAGACCGAACACCGTGCTCAACGCGCCGAATTCCTTGCCGCCCGACACCTGCAGCCGCCCGTTGCCGCCGCCGCCGTCCCAGGTGCGGCCGCCCTTGACGTTGACCTCGATGCCGTCGATGTGCTTCTTCATGATGATGTTGACGACGCCTGCAATCGCGTCCGAGCCGTACACGGCGGAGGCCGCGCCGTTCAGGATTTCGATGCGGTCGATCATCGCGGACGGAATGTTGGCCAGGTTCACGAAGTTGACGTTGCCGTCGTATGCGATCGGGTAGTCCGCCACGCGCCGGCCGTCGACGAGCACTAGCGTGTGGTTCGGGCCGAGGCCGCGCAGGCTGAGCGCATTCGCGGCCGGCGTGAACGTGTTGCCGTAGTCGGCGCCTTGCGTGAAGCCGGTATTCTGGGTTTGCGACTGGAGCGCGTCGAAGACGTTTCGGTACCCTTTCGATTCGAGCTCCTGACCGGTAATGACGGTGACGGGCGTCGCCCCTTCCTTCTCGGAGCGCGGAATGCGTGATCCCGTCACGACAAACGCCTTCAACGATGCGGCGGCCGGCTTTTGCGTGGCAGCTTCGCCACGGGCCGGCGCGGAGGGGCTGGCCGCATTCGGCGGTGCGGTGACGGCGGCGGGGCCCGACGCGGCTTCCTGTGCCGCGACGGGCATCCAGGGTGTCGCGAGGCCGGACAGGCAGAGCGCGATTGCGCCCACGCGCTTGATATGGAGCGACGTGTTTTGCATCTTCAAGTTGTGTTGACGAGCAAGTTCAATGGTTAGCAGTTGCCGAGCGTCCATGCCGTTTGCGATGGCATGTCGACTCGCAACCCCCTGTCGTTCGCGCAATTCCTGTATTCGGATCGAGCGCCCGGAATCACGGATGTAATCCGAATTCTGGTGGGCGGATCAATTGTTCCATCGGATGCCGAATTCGAGATTAATGGCCGGCGCACGTGGCGAGAGACTTTATCGATCGATTTTTGGTCGGGCAAATGATCGATGCTTGTATTGATATGGATAGGGCGGGGTAAATTGAAATCACCCTGGAATTGGATTTGTTTTTTGAAAACGAGGAAAGACATCCGGATTAAGGCGGTGTGCGAGGTTGCGGCCGTTCGTTCGCCGCGGGTTCACTCCGCCGGGCTGCGTGTCGCAACGGTCGATCGGCGTGCATGGAACCGGCGCGACCACTGGCCTGCAATCCGCCGGAATGTACGACGTGCGCGGTATTTGGGGCTGTGGATGATGCGTGCCCCGGCAGTTCGGCGATGATGCACGGCGCCGGATGCCGATCCCGTTCGAGTCGACTTCTGCGTCGGGAAGCACCGCTTCCGACGAACAAATTCATGTGGAAGTTTGATGTGGTTAAACTTGTCCGGATTATCGTGTGCACTGAAATAGGGAATGTTTGATGTAATTAAACTCGTGTATTCGTCATCGTCAATTCGAAAAGTTTGATGTGATCAAACTTTTGTCTTTCCATCAAAAAAAGTTTGACGGTCAAAATTTTTTCTTGATATCTTCTGTAATCAACGGGTGGCGTCTTTTGATGGATTAATTCCTTATCGAATATCTTTGCCTTCCATTCGCATGATTGCGTCTGGGCGGCACTCCGTCGATCTCTGTTCGAGCGGACGGGCATCCGTTTCATTCTCCGGAATCTAATCAATTTCGATGGGCAGTTATTTTCCCCGTATCGAGCGATCGACGCGCAGGAATCGTATTTTCGAAAACAAGTAATTCGGGCTTTCCGGGCTTCGAATCAGACACTGCCGCTATCCGGGCCGTGGGGCATCGTGCATCGGCGACATTCGCGTTGGGGGACTGAAGGTGGGTATCAAGATCGAGGATGGCGTGCTCGCGTCCGGAGGCGGACCGGCGAGGCCCGGACGCCAGCGGCAGTTCGGCGGGAAACAGCGGAACCCGGTGCGCCGCTTCGGCGGTATCGCGGCCGTTCTGCTGCTGCATGTGTTGCTGGTCTACGCGCTCCTCAACGGCCTCGCGACCAAGGTCGTGCAGGTTATCCAGCATCCGATCGAAACCCGCATCATCGAACCGGTGAAGCCGCCGCCGCCCCCGCCGCCTTTGCCGGTGGTCAAGCTGCCGCCGCCGAAGGCGACGTTGCCGCCGCCGCCGTTCGTGCCGCCGGCGGAGGTGCCGGTGCAGGCGCCTCCGCAGGCAGCGATCACGCATCAGGCCGCGCCCGTGCCGTCCGCGCCGGCCGTGCAGGCACCCGTCGTCGCGCCGCCGGCGCCGGCGGCGAAGCCGGTCAGCCATGAAGTCGGCGTGGTCTGCCCGAATTCCGACCAGATGCGCGCATCGATGCAGTATCCGAAGGAAGCGCAGGAAAACAACATCACGGGCGACGTCACGATCGAATTCGTCGTCGATGCGGACGGCAACGTCACCAACGTACGGGTGTCGCAGTCGGCCGATCCAGTCCTGGATCGCGCTGCCTACAACACGGTCAAGCGGTTCAAGTGCATGGCGCAGGGGCAGCCGGTGCGTGTGCAGGTTCCGTTCTCGTTCAACCTGAACTGACCCATGCAGGGCCCGGGGCGGCAGGACGGGAATTTCAATCGATCAGTTAAACGAAATAATTGGAGTAGGTATGGCAAAGCGTTCACTGGCTGCACTCGCGGCCTGCATGTTGATATCCTCCGTCGCGCTCGAGGCGCTGGTTGCGCCGCAGCCGGCGTTTGCCGAGGCGAGCGCGCCGGTGGCCGTGGCCGCGACGGCGTCCGCGCCGCAGGCGGCGGCGGACGAGCCATTGCCGCCGCCTGCACCGGCGGCGACGCAGGCCGTCGAGAATCCGTACGGGCTCGGCGCGTTGTGGAAGAACGGCGATTTCGTCGCACGATTCGTGCTGATTCTGCTCGTGATCATGTCGATGGGCAGCTGGTACATCATGATCGCGAAGTTCCTCGAGCAATTCCGCGCGAACCGGCGTGCGAAGCTCGCGGACGAGCAGCTCTGGTCAGCGCCGTCGCTGTCGGCCGGCGCGAGCCTGCTCGACGAGGCGTCGCCGTTTCGGTTCATCGCCGAGACCGCGATCGAGGCCGGCGAGCATCACGACGCGGCGTTGCTCGAGGCGGTCGATCGCAACACGTGGATCGACGTCTCGGTGGAGCGCGCGATCACCAACGTGTCGAACCGGCTGCAGGATGGTCTCGCGTTCCTCGCGACAGTCGGATCGACCGCGCCGTTCGTCGGCCTGTTCGGCACCGTGTGGGGCATCTATCACGCGCTGACGGCCATCGGCATCGCCGGGCAGGCGTCGATCGACAAGGTCGCGGGCCCGGTGGGCGAGGCGCTGATCATGACCGCGATCGGGCTTGCTGTCGCGGTGCCGGCCGTGCTCGGCTACAACTTCCTGGTCCGCCGCAACAAGTCGGTGATGGAGCGGGTGCGCAACTTCGGCGCACAGCTGCATACGGTACTGCTCGCGGGCGGCAAGCGCACGGTGCGGGCCGCCGGAACGCCGGCCGCATCGCTCGTGCACTGACGCAGGCGGGAGTGCGCGATGGCCATGAACGTCGGGCAGGACGACAACGACGACGTGATCGCCAACATCAACACGACGCCGCTCGTCGACGTGATGCTGGTGTTGCTGATCATTTTCCTGATCACGATCCCGGTCGTGACTCACACGATTCCGCTGGAGCTGCCGAAGGAAACGGTGCAGCCGTTGGAGACGACGCCGAAAAGCGTCGAAATCGCGGTGAATCGCAACGGGCAATTCTTCTGGGGCGAAACGCACGTGGACGGCCCGACGCTGCTCGCGAAGCTGAAGGGCATCTCGCAGATGTCGCCGCAGCCCGATGTGCACGTACGCGGCGACGAGAACACGCGCTACGAATTCATCGGGCGCGTGATCACCGCGTGCGAACGGTCGGGCATCGCCAAGGTTTCTTTCATCACCGAGCCGCCGGCGCGCGGCGGGTAGGAGTCGACGATGGGCATGAACGTATCTTCGGGCGGCGGCGAGCCGGACGTGATGGTGGACATCAACACCACGCCGCTGATCGACGTGATGCTGGTGCTGCTGATCATGTTGATCATCACGATCCCGATCCAGATGCACTCGGTCCGGATGGACCTGCCGGTCGGCAATCCGCCGCCACCGTCGAAGCCGCCGGAGGCCGTGCAGATCGACATCGCCGCCGATGGCGCAACGACCTGGAACGGCGCGCGAGTGCCGGATCGCGCGGCGCTCGAGCAGAAGCTCGCGCACGTCGCCGCGGAGCCCGTGCAGGCGGAGATCCGCCTGCGTCCGGACAAGCTCGCGCCGTACCGGGCCGTCGCCGGCGTGCTGGCAAGCGCGCAGCGTGTCGGGGCGACGAAGATCGGCCTCATCGGCAACGAGCAGTACATGCCGTGAGGCTGGCGGCAGGGCCGGAGACCGGCACCTTGCGAGGCCCGACGAACCCTTGACGGAGCGGACGATGCGACACGACCACCGGGAATCCATGTCGATCAGTAGTGCAAATGGAAGGAGGCGATGTGAAAACCGGGAAAGCCGTAACATCGAATGTCCGCCGCGCGATCACGGTTTCCGTCGGTACGCAGTCGCGCTGAATGCGCACTGCGATCGCGTCGACCGGGGGAGCGTATTCATCAAACAGTTTCGACTACGGGTTCGTGTCTCACTATGGTTTCGTCTTCCGATGAATCGATGCTTGTCGCCACCTCGATGGGAAACAAGATTCGCACGCTGCGCCGGCAGCTCAAGCTCACGCTGGATGTGACCGCCGCTGCGGCCGGCATTTCCAAACCGTTCCTGTCGCAGATCGAACGCGGACGCGCGATGCCGTCGATCGCGACGCTCGTCGGCATCGCGAAGGCGCTGGGCGTGACGATCGACCATTTCGTCGGCGGGTCGCCCGACATGCCGCCGGCGTGCCAGTGCGAAGCGCTGCAGCACTGCGGCGTCGAGTCGCTCGCCAGTGCGTTCGCACAGCTTTCGCATCTGGCGAGCGGAACGAAGCTGGATGCGAGGCTGTTCCGGATTCCACGCGGCCGGGCCACGCCGGAAGCGGCGCCCTACGCCGGCGAGGCATTCGTCTACGTGATGAACGGCGAGCTCGAGCTGACGCTGGAGGACCGCACCGTCGTGCTGAAAGCGGGCGATGCCGCGCACTACGAGTCGACCCCGACCCAGGTCTGGAGCAACGCCACCAACGAGGAAGCGGTGATCGTCTGGGTCGGGGCGCCGACCGGAGCCTGAGAGAACACGAAAACGCATCCGTTTCACCGGGTGCTTACATAAGTATTACTGAATGTTTTTGGACGGAATGCGTGAGGCGTGCGGTCGGGATGGCCGCGCCGAACGAAGGGGCCGGCAACACGGGGCGCAGGTGCCGCGCAGTTCGCGTTGCCGGTGGGCTCGAGGCAGTGCAGGTGGCAGGTCGGAAATCACGGGGCCGGTACGCAGGGGCCCGGAAGCGGGCGGGGATTCACAAGATCCCGGGCAAAACCGGTGGGTTCTTATTGATGAACGAGTGGACCAAGATGAAGCAGAGAGTTTTGGCGTTGGCTATCAAGAGGATGATCTGGGCGGAAATGGCGCTGACGGCCACGCTGGCTGCGCCGGCATTCGCGCAGAGTCAGCCGTCGCCCGGGGGGGCAGAGATTGCGACGGCGGTCGCGCAGGATGCGCCGGTGCCAACCGGTGAGCCGGGCCCGGGAGCCGGTGTGCCGGCCGGCGGCGCGGCGGCGGCGCAGGGCAAGGTCGCGCAGATCAAGCGCTTCGAGGTGACGGGTTCGCTGATCCGCAGCGCGGACAAGGTCGGCTTCAACCAGGTGCAGACCGTCACGGCCAAGGACATCGAGAACAGCGGCTATACGACGGTATCGGACTTCCTGCGCGGCGTGTCGGCGAACTCGTCAAGCAGTTGGGGCGAAGGCTCGGGCGCGCAGGGCAGTTTCGCGCCGGGCGGTGCGGGCATCGCATTGCGCGGCCTCAGCGAAAAGTACACGCTGGTGCTGGTGGACGGGCAGCGTGTGGCACCCTACGCGTTCGCCGTGAACGGCACCGACCAGTTCTTCGACCTGAACACGCTGCCGATCAACATCATCGACCGCATCGAGATCGTCAAGACCGGCGCTGTGTCGCAGTACGGCTCGGATGCCATCGCGGGCGTCGTGAACATCATCACCAAGAAGAACTTCCAGGGGCTCGAGCTTGGCGGCAGCTACGGCGGCGCGACGCAGGGCGGCGGCGGCGCGGGCACGACCCAGTTCAGCATCCTGGGCGGCATCGGCGACCTGAACTCGGATCGCTTCAACGTGACCGCGGCACTCAGCTACTACAAGTCCAACGGGATTCTGGCGTCCGATCGCGACATGTCGCAGAACCAGAACTTCTCGAATTTCCCCGGCGGCCTGAACAACGAATCGCTGTCGTACTGGCGGCGCAATGGCACCGACGTGCCGCTGTCGCCATGCCCGCGCGGCGGCAAGGCGATTCCGGCCGGCTCGACCGCGCAGGCATTCGGCGAAAGCGGCAGCGTGTGCGGCAACAACACCGCATACGCATCGTCGATCTCGCCGTGGACCGAACGCTTGAGCGCGAAGGTGCATGCCGACTTCAAGATCAACGACGCGATGCAGGCATTCGCCGACCTGTGGGAAAGCAACAATACGACGGTCACGAACACCGGCGTCGAGCGCCTGCGTTCGAATACGCAGACGTACGATCCCGCGACGGGGGGCGTCAAGCTGGTGCCGAACGTCGTGCCGGGCAGCAATCCGTACAATCCGTTCGGCACGCCGACGCAGCTTCGCTACACGTTCGGAGACACGCAGTCTGTTCGCACGAGCGCGAATTTCTGGCGGGCGGCGACGGGCGTCAAGGGTACCTTCTCCACGCCCAAGGTGGGCGACTGGGATTGGTCGGTGGCGTACTCGCACTCGCAGAGCGAGGTGTCGAACGACTTCTCGAACCGGATGCGGGCGTCCGCGCTGGAGAACATCGTTCAGAACGGCGGGTTCGACTTCGCGAATCCGGCCGCGACGCCGCATGGCCTCGATGGCGCCTATGGCAGCACCAGTACGCAGGCGATCACGAAACTCGACTCGGTCGATGCGACGATTGCGACGCCGAACCTGTTCACGCTGCCCACCGGCAACGTCGGCCTCGGCCTGGGTACGCAATTCCTGCATGAAACCCAGTACATCGGCACTGGCTCGGGCTGGGCGGACGGCACGCTCATCCGGCCGGCGATGCAGTCGGTCAACGGCCAGCGCAATGTCGCGGCGGTCTACTACCAGCTCGACGTACCGATCCTGAAAAACCTCACCTTCAGCCAGTCGGGCCGCTACGATCACTACAGCGATTTCGGCGGGGCGTTCTCGCCGCGCTTCGCGCTGCGTTTCCAGCCGGTGCGCGAGTTCACGACCTACGCGTCGTACACGCGCGGCTTCCGTGCACCGACGCTGATCGAGAATACGGCGTCGCGTACCTTCTCCACGCAAGGCGTGATCGACGCGCACGATCGGAACGCGCCCGGCTCGTACAACCTGACGGAAGAAATCCAGGCGGGCAACCAGAACCTGCAGCCCGAGCGCACGAAGAACTACAACATCGGCTTCCAGCTGTCGCCGACGCGCACGACCGACATCGGCTTCGACTGGTACAAGATCCACGTCGACAACGTGATCGGCACCGACGACGTGCAGAGCGTGGTCGACGCGAACGATCCGTCTCGCGTGATACGCAACCCGAACGGTTCGATCGCGTACGTGGTGATGCCGTACAAGAACCTGTCGCATCTCGACACGGACGGCTTCGAGACGACGTTCCGCCAGTCGGTGAAGACGGCGATCGGCACGTTCACGCTGTCGGGCGACTGGGCGTACGTGTGGCACTTCAAGATGCCGGTGGGCGGCGTCGATACCGACTTCGCGGGCAACAACGGTTCGGTGAACCAGCCGTTCGGCGGCAGCTTCCCGCGCTGGAAGGGCAATACGGACCTGAACTGGAACTACCGGAAGTGGAACACGACGCTGACGTGGATCTACGTGGGCCCGTACAGCCAGGCGATCCTGCCGGCCGGGAACTACCCGAACATGCAGGACAGCGTCGCGTCGTACAGCCAGTTCAACATGACCGTCAGCTATACCGGGTTCAAGCACTGGACGCTGTATGCGGGCATCAACAACATCTTCAACCGCAAGCCGCCGTTCGATCCCGTGTACATGAACGCGGCCTACCAGACCGGCTACGACACGTCGCTGTACACGTACGTCGGCCGCTTTGCGCAGGCCGGTGCGACCTACCGGTTCTGACGGCGCGTGCCCGCGCATGCGGTCGGCCGTTGCGGTCGCCGGCGGCATGCGTTCCCGCATTTCGAATCGACATGGCACCGGCCGCGCGCCGGTGCGATCACACGAAGACCGATGATGACAGTATCGATGTTGCATGCGCGGCGCGCGATCGCCGTGTGCGCAGCCGCGCTCGCGTACGGCGTCGCGATCGCGAGCGCGGTGGCTGCGCCGGCGATCGCGCAGTTCGGCGCGCCGAAGTATCCGGCGGGATTCACGCATTTCGCGTATGCGGACCCCGACGCGCCGGACGACGGCACGCTGGCCTTTCAGAACTACAACGAAGCGCAGAGCTACGATTCGCTGAACCCGTTCCTCGTGCGCGGCTCGCCCGCACCGGACATCAAGAACCTGATGTTCGACACGCTGATGCAACGCAGCTGGGACGAGCTCGCATCCGAGTATGCGTTGATCGCCGACGACGTTCAGGTCGCGCCCGACGGGCTGTCGGCCACGTTCCACATCGATCCGGCCGCACGTTTCTCCAACGGTGACCCGATCACCGCGGACGACGTCAAATACTCGTTCGACACGCTGTCGGGCCCGCAGGCGTCGCCGCTCTTCAACGCGCAGTTTTCGGTGATCCGGCGCGCAGTGGTCGTCGACGGCCACACGGTGCGCTTCGAGTTCAAGCATGCGGAGCGCGACGCCGCGCTGATCGCGGGCGACCTGCCGGTGTTCTCGCCGAAGTGGGGCATGCGGGCCGACGGCACGCGGCCGCCGTTCGACCAGATCGCGACGGTGCCGCCCATCGCGAGCGGCCCTTACCTGATCGAGCAGCGCAAGAACGACAAGCAGATCGTCTATGTGCGCAACCCGCGTTACTGGGCCGCGAACCTGCCGTCGCGGCGCGGCATGTACCGCTTCGCGCGCGTGTCGTTCAAGCTGTATCTCGACCAGTACACGATGCTGGAGGCATTCAAGGCCGGCGACATCGATGCGCGCATGGAATACAGCGCGACGCAATGGGCACGTCGTTACGTCGGCCGCAATTTCCGCAACGGGATGCTGAAGCAGGGGGAATTCCCGGACGGCCCCGCACAGATGCAGGGCTTTTTGATCAACCTGCGCAAACCGCAGTTCGCCGACGTACGCGTGCGTCATGCGTTGACGCTCGCATTCGACTACGACTGGATGAACCGGATGATGTTCTACGGGCAGTACCGCCGCACGGACAGCTTCTGGGCGGCGAGCCCGTTCGGCGCGAAGGGCATGCCGAGCGAGCGCGAGCTGGCGCTGCTCGCACCGTATCGCGCCGAACTGCCGGCCGAGGTGTTCGGCCCGATGATCCTGCCGCCGTCGACGCTGCCGCCTGGCTCGTTGCGCGCGAACCTGAAGCAGGCGCGCGACCTGCTCGCGCAAGCCGGCTGGCATTTCCGGGACGGTGCGCTGCGCGACGCGAACGGCACGCCGATGACGATCGAGATCATCGACGACCAGCCGGGCATGGACCGGCTGATCCTGCCGTACATCCAGGCGCTCGGCACGCTCGGCATCCGCGCGTCGCTGCACGAGCTCGACAGCGCGCTTTACCAGCGGCGCCTCGACAACTTCCAGTACGACATGACGACCTTCATCTATTCGCCCGTCACGATCCCGGGGGCGGAGCTCGCGCGCCGTTTCGGCAGCGCGGCGGCGTCGCAGGTCGGCTCCGAGAACTATCCGGGCGTGAAGTCGAAGGCGGTCGACGCACTGATCCGCGCGGCGCTCGCGGCCGACACGCTCGACGATCTCGAGACGGCCACGCACGCGCTCGACCGCGTGCTGATCAACCTGTACATCCTCGTGCCGCATTACTACCTGCCGAACGCGCGGATCGCGTACAAGGCGAGTTACGGACATCCGGCCATCGTTCCGGATTCCTACCAGTACGAGGACTGGATCATCAGCTACTGGTACCGGAAGAATCCGGCGGGCGCCGCGCGGGTTTCCGGTACATGACGGAACGGAGAGCACCATGATGATTGGCTACATATTCCGGCGGCTGCTGCTGATGGTCCCGACGCTGATCGGCGTCGTGACGATCACGTTCGCGGTCACGCAGTTCGTGCCGGGCGGCCCGGTCGAGCAGGTCCTCACGCAGTTGCGCCACGGCAGCGCGCACTGCGGCGAGGCGGGCGGCGGAGGCGGGGGCTACCACGGCAGCCAGGGCGTCGATCCGCAGCAGGTCGAGCAGATCCGCAGGCAGTTCGGCTTCGACAAGCCGCCGCTCGAGCGCTACTGGATGATGCTGAAGGCATACGCGCGATTCGACCTCGGCGATTCGTACTTCGTCCATGCGCGCGTGTGGGACGTGATCCGCTCGAAGCTGCCGGTGTCGATCACGCTCGGGATGTGGACGGTGATCCTCACGTACCTGGTGTCGGTGCCGCTCGGCATTGCGAAGGCGGTGCGCAACGGGTCGCGGTTCGACACCGTGACGAGCGTGCTGGTGCTGGCCGGCTACGCGGTGCCAGGCTTCGTGCTCGGCGTGCTGCTGCTGATGCTGTTCGGCGGCGGCACGTTCTGGCAGGTGTTCCCGATGCGCGGGCTCACGTCCGACAACTTCGACGACCTGACGCTGATCGGGAAGGCGCTCGACTATCTGTGGCACATCGTGATGCCGGTGACGGCGTCGGTCGTCGGCAACTTCGCGATCGTCACGATCCTGACCAAGAACACGTTCCTCGATGAAATCGGCCGGCAGTACGTACTGACCGCCCGCGCGAAAGGCGTGCCCGAGCGCGACGTGCTGTGGAAGCACGTGCTGCGCAACGCGGCGATCCCGCTGCTGACCGGGCTGCCGGCCGCGTTCGTCGGTGCATTCCTGAACGGCAACCTGCTGATCGAGACGCTGTTCTCGCTCGACGGCATGGGGCAACTGTCGTACGACTCGGTGATCCGCCGCGACTATCCGGTCGTGCTCGGCTCGCTGTTCCTGTTCACGCTCATCGGTCTTCTGACCAAACTCATCGCGGATATCTGCTATGTCCTCGTCGACCCCCGTATCCAGTTCAACAGCCTGGACCGCTGAGCGCGACCGCGCCGGCCAATCGCCGTCGCCGTGGCGGCGCACGTGGTTGCGTTTTCGCGCGCAGCCGCTCGGCTACTGGAGTTTCGTGATCTTCGTCGCGCTGTTCGCGATCAGCCTGTTCGCCGACGTGCTGTCGAACGACCGGCCGCTCGTGCTGCGGTATGACGGGCACTACGCGTTCCCGATCGTGAAGGACTATCCGGAAACGCGCTTTGGCGGCGATTTTCCCGCGAAGACGAACTATCTCGACCCTGCCATTCGCGCGAACCTCGATGCGCGCGGCAACTTCGCGATCTTCCCGCCGAACCGATACCGCTACGACACGATCGACTATTTCGCGTCGCGCCCGTATCCTGCGCCGCCGTCGGCCAGCAACTGGCTCGGCACCGACCAGTTCGGGCGCGACGTGCTCGCGCGGCTGCTGTACGGGTTCCGGCTGTCGGTGCTGATGGCGTTTGCGCTGACCGCGTCGGGCATGCTGATCGGCGTGCTCGCGGGGGCGGTGCAGGGTTTCTACGGCGGGCGCACCGACCTGATCGGCCAGCGCCTGATCGAGATCTGGAGCGCGCTGCCCGACCTGTACCTGCTGATCATCTTCGCGTCGATCTTCACGCCGTCGCTGTGGCTGCTGTTCGGGCTGCTGTCGATGTTCGGCTGGCTCGTGCTGTCCGACTACGTCCGCGCCGAATTCCTGCGCAACCGCGCGCTCGACTACGTGAAAGCGGCACGCACGATGGGGCTGTCGAACGCGCAGATCATCTGGCGCCACGTGCTGCCGAACAGCCTCACGCCGGTGATCACGTTCCTGCCGTTCCGGATGAGCGCGGCAATCCTGTCGCTGACGAGCCTCGACTTCCTCGGGCTCGGCGTGCCGCCGCCGACGCCGAGCCTCGGCGAGCTGCTCAAGCAAGGCAAGAACAATCTCGACGCGTGGTGGATCTCGGTATCGGCGTTCGCGGCGCTGGTCGTCACGCTGCTGCTGCTGACCTTCATCGGCGACGCGCTGCGCAACGCGCTCGATGCACGCACGCGTGGCTCGGCATTTGGCGGAGGCCGGTGATGACGACCCCGTTGCTGGAAATGGATGGCTTCTCCGCCCGATTCGGCGACCGGACGGTCGTGCGCGAGCTGAGCCTGTCGGTCGAACGCGGTGAGCGGGTCGCGCTCGTCGGTGAATCGGGCTCGGGCAAGAGCGTGACCGCGCTGTCGATCATGCGGTTGGTGCGGCAGGCAAGCTTGTCGGGGCGCGTGCTGTTCGACGGTGAGGATCTGCTGACGAAGAGCGAGCGGCAGATGCGCGGCATCCGCGGCGCGGACATCGCGATGGTGTTCCAGGAGCCGATGACGGCGCTCAATCCGCTGTTTACGATCGGCCGGCAGATCGCCGAGAGCTTGCGGCTGCACGAAGGGCTGAGGCCCGGCGCGGCGCGGACGCGCGGTATTGAGCTGCTGCGCCGCACCGGGATTCCGGAGCCGGAGCGGCGTATCGACAGCTTTCCGCACCAGTTGTCGGGCGGCCAGCGGCAGCGCGCGATGATCGCGATGGCACTCGCGTGCCGTCCGCGGCTGCTGCTCGCGGACGAGCCGACCACCGCGCTCGACGTGACCGTGCGCCAGCAGATCGTCGAACTGTTGCTCGACCTGCAGGAGCAGGAGGCCGCCGCGCGCGGAATGGCCGTGCTGTTGATCACGCATGACCTGAACCTCGTGCGGCGCTTCGCGCAGCGCGTGGCGGTGATGGAGCACGGCGTGCTCGTCGAGGCAAACGAAACCGGCGCGCTGTTCGACGCGCCGCGGCATCCCTATACGCGCCGGCTGCTCGACAGTGCGCCGCGCCGCGCGATCGAGCCTGTCGCGGCCGACGCGCGAACGATCCTTGACGTGCGTGCGCTCGCGGTCGACTACCGGACCACCGCGAAAGGCTGGCGCGCGGTATTCGGGCAGACCGCTTTCCGCGCGGTGCACGATGCGCAGCTGAGCTTGCGTCGTGGCGAGACGGTCGGGATCGTCGGCGAGTCGGGCTCGGGGAAATCGACGCTCGCGTCGGCGGTGCTCGGCCTGCAGCGGCCTGCGTCGGGCGAGATCGAGATCGACGGGCTGCCGCTTGCGGCGCTGCGCGCGAAAGCGGAGCGCCGCGCGCTATACGGGCGCCTTCAGGTGGTGTTTCAGGATCCGTTCGGTTCGCTGGCGCCGCGCATGACGATCGAGCAGATCGTCGGCGAAGGGCTCGCGCTGCATCGGCCGGAACTGGCGGGGGGCGCGCGCCGCGCGCGCGTCGCGGCGTTGCTGGAGGAAGTCGGGCTGCCGGCCGACACGATGCTGCGTTATCCGCACGAGTTTTCCGGCGGGCAGCGGCAGCGGATCGCGATCGCACGGGCGCTGGCGGTGGAGCCCGAGCTGCTCGTGCTCGACGAGCCGACCAGCGCCCTCGACGTATCGATCCAGAAGCAGGTGCTGGCGTTGCTGACGAGCCTGCAGGCCCGGTATCGGCTCAGCTACCTGTTCATCACGCACGATCTGGCGGTGATGCGCGCGATGGCGCACCGCGTGATCGTGATGCAGGCGGGGCGCATCGTCGAAGAGGGCGACACGCTGCAGGTGCTCAATTCGCCGTCACACCCCTACACGCGCGCGCTGCTGGCGTCGTCGATGCTCGACGACGCTGCCGGGGCGCAGATCGTGCAAGCGTGTGCCGGATCGACTGACGGTTCGGCCCGGCTCATCACCTGAGCCATCAGCCGGACGCGCGCATGGGGCCGACAGGCGAATTGACTGACGAATGCGTGGCGGAGCGATTGCAGCAAAGCAGCCATGATCCGCGACAACCGACGGCGTTCAGGCGGCTGCCTTTTGAATCGAGTCGTGCTGCTGCTCGCCCCCGAGGCTTTCGACGAGATCGGCGAGCATCCGCGCCAATTCACCCGTCATCAGCGTGACGTCCGAATCGAAGCGTTCATCGTCGTTCTGCGCGGTGGGATCCGCCGCCTCCTTGATCACGTCGAGCGGCGTCACGCGCTTGATCGTCAGCGATGGCGTCAGCACGAACGAGATCCGGTCGTTCCAGGTCATCGCGAGGCGCATGCATTGCTTGCCGGCCTCGATGTGCCGGCGCATGTCGCTCGCTTCCAGCGCGTGGCCGACGTATCGCACCGTGGCGCCGCCTTCGCCGCTCGAACGCAACTCGGCGTCCTGGTCCACGGTGAATCCGCCCGGCGCCTCGCCGGACAGCAGCCAGTCCGTCATCGCGGCAACCGGCGAATGCGCCACTTGAACGCCGGCGAGCGGCAACTGGTCGATCGATTTGACGAGCAGGCCGCGAATCTCGTCGGCGAGCGCCTGTGAAGCCGCATCGATGACGAGCCAGCCGTTCACCGTATCGATCCACACGCGAGTATCGCGGCGAATGCTGAACGCGCGCGGCAGCAGTTCGTCGGTGATCTGCTCCTTGAGTTCGCGCAGCTGCTTTCGTCCGACCTTGAAGCCCTGTTGCTCCTCGACCTCGAGCGCCCGGGCCTTGGTCACCTGATTGATGACCGACGCCGGGAGCAGCTTCTTTTCCGAACGAAACACCAGCAGCATCTGCCGGTTGTTCGAATACACAAGCGCGCCGTCGTCACGCGGCGACGCCCATCCGAAGCGCTGCATCTCGATGCTGTTGCACGGCTGAAACGCGTAGGGCGCCAGCCAGGCTTCCATCTGGTCGGGGGTAACGGCCCAGGGGGCCGGAAGACGATGAAGCTGAAGATTCTTGAACCACATGGGCGTACGGGCAAAGCGCATCATTCTATATGACGGGGACGTTCGCCGGCCAGGCAGGGCATCAAACGTCGATACACCGGCTGAACGATTCCATCGCGCTGTCGCATGGACCGGCTGAATTTGCCGTCGACGCCGGACGGCGACTTCGCGCGAAAGCCCGATGCCCGATGCCCGTCATGGATCGAATCGCACCGACAGACGCGAGCGTCGAATGCCGGCCTCGGTCGAAGCAGCGGCCCTCCGATCGTGGAGTAGTATTCCCCCCATGTCCGGGTTATTGTTCTGCCTCTCTGGCCGACGGCCAGCCTGTCCATGACGGGGGCAGCAAGCTCGTTGAAGGGTGTGGAAACTGCTTCAACGATACGTGTGGCGGCGTTGGCCATGACAACGGCATCGACGGGAATGCATCATGTCAACCGAGTGGAAACATCGCGTCAGACTGTTTATCCAGCGCTTCTGGCAGCCGACCAGTGCGTGCATGACCTGCATGCCGGGGAGCTGGGGCAACATCATGAGCGTTGCCCACTGGACTATCGCATTTCATACAGGTCTGCTTACCGGACTCCTGGCCGTCCTTTTGACGTTCACGCCCGTGGCGAAACTCTATGCGCATCGATACGGCAATGCGCTGATCGTCGGCTGCCTGACGACGTTGGGCGACGCCTACTCGCACACGAGTCACTACCGCATCCCCTATCTCGAGCACATCGTGACGGGCGCAATTTCAGGGCTCCTGACGCTGGCGGCCTCCTATCTCCTCGAAGACCGCGCGCGACGCCTTCGGGCGGTATGGGCGCGGGTATTCGGATAGCTTGTCCGTTTCATCGGAGCACTCCAGGAAATCCACCGACGAATGCCCACGGCATCGGGGCGTTCTTGGTGTCTTTCAACCTGTATTTCGCTACCCGTTCACGCGATGGAACACCCTGGTCTGTCCCGGCGCGGAAATGCCGAGGTCGCCGCGCAGAAGCATCTTCCCGTCCTTGATGGTCGCCTTGCAGGCGTACGTGCGTCCGGATGAGTCGTCGTAGAGAGAGCCGCCGATCCGTCCGCGAAAGACAACCGGATCGTAAGGGCCGAGGCTGGATCGCACAGTGACGGATGGCGCTGCTCCCGTTGCGAACGGCGCCATTCCGCGCGGAACAGGGGCTGCGCTGCGGATTGCTTCCCGGCCGCCGCGCTCGCCATGGCGCGAATTGCGACCGGAGTGGCGCCTTTCGTTAGTGCGTCGGCGCCGTGCGGCGAGTAACGTTCACGCCAGTCAGAACTCGGTGAGAGACCACGATGTTTGATAGAAGCAAGAAGACGGCCCTCGTGACGGGCGCCTCCTCGGGCATGGGCAAGGAAATCGCCCGGCAACTGATCCAGGACGGCTTCCAGGTCTACGTCGCTGCACGGAACCTGGACAAGATGACCGACCTCGAACGCCTCGGCGCGAGGCTGCTGCGCATGGACATTTCCCGCGACGCGGAGATCGTGGCGGCCGTCGAGACGATTCTCAAGGAAACCGGGGGCGTGGATGTGCTCGTGAACAACGCCGGGTTTGGGCTGTACGGGCCGGTGGAAGACATCGGCATCGAGGAGGCGCGATACCAGTTCGAGGTCAACGTGTTCGGCACGGCCCGCCTCACGCAGTTGCTCCTGCCCGCCATGCGCGAGAAGGGCAGCGGCACGATCGTCAACATCACGTCGATGGGCGGCAAGATCTATACGCCGCTCGGTGCGTGGTATCACGCGACGAAGCATGCCCTCGAAGGCTGGTCGGATTGCCTGCGGCTCGAACTCGCGCCGTTCGGCATCCGCGTCGTGATCGTGGAGCCCGGCCTGATCGAGACGGGGTTCGGCGACGTGGTTTCGCGCAGCCTGCTGACCCGCTCCGGTAGCGGCGCCTATGCGAAGCTGATCCAGGCTGTCGCGAAGGCGACGCAGCAAGCCTACGGCAACGGACGCGGCACCGACCCGGATGTCATCGCCAACGTCGTATCGCAGGCAGTGCGCGCGAGGAAACCGCGCACGCGATACGTCGCCGGCAAGTACGCGAAACCGATGATTCTGATCCGCGCCTGGTTGGGCGACCGCGCGTTCGACCGCATCATCATGAGCCAGATGCGCTAGGATGATCCGCGCGCCCGTCACGAGCCGGGCGCACGAGCGGCAGGGGCTTTTCCACGCAGGGGCAACGATGGGCGCAGTCATGGCAGACAGATGCAAGATACCGCGGGCATTCTGGCGCTCGATGGCGCACGCCGGCTTGGCGCCGGCCGCGGTACTGCGTCAGGCCCGGCTACCCGCCACGCTGCACCTGAATCCGCAAGCGCTCGTGAGCACCGACCAGTACTTCGCGCTATGGAAAGCGATCGGGCAGCTGGCGCCCGAGCCCGGTCTGGGCATCGCGCTGGTGACCGGAAGCGAAGCCGCAACGCATCCCCCTTTCATCGTGGCTGCGTTCCATGCGCGAGACTATCGCGACGGCCTCGAGCGGGTCGCCCGCTTCAAGCGGCTCTGCACGCCGGAGCAGTTGCATATCGTCGAAGAGGGCGGCGAATGCATCCTTGCCTCGGCTTGGCCGTACGCCACTGAACCGGAACCCGCCGTTGCCACCGACGTCACGTTCGCGATGCTGCTCGAACTCGGCAGGCGCGGCACCGGGCAACACGTGACGCCGCGTCGCGTGGAGTTCGTTCGTACCGGCCCGAGGGACGAGGTCTACCGCGCGTATTTCGGCTGTCCGATTCGCTACGGTGCTTCGCGCAATGCGCTCGTGCTGAAATCGACCGATCTGGGCCGTCCGTTTCCCGGCCACAATCCTGAATTGCTCGACATGCTGACCCCCGCACTGACGGCGGCGTTGGGGGAAATCGACGCGCGCAGCCCGATCCGCGAGCAGGTGAAAGTCGTACTCAAGCGATGCCTCGCAAGCGGCCGGCCGGAACTGTCGGGCGTCGCGCGCGACCTCGGAATGAGCGAGCGGACGCTGCAACGGCGCATCACGGACGAAGGCACGACATTCCGGGATCTGCTTGCCGAAGCGAGACAGGAGCTCTGGCGCCGGTTGCTTGCGGACCCGGCCGCGGGAATCGATGAGGTGTCCTGCCTGCTGGGTTACCAGGACACGAGCTCGTTCTATCGTGCGTTCCGCGATTGGGAGGGCATCACCCCGAACCGGTGGCGTGAACTGAATTCGCCGGGCGTTGCGACCGAACCGATCTGACGCGCGGACATACTGCCCTGAACTTCCCACCGTAGCCGCGACTGGTTGACGGCTACGCAGAAGCAGGCGGCCAAAGCGCGTCACCCTGTATGACGGTGACGTGCCCCGGACGGAAGATTGCTCAGCGCGCCGAACCAGGTCGCAACGGCGGAACTATCGGCCGGGTTGGCGAGGAAGCGACAGGATTTACCCATATTGCGCGTCGTGTCGGGGTGCACGCCGCCGTGTTCTTTTCCATACAGTCAAAAAGTTGTCAAACTTCTTCTTGCATGTGGAATCGAGGCAGGGGCGGTAATGAAATGTCGCGATCATTCAGGTGAAAATCTTGACCATCGTTTCATTGCCCGACTGAATGCGGAGGAATTCTTATACCCCAATCTGGCAGCTATCTCCTTGATTGTATATTCCTTTTCCGCAAGATACCGCGACGTCAGATCTTGTCGGACAATATCATACAGGTCGCTAAACGACGTACCCATTTCCTGAAGCTTCCGCTGCAAACTCCGCATTGACATTCCAAGCTTTCTGGATTGCTCGGCGATATCCTGGCACGTAGGGTCATCATACATAAGACCGAGCAGCCGCCCGATGAGGTCGGACGGAACCCAGTGCGCCAGTTCAAATTCACGCTTGGCGCACGCTTTCCTCGCGACTTCGAATTCGATCGGATGGGCGAGCGGAAGGGCAATCTCCAGCACCGATGAGCTGAATTCGAGGTAATTTTCGTCGGCCTCGAATTCGATGGGGCAGTCAAAATATTCGGCGTAAGAACTCGCGTGTGGCGGCTCGGGAAAAACAAACCCTATTCTGGAAAAATCGGGATTGTGTCCGATCAAATCGCGTATCTGTCGACGTAAGGCGGTAAATACCATATCGGTATTTACGACAAGCAGGTCGGTACGATAGGTATAGCCGCCAACTATAATTCTCGCGGTCTCGCCTATTGTGGTCACCCGGATTCTGAAATAACTGATCCCGAGCAACGGATGCTCGAAGCCCATGCGCAGCGCATCGCCCAACGTCGGGCTCACCAGCATTGCGTGGCCGCGCAGGCCGTACGACGTCACCGGGATCGCATATCCGATATGCAGTCCGATCGCGCTGTTGCCGGTCGCTTCCAGCGCATTCGCAAACAGGACCATTTCCTGTGCATGCGTCACCATTGCACCCGGTCGCTCGATGTCTGCAGGAGAAATGCCGGTGCCTTTCAGCAAGACGTCGACCGGAACACCCATGCGCTTCATCAAGTCGAGCGTGATGAAGATGGTGTGCAGTGGCGCTGGACATTGCGCAGCAGTGCGGCGAATCGCGTCGGCTACCGGCTTCATTCGACTCCTTGGATTCTAGTCCACAAGCAACTTTGTAAATACGACCTGACACCCGTACTCGTCCAATTCGCCGCGCTTCCACCCAAGACGCTGGTAAAAGCCATCGGCCCGCGAGCCTGGATCGGTCACAAGGGTGACATGATTCACTCCCTTGTCTTTCAGCCATGCAAGCGCACGGGCAAGCAGCTCGCGGCCGATGCCGACACCATGGAACCGCGGGGCCACAAACAAGGCCGAGATGAACGGCGTCTCGGTGATGACCGGCAGACAGACCCCGGCGACCTCGTCGCCACATTCACAGATCCAGCCACCTCCCTGCCTGATTTTCTCGATCAGGAGGTTGCGGTTCAGAAGATGAACCTGGTGGGGATGGATTCTATTCTCGCTCACGGAGAATCGCACATCATAAAAAGCGCCGACGTCGCGCTCGGTCATCGGTCGGTATTCTAGCTGCTCAGCAGTGGCCATGTTTTTACCGTCTCTCTTCTCGTTATGTGAAATTTACGTGGCGAAACTCGGATAACTATCTCACGATTTTTGCAAATTCTCCAACGAACGTGATCGCGGGTGTCAGATAGCCGTGGTGGTCAACGGAGCACTATAACGAACATCCGTCAACAGAATTATTGTGAGTGTTATTGAGCCAGTTGAAGTGCGTCGCTTGTTGTTCGCGATGGCGCAGTTGGCGCTGCATGGAAACCGTGGCATCCATGCGTTCGCTCCGGAGGCTGGAGTCAAGCGATTCTGCCGGTGACGTCGTCGCACAACCCGCGAATTACCGGTTTGGCGTCGGCGCATGGCGCTGTGCACCGTGACCGAACATTTAGACGAAATGTTCGGTTAGCCCCGAAAATTGCGGATGGCGCCCTCAGTAAGATTCGAACGCGGGAATTTCTAAATATGCAATAATCCGCAATAAAATACATTTCCTCAAATTTATAATGGAAATGGCACACAGGGATAACACATTGGCGTGATCGGCACACATGCCGACTATAAATGATGCCATCGATTTGGTACGCTTCTTGCCAATCGAACTGAATGATTTGAGGTAGTTGGCGGTGCGCCGAGTCCCAATACTCAATCTGCTGAAATCATGGCGGCCAATGACCAGCCCGACGGCGCTCGTCATGATCGCGGGCGTTGTCCTTCCGATGATCGTTCTGGCAGTGGTCTCGCTCAGTGCACCGCGCGACTTCGGCGGCGTCTCGTGGGGCGACTTCACTGCCGGGGCATACGAGCGGATTCTCTTCGATCGGGACTGGGATGGGGGGCGCGTCCTTCAGCAGGGTTATCTCGCCATTTTCATCAGGTCGATGACCATGGCCGTACTGACTACCGCGGGATGCCTGCTGATCGGGTTCCCGACGGCGCTGTTCATGGCGACGCGCTCCCTGAAGTGGAAGGCCGCGTTGCTGATCCTGATCACGATCCCGTTTTGGACCTGCGTCGTCGTCCAGATGTACGGATTGATCATCGTCATTGCGGACGACGGCCTCTTGAATCAGATGTTGTCCCGAGCCGGCCTCATGCATGGCCCGCTCGGATTGCTCTACACCGATCTTGCGACGCTGATCGGTCTCGTCTATGCGTTCACGCCGTTCATGGTCCTGCCGATCTTCGCTGCGCTCGATGACTTCGACTGGCGGTTGGTCGAAGCGGCCTACGATCTGGGGGCACACAAGCCGGCGGTGCTGGTCCATGTCGTCGTACCGTGTTGCCGTCCGGGCATCATGGCAGGAATCGGGCTCGTCTTTGTTCCGGCGCTGGGTTCCTATACGATCCCGGGTCTGCTCGGCGGCAACCACGCTTTCATGATCGGCAATCTGATCGACTTCCAGTTTGCCGGCGGACGGGATTGGCCTTTGGGCGCCGCGATGTCGTTCGCGTTGCTCGCCGCTGTGCTGCTGGCGATGCTCGCATCTCGACTAGGTTCGCTCTTCCAACGGCAGGAGCGCGTTCATGATTTCGCCTGAACTGCGCCGGTTTCCGCTGACCGCAACGATCGCGTGCGCGGTGCTGGTGTTCCTCTATCTGCCGATGCTGACCGTGATGGCGATGAGCTTCAACGTCGGCCCGTCGGCCCTCATATGGGACGGGTTTGGCATTCGAGGTTACGTTGAGGCCTGGTCCGATCCGACACTGGTCCGCGCTGCGAAGAATTCACTGTTGCTGGCGCTGGCGTCGACGGTGTTCTCCACCACGCTCGCGACGAGTGCGGCGGTCGCCTGGTGGTCGAGAAGTGACCGGCGTGGTTTCGATCCGGTCGGACTCGTCATTGCGCTTCCGCTCGCGATACCTGAAATCGTGCTGGCGATCGCGACCATGATGCTGTTCTCGATGTTCGAGTCAGAGCTTGGATTCGGCGCCGTTCTGTTTGCTCATGTGGTGTTCAGTGTGCCGCTTGCCTATCTGCCGATCAGAGCAAGACTCAAGACGATCGATCGCACGCTGCTCGAGGCGGCCGCGGACCTGTCGGCCACGCCATGGGCTGCATTTCGGCAAATTACCGCGCCTTTGGCTCTGCCCGGCATCATCGCAGGGGCTTTGCTGTCGTTCGTCGCGTCGATGAATGATTACGTCACCAGCTACTTTCTCGCCGGCGCCGGCATGACCACGTTGCCGATGTATATCTTCGGTGCATTGAAGATCGGAATCACACCGAAGGTCAGCGCCGTGTCAACCGTCGTCATCGGCCTGTCGACAATACAACTGACGGTAGTCTGGATCATCGGTGCTCGAGGTAAAAGAAGATCCCGAGCCGAGCAGTCCGAAATACACCACGCCAATCTCCACGCAATAGGAACAGCATGAAAAAAACAATCGGTGCGATGTTGCTTCTTGCCGCTGTCACGACCCAGGCCGCCGAGCTACATATCGGAAGCTGGCCGAACATCCTGCCTGTCAATTTGCTCAAGAAGTTCCAGGCTGATACCGGCATCGAGACGACACTCGACACCTATGCGAGCGATGCAGCGCTGACCCAGAAACTGCAGGCAGGAGGAGGGGGGTACGACGTTGTGGTCGCCGGCGACTACTACGTTCCGGTGCTCGTGAAGTCCGGCCTTCTGCTCAAGCTCGACAAGCGCAAGTTGCCGAATGTCGCAAACATCAAGCCCGAGTACCGCCATCCGTCGTTCGATCCCCAGCGGGATTACGCGATGCCCTTCACGGTCGTCCTGACCGGGTTTGCTTACGACAGCGCGCGTGTGCCGGGCGGACGCCTCGACGATAGCTGGAAGTCGTTCTTCGAGCCCCCCGTCGCACTTCGCGGCGAGGTCGGCGATCTGGACGTCGAGGAGGAACTGTACATGGCAGCGAGCTGGTATCTGGGACAGGATGAATGCACCGAGCGCCCCGACGATGCGAAACGCGTCCTCGACGTGCTGCAGAAGCAGAAGCCATTCGTGAAGACCTATAGCAACGATGGAACGGTCGATCGTCTCGCGTCCAGGCAAATCATCGTTCAGCACGTCTGGAACGGTGCGGCTGCGCGGGCACAGGATCGCTTGCCGACTATCCGATTCGTGTACCCGAAAGAGGGCGTCCGACTGTTCATGGACAGCCTGCTTATTCCGGCAAAAGCACGAAATGTCGACTCGGCCTACAAGTTCATCGACTGGATGATGCGACCCGAGAACATCGCGCTGGTGACGAACGCGCTACGGTACAGCAACGAGATTGCCGGATCGGAGCGCTACATTGATCCTGCACTGCATGACAATCCTGCGATCAAGACGCCGGAGCAGTATAAGGATCGACTCAAGCCTTACAAGATGTGTTCACCTGCAGCGATTCAACTGCGTAACAAGGTCTGGCTGAAGCTGAAGGGAAATCAATGAAGCGCGTTGAACGTCGGTGGCGTCCCGGATGACCGATCCGCTCTGGCAGAAGCGGAGTCGATCGTGAACGAGGCGCGCCGCGCAAGCGCGCCAGCCACTGCTTCTGCCCGAATCACCCAATGCGGTCGTTGTCCCCAACGGGGATCGAACACCGGGGCACGGAGCCGGTAATCTGTCGCCGGCCCTGCCTGTGTTCGGCGACTCGCGAGATCTCAGCGCAGGCGGTTCGCGATCCTCCTCCCGATCGCGCTTTTGATTTCATATGGGTGTGGTGCGTCTGATTCATATAATTCGCATACCTATATTTAATGATCGAAACACCCGAGAACCAAGGCGAGTGCTTGGCTCTCTTCTCTTCGAGAATACGATATGCAAAGCTACCGTGATTTGAAAGAGCAGATTCAGGAACTTCAGAAGCAGGCTGAGCTTGCTCGCACTCAGGAATTGGCGAGTGCGGTCAAGGAAATACAAAAATTGATCGAGGAATTCGACCTGATGCCGGAGGACCTGTTCTCTGAACGCAAGCTCAAGCTGCGTCGCGGCAAGCGTCGCGGCCCGGCCACGGTAAAGTATCGTGATCCGGAGTCCGGCGCCTTATGGAGCGGGCGGGGACGAGAGCCTCGGTGGATCGCTGGCCGGGCAAGGGAACAGTTCCTGATCCACCGGGCGAATCGGATCGCGGAGCCGGCGGCATCATCGGTAGCCGATGCACTGAGTTGACTTGCCATGCCATCGTCCGTCGTCACGCATCATCCCGAATACGGTCGTTGGCCACTGAGTGCCGGTCCGGTTCATGCATAGGCTTATGCCCTGCCATGTCCATATCCTTGTTGCTCGACCGAATTCGCGTTGCGTCGGGACGCATTCGTGCTCGGGTTTCGAGTTGCATTCCCGCGGCGAATCGCAAGCCAATCGGCCCTCAATCGTCGAGCGTGCTTGTCGAGGATCCGAGCGGGGCCGACGTAGTCCTCGCCGCTACCATTTCTGCCGTCAGAGCGGAAGCGAGTGTCTCCGAACTCGAAAGTCTCGAAGTTCGGCACTCGAGGCTGCCGACCGCGCATTTTCCGAGCACTCGCGCTCACATAGACCTGATCGGCTCACGTGTCCGGAAAGCCCGGTTCCACGCCGCGCGCGCCCGCGCCCACGCCAACGCTGCGGTTTTGATTTTCATGGGTGGAACGGAGGATCACTTGGGTCCGCCGTTGGAAGACCTCAAGCGCCACGCGGAGCAAGCGAAACAGGCGCAAGTGCTCGCAAGTGATCTCCTGGAAATTTCGCTCACGTTAGAGCGCAGGGAAAAATCTCGTTCCCCGCGATGCCGATGAAGGCACGGTTCAAAGTCCGGCGTCTCGGAGTCAATAGCGTAAGCGTGTTCTTTTCCGTTGCATGAAGCGACCCCGCGAAGGAACGCCGGTGAGCTTGGCCCGGACCGACAACGGTGCCGGCAATATCCGCTGCGCCGCGATGGTCGTGTTTGCGAGGATCGTGATGAAGTGGCTGCATTGATGCGCGCCGCGTTGCCGGCCGGTATGGGCAGCCGGCCCTGTTCAATTCGATACAGCGCCGGGTTCCCGTTCAGCAAATATCCTCGGGCTGATCGGAACAGGGATTCCCTGATCGGGATGGTCTACTACCGCTTCAAGGAGAATGTGCGCCGCGGCGACGGCGCGGGGGAATCGAGGGCCGGCAAACGAGCGGGTGGCCGGAAACCGGTATCGGGATCGGTATCACGAAGGGCAAGCAGCCGACAAGCGCCGGCCCGTATCCGACACCGGAGGGATCCCGCCCGTCGCGACGTCACCCGCCCGTCACCGGCGGGAAAAACGCGACCTCGCTGTCCTCCCGCACGACGAATTCACCTGTCACCATCTCGAGGTTGACGGCCGCGCGCACGGGCCGGTCCATCCGCAGCGCGTCCGCGCTGCGGGCGTCGCGCGCGGCCAGCGTGCTGCGCAGCGCGTCGACGGTGAGTTCGCGTGCGTCGACCTCGACGGTTTCCTCGTCGCGCTCGAGTTGTTCGCGAATGCTTGCGAAGTATTTGATCGTCAGTTTCATTGCGATGTCTTGAATGGAGTCGGCGGAATCGGAAAACGCGCGGCGGACCGGCTCAGCCCCAGCGCCGCATCGCCTGGTCGTCGTGCGCCTTCGCCTCGACCCAGCCGGATTCGCCGTCGTGCCGGATCTCCTTCTTCCAGAACGGCGCGTGGGTCTTCAGGAAGTCCATCAGGAATTCGCACGCATCGAACGCACACGCGCGATGCGCGGCGGCCACCACGACCAGCACGACGGCCTGGCCGAGCGGGATACGCCCGACGCGATGCACGATCTTCACCGCTTCGAGCTGCCAGCGCGCGCTGGCTTCCTCGACGATGCTCCACAGGGCCTGCTCGGTCATCGTCGGGTAGTGCTCGACCTCGAGCGCGACGACATCGTCGACATCACCTTCGTTACGCACGACCCCGAGAAAATTCACGACCGCGCCGACATTCGGATTGCGAACGATCGGCGCAAGCTCCGCGCCTGCGTCGATCGGCGCGTACTGCACGCGCACTTCGAAGCCGGCGGTAATCGCGGGCGGCGGTTCGTGGTGCGGGTCGGCCGCATCGACGGGAGGCGGGTGGCCGCCGGCACGCAACGGATCGTCCGGCAGCCCGGCAGGGGATTCGGTGAAGGTCGTCATGACTGGTTCTCCATTTGGCGGCGCGTGCGGTGTCGCGCGGCGGCCCTCAGCCGCCGACGAGCGACATGCGCACGGTCGGATAGGTCTTGCCCGGCACGCGGGCCGGCCGCGCGGCCCGGCGCTCGGAATAGCGGTCGTCGCGGTGCGTCCAGCGATCGCGCACGGCGGCGGCGAGGTCGGCGCTCGATGCTGCTTCGTCGAGCCACGGCCGCAGGTCGGTGCCTTGCGTGGCGAACAGGCACGTATAGAGTGTGCCGTCGGCCGACACGCGGGCGCGCGAACAGGTGCCGCAGAACGGATGCGACACGCTCGCGATGAAGCCGACCTCGCCTGCACCGTCGATGTGCGCGCAACGGATCGCGGTCGCATCGTGCGCCGGTTCGCCGACGAGCACGAGCGGATAGTGCGCATCGATCAGCGCGCGCATCTGCGCGGCCGGCACGACCTTGTCGCCCGACCAGAAGCTCGCGCCGCCGACATCCATGTATTCGATGAAACGCACGGCCACGCCGGTATGCCGGAAGTGCCGCACGAGCGGCAGGATCTGGTCGTCGTTCACACCGCGCTCGATCACCGCGTTGACCTTGACCGGCGCGAGCCCGGCCGCCTGCGCGGCCTCGATGCCGGCCAGCACGCGCGACACGGGCACGTCGGCGTCGCTCATCCGGCGGAACATCGCGTCGTCGAGCGCATCGAGGCTGACGGTCACGCGCGACAGGCCCGTGTCGCGCAGCGAACGCGCCTTCGCGGCCAGCAGCGAGCCGTTGGTCGTCAGCGCGATTTCGACGGGCTTGCCGTCGACGGTCGTCAGCGCGGCGAGGCGTTCGATCAGTGCTTCGAGGTTGCGGCGCAGCAGCGGCTCGCCGCCCGTGATGCGGATTTTTTCGACGCCGAGCGACGTAAACGCGCGGGCGATCTTTTCCAGTTGCGTGAACGACAGCCGCTCGGACGACGGCATGAACGCATAGTCGGCGCCGAAGCTCTCGCGCGGCATGCAGTAGCCGCAGCGGAAATTGCACTGGTCGATGACGGACAGGCGCAGGTCGCGCAGCGGGCGGCCGAGCGTGTCGGTCGGGCGGGGGAAGGCGCCGGGCGATGCGCCGCCGGAAGCTGCGGCGGCGGCCGGCGCGGCGGAAACGATGGCATTCACGATCGGTTCGTCGGCCTGCATGAAGTAAGCGAAGGGGCGGCGCCGGTCGGCCGTGCGCATGCCGAAATGGCAGCGCACGGCGCGTGACGAGCCTCCTCGTGAGGATAGTCCGCCGGGTTTTTCCGGCAGGGACACAATCGCGCCCGAATTGCAGGAATACAGTTCGCGGCGCGGGACGCGCGGCGCATGCGCGGCAGCGGGCGCGTGTCGGGCGTCGCGCTCATGCGAGCCACGGCGCGAATTCGTAATACGGTACCGCGTCGCCGTTCGCGATGCGTCGCCCGGCGGGCAGCCGGGCCAGCCCGCTCGCCTGCACGAGCGACTGCAGCGTGCCGGCGCCTTGCTGGCGGAGCGTATCGAGGACGGGCATGCCGTCGAGGCCGACCGTGCAGTGCACGCGCACGAAGCGCTCGCGCTGCGCGTCCGGTTCGAAGTCGCCGTCGATCGGCAGCGACGGCACGGTCGGCAGGCGTGCGGCGCGCCCCTGCAGGCGGCGGATCAGCGGCGCGACGAACAGCGCGAACGCGGTCATCGCCGCGCCGGGGTTGCCGGGCAGCAGCACCACCGGCCGCGTGTCGAGCCGCGCGAGTGCAACCGGCTTGCCCGGCTTCATGCGCACGCCGGCGACGATGAACGATGCGCCGAGCGCGTCCAGCGTGGGGCGCAGCAGATCCTTGTCGCCGACCGACGCGCCGCCGACGCAGATCACCAGGTCGCAGCCTGCGTGCAGATCGCGCAGCGCGCGATCGACGGCGGGCGCGGTGTCGGCCGCATGCAGGCTCATCGCGACCTCGGCGCCGGTGCCCGCGACCAGCGCGCCGAGCATCGGCGCATTGCTGTTGTAAATCTGTTGCGGCGCGCGCGGCTGGCCGCACGCGACGAGTTCGTCGCCGGTCGTCAGGATGCCGACGCGCAGCGCCGGACGCACGTCGATGCGCGCGAACCCTTGCGCGGCGGCCACGCCGACATGCATCGCGCCCATGCGCACGCCGGCCGGCACGAGCAGGTCGCCGGCGCGGACTTCCTCGCCCCGGCGGCGGATGTGCGAGCCGCTGCGCTGCGGCGCGTCGAACGCGACCCGGCCGTCCTGCTCGTGCGCATGCTCCTGCATCACGACGGTGTCCGCGCCGGGCGGAATCAGGCTGCCGGTGAAGAGGCGGGCGGCCGTGCGCGGGGCCAGCGGCGCCGGCATGTCGCCCGCATAACAGCGCTGCGCGACGTGCAGCGGCTCACCGAGTGAGAGATCCGCGTGACGCACGGCGTAGCCGTCCATCGCACTCTGATCGGCCGGCGGCTGGTCGAGCACGGCGGTGAGCGGCGCGGCCAGCACGTGGCCTGCCGCTTCGGCGACCGGGACGGACAGGGTGGCCCCGAGCGGCGCGAACGCGCTCGCGAAATGCTGCTGCGCGGTATCGAAATCGGTCAGTGGTTTCATCAGGAGAAGTCCGGGTGTGCTTGCGCAAGCGCCGGTTGGTCGGGGTGAACGGCGTCGGGCGACACGTACTCGACGAAGCCGTCGTTGCGGCAGAAGCCGAGCAGCCGCACGCCGGCTTCGCGGGCGACGTCGATCGCGAGCGACGTCGGCGCCGAGATCGTCGCGATCATCGGGATGCCGACCCGCGCGGCCTTGCGCACCAGTTCGTAGCTCGCGCGGCTCGACAGGAACACGAAGCCGTCGTGCAGGTCGGCGCGGCGCCGGGCGAGCCGGCCGATCAGCTTGTCGAGCGCGTTGTGGCGGCCGACGTCCTCGAACACGTCGAGCACGGCGCCGTCCCGGTCGCACCAGGCGGCCGCGTGGATGCCGCCGGTCTCGCGCATCAGCGTCTGGTGGGCCGGCAGCGTGCGCGCGGCGCGTGCGATCGCGTCGGCGCCGATGCCGGCGGCCGCGCCGGCGGCGGCGATGCGCGGCGGGTGCAGGTCGAGCTGCGCGATGCTTTCGATCCCGCAGACACCGCAGCCCGTGCGGCCGGCCAGCGCGCGTCGGTGCGCCTTCAGCGCCATGAACGCCTGCTGCGACACGGTCAGGCGCACTTCGGCGCTGCCGGGCCGGCATTCGCTCTCGATGTCGAACACGTCCGACGCACGCTCGACGATGCCTTCGCTGAGCACGAAGCCGAGGCCGAACGCGTCGAGGTCGATCGGGGTCGCCATCATGACCGTGTGTGCAATACCGTTGACCACGAGTGCAACCGGCGTTTCGTCGACGACGCGATCGACGGTGTCGCGCACTTCGCCGGCACGGTGACGTGTCACATGACACGCGGTGCTGCCGGTCGGCTCGTCGCGGCGGATGCAGGACTCCATGCGGTTTCTCCAGGCGGATCGGCCGGCGGGCCGGCCGGGTCGGGCGCGTGCGCCGGACCAGGGGAATCGGGGCTGCCGGGCGGGGCGCGGCCGAGAGGCGCGCCGTGGCCGCGGGCAGGCGTTGCATCGGATGTTAACGGGGATGAACAGTGCGCCCGATGTACAGCGCCGCAGTGCGGAAAGCAGTACAGCTGAACGTCCCGCCGGCGCGAAATGTGTTTTCCGTACACACATCTTCGGCAACGGAAGCAGCACAGTTTCAGCGCACGTTCGAACGATTGCGAGTATCGTTGCAAACGCGATATCGTCATTCACGCTCCGATGCCATGCGAGTGACCGTTTTGTATTCGCATGTGTCTTCGGCAAGCCGTCGCGCGATTTCCTGCTTCGGGCGGACGTCCTCACAAACACGAGCAAATTACGGTCATGGAAATCTTCGATGCGTTCCATCTCGCACGATTGCAATTCGCATTCACGGTGTCGTTCCACATCGTGTTTCCCGCGATCAGCATCGGTATGGCGAGCTTCCTGGCGGTGCTGGAATGGCGCTATCTCGTCACCGGCGACGCCGCCTACAAATCCATGTTCCAGTTCTGGTCGAAGATCTTCGCGATCGGCTTCGGGATGGGCGTGGTCTCCGGCGTCGTGATGGCGTACGAATTCGGCACGAACTGGGCCGGCTTCTCGCGCGTCGCGGGCAACATCACGGGCCCGCTGCTCACCTATGAAGTGCTGACGGCGTTCTTCCTCGAAGCCGGCTTCCTCGGCGTGATGCTGTTCGGCTGGCAGCGCGTGAGCCCGCGCGCCCACTTCTTCGCGACGCTGATGGTCGCGGTCGGCACGCTGATCTCGACGTTCTGGATTCTCGCGTCGAACAGCTTCATGCAGACGCCGCAGGGCTACAAGATCGAGAACGGCCTCGTCGTGCCGGTCGACTGGTTCAAGATCGTGTTCAACCCGTCGTTCCCGTACCGTCTCGTGCACATGACGATCGCGGCGTTCATCGTCGCGGGCTTCATCGTCGCCGCGTGCGGCGCGTGGCACCTGCTGAAGGGGCGCCGCGACGAGCCGGTGAAGCGCAGCTTCTCGATGGCGCTGTGGATGCTGCTGGTGCTCGCGCCGATCCAGATCGTCGTCGGCGACGCGCACGGGCTGAACACGCGCGAATACCAGCCGGCGAAGATCGCGGCGATCGAAGGGCTGTGGGAAACCGAGAAGGGCGGCACGGCGCTGAACCTCGTCGGGCTGCCCGACATGCAGGCCGAAACCACGCGCTATGCGATCCAGGTGCCGCACCTCGGCAGCCTGATCCTCACCCACAGCTGGGACGGCGAGATTCGCGGCCTGAAGGAATTCCCGCCGCAGGACCGCCCGTACTCGCCGATCATCTTCTGGACGTTCCGGATCATGGCGGGCCTCGGGATGCTGATGCTGCTCACCGCGCTGCTCGGGTTGCTGCTGAGAAAGGGCGGGCGCCTCTATGAAACGCGCTGGTTCCAGTGGTTCGTGGTCTGCATGGGGCCTTCCGGCATCGTCGCGCTGCTGGCCGGCTGGATCACGACCGAAGTCGGCCGCCAGCCGTGGACCGTCTATGGCGTGCTGCGCACCATCGATTCCGTCGCGCCGCTCAGCGCGCAACAGGTCGGCGTGTCGCTGCTGATCTTCGTGGTCGTGTATTTCCTGGTGTTCGGAACGGGTGTCTACTACATGCTGAAACTGATGAAGCGCGGGCCGGCTGCCCAGGCCGGGTATATCGAGCTGCACCGGCATCCGGGGCTGCGCAAGAGCGCGCTGTCCACGCCGCTGAACGTGACCGAAGCGGAGTAAGCCATGCAAATCGATCTTCCTGTCGTGTGGGCCGCGATCATCGGCCTCGGTGTATTCATCTACGTGATGCTGGACGGCTTCGATCTCGGCATCGGCCTGCTGTTTCCGTTCTTCGATGCGAAGGCCGAGCGCCAGGTGATGCTCGACACCGTCGCGCCGGTGTGGGACGGCAACGAGACGTTCCTGGTGCTCGGCGGCGCGGGGCTCTACGGCGCGTTCCCGGTCGTCTATTCGACGCTGCTGCCCGCGAACTACCTGCCGCTGGTCCTGATGCTGGTCGGGCTGATCTTTCGCGGCGCGGCGTTCGAGCTGCGCGCGAAGGCCACCCGCACGCAACACATGTGGGATCTCGCGTTCATCGGCGGCTCCGCGCTCGCGGCGTTCTGCCAGGGGATCGTGCTCGGTTCGCTGCTGCAGGGGATCAAGATCGTGAACAACCAGTTCGCGGGCGGGCCGTTCGACTGGCTGTCGCCGTTCAGCCTGATGTGCGGGATCGGCGTGCTCGTCACGTATGCGACGCTCGGCTGCGGCTGGCTGATCCTGAAGGTCGACGGCGAGCTGCAGCGCAAGATGCGGCTGCTGATGAAGCCGCTCACGGGCGTGCTGCTCGCCGTGATGGGCGTGGTCAGCCTGTGGACCGTGATCGGGCTGCCGGCCGTCGCGCACCGCTGGTTCGGCAGCGGCAACCTCGGCTGGTTCCTGCCGGTGCCGATCCTCGTCGTCGCGTGCGTGTGGGGCATCTTCCACTCGGTGAAGCGCACGCACGAGGCCACGCCGTTCCTGCTGACGCTCGCGCTCGTGTTCCTCGGCTACACGGGGCTCGTGATCAGCATCTGGCCGAACATCGTGCCCCCGTCGCTGTCGATCTGGGATGCATCGTCGAGCCATTCGAGCCAGAAGTTCGCGCTGATCGGCACCGTGATCGTGCTGCCGATCATCCTCGTGTACAACGCGATGCAGTACCGCGTGTTCCGCGGCAAGGTGCGCGAGGGCGACGTCGGCTATCACTGAGCGCCGCATGATGTGACGGGCGCGGCGCGCGCGGGCGTATCATCTCGCGCAGCACGGCGCCCGGCCCGGCATCCACCCGACAGCGGCCCGCCACGCGCGGGCCGCTGCACATCGGGCGCCGGCGTGCCGTATCGCGTATTTCCCTGGCAGTCGAGAAAACACCATGATCGTCCGACCACGACAAAACTGGCTCAGGATGCTGTTCGTCTGGAACGGCTCCGTGCTGCAATCGATCATTCCGCAGCTCGTGTTCATGGCGATCGTCAGCACGCTGGCGGTCTTCACGAACGGGCGCATCTTCGGCGAGAAGATTCCCCTCAATACCGCGCCGTTCACGCTGTTCGGGCTGGCGCTCGCGATCTTCCTCGCGTTTCGCAACAACGCGAGCTTCGAGCGGTTCAAGGAGGCGCGGCATCTGTGGGGCAACCTGCTGATCGCGGCGCGCGCGCTGACGTCGCAACTGAATCGCTACCTGCCCGACAGCGTCGGCGACGCCGAGCGCAACCGGCTTGCCGACCTGCTGATCGCGTTCACCTATGCGCTGAAGCATCAGCTTCGTCATACCGATCCGACGCAGGACCTGCAGCGGATCCTCGGCGCGGAGCGCACCGCCGCGCTCGCGGGCAAGTGTTTCAAGCCCGTGGCGATCCTCGACGAGCTGCGCGGCAGCATCGTCCGCGCGCTGGGCCGCGCGCCCGGCAGCGACGCGACCTGCTGGATGTTCGAGGCGCAACTCGACGAGCTCGGCAAATCGGTCGGCGGTTGCGAGCGCATCCTGTCGACGCCGATCCCGTTCTCGTACAGCGTGCTGCTGCATCGCACCGTGTATGCGTATTGCGTGCTGCTGCCGTTCGGCCTCGTCGATTCGACGGAGTTCTTCACGCCGCTGATCTGCGTGTTCATCGCATATACGCTGATCGCACTCGAGGCGATCGCGAACGAGGTGGCCGAGCCGTTCGGCCTCGCGCCGAACGCGCTGGCGCTCGATGCGATGGCGCGCACGATCGAACGGTCGGTGCTCGAACTGGGCGATCGCCCGCTGCCGGAGGAATTCGTGCCGGCGTCGACGTACCAGATCACGTAGGTGGGTGTGCGGAAGGGGCGGAACGAGCGGGTCGTGTCGGGCGCTAGAATGGCGCTGGCCTGTTCTTCGGATCTGACGCGATGACCCTCGTCGACACCTATCTCGCCGGCCTGCGTGCCGTGCTGCCCGACACCGACAACGCGGCGCTCGCCGCCGCCACGGGCGCGACGCCCGCGCAGCTCGACGCGCTGCGTGCCGCGTATCCGCAGTGCCCGGCCAGCCTGCTCGAACTGCTCGGCACGCTCGACGGCACCTACTGGCGCGACTACGGCGGCACGACGGTCAACGTGCTGGTGCTGGGCTCCGACGTCTACGAATACCCGTATTACCTGCTGTCGGCCGCGCAGATGCTCGAGGAAGCGGCGAAGTACCGCGACAGCATCGCCGAGATCTACGGCGACGACGCGAACGACGACGGCGAACTCGTCGATCCGCGCATCGACATCGCGCTGCCGATGGGCCGGCGGCTGTGCTTCTCGCATTGCATGAACAACGGCGGCACGTCGCAGCTCTACATCGACTTCGAGCCGGCGGCGGGCGGCAAGGTCGGGCAGGTCGTGCGCTTCCTGCACGATCCCGACAGCTATGCGGTGATCGCCGACGACTTCGACGGTTACCTGCGCCAGCTGATCGACGGCGGTTATGCGTTTGTCATCGATTTCGACGAAGAATAGCGGCGGCGACGGCTGCTATTTCAGAGAGGTTGAAATGCGAATCTACGTGACGAGTATTTTTGTCGACGACCAGGACAAGGCGTTGACGTTCTATACCGACAAGCTCGGTTTCAAGCTGAAGAACAACGTGCCCGTGGGCGAGTACCGCTGGCTGACCGTGGTGTCGAAGGACCAGCCGGACGGCACCGAGCTGCTGCTCGAGCCGAGCAACCATCGCGCGGTCGGGCCTTACAAGCAGGCGCTGTACGAGGACGGCATTCCGGCGGCATCGTTCCAGGTCGACGATCTCGATGCGGAATTCGCGCGGCTCAGGGATCTCGACGTCCATTTCACGCTGGAGCCGATGGACGCGGGGCCCGTGCGCGTCGCGATCGTCGACGATACCTGCGGGAACCTGATTCAGCTGATGCAGATGAAGTGACGCCGCGCCTCTCGAGGTTGATCTACACGACGTCGTCCAGTGCCTTGACGTCTGCGATTCGTGGCTCGGTGAGCCAGAGCGCATCGATCATCTGAAACACCAACGGGGCCAGCGGCGTACCGATGACCTGCTCTCGGGCAAGCGCGAATTCAAACAAGTCGGAAATATCGACACGCCGTTCCGCGGCGTTCACGATGGAGACAGGACCGCCTCCCTCGCGCGGAATATAGATCAATGAAACCAGGACGCGGTCGGCAGGCCCGGCGCTTTCCCCCCAGTCGCCCAACACGAGGTCAATGATCGGTGGATGGTCCGGCCTTCCGGTTGCCCATTGGACGAAGTAGACGCCAACCACTGAATCGTCTTGGTGCAGTTCGCCCGTGATTCTCCTCGTCTCGCCACCACAACACGCACAATTGAACGTGGATTCTTCCCCCGGGTACGCGTGTATCGATTCGCCGGCTGACATTGGGCGGAGTCCCGAAAGTAGTTGCAGGTCGAAGGCGGTGGTTCCTGCGGGAATTCGCGCGGCGCTCCTGTCCAGGGCCAGGCTCCCGGACAGGAGAACCGCCGAAATGAAGCCTATCAAGGAACCGGGTCACCTACCTCGAAGTGCTCCACCAATGTGCTCGGAAGGACGTCGTTCGTGGGTCGCATGCGAAACGATAGCGGGGCGCGCGGGCGCGGCATCGGCGGAGTGGACCAAGGGACGGCCCGCTACCGCCATGAACGACATCGCGTGTGACAGTGGCGGGTGTGCAGGTATCGCCCACGAGCGGCAGCGTGGCTTCGGCGCGAATTGTCGCGCTCATGTAGACTCGTGTGCCCTTCAACGGAGTAGATGCAATGCAACTGCTTGATCACGTGTCAATCAGCGTGCCGGATATCGAACTGGCGCGCCCGTTCTACGATGCCATCATGGCCGCGCTGGGCGCGGCCCGGGTCTATGACCGGGGCACCGCACTCGGCTACGGCGAACGCTGCAATGCGAACGACACCGCATCGACCTTTCTCGCGATCTACCTGGATCCCGCCGAAATCGGCGTGAGCAAGCGGCACTGGTGCTTCAAGGCCGCGAGCCGCGCGCAGGTGGATGCGTTTTTCGAGGCCGGCCTCGCGACGGGCGGGCAGTCCGACGGTGAGCCCGGCTTGCGGCCGCATTATCACGGCGACTACTACGGGGCGTTTCTCGTCGACCCGGCCGGCAACCGGGTCGAGGCGGTGTGCCACGCGTCCGTGCCGGCGCACGCATCGTGACGAGAGGCGGTTGCAGCGACGCACGCACGCGCACCTGATGCGGTGATCGCCACGCGCCGGCCCGATACCGTCCGGCGCGCGGCGCGCGTTCACGCGCGCGCTGCCTGGGCCGCTCAATCGAAGTAGTTCAACCCCATCGCCCCCTTCACCTCCGCGAGCGTCGCGCCGGCCACGTCCCGCGCGTGCATCGTTCCGCGCTTCAGGATCGCCATCACCTCGGCCTTGTCGGCCTCGAATTCGCGGCGGCGCGCGCGGATCGGCTCGATCAGCGCCTGCAGCCGTTCGTTCAGCACGCGCTTGACGACGCTGTCGCCGAGCCCGCCGCGACGGTAGTGCGCCTTCAACTCGTCGACCTTCTGCACGTCGGGCTCGAACGCATCGAGGAACGTGAACACGACGTTGCCCTCGACCTGGCCGGGATCGCTCACGCGCAGGTGGTTCGGGTCCGTGTACATGTCCTTCACGGCCTGCGTGATCTCGTCCGGCGTCGAGCCGAGCGTGATCGCGTTGCCGAGCGACTTGCTCATCTTCGCCTTGCCGTCGATCCCCGGCAGCCGCGTGACCGCCGACAGCACGGCCTCGCATTCGACCAGCACGGGCTGCTCGACCGTCGCGTTGAAGCGGCGCACGAGTTCGTTGGTCTGCTCGATCATCGGCAACTGGTCGTCGCCGACCGGCACGTGCGTCGCCTTGAACGCGGTGATGTCGGCCGCCTGGCTCACCGGGTAGGTCAGGAAGCCGGCCGGGATGTCGCGCTCGAAACCGCGCAGGCGGATCTCTTCCTTGATGGTCGGGTTGCGTTCGAGGCGCGCGACCGTGACGAGGTTGAGCAGGTATTGCGACAGCTCGGCGAGTTCGGGCACCTGCGACTGCACGACGATCGTCGAGATTGCCGGATCGATGCCGACGGCGAGATAGTCGAGCGCGACTTCGATCACGTTCTCGGTGACGCGCTGGCGGCGGCCCATGTTGTCGGTCAGCGCCTGCGTGTCGGCGAGCAGCAGGAACTGCTTCGCCTCGTGCTGCATCTGCACGCGCGCGCGCAGCGAGCCGATGTAGTGGCCGAGGTGCAGCGGGCCGGTCGTGCGGTCGCCGGTGAGGATGGTCGGTCGGGTCGGGTGGGTCATGTTGGTCGTTGCTCCGGGTTATCGAAGCCGCCAGCCATGACGTCTGCGCAGAAACGCAAATGCCGCCATGGCTGGCGGCATTACGTTTGGGACATGCAAAAGGAAACGGGCCGCCTGGGTCAGGCGCGCCACCAGCGATGCACGTTCGGCGAGGCGGGTCGGGTTTCCATTGCGCGAGTATAGCGTAGTGCGGGACGGACGTGCCGTGTCAGCGGATGACGGACTCCATCGCAAGGTAGGCGGTTTCGGCCGACGGCCACAGCAGGTACAGCAGGCCGGCCATCAGCAGCAGCGCGCCGGCGCGTACCAACGGCGTGCGGTCTTTCTCGCGCGGGAGGCGGGTGGGCGGCTTCGAGTTCTTCATGCTTGCTGGCGCGCGAGGCGCCACTCCAACGGTTGCTGCAACGGGTCGGGTGGGGCGACGCCGGGGTGTTGCGGGGTTCGACGGGGGGCTGGGGTGCGGCCGGGCACCGTGTCGCCCGGGCGGGACGGCGGGTTGGCCGCTGGCGGGCATAAAAAGGGACGGTTGAACGCCCTTTGGCTGCCATCCATGCCGAGGCGACCGGCATCCTACCAGTTCGGCGGCGTGGACACAGTCAAGAATTGTCGGGGGCAGGGGACAAGCGCTTTCCAATGGAACATGAGCCTGGACAGAGGGCCGCAGGGGGCGCGTCGAATGGCCGTGACGCTACCGCCTCGGGATAGCGTCGTCCAGATGCCGCGATGCAACCTTGCCCGTTCTCCGCAAGCTTTCAGCCGCATACGTGGCAACTGACAACCGTAAGGTGCCCGCCGGTCGATTGCATTCATATACATCGCCGCGCACCCGTGATTATCCCGAGCCTGTTTTTACTATCGCGTCGTAAATGGGTGTGATTATTTCGGAAAATTGAAGAGGCCAATCATCACTCTCGCCTCCGGATTTTTTTGAGAATCCATGTCGCCTTGTTCTTGCTAAAACCAATTCCATCTGCTTTATTTACTCATACCAAATCAGGATAAAACGCTAACGGGGTATCACGGTCACTTTGTCGGGTATTGGTGCCTGACGAAGTGACATCGATTCACTACAGCATCCCTACGATCTGAAGGCGCAGCCCCTTTCCAGAGGGCGTGCTACGCCTGTTGCGCGTGCCCGCGCCCATGGAGGCGATCAGGTGACCACGCGGGCCCGCCCATGGCCCGCCGATTAATGCTTTCAAAATGCCACACGCTATTTGAATAAAACGAATTCGATTGAACGCGAGTTTAAATGTTTTATTAACTACCTGCTTACGTTCAAAACCTGGCGGCCAAACCCTAATGCCACCCACGAAGGAGGCTGGATATATCATGAATAACGCATCTGGAGTCAGAGTTCGTCCGTCGATCGAATCGTTGCAAGTCGAATATCGGAAAGGCAACAAAAAGCCGCTGGAAGACCTGATGCGCGCGTGGAAAGGCATCAAGGCATTGCCGCCCGACGATCCGAACTCGTTCTTCATGATCGGCGGCTTCCACGGCGAGCCGTTCCGCGGCGCCGGCTGGGGCTCGGCGTCTTACTGGGGCGGTTATTGCAACCACGGAAACGTGCTGTTCCCCACCTGGCACCGTGCGTACCTGCTGCGGCTGGAACAGGCGCTGCAGAGCATCCCCGGTTGCGAGCAGGTGATGCTGCCGTTCTGGGACGAAACCAGCGAAGAGTCGCTGACGAAAGGCATCCCGTGGGCACTGACCGACCCGGATTTCGAGCTCGACGGCGAAAAGATTCCGAATCCGCTGGCCTCCTTCACGTTCAACCGGGCGATCACCGACAACATCAACGGCGACGATCCGAACTACAGCAAGCCGCTGCCTTACGTCACGGTTCGTTACCCGCTGTCGGGGCTCGTGGGGACCGACAAGGACCGGGCCGCGACCGAGAAGCACAACGCCAGGTTCAAGGATGCCAAGGAGAACGTGGTGTTGCTGAACCGGAACATCGTGGACTGGCTCACGTCCTACATCGTCGTGAAGGGCAACGTGGTGCCGACCAACGTGAAGCGCAAGTTCGAGCAGTGCCTGGACGCGCCGAACTACACGGTGTTTTCCAACACGACGTCCGCGGCCCAGTGGAACGAGAATCTGCCGGAAGGCGCGATTCCCGTCGTCCCGCTCGAGTCGCCGCACAACAAGATTCACCTGGCGGTCGGCGGGTTCGACGTGCCGCACGGCCCGAACAAGGGCGACCTCTCGCCGATTCCGGGCGCCAACGGCGACATGGGCGAAAACGACACGGCGGGCCTCGACCCGATCTTCTATTTCCATCACTGCTTCATCGATCGCGTGTTCTGGCTGTGGCAGAAGCGGCACGGCTTCACGCAGCACCTCGACGTCATCGCCGAGTATCCGGGCACCAACTCGGTCGACGCGCAGGGGCCGACGCCGGGCACGGTGCCCAACTCGTGGCTCACGCTCTCGTCGCCGCTCGATCCGTTCAAGAAGAGCGAGAACGGCAAGGAGCGCGCCTATACGTCGCTCGACTGCATCAACATCGAGGAGCAGCTCGGCTACACGTATGGCCCCGGTTCGCTCGAAGACCTGCCGAAGCTCTCGCTGGCGGCGACGACCGTGCCGGCCGGCAACAGCAGCAAGGTCGTGCGCGTGTCCGGGCTGAATCGTGCGCCGATCGCGGGGTCGTTCCTGGTCTCCGCGTACGTCAACGTGGACGGCGAGCGGCACCTGCTCGGCACGGAGGCCGTGCTGAGCCGCTGGAGCGTGCAGTACTGCGCGAACTGCCAGACGCACCTCGAAGTGAAGGCGTTCTTTCCGCTGGACCAGTTCTCGGTGAGTGCGGTGGAGGGGGCCCAGTACGAGGTCGAGATCCATACGCGCGAAGGCATACGCCTGCAGACACAACCGGCTTCGCCGCCCGCTTCGCAAGCCGTCGCCGGTGCGGCTCCGCAAGCCGCGCCGAAACTGTTCCGGCTCGAGGTCCGGTAACGACGGCGCGTGACGAACCGGCGCCATCGCGTGGCGCCGGTTCACTTCGGTATTTCGACGACATGGACATGAAGGGGAGGCGCGCGCATGAGCTACACACCCGAAACCGGCAGCCTGGTGGGCCAGTGGACCTATCGCAGTTTCCTGAACGATCCCGATCCGGCCACCGCATTCAACGACCTGGAATTCGGCCTCGGCACGATCGAGATCGCGCAGGCACCGGCGGGCATTTTCAAGGGGCGCATTTTCGGCCCGGGATGGGAGCTGCAGCTCAACGGCTGGATCAGCTACGGGAATCCCGGCACCGTCCGCTTCCAGGGGCGCGGCGTGGTCAGCGGCGAGGAGTGGGTCTACGACTATGTCGGGTACGTGAGTGCGCCCTGGCCCAACGGCATCAACCAGCGTCCGGCGCTGACCGGTTCGATCGTCCGGACGGTTCCGCATGCGAGCGGCAACGGCGGCGTCGCGCCGGCCGGGGTGGTGTGCTCGTGGTATGCGGTCATGCGAGATCCCGCCTGAACGGCCATGACTGCCCGGAGTGTTCCGCCGGCCGACCCGGCCGGGCGTCCGGCGACGGTGACGGGCGCGATCCGCGCATGCGTGGAGGCCGGGCCCGCGCGAACGGCCACGCTCCCGATGCCCGAACGCGTGCGCGGCGCGCTGGCGTGCGCGGCGCGCTGGCGTTCGCGATCCTCGGCTACCTGGCGTGCGACTTGCCGACGAGGCTGCATGGTGCTCCTTCCAGCTGGATATGGAACGGCATCGGTGCGCTTGCCTGCGGCGTGGCGGGGTACTCGACGAGAGGCGGACCGCCGGGCAGGTGCGCGCGCCGGTCGATGCTCTGGTGCATGGCCGCCATCTGCGCGGGATTGACGCTCGATGCGATGCGGGCGCCCCTCGAGGCCATTCTCGACATCTGCGGCGGCACGCTCGATACCGGTGCCATGTGGAACATGCTGGTGCTCCATCTCCAGTGGTTTCCGATGTCGATGCTGGCCATGCTGGCGCTGTTGATTCGGCGCGAGGCCGACCGCAAGGACGGGCATCGACGCGGCCCGGTACGCGTGCTCGTCCGGGCGCCGGTGCGGGTCGCGCTCGAATTCGCGGGGATGTTGCTCGTCATGGCACTCGGCATGACCGCGATCAGGGCAATCGCGTTCAGCGTGGGGCTGCGTTGGGATACGAGCGGCGTGGCCTTTGCGATGCTCGTCAGCATGCTGGCGTTCTACGCATTGAGCGATCGAGCCGCCCTCGCAGAGGAATCGTTGAAAGGCCGCTTGCGAAACAAGAACGGCCAGATTACTTAGGATGGCAAAAACAGGTTGGAGATCGAATTCGGCGGAACATGATCGTGGTGCAGGTCGATTTCAATAAAAGAGACCACGCACCGGGCGGCGGGCGAACGCAGCGCAACGGTATCGGCCGGCATGCGCGGCGGCACTGCTTGCCTGCGCATTGCCCGCCGGCGTAGCCGCGACGCACGGCGACAACCGATTTCACAGACCCGTCGCACGGTTCGTCCCTGCAGCGGTCCCGCCGAAATTTCCGGCGGGGCCGCCGCCTGTCCATTTCCCGGAGAACACCATGCGATATCCATTGCAGTACGCCGGCGTCGGCGCCCCGGCGCCGCGTCCATCCGTACCCGAACCGCACGCACCGGCGCCGCGGACCGACCTCGAGGAGGTGTGAGCCATGAGCGACGACGCACTCGACCCGTTGCTGCGGCAGTTCGCGGAGAAGCGATTGGGACGGCCGCTCGAGCCGGCTGAAGAACGGGCGCTGCTCGAGCGGCTGCCGGGTCGCCACGCGGCCCGGCCGGCTCCGGCGGCCGGCACGGCCACGCAGGCGAGCGCCGCGAACCCGCCATTGCCGCGCTTGAAAACCCGGCAGGAGGCGCGCGAGCAGGTCAAGCATTTTCTGCAGCTCAACCAGCAGAAGGCGTACGAGAAGATGCGCGGCATCCTGCAGACGATCGACGCGCAGAACGAGACGACCCTCGGCATGCTGGCGTCGGAACAGCAGAAGGTGTCCGGCGTACTCGACGCGCACGAGCCGCCGGACGACGCACCGGCATCCGGCGCGGTCGACATCCAGGACAGCACCCGCGAGGCGCTGGCGGTGATCGGCGAACAGCTGACCGGCCTCATCCGGCAGGAAATCGACGCCTGCTTCCGGCACTACGTCGATTCGCTCGCCGAACGGCTCGCCGTGCGGCTCGACGCGATCGACGAGCGGCTGCAACGCATCGAGGCCCGCTCGGCCGACCTGCACGAACCGGCCGCCGCCACCGCCACTGCTTCTGTTCACGATACCCCCGGGCCAGCGTCCATGGAGTAGCACACCGGGCATGCGGTTGAAGTCGAGCGGTTGAAGTCCGGCGGCTGGACGCGAGACCGGCCGGCCCCGATGTGCGACCTCTCAACTACGTGAATCAAGGAGCAAAAAATGGGTGATACGTGTCAGGTGTGCCAGGTCAATCCCGCGATTACCGATGCCGTCACGCAGGTCAACGTCAAGGTGGTCGCCGAGGCGCCGGCGATGGCGATGGGCTCGCTGTACCAGGCCCAGAGCCATTCGCTCAGCATCCTGTTCGAGAACGCGGTGCAGCAGCAGTCGCAGGCCGCGATCCAGTCGCAGACGTCGACGAACGTGGGGACGATGCAGCTCTACACGATCGGGCCGGAAAGCGCGGGGGCGGCCGCCACGGAAATCGGCGCGAACGGGATCATCTCCATTCTGGCCGACGTGATCGCGATCGGGAAGGCGATGCGCCCGTAACGCGCGGTCGCCACGCCGTGGTCGAGCGGCGGCGCAGGCGGCACGGGCCGCCGATATCGCCGCCGATCCGCCGAACCGCAGCACGTCCGCCGGCGCCTGAACAGCGGTGCCGCGCGGTGTTCCGGAGCAAACGACAGGACGGGTAGAGCCGATTCGATGCGGCACCCGTTCGCAAACCAGGAGAAATTCGATGGCAAATGATACAAGCGCCCCGACGGATCCGAAGGATCCGAAAGACCCCTGCAACTGCAAGACGTGCGCGGTCAATGCCGCGATCACCGACGCCGTCACGCAGACCAACGTCAAGGTGGTGGGTGAAGCGCCGGCGATGGCAACGGGCTCGCTGTACCAGGCCCAGAGCCATTCGCTCAGCGTGCTGTTCGAGAACGCCGTGCAGCAGCAGTCGCAGGCCGCGGTACAGCTGCCGACCTCGACGAACGTGGGCACGATGCAGCTCTACACGCTCGGGCCGGCGAGCGCCGGCGCCGCCGCGACGGAAATCGGCTCGAACGGCGTGCTGTCCGTGCTGGCCGATGTGCTCGCGCTCGGCAAGGCGCTGGCCTGACGCGTAACTCGGCGTCGACGCCGGGCGGCGGCCCCGATTCCCGTGGCTGTCGCCCGGCGCCTGTCGTCATCCCGGCGCTCGCGACGCTCGCGACGACGAGCGCTCGCGCGCACCGATGCTATCGTCCGGCGCACGTCGCCGACCGACCCATTCATGCGTTCGCCGTGACTGCCTCGCAGCGGGCGGGCAAACCAGGAGCAACGACATGCCGGAACAGGTTTCCGCCGCGGTGACCGATGCGGTCACGCAAGCCAACGTCAAGGTGGTGGGCGAAGCGCCCGCCGTGGCCTTGGGCACGCTCATGCAGTCGAACAGCCATGCGTCCGCGATCCTGCTTCACAACGCGGTGCAGATGCAGGCGAACCAGGCGATGTCCAACCTCGCCGCCACGACCGTCGGCATCATGCAGCTCTACGCCGGCTCGCCGGTGGCGGTGGCCGCCGCGGCGCGCTCCGCGAACGACAACTTTGCGTCGCAACTGACTGCCGTCGCGCAGCTGATGAACGCCATCGGTCACTGGCGCGGCTGATCTTCACCGCGCGCCGCGCAACCCGGCGCGCGCGACCTCCTGCCGCCGCGGCGTCGCGGCGCACGCGCCCGGCGCGTCAATTGGCGTTGACGATGGTCCGCAGCTGCTCCGGCTTCTCGATCGTCACGCCGTGCGCGTGAAGCCGGATCAGGCCGTCGCGCTGCATCTTCTGCAGGCTGCTGTTCAGTCGCGGCCGGCTGACGTTGAGCATCGCGGCGAGGATGCTCTGGCTCTCCGGCAGCCGCACCTCGAGATCGTTCCCTTGCATGCGGTTCAGCAGATGGCGCGCGAGCCTGGCTTCGAGCCGGTACAGGCACGTCGATTCGACGAAGTCGCTCAGCTGGTGCACGTGCCGGCACAGCTGCTCGTGGATGCGCTCCATGAAATCCGCGTTGGCCAGCAGCGGCGCGAAGTACTGGCGATGCAGCAGCGACACGCGGCAGTCGGCGCTCAACTGCGCTGTGAAGCTGCGCCGGTGGGCGCGAACCAGCGTGTTTTCGCCGATGAGTTCGCCCGGCAACGAGTGGCCGAGAATGAGTTCGCGCCCGCCGGGTTCGTGCAGCGTCTTGTACACGCGGCCGCAGTGCACGAAGGCGACGAAATCGCCCGGATCGCCCTTGAAGAACAACAGGCGATTGCCGTGTTCGGGCCAGGGCGCGAGATGCCGCTCGATGTGAGCGAGCAGGCTTTCCGGAAGATCGGCGAGTATCGGGATATTGCACAGCGTTCGACCGTTGACGAGGGCAGGCATGTTTTCCGTGCAAGGTTGTTTGACGATGCGGCCACCTAGCGAAAAACGCTGCCTTTGGCATTGCGTGAAAATGAATGATGAAAATAACCAGATAATGGGAAAGTGATCCCGATATGGTTTTGCTTCGGCGCCAGGGACCTTTGGTCGACCGACATCGACAGCAGCGTGCCGGCGTAATCGCATCGCGGCGGCAGTCGCCATTTTTCATCGAAATGCCATTGGTTACGCTCGGCGGCGCGCCCGAAACGACGGATGAGGAGATGCCGGGGAATTAAAGTTTCCGTTCACAATAATCAAGAAAATTTACACGAAGCGATTATCTTTAAAACGGTGTTACGCGGGTAACAGCGCCATTCCCGGCATCGAATCGATTCTGTGTTTTCCATAAAAAAGGAAGGCACGGGATGACAACCTCGAATCAGCACGCTGTTTCGACGCCTGAGTCACCGGCGCAGCAGCTCGATCACACGTGGCGGGAAATGCAGGGGAAATTGCGGCGCCGCGCGCGCCTGTTGTGCAAGGGCGATATCCACCGTGCCGACGAACTGCTCTCCGATACCGCGCTCAAGGTCCACATCTACCTGCAACGTTCGCCCGAGCGCGTCCGGAACCTGGCCGGCTTTCTTTTTCTGGCGCTGAACCACGCGTTCCTCGACGGCGCGCGCCGCCGTGTGCGCGAAAGCGGCATGCTCGAATTCGACCCGGGCTGGGACGACGATCACACCGTCGAGCTGGCCGGCCACGCGCCGTCGGTGGAGCAGCAGCTGCTGCTCCGGCAACAGCTGCTGCGTCTCGAGCAGGTGCTGTCCACGCTCCCGTCGCAGCAGCAGATGCTGTTCACGCTGAAGTTCGAGGAGGACCGGCCCTATCTGCACATCGCGGCGACGCTCGGGATCAACGAGCCGCTGGCCAGGAAGCGTGTCGAGCTGCTGCGCAGGAAATTGCGCGAGGAACTCGCGTGAGCGCGTTCACGAACGCGGGCATGCAGCGTTCCTAACGGCATGCGCGGCGTCGATGGCTTGCCGTTCCTTCAATCGCATGCCGGAGCCGAGATCCGAGGAGGCCTCGTGGCAGACAAAGTCAATGAGCAGGTTACCGACGCGCTGACGCAGACCAATGTCAACGTCGTCGCGGGATCCCCGGCCCAGGCGCTGGGCATGCTTTACCAGATGTTCAGCCAGGCCGTCGGCATCTCGGCGCAGAACATGACGCAGCAGCAGGCGGCGCTGAACCAGATTTCGAATGCCGTCGTGTCGAAGGCGGTGGCCATGATCCTGTCCGTCGAAGCGTCGCCGAAGCCGGCATCGGGCGGCGCGGCGCAAGCCCCGGCGGCCGGGCCGCAGACGGGTTCCACGCATTAGTCGACTCTCGGGATACCTGAACCATGAACATGAAAGGCCTTTTGGGCGGACGCGGCGACGGTGCGCCGCAGGCGCCGCACGATGGCGCGTCCGCGGCAGCAGGCGCAACGACGCCGGCCGACGCAACGACACCCGCCGATGTCGCGCCGCCCGTCGCGGCGCCGAAGGCCGGCGCGCGCGCATGGCCGGTCAACCGGCTGCGCAGGCTCACCGATGCGCTGAAGGCGCCGAACCAGGTTGCCGATCCGGCCAGGGGCGGCGGTTCGGCGCTGCAGACCGTGCAGGCGATCAACGCGGAGGCGGCGTCCTACGCGACGACGCAGATCGCCGTCGGCCCGAACATGATGATCACGCAGGCGGGCGGGATGGTCGCGCAGGCGGCGGCCAACTACTTCGAGGCGTCGACGTCGCTGGCGATCGCGGGCAAGAGCGTGCTGATGAAGGACCTGGCGCAGAAGACCATCGACGAGAACGTGCGCGGGATGGCGATGGATGCGGTGGGGCTGTTGTTGACCGACCTGTTCGTCGCGACCGCGGCGGTGGTCGCGGGTGCCGCGGAGGCGATCGAAGGCGAGGCCGCGAGCATCGCGCTCGACAAGATCGACGAGAGCCTGCAGCGGTATCAGGCGCTGCTGGACAAGAAGGGTGCGTAGCGCGCGACCGCGCGCGGCGACCAGGAATCAATCGACACGACCCGCCGGGCCGTCAGGCCCGCCGCGGGATGTGAGCGGCGGGAACGAAGCGTGTCCGCTTTCGCGGACACGTCGCGGCCCCGTCACCGGCAGTCCCATCGAGTCAAGTGAGGAACCCATGCCCTACGACATTCAGAACGTACAAGGTCCCGCGCCGCTGGTGGTTGGCGAGCGGATCTGGGGAGATGCGACGGAAATCGATTTCGGCGCGATGACGAGCTGCATCGCGCTTGTCGAGCAGACGCCGGGCCAGCCGGCGTCGGTGCGCGCGATCCATCTGTCGATCGTCAGCGACGACGGTACGAAGGTGTACGACCCGTCGGCGAACGTGGCCGGGCAGGTCGAGACGATCATGCAGCAGAGCGGCGACCTGCGTACCTGCCTCGGGCGCATCGATCTCTGGCAGGCCAGCGAGTCGCAACAACTGCGGGACTTCTTCGCCGCGCTGATGCTGAGCCTCGACATGCAGAACTGGGTGCCGTTGCCGGACGGCAACCTGCGGGTGCGGATCAACGGCGGCGTGATCCAGTATCGGCAGGGCGCCGGCGCATGGACGAACGCGTAGCCGGCGCGACCGGTTGAAGCCGGCGCCCGCCGTCCGGGCGGGCGCCGGTGCAACACGGGCGCGTCGTTCCGTGCCGCTGGCCGTCCGCGCGCCCCCCAGCTTTTTGCTCATCAACACCAACAAAAATCATCATTTCGCCGCAAGCGGCGTGTCAGCAGAATGTCTCCATTCCAGCTCAAGCGACAGCACGCGCGTCGCGCCGAGCCGCACTTCAGAAGGAGACAGCCGTGGCAGTCGAAACAACCTCAATCGATACGCTCGTCGTCGGCGCCGGTCAGGCCGGCGTGGCCATGAGCGAGCACCTGGGCAAGCTGGGCGTGCCGCATCTCGTGCTGGAGCGCAGCCGCATCGCCGAACGCTGGCGCACGGGGCGCTGGGATTCGCTGGTCGCGAACGGCCCCGCGTGGCACGACCGCTTCCCGGGGCTCGAATTCGACGGGCTCGACCCCGACGCGTTCGCGTCGAAAGACCAGGTCGCGGACTACTTCGAAGCGTATGCGCGCAAGTTCGACGCGCCGATCCGCACCGGCGTCGAGGTGCAGCGGGTCGTGCGCAATACGGGCAAGCCGGGGTTCGTCGTCAAGACCTCCGACGGCACGATCGAGGCGAACCGCGTGGTCGTCGCGACGGGGCCGTTCCAGCGCCCGGTGATTCCGCCGATCGCACCGGACGACGCGCGCCTCGTGCAGCTCCATTCCGCCGACTACCGCAACCCGGGCCAGCTCCCGGACGGCGCGGTGCTGGTGGTCGGCGCGGGTTCGTCGGGCGTGCAGATCGCCGACGAGCTGCAGCGCGCGGGCCGCCAGGTCTACCTGTCGGTCGGCCCGCACGACCGCCCGCCGCGCGCGTATCGCGGCCGCGACTTCTGCTGGTGGCTCGGCGTGCTCGGCGAATGGGACAAGGAAGTCGCGACGCCCGGTCGCGAACACGTGACGATCGCGGTGAGCGGCGCGCGCGGCGGCCATACGGTCGATTTCCGCAAGCTCGCGAACCAGGGCGTGACGCTCGTCGGGCTGACGAAGTCGTTCAGCGGCGGCGTGGCGACGTTCGAGCGCGATCTCGCGATCAATCTCGCGCGCGGCGACGAGAACTACCTGTCGCTGCTCGACGCGGCCGACGCCTATGCGGCCCGCAACGGCCTCGACCTGCCGGCCGAACCCGACGCCCGCCACATCCTGCCGAACCCGGACTGCGTCGCGCACCCGATCCTCGCGCTCGATCTCGCCGGCGCGGGCGTCACGTCGATCGTCTGGGCGACGGGGTATGCGGTCGACTACGGCTGGCTGAAGGTCGATGCGTTCGACGCGAACGGCAAGCCGCGGCACCAGCGCGGTGTGTCGAAGGAGCCGGGCATCTATTTCCTCGGGTTGCCGTGGCTGTCGCGGCGCGGCTCCAGCTTCATCTGGGGCGTGTGGCACGACGCGCGGCACATCGCCGATCACATCGCGACGCAGCGCACCTACCTCGAATACCACGACGCGTCGCAGCGCCGCTCGGCGTCGCGCCCGGAGCCGGGCGGCGCCGCGTCGCACGCCGACGCGCGGCCGCTCGCCGACGCGGTCAACTGACCGACCCCATGCTGCCCGCCTGCCGCACCGCGATGGTGTTCGCGCCCGGTGCGGCGGCGTGCCCCCTGACGACTGAAGGATTTCGATGAGCCAACCGACCCATACCCGTATCCGCATGTTCAACACGAAGGATACCTACCCGAACCAGACGCTCGACAACGACCTGTGCCAGGCCGTGCGGGCCGGCAACACCGTCTACGTGCGCGGCCAGGTCGGCACCGATTTCGACGGCAACCTGGTCGGCCTCGGCGACCCGCGCGCGCAGGCCGAGCAGGCGATGAAGAACGTCAGGCAGTTGCTGGAGGAAGCCGGCAGCGACCTCACGCACATCGTGAAGACGACGACCTACCTGATCGACCCGCGTTATCGCGAGCCGGTGTACCAGGAAGTCGGCAAGTGGCTGAAGGGCGTGTATCCGATCTCGACGGGGCTCGTCGTGTCCGCGCTCGGCCAGCCGCAGTGGCTGATGGAAATCGACGTGATCGCCGTGATTCCGGACAACTGGCAGCCGAACCGCGCCCGGGAGGCGACATGACTTTCTCCATCGTCGGGCGCTGCCCGGAGACGGGCCAGCTCGGCATCGCGATCAGCTCGTCGAGCATCGCGGTGGGCGCGCGCTGCCCGTGGGTGCGCGCGGGCGTCGGCGCCGTCGCGACGCAGAACATCACGCTGCCGGCGCTCGGCCCGCAGATCCTCGACCTGATCGAGCACGAACAGCTCGCGCCCGACGCGGCGCTCGACCGTGCGCTCAGCGCGAACGGCTGGAGCCAGTACCGGCAGGTCACGGTGATCGACGGGCAGGGGCAGGCGGCGTGTTTCACCGGCAAGGAAGCGCTCGGCACGCATCACGCGGTGCGCGGCGAACAGTGCGTGGCGGCCGGCAACCTGCTGGCTTCGCCGGACGTGATCGACGCGATGGCGCGCGCCTTCGAGCAGGCGCCCGGCCTGCTCGCCGATCGCCTGCTCGCCGCGATGCACGCGGCGATCGCGGCCGGCGGCGAGGCGGGGCCGGTGCACTCGGCCGCGCTGAAGGTGGCCGGCGACGTGACCTGGCCGATCGTCGACCTGCGCGTCGACTGGGCCGATGCCGATCCGGTCGGGCAGCTCGATGCGCTGTGGCGGGCGTATCGGCCGCAGATGCAGGACTACCAGACGCGCGCGCTGAACCCGACCGCCGCGCCGAGCTACGGAGTACCGGGCGATGAATGACACGTCGAGCCGCGCGTTGCTCGAGCGGCTGATCGGTTTCGCGACGGTCAGCCGCGATTCGAATCTCGAGATGATCGGTTTCATCCGCGACTATCTCGCGGGCTTCGGCGTCGAGAGCGAACTGTTCTACAACGCGGAACGGACGAAGGCGAGCCTGTACGCGACGATCGGGCCGCGCGATCGCGGCGGCATCGCGCTGTCGGGCCATACCGACGTGGTGCCGGTCGACGGGCAGGCGTGGACGGTCGAGCCGTTCCGGCTGACCGAGCGCGATGGCCGCCTGTACGGGCGCGGCACGGCCGACATGAAGGGCTTCATCGCGTCGGCGCTCGCGGCCGTGCCGGCGTTCGTCGCGCGGCCGCTGCGCGTGCCCGTGCATCTCGCGTTCTCGTACGACGAGGAAGTCGGCTGCCTCGGCGTGCGGCCGATGCTCGACGCCCTGGCCGCACGCCCGCACCGGCCGCGCCTGTGCCTGATCGGCGAGCCGACCGAGCTGAAGCCGGTGCTCGGCCACAAGGGCAAGCTCGCGATGCGTTGCCACGTGAAGGGGGCCGCGTGCCATTCGGCGTATGCGCCGTCGGGCGTCAACGCGATCGACTATGCGGCGAAGCTGATCGGCCGGCTCGGCGAGATCGGCGCGGCGCTCGCGCGGCCCGAACGGCACGACGGCCGTTTCGATCCGCCGTTCTCGACCGTGCAGACGGGGCTGATCAAGGGCGGCCGCGCGCTGAACATCGTGCCGGCCGAATGCGAGTTCGACTTCGAGGTGCGTGCGCTGCCGGATTTCGACGCGCACGACGTGCCGCGCAAGCTGCAGGACTATGCGGAATCCGAACTGTTGCCGCGAATGCGTGCGGTGCAGCCCGATACCGACATTCGATTGCAGCCGCTGGGCGCGTATCCGGGGCTGGCCACTGCGCCGGACGGCGAGGCCGCGCGCCTGCTCGCGATGCTGAGCGGTTCCGATGCGTTCGGCACGGTCGCATTCGGCACCGAGGGCGGGCTGTTCGGGCAGGCCGGGATTCCGGCCGTGGTATGCGGGCCCGGCAGCATGGACCAGGGGCACAAGCCCGACGAGTTCGTCACGCTCGACCAGCTGCATGGATGCGACGCGATGCTGAGTCGTCTGGCCGCCTATTTGTCGTCGGCCGCCTGAAGTCGTCACTGCAAACACGCACGCACCGCCTCGCGCGGTGCGTGCGTGTTTGCGCGTCTTATCTCGCCGTTTCCGCGACGATCTGCGCGAGCCGCTCGCGGCAGAAGTCGACGAACGACTGCGCCTGCTTCGTAAGCTGGCCGCGCTTCAACCGCGCGCTCACGAGCCCCGACGGGCTCACCGTTTCGCTGAGGCCGATCGTCACGACCCGCTGGCCGTCGTATGTGTATTCGGAATGCGGGCGCGTGACGAGCAGCGAGAAGCCGAATCCCTGGCCGACCATCCCGCGCACCATCTCGATCGACGGCGACCCGAACACGATGTTCGGCGTCAGCCCGAGTTCGTGAAAGAGGCTGACGAAATACGTGCGGCTCGGCTGCACGTCGAGCAGGATCATCGGCTCGACGCAGAGGTCGCGCAACGACACGTGCGCCTGGTCCGCGAACCGGTGGTTCTCCGGCAGCAGCACGTACGGCTGCTGCGGCGGCATCAGCGGCTCGGTCTCGATCGTGCCGTCGAGATCGTGGTCGTACATGAGCGCGAGATCGAACGTGCCGGACGTCAGGCCCTGCACGAGTTCCTGCTGGTCGCCGTCGCGCAGCCGGATGTTCACGCCCGGGTAGCGCTCGCGAAAGCCCGCGATCAGTTGCGGCAGGTAGAGCGGCGCGACCGTCTCGAAGCAGCCGATGTCGATCTGCCCGGTGATCACGTCGTTGTCGGCGAGCGCGTTCTGTTCGAATTCGTGCGCGATGCGCAGCAGCTCCTGCGCTTTCCGGTAGAAGCGCGTGCCGCCCGGCGTCAGCGATACGCCCTGCGCATGATGACGAATGAACAGCTTCACGCCGAAGCTTTCTTCCAGCCCCTTGATCGCGCTGGAGATCGACGGCTGCGCGATGAAGAGCTGGCGCGAGGCCTCGGCCACGCTGCCGGATTCCACCGTCGTCACGAAGTATTTCAGTTGCCGCAAAGTGTAGTGAGCCACACGCACCTCTGATGCACGGCCCCGGCGTGCCGCCCGGGCGCAATCTGTCCATGGTTGTGCGTAGCACCTTACCTGAAAGGCCCCGGCGCCGGAATTTCCGCTGCAGAGCTTTTTCGTATGTCCCGGAAATATTTTTAGTATTTTCCGGTCGCGATACCCGTGGCGCACCATCGTCTCCAACCTGGATCGCGAAGATCACCACGATCACGAAGCGGCCGCACACGCGCCGGCGGGGCATGTCATCCGTCCCCGCGAGCGGTTCGTTCGCTGCGTTCGACTCCGCCGCGCGTGCACGCGGTGCGTCGTCGTTCGCGTATCCGGACCCGATTGCAGGCGCGCACCCCGACGCGCGCCGGCTGACACGGCACGCGCGCATCGCCGCGCAGGACAGGAGACTTCACCATGACGAACGCGGAACGCAATGCGTCCCCGATGATAGAGAAGCACACGATCGGCTACGTGCCGCCCGCCGAACGCCACGGCAAGGTGCGCGACCTGTTCACGCTCTGGTTCGGCGGCAACATCGCGCCGCTGCCGATCGTGACCGGCGCGCTCGGCGTGCAGATGTTCCACCTGAACCTGCTATGGGGCATCGTCGCGATCGTCGTCGGCCAGGCGGTGGGCGGCGTGCTGATGGCGCTGCATTCTGCGCAGGGGCCGCAGATGGGCATCCCGCAGATGATCCAGAGCCGCGCGCAGTTCGGCTCGTGGGGCGCGCTGCTCGTGACCGTGATCGCGGCCGTGATGTATGTCGGCTTCTTCGCGTCGAACATCGTGCTCGCCGGCAAGTCGGTGCACGGCATCGCGGCGTCGGTGCCGGTGCCCGTCGGCATCGTGATCGGCGCGGTGGGTTCGGGGCTGATCGGGATCGTCGGATACCGGTTCATCCACATCCTGAACCGGATCGGCACGTGGGTGCTCGGCATCGGCATCGTCGTCGGCTTCTGGATGATCCTCACGCACGTGACGACCGACGATTTCCTGACGCGCGGCGGCTTCGACTTCGCGGGCTGGCTCGCGACGGTGTCGCTGTCGGCGTTGTGGCAGATCGCGTTCGCACCGTACGTGTCGGACTATTCGCGCTATCTGCCGGAAAACGTCAGCGTGGCGTCGACGTTCTGGGCGACCTACCTCGGCTGCACGATCGGCTCGACGCTCGCGTTCATCTTCGGCGCGGTCGCGGTGCTCGCGGTGCCGGCCGGCGCGGACACGATGGATGCGGTCAAGCAGGCGACCGGCCCGCTCGGCCCGCTGATGCTCGTGCTGTTCCTGCTGAGCGTGATCAGCCACAACGCGCTGAACCTGTACGGTGCGGTGCTCGCGGTCATCACGTCGGTGCAGACGTTCGCGTACAAATGGATTCCGACCGCGAAGGCGCGCGCGGTGGTGTCGGTCGTGATCTTCGTCGCGTGCTGCTACGCGGCGATCGGCGCGTCGACGAACTTCGTCGGCAACCTCGTCGATCTCGTGCTCGCGCTGCTCGTCGTGCTGGTGCCGTGGACCGCGATCAACCTGATCGACTTCTACGTGATCCACAAGGGCAAGTACGACATCCAGTCGATCTTCATGGCCGACGGCGGGATCTACGGCCGCTTCAACCCGCAGGCGCTGCTCGCGTATGCGATCGGCATCCTCGTGCAGATCCCGTTCATGAACACGCCGATGTATGCGGGCCCGATTCCCGCGCATCTCGGCGGCGCGGACCTGTCGTGGCTCGTGGGGCTCGCGCTGACGTCGCCGCTGTACTACTGGCTCGCGACGCGCGACAGCGCGTATCGGCGCCGGCAGATGAGCGCGACGATGCCGCCGACGGCGGTGCGGTAAGCCGGGCGTCGTTCGGCGCGATGAAACGAAACGGCCGCCGCATTGGTTGCGATGCGGCGGCCGGGAAAGGCGGGAGCGGGGCGGCAGGCGGGTTCAGGCACGCGGCGTGCCGCGACGCGAACCTGCCTGCCCGCGAATCAGACCACCGCCGAGCGCACGACGTGCACCGGCACCGACTTGTACGACGGCGTGCCGCTTTCCTTGTCGATGTAGTCGAGCGGCACGAGCACGTTCGCTTCCGGGTAGTACGCGCCGACCGAACCCGGCGCGATGTCGTACTCGATCGCGGTGATCTTCTCGAGACGCAGCGTGCGGCCCGAGGCGGTGATCGTCTCGATGTCGACGAGGTCGCCGTGTTCGAGCCCGTACTTCGCGAGATCGGCCGGGTTCATGAACAGCACGTCGCGACGCCCGAACACGCCGCGATAACGATCGTCGAGCCCGTAGATCGTCGTGTTGTACTGGTCGTGGCTGCGCAGCGTGATGAGCCGCAGCACCTGTTCTCCGCCGAGCACGTCGGCATCCTCCTTCACGCCCTTGTAGACCGAGAACATCGCCTTGCCGGTCGGCGTCGGCCACACGCGCTCGGTGGGCGGCAGCGGCAGCCGGAAGCCGCCCGGCGTGCGGATGCGCTCGTTGAACGCCTCGAAGCCGTCCACCGTGCGGTCGATCAGGTCGCGGATGCGGTCGTAGTCGGCGATCAGGTCGAGCCATGCGACCTTGCTGTTCGGCAGCGTCGCATGCGCGATCCCCGCGACGATCGCGGGCTCCGAGCGCAGCTGGTCGGACGCCGGCTTGAGCTTGCCGGCCGACGCGTGGACCATCGACATCGAATCCTCGACGGTGATCGACTGGCGGCCGGTGGCCTGCATGTCGAGTTCGGTGCGGCCGAGCACCGGCAGGATGAAGGTTTCCTTCGCGACCAGCAGGTGCGAGCGGTTCAGCTTCGTGCCGAGATGCACGCTCAGGTCGAGCTTCGCCATCGCCGGGAACGACTGTTCCGGATCGGGCAGCGCGACCGCGAAGTTGCCGCCGAGGCACAGCAGCGCCTTCGCGGTGCCGTCGATCATCGCCTGCATCGCCTGCACCGCGTCGTGCCCGTGATGCGCGGGCGGCGTGAAGCCGCACACGTCCTCGATCTTCTTCAGGAACTCGGCCGACGGCTTCTCGGTGATGCCGACCGTGCGGTTGCCCTGCACGTTCGAATGGCCGCGCAGCGGGCACACGCCGGCGCCGGGCTTGCCGATGTTGCCGCGCATCAGCAGCAGGTCGGCGATCAGGCGCACGGTTGCGGTGCCCTTGTTGTGCTGCGTGACGCCCATCCCGTACGTGACGATCGTCGCGTTCGACTTCGCGTACGCGATCGCGACCTGTTCGAGCTGCGCCTGGCTGAGGCCGCTCGCGCGTTCGATGTCGTCCCACGACGTGGCTTCGAGGTCGGCCGAGAACGCGTCGAAGCCGTCGGTGTGCTGCGCGATGAAATCGCGGTCGAGCACGTTGCCTTGCTCGGCTTCGAGCTTCAGCAGCGCCTTCATGATGCCCTTCAGCGCGGCCGCGTCGCCGCCGGCGTCGACCTGGTAGTACGTCGACGCGATCCGCGTCGAGCCGAACGACGCCATCTCGATCATGTCCTGCGGGTCCGCGAAGCGTTCGAGCGCGCGCTCGCGCAGCGGGTTGAACACGATGATCGGCACGTTGCGCCGCGAGCACTCGTGCAGCGTGCCCATCATCCGCGGGTGGTTCGTGCCGGGGTTGTGGCCGATCGAGATGATCAGCTCGCAGTGGTCGAAATCCTCCAGCGACACGGTGCCCTTGCCGATGCCGATCGACTGCGGCAGGCCGACGCTGGTCGGCTCGTGGCACATGTTCGAGCAGTCGGGGAAGTTGTTGGTGCCGAGCTCGCGCGCGAACAGCTGGTACAGGTACGCGGCTTCGTTCGATGCGCGGCCCGACGTATAGAACTCGACCTGCTCGGGCGGCAGCGCGCGCAGCACTTCGCCGATGCGGGCGAACGCATCGTCCCATGCGATCTCGCGGAACGTGTCGGTCGCGCGATCGTAGACGAGCGGATGCGTGAGCCGGCCCATGTTCTCCAGTTCGTAGTCCGACATGCGCAGCAGCGACGACACGGTGTTCGCGGCGAAGAACTCGGGCGTCACGCGCTTGGTCGTCGCTTCCCACGTGACGGCCTTCGCGCCGTTCTCGCAGAACTGGAACGTCGACTTGTGTTCCTTGTCGGGCCACGCACAGCCGGGGCAGTCGAAGCCGTCGGGCTGGTTGGTCCGCATCAGCACGATCGGCGCCTCGATGGTCTCCATCTGGGTGCGCACCGCGTCGGCTGTCGCGCGAAGCGCGCCCCAACCGCCGGCGGGCCCGTCGTACTTCCTGATGCCTGGCACTTCGCGTCGATTTGTCATGGTGAATCTCCAATAGCCGGGCCCGGTGCGGGTGGCTCGGTTGCGCCGTGTCGCGGCGTGGGGCGGCTCCGTCCGGCGGACGGAGCCGGTCATGCGTGCCCCGGGTTGCAGGGCATGCGTTGTTTTAGTGTGCGTCCTTCTTCGCGCCGGACGACTTCTTGCCGGGCTTCGCCGCGGGCGGCGGGGCGTCGGCGGGCGTGTCGTCCGGCTTCGCGTCTGCTGCCTTGGCGGCCTTGCCGTTGGGCCTGGCCTTGCCGTCGGCTTCCTTCGCTTCCTTCGCTTCAGGCGCGGCGAGCTTGTTGAACTTCACTTCGTCGCTGTCCTTGTCGTAGTCGACCTCGCACTTGTCGCCGGACTTCAGCCGGTCGGCGAGGATTTCCTTGGCGAGCCGCGTCTCGATGGTCTGACGGATCTGGCGCTTCAGCTCGCGCGCGCCGAACTCCGGCTGGTAGCCGGCCTCGGTCAGGTGCTCGACGAGCGAATCGCCCATCACGAGCGTGATGTCCTGCGCGGCGGCGGTGCGGACCACGCGGTCGAGCTGGATCTGCACGATCGAGCGGATGTTCTCCTTCGACAGCGCGTGGAAGACGATCACCTCGTCGATGCGGTTCAGGAACTCGGGGCGGAAATGGCCCTTCAGCACCTGCATCAGTTCCTCGCGGACCGCCTTGTCGGTCTTGCGCGCGGCTTCCGGCTGCGTGAGGTTGTCCATGATGATCGCGGCGCCGAGGTTGCTCGTCGCGATGATGATCGTGTTGCTGAAGTCGACCACGCGGCCCTTGCCGTCGGTCAGGCGGCCGTCGTCGAACACCTGCAGCAGCACGTTGTACACGTCCGGGTGCGCCTTCTCGATCTCGTCGAGCAGGATCACGCTGTACGGGCGGCGCCGCACGCGCTCGGTGAGCTGGCCGCCTTCGTCGTAGCCGACGTAGCCGGGCGGCGCGCCGATCAGCCGCGCGACCGCGTGCCGCTCCATGTACTCGGACATGTCGATGCGGATGATCGCCTGCTCGTCGCCGAACACGGTCTCGGCGAGCGCCTTCGCGAGCTCGGTCTTGCCGACGCCCGTCGGCCCGAGGAACAGGAACGTCGCGATCGGCCGGTGCGTCTGGCCGAGCCCCGCGCGCGACAGCCGCACGGCATCGCTGACGGCCACCACCGCGTCGCTCTGGCCGACCACGCGCTCGCGCAGCTGCTCTTCCATCTTCAGCAGCTTCTGGCGTTCTTCCTGCGTGAGTTCGGACACGGGGATGCCGGTCAGGCGCGACACGACCTCGGCCACGGATTCGACCGTCACCTCGAGCGTCTCGGAGCCCGTCTTGCGCTGCCACGCCTCCATCTTCTCGTCGACGGACTTCTGCTTCGCGTTGATCTGCTCCTCGAACTGCTTCGCTTCGTCGAAGCGCTTGCGCGAGGTCGCGTAGTCCTGCTCGCGCTTCAGTTGCGCGATCTGCGCTTCGCCTTCCTGAATGTCGACCGGGCGCGACGTCGCGCCGATCCGCACGCGTGCGGCGGCCTGGTCGATCAGGTCGATCGCCTTGTCGGGGAGGAAGCGCGACGTGATGTAGCGGTCGGCGAATTCAGCGGCCGCGACGAATGCGTCGTCGGCGAACGTCACCTGGTGATGCGCCTCGAGGCTGTCGCGCAGCCCGCGCAGGATCACGATCGTCTGCTCGACGCTCGGCTCCGGCACGAACACCGGCTGGAAGCGCCGCTCGAGCGCGGCGTCCTTCTCGATGTACTTCTGGTATTCGTTGAGCGTCGTCGCGCCGATCAGGCTCAGCTCGCCGCGCGCGAGCGCGGGCTTCAGCACGTTCGCGATGTCGAGGCCGCCTTCGCCGCCGCCCTGGCCGGCGCCGACGATCGTATGCAGCTCGTCGATGAACAGGATCAGTTCGTCCTGCTTCGCCGTGACTTCGTCGATCAGCTGCTTCGCGCGCTCCTCGAACTCGCCGCGATACTTGGCGCCTGCCACCATCGAGTTGATGTTGACTTCGACGAGCCGCTTGTCGCGCAGCACCTCGGGCACGTCGCCGTTGACGATCCGCTGCGCGAGCCCTTCGACGATCGCCGTCTTGCCGACACCCGGCTCGCCGATCAGCACCGGGTTGTTCTTCTTGCGGCGCGCGAGCACCTCGATCGTGCTCTCGATTTCCTGCGCGCGGCCGAGCACCGGGTCGAGCTTGCCCTGGCGCGCGATCGCGGTGAGGTCGCGGCCGAACTTGTCGAGGTTCGGCGTGCCGGTCGGCGCATCGACGCGGCCGTCCTCGGCACCCTTGCCGACCACCTTCACGACCTTCTGGCGCAACGCCTCGGGCGTCACGCCGTATTTCTTCAGCAGCGTGCCGGCGACGCTGTCCGGCACCGACGCGAGCCCGATCAGCAGGTGCTCGGGGCCGATGTACGAATGGCCGAGATCGCGCGACGCCTGGAACGCGTACTGCACGGCCTTCTTCACGCGCGGCGAGATCGACAGCTTGTCGAGCGGCGCATCGGGGTCGGCCGTGCCGGTGTGCGCGTGCTCGTCGATGTACGACCGGATGTCCTGCGGCGACAGCTTCAGTTCCTTCAGCAGCGCGGCGCACACGTCGGTGTCCGCGAGCGCGTAAAGCAGGTGTTCGGAATCGAGCTCGCTGCGGCGCAGCTCGTGCGCCTTCTCGGCCGCGCGCTGCAGCAGTTCCAGCGTCTGCTCGCTGAACGCGTCGGTCGGGTCGACCGATTCGCGCGGGACTTCGGCGGCGAGCGGCGATTCGTCACCGAGCCCGCCGAACAGCGACGACGAGCCGCCCCCGCCCAGCAGCGAATCGAATGGGTTCAGCATGCTTTGATGCCGCATCAGCTGACGGAAGTGGTAGTCGCAGATCGAGATGGTCTTGCGCTCGCCGTCCTGCATCACGGTTGCGCGCGCGACGGCCGGCCGGGCGTGGCAGATATCGCAAAGTGCGGGCATGGTGGTCTGGCTCCTGTCGGTGAAAGTGGGTCGAAGGGTGAAGTCCCGATGCGGTGCGGCGCTTGCGCAGCCCGACCGCGAACGCACGACATGAAGCAGGGCGGCACGGCGGCGCGCGGGCCGTGCCCGGGCTGTCGCGCAGTGCGCGCCGGCGTCGTGCGCGGTCGCGGTCAGGACGGCAGGCGTGCGTGCCGGGAGGAGCCCACGGCATCGCTTCGACTGCGTTCAAAATAGCGAATCGGCGGAGGCCATCCAAGACACAGTTCCGCGCCGGCCCGGCCGCGAATTGCACCCTCGGATGCGGGCGCGCACGGGCGAAGAGGAGCACAGACGGGCGGATGCACGGCGGCGCGGGCGTGCGCGGCGCGCGTAACGCGCGGTGACGGGAAAGCGGGGCGGGCGCCACGCGAACGGGGCGCGGTGCGACATGGGCGCGCAGGGCGCCGGTTGCAGGTGGATGGACGGTGCCGCGGGTGGCCGGGCGCGATGGAAGCGCCGCACGGGGGACGTGCGGCGAGCGGCCGGATGCAGCCACGCACGCACCGCGGACGATGCGTGTGTGGCGGCCGAAGGAGCAGGCGGGTTGCACGGTCCGGCCCGGACAGGGCGCAACCGCGGCGTGCCGCGGTCAGTCCGGGAGGGTCATCGCGAGCCGTTGCCGGGCGATCTGCTTCACGTCCGTTGACAGTGCCGCATCCGGCAGGCCATTGGCCCAGACGGAGAAGGAATCCTCGATCAGGTTGCGCGTGTCGGGCGGCAACTCGGCCAGGACCAGCGACAGGACGGTGAACAGCACGGCGGTATCGCCGGCCTGGCGGCTCGCGTTCGCGTCGACCGCCTGCTTCAACTGGTCGACCGACGCCTGCAGCGCCTGTAATGCCTCATTCGACTCGCTCATCACACACTCCATGCAAAGTGGGCTCGATCGGCGACGAACATGCGGCCGGCGGTGCGGCCGGCCGCGCGCGACGCCCGGCGGGCATCGCGCGGACAGCCGAGGTCAGGCCGTTGGGTTGCCCTGCGGCGCGACGGCCACCGATGCTTCGCTCGTCAGCATCAGGAACGTGAACGTTTCGCGCAGGTACAGGCGGACGACCTTGTCGGTATGGCTCGTGTAGCCGATCGATACGTCTTCCCCGAGATGCAGCTCGTAATCGCCGCCGCGCGTGGACAGCACGCAGCCGCCGCTGATCGCCGGCGCCCAGATGATCTCGCCGCTGACGATCCGTTTGATATGGCCGAGGACCGGATAACCCTGGTCGCGCGCCTCGCTGAGCGCCGTGTACGCATCCGAGCCGAGCACCACCGAATACGGGCCGTCGACGCCGGCCAGGCGGAGCGCCTCGAGCGCATCGCTGATCGCGTCGGGATACGCGCTGACGTCCGCCGGCAGCGTGAGCTTGCGGTTCGACGTGCCTTCGCGGATGCCGACGATGCCGGCGGCCCGGTAGCCGTCGAAGATCGCGTTGTCTTCGGCGAACGCGAGCCGCTGCGCGGCGTCCTTCGCCGGTTGCCAGTCGGCATCGCGCGCGCCGCGCTCGACGCTGTCGATCGCGTCGCGGCTCAACTCGAACGGCACCGTCAGCTCGACGATCGTGCGGACTTCGCGCAGCCGCGCGTTCACGTGCTCGCGCGGCGCGTCGACGGCGACCAGGTGCCCGGTGCCGACGGCCGACAGCTCGGGGCCTTCGGGGCCGTCGACATCGACGACGCGGCGGCCGGCCACCGATCGTTTGAACGTGCGTGCCACTTCCTCCTCGATTTGTTCCCAGGCGGAAGACGAGATCGGGGCGAGTTCGCGGTGCAGGTTATTCATGGATTTGGATTGCCTCACGTCAGCGGAAACACTTGATGGCGGGCCGATCGGCTGACGGGCTGTGCGTGATGCCAGCCTGCCGATCGCGGACGAAAATGAATATTAGCAGGCTCGATCGACACCGCTGCAGCACAAATCGAAACGACACCGTGCGGTCGCGCAACTGTGATGCAATTCGTGCGGTGCGGGTGTGGGCGAACACGGAATGCCGCGACCGGATTGCCGCGATACCCGGGGCGTGCCGGCGGCACCGTCGCCCGGGCCGCGTTCGACGCTGTGCGGAATCAATTCCGGTCGACGTCCTGTCGCGCGTCGTGCATTCTTACGAACATTCATCCAGCCGGGTGTCTGCCAGCAGGGGTTGGGCGGTCGTCGGAGCCGGGCCCGGATGAATCATAGACGCAGCCTATTGATGCTTCACAACAAGTGGAGGTCGTTCATGGCACTGCAACTCGTCTCGCCCGAAGACAAATACATGCTGAAGACGGGCGTCATCAATCACGAGGATGTCATCGGGCATTTGCGGCAGGTATTGAACGCGTTTGCCGCGAAGCCGGAGTACAGCAAGTTCTATATCGGCATCACCAGCGACCTGTACACCCGGCTGGCGAAACATCGCGCCACCAAGCCTGACTTCAAGCTGATGGCACCGATCTATCTCGAAGCGCACAACCTGGTCGGGAACGCGTTCGACCGTCTGGAGCGCAAGGCCATCGAGACGTTCCGTACCGGCATCACGCACCCCCAATCCGGCGAACGGCTGCTGGCATGCAGCAACGGCCCGGGTGGGGCGTTGCCGAAGAACTGGCTCTATATTCTGGTGGGTTGAGTCGCGTGGGCGGCGTGCCGGGAATGCAAGCCTGCGCGCGTCACTGCCCATAAGCGGTGGCGCGGTGGAGGGGACTGTTGCGCAGCGCTGCACGCGCGCTCCGGCCGACTGAACAGAGGCGGTTCCGGACACGCCCGGCGCGCGGTCGCGCGCCGGACGGCCATCGGTACCCTGCGTTACGACGGGATGCCTTTCAGCGAACCGATTTTCAGCGAACCGTCGCGATGCGGCGCGGACGGCGACGCTTCCGGCTGCGCGGCGTCGGCGGCCGGCGCTGCGCGATCGGCGAGCGCTTCGAGCAGGTCGGCGGACGGCACGAAGAACAGCGAGCCGGTGACCGCGCGGCTGTAGTCGAGCAGGCGGTCGTAGTTGCCGGGCGGGCGGCCGACGAACATGTTCTCGAGCATCTGCTCGATCGGCGCCGGCGAGCGCGCGTAACCGATGAAGTAGGTGCCGAATTCGCCCGCGCCCGGGCGCCCGAACGGCATGTTGTCGCGCAGGATCTTCACTTCCTGGCCGTTCTCGTCGAGCGTGGTCAGCGAGCTGTGCGAGCACGACGGCTTCACGTCCGGCGCGAGTTCGATGTCCGACAATTTGGTGCGGCCGATGATGCGCTCCTGCGTCTCGACCGCGAGCGCGTTCCAGCCGGCCATGTCGTGCAGGTACTTCTGCACGATCACGTAGCTGCCGCCCGCGAATTCCGCGTCTTCGTCGCCGATCACCGTGAAGTCGACCGCCTCGCGGCCTTCCGGGTTCTCGGTGCCGTCGACGAAGCCGATCATCGCGCGCTGGTCGAAATTGCGGAAACCGTGCACCTCGTCGACCACCGTGACGGCATCGCCGAGCGCGCCGAGCAGCTGCGTCGCGAGTTCGAAGCACAGGTCCATCGCTTCCGCGCGGATGTGCAGCAGGATGTCGCCCGGCGTCGCGACCGCGACGCGCTGCCCCGCGCCGAACTCGCGGAACGGATGCAGCGCGGCGGGGCGCGGGGCGCCGAACAGCGCGTCCCATGCGTCGGCGCCGAAGCCGCATACGCAGGTGAGGTTGCCGCCCGGCACGCGCTTGCCGACCGAGCGCACGAGCGCGGCGATGTCGCCGCACCACGAACGGATCGTGTCGGCGTGCTCGGCGCCGGGATTGATCGTCGCCACGAGGAAGATCGCGCTGCGCGTGATCGGGCTGTGAACGGCCTGGGAGAGCGGGGGAGGTGTCTGCATCGCGGGCTGCCGGTCAGTCATGTCGGGACGGGCGGGCCGTGGCGCGCGAAGGCGAACGGTTGAACTGTGTCATGCGACTGTTCTCTTTGTGTCATGCGGATGAAGGACGTTGCGCGTGCCTCGCGCAACGGGCCGCGGCGGTGGCGGCCGGCCGCGCGGCGCGTGACCGGCCCGCACCGCGTAACGTCGTCGAGCAAGCAATCTAGCAGCTTCGGCGGGGCTTTGGAACCCGTATCGCCGAACTGTCATGCGAATGTGTCAAACAGGGCCCGATTTTGGGCGGCGCGCGCGCAGCTGTACTCCTGGCGTGCGCGGCGCTGTGCTCTTGAGCGTGCGTGCCGCGTGCAGTAGATTAGGTTCCGCTGCGCCCGCCGACGAGGAGCGTCATCATGAACCTGCTGGAAGCGATGCGTGTGTATGTCGCGGTGGTCGAGCGTGGCGGCCTGTCCGGCGCGGCGTCCGAGCTGCGGCTCGACGAAGCGCAGGTGAGCGAACGGATCGACTGCCTCGAACGGTATCTCGGCTGTCGCCTGCTGCTGTGCCGCGAGCACGACGACGTGGCCTGCTCCGATGCGGGCGTCGCGTTCCACGTGTGCTGCCGCCGGACGCTGTCCGCGGTCGAGCAGGCGATCGGCGCGGCCGGCGCGCACGCGCCGGCGGTGCCCGATGCGCCCGACGCGGCCGACGCACCCGATAGCGGGGCCGTGCATGCTGCCGCGCGCGACGCGGCGTTCCCGCCACCCGGCGCCGTTCAAGTTTCCTCAACGCGACTGTCACCTTGAATACGACCACCGTTCCCCGCTCGCCGGCCGAGCGCATTCGCCGCCGCTTCGGCCATTTTCTTCACGCGGCCGAGCTGGCCGGGCTGATCGTGATCGGGCTCGCGACCGCGTTCGCGATGGCGCAGGAAGCGTGGAAGGTCGTGCTGGCGGGCGAAGTGTCGCTGACCGACCTGCTGCTGATGTTCCTGTACCTGGAAGTGCTCGCGATGGACGTGCGCTACCTGCGGCTCGGCCGGCTGCCCGTGCGGTTTCCGCTGTTCATTGCGATGACGTCGCTCGCGCGCGACCTGATCCTGCGCGGGGCGACCGACAGCCCCGAGCGGATGCTGATGACGACGTTCGGAATCGTGCTGCTCGCGGTGGGCGTGCTGATCCTGAGTTTCGGCCAGCATCGCTTTCCGGCGGACGTCGACGATGTCGAGGACGATGTGCATGCGCGCAGGTGAGGAGCGGGCGGCGTGCCGCATACGGTGCGGCAGTTGTAACCGGCCAAAGCGGCCAAACTGATCAAACTGACCAACCAACCGAGCGAGGTATCGAATGACAAGGCAACTGATCGTCGCCGTGTTCGGCAGCGTCGACACGGCCCGTCGGGCCGCGAGCGATTTCGGGGCGCTGTCGGACAAGCATGAGGGATTCCACATCGAGAACGGCGTCGTCGTCGAGAAGGACGCGACCGGCAAGCTCGCGGTGCTCGATGCCGAATCGCGACCGTTCAAGGGCGGCGTGATCGGCGCGATCGCAGGCGGGCTGCTCGGGCTGCTCGCCGGGCCGCTCGGCGTGGTCACCGGCATGGCGGCCGGCGCGGGGGCCGGCATTCTCGCGGAAGCGGCCGGCAACGCGCTGCTCGACGGCACGTTCGTCGAGACGATTGCGGCGCGGCTCGTGCCCGGCAGCGTCGCGGTCATCCTCGAAGCGAAGGAGGACACGCCGTTCTCGGTCGACAACGTCGTGACGGGATTCGGCGGCAAGGTGTTCCGCCAGACGCTCGATTGACACGCTTCCATTCGACCTGCTTCGGGAGAACCGCATGCGCATCGATCAATCGTACCGGCGCTTCGACATCGCGGCGACGTTGACGCCGCTGCCGGGCAGCGGCAATCGCGCGATCGCGACCGTCGACGTGACGACCGACGATCCGGCCCGCGTCGCCGATCTCGGCACCGGGCAATTCCTGCAGATCCGCAAGTGGGTCGAGTCGAACGACGTCGCGTGGCTGACGGTGGTGTTCGACGAGTGCAAGGTCGCGATCGACCACTACGCGGACAACGTCGACGACGCTTGATCACACGCGAGGCCCGCGCATGACCGGGCTTCACGTGACGGCCGCCCGCCGGACGGCGGCAATACGCGAGCCCATGCTCCTGCATGGCGCCCGGTGAATGGCCCCGCGCCGGGCCGTGCCGTCGCGTTCGAATCTGTTCACCACGCCGGGCGGATTTGGCGTTTCCTCGCCAAACTGTCACTTACATTCGTCGAAATGACGCAGTAGGATGCCGAACCTTGTCTAGATGAGATTCGCGTTGCTATCCGCCTTCAATTTCGATAACGGACGAGGTTCGAACCGGGACCCCCGCGCCCGGGCACGGCTATCCGGCTTCGTGCACCGGCGGGGCCATGCCGCCCGTGCACCGCAGGCCGGTTCATCGCTGGCGGGGCGAGGCGGATGAAGCTCTACGAGAAATTTGCAAACGACGTAGAGAGACTCATCCGGCAAGGCGTATATCGACACGGCGATCGTGTGCCGTCGGTGCGGCAGGCGAGCCAGCAGCACCGGATCAGCATCACGACCGTGCTGCACGCGTATCTGCTGCTTGAAAGCCGCGGGCTGCTCGAAAGCCGCCCGCAGTCCGGCTATTTCGTGAACCTGCGGCGCGACGACGGCCATGCGCCGGTGCGCGAGCTGCGGCCGTCGAAGCCGATCGCGATCTCGTCGTCGGTCGACGTGAGCCGGCTCGTGCTGTCGACGCTGCGCGCGATCGGCACCGACGACGCAGTGCCGCTCGGCTCGCCGTACCCGGACCCGAGCCTGTTCCCGTTCGAGAAGCTGAACCGCTATGCGTATGCGGCCGGCCGCGACAAGTCGCTGTGGGGCGTGACGGACGGATTGCCGCCGGGCCATCCGCGGCTGATCCGGCAGATTGCACGCCGCTACCTGGAAAACGGGATGTCGGTGGACCCGAACGAGATCATCGTGACGGTCGGTGCGACGGAGGCGATCAACCTGTGCCTGCAGGCGGTGGCGAAGCCGGGCGACACGATCGCGGTGGAATCGCCGACGTTCTACGCGATGCTGCACGCGATCGAGCGGATGGGGATGAAGGCGATCGAGGTGGCCACGCATCCGGAATACGGGATCGACATCGCCGCGCTGGCGGCGATCGCGAAGTCGCAGCCGATCGCCGCATGCATGGTGATGCCGAACTTCCAGAACCCGCTCGGCTTCCAGATGCCCGACGAACGCAAGCGCGAACTGGTCGAATTCGCCGCGAAGGCCGACCTGCCGGTCATCGAGAACGGTGTGTACAACGAACTGTACTTCGGCAACATGCATCCGAGCACGCTGAAGTCGTTCGACCGCCACGACATCGTGTTGCATTGCGCGTCGTTCTCGAAGAGCCTGACGGCCGCGTACCGGATCGGCTGGGCATTGCCGGGCCGTTATCGCGAGCAGGTCGAGAAGCTGAAATTCCTGAACACGCTCGCGACGCCGTCGCTGCCGCAGCTCGCGATCGCGGAGTTTCTCGAACGCGACGGCTACGAGCATCACCTGCGGCGGATTCGCAAGGCGTATGCGCAGCAGGCGAACCTGATGCGCACGATGGTGTCGCGATTCTTCCCGGAAGGCACGCGCATCTCGAGCCCCGCGGGTGGTTACGTGCTGTGGGTCGAGTTGCCCGTGCAGGTCGATGCGATGCGGCTGTACCAGCTCGCGCTGGAACAGGGCATCACGATCGGGCCCGGCTACATGTTCTCGATCGCGGACAGCTACCGGAATTTCATCCGCCTCAACTACAGCAGCCCGTGGTCGCCGGAGATCGAGCAGGCGGTCGTGACCGTCGGCAAGCTCGCCGCCTACTGCGTCGACTGACCGTACCGCCGCGCGTCGGGCGCGGCGCGTGGCGTCACGTCACGTCAGCCGGTACGACTGCGCGCCCGTTCCCGCGAGCGTGCCGCCGTCGACGATCAGGTATTCGTTGCGGATCGGCTTGCCGTCGAACCAGCACTGCAGGATCTCCAGCGTGCCGGCCGCATAGCGTGCCTGCGCGGACAGCGACGTGCCGGAGATGTGCGGGGTCATCCCGTTGAACGGCATCGCGCGCCACGGGTGATCGGCCGGCGCCGGCTGGGGAAACCACACGTCGCCGCCGTAGCCCGCGAGATGCCCGGACGTGACGGCATTCACGACCGCATCGCGGTCGACCAGCTTCGCGCGCGCGGTGTTGATCAGGTACGCGCCGCGCTTCATGCGCGCGATCATCGCCGCGTCGAACAGGTGCTCGGTCGACGGGTAAAGCGGGATCTGCAGGTTGACGATGTCGACGGCGCTCGCGAGCGACGCGGCATCCGCGTGATACGTGAGCGCGAGTTCCTGCTCGACCGACGCGTCGAGCCGGTGGCGCTGCGTGTAGTGCAGCTGCAGGCCGAACGGCTTCAGCCGGCGCAGCACGGCGAGCCCGATGCGCCCCGCGCCGACCGTGCCGAAATGCATGCCCTCGACGTCGTAGCTGCGCGACACGCAATCGGCGATGTTCCAGCCGCCTTGCTGCGCGATCGCATGCGACGGCAAGTAGTTGCGCACCAGCGCGAGCGTCGTCATCACCACGTGCTCGGCCACGCTGATGCTGTTCGAGCCGGTGACTTCGGCGACGGTGACATGCGCGCGAGCGGCCGCGTCGAGATCGACGTGATCGGAGCCGATGCCGGCCGTCAGCGCGAGCTTCAGCTTCGGCGCGCGGGCGATCCGTTCGGCCGTCAGGTACGCGGGCCAGAACGGCTGCGAGATCACCACGTCCGCTTCGGGCAGCCGGCGCTCGAATTCGGAATCGGGGCCGTCCTTGTCGCTCGTGACGATCAGCGTGTGGCCGTGCGCCTCCAGATAGCCGCGCAACCCGAGCGCGCCGGACACCGAGCCGACGAGTTCGCCGGGCCGGAAGCCGGGCGGGCCGGCCGGCGTCGGCGCGGTTTGCCCGTCCGCGTAGCGCGTGATGACCGGAATCGCATCGCGCACGTAGCGCGGCGGGTAGCCGTCGACCGGATCGGGGTAGAGCACGCACAGGACGGTGGCCATCGGGTAGCACTCCTGGTGAAGGGGAGAATGTGGCACGCGGATTGCGCAGGACGCGCGACGTGCCCTCGCAGGCAACGGGTGTGTTGCGCCGCAACGTTGATGACGTTCTACGCCCGTCATGGCTCGCGTACAAGCTACAGTCGGTGTTTGCGTGCGCTGCGGAGGCGTCTGTACCTGTTCTTTTCAAATGGGATGTCGATAATGGGATCCTTACCTGACTCTCAGGGAGCCACGTCATGACTGGAAGCGACGCTTCGTCTTCACGCCCCGACCTCACGCAAGGCATCGCGCTCGACGATCTCGCCGACGGCGCGATGATCGAGGGCCATGTCGGCGATACCGCGGTGCTGCTCGTGCGCCGCGCCGACGAACTGTTTGCCGTGGGCGCGCAGTGCCCGCACTACGGCGCACCATTGGCCGACGGCCTGCTGGAGGGCGACACGATCCACTGCCCATGGCATCACGCGGCGTTCTGCCTGCGCACGGGCGCACTGCTGCGCGCACCGGCGCTCGACGGGCTCCCGTGCTGGCGCGTCGAACGCCGCGACGGCCGTGCCGTCGTGCTCGATGCGCGGCCGGCCGCCGCGCCTCCCGCGCTGAATGCGGCCGGGCTGCCCGCGTCGGTGGTGATCGTCGGCGGCGGCGCCGCTGCGATCGCGGCCGCCGTGACGCTGCGGCAGGCGGGTTATCCACATCCCGTCACGATGCTCACCGCCGACGCCGATCCGCCGTACGACCGGCCGAACCTGTCGAAAGACTATCTCGCCGGCACGGCCGACGCCGACTGGTTGCCGCTGCGTGCGCCGTCGTTCTATACCGATCACCGGATCGACGTGCGGTGCGGCACGCGTGTCGCGCGGATCGACCCCGCGCGGCAGGCGGTCGAACTGGCCGACGGCAGCCATGTCGGGTACGGCGCGCTGCTGCTGGCAACGGGCGCCGAGCCGAACCGGCTGAGCGTGCCCGGCGCGGATCTGCCGCACGTGTGCGTGCTGCGCTCGCGCGCCGATTGCGACGCGCTGATCGGCAAGCTGAAAACGGCCCGCCGCTGCGTGGTGGTCGGCGCGAGCTTCATCGGGCTCGAAGCGGCCGCCGCGTTGCGCACGCGCGGGCTCGACGTGCAGGTCGTCGCGCCCGATGCGCATCCGATGGCGCGCGTGCTCGGCGAAGCGCTCGGCGACACGATCAAGGCCCTGCACGAGTCGCACGGCGTCGTGTTCCATCTCGGCGCGACGCCGGTGCGGATCACGCCGGACAGCGTGACGCTGTCGACCGGCGACGTGCTGCCGGCCGACGTCGTGGTGGTCGGCATCGGCGTGCACCCGAACGTCGCGCTCGCGCAGGACGCGGGGCTGGCCGTCGAGCGCGGCGTGACGGTCGACCGCTTCCTTCAGACGAGTGTGCCCGGCATCTACGCGGCCGGCGACATCGCGCGCTGGCCCGATCCGCTGACGGGCGAGCGCATTCGCGTCGAGCACTGGGTCGTCGCCGAGCGGCAGGGCATCGTCGCGGCGCGCAACATGCTTGGCCAGCAGCGCCCGTTCGACGCGGTGCCGTTCTTCTGGAGCCAGCATTACGACCTGACGATCAACTACGTCGGGCATGCGGAGCAATGGGATCGCGTCGAGATCGACGGCGACCTCGGCGCGCACGACTGCGCGATCGCGTACTGGCGCGGCGACACGCGGCTCGCGGTCGCGACGATCGGCCGCGATCTCGACAGCCTGAAGGCGGAAGCGGCATTCGAGCGGCAGATTGCAGCCGCATGACGGCCGTGTGACGACATGATTCGAACCCGGAGGCAAGATGAGTCCTGAAATCCGTGCACGTTTCGAAACCGAGTTCGCACCGCGCATCGCGGCGCGCGTGCTCGGCCTGTATCAGCCTGGTGAAGTGCGCGTGGAAGTCGTGCCGCACGACGGGCAGGGGAGCCCGACCTGTGTGGACGTGGTCGGCCTCACGTCGACGGTCGGGCTGCCGAACCGGCTGAACGCGCGGCTCGCGTGGCGCGACGACGCGATCGATGCGTTGCTGGCCGAGCCCGACCGCAGCCGCTTCGATCGCTATCTCGCGGCGCTGCCGGTCACGATCGAACGCTGGCAGATGGAATTGCCGGTCGACTTCAGTTCACGGACCCAGCGCGACCGCGAAATCCTGATCGGCGATCTCGATTTCGATGCGTGAAACGCACGGCGCGCTGCCCGCCGGCGATGCGGCGACGAACCGCGCGACGTTAGCGGTCGCGCGTCTTGACGATCACGCGGCCCTGGTCGATGCCGCCGCGCAGCGCTTCGTCGCACGTGAGCCATTCGGGCGTGACGAGTTCGGGCGCGGGCAGGTCGACCGGCGCGCCGTCGCGGAAGATCCGCACCTGCGCGACCCACGCGCCGTTCGCGTTGCGCGTCGCCTCGACGCGAATCTCGTGATCCATGAAGGTGTCGGTGGCTTGCATCGGTCGGGGCCCTCCATCGTGCGTGAACGCGGTGCGTCGATCGTAGCAGCATGGCGCGCGCCGTGCACCGGAAACGAAGCGGAATTTGCGTGCGATTCGGTGTGCGAACCGACGCGTGAGACGGGAGCGAACCTGTGGCCTTCGACCTGACCTTTTCGATCAAGGTGTTCGCGGCGCTGTTCGCGATCATGAACCCGATCGCGAACATCCCGGTGTTCCTGTCGCTGACCGAAGGCGTGGCGGACGGCGTGCGCCGCAAGGTCGCGCTGACGGCCGCGATCGGCGTGACGGTCGGCTGCATCGTGTCGGCCGTCGCGGGCGGCGCGATCCTGCACGTATTCGGCCTGACGATCGACGATTTCCGTCTCGCGGGCGGGCTGCTGGTGCTGCTGATCGCGCTGTCGATGCTGCACGGTGCGCCGAGCCGCCAGCATTCGCCGGGCGAGGACGAAGGCGCCGACCCGGCGGCAGCCGAGAGCGTCGCGATCTATCCGCTGACGATCCCGCTGCTCGTCGGCCCCGGCACGATCGCGACGATGATCGTGCTCGGGCACAGCGCGTTCTCGACCGGACAGGAACTCGCGTTCGCGCTCGGGCTCGCCGCGTTTCTCGTGCTGCTGGCCGTTTCGTTGCTGTCCGCGCCGCTGATCGGCCATTACCTGTCGCCGCGCGTGACGGCGGTGACCCAGCGCCTGATGGGGATGATCCTCGCGGCGATCGCGATGCAGATGATCGTCGCGAGCCTGAAGGCCGCGTTCGGGCTGCCGCATTGAACGCCATGCGGCGCCACGGCGTGCGCGGCGATGTGCCGTGCGGCAGCTCGAGCCCGGGCGGTTACGACGGACGCCGAACGCGGCGTGCCACACGCTGCAGCAGTGCGTCGAGCACGTTGATCTCGACGGGTTTCACGAGGTGCGCGTCGAAGCCCGCGCGTTCGGTGCGTGCGAGGTCGGACGCGCGCGCGTGGCCGGACAGCGCGACGCAGGTCGTGTCGCGCAGCGCGTCGATCGTGCGCAGTTCGTGCAGCAGCGTGAAGCCGTCGACGTCGGGCATCGTCAGGTCGAGGATCATCAGTTGCGGCGCGTAGTCGCGGGCGAGCGCCAGCGCATCGCCTGCGTTGTACGCGACGCGCGGCGCATGCCCCTTCACCTTGAGCAGCACGGCGAGCGTGTCGGCCGAGTCGCGGTTGTCGTCGACGATCACGATGCGCAGCGGCGTGGTGTCCGATGGCGTGTGCGCCGCCGGCTCGCGCGCGGCGGCCTGCTCCGCACGTCCCGTCCGTGCGATCGGCAGCCGCACCGTGAACGTCGCGCCGTGCCCGGGCCCGCCGCTTTCCGCGGAAATCCGCCCGCCGTGCAGCTCGACGAACGTCCGGCAGATCGCGAGCCCGAGCCCGAAGCCGCCGGTCGGCGGGCCGCCTGACGCGCCGCGCTGCTCGAACAGGTCGAAGATCGTTTCGAGCGCGCCGTGCGCGATGCCGACGCCGTGATCGGTGATGCGGATGGCGACCACCGGCCCTTCCACCCGTGCGCCCACGTCGATCCGCCCGCCGTGCGGCGAGAACTTCGACGCGTTGTCGAGCAGGTTGTGCAGCACCTGGACGAGCCGTGCATCGTCGCCGTGCAGCAGCACGGGATCGGTCGGCAGGTCGACGTGGATGTGCTGCCCGCGCGCGGCCAGCTTCGGCTGGATGCTTTCGACGCCGCGGCACACGATGTCGCGCACGGCGACGGGGCGATCGTTCAGCTCGACCTTGCCGGCCGTGATGCGGCCGACGTCGAGCAGATCGTCGACGAGCCGTGTCAGTTGTCCGACCTGGCGATGCACGGCGTCGCGGCATTGCGCGAGCACGGGCGCCGGATCGGGCAGGCTCTGCAGCACGCCGACCGAATGGCGCAGCGGCGAGAGATGGTTGCGCAACTCGTGCGCGAGCATCGCGATGAACACGCTGAGCCGGTGCGTGGACGCTTCGAGTTCCTCGAGCCGCTTGCGCTCGGTCATGTCCCGCGTGATCTTGATGAAACCGCACAGCTGGTTCTCGTGATCGTGCACGGGGGCGATCGTCACGCTCGCCCAGAACTGCGAGCCGTCCTTGCGCACGCGCCAGCCTTCATCCACGAAGTGGCCCCGCGCGGCCGCCTCGTCGAGCCCGTGCGACGGCCGGCCGGCCGCGATCGCATCGGCCGGATAGAAGCGCGAGAAGTGATGGCCGACGATCTCGGCCGCGCGATAGCCCTTGATGCGCTCGGCACCCGCATTCCACGTCGCGACATTGCCGTGCGGATCGAGCATGAACACCGCGTAGTCGGTAATCGAGCCGACGACCGTCTGGAAACGGAACTCGGCGAAGCGATGCACCAGGTCGCGCGCGTCGGGTAAGCCGGGCGGCGGATGGGAGCGAGGAGAGTCGTCGTCTTTCTTCATCGTGTGGCAGGTCGAAGACGGGCAGGCAAACGCTGCCCGGCCGCCGCCGGGCGGGCCGGCGGCGGCCATGTCGATCGGATTGGCACCCCGGGAAGCATAAGGGAACTCAATTCGGCTGATCAATGGGTGCGCATCGTCCGTGCCGTCCGCGATCCCGGCGAGGGCATCCGTTCCGGGCGCGCGATGCGGCATGCCGATTGCATGCGCCACCCGTCCGCGTGCCGTGCCGCGGCCGCCCGGCCACCCGTAGCGGCATGCAGCGGCACGCGGGCAAGGAGGACGACATGAACAGCACGCTGAACCCCGACAACGAACCGGCCGGCCCGGACGACGACAACGCCCGTCGCGGCCGCGACGGCCGCGCACTGGGGCCGGGCGACTCGTCCGACAGCGGCAGCGACACGGCCGGCGCGCGACGCCATCCGTTCGACATCGATTCGCCGCTCGATGCGCACGCGCTCGAACGCGGCGACGCGTCGCTCGACAGCGATACGGACCGCGCGGGCACCGGCGAGCGCGCGTCGGCGGACGGCGATTCGACGCTCGAAGAAGGCGCCGATATCGAGCCGGATCGCATCGAGCGGCTGAGCGGGCCGGATCGCGACGACGCATCCGGGGGCCCGGACGATCAGGACGATCAGGGCGATCCGGGCGCCGGCGGCGGGTCATGACGCCCGGCACGCAAAAACTGCAATCGCATTGCAGATTGGCGCGGCCGGCAGCGGATCGACGGCGCGATGCGCATTCGTCGTGCGCCGGCAACGATATCGGCACGCGGCTTGCGTTGGAGCCGGCCGGCATGCGCCGTGTCGCGACCCGGCATGGGGCCGTGCGCGGCGCAGGCGCGAACAAGGAGAGACACGATGCAACGACGATATCCCGGACGGCACGGCGAGCGCGGCATCCCGGACGACCCGGCACGATGGCCGGAGGAAGACCCTGAATCGGCCCGCCGTCGCTCGGCGAGCGAGAACGTCGGCGCGGAAGACTGGGGCAGCGAATGGACCGAGCGCGCCGCGCGGCCGGCGGACCAGCGGCGCGGCATGTCCGACCAGGGCTGGCAGGGCGGTGCGCGCCCGCCCGCATGGGAGGCCGAACGCGGCTACCGCGAACCGGGCCGCCGTGCGGAGGGCAGTGAAGGCCCGCACGGCGGCGACCGTCCGGAATTCCGTGGTCATTTCCGGATGGGCCGGTACGGCGACGAGCACGACCATGGCGACCCGCGAGACACGCCGCGCCACGGCGGCTACGCGCCCGACCCGTCGCGGTACGGCGGCGACGCCGATCGCGACGCGCTGCGCCATCGTCGCGGGCCGAAGGGCTATACGCGTTCGGACGAGCGCATCCGCGAAGACGTGTGCGAGCGGCTCGCGCATGCGCTCGACATCGACGTGAGCGACGTCACCGTGCAGGTACAGGACGGCTGCGTCGTGCTGGACGGCACGGTGCCGTCACGCTGGATGAAGCACGACATCGAGGATCTGGCCGACGGCTGCATGGGCGTGCGCGACGTCGAGAATCGCGTGCGCGTGCACCGCGACGGCGAACACGATACGGGCATGGTGCTGCATCCCGACCAGCGGACCATCACGCCGACGCTGCCGGCCGCGCGCGATCCCGAACCCGGCACCGTCGAACGCGACCGCGAGCGCAAGCCGCATCACTGACCGGCCGTGCATGAAACGGTGCGGCCGCGATGGAGGCTGCCGGCCGTGCGCGATCCCGAACCCGGCACCGTCGAACGCGACCGCGAGAGCAAGCCGCATCATTGACCGGCCGTGCACGAAACGGTGTGGCCGCGATGGAGGCTGCGGGCAGCGTGCCATGACGACGGCCCGCACGGCCCCGCGCGGGTGAACGTTCCGGTATCGATCGCGTCACGTGCGGCCGGGTCGCGCACAGTGCGACGACGTGCAGCGTGACGGGCCGCGTTTACGGGAGCGTCGCGTTCGACGGGTTGGTCGCGCCGGTCGCATTCGCGGAACCGGCGGCGTTCGTCGCGGCGCCGCCGTTCACCGCATTGCGTTCATGCTCGGGCAGCAGCGCGAGACGGTTGTACAGCGTCTTCAGGCTGATGCCGAGCGCTTTCGCGGTGCGCGGCTTGTCGCCGTTGAAATGCCGCAGCGACGCGACGATGAAACGCTGCTGCGTATGCGCGAGCGTCGTGCCGAAATGCAGCGTCATCGCGTTGTGGCGCACGTCGTCGCGCGGCAGCAGCCGGCGCGGCAACTGCAGGTCGATCTGCTCGTCGGCGAGGATGAAGGCACGCTCGAGCGCATTGCGCAACTCGCGCACGTTGCCGGGCCACGAATACGCGCGCAGGGCCTTCCTCGCCTGCATCGACAGCCGCTTGCGCGTGCGGTGCCGCGCATTCAGCCGCTCGACGATCTGCAGCGCGATGTCGTCGACGTCGTCCTCGCGCTGCCTGAGCGCGGGCACGTGCAGCGCGACCGGCGCGATCCGGTAGAACAGGTCCTCGCGCAGCCGGCCGCTGCGCACGGCCTCGACGGGATCGTGATGGGTGGCCGCGACGATGCGCACGTCGAGCGGAATCGGCTCGTGACCGCCGACGCGGATGATCGTGTTCGATTCGAGCGTGCGCAGCAGCTTGACCTGCAGTTCGGCCGGCATCTCGGCGATTTCGTCGAGAAACAGCGTGCCGCCGCGAGCGGCTTCGAACATGCCGACATGCTGGGCGATCGCGCCGGTGAAGCTGCCTTTCTCGTGCCCGAACAACTGCGACTCCGCGATATCGGGCGGGATCGCGCCGCAGTTCACGGGGACGAATGGCCCGCGCCGGCGCGGGCTCAAATCGTGCAACAGCCGCGCGACGATGTCCTTGCCCGCGCCGCTTTCTCCGACGATCAATACGCTGATGCGCGTCGCGGCCACGCGCGACACCTTCATCAACAGGGTCTGGATCGAACGCGAGCGTCCCGACAGACGCTTGCCGTCATCGACGGATTTCGACATGACGTGATATCGAATGGGGAAGATTTGACCGACTATGACCCAGGCACACGAAAAAACGACACGTTATGCGCCGTTATTCATGCGCAAAGCATACGTGTTATGTCGCCGCGGCCGCATTGAATCTCGCAATGCCTGCCGCGCGGGCGGATAGATTTATTCGATGACGGGCCGATGCGCGACGTCGCTCTTCTATACTGCTAAGCGATTCCTTCTTCATGGCAGCATCGCCTGCCAGTTCATTCGCTGCAGCGTGGAATGCATTGCCTCGTGCCTGTCGGCGTGCGATGCGCTGCACATCTGTCGCGATGTCCGGTCGACACTTGTACCGGCTCGCATCACGAGGAGCCTCGATGCCCTACGTCCTGATCGTCGAAGACGATGCCGATACGCGCACGATGCTGGCGACGCTCGCGCGCACGCAGCAACTCGCCTGCGATACCGCCGCGACGCTGGAGGAAGCACGCGCGCTCGTGTCGACGCATACCCCCGATCTCGTGCTGTGCGATCTCGTATTGCCCGACGGCAACGGGATGGACCTGTTCGATGCGTTGCCCAAGCGCGCGCATTGCGAGATGGTGCTGACCACCGGCCATGCGAGCCTCGAAACCGCGATCGACGCATTGCGGCGCGGCGCGACCGACTATCTGGTGAAGCCGCTGAACATGCAGCGGCTGAACAGCATCTTCGCGCGCGTGCCGCGCACGACCGCGCTGCACGAGGAAATCGCGGAGCTGCGCTCGGAACTGCAGCGCCTCGGCCGATTCGGCCGCATGCTCGGCAGCTCGCCCGCGATGCAGGCCGTCTACGATGCGATCGGGCGCGTCGCGCGCACCGAAGCGTCGGTGTTGCTCACCGGCGAATCGGGCACCGGCAAGGAGCTTGCCGCGCAGACCGTGCACGACCTGAGCCTGCGCCGCCGCGGCCCGTTCCTCGCGGTGAACTGCGGTGCGATTGCCGCGAACCTCGTCGAGAGCGAGATGTTCGGCCACGACCGCGGCAGCTTTACCGGCGCGGAGCGCCAGCACAAGGGCTTCTTCGAGCGCGCGGACGGCGGCACGCTGTTTCTCGACGAGATCACCGAGATGCCGCTCGAATCGCAGGTGAAGCTGCTGCGCGTGCTCGAGACGGGGCGCCTCACGCGGCTCGGCTCGACGCGCGAGATCGACGTCGACGTGCGCATCGTCGCCGCGACGAACCGCGATCCGGAAGCCGCGATGGCCGACGGCAAGCTGCGGCCCGACCTGTTTCACCGGATCAACGTGTTTCCGATTCCGCTGCCGTCGCTGCGCGAGCGCGGCGACGACATCCCGATGCTCGCCGATGCGTTCCTGCAGCACTACAACGAGGAAAGCGGCCGCAACCTGCGCTTTGCGCCGGCCGCGCGCGAGGCGCTGAAGACCTACGAATGGCCCGGCAATGTACGCGAACTGCGCAACTTCGTGCAGCGCGCGAGCATCTTTACCGACGCCGACGTGATCGACTCGCTGCCACCGCCGATCATGGAGGAACTGTCCAGCATGGTCGATTCGCACGAGGATCGCGTGACGGTGCCGTTCGGCACGCCGCTCGAGGAAGTCGACCGCAAGCTGATCCTCGGCACGATCGCGCAGTGCGGCGGCGTGAAGGCGCAGGCGGCCGAAGTGCTCGACGTCAGCCTGAAAACGATCTACAACCGGCTCGCGCAACTGGAAGACGAAACGGAAAAGCCGGACTCCTGATGCCGTCGCGATCACACTCATGCTCCCGTTTCCGCATCACGCGTGCACACCTGACGACGGCATCGCCGGGATGCGGCGAGACGCGCCCGCGTGCCGGCGCGGCCGTCGCGTGAATCATTCCGTGGCGGGCGGCTGCGCGGCCGGTTCCGGCCGGCCGTCGCGCGTCGTGCCTGTCGGCGGTGTCCGGGGCCGCGGCCGTCGGCCGGCCCCGCAGGAGCGTGTCCGATGACCGATCGTCCCCGGCCGCAGGCCGGAAGCTACGCGACGGCCGCGATGCTGGTCGCGATCGCGACCGTGCTGCAGGTGCTCGCGATCCGCTTCGGCGGCGTGAACCTGCCGTTCGTGCTGTACTACCCGCTGCTCGCAGGCGCCGCGTGGGCGACGTCGTTCGTGTTCGGGATCGTGTCGACCGTCGTCAGCGGGCTGCTCGTGTGGACCCTGTTCCTGTCCGATCCGGCCGCCTATCCGGCGCCGCTGCCCGAGCGGCTGGTGCAGCTCGGCACCTTCATCCTGATCGGTGCGCTCGTTTGCGCGATCGCGTCGATGTTGCGACAGACACGGATCACGAACGATCGCGCGAGCCGACGCGAGGCGGCTGTACGCCGGCAGCTCGAAGCCGTGCTGAGTGCGCTGCCGCACGGCGTGATCGCGGTCGATACGAAAGGGCGGCTGACCTATATCAACGCGGCGGCGGCCGAACTCGCCGGCTGCCGGCCTGGCGACGCGGCGGGGCGGCCGGTGCGCGACGTGCTGCGGATCGTCGATCGTGAAGGCCGCCGCGTGCAGACGACGCCGCTCGATCGTGCGCTCGACGGCGCGGACGCGGTGTCCGACCGGCACTGGCTGCAGCGTGGCGGCACCGGCGATCCGGTGCCGATCGTCGAGGTTGCCGCGCCGCTCGGCGATCAGGACGGCAACCTCGACGGCGCGGTGCTGCTGCTGCGCGATGCCGGCGCGGATCGCGCACGCATCGACGCGTCGCGCTTGCAACGTGCGGTGGTCGACGCATCGCCGGACGCAATCGTCGGCATCGACGCGAACGGCCGCATTGCCAGCTGGAATCCGGCCGCGCAGCGAATCTTCGGTTACGACGAGGCCGACGCGCGCGGCCGCATGTTCGACTCGCTGATCGCCATGCGCTGGTTGCAGCGCAATCCGCTGGCGGAATCCTTCGACGCGATGCGCGATCCGGTCGGGCCGCTCGAACTGCTGTGCGTGCGGCGCGACGGCCGGCGTTTTCGCGCGACCATGTCGGCGTGCCCGGTACGCGGCGAGGCACGCGAATGCGTCGCGCTGTCGCTGACGCTGCGCGAAACCGGTGCGCAGCGCCGGCGCGACCTCCGCGCGCAGCGCTCGTTGCGGGGCGCGCGCGACGCACGCGACCAGGCCGATACGTCGAACCGGCTGAAGGACGAGCTGCTGGCGACGGTATCGCACGAGTTGCGCACACCGCTGAACGTGATCTATGGCTGGGTCGAGGTGCTGCGCAATTCCGGCGACCAGGCGCTGCAGAACCAGGCGATCGATGCCATCGACCGCAGCGCGCGTTCGCTCACGCGGATGGTCGGCGACATTCTCGATGCATCGTCGCTCGCGACCGGCAAGCTGCGCCTCGACGCGACGCCGGTCGACATCGTGCGGCTGTTCTCCGATTCGGTCGGCGCGTTCCGGACGGCCGCGTCATTGGCCGGCATCGCGCTCGAATTCGATTGCGAGACCTCGTCGTGCATCGTGTCGGGTGACGCCGAGCGGTTGCGGCAGATGTTGTCGAACCTCATTTCGAACGCGCTGAAGTTCACGCCGGACGGCGGCAACGTGACGGTCGGGCTCGCGCGCGACAACGCGCAGGTGATCCTGACCGTGACCGATACGGGGCAGGGTGTCGCGCAGGAGTTCCTGCCGTACATCTTCGACATGTTTCGCCGCGCGGACGATTCGCCTGCATCGTCGCGACGCGGCCTCGGTCTCGGCCTGTCCATCGTGCGGCATATCGCCGAGTTGCATGGCGGCGGCGTGACCGTCGTGAGCGCGGGCCGCAATCGCGGCACGACCTTCACGGTGACGCTGCCGGCCGGCTGGCAGCCGGTCGGCGCGATGGCGTGGGGGCTCGCGCAGGCGGGCGGGCAGCGCGAGCCGCTCGTGCTCGATGCGCAGCGAATCCTGATCGTCGACGACGATGCGACGACGCGGGCGAGCCTCACGGCCGCGCTGACCACGTTCGGCGCGTCGGTCGCGATCGCGTCGTCGGGCCGCGAGGCGCTCGCGGTGGCCGCCGACCTGCGGCCGACCGTCGTGCTGTCCGATCTCGCGATGCCCGACGGCGATGGCTTCTGGCTGCTCGATGCGTTGCGGCACGGGGCGATGAACGGCGACAGCGGGCCGCCCGACCTGTGCGTGCTCGCGGTCACCGCGCATGCCGGCCTCGCCGACCAGCGCCGTGCGCTGGAGGCCGGGTTCGACGGCTATCTGTGCAAGCCGGTCGATGTGCGCGAACTGGTGCACAAGATCGCGCATGCGACGAAGCGCGACGGCTGACGCACTGGCCGCGGTTACTCGACGTTGACGTTGAGGGTGCCGGCGAATTCACGCGATCGTCGTGGCGATTGTCCGGCGGGTGGGCGCATCGGCTCGACATTCGGCGCATTGAACGGACGTGCGATGTTGTCCTTCATGCCCCGTGTGGAAGTATTCGACCGATGGTACGTCGTGACCGGCAGTCACGAGCCTCTCGCACGGACGTGAACCGGGAAAGATGGCGTTGCCGTCGACGAACCCGCGTTTTATATCGCAGTCCTTCATTGAATGTTTCCGTTGCGGTGCACGAGTACGCCAAGGCATCGTGGTCGACGTCGCGCTCCAATGATTGCTTTGCGACGTCCGCGACTTGAATCCTCTGGCATTGTCTGACCGCCCGCGTCCACACCGCCGGCTCCCCGCAATCGCGATACGTGTTCACTGATCGACGCGCTTCCTCGCCGGGCGATGCCCCGAGGTCCGGCCCGCGCACACGAGCCGCCGTGGCTTCCTGTCGGCAAGCGGCATACCCGCGACGCTGCGGGGGAAACCGCCAGCCGCCATGTCGAAAAAATTACAACGCATTGGATGAAAGCGCGTCCGGCCGGCGATTGCCGCCTGCAAGCGGCGGCGCGGCCGCGGCACGCGGTTTGCGCCCGTCGTGTCCGCCCGCCGGCCGTGCCGGCTCGACGAAAGGAGGTCACGATGAAGGTATTCCCGTTGCAAGCCCGTTCCCTGCGCATCCGTCGCCATCGCGCGCAGCGTGTCGGCATGGCGATCGCGATCGTCTCGGCCGCCGCCTGCGCGTCGATCGCGCCGAACGTGTTCGCCGCTGGCGACGACAGCGCCGCGTCGTCATCCACGTCGTCGCATTCGACGACCGGCAGGAAGATCCGCGACGCGACGATCACGACCAAGGTGAAGGCGGAGCTCGTCGGCACGAGCGGCCTGTCGTCCGGCGCCATCCACGTGAAGACGCGGCACGGCATCGTGATGCTGACCGGCAGCGTGCCCGATGAACAGCAGCGCACGCAGGCCGTCGGCGTCGTGAAGCAGGTGGACGGCGTGCAGGACGTGCGCGACCAGCTGACCATCCGGGCCAAGTAACGGCGTTGCCGCAACAGGAGTTTGTCATGAACTGCATGCTCAAACCGGTCGGCGAGCAGACGATCGTGATCACCGGCGCGACGAGCGGCATCGGCCTCGTCACCGCGCGCAAGGCCGCACGGCGCGGCGCGAAGCTCGTGCTGTTCGCGCGCAACGAGGGCGCGCTGAATACGTTGTGCGAGGAAATCAGCCAGCACGGCGGCCTCGCGGTGCCGGTCGCCGGCGACGTCGCGAACCTCGAGGACGTGCAGCGCGCGGCCGCGAAGGCGGTCGACACTTACGGCGGCTTCGACACCTGGGTCAACAACGCGGGCGTGTCGATCTTCGGCACGGCGGCCGCCGTGCCGCTCGAGGATCAGCGCCGCCTGTTCGAGACCAACTACTGGGGCGTCGTGCACGGCTCGCTCGTCGCGGCCGACCACTTCCGTCGCAAGCGCGATTTCCACGGCGGCGCGATCGTCAACATGGGCAGCGAGGCATCCGATGCGCCGGTGCCGCTGCAAAGCGCGTACGTTGCGTCGAAGCACGCAGTGAAGGGCTTCACCGATTCGCTGCGGCTCGAGATGGAATCGGACCACCTGCCGGTGTCGGTCACGCTGATCAAGCCGGCCGCGATCGACACGATGTTCGTGATGCACGCGAAGAACTACATGAACGTCGAGCCGAGGCTGCCGCCGCCGATCTACGACCCCGATCTCGTGGCCGACGCGATCCTGTTCGCGGCCGCCCATCCGCGCCGCACGCTGTTCGTCGGCGGTGCCGCGAAATTCACGTCGGCGAGCGCGTACCACGCGCCGCGCCTGTTCGATCGCGTCGCGGCCACGCTGTTCTCGCGCGGCCAGCGCACGGTGCGGCCCGCGCGCCCGCGCGACGACAACGCGCTGTACGACTCGCGTCATGCGCTGCACGAGCGCGAAGGGATGGACGGCCCCGTGCTGCGCAGCCGTGCCTACAACACGGTGGTGCAGCGGCCGAAGATGGCCGGCGCGGTCGCGCTCGGCGCGGCAGCGCTCGTGTTCGCCGCGCTCGCGCGTGCGCGCCGCGGGCCCGCGTGATGCCGTTTTCGTTCATTCGATCAAGGAGGTTTCGATGACATCCCGACAACACACGGGCCACGAACTCAGCCGCGCCCGCGCGCACGAAGGCGAGCGCGTGCAGCAGGACCACGACAAGGGCGGGCACCAGACCGGCCACGGCAAGCCGCCCGGCCCGGTCGACGTGCAGAAGGCGCTGAAGGGGATGGACTACCCGGCCAGCAAGGCGACCATCGTCGAATGCGCGCAACGCTCGCATGCGGCCCACGACGTGCTCGACATGCTCACGCGCATTCCCGATCGCGAATACGACACGCCGGCATCGGTGTCGAAGGAGCTCGGGCGGCTGATGTGAGCGGTACGGCCATCGTGCCGTGCGCGTTTCGCGCGCGGTGTACAGCGAGAAGGAGCACGAGCATGGCGATGATCGTCGCAGGCCGCTTCACGACGTTCGATGAAGCGGAAGGCGGGGCGCGCAGCCTTTACGAGCGCGCGTTCGGCACGGACGACGTGTCGATCTTCTTCCTGAACCCGGGCGGCCAGCACGCGCGCTTTCCGATCGGCGGAGACGTCTACGCCGACACGGCGGCGAAACCCGGCGGGCGCGGCGCGATGGTCGGCGCGATGCGCGGGTTGCTGATCGGCGTCGTCGCCGGGCTGATCGTCTATGCGGTGGGCGTGCGCTACTGGTTCGTGCCGGCGGCGGGCGCACTGGCCGGCGCGTACCTCGGCGCGCTGGGCGGCGCGCTCGGCCGGATGCGCGGCGAGCAGGACGAAGGCAAGGGCACGCTCGCGCGAAGCGATACGGGCGTGATCCTTGCCGCGCACGTGACGCCGGAGACGGCCGCCACGGCGGAAGACGTGCTGCGTGCGACGGGCGCGAAGTCGATCGAGCGCGTCGACGGCGACTGGCAGGACGGCGAGTGGCGCGATTTCGATCCGGTGCGCCGGCCGGACGAAGCCGCACGACGACGCAGCCGGTGACGTGGGCAGCGGCAGGCTCGCCGGCAAGGTGGCGCCCGTGGCGGACGGCGCGAGCGGCATGACGGGGCAGACGCTGCACCCGAACGGCGGCTCGATCGTCGTCGGCTGAAGGCGATCGGTGGCCGTCGGTGGCCATAGGCGGCCGCTTCCACGCAAGTACAAGGAGACAGCAGATGAAACATCCGAACTGGACGATCGCGGCGCTTGCCGCAGGCGTGCTCGCCGTATCGGGGCTCGCCGGCGCGCAGGCGCCGAGCGAGCCGCCCGCATCGAATTCGCATGTGCCGGGCGGCGTGATCGATCCGTCGTCGGGCGCGGGCGACGCGCGGATCGCGAAGGCGCCGCAGGGCGGCGACGCGGAATTCATCGACAAGGCCGCGATCGCCGGCAAGGCCGAGGTGCAGGCCAGCCAGCTCGCGCTGAAGCAGGCGCAGTCGCCGGACGTGCGCGTTTTCGCGAAGCAGATGGTGAGCGATCACGGCAAGGCGAATGCACGGCTCACCGAGCTCGCCGCGCGCAAGGGCATGAAGCCGCAGGTCGAACAGATTTCGGACCCCGACGTCGAGGCGCTGCGAGGCAAGAACGGCCGCGACTTCGACGTCGCGTATGTCGCGGCGGTCGGCCCCGACGCACACCGCAAGGCCGTCGCGCTGTTCGAAGGCGAGGCGCGCGACGGCAGGGACCCGCAGCTGCGCGAATTCGCGAGCACCACGTTGCCGACGCTCAGGCATCACCTGAGCCTGGCGCAGGCGCTCGAACGCAAGGTGGGCGCGCGGTAACGCGTGCCCGTTCAACCCCGGGCCGCGTGCGGCCCGTTTTTTTCGGAGAGGCAGTCATGGCCCATCGGCAACCGAAACACGAAGGCATCCGCGAATTGCTCTGTCAGGCATACGAAACCGAGCTTGGCGGCGCGAAGCTCTACGAGGCCGCGCTGCAGTGCGCGACCGACGACGATCTGCACAAGGAATGGGAGAAGTACCACCGCGAGACGCTGCATCACCAGGAAGTGCTGCGCAAGGTGTTCGAGACGTTCGGCATGGACCCCGATGCGCAGTCGCCCGGACGCAGTGCGGTCGCGGCCACCGGCAAGGCGCTGGTCCACGTGATCGAGCAGGCGCGGAAGCACGCCGATCCGGCCGTCGCGCAGGTCGTCGCGGCGGAGTGCGTGGTGCTCGCCGAGACCAAGGACCACCTGAACTGGGAGCTGATCGGCTACGCGGCCGACCAGTTGTCGGGCGATGTGGCGAAGACGCTGAAGGACGCGCACGACGAGGTCGAGGCCGACGAGGATCACCACCTGTATCACACGCGCGGCTGGGCGCGCGAGATGTGGATCGAGTCGATGGGCTTCAAGGCCGTGCTGCCGCCGCCGGAGGAAGTGAAGAAGGTCGAATCGGCGGCGGAGGCAGCGCGTGCCGAGCGCTCGCGCGGCAAGATGATGTGACGGCAACGGGGCGGCAGCCGGGGCGTTGCCGCTCCCGGTTGCGGCGCCCGATGAAGGCCGCCGCGAGCTGCACGGCGATCGGTTCCGGCGACAGGAGAAAGGGGAACCGCGATGCAACCCGACTGCGGCGACGATCCCGCCGCCGCCCGGCATCGCGCGTGTTCTCCCTCGCGATCGGCGCGGTGCCTTAGCGCACATAACGCACGCGACGCACCTCACCTTCCGCCGTCCCCGCTTGCAAAAAAGACGCCCCGCGCGAGCGGGGCGTGTAGAAAGCGGATGCGCCGGCGAACCGGCGCAGCATCGTCGTGCGATCAGTGACGGTCGCGCGCGCGCGGATCGTTCAGTTCCTCGGTCGGGTCGGTCAGCCCGAGTTCGTCGCCGCCGCTCCAGTACGGCGCGCTGCCGTAGAACTCGTGCAGCGGTTCGGCCCATTGCGGATCGGCCATCGCCGGCCAGTGGTCCTTGTCGAATCCCGGCGCGTTGCGGATGCGCTCGGACGACACCGACAGCAGGAAGCATTTGCGTTCGGTGTCGAGCGTGAGCGCGCTCCACGGAATGGCGTGCAGCTTGTCGCCGATGCCGAGGATGCCGCCGCTCGACAGCACCGCATAGGCGACGCGGCCTGAGCGCACGTCGAGCATGATGTCCTTGATCTTGCCGACATCGTCGCCGTCGGTCGTGTAGACCTTGTCGCCTTCCAGCGTATCGGCCGCCATCACGTCGGGGCCGGGGCCGGCCGCCGTTGCGGCGCCCTTGCCGATGATGCGGGTCTGACCTTGATCGGAAGTCTGCATGGTTTCCTCCAGTCTGCGTGGGGCGCGACGGTGCCCGGGGCGGGCCCTGCGGGTCGCGCGGGTATCGTGCGGCGCGAGGATCGCGCCGTCACGTCTGCTTCGGTTGCGACACGCCTTCAAGCGTGTTCGCGACGTCGTCGCGCGCCGGGCCGGCCGAGCGCGTCGCGATGTCCGCGAGCGACAGCATGCCGACCAGCCGCTTGTCGTGATCGACGACGGGCAGGCGGCGCAGCTGCGCGTCCGCCATGTAGTGCTGGATCTCGTCGAGCGAATCGTCGTCGAAGCACCATTCGATCGGGCCCGATGCGACTTCGTGGACCCGCGTTTCCGGCGGCTTGCCGGCCGAGATCGCGCGCACCGCGAGATCGCGGTCCGTCACCATCCCGATCAGCCGGTTGTTGTCGCACACGGGCAACGCGCCGATGTCGTAGCGCTCCATCAGTTGCGCGGCATGACGGATCGAGTCGGTCGGCGCGATGCGCACGACGTCCTGCGACATGATTTCGTTGACGCGATGCATGACTTCCTCCTTGCAGGTGGGGACGGCGAATTCGTCGGCGGAGTCCGCAAGCCGCGTGCCTTCCGGCACGCGCGGTTCGCTCGGATACGTCACGCGCCGTCGTCGCGTTCGCGCGGGCTCCGCCACGGCCCTTCGTCGTGCGTGCCGGGCGGCGTGTCCGGCTCGATCCGCGTGACGCCGCCGGTCGCCGGCGGGTCGCTGGCCGGAAACGTGTCCTCGAGCTGCTTGTCGATATGGCGTTCCGAATGGCGCGTGCGCGTGCGGTCCTGGTGCTTCAGCGGCGGCGTCGGGTCGGGATGCCGCTCGTGGGCCGGCGTGTCGCGGCCGGGCCGGGTCGAATCCTTCATCGCGAGGCTCCGTATCGGTGACGAGGAGCCGGACTTGCCGCAACGGCCGTGCCCGGCTCGCGGACGCGGCACACGACTTGCCGTATCGACTGCGATGACGACGCGCAGCCCGACCGGTGCCTGCCGTGCGCATTTCGAGCGGAGGCACGATGACGATTCCGAAACGACGACCAGGCGTGCGTTATGAGATCAACGTATGCGGCGGCGGATTCGATTCGGTGAAGATCCATTTCAACGAATGGAAACACGAACCGCTGATCTACCGGCCCGAGCGCCGGATGTTCGAGGGCAAGGCCGACGTGCGGCCGCTGGGCGACGAGACGTTCGGTTCGACCGAACCGGCGCGTTTCGCGCTGCAGCGCGCGTGCGAGCCGTCGGATTCGTATGCGCTGGCGGCATGCGTGAAGGACAACGGCCGCGAGCTGTGGCTCGTGATGGCCGCGTACGACGCGTAACGACGTGCTTGAAAGATTTGCAGCGAACGGTGTAGCGAAGGCACGACGCGTCGCATGGGGCCGCGCGGGTTCGCGCCGGCGCCCGCATGCGGGCGTCGCGACCGGACGGCATGCGCATTGCGGGACTGCCGTATCCAGTCACGACCGCCGCACACGATGCCGCTCCGAACCCGCCCCGATGGAATACCGATGAAACACGATCCCGCGCAATGGCTGCAGCGGCCCATCCCACCGTTTCCCGACCTCGAGCCGGATCCCGACGGTTTGCCGCCCGACCTGCCCGAACCGTACCGGCAACCGGCAGGCGATCCGCCCGCGACCGCGCCACCCGAGCGCGAACCGCCGACGCGGCAGCCGCCCGTGCATGCGCCGCCGGTCGGCGGGACAGGGCGGCTGCATGCGCAGGCGCGGCGATGAGCGTCCGCGTGAAACCCGGCGTGCTGCGCGAGATCGCCGAGACGCTCGGCCGCCATTTCGAAGCGCGCGCGATGCCGTTCCACATCGAGGAGCAGCCGGCCGGTGCATTGCATATCGGCTTTCGCGTCGACGGCCATCCGGCGTCGCTGTCGGTTTCCTTCGACGCCGACGCATTCGCCGCGCTCGAGCGGGCCGGCATCGACCGGCAGCGCGGGACGCTCGCGCGTGTCGCGGCCGAATTCGACACGATGATGGCGCGCCGCACGCCGACCGCCTATGCCGGCGATTTCCATTTCAACCGGCTCTGAGCCATCGATCCGACGGAGGTATTCGATGAACACGATCCAGACGATACGCGCGGGCGCCCTTGCGTTCGCCGCCGCGTGCGCGCTGGCCGCCTGCACGCAACCGACGAACGGCCCCTACGGTGCGCGGGGGGCGCCGCCCGCACCGCCGGATGGCCGCGGCGCGCAGTCGACCACGACGATGCCGGACGCGAATACGCGCTACGACACGCGTCCGTCGCCGGGCAACATGATGCCGCAGGGCGCGGCCGGCGGTGAACCGGCCGACGTGCCGCCGTCGGGGCCGAACGGTGCGCAGGGCGACCGGCCGTTGCCGGGCACGCCGCCGCCGATGCAGTACTGATCGAGCGTTTTCCGCGCATCACGTAAGGCAGGTGGCGGCGTTCGAGGGCACATCCGGATGCCCTTCCGGACGAGCGAATGGCGTGCCCCAAAACTTGCCGCGGGCTTGTAAAAAAGCGACCCCGGCCGCCGGCGAAGCGGGGTGCGAACCCGCGAGAACTGCGAGGCGACGCGCTTCGCCGTATTGGCACGAAAGCTGCGTAAGTCGTGCAGACGACCTAACGCGAACCGAACAATCAGGAGGCTTTCGATGCCCGTCTCGCTTGCGTTGCAGATGCGACAGCATCTGGCACTTACGCCGAGGCTTCAGCAGTCGCTGCGGCTGCTGCAGTTGTCCTCGCTCGAATTTCAACAGGAATTGCGGCAGGCGCTCGACATGAACCCGTTTCTCGAAGACGGCCCGGGCGACGAGGAAGCCGCCGACGGCGCGCCGGAGCAGCCGGCGGAAGCGGCCGCGCCCGAAGCGGCGCCCGAGCCCGAGGATGTCCGGCCGCCCGACGGCGAGGTGCCGCTTACGGCGGCACCCGCGCCGCGCGGCACGAACCGCCAGGGTGACGATGCAGACGGCCTGTCGCCGGGCGAATGGACCGCCGCCGAACCGTCGCTGCATCAGCAACTGCACGACGCGCTCAGGCTGTATCCGTTGAACAGGCGCGATCGCGAAGCCGCGCGCGTCGTGATCGACGCGCTCGACGACGACGGTTATCTGCGCCAGGAACTCGCCGAGCTGCGGGCCGCGGCCGATCCGGCGCTGCTGCTGTCGGAGCAGGATCTCGCGATCGCGCTGCGGCTCGTGCAGATGCTCGACCGCCCGGGGATCGCGGCGCGTTCGCTGTCCGAATGTCTGGTGCTGCAGCTCGACGCGATTCCGGCCGGCACGCCGGCGCTCGCGGAAGCGAAGGCGATCGCGTGCGAGCATCTCGAACGGCTCGCCCGCCGCGAGACGGCGGAGATCCAGCGGCGTCTCGGCTGCAACCCGCAGACGATGCACGCCGCCTGCGCGCTGGTACGCGGGCTCGACCCGCGCCCCGGCAACCACTACGGCAGCACGCGCGGCGACTACGTGGTGCCCGACGTGATCGTGCGCCAGGTACGCGACGAATGGATCGTGACGATCAACCCGGCCGTGCTGCCGCGCGCGCGCCTGCACGAGCGCTACGCGACGCTGTTCGCGCAGTCGAGCGGCGAGCGCGATTCGCCGCTCGGCCAGCAGCTGCAGGAAGCGCGCTGGCTGATACGCAACGTGCAGAAGCGCTTCGACACCATCCAACGCGTGGGCGAATGCATCGTCGCGCGGCAACGCGATTTCTTTCGTTACGGCGAGATCGCGATGAAGCCGCTCGTGCTGCGCGACATCGCGGAAGCGCTCGATCTGCACGAATCGACCGTGTCGCGCGCGACGGGCAACAAGTACATGGCCACGCCGCACGGCACGTTCGAGTTCAAGCATTTCTTCCCGCGCAAGCTCGAGGCGGCCGGCAAGGGCGTGTGCTCGGCGTCGGCGGCGAAGGTGCTGATCCGCGACATGATCGCGGCCGAGCGGCAAACCGAGCCGCTGTCCGACGTCGCGCTCACGGAGAACCTCGCGGGCCGCGGCATTCTTCTTGCGCGTCGTACGGTGACGAAGTATCGCCAGGCGATGAAGATTCCGGCGGCCGACCTGCGGCGTCGCGATGCCGCGTGACGTGAGGCTTGCGCGCCGGACCGATCTTCAACCGCGCGCGGCGCCGCCCGTCGTGTCGGCCCGCGCATCCATCCACGACAGGAGTGCAACCATGCCAGCAAAATCCCAGGCGCAGCAGCGTGCCGCAGGCGCGGCGCTGTCGGCGAAGCGCGGTGAAACGAAGATGAAGGACCTCAAACCGCCGGCGAGGTCGATGGCCGAGTCGATGAGCGAGAAAGCGCTCGAGAAAATGGCTTCCACGCCCGTGCGCGGCAAACCGAAACACAAGCACGATGCGTGACCGACGACGACGTTTGGTGACGACCGCTGTCATCCAGGAGGGTTCCATGCTTCGATACGCCATCATCTTCTTCATCATCGCGATCGTCGCCGCCGTGTTCGGCTTCGGCGGTATCGCGGCCGGCGCGGCCGAGATCGCGAAGATCCTGTTCTACATCTTCGTCGTGATCTTCCTGGTCACGCTGCTGCTGGGCGTCGTGCGACGATGACTGCCGCGCCCGACCGGTCGCAGCGCGTGGCCGAACTCGAACATGCGCTCGCGATCGGCTTTCCGTCGCAGTCGACCGTCGTCGTGCATGCGGACGACGCCTCCGGCGGCCTGACGATCCAGGTGTCGTGGGTGCGCGTGCCGTCCGACGAGGACGCGCGCGAATGGCGTTGCGCGGTCGACCTGCGGTTCGATCCGGACGTCGTCGATCGCTACGTTTTGCTCGACGCGGCCGACCGGCTGCGCGTGCGCACGCGGTTGTGCGACCACGCGCGGCGCGCGGTGGACGAGCGCAAGCCGCGCGTCGAGGATGCCGCGATCGAATGCAGCGTGACGCTCGACGTGACACGCGCCGAATTCGACGCGGCGCTGGCCGCGCCCTGACGCCGCGGCCGGTGTCGCGGGCTCGGTCGAGGCCCGTCGTGCCGGTTTTCGCTGCCGTCAGCGTGCGCGCGCCGCGACGCGGCGGTTTGCGTGGCGGCTGCCGATCCGGCTGCTCATCCGAATGCCACGAGGATCTGTCGATGTCCCGTTGTCCATCCGCCGGCGACACCGCGCCCGCGCGGTCGACCGACAGCGCGAAGACAAGCCGGCGCGGCAGATCGTCCGCGAAGTGCCGCGCCATACCGAATCGGAGACGACGATGGACGAACCTCACGCAGCGCATGGCAACCCGCATGACAACCACCCGCACGCACCGCATACCGATTCCGGTCACGACCGCCGGCCGCGCGCGCGATCGCATGCGTCCGCCGGCCGCGCGCACGGCGAACCCGGCGTCGATCACGTCGGCCGCGTGCGCATCACGCATCCCGATCGCGTGCTCGACCCGCGCAGCGGCACGCGCAAGATCGACCTCGCGCATTACTGGTTGTGGGTCGCGCCGTGGCTGCTGCCCGACCTGAAAGGCCGGCCCGTGTCGCTCGTGCGCGCCCCGGGCGACATCGCCGGCGAACTGTTCTTCCAGAAGCATGCGGAGCGCCGCGAAATCCCGTTCGTCAAGCAGCACGCGGGACTCGATCCCGGCCACGGCCCGCTGCTGTCGATCGACAGCGTCGACGCGCTGCTCGGCGCCGCGCAGATGGGCACGATCGAGCTGCACACGTGGAACGCGCACGCGTCGAACATCGAGCGGCCCGACCGGATCGTGTTCGACCTCGATCCCGATCCGGCGCTGCCGTGGCGCGCGATGATCGACGCCGCGCAGATCGTGCGCGGGCTGCTGGACGAACTGGGGCTCGTGTCGTTCTGCAAGACGAGCGGCGGCAAGGGGCTGCATGTCGTCGTGCCGCTCACGCGGCATGCGGGCTGGGACGACGTGAAGGACTTCTCCCGCGCGGTCGCGCAGCACGTCGCCGCTACGCTGCCCGAGCGCTTCACCGCGACGATGGGGCCGCGCCACCGGCGCGGCAGGATCTTCGTCGACTACCTGCGCAACGGCCGCGGCGCGAGCACGATCGCCGCGTACTCGGTGCGTGCGCGGCCCGGCATGGGCGTGTCGGTGCCGCTCGAATGGGACGAGGTACCCGGCACGACGGGCGGCGCGCAATGGACGATCGACACGCTCCGCGCACGGCTCGACGCGCTGAAACGCGACCCGTGGGATGGCTACGCGCACACGCGCCAGCGCCTCACGGCGTCGATGCGTGCGCGGCTCGAGGCGCAAACGTGAACGCGTCAGCGCCGATGCTGCAGCCGGTGATACCAGTTCATCAACGGCGTCGCGGAGATCCCGTGCGCGATCACCGACGCCGACACGACGACCAGCACCGGTGCCGCCAGCGAGCGCACCGCGCCGGACGGCGCGTGCTCGATCGCGAACAGCAGGTAGTAGAACGAGCCGATCCCGCGAATGCCGAACCAGGCCATCAGCCGACGCTGCGCCTGCGTCGCGCGCGAACCCGCGAGCGTGACCAGCACCGCGAGCGGTCGCACGACGACGAACAGCACGGCGGCCAGCGCGGCCGCCCCCCCCGTGAGCAGCGGGCCCGGCAGCGTCGCGAGCACGCTGCCGACCATCGTCATCACGACGGCTTCCGCGATCCGTTCGAGTTCGATCGTGAAGCCGAGCACCGATTCGGCCATGAACGCGTGCGCCTTCTCCGGATGCTTCTCGGTGGCGACGACATCTTCCGAATCGATCTGGCCGATCACTTCGCGCGGCTTGCGGTCGCCGCTCGCACGGTGTTCGACGCGGCGCATCGCGACACCGGCCGCGAACGTCGCGATGAAGCCGAACGTGTGCGCGAGCTGTGCGGCGCCGAACGACAGCACGATCAGCGCGAGCGCGAAGAAGCCTTCGAGGCCGAGCGCCTGCGCGTGCCGCGTGCGCAGCCAGCCGATCAGTTTCGTCGTCGCCCAGCCGAGGGCGCCGCCGATCGCGGCCGCGCCCGCGATGCCCCACAGCGCGACGAGCGCGAACGCGCCGGACAGCGGCGCGAGCCCGTAGGTCGCGTCGCGCGTGCCGCACAGGGCGAGCCCCGCGAGCGCGAACGGCAAGGCGATGCCGTCGTTCAACCCGCCTTCGCCGGACAGCGCGAAGCGCACGAGATCGCGATCGCCCGGGTCGTGCACCTGCACGTCGTGCGCGAGCACGGGGTCGGTCGGTGCGAGGATCGCCGCGAGCAGCAGCGCGAGGCCCCAGCCGAGCCCGAGCGTGAGCGCCGCGCATGCGGCGAGCAGCGGCACGGTGACGATCATCGCGAGCAAGCCGAGGCGGCACGGCACGAGCCACAGCCGGTCGGTCAGCGGCACGCGCAGCCGCAGCCCGATCGCGAACAGCGACACGAGCAGCGCGATTTCGACGATTTCACGCAGCAGCGGCGCGTCGCGTTCGAGGTCGAGCTGCAGCAGGCCGGCGCCGGCCGGGCCGAGCGCGACGCCGAGCACGAGATAGATCATCGCGGTGCTGCACGGCAGGTGGCGCAGCGCCGACGTCGCGACGCCCATGCCCAGCAGCACCGCGCCGATGATCAGGTACCAGAGCGTCTCGTGCATGCGCGGGCTCGTGGCAGGCGGGGAAGGCGGACGCGCAACCGGTCAGGGCTTGCGGCCGAATGCCTCGCGCAGTTTGCGTTTTGCGCGTTCGAGCGTCGTGCGGCGCGTTTTCGGCAGATTGCGGCCCGCGCGGTTCACGTAGAAGTTCAGCATCGACATCGCCGACTGGAACGGCGACGCCTTGCGGCGGCGGCTGTGTTCGGCCGAACGCTTCAGCGACGCGGCGATCGCCGCCGGATCGTCGGACTTGAAGATGTCGGGCTCGATGTCGAGCGCATCGCTGCGTTGCGTGACTTCGCCGGACCAGCGCTTGCGGTGTGCCGGATCGGCGCTGCGGGCGCGCCCGGGACGGCGCGTGAGGCGCTTGCCGTGTGCGTGGGAAGCGGAAGCGGAAGGCATGTGACGGGGCTCCGTGTGGGGTGGAGGGATGGGTCCTGCGGAGACACGCGACGCAATCCGCGTGCCGCGCCCCGGGCGTGTGCGGACGTCGGCATGGGCATTGCTGGAACGGCGTTGCCGGAAGGCACGGGCAGGCATTTCCGTTACCGCATCACCACCACGGAGCCAACGCCATGAAGCCAGCAACCGATCCGAAGCCTGTCGCGCGGCGCGATGACGGCGCGGTTTCCCGGGACGGGCGCGCGGCCACCACGCAGGAGGACATCATGCAATCGAATTCCCGGATTTGGCTGGAGAACGACGAGATCGACGGCGAGGCGCTCGACGTGGACGATCTCGACACGACGGTTCATGTCGACGTCGCGACCGGCAGGGTCATGTTCCATGCGGCGTGGGCGAATGCGCCCGAGGCGCCGCCCGAGGTGGCGCGGTATTCGGTCGTGCTCGCGCTCGACTGCGACACGATGGAGCATTACGCGGATCTCGACGACGGCGCACGCACGCGCGTGCATGCGATGCTGCACGAGGCCGTGCAGCAGACGCTCGAGCAGTTGCCCGACACCGACGAAAACCTGACGCTGACGATCGAACTGACCGACGCGATGCTCGATGCGGCGCGGCACCTGCAGTAATCGTTGCGGGCCGACGTGCCGCATCGGATTACATCCCGTTGAAATCTTTGCAGCCGGGCGCGCGGCGACGTCGAACGGGCCGGCCGGGCGCATGCGTGTGCCGGCCTTGATGCGATCGCGGGTCGTTCCCCGGCCGGTGTCGCGATGCGAGCGGGTGCGACCCTGCGCGTGCACATGCCGCGGCCTCCGCGGCCGGCACGCCGATTGCTGCACGACCGATGCGGCACGACGTGTGCCGCCCATCTGAAGGAGACGTTCATGAGCGGCAGGCTGGAGCATTGCAAGGTGGCCATCCTCGCGGTCGACGGATTCGAGGAAGCCGAACTCGTCGAGCCGCAACGCGCGCTCTCGGCCGAGGGCGCGCAGGTCGACGTGATTTCGCAGAAGCGCGGCGAGATCCAGGGTTTCCGGCACGTCGACAAGGGCGAGCGCGTGAAGGTCGACCGCACGTTCGACGACGCGCGCGAAGGCGATTACGACGCGGTCGTGCTGCCCGGCGGCGTCGTGAACGGCGACGCGATCCGGATGCTGCCGGCGGCGCGCGAATTCGTGACGGCGGCCGTCGGCGCCGGCAAGCCGATCGCGGCGATCTGCCACGGCGGCTGGCTGCTCGTGTCGGCCGGGCTCGTGGAGGGCCGCACGATGACGAGCTGGCCGAGCCTGCAGGACGATATCCGTCATGCGGGCGGCAAGTGGGTCGACGAGGAGGTCGTGCGCGACGGCAACCTGATCACGAGCCGCAAGCCCGCCGACCTGCCTGCGTTCAATGGCGCGCTGGTCGAGCGCCTTGCGTCGCGGGGGGCGTAAGCCGATGCCGGCCGATGCCGCCCGCCGCGTGACGCTGACCGACACACCGCCCGTGTTCGACGGAGCGGCGCTGCAGTTGGGTTTCGTCGTCGACGTCGATGGCGTGCCGCAAACCTGTGCGATCACGGTCGAGGCGCTGGAAGACCATTTCGGCGCGCAGTCGGCGCTGGAGGCCGACCTGCGCGATGCGTTCGAACGCGGCCGTGCGCGCATCGAGGCCGCGTGCGCGGAGGTGCTGGCCGACGGCGGTGGGGCGGACGTGGTGCTGCATAGCGGTTATTTCCGTGCGCCGGGCGGTCGGGTGCGGGCCGGGCTGTTTCGTCCGGGGAAGTCCTGACCTCCGTCGCGCTTCCCGAAGCGTCATTCCGCGCCGCATCCAGCCATCAGGCCATCCAGCGAACCGCATTACACGCAATTGAAAACTTTGCCGCGCGTCGCAGGCATTGCCCGGTGCCACATGGCGCCGCGCGCCGGGCGCGCGGTGCGGTTCGCGTGGCGTCGACTGGCATGTTCCCTGCATGAACGGCCTGTTGCCGGCGCACGATTCGCGCCGCATGCCGATGCGACCGTTTCGTCGCATCGCACGTAGCCGCAGACGGGGAACGAGCATGCTGACCGCCCATGAATTTGCCGTGCTGTTCCTGGTGCATCACGCGCCGGAACAGATCCAGATCGATCGCGACGACGTCGTCGCCCTCGTCGAGCAACGCCTGATCGTGATGCAGCGCGACGACGCGTCCGGCGAGCGTCGGCCCGTGTTGACGGCCGGCGGCTTGTCGGTTCTGAAGTGCGTGCAGCGGCATGACGGGGTCGCGACCGACGTGACTGACCTGAGTGACATGAACGACGCGTGATGCATAGCGCCGCGCGGCGCTCACCGCGCGATCGCGACGCCCGCGTTGACCTGGACGACAGGTGTCCGGCTGTCGAACGGCGGCGCGGGCAGGAAGCGGTCGATCACGCCGGCTTCGAACAGCAGGCAGTACGTCGACCCGCCGAACTGGAAGTAGCCGATCTCGTCGCCCTTGTCGACGCGCTGTCCCGGCACGACGTCGATCACGCACGACGACACGTCGCCCATCCCGACGAATACGGCCGCCACGGTGCCGATGCCGGGATCGTCGCAGGAGAGCGCGACCACCGCGCGCGTGGCGACGGCCGTCATGTAACCCTGCGAGTCGTTCAGCCCGGCCGGATCGGTGCCTTCCGCCTCCGCGACCGAGTAGTAGGTCCCGTCGACACGGTACGCGTGCGTGACGACACCGCGCACCGGTGCATGCCAGCGATGGTAGTTGTACGCGCTCAGGTAGGCCTGGTAGATGTCGCCGCCGACGAAGCGCTCGGCGAGCGGCAGCCACGCGGGCGTGAAGAGGTCGCGCAACGAGTACGGCTGCGCCTTGATCCAGAACGTGTCGCGCAGCTTCACCTTCGATTCGGTGTGGTACGGCGCGGCCTCGCATGCGCTGACGATCACGTGCGGATCGTCGGGTGCCTCGACCGGGCGCGCGCCGTCGCGAAAGCGTCGCGTGAAGAAGTCGTTCCACGAGTCGAAGCCCAGGTGCGGCTGGTCGTCGCGATACTGGAACTGCGACAGCCCGAGGCGCCTGCACGCTGCGTCGCAGAACCAGCCGTCGGGCGCCGACGTGTCGAGATGCGTGCGCGAATGCGGGCCGCCGAGGAAGTCGCACCACACGTTCAGCACGCGCTTCAGGTGCGCGTTGACGGTCGCGTCGCGAAACACCGCATGGCCCGACGGCATGCACATCGGCCAATCGAGGAACGCGTTGATCGGGCACACGATCAGGCTCGCTTCGCTGAAAGGGGGCGTATAGGTCATCAGGTGATCGAGCACCGTCATCAGCTCGCCGCTCGACGCGTAGCCGAGCCGCAGGCCCGCGTCGAGCGCCTCGTCGATTGCGCGGGTCAGGCCCATGCGCAGGACGGCATGGTCGTCGAACAGCCGCGCGAGGGCCTGCACGGCCGGCGTGCGCAAGCGGTCGCCGGCATGCGCGCGGGCCTCCGCCGCGATCCTTTCGCGGAACGCGGCCATGTGGGTTTCTTCGCGCGCCATCCATTCGCCGAGCCGATGGCGCGTGGCGGGCGGCGGGTTGCGGTCGGTCGGCATCGCTTCCTCCGGACGTCGGTTCGTCATGACCGTGATCAGCAAGATGCTTGCCCGGCGACGGCACCGAAATTGCGGCGATCGTTCGTCCGTTTTTCATGACACGGGAGACGAGGATGAATGCGGCTTCGAATGCACGACAGGCGAACGAGACGAACGAGACGAACAAGACGAACGAGACGAACGAGACGAACGAGACGAACGAGACGAACGAGACGAACGAGACGAACGAGACGAACGAGACGAACGAGACGAACGAGACGAACGAGACGAACGAGACGAACGAGACGAACGAGACGAACGAGACGAACGAGACGAACGAGACGAACGAGACGAACGAGACGAACGAGACGAACGAGACGAACGCGACGAGTGCGACGAGTGCGACGAGTGCGACGAGCGCGACGAGCGCGACGAGCGCGACCGACGCGCGCCGCAGCGGCGATCAGCACACGGTGACGCCGACGCGCCCACGCGTGCGAGCGGCCAAGCCGGCGTCGCGCGACGCGCGTCGGTCTGCCGGGCGCGGCCCAGGTGGCTCAAGCGGCTCGAGCGGGACGAGCGGCTCAAGCAGCTCAAGCGGGCCCGTGGCCGCGCACGACGGCGACAGGAAGGGCAACCCGCTATGGGAGGACGACGGCGGGGCGATGCCGCCGGAAGAATGGTCGTGAGGTGGCGATCGCGTTCGAGCGCTTGCGCAGGATCGTCGACGTTCGGCCGATTCGATTGACGATCGCCGGTGTGCCAGATACGAGACGCGCCGGCAGTGCCGGGCAGCCTTCAACCGCCGGCACGCGCCGCCACGAGCACCGCAACAGGCAATCCGGCCAGGCAGCGACCGAGCGACAGCGCCCCGTCACGCGCATCGATCGTGTCCCGACCATTCAGCCAGTCGATCCACGGCCCCGCGATTCCGCGTGGCAGCACGACCGCCGTATCGCCCCACTGCTCGGGCGCCACGCGCGGCAGCCCGGGCGCTTCCCCCAGCAACCGGCTCGCGAGCCGCGTCGCGACGATCACCACGGTGGCGGCCGCGTCGCACCGCGCGAACGCCACCGCGTGACGACCAAGCGGGCCGCGCACGTGTAACGGCACGTACGCGCCGTCCGCAAACGTCGCCGGCCACCGCGCGCGCAGCGCGAGCATCCGCTCGATCAGCGCGCGTTTCACGCGCGCATCGGGCCAGGCCGGCAGGTACGACGCGACCGGATCGTCGACCCGTTCGGCCGCCAGTGCGTCGAACGGCACGTCGCGCCGGTTGTCCGGATCGACGAGCGAGTGATCCCAGCACTCGGTTCCTTGATAGAGGTCAGGCACGCCGGGCGACGCGATCCGCAGCGTCGTCTGCGTCAGGCTGTTGACGATGCCGGCCGGTGCGATCCGCGCGACGAACGCATGCAGCCGGTGCGCGAAATCGCCGGCGCCGCGCGGCGTCAGGATCGCGCGGACGAATGTTTCGCAGGCATGCTCGTAGTCCGGTTCGGGCGCCAGCCAGTCGCTGTGCCGCTTCGCTTCGCGCACGGCTTTCGTCTGCCACTGCGCGACGCGCGTGGCGAGTCCGGCGAGCCCGGCCGCATCGTCGGGCGCGAGTGCCGGCGGCCAGCAGCCGACGAGCGTCTGGTACAGCATCGCCTCCGCGGCTGGCCCCGGCGCCCACGCGAGATCGCGATGCGCGCGGCCCCGGTGCGGCAGGTTCAGCGCGCTCCAGTCGAGCGATACCGTGCGCCATGCGTCCGGGATCTCGCTGAGCACCGCGAGGCGTGCACGCGCGTCCTCGCCGCGCTTGTGGTCGTGCGTGGCCGTCGCGACGAGCCCGTGCGGCACGGTGTGCGCGCGGCGCCGGTTGCGTGCGTGGAATGCGCCGCGCGACAGGCTGAAGTCGCCGGCATCGGCGCCGACCTCGTTGCGCGACAGCAGCCGGCCGTAACGATAGTGGGCCGTATCCTCGACGCCTTTCGCGGCGAGCGGCGCGGTGAGCTGCGCGAACGCGACGCGCGCCGCGACCAGCGCGTCGGCGTTCGCGCGCGGCACGCGTGCGGCCGGCAAGCCCAGCCACGCGGCGACGCGCTCGAGCGCGAACCGGTCGGCCGGATCGATGGCCGCGCACGCGCTTTCGTACGCGTGCGCGAGCACGCGGCGGTCGGCATCGTCCGGCTCCTCGCGCGGTGCCGGATACATGCGGTACACGGGCAGCCGCACCGCCAGTTCGCCCAGCACGCGCCGAATCGCGATCAGGCTGAGGTCCCGCGTGGCGGGCGACGCGCGCGCGATCCCGTGCAGCAGCCGCGCGGCGCGCGCATGCTCGACGGCGAGCTGGCGCATCAGCACGCGCCGCTTGCCGTCGAGCGCTTCCTGCGCGAACGTGCGCGACGAGCCCGACACGGCCGCCCAGTGTGCGGCGAGCGGTTCGGCGCCGGCCGGGTCGTGCAGCAGCGCGCCGACGTCGTTCATGAAGTCGTAGCCGGTCGTGCCGGCGACGGCCCAGTCGGCGCGCAGCGATTCGCCCGGCGCGAGGATCTTCTCGACGACGACATACGGCGGCGCGCTGCGCTGCGCGGCCAGTCGCGCATGCAGCCGCCGGCAGTAGGCGCGCGGATCGGCGAGGCCGTCGACGTGATCGACGCGGATGCCGTCGACGAGCCCGGCCGCGTGCAGGCGCAACGGCAGCGCGTGAACGGCGTCGAACACCGCGTCGTCGTCGACGCGGACGGCCGCGAGCGTCGCGATGTCGAAGAAGCGCCGCCAGTTCAGCTCGTCGGCGGCCGTGCGCCACCACGCGAGCCGGTAATGCTGGCGTTCGAGCAGCCGGTGCAGGCTGGTGCGCGAGCGCGCGACGCGCGGGTCGGCGCCGCGTAGCACCGCGTCGAGCGCGTGCGGGCCGTGCGCGACCGCGTGATCGCGCAGCGCGGCATGCGCGGCGGCCAGCCGTGCGCTGTCGCGCGCCGGCGCGGCGTCGAAGCGTTCGGCGAGCGCGTTCAGGTCCGCGCGGTTCGCGAGGCGCAGGATGTCGGCATGGGTGGCGGCCGCCACGGGCAGCCGCCGTCCGGGGCACGCGATGAAGAAGCGGCCGCTGGCCGGGTCGGCGCCCAGCGTGATGTCGCCGGCCGCGAGCGCGTCGCCATAGGGCATGCCGAGACACGGCAGCAGCACCTTGCCGTCGAGTGCCGGATCGGGCGGATGCCAGTCGATGTCGAAATGGCGCGCGTACGGGCTGGCGGGGCCCCATTCGAGCACGTCGTTCCACCAGCCGTTCGACGAGCCGCCGACGCCCATATGGTTCGGCACGATGTCGACGATCACGCCGAGGCCGCGCGCGCGCAACGCGTCGACGAGCCGATTGAAACCTGCTTCGCCGCCGAGTTCGGGATTGAGCGTGCCGTAATCCACGGTGTCGTAGCCGTGCCGCGAGCCCGGTTCGGCGGCCGAAACCGGCGACAGGTACAGGTGACTCACGCCGAGCCGCGCGAAGTAGTCGGCGTGCGAGGCCGCGTCGTCGAACGTGAAACCCGCATGAAGCTGCAGTCGCAGCGTCGCGCGCGGCGTCATGCGCCGCGCTCCCTGGAACGGCGCGCCTGCACGACGGCGGCGATGCGTTCGCGCACGTCGGCGTCGAACAGCGTGTCGATCGTGCGCGGCAGCCGTTGCCGCCAGTTCGGATGCCCGCACGGCGGCCCCGGCAGGTTCGGCTGCGCGTCCAGCGCGAGCAGGTCCTCGAGCGGCACGATCGCGAGCGGCGACGGGCTGCGCGCGACGTACGCGAGGATCGCGCCGACCGGCGGGGTATCGGCCGGCGGGGCGGCGGCGCCGGCCGGCGCGCAGCCGGCCTGCTGCAGCGCATGCCATAACGCCGCGCGTTCGGCGGCACGTTCCGCGTGCGCGGCGGGAAGGCCGGCGGGCGCGTCGGGTGGCGCCGCGTTGCCGGCTTCCGGGCGCGGTGTGGTGTCGTGCTCGCGCGCCTGCACGATTTCGTCCGAATCGTGCGCACTGGCGTCATCCGGCGCGGGAGCGGCCACGTCGTGCCTATCCGCGTCGTCGTGCTGCGCGGCGGCCTGGGCCGCGGCTTGCCGCCAGGCCAGGTCGACGCCGCGCCACCAGCCGGCCACGGTCGGCAAATCGTGAGTCGACGTCGTCGCGATCGCGTCGCGGTCCCACTCGGACGGCTGCCGGAACGCGCCGCCCGCATCACGCTCGAACCACAGCACGCGCATGCCCGCGACCCCCTGCGCGCCGAGCCGTTCACGAAACCCGGCGGGCACCGTGCCGAGATCCTCGCCGATCGCGAGCGCGCGATGGCGGGCCGCCTCTAGCGCGACGAGCCGCATCAGATCGTCGACCGGATAACGCAGGTACGCGCCGTCGCGCGGCGAGCCGCCGTCCGGCACGATCCACATCCGCGCGAAGCCGAGCACGTGATCGATGCGGATGCCGCCCGCGTGCGCGAACGCCGCGCGCAGCAGCTCGATGAACGGCACGAAACCTTCCGCGCGCAGCGCGTCCGGCGTCCAGGTCGTCACGCCCCACGCCTGGCCGGCCGCGTTGAACAGGTCGGGCGGCGCGCCGAGCGATACGCCGCGCAGCAGCGTCGCGCCGTGCGCCCATGCGTCGCTGCCCGCGCGATCGGAGCCGACCGCGAGATCGGCGATCAGCCCGGTGGCCATGCCGGCGCGGCGTGCCGCATGCTGCGCGTCGCCGAGCGCGCGCGCGGCGCACCATTGCAGGAACGTATGGAACGCGACCGTATCGGCATGCGTGTGCGCGAATGCGTCGACTTCCGCCGATGCCGGGTCGCGCCACGGCGCCGGCCACTGCCGCCAGTCGGCCCCGAGCCCGTGTTCGATGCAGAACGCCTGCAGCGCATCGAAGCGCGCATGCGCGTCGAGCGCCGCGCCGCCCGTCGCGCGAAACCGCTGGAACGCGTCGCACGACGAGGCGTCGTCGGCGCGCCACGCGTCGAAGCACGCGCGCAGGCGGCGCAGCTTCAGCGGCAGCACGTGCGGCCAGTCGATCAGCGGCGCATCGGCTGCCGCACCGGATACGTGACGCACGGCCTCGGCGCCCGGCACTGCGTCGCAGTCGAGATACGCGACGTTGTGCCAGCGCCGCGACGACGGCGAATACGGGCTGTCGTGCGCGGGCAGCGCCGGATAGCCGGCGTGCGTCGGGCTGATCGCCACTGCCCGTGCGCCATGCCGCGCCGCGCGCGCGGCCAGCCGCGCGAGCGCGGTGTAGTCGCCCGCGCCGCCGTCGCCCGCGCGGCGCAGGCTGTAGAGCTGCGCCGCGATGCCCCAGCGGCTGCCCGCATCCGTCGCACGCGTGTCGAACGGGTGCGTATGGGGCGGCGCGATCGTCAGCCCGACGCGCCGGTCGCCGATGTCGAGCGCGTGGTAACCGGGCATCGCGAGCGGCGGCAATGCGCCGTGCGCATCCAGGCGCCCGTCGATGTGTCCGCCCGCTTCGAGCGTGATCCGGAAGCGCGCGCCCGGTTGCGCGAGCGAGGCGGGCAGGGGCAGCGGCAGGCCCGCGTCGCCGGTCACGACGCGCGGCACCGCCGTGTGTTCGCCTGCGAGCGCCGCCGCGCTGTCGACGCGCTGAGCCGCCGTGCCGCACGGCCAGCCAAGCGCATCGACGAGCGCGGCGAGCGCGCCGTCGTCCACCCGCCGCGCGATGCCGCCGGCATCGGTCCAGTCGGCTTCGAGGCCGGCCGCCTGCGCGAGTGTCGAGATCGAAACGTCGGTCGTCATGATCGGCTCTGCCCGTTCGCGCGATGGTGCCGCGCATCGTGGTTGACCGCACCGTCCCGCCATGCGATGCACGCGCGCGGCGGCAGCTTCAGGTCGGGCAGCCGGTCGCGGGCGCGCGGCGGCGTCTCGAACACGATCTTGCCGACCGGCAGCGCGGGCAGTGCCGCGTCGAGCGAGCCGAGATTCAGCGCGATCGTCAGCGTGCTGCCGTCGCCGAGGCGCCAGCGCGCGACGAGCGCCGCAGGGTCGCCGTCGCCCGCGAGCAGGTCGACGCCGAGTGCCCGCGCGCCCGGCAGATGCGGCGTCACGAGCACCGCGCGCACCGTCAGCGCGCTGCGGTAGAAGCGCTGCCATGCGGCCGCATCGGGCCAGTTGTCGTCCGGCGGATGGTGCGACGACGAACGGACGAACGTCGCGATGTCGTTCGGGTCGGGAATCAGGTCGCGATGCGCGGGGTCGGCGAACGCCGGAAATGCCGAGAATTCGCGGCGCCGGCCTTCGCGCACGGCGTCGGCGAGCGCGCCGCGATAGTCGGTGAAGAACTGGAACGGCTGCGTGCTGCCGTCTTCCTCGCCCATGAACAGCAGCGGGATCGGCGGCGCGAGCAGCATCAGTGCGGTGGCCGCGCGCACCGCGTCGTCGTTCGCGAGCGCGCGCAGCCGTTCGCCGAACGCGCGGTTGCCGATCTGGTCGTGGTTCTGCAGGAACGTGACGAACGCGGTGGGCGGCAGGTGCGCGCTCGGCTCGCCGCGCGCGGCGCCGTCGTGCAGCGGCGACGGTTCGCCCTGGTATGCGAAACCTTCGCCGAGCGTGCGCGCGAGATGGCGCAGCGGCGCGTCGGCGTACGCGTGGTAGTAGCCGTCGCGCTCGCCGGTCAGCAGCACGTGCGCGCTGTTGTGGAAATCGTCGTTCCACTGCGCATCGAAACCGCCGGGGCCGAGCAGGCTCGCCGTGTTGCGTTCGTTCTCGAGCACGAGATGAAGGTGGCGTGTGTCGCCCGCATGCGCCCGCACGCGGCGCGCGAGTTCGCGCAGCCACGCGTCGTCGCCGATCGCGTGCGCGGCGTCGATGCGCAGCCCGTCGAAACGGAATTCGTCGAGCCAGTACAGCGCATTCTCGATGAAGAACGCGCTCGTCTGCGGGTGCGAAAAATCGATCGCGGGCCCCCACGCGGTCCGCCGGTCGTCGCGGAAGAAGGCGGGCGCGTAGCGCGGCAGCAGGTTGCCTTCGGGGCCGAAGTGGTTGTACACGACGTCGAGGAACACCTGCAGCCCGAGCCCGTGCGCGGTGTCGACGAGCGCCTTCAGCTCCTCGGGCCGCCCGTACGACGCGTCGGGCGCGAACGGCAGCACGCCGTCGTAGCCCCAGTTGCGCGAACCGGGGAACGCGTTGACGGGCATCAGCTCGACGGCGGTCACGCCGAGCGCGGCAATGGCCGGCAGCCGCCGCTCGACGCTCGCGTAGCCGCCGCATGCGCCGACGTGCAACTCGTACAGCACCGTCTCGTGCCACGGCCGGCCGCGCCATGCGCCGTCGCGCCAGCGATACGACGCCGGATCGACGACCTGGCTCGGGCCGTCCACGCCGCCGGGCTGGAAGCGCGACGCCGGATCGGGCACGGTGAAACCGTCGTCGAGGCGGTAGCGATACAGCGCGCCGGGGCCGCACGGTGCGACCGTCTCGAACCAGCCGTCGCCGACGGGTGTCATCGGGATCGTGTGTTCGCTATCGTCGTGCAGTTCGACGGCGGCCGTGCGGCTGGCGGGCGCCCAAAACCGGAAGCGCGTGCGTTCGGCATCGACGCAGGTCGCGCCGAACGACAATTCGAACGCGTGCGTGCCGGTTGGACGATCGGAACGGGATGTCATGGCGGTCCTCAGGAGGGCGGGTCGGGCGGCACGGCGGCCACCGCGATCGCGGCTGCATGCGCGGCGACGTCGAGCCCGTCGGCCGGCCAGTTGCGCGGGCCGGCGTCCGGCGTGGCCGTGTCGACCAGCACGCGGTATTCGAGCATCGGCGCGGGCGGCGCGAACACGATCGTCTCGGACGACGCGTTCAGCATCACCAGCAGCGCCTCGGTGCGCCCGGTGCGGCCCGTGCCGACACGCCGCATCGTCAGCGCGCGGCGTTCGCGGTCCTGCCACGCGGGCACGGTCATCGCGACGCCGCGCTCGTCGAACCAGTCGATCTCGGCCATGCCCGGTGCGGCGTCGCGGTCGCCCGATGGATAACCCGGCGCGGACATCACCGGATACATGCGCCGCAGCGCGGCGAGCCGCGACACGAAGCGCATCAGCGTCACGGCTTCGTCACTGTGGGCGAGGTCCCAGTCGAGCCACGACAGTTCGTTGTCCTGGCAATACGCGTTGTTGTTGCCGTGCTGCGTGCGGCCGAACTCGTCGCCGGCCACCAGCATCGGCGTGCCGAGCGCAGTGAACAGCGTCGCGAGCATCGAGCGCGCGACGCGCGCGCGCACCGCGCGGATCGCGGCATCGTCGGTGGGCCCTTCGGCGCCCCAGTTCGCGCTGCAGTTGTCGTCGCGGCCGTCGCGGTTGTCCTCGCCGTTCGCTTCGTTGTGTTTCGCCGAATACGAAACGAGATCGGCGAGCGTGAAGCCGTCGTGCGCGGTGACGAAATTGACCGATGCCCACGTATGGCGCCGCTGGTGGTTGAACAGGTCGGCCGACCCGGCGAGCCGCGCGGCAAGCTCCGGCCGCTGGCCCGCGTCGCCGCGCCAGAAGCGCCGCACGGTGTCGCGAAAGCGGTCGTTCCACTCGGCGAAACCGGGCGGGTGGCGGCCGAGCTGGTAGCCGCCGGGGCCGAGGTCCCACGGCTCGGTGATCAGCTTGCGCTGCGCGAGCACCGGGTCCTGCCGCAGCGCGTCGAAGAAGCCCGCGCCGGGATCGAAGCCGTGCGCCTCGCGCCCGAGTGTCACGCCGAGGTCGAAGCGGAAACCGTCGACGTTGAACGCGGTGGCCCAGTAGCGCAGCGAATCCATCACCATCTGCACCACGCGCGGATGCGACAGGTTCAGCGTGTTGCCGCAGCCCGTCTCGTCGACATGAAAGCGCTGGTCGCCCGGCACGAGCCGGTAGTAGCTCGCGTTGTCGAGGCCGCGCCACGACAGCGTCGGGCCGAGCTCGTTGCCCTCGCACGTATGGTTGTAGACGACGTCGAGCACGACCTCGATGCCGGCCGCATGCAGTTGCCGGATCGCAATGCGCATCTCGTCGAGCCGCCGCGTCGCGAGATACGCGGGCTCCGGCGCGAAGAACGCGGCCGTGTCGTAGCCCCAGTAGTTGCGCAGCCCTCGGTTCACGAGCGCGCGCTGCTGCAGGAACGCGTGGACGGGCAGCAGCTCGACCGTCGTCACGCCGATCGACAGCAGGTGATCGATGAACGCGGGATGCGCGAACGCCGAGAACGTGCCGCGTTCGGGCGGGCGCAACCCGGCGCGGCGCATCGACGTGCCGCGCACGTGGGTCTCGTAGATCACCGTGTTGCGCCACGACACGCGCGGGCGCCGGTCGGTGCTCCAGTCGAACGCCTCGTCGACCACCACGCACTTCGGCATCGCGGGCGCCGAATCGCGGCGGTCCATCGACAGGTCCGCGCGATTCGAATGGACGCGATAGCCGAACAGCGCGTCCGACCAGCGGAACTGGCCGACCAGCTTGCGCGCGTACGGGTCGAGCAGCAGCTTGGTGGAATTGAAGCGATGGCCGTGCTGCGGCTGGTACGGGCCGTCCGCGCGAAACCCGTACACGGTGCCCGGATGCGCGTTGGGCAGGTAGCCGTGCCACACCTCGTCGGTGCATTCGGGCAGGTCGAGGCGCGCGAGTTCCTTGCGGCCGGTCGGATCGAACACGCACAGCTGGATGCGCTGCGCGTGCGCGGAAAACACCGCGAAATTGGTCCCGAGGCCGTCCCAGGTCGCGCCGAGCGGATAGCTGCGGCCGGATTCGAGACGGGCGGGCAGGGCGGTCGGCATGGGGCGGATCTCCGTGTCGAGGGCGCGGGTGATCAGGCGGGGGTCAGCCACAGTGTCGCGAGCGGCGGAAGGCGCAGCAGCGCCGACCACGCCTCGCCGTGCGCGGGCACGGCCTCGGCCCACACGGCGCCGTCGTTGCCGGCGTCGGTGCCGCCGTACGGGGCGGCGTCGGTGTTCAGCAGCTCGCGCCACTGCCCGGGGGCGGGCAGGCCGAGGCGGTAGGCCGCGCGCGGCACCGGCGTGAAGTTGCAGACGGCGACCACGAGGTGCCCGGCGTCGTCGCGGCGCGCGAACGCGAACACGCTGTTGTCGCGGTCGTCGCCGATCAGCCAGGAGAAGCCGGCCGCGTGGCAGTCGAGCGCATGCAGTGCCGGTTCCGCCGCATAGGTGCGGTTCAGGTCGCGCACGAGCCGTTGCACGCCGCGATGCGCGGGCGCGTCGAGCAGGTCCCAGTGCGGCGTCGCGTCGTGCGCGAACTCGGCCCATTGCGCGAATTCGCTGCCCATGAACAGCAGCTTCTTGCCGGGGTGCGCCCACATGAAGCCGAAGTACGCGCGCAGCGTCGCGAGCCGCTGCCATGCGTCGCCCGGCATCTTCGCGACGAGCGAACCCTTGCCGTGCACGACCTCGTCGTGCGACAGCGGCAGCACGAAGCGCTCGGAGAACGCGTACACGAGCCCGAACGTCATCCGGTCGTGGTGATGGCGGCGGTGCACCGGGTCTTCGCGCAGGTACGCGAGCGTGTCGTGCATCCACCCCATGTTCCACTTGAAGTCGAAGCCGAGCCCGCCGTCGCCGGTCGGCGCGGTGACGCCCGGCCACGCGGTCGATTCCTCCGCGATGGTGACGACGCCGGCCGGCGCGGCCGCACCGTGCAGCGTGTCGTTCAGCATGCGCAGGAACGCGACCGATTCGAGGTTCTCGCGGCCGCCGTGCACGTTCGGCACCCATTCGCCTTCCTTGCGCGAATAGTCGCGGTACAGCATCGACGCGACCGCGTCGACGCGGATGCCGTCGACGTGATACCGGCGCGCCCACGCGAGCGCCGACGCGGCGAGGAACGCGCCGACTTCCGTACGCCCGACGTTGAACACGCACGTGTGCCAGTCGGGATGCAAGCCTTCGCGCGGGTCGGCGTGCTCGTACAGCGCCGTGCCGTCGAACTGCGCAAGGCCATGCGGATCGTCGGGGAAATGCGCGGGCACCCAGTCGACGAGCACGCCGATGCCGGCCGCATGCGCGCGGTCGACGAAGCGTGCGAAACCGTCGACCGGCCCGAAGCGCGCGGACGGCGCGAACTGCGCGAGCGGCTGGTAGCCCCACGATCCGCCGAACGGGTACTCGGCGATCGGCATGAACTCGACGTGCGTGAAGCCCATCCCCTTCACGTACGGAATCAGCCGCTCGGCGAGTTCGTCCCACGTCGCGCTGCGGTTCATCTCGTCGGGCACGCGTTGCCACGATTCCGCGTGCACCTCGTAGATCGACCACGGCACGCGGTAGCGGTCGGCACGCGGCCGCGCGTGCATCCAGCCGTCGTCGTGCCACGCGAACGCGTCGAGCGCGGCAACGTCGGCGACGACCGACGCCGTGCGCGGCGGCGCCTCGGTCGCGCGCGCACAGGGGTCGGCCTTGTGCGGCAGCACGCGCCCGTCGGCCGCGCGCAGCTCGTACTTGTAGCACTCGCCCGCGCCGATGCCCGGCACGAACAGCTCCCACACGCCCGACGGCTGCCGCAGCCGCATCGGATGGCGGCGGCCGTCCCATGCGTTGAAATCGCCGACCACCGACACGCGCTGCGCGTTCGGCGCCCAGACCGCGAAGCGCACACCGTCGGTGTCGTCGATGCGCAGGGGCGTCGCGCCGAGGCAGTCGAGCACCGCGGCCGGGTCGCCGGCCGACAGGCGCGCGAGCGTTGCGTCGTCGAGCAGCGTGCCGAACGCGTACGCATCGTCGATCACCTGCCGCGCGTCCGGCCAGTCGACCGCGAGCAGGTAGTGCGGGGCGCCGCCGTTGCGTGCGATCGTGCCCGCGAAGCAGCCGGCGCGATCGACGCAGGCGAGCGTGCCGAGTTCGTCGCCGTCGGGCGACAGCACGTGCACGCCGGTCGCGCCGGGCAGCAGCGCGCGCACGACGGTGCGGCCGGTCTGCCCGTGCGGGCCGAGGCACGCGAACGGATCGGGATGACGTCCGGCGAGCAGCGCGTCGATGTCGGATCGTTCGAACAGCGTATCGGTCATCGCGTGCCTCCGTCGTCGGATGCGCCGCCGTCGTCGAGCAGCCGTTCGACCAGCGCCGCGAGCCCGCCGACCGGCACGCTCAGCCAGTCGGGGCGGTTCGCCGCTTCGTAGCACAGCTCGTACGACGCCTTGTCGATCAGGAACAGCGCGAGCAGGCGGTCGGCGTAGCGCGGATCGACGAAGCGCGCGGGCGCGAGGTCGGCGGCCGCGCGATAGCAGTCGACGAAACGGTCGGCGGCGGCCTGCCCGAAGCGGTCGAACAGCGCACGCTTGCGGCCGGCCGCCTGCGGCGGCGCTTTCTCGATCGCGAACTGCGCGGTCGCGCTCACATACGACAGCGAGCGCAGCAGGCCCGCCACGTCGCGCAGCGGATGCGACTTCGCACGGCGGCGCTCGAGCGGGCGCGCCGGCTCGCCTTCGAAGTCGATCAGCAGCGCGTCGCCCTGCACGTCGAGCACCTGCCCCAGATGGAAGTCGCCGTGAATCCGCATGCATTGCGCGTCGAGCGTGCGCGGCACGAGTTCGCCGAGTGCCCGCGCGGCCGCGTCGCGCGACGCGAGCAGCGTGTCGGCCGCCGCGCGCATCGCGGGATCGAGCGCGTCGAGCCGCGTGTGCAGCACGTCGAGTGCGCGCTCGAACGACGCGATCGCGTCCGCGCACCAGCCGTCGACATGGCCGGGCGCCGCCCGCTCCGGCGCGAACGCGGGGTCGTCGGACGGCTGCGCGAGCGCGACGTGCAGCTGGCCGAGCCGCGTGCCGATGATGCCCGCGAACGCCGCGTAGCCGAGCAGCGCCTCGGGTTCCTCGTCGGCGTCGTCGGTTTCGTCGTTGTCCGCGGCCGGCAGCGCGAGCTCGTCCACCGCGCGGCGCAGGAAGTCGAACGAGCGCGTCCACGCGTCGCCCTGGTTGTCCGCATAACGCTGCAGGATCGCGACCGTATGCGGCGTGCCGTCCGGGTCGACGTGCACGACTTCGCCCGCGAGCGTCGCGGTGTTCGGGTAGCCGATCCGCGTCAGGTAGCGGCTCATTTCCGCTTCCGGATGCACGCCGTGCGCGACCTTGCGCACCAGCTTCAGCACGATCGCGTCGCCGATCACGAGCGAGCTGTTGCTCTGCTCGGCCGCGAGCCAGCGCACTTCGGCGTCGTCGCCGGGGTCGAGCGCGGCGAGCGCGTCTTCCGGCAGGAACGCGAGGCGGCCGCCGTCGGAGGTCGGCACCACGGCGCCGTCGCGCAGCTTGCGCAGCATCCCGCGTGCGAACGCCGGCAGCGCGAACGCGTCGGTCAGGTAGCCGATCGTGTGGCCGCGCCGCACGCGCGCGAGCGCGAGCTGCGTGAACAGCGGCTGCGAGGTCTCGCCGCCCCATGCGGCCGCGAGCGGCACGACGTAGCGTTCGACGTCGCGCTGCGCGCCCGATTCGACCCAGGCCTCCGCATACTCGAACGGCTCGCCCGGCACCGGCGTGACGACGTTCAGCCGGGCTTCGCCGATCGTGCGGTCCTTCGACGCGAACCAGCGCCGCCGCGCGAGCCACGACGGCAGCGCATCGTGCGCGAGCGTGTGCAGCTGCTCGAGGTTCGGCCGCGCCTCGCCGCGCCGCATCACGAGCGTCACGTATTCGGGCAGCGCTTCCGCGTGCGGCTGCCGCCACGACGGCTCGCGGCCATGTTCGGCGAGCACGAACCACAGGAAGCCGTACGGCGGGAAGGTGAGGAGATACGGGAGCTGGCCGATCGGCGGAAACGGGGAATCCGACGTCATCTCGATCGGTACGCGGCCCGCGAATCCGGACAGGTCGAGTTCGACGGCCTGCGACGCGCGCGACAGGTTCGCGACGCACAGCACCGGATCGTGGCCGTCCAGCTCGCGCAGGTACGCGAGCACCTTGCGGTTCTCCGGGCGCAGGAAGCGGATCGTGCCGCGCCCGAACGCCTGCGACGCGCGGCGGGTCGACAGGATGCGGCGCGTCCAGTTCAGCAGCGAATGCGGGTCGCGCGTCTGCGCCTCGACGTTGATCGCGTCATAGCCGTACAGCGAGCCCATCACCGGCGGCAGCACCAGCAGTTCGGGGTCGGCGCGCGAGAAGCCGCCGTTGCGGTCCGACGACCACTGCATCGGCGTGCGCACGCCGTCGCGGTCGCCGAGATGGATGTTGTCGCCCATCCCGAGTTCGTCGCCGTAATAGATCACCGGCGTGCCGGGCATCGACAGCAGCAGCGAGTTGATCAGCTCGATGCGGCGCCGGTCGCGTTCCATCAGCGGCGCGAGCCGGCGCCGGATGCCGAGGTTCAGCCGCGCGCGCCGGTCGCTTGCATAGGTCTGCCACAGCAGGTCGCGCTCGGAGTCGGTGACCATCTCGAGCGTCAGTTCGTCGTGGTTGCGCAGGAACACGGCCCACTGGTTGCTCGGCGCGAGTGCCGGCGTCTGCCGCATGATGTCGACGATCGGGAAACGGTCCTCGCTCGCGATCGACATGTAGATGCGCGGCATCAGCGGGAAGTGGAACGCCATGTGGCATTCGTTCTCGTCGCCGAAATATTCCTGCACGTCCTCCGGCCACTGGTTCGCCTCGGCGAGCAGCATCCGGTTCGGGTACTCGGCGTCGATCGTCGCGCGGATCTGCTTCAGGATTGCGTGCGTCTCGGGCAGGTTCTCGTTGTTCGTGCCTTCGCGCTCGACCAGATACGGCACCGCGTCGAGCCGCAGCCCGTCGATGCCGAGGTCGAGCCAGAAGCGCATCACCTGCAGCACCTCGCGCACGACGGCCGGGTTGTCGAAATTCAGGTCGGGCTGGTGCGAATAGAAGCGGTGCCAGTAGTACTGGCCGGCGAGCGGGTCGTGGGTCCAGTTCGACGTTTCCGTATCGAGGAAGATGATCCGCGTGCCCGCGTATTTCGTGTCGGTGTCGGACCACACGTAGTAGTCGCGGTGATTCGAGCCCGGTTTCGCGCGGCGCGCGCGCTGAAACCACGGATGCTGGTCCGACGTGTGGTTGATCACCAGCTCGGTGATCACGCGGATGCCGCGCGCATGGGCTTCGCGGATGAAGCGCCGCACGTCGGCGAGCGTGCCGTAGTCGGGATGCACGTCGCGGTAGTCGGAGATGTCGTAGCCGTCGTCGCGGCGCGGCGACGGGTAGAACGGCAGCAGCCAGATCGTGTCGACGCCGAGTTCGGCGATGTAGTCGAGCTTCGCGATCAGGCCGGGGAAATCGCCGATGCCGTCGTTGTTCGAGTCGTAGAACGACTTCACGTGCACCTGGTAGATGATCGCGTCCTTGTACCACAGCGGATCGTCCGCACAGAGGGCCGGCGCGCGGCGGCGCGCGCGGCGCCGGCGCGGCGTGCCGGCCGGCTCGAGCGACGGGAACTGTGCGCGACGCACGTCGTCGAGGGAATCTTCGCGTTTCATCATCCATGGGCTCCCGAAATGGGCCGGGCGTCGCCCGGTTCGCGCGCCGCCGCCCGCGCGGCGCCTGGAGACGGCGTGAGCCGCCAGATCGCATACGGCCGCGCGTGCGGATCGAGCGAGACGTACTGGCGATGCCCGCGCCAGGTTTCCGCGTGTGTGGCGTCCTGTTCGAGCGCGTCGAGCGGTTCGCCGTCGACGAGCCCGAAACCGCGCCACAGCGATGCGTCGAGCGTGAAGTTCGCGACCTGCGGATGCCACGGGTCGGTGCTGATCGCGACGGCGACCACGCTGTCGAACGCCGGCGTCGCCTTCACGAACACGAGCACCGCGTCGTTGTCCGCGTCGGCGAACGTGATGCCGAGATGCGTCTGCAGGGCCGGGTGAGCGCGTCGCGCGCGGTTCAGCCGCGCGATCTCGGCGCCGATGTGCGCGGCGCGGCGCCAGTCGCGCGCGCGCAGCTCGTACTTCTCCGCGTCCGCGTATTCCTCGCTGTCCGGCAGCGGCGCCGATTCGCCGAGCTCGAAGCCCGAGTACATGCCCCACGACCCGGCCAGCGTCGCCGCGAGCGCCGCGCGGATCACGAACTGCGTGCGCGGCGCGTTCTGCAGGTGGCGCGGGTTGATGTCGGGCGTGTTGACGAAGAAGTTCGGGCGGAAGAACTCGCGCGCGGGGCCGGCCGTCAGCTCGGTCAGGTAGTCGATGAATTCGCGCTTCGATTCGCGCCACGTGAAGTACGTGTACGACTGCGAGAAGCCGACTTTCGCGAGGCGATACATCATCCCCGGCCGCGTGAACGCCTCGGACAGGAACACGACGTCCGGATGCCGGCCGCGCACGTCGGCGATCATCCACGCCCAGAACGGCAGCGGCTTCGTGTGCGGGTTGTCGACGCGGAAGATCCGCACGCCCGCGTCGACCCAGAACAGTATCGCGTCGCGCAGCGCGAGCCACAGGTCGGGCAACGCATCGGGCGCGTAGAAATCGGGGTTCACGATGTCCTGGTAGCGCTTCGGCGGATTCTCCGCGAAGCGCAGCGAGCCGTCGGGCCGCCACGCGAACCAGCCCGGATGCGCGGCGAGCCACGGATGGTCGGGCGAGCACTGGATCGCGAAATCGAGCGCGATCTCGAGCCCGTGACCGCGCGCGGCGTCGACCAGCGCGCGGAACGATTCGAGCGTGCCGAGCTGCGGATGCACGGCCGTGTGGCCGCCGTCCGGCGAGCCGATCGCATACGGGCTGCCGACGTCGTCGGGGCCGGCCGTCAGGCTGTTGTTGCGCCCCTTGCGCGCGGTCGTGCCGATCGGGTGGATCGGCGGGAAATACAGCACGTCGAAACCCATGTCGCGGATGCGCGGCAGGTGCGCGATCACGTCGTCGAACGTGCCGTGCCGGTCCGGGTCGTCGCTCGCCGAGCGCGGAAACATCTCGTACCAGCTCGAGAAGCGCGCCGCGCGGCGCTCGACGTCGACCGGGAAGGGCGTCGTGTGCGTGACGAACGGACGGTAGCGTAGCGCCGCGAACGCATCGGCGAGCGGCGCCGCGCCGAGTTGCGCGAGCCGCGCGTCGGCCGGCGCGTCCTTGAACCCGGCGGCCAGCTGTTCCATCCGCGTGAGCGCGCGTGCATCGAGCGGATCGGCGAGCCTGAGCGCGGTCGCGAGCAGCAGCTGCGCTTCGCGCAGTTCGAGCGTCACGTCCTGGCCGGCCGCGTTTTTCTTCGCGACATCGTCGACGAGCGACGCCCAGTCGTCGCGCCACGCGATCACGCGAAACTCGTGGCGGCCGAGCCGGTCGAGCGTGACGCGTGCGTGCCAGCCGTCGTTCGGTTCGGCTTCGAACGGGATTTCGCGCCAGTCGTCGTCGCAGGCGGCGCGCCACTGCAGCGCGGCCGCGAGATGCGCGTGCCCATCGGTGAAAATCGATGCACGGACGACGAGCGTCTCGCCGATCACGCGCTTGACCGCGAAGCGGCCGCCGTCGACCGACGGCTCGACGCGCTCGATCGCGATCCGGTCGGCCGCGAGCGCGGCGGACAGCGCGCCGCGCTCGCTCGCGGCGTCGGCGCGTGTCGTGGCGGGCGGTGCGGGCCACGCATGCAGCAGCGCGTAGGCGCCGGGTTCGAGCGTGAACGGTTCCAGCGCGGCCGGCGGGGTGGCTCGCGTACCGTCGTGCGTGACGACGCGCGTGAATCCGCCCGGCACGCCGGGCAGGATCGTCGCGGGGTCGACCGTTGCCGCCGAGTCGAGATCGGGATTCAGGGCGATCAGCAGCGCGGCTTCGTCGTGTTCGAGCGACGGCCCGATGCCGCGCAGCAGCGTGGTCGCCGCCGCGCCGGGCGCGCTCAGCTGCACGATTTCGCCGCGCGCGGCCGCGACGGGCGTGGCGCGGCGCCACGCGTTCGCATCGGCGATCGCGCCCGACAGGTCGAAGCGCGCGCGCTCGAATGCGGCGCGGTAGCGCGCCGCATCGGCGTCGCGCGCCATCAGCGGCACCGTGACGCCGCGTTCGAAGCCCATCGGCACGAGCCAGCCGGTGCCGACGGCCGCGGCCGTCCACAGTGCGCGGCGATAGGCGCGGGCGACGGTATCGTCCGGCGCGTCGGGCCAGTCGTCGGCGAGGCGCGCGCCGTCGAACGCGTCGGGAAACGCGATCGGCGAGCCGATGCGCCGCAGCAGCCGGTGTTCGTCGACGAACCACGGCGCGCGCAGGTCCCACCAGCGTACCGATGAAAACACCGCGTCGAACCCGGTGCCTTCGAGCTGCGCGAGCGCGTCCCGCGCATGGCCGGGCACGCCCGCGAGCACCGCGACGTCCGGGCGCGCCCGGCGCAGCGCCGCGCGCCAGCCGGGCCACCAGTCGGCGGGCAGATGATGCGGCGCGTCGACCAGGAAGCCGGCGGCACCCGCATCGGCGAATGCGCAGAGGTGCGCGCACCACCAGGCTGCCAGCGCGTCGCGCACCGCGTCGCTCCCGAGGTTCGCGTGGGCGAGGTCCAGCGCGTGCGCAGTGCCGCGCGGATCGATCAGCGCGTCGTCGTGCGTGCGCTCGACGTACCAGTCCGGATGTTCGGCGCGCAGCGGGTTGTCGCGCGCGATGCGGTCGGGCACGACTTCGAGCAGCAGGCGCAGCCCGTGGCCGTGCGCGAGCTGGGCGAGCCGCGAGAAGGTTTCGAGCGCGCTTGCACGCGTCGCGAACGATTGGGCCGGACGCCGGAAATCGGCCACGTGACGCGGAAAGCCGGCGACGCTCGCGGCCCAGAAGCCGCCGACCAGCACGTGATCGAAGCCCATGCCCGCGATGTGCGCGAATGTCTGCGGCCAAGCGTCGAGCGGCCCGACGAGGCGGGCGTCGCAGAAATAGATATGCGGGGCGAAGGTCGGCGTGGAGTCCATGGCGTGGCGCGGAGCGGGTGGCGGCAGTCGATAGCGCCGATGTGCCGCAACGCGCGTGCCCGCCGTGCGGTGTCCCGCCGGGCAAGGCGCGCGCGGGAAGCCGGCCGGTGCCGGGACTGTCGTTTTTACATGAACGCCGGGTACATGCATGCACTTACATGCGCGGTATCGAGCGGATATCCGTGCTGTCGCCCGTGCCGCGATCGTCGTCCGCGTCGGGCAGCGGCACGCCGGGGTCGTAGCGCACGACGGCGCCGTGTTCGATCCGGTGCGCGAACGGCGGCGGCGGGTCGATCTCGTCGCCGAAGCGCGCGCGGACGAACGCGCGCAGCAGCGCCACGCGCGCATCGCGGGCGTGCGCGCCGCAGGTCGACGGGCCGTCGGCGAAGGTGGCGTCGCATTCGACGTCGTCGCCGTGGCGGGTGATCCGCAGATCGTCGACGCGGTCGAGTACCGTGCCGGCGTCGGTCCACGATGTCGACGGCGTGAACGGGGCATCGAGGTGCCGGAACGCGTCACAGGCGGCCGTCACGACGACGGTCGGCGTGACGGCGGTGAAGCGCAGCGTGTCTTCGTCGTCCACGCACAGTGCGCGGGCGCACCAGTAGTCGAGTGCCTGTCCGTCGAGGGCGTCGGTTCGCATGGGTGGGCTCCGTCCGGTCGAAACCGGCTCACCGCGCAAGCGACGTGCCCGCCGCGGGCGTCGCCCGCATTCGCGCGACCAGCGGATGGATAGTGGTATGCCGCGCGCACGCTGCGATGCACGGCCACGTCGATCAGCAGCTCGCCCGGATGGGCCCGGATCGGGGCCAGCGAGAACACCGGGCACACGGTCGGGAACGTGCGCGGCGCCGTCGGCCGTCGCGTCGGCGCTCGGCCCGTGTCGCGTGATCCCGCACGATCATCGCGCGTCGACGTCCCGATCGCCGTCGATATGCTGCAGCAGCGCGTCGCAGCGTGCGCGCAGCGCCTGCAGTTCGGGCGAATCCGCATCGAGCCGCACGCGTTCGCCGCTGGCCGGATCGCCGTGCGCGACCGCGATGGCGTAGATGCCTTGCGCGATCGTCGTCGAGGCGTCCGCGATCTTGATCCGCTCGAGCCATCCGCATTCGGCGCGATGGCTCGCGAGCCATGCGCGCTGCGCGCCCACGAGCTGGCGGGTCGGGAGCCACGCGCCGGACCGCATGCGCGCCGCGAGCTGGCACGACACGAGATGGGAGAGCAGGTCGGTGCGGGTCACGCGAAGCTCCTTGACGCGGTATCGGGTTGACAGGTCCGTACGCAGGCGATGCTTTGCAGCGTTTCGCAGATGGCGGCAAATTCCGGTCCGCTGGTGCGCGAGAACGAAACGGAAATGTCGTCGGTGTCGGGATCGTCGTCCGACTGCTGGACGATGAACCGCTTCACGCGCACCCGGCCGGGGCCGAGCGCCTCATGCAGCGTGCCGAGCGTAAGGCCGCCGCGTTCGGCCACGAGCAGCAGCGTGCGTTGCTGGCGCTGCGCGATGAAGCGGCGCTCGAGCGGCTTCACGCCCGCGAGAATCGCGAGCACGATCGCCGTCGCGCCGATCGACGCCATGTACATGCCGCCGCCCGTGGCAAGCCCGACACCGGCCACGGCCCACAGGCTCGCGGCGGTCGTCAGCCCGCGCACGACCTCGCCGCGCAGCAGGATCGAGCCCGCGCCGAGAAAGCCGATGCCCGACACCACCTGCGCGGCGACCCGCGACGGGTCGAGCACGACGCCGTTTTGCCCGCGCACGTCTTCGAAGCCGAACGTCGACACCAGCATCACGAGCGCGGAGCCCACGCAGACGAGCATGTGCGTGCGCAGCCCGGCGGCCCAGTTCAGGCGTTCGCGTTCGAGCCCTATCACGCTGCCGAGCAGCGCGGCCAGCAGCAGGCGTCCGAGAAGTTCGAGGTGGCCGATCATGATGGGAAATCCTTGCGGCCCGCGCGAGGCGGCCCGGAACGGTCAAGACTGTCGATACGGTCGATACGTAACGGGACGCAAGCCGCGTGCCGGCCGGGCACGGCGCGTGCGCACAAGGTTCGCCGCGCGCGCGGTGGTCACGCGGCGCGCATTTTTTGCATCGGAATCGCAGATAAGGACAGGAGGCCACCATGCAACATCAACAGGACGCACAGGTTCGCGACCCGTATCGCGGCCACGAAATCCTCGTCTGGGCCCGGCGCGACGAACGCGGCGCGTGGCGCGACGAGGTGCAGGTGTATGTCGGCGGCGCGCGCATCGAGCTGATCGTGCCGGAGCCGGCCGGCCCCGAGTGGCTGACCGAGGTCGAGGCGCTGCGCGCGGGCGTCGAGCGGGGTCGGTACCTGATCGACAGGCGCGTGGACGACGATTGAGCTGCTCGTCGGCTGTATGGCGTTATGGCACGGCGCGGCCGGCCGTTCGCGGCCGGTGAAACCGACGGCGATCCCGCGCAGGGGTGCCGTCGGCGAGGCGGGCGGTTCAGGGGCGCGCCGCGATCTCGTCGAGATGCCACAGCAGATCGGCCGGATCGTCGTACACGCGCAGCGCGCCCGCGCGTTCCAGCTCGTCGCTGCCGTAACCGCCCGACAGCAGCCCGACGCCGAGCGAGCGGCAGCGGCTCGCGGCGAGCATGTCCCAGATGCTGTCGCCGACCACGACCGTGTGTTCGATCGGCACGTTCAGTTGCGCGGCGGCCGTCAGGAACAGGTCGGGGTCGGGCTTCGCGTACTTGACCTGGTCGCGCGTGACCACGACCTGCTTCGCCGGATCGACGCCGAGCGCCTCGAGATTGATGGCGGCCGTTTCCATTCGTCCGCTGGTCGCGATCGCCCAGCGGATGCCCGCCGCCGACAGCGCGGCCAGCAATTCGCGCGCGCCGGGCAGCGGCCGGACCTGCGCGCGCAGCCGCTGGTACGCGGCCGCATGCAGGCGGGCAAGGCGCTCGACGCGTTCGGCGTCGAGGTTGCCCGACGTCTCCCGCAGCAGCTGATTCAGGAACAGGCCGCCGCTCATGCCGATCTTGCGGTGGATGCGCCACACCGACAGTTCGATGCCTTCGGCATCGAGCGCCTCCTTCCACGCGAGCACGTGCTGATAGACGCTGTCGACGAGCGTGCCGTCGAGATCGAACAGAAATGACGTTTCAATGCGCATGTGAATCTCCTGGCTCGCCGGGGGCGAGCGGACAAGGGTCGAGCGAACGGGTCGTGAAAGCGTGCCGCACATTATCGGCGCAAGGCCATGTCATGACCATGTCCCGCGGCCACCCCGCGCCGCGCCGTGTCAGGCGCCGCTGGTACAATCGCGGCGATCGCCGGGCCGGGTTCTCCGCGCCGCGCGCCCCCAACCCTCGTCTCGTCGAATCCACGTATGGCAACACCGGACGCAGTCAGTTCCAGGCACTCGTGGTGGGGCGTACTGGCCCTGGCCCTCACCGCCTTCATTTTCAATACCACCGAATTCGTGCCCGTCGCGCTGCTCAGCGCGATCGGCGACAGCCTGCACATGCAGGCGACCGACGTCGGCCTGATGCTGACGATCTATGCGTGGGCGGTGGCCGTCGTGTCCCTGCCGCTGACGCTGGCCACGCGCCATGTCGAGCGTCGCAAGCTGCTGTCGGTGGCGTTGCTGGTGTTCATCGGCAGCCATGTCGTGACCGGCGTCGCGTGGAATTTCGCGGTGCTGATGGTCGGCCGGCTGGGCATCGCGTGCGCGCACGCGGTGTTCTGGTCGATTTCCGTGCCGCTGGCCGTGCGCCTTGCACCGAGCGACCGGAAAAGCCGTGCGCTCAGCCTGCTGGCGATGGGCACGGCGATCGCGATGGTGGCCGGCATTCCGCTCGGGCGCGTGGTGGGCGAGACCTTCGGCTGGCGGGTCACGTTCCTGATCATCGCCGGCGCGGCGGGCGTCGCGTTGCTGCTGCTGCGCGCCACGTTGCCGGTATCGCCGAGCCAGGGCGCGGGGTCGCTCGGCAGCGTCGGCGTGTTCCTGCGCAGGCCCGCGCTGGTGGCGCTGTACGCGATCACCGTGCTCGTCGTGTCCGCGCACTTCACGTCGTACACGTACATCGAGCCCTTCGTCCAGAGCGTCAACCACGCGAGCAGCAGCCGGATCACGTATGTGCTGATCCTGTTCGGCATCGCCGGCATACCGGCGGCGATCTGCTTCAACCGCATCTATCCGCACCGTCCCGACGACTTCCTGCTCGGGTCGATCGTCGCGCTCGCGGGATGCCTGCTGATCCTGTTCCCGTGCGCGCTGAACATCGTCACGCTGTCCGTGCATACGCTGGTGTGGGGCGGGGCGATCGTCTGTTTCGGCCTGGCCATGCAGGCGTGGGTGCTGAAGCTGGCGCCGGAAGGAACCGACCTCGCGGTGTCGATCTTCTCGGGGCTGTACAACGTCGGCATCGGCGCGGGCGCGCTGATCGGCAACCATATCGCCGGCGACTTCGGGCTGCCGTGGGTCGGCACCTTCGGCGGCGTGGTCGGCGCGGTCGCGGTCGGGATCGCGTGGCTCGCGTTGCGGCTTCACGCGAAACGGGCGGAAGCGGAGCCGACAGCGGCGACCGGCGGGTAGTGACGGCGGCCCGGCCCGGGGCATTTGCTTCCCGCACGAACAGGGATGGGCGAACCGACGGCACGCAGGCAAGGCAGCAAGTCACGTGCGCGCGGCGCGGTTGCCCTGCCACGGGTGGCCGCGCCCTTCTTCGACGCGAGACACGCGGAACGCCGGCAAATTGCGGCATCATGGTGCCGCCGCACCCGCACGCGGTGCCCATATTCGACTGGAGACCCTGCATGCCGATAGCCCGGATTGAAACCCGCGACGCGATGGGCGACCCCGACGAGGTCTATCTGAACGCCGGCCACGTGCTGTGGATGTCGCTGCCGACCGCCGCGCAGCGGCGGCCGGGCGGCATGGCCATCCGCGTGGACGACCGCGTGAAGGGCGGTGCGTTGCTGATGGCCGACCAGCCGCCGGCCGCCCGGCTCCTTCAGGAGCTCGGCCCGTTCGTGACGGTGACGCTCGCGAACCCGTCGTCCGACTATCCGGACGGTCTCGTGCATATCCGCGCGCATGCGATCGTCAAGATCGCGACGGACGACCACGACAAGCCGCTCGCCGAGCGCACGCTCGGCTGGGTTCACGTCCGCGACGGCTCGGCGTTCAAGGTCAGGGATTACGCCGGCGTGGCCGCGTTATGGCAGGCGTCGGTCGCGGCGGCGTCATGAACCTGTCCGTCTCCGACATCACGCCGGAGGAACTCCGGCTGTTCGGCGACATCGTCGCCCGCCTGGAAGAACTGGGGCCGGTCGTCGACGTGCGGACGGTCGTGTTGCCCGCGATCACGCAGCTGATCCGCGCGGATTTCGCCGCGTCGTTCGATTGCGACGAACACACCGGCCAGTGGCGCAACGGGTTCGCGTACAACGTCGATCCGCTGCAGATCGCGCGGTACGAAGCGTGGTTCCAGCATATCGACCCGGTTACGCCGCAACTGTGCGCGCGCCGCGTGGCGACCTGCGTCGACGACGTGGTGAGCCGGCACGAGCTGGAACGAACCGAGTTCTACAACGATTTCCTGCGCCGCGGCGGCATGCATCACGGCATCAACGTCTACGCGTTCGACGGCGCGACGCACGTCGGCGACCTGCGCATCTGGCGCGCGCAAGGGCGGCCGGATTTCACCGAGCGCGACAAGCTGCTGCTGAACGGCATCGAGCCGTTTTTCCGGCGCGCGCTGCTGCGGCGGCGCCACGCATGCACGGGGCTGACCGAGCGCGAGAGCGACGTCGCGCGGCTCGTCGCCGCCGGTTACACCGACAAGGACGTCGCGCGCACGCTCGGCATCGGGCTGTCGACGGTCCGCACGCATCTGCGGCGCGTGATGGCGAAGAAGGGCGTCGCCAACCGCGCGAGCCTGGCCGCCGCGCTGGCGTGACCGGCGGCGCGGCCGTCGGCCGGGGTCATCCATTGTGATGATGGGCGTCAAAATCGGCACGCCCTACCTTGTAGCGATCTCCCGTGACGAGGAACGACGACGATGCCCACCCTGGAAACCCTGACGCTCACCGAAGCCCGGAACGCGATCCTGCGCCGGACGTTTTCCTGTGTCGAGTACGCATACGCGCTGATCGAGCGGCACGCACGCTGGCGCTACCTGAACGGTTTCACGTGCGTCGACGATGCGCGGTTGCTTGCCGAAGCGGCCCGCTGCGACCGCGACCTCGCGACGTCGGCCACCCCGCACGCGCTGCTGGGCCTGCCGATCGCGATCAAGGACAACATCGACACCGCCTGCCTGCCGACCGGCAACGGCACGCTGGCGCTGCACAACCGTGTGCCGCCGCAGCACGCGCCGGTGGTGGCGCGGCTGCTCGCGCACGGGGCGCTGATCGCGGGCAAGGCCAACCTGCACGAGCTGGCATTCGGCGTGTCGGGCAACAACCGCGTCACCGGCGCGGTACGCAACCCGTACGATTTCAACCGGATTCCGGGCGGTAGCAGCAGCGGCTCGGGCGCGCTGGTCGGCGCGGGCGTGGTGCCCGCCGCGCTCGGCACGGACACCGGCGGCTCGGTCCGGATTCCGGCCGCGTTGTGCGGCGCCGTCGGCCTGCGGCCGACCGTGGGGCGCTACCCGTCGGGCGGCGTGGCGCCGATTTCGCGCACGCGCGACACCGTCGGCCCGATCGCGCGGTCGGTCGAGGACATCGCGCTGCTCGACGCGATCCTGTCCGGTTCCGGTTCCGGTTCCGGCACCGGCGCGCCGACGTCGATGCCGGCGCGCAGCGCGTCGCGCCCCGTGCGCCTGGCCGTCCCGCGCACGACGTTCTGGCGCGGCCTCGCGCCGGACGTCGACGCGGTCGCGAATGCCGCGGTGGCGAAGCTGGAGCAGGCGGGATTCGAATGTGTCGACCTCGACCTGAACGACTATCCGGGGTTCTTCGACGACGAGCCGGCCGTCATCGCGATGTACGAATTCCGTTCGTCGATGCACGCGTACCTGGTCGAGAACGGCTACGAGCTGTCGGTCGACGACATCGTCGCGAACGTGGGGAGCCCGGACGTCGCGAAGATCGCCCGCCATGTCACCGGCCCCGACGGGATCGGCGAAGCGGCCTACCGCACCGCGCTCGACCGGCGGACGCGTTCGCGTGCCGCGTATCGGCAGTGCCTCGCCGACAGCGGTGCCGACGCGCTGGTCTTTCCGACGACGATCGCCACCGCGTGTCCGATTCCGGCGGGCGACACGATGATGCTCAACGGCGAAACCGCTTCGGTGTTCTCGACCTACATCCGCAATACCGAGCCGGGCAGCAATGCCGGCGTGCCGGGCATGACCATCCCGGCCGGGCTGACGGCGGACGGGCTGCCGGTCGGCCTCGCACTCGACGGCGCGGCCGGCACCGATCGCGAACTCATCGCGGTCGCGCTGGAGGTCGAGCGGGTGCTCGGGCGACTGCCGGCGCCGGACGACGGGTTCGGGGTCGAGGGCAGGTTGGGGGGGTATCCGGGCTGACGCCATGCCGCCGCGCTGCCATGTTGCCGCGCCGTGGACGCGGATGTGGATGTGGACGTGGACGTGGACGTGGCGGCGGCTGAATCGCCGATGCCGGCGGCGCTCGCCGCGAAGCCGGCCGGCATGCACGACCGGCGGATTCCGCTGACGCCGAACGGCCGTGGATCGGCACCTTGGGCGACGGGGGCGGCGCGGTCGCGATCGTGTGGTTCACGTTGCGGCCGCACGAGAGGCGGGCGGGGGCGCCGTCGCCGTCGCCGCACGCAGTATCAATGCGCGCCGGCGTTCGTGATTCCCGCTGCATCGAGCTGCCTGAGCTTCGCGTACAGCGTGGTGCGCGAGATGCCCAGTTGCCGCGCAGCGGCCGACACATTGCCGTCGTGCTCGTCGACCGCCCGGCGGATCGCGTCGAGCGACTGCTCGTGCAGGCTGGCCTGCGGGCTGGCGGCCGGTGCGGTGCCGCACACGTCGGCGGCGTCTTCCAGCGCATCGGATTGCCGCCGCATCGCCGCCCGATCGAGCGGTGCGCGCACGGCCCGCACCCAGATGTGGCTGCCGTCGTCGCGCGCGATCCGCTGCGGCGTACGCGCCGGTGTCAGCAAACGACGCTGCTGCGCGGGCGTCGCGCCGGGAAAGAGTTGCCGGAGATCGTGCGGTTCGATCGGCCCGGCCGGCGCGAGGTCGAGCATCTGCCGCGCGAGCCGGCTCGCCGCGCGCACGCGGCCGGCCTCGTCGAGCGCGACGACGCCCGCGAGCGGCGTGCCGAGCCAGCGCGGATCGTACTGCACCTGCAGCAGATGGCAGTCGCGCAGCATCGCATACAGCCGCTGCTCGGCGGACAGCGCCGCATGCCGGAACTGCTCGCGCAACTGCACGACATTGCGCCGGCCGACGCCGGTGATGTCCAGCGCGCCGATCACTTCCCCATCGAAACCGACCAGCGGCACCGCGAGACAGAACACGCGCGAGAATTCGTCGAGATAGTGCTGGGCGCCCGCGACGACCGCCTCGGTGCCGTCGTGAATCACGCAGCTCGGCGCGGTCGTGCCGATGTTCGGCTCGACGATCCGGCGCCCGGCGACGATCGGCGTCAGCAGCGTGTCGTCGCAATGCGGGCTGCGCCGCGCGTGGACGATCGTGCCGCGCGGATTGATGCAGAAGATCGTCCACTCGCTGCCGCCGAACGCGGCCCACAGCTGCTCGATTTCCTGCGCGACGCAGCGGGTCAGCCGGCGGTCCGCGCGCGATTCGTCGAGTTCGCGCTGCATTTCATAGCGGGCGGTTTGCCACGGCCGGAGCCCGGCGTCGCGCGAACGTAGCCACGAGCGCGCGACGCCGGCCGGCAACGCCGTTTCCGGCAGCGGTTCGCCCGCCGCGAAGCGGGCGCGGAGCCGGTCGAGGTCGACCGGCCGTGCAGGGGATTCGGGGGTTGCATTCACGCTGCGCTCCAGTTGGGTCGAAGGTTCGGGCCGGACGTGCCGGCCCGCGTGTCGCGCGAATGCGTAATATAGCCCGGCGCCCGCGGCGCGGTATTTTCGCGGCGGCTACGCCGCCGCACGAGGCCCATGCGCGCCCCCGGTCGCGATTTTCCCCGCGACCGGGGGCGTGTCGCCGCTCAATGCGGCAAACGCAGGATCGGCTTGAGCGTGATGCCGCGGCTGCTGTCCTCCGCGGCCTGGTTGATCTGTTCGAGCGGATAGAACTTCACCAGCCGGTCGAACGGAAACCGCCCCTGGAGATGCAGCTGGACGAGCTGAGGAATGAACGTCTGCGGCACGCTGTCGCCTTCGACGATGCCGCGGATCGAACGACCGCCGAGCAGCAGGTTGTTGACGTCGAATTCCGCCTTCGTCCCGAGCTTCGGCGCGCCGACCACGCCCATCGTGCCGCGTGAGCCGAGCGCTTCGATCCCTTGCGACAGCACGGCGGGCAGCCCGGTCGATTCGAGCGCGTAGTCGACCCCGCCGCCGGTGATCAGGCGGATCGCGTCGACGACATCGACTTCCTTGCTGTTGATCGTGTGCGTCGCGCCCAGCTCCAGCGCCAGCGCGAGCCGCGACGGCACGATGTCGACGGCGATGATGGTCGTCGCGCCGGCGACGCGCGCGGCCATCACGGCGCTCATGCCGACCGCGCCCGCGCCGAAGCTCGCGAAACTGCTGCCCGGGCGCACCGCGAGTGAATTGATCACCGCGCCGGCGCCGGTCTGGATCCCGCAACCGAGCGGCCCGAGCAGTTCGAGCGGCGCTTCCGGCGGCACCTTGATCGCGTTGTTCTCGCGCGCGAGCGCATAGCTGGCGAACGACGACTGCGCGAAGAAATGATCGTGCAGCGGCTGCCCGTGTTCGTCGCGGATCGCGGTCTGTCCGTCGGCGTCGGCGCCGCCGAAATTCAGCCCGAAGAACTGCCGGCAATACGCGCCGTGACCGCCGACACAGGACGGGCAGTGGCCGCACGCGCCGTAGGTGAGCACCACGTGGTCGCCCACGGCGAGCGTCTTCACGTTCGGGCCGACCGCCTCGACCACGCCGGCGCCTTCGTGACCGAGCACCGCAGGCAGCGGCACCGGGTAGTACTGGTCGCGCACGATCAGGTCGGTGTGGCACAGGCCCGTCGCGACGACACGCACCTGCACCTCGTCGCCGCGCGGCGCGCGCAGGCGGGCGGATTCGATCGAGAAGGGCGCGCCGGCCGCGCGCGCGACGGCCGCGGTGACGACGCGGGAATCGTTTTCCGTGTACATGTTCGGTCTCCTTGTCAAATCGGATACAGCGGCGCTTCACCCTTGATCGTCAGCCACTGCCACTGCGTGAACTCCTCCCAGTTTGCCGCGCCGCCGATGCTCGAGCCGTTGCCCGATGCGCCGACGCCGCCGAACGGGTTGATCACTTCGTCGTTGACCGTCTGGTCGTTGATGTGGAGCAGCCCGGTGTTCAGGCGCTCGCCGATCCTGAGCGCCCGGCCGACGTCGGCGGACAGGATCGCCGTCGACAGCCCGTATTCGGTGCGGTTCGCGAGCGCGATGGCGTCCTCGTCCGTATCGAACGGCACGACGACCGCGACCGGCCCGAAGATCTCCTCGTCGAACGCCGGGTTGCCCGGCGCGACGCCGCTCAGCACGGTCGGCTCGAAGAACAGGTCGCGATGGCCGCCGCCCGTCTCGACACGCGCGCCCGCGCGACGGGCCGCGTCCACCAGGCTCGCCGCATGGTCGAGCTGTGCGGCATTGATCAGCGGCCCGAGGCCGACGTCCGCGCTCGCGGGATCGCCGACGCGCAGGCTTCGCGCCTTCTCGACGAGCTTCGCGACGAAGCGGTCGTGAATGCCGCGCTGCACGAGCACGCGGCCGGTCGCCATGCAGATCTGGCCTTGATGCAGATACGCCCCCCACGCGGTATTGGCGACGGCGCGCTCGAGATCGGCGTCGTCGAGCACGATCAGCGAGTTCTTGCCGCCGAGTTCGAGCGAGACCTTCTTCAGGTGGCGGCCGGCGGCTTCGCCGACCTTGCGCCCCGCGGCGGTGGAACCGGTGAACTGGATCATCGCGACGTGCGGATCGGCAACCAGTGCGGCGCCGGCCGCGCCGTCGCCGGGCAGCACGTGCAGCACGCCTTCCGGCAGGCCGGCGAGCTCGAACACGCGGGCGATCGCGACGCCGCCGCACACGGCGGTACGCGGATCGGGCTTCAGCACGACCGCGTTGCCGAGTGCGAGCGCGGGCGCGACCGCGCGCATCGCGAGGTACAGCGGGAAGTTGAACGGCGAGATCACGCCAACGACGCCGCGCGGGCGGCGGCGCGCGAGCGACAGCCGGCCGGCCGCCGACGGCAGCACTTCGCCGGCCGCGCGCGACGGCAGCCCGGCTGCTTCGTGCAGCGCCTTGATCGTGACCGACGTTTCGAACGACGCCTTCGCGCGCGTCGAGCCGCTTTCGCGCACGAGCCAGTCGACGATCGCATCGAAGTGCGTTTCCGCGACGGTGGCCGCGCGGCGCAGGACCGCCGCGCGCTCGTCGTATGGCAGGCCGAACCATGCAGGCTGTGCGCGGTGCGCGGCGGCTGACGCTTCGGCCACCGCCGCGCCGTCCGCGAGGCCGAGGCGGCCGAGCGTGTTGCCGGTCGCGGGTTCGATCACGTCGGCCGCGTGCGGGCTGGCGTGCCAGCGTCCGTTGAAAGTCTTGCCGTGCCAGATGTCGGCGTCGAACAGTGCCGTGTTGCTGCTGCTATCCATGTACGCTCCTGAGGAAATTCCGACCCGCCGGATCGGGCCTTGCATCGTCCCGACCGGCATGCGCGCGAGGGTAGGCGGGCGCGGCGAAGCGGGGCTATCCGGGTTTCTTCCCACCCGCGGAGGGCGCGTGGAATGGGGAGCGTCTGCGAATTTGTGTGCGGAAACTGAACAGTCGTTGTGCGGATTGGTGCGGCACGCCGTCTGGGTGACCTGCGGCGGGATTTTGCAGCCACGCCCGATGAGTATCTTGGCCTCGGCGCGACCGCGGAATCATTCCCGATTAAATCGCTTCTCCCGCAGCGTGCCGTTGGAACCTTCAACGGAGTCGTTCTGCCAAGGGCGGCAAGAACGGACACAGCGTGTACGATCTGGTCTTCAAGAAAACCATCCAAGGAGAGCGGAATGAGTCCGGAACAGGCCCGAGCCGAAGAAACCCAGGCGATGGAGCGCATGGTGGCCGCCACGCTGCGCGTGCAGAGTACGTTCGCTTCGATGCAGAAGCAATTTCCGCCGCAAGGCAGCGGCGAGCCTTCGCCGTTCGCGCTGCAAACCTTTGATGCCGCCCTGCAGGAACTTGAAGACGCACAGGCCGCGTTCGATGCGCTGCTGAACGATCTGATCGACGGTAACCGCTAAAGGCTACGCCCTTATCTGCACCGATTGCCGACGATCTAAAAAGCTGTGTCGAACGGCCGCTTGAATCCATCGCCGACGGCGGCCGGCCGCCGGTCTGTGACGCATGACCGGCGCAGATCGACCCGTTCCAGTCATTCGGTGCAGCTGAGTCTGTGACCGATTTACAGTGGGAAGCGGACATTCTGAGTTTCACCGGTGCACCCCGTTACCTTACAATTCAACGCCCTATGCAACTCGCAAGCTGCAAGACCAAGCCAACGCAAGCGGATCCCCGGTGCTATCCCTGTTAGACCGCGGCGCGAGCGGAGCAATCACGGGACGCGCAAATTTGCGCGTGCGTGTAGTGCAGAAAAAGTTCCGGCGATAATGTCTCAATCGTGTTGGAATTGAGCTCAACGGGGAAACGCAATGACGAATACGAATGATCCACCGAAAGATCCCGCGCCGGGGCTGCCGAGTGACATCAGTGCAATGGTTCAAGAAGAACGAGAAGAAAGCGCTCGTCGGAGCTTAGACGAAAAGCTGACCGAAGCAGAGCGTACTGCGTTCTATGACCACTCATCTGACCGTGCGATGGGAGTCGTACTCGGTGCGATCGTCGAAAATCATTTGACCGAGGTACTCCGCCTGCTGATGCGTCGAGAAGAGGATCTTACCCGCGAGTTATTCCACCCAAGCGGCCCGCTCGGACCGTTCGGAACCAAGATTCGTCTCGCTTACATGTTGCGGATCATTGGGCCTGAGCTTTACCGCGACCTTATCGCTGTCAACAAGATTCGAAACAAATTCGCTCACGACCTCGATGTCGTCAGCTTTGACGATCCCCCAATCAAAGATTGGCTGCAGAATATGTACATCTGCGGCATCGTTAAGCGGATTACAAAGGAGGCTCAGGAAAGGATAGACAAAGGCGCAAGTGTGGACCATACAAAAGATTTCGTTGCGAGCGGCTTTATGTTGAGCACAAGAGACACGTACAGAGCTTGCCTTCGTTTTCTTGTTCACCAGATCGTTGACCAAGAGAATGAGATAAAGGCTGCTGAGGAAAAAATTAATAAAAAGTCATAGCGCATCGCTCCCAATTCTCGATAAGAAGATTTCCCGATCCGAAGTAAAGGTAAGCGAATGATTAATTCCCACTTGGTGGATTTTGCGGTAAGTGCCGCCGGATCTTTTTTCGGAGGCATGGGTGTAGTAATTGTGACACTAGGTCCGCGCGGATTGCGCTCAATTCGGGCAAGATTCGATCGGCCGAAGCTTCAGCCATTGCTCAAGCAATGTCCGACGGATTTGCTATTCGCTGTTGAAATAGGAGCACCGGCCAGCCGCGTACAGGAAATGTTGGGCTCGCCTAGTCGAACGTCTAGCAAATTGTGGGCATATCGGTATTTGGATGCTCTTGTAACGATCGACTTCTGCGACGAGTTGTCGGTGCAGACAGTTGCGCTTGCTCTAACGGTGAATAGGGGCACGTTTCAAGTTCCAATGTTTGAAGACATTCCTCCGCTCGGTAACCTAACATTGGCGGACGTGCTGGCATCAACGGGCGGCGCAGTCGAACGTCGTGACAGCCTGCGCCATGAAGAGCTCTTTACGCATACTCGCATCGGGCCAACCGGTGCTTGGACGAACTTTACTTTCGGTGCGTTGTGGCCACTTGCCCCTGGCTGCCTAGCGCCAACGGAATTCTCGTGGAATCGAGAGAAAGATGTTCTAGAGACCCCGCCGAACCTAGTTTCAGTGAACTGGGTGGCACTGTCAGCATCGCATGAACCTGCGTGGTTTCCCTGGGACCTGGGGTTGGGAGGACTAGTACCGACGAGACAGCGCCAGCATCCAGTAGTCAGAATCCGCGCATTGGCGCACGGTTGGTTAAGGCGCGGCAGATCTTGGTTCCTCCATCGTAGCCGCGTTGATCGCCAGGTTGATAAATAATTGTCTTCCGGCAACGCTGAGGGGTGCTTGGCCAGTTGATGAGCGATCTGCGTCCCGTTAAGCGAGAGCGCTGGCATGCAACTATCCACACCTCGTCTCTGGGAGGACCGCAATCAGCCTGGAGCGGTCAGTCCGCGGATCAGTTGAAAGGCGACTCATGGCCGACAGCGCCCGTCAGCCTCTGATGAACAACGGACATCGACAACGAACGTCGACACCCGCCAACCCGATTCCTTCCGGTTGTTCGCGGAAACAGATGCCGAAGCTGAAGCCCGGACGGCCAGCCGCACCATTTTCCGCGTCAGGAAAACCCTGATCGACTCGGCAGGCCGTCGGTTTCAGGCCGTTTTCCCGCCGCCACAAGCCGCCGCAGTGCGCCCCCGTCCAAACGGTACCCCGCACCCGCACGACCGCGCCCCATCAAGCCTCTCAGCCCGCATACCTAGCCAAAACAGGTATGGCGCACCGCAGTATTCAGCGTGATGAGCGTGAATTCAATACCTGTCAGGTATCAAAAATCCCGCCTAAAAGTATTGGACGCTCCATCTGGCCGGGACGTATAAATCGCCTCAAGAACTTCACCCCCACGGCGTGCCCCATGTCCTCCGTCACCATCGAACGTATCGAAACCCGCCTCGTCGACCTGCCGACGATCCGCCCGCACAAGCTGTCGGTGGCCACGATGCACGGCCAGACGCTGATGCTCGTGAAGGTGTTCTGCAGCGACGGTGTGACGGGCCTCGGCGAAGGCACGACGATCGCCGGCATGGCCTACGGCCCGGAAAGCCCCGAAGCGATGAAGCTCGCGATCGACGCGTACCTCGCGCCGGCGATCGTCGGCAAGGATGCGACGCGCATCCAGACGCTGATGGCGTTCCTCGGCAAGCTCGCGAAGGTCAATCACTTCGCGAAAAGCGCGCTCGAAACCGCGCTGCTCGACGCGCACGGCAAGCGGCTCGGCGTGCCGGTGAGCGAGCTGCTCGGCGGGCGCCGGCGAGATCGCCTGCCGGTCGCGTGGACACTCGCGTCGGGCGACACGGCCACCGACATCGCCGAGGCCGAGCGCATGCTCGACCAGCGCCGCCACAACGTGTTCAAGCTGAAGATCGGCGCAAAGGCGCCCGAGACGGATATCCGGCACGTGGCCGAGATCAAGAAGGCCGTCGGCGATCGCGCATCGGTGCGCGTCGACGTGAACATGGCGTGGAGCGAAACGCAGGCCGCGCGCGCGATTCCGGCGCTGGCCGATGCCGGCTGCGAACTGGTCGAGCAGCCGGTGGCCTCGGCCGCGGCGCTGGCGCGCCTGATGCGCCGCTTCCCGGTCGCGTTGATGGCCGACGAAATCCTGCAGGGCCCCGACAGCGCGTTCGAGATCGCGAAGCATCACGGCGCGGACGTGTTCGCGATCAAGATCGAACAGAGCGGCGGCCTGTTCGCCGCGCAACGCGTGGCCGCGATCGCGGACGCGGCCGGCATCGAGCTGTACGGCGGCACGATGCTCGAAGGCGCGTTCAGCACGGTGGCGTCCGCGCACCTGTTCGCGAGTTTCGCGAACCTGCAGTGGGGCACCGAACTGTTCGGGCCGCTGCTGATCACCGAAGAGATCCTGACGCAGCCGCTCGATTACAGCGACTTCGAACTGACCGTGCCGGACGGCCCCGGTCTCGGCATCGAACTCGACGAGGACAAGGTCAGGCGTTTCACCCGCGACGGACTCACCCGCGTCGCGTGGTAGCCCGAGTCACGCACAGCCGTCATTCCCCCCAAATACACGTGGAGACACCATCATGAGCGTCAAAGTTTTCGAAACCCGGGAAGTGCAGGATCTGCTGAAGGCCGCGTCGAACGCGGGCGCGGACAACCCGAAGGGCGGCAACGCGCGCACGCAGCAGGTCGTGCTGCGGCTGCTCGGCGACCTGTTCAAGGCGATCGACGATCTCGACATCACGCCCGACGAAGTGTGGGCCGGCGTGAACTACCTGAACAAGCTCGGCCAGGACGGCGAAGCGGCGCTGCTCGCGGCCGGCCTCGGCCTCGAGAAGTTTCTCGACATCCGGATGGACGCCGAGGACGAAGCGCTCGGCCTCGACGGCGGCACGCCGCGCACGATCGAAGGGCCGCTGTACGTCGCCGGCGCACCGGTGCGCGACGGCGTCGCGAAGATCGACCTCGATGCGGACGACGGCGCGGGCCCGCTCGTGATCCACGGCACGGTCACCGGTGTCGACGGCAAGCCGGTGGCCGGCGCGGTGGTCGAGTGCTGGCATGCGAACTCGCACGGCTTCTACTCGCACTTCGACCCGACCGGCAAGCAGAGCGACTTCAACCTGCGCGGCGCAGTGAAGACGGGCGCCGACGGCAAGTATGAATTCCGCACGCTGATGCCGGTCGGCTACGGCTGCCCGCCGCAGGGCGCGACGCAGCAGCTGCTGGACAGCCTCGGCCGCCACGGCAACCGCCCGGCGCACGTGCACTTCTTCGTGACCAGCGACGGCCACCGCAAGCTGACGACCCAGTTCAACATCGACGGCGACCCGCTGATCTGGGATGACTTCGCGTATGCGACCCGCGAGGAGCTGATCCCGCCCGTCACCGGCAAGACCGGCGGCGCCGCGCTCGGCCTGAAGGCCGACGCGTACCAGGACATCGAGTTCGACTTCGTCCTGACGCCGCGCGTCGAGGGCAAGGACAACCAGATCGTCGAACGCCTGCGCGCTTCCGCCACGGCATAACCGCCCGACGGCACGGCGGCGCGCAGGCGCCGCCGCCGGCCGGGTTCCCGCGAGATTCAACCGATTACCGATGCGAGCGTGCTTGCAGGACGCGGCACGCGCATGGGAGGAGCCATCATGTCCGCCACGATCGACCAGGCCAACGACCTGGATCACCTGCTCGCCACCGCCGTGCAGGACGACAAGGAGGCCGGCGTATTCCGTTGCCGCCGCGACATCTTCACGAACGCCGAGCTGTACGAGCTGGAGATGAAGCACATCTTCGAAAGCAACTGGGTGTACCTGGCGCACGAAAGCCAGATTCCCGACAACAACGATTACTACACGACGTGGATCGGCCGCCAGCCGATCGTGATCACGCGCGACAAGACCGGCGAGCTGCACGCGGTCATCAATGCCTGCGCGCACAAGGGCGCGATGCTGTGCCGCCGCAAGCACGGCAACAAGGGCAGCTTCACGTGCCCGTTCCACGGCTGGACGTTCTCGAACACCGGCAAGCTGCTGAAGGTGAAGGACGAGAAGACGACGGAATACCCGGTGCAGTTCAACACGCACGGTTCGCACGACCTGAAGAAGGTGGCGCGCTTCGCGAACTATCGCGGCTTCCTGTTCGGCAGCCTCGGCGCCGACGTGCTGCCGCTCGAGGACTACCTCGGCGAGGCGCGCGTGATCATCGACCAGATCGTCGACCAGGCGCCGAACGGGCTCGAGGTGCTGCGCGGCAACTCCTCCTACATCTACGAAGGCAACTGGAAGATGCAGATGGAGAACGGCTGCGACGGCTACCACGTCAGCACCGTGCACTGGAACTACGCGGCGACGATGGGCCGCCGCAAGGAAGACGGCACCAAGGCCGTCGACGCGAACAGCTGGAGCAAGTCGGTCGCGGGCGTGTACGGCTTCGACAACGGCCACATCCTGCTGTGGACGAAGACGATGAACCCGGAAGTGCGGCCCGTGTACCAGCATCGCGATGAAATCAAGGCGCGCGTCGGCGACGTGCAGGCCGACTTCATCGTCAACCAGACGCGCAACCTGTGCGTGTACCCGAACGTGTTCCTGATGGACCAGTTCAGCACGCAGATCCGCGTGGTGCGGCCGCTCGGCGTCGACAAGACCGAGGTCAGCATCTTCTGCTTCGCGCCGAAGGGCGAGAGCGAAGCCGACCGCACGACCCGCATCCGCCAGTACGAGGATTTCTTCAACGTGACGGGCATGGGCACCGCCGACGATCTCGAGGAGTTTCGCGCGTGCCAGGCCGGTTATGCGGGCATCACGGCGATGTGGAACGACCTGTCGCGCGGCGCGCCGCTGTGGGTCGACGGGCCCGACGAGAACGCGAGGAAGATGGGGCTGAACCCGCGCATGTCCGGCGAGCGCAGCGAGGACGAAGGGCTGTTCGTATGCCAGCACGAACACTGGGTGAACGTGATGCGCGATGCGCTGAAGAAGGAACGCGGGGAGGTGGCAGCATGAGCTTCGATTACCGGACCCTTTGCGCCGCGCTGTATCGCGAAGCGCGCCTGCTCGACGATCGCCGGTGGGACGAGTGGCTGACCTGCTACACGGAGGACGTCACGTACTGGATGCCCGCGTGGGACGACGACGACCGGCCGACCGACGATCCGCAAAGCCAGATCTCGCTGATGTATTACGCGGACCGCGGCGGCCTCGAGGATCGCGTGTTCCGGATCAAGACCGAGCGCAGCGGCGCATCGACGCCCGAGCCGCGCACCAGCCACAACGTGACGAACGTCGAGGTGCTGGCCGAACGCGAGAACGAAGTGGACGTGCGCTACAACTTTCACACGCTGAACCACCGCTACCGCGTGACCGATCACTTTTTCGGCACGATGTTCGTCACGTTGCGCAAGGCGGGCGATGAGCTGCTGATCTCGTACAAGAAGATCGTGCTGAAGAACGACTACATCCGGCAGGTGCTCGACGTCTATCACGTCTGACGCTGTTGTTTTGTCATGAAAGGAAGTGGAGGTGACGCCATGTCCAGCTACAAGATTGCACTGAACTTCGAGGACGGGGTAACCCGCTTCATCGACTGCAAGGCCGGCGAGAAGGTTCTCGACGCGGCCTTCCGCGCGAAGATCAACCTGCCGATGGATTGCTCCGACGGCGTGTGCGGCACCTGCAAGTGCCGCGCCGAAAGCGGCCGCTACGATCTCGGCGACGACTACATCGACGACGCGCTCACCGAAGACGAAAAGGACGGCGGCCTCGTGCTGACGTGCCAGATGGTGCCGCAAAGCGATTGCGTGATCGCGGTGCCGACGTCGTCGGTCGCGTGCAAGACGGGCCAGAGCGGGTTCGCGGCCACGGTGACGAAGGTCGAGCAGCACAACGATGCGGCCGTCGTGCTCGAACTCGACGTCGGCGCGGCCGCGCCCGTGTTCCTGCCGGGCCAGTACGTGAACATCGACGTGCCGGCGAGCGGCCAGCACCGTTCGTATTCGTTCTCGTCGGCGCCGGCCGATGCGAAGGTCAGCTTCCTGATCAAGAAGATCCCCGGCGGCGTGATGAGCACGTGGCTCGAATCGGCGCGGCCCGGCGACACGCTCGAACTGCACGGGCCGCTCGGCAGCTTCTACCTGCGCGACGTGCAGCGGCCGCTGCTGTTCCTGGCCGGCGGCACGGGGCTCGCGCCGTTCCTGTCGATGCTCGAGGTGCTCGCGCGCAGCGGTTCGCAGCAGAAGGTGCACCTGATCTACGGCGTGACGCGCGATCTCGACCTCGTGCTCGTCGATGCGATCGAAGCGTATGCGGCGAAGCTGCCGAACTTCAGCTTCGCGACGGTCGTGGCCGACGCGGCGTCGAGCCATCCGCGCAAGGGCTGGGTCACCCAGCACATCCCGGCCGATGCGCTGAACGACGGCGACGTCGACGTGTATCTGTGCGGCCCGCCGCCGATGGTCGACGCGGTGCGCAAGTATTTCGACGACGAAGGCGTGAAGCCGAACAGCTTCCACTACGAGAAGTTCACCCCCAACGTCACGGCAAAGGCGGCATGATCATGCAACGATTCTCAGGCAAGGTCATCGTCGTCACGGGTGCCGCGCAGGGCATCGGCCGCGGCGTCGCGCTGCGCGCGGCGGCCGAAGGCGGCAGGGTGCTGTTCGTCGATCGCGCGGATTTCGTCGCCGAGGTCGCGGCCGAAGCGACGGGCGGCGAGACGGCCGGGTTCGTCGCGGATCTCGAAACCTACGACGGCGCGCATGCGGCGATCGCGCACGCGGCGCAGACGTTCGGCGGCATCGACATCCTGATCAACGGCGTGGGCGGCGCGATCCGCATGCGGCCGTTCGCCGAATTTGAGCCCGCGCAGATCGACGCGGAAATCCGCCGTTCGCTGATGCCGACGCTCTATACGTGTCATGCGGTGCTGCCGCACCTGCTCGCGCGCGGCGGCGGCACGATCGTCAACATCTCGTCGAACGCGACGCGCGGGATTCGCCGCGTGCCGTACTCGGCGGCGAAAGGCGGCGTCAATGCGCTGACGTCGGCGCTCGCGATGGAATATGCGGAACACAACATCCGGGTCGTGGCCACCGCGCCGGGCGGCACCAGCGCACCGCCGCGCCGCGTGCCGCGCAATGCGGCCGGCGACAGCGAACGGGAACAGGCATGGATGGGCGAAGCCGTGCGCCAGGTCACGGAGTCGACGTATCTCAAACGCTACGGCAGCCTCGACGAGCAGATCGCGCCGATCCTGTTCCTCGCATCCGACGAGGCGAGCTACATCACCGGCACGGTGCTGCCGGTCGCGGGCGGCGATACGGGTTGAGCCGCGCGTCGTCGCGCCGCCTGGCACGTGTTCAGGATGTTCGTCGACAACCCATCCACCTATCCACCCACCAACCGGCCGGCGCGAAGACGCCGGCCACGGAGACTCCCATGCGTGATCGTAAAGCCATCGTTCCGGCGGGAATGGAAGCGGTGTACGAGAAGATCGGCTATGCGCCCGGCCTGAAGGTCGGCGATACGCTGTACGTATCCGGCCAGATCGGCCGCGATGCGGCGATGCAGCTCGTCGAGGATCGTGAAGCACAGATCGTGCAGGCGTTCGAGAATCTGAAGCAGGTACTGAACGCGGCGGGTGCATCGTTCAGCGACGTGGTCGACCTGACGACCTTCCATACCGACATGCGCGACCTGCCGTTGTTCATGCAGGTGCGCGACCGCTACCTCGATGCACACCCGAAGCCGGCATGGACGGCGGTCGGTGCGCACATGCTGGGCGGCGCGCCCGGTTATATCGTCGAGATCAAGGCGGTGGCCGTGTTGACGGCGTGACGCGTGTGGGCGGGAGGCCGGCACGAGGCGACGTGGCCCACGCATCGAATCGACCCGACTCGCCGCGTGCCGGCACGGAACGAGAGACTTCGCGATCCACCGGTCAATCCTGACGAAATGCTTTCTCGCGACGTCGGGCGTGCGTCGTTGCGCCGCGGTCGGCGACAAGTCGCGCGAGTTCGTTTATGGTGCGAGGGAACGCAGCGTCATCTCTTTCCTTCCGTCGAGAATCCGCGATGAAATGCCTGCCACGCGCCGTCTTCGCCGCCTTCGCTTTCACCGTCGCGCAAGCCGCGCTCGCCCAGGCGCCCACCACGGTGCGGCTCGAAGACATGACCTGGACCGAGCTGCGCGACAGCATCCGGGCCGGCAAGACCACCATCCTGATTCCGGTCGGCGCAACCGAGCAAAGCGGGCCGTACGTCGCGCTGGGCAAGCACAATGCGCGGGTCGCGGTACTGTCCGAGCGGATCGCGCAAGGCCTCGGCAACGCGATCGTCGCCCCCGTCATCGCCTATGTGCCCGAGGGCGGTTATGCGCCGCCGACGTCGCACATGCGCTTTCCCGGCACGATCACCGTGCCCGACGACGTCTTCGAAAAGACCCTCGAGTCCGCCGCCAACAGCTTCCGGGTCCACGGCTTCACGAACATCGTGTTCCTCGGCGATCACGGCGGCTACCAGAACGACATCCGGCAGTCGGTCGCGCGGCTGAACAAGTCGTGGGCCGGCACGGGCGCGCGCGCGTTCGTGCCGGCCGAGTATTACGGCACCAGCTCCGACGGTTACGACCGGCTCCTGCGCGAGCACGGTGTGCCGGCGGCGGACATCGGCACGCACGCGGGGCTGGCCGATACGTCGCTGCTGCTGGCGGTCGCGCCGGGCATGGTCAGGGTCGACAAGCTGCGCAACGCCGCGAAGCCGGGCGCCGTCGACGGCGTTTACGGCGGCGATCCGCGCCATGCGAGCGTCGAACTCGGCAGGCTGGGCACCGACGCGATCGTGTCGCGCACCGTCGACGCGATCAGAAAGGAAACCGCCGGCCGCTGACGCCGCGGCGCCATTGCGTCGCCTTTGCCGTCGTTCCATGCCATCGAACCGGGACATCGTCATGCAACCGCGCCTTCGCCGTCACATCCGCTTCCCCCGTCCCGCGATCGTCGTCGCGGCTGCGCTGGCCGGCTTTTGCGCCCAGGGTGCGATCGCGGCGTCCGCCGTCGCGGCCGTACCCGGCATGCCGCCCGTGATCAACCCCGACAACCTGTACGGCGAGGCACGGGCCGGTCGCATGAGCGCGGCGGTGGCGGGCGCGCTGCCGCGCATCTATGTGCCGAACCTGCGATCGAACGACGTCTACGTGATCGACCCGGCCACGTACAAGGTCGTCGACCGGTTTGCCGTCGGCCGCAGCCCGCAGCACGTCGTGCCGGCGTGGAACCTGCGGACGCTGTGGGTCGCCAACAATGCGGAAGGGCGCACCGACGGCAGCCTGACGCCGATCGATCCGAAGACGGGCAAGCCCGGCCCGGCAGTGCGCGTCGACGATCCGTACAACATGTATTTCACGCCCGACGGCAAGGAGGCGATCGTCGTGGCCGAGGCGCATGCGCGGCTCGACTTCCACGACCCGGGCACGATGGCGCTGAAATCGAGCCTCGAGGTGCCGCAATGCAAGGGCATCAACCATGCGGACTTCTCGATCGACGGCCGGTATGCGCTCTTCACGTGCGAGTTCGGCGGCAAGCTCGCGAAGATCGACCTGGTGAATCGCAAGGTGCTCGGCTACCTCGAACTCGACCGGAAAGGGATGCCGCAGGACATCCGCGTGGCGCCGGACGGCAAGCTGTTCTATGTCGCCGACATGATGGCGGACGGCATATACGTCGTCGACGGCGACCGCTTCGCGAAGGCCGGTTTCATCCCGACCGGCGTCGGTACCCACGGGCTGTATCCGAGCCGCGACGGCACGAAGCTCTATATCGCGAATCGCGGCTCCAATCTCGTCCACGGGCCGCGCCACGGCAAGGGCAGCGTTTCGGTGCTCGACTTCGCGACGCGCAAGGTGGTCGCGACCTGGCCGATCCCCGGCGGCGGCAGCCCCGACATGGGCAACGTCAGCGCGGACGGCAAGACGCTGTGGCTGTCGGGCCGCTTCGATGACGTCGTCTACGCGATCGACACCACGAGCGGCGCGGTTCGATCGATTCCCGTCGGCATGGAGCCGCACGGCCTGACGGTGTGGCCGCAACCGGGGCGCTATTCGCTGGGCCATACCGGCAACATGCGGTAGGGCGGCGGACGGACAGGGCGCCCGTTCGTGCGTTCGCGTGCCACGACAGCGCGCACGCGCTGCGGCACGTCACTCCCACGCGTGCTTGCTGAACTGATAGCCCTTGCAGCGGATCGTCTTGATGCGCTTCGGTTCCGTCAGGTCGTCGCGCAGCTTGCGGCGCAGCTTGGAGATGCGGCCGTCGATCGAGCGGTCGAAGCCGTCGAACTCGATTCCGCGTAACAGCTGCGTCAGGTCTTCCCGGCTGACCACCTCGCCGGCGCGGCAGACGAGGGCCCACAGCAGGTCGAATTCGGTCGAGGTCAGGCGCGGCGCGCTGCCGTCGGGAAGGCGAATCTTGCGATCCGCCCGGTCGATCGAAAACTTGCCGAACTCGAATCGCTGCGGCGATGCCGGTGCGCCGTCGACCGGGCGCAAGCGCATCCGTCGCAGGTGGGCCTTGATCCGCGCGAGCAGGATGCGCGGCTCGACCGGCTTGCGGAGAAAGTCGTCCGCGCCGAATTCCAGGCCGAGCAACTCGTCGAACTGCTCGTTGCGGGCCGTCATCATGATGACGATGCCGTCGTACTGCATGCGTGCGTCGCGGCAGATCTCGAAGCCGTCCTTGCCCGGCAGGTTGATGTCGAGCAGCACCAGGTCGGGGCGGCGCGCGACGATCGTGGACACGGCGTCGGTGCCGTCGAACAGCGTGTCCACCTCGTACTGATGCATGCGCAGATAGTCTGCGATCAGCGAGGACAATGGGACGTCGTCTTCGACGAGCAGGATTCGGATGGGCATCGCTAAACGAGGGGGCGAAACGGGAAAGTGGCGAGCGCTCAGGCCCGTCCGAACATGGGAAGCCGAAGAGACGCGCATGATACTGAGAAACATTCCGGCAGAATGTGGCGAAATCTGCATCGTTCGGTGAGTCTCGCCGCAGGCGGGGCGTCGCCGCGTTGCAGGAACGCGAACGCACGAAGGGGCGGTGTCGTGTTTAGTCGAACGACGCGATGTACGCGTAAACACGTTCGGAGCGGTATCCGGCGTGCAACCGGCTGAAATACCGGGCGGGAGGTGGTTCGTGCGGAAACGTTTGCGAAAGCGCCGCGCGTGCGGGCATCGCGCACGCGTGCCAGAGCAAAACCGGTAAAGATTGCTCTACATATCATTACAAAATATTACCTGACGGATGGCGTGCGGCACGCCAGATCGGCGCGGCAGACTGCCTTCGCGCTACCGTCGGATCGCCTTGCGCAATCGCCTCACCTCCTGCTCGGACACCGGTGCCGCGCGATTGCCCCACGCGCCGCGTACATGCCCGACCACCGATGGCGATGCGCGGGCGCGACCGTCGGGCACGCACGTTGCTCGGGTTTGGGCGGCGCCCGCCTGCGGGTGCGGAACCGCATGCCGTTGCGCACGGCGGGCTCGCGCGTGCGCCGATATCGACATTCGTATCCGGGAGGCGCCATGCGTGAATCGAACGATCCATCCCGCGCCAGGACGGGCCCGGGCGGCCGGGCCGCGACCGATCCCCGGGCCGTCACGGTCAGGCACCCCGTCACGCGCGCGTTCGAACGCTTCGCGTCGCACGTGACCGTGTGGGCCGGCTCGCCGGTCGCGTTCGGCAGCGCGGTTGCCATCACGGCGCTGTGGCTCGTCACCGGCCCGCTTTTCCACTATTCGGATGCATGGCAGCTCGTCATCAATACCGGGACGACGATCGTCACGTTCCTGATGGTGTTCCTGCTGCAGCGAAACCAGAACCGCGACAGTGTCGCGATGCACCTGAAGCTCGACGAACTCGTGGCCGTCACGCACGCGGCGAGCGACCGGCTGATCGGGATCGAGGACGCGTCGGAGGAGGAGTTGCGCGCGATGGCGCAGACCTACCTCGACATGGCGAAGCGGGTGGCGGCCGGGGACGGTAATCCGGATGGCGATCGCGAGCCGGCGGAACCTTCGCCGGAATCCTGACGGACGTGTCGCTGCACGGCTGCACACGATCGGCTCGCGGCCGGCGGACGATTTTTCAACCGCTTGTCATTTCTGTTCATGCAGCGCGGCATTCGCGCGATGAGCGCATCGTGGCGTGCCGTCCGCTGCCGGACGGAACGCGCGAAGCGGGCGGCATCCCGCACGCGCGTGCGGCCGAAGCGTTTCGACGCGATGTCCGGCAACGGCGCTGCCGACGGTGTGCAGTCGGGCATGCTTCCGGCAAAAACGTTCGAGGAATTCCACCGTCTCGAACGCCGCCTGAGCGAGTCGATCCCCCGCCGGGCAAGGTTACTCGACATTTCATTACAAAATATTACCGATGTCGCCGAGTATCGTTCCCTACAATTTCGCTTCCTGATGCGCGCGCATGATGCGCCGCGATTTCGTCCGCCATGCGGACGGTGACAGGCAACTGACGGGAAGGCGACATGATGCCGTGGCAAGTCGTGCAGAGTCTCGAAGCGCTCACGAACGCGATCGAAGCCGCGGTGGCGCGGGCCGACTGGGCCGAGGCCGTCCGCGCCGCCGAGACGCGTTCGCGGTTCGTGCTTGCGCTGGCGCCCGATCAGCCGGACGAGGTCATGTCGGCGCTCGGGAGAATGCAGGAGACCGATGTCCGGATCTCCATCGTCGCACGCGACACGTTGCAGGCGCTCGTCGCCGAGGGCTGGGCGGCGTTGCACGACACGCGGGCGGCGACGCATGCGTTGAAGGCCGGGCAGCGCGCGCTCGACGCGGACGCTGCGGCATCGCGATGTGCGTCCCGCGCCGACACGCGATTCGCGCTTCGTCATTGAGCGCGATGCAGATATCCGCTTTCTTGGGTGGCAGGATGAGATTCAGAAAACGTACCGCCTACGTCGATGCCACACGATGGTTCGTCGATGGCGACCATGACCGGGTGGCGCGGCGCCACGACACGTGGGCAGTCGCGACGCCGGAAGGCTGGCGTCCGGTGAAGCCGGGCGACTGGATTCTGCTCGACGAAAGCGGGAACTGCTGGCCGATGGACAACGGCCTCTTCCTGCGCTTTTACGAACCGGCCGCTGACTGACGTGACCGACGGACCACGCTCGCCTAACGGCGCTTGCGCGAAAACAGCAACGAATCGGCGTCGTTGAAGCGGATACGCTGCGGCTCGCCATAACCCGCCTTCTCCGCGACGCGAATCGATGCAACGTTGGTCGGCTTGATCACGCATACGCTGCGCTCGAACCGCTGCTGTCCGTCGAGCCAGGCAAGCGCGGCCGCGAGCGCCTCGGTCGCGTAGCCCTTGCCGTGCGCCCACGTCGCGAGGGCCCAGCCGGCTTCCGGCACACCGCGAATCGACGGCTCGATGAGCCGGTGGAAATCGGCGAAGCCGAGGTCGCCGACATAGCGGCCCGACGCCTTCTCGCGAATCGCCCAGTAGCCATAACCCAGCAGCGGCCACAGCCCGCGATACGCGAGCATGCGCATCCACGAGTCGCGCGGCGCGGACGGCTCGCCGTTGAAGATGTGTTCGACGACCTTGGGTTCGGCCCACATCGTGGCGAGCGCATCGAAGTCGCCGAGCGGATGGCCTTCGAGGATGAGGCGCGGCGTGTCGAGAACGGGCGGGGACGAGACTGGCGGCATCGTGGTTTCCGGAAAGAAGGGGGGGCATGGGACGGCCGGGCCGTCGCACGTCGATGCCGCGCTGGTCGGGGCCCGTTCACGCGCTCGCCGGCAGGTCGGGTGGCGGTGTTGGTCGGTGAGCGGCGGCGTGTGATCGGCGGTACGCGAGCGCGGCACGCTGCGAGCGGGCAGGTCCATTTCGGCAAGACAGGGCGCGGGAATGATAGCAAAACCCTTGTCGCGTCGGGCGTCGCGTCGGGCGTCGCGTCCGGCGGCCTCCGGCGGCCGCGAGTGACGCCGGTGCATCGACGGCGTCGAACCGGAAACGTGCGCGATTGCAGCGGCTGACCGCGCGATAATCGGACTTTCATGCGGCGCACGCCGCACTTCCGATGTGCGTTCACCTCTCGACATGACACTCGAATCCGACTGGCTGAGCCGCTTCATGGCGCTCGTCACGGTCACCGGGAAGCTCGAAATCCGCTGCGCGTTCGGCGCGCCGTGGGCGGTCACGTATGAACGATCGCCTGCGTGCGAGATCCCGTATCACGTGGTGCTGCGCGGCCGCGCGATCCTCGAGAATCCCGACGACGGCTCCGTGCGCGAACTCGGCGGCGGCGATCTCGTGCTGTTGCCGCACGGTTCCCCGCATGTGCTCCACGACGGCAGCGGGTTGCCGCCGGTGCCGGCGGTCAAGCGGCCCGGCGGTCACGTCTTCATCGGTGAGAACGCGGGCACCGGCGAGCGGCTGGACATGCTGTGCGGACGTTTCGTGGTCACGCCGCCGCACGACCGGCTGATCCGGCGCCACCTGCCGGCCGATCTCGTCGTGCGCGCGGTGGCGGACAGCCGCACGGCGGACGCGCTGGCCGCCACCGCGCGGCTGACCGCCCTCGTGGAGCTGATGCGCGCGGAATCGCTCGAGCAGCAACTCGGCGGTCTCGCGATCCTCGACGCGCTGTCGGCGGCGCTGTTCGCGCTCGCGCTGCGCGCGATCAGCGAATCGGGGCAGGCGCCGACCGGCCTGCTGGCGCTGGCCGGCCAGCCGCGCCTCGCGCCCGCGATCGTCGCGATGCTCGACGATCCGGCAAGGCCGTGGACGCTGCCCGAACTGGCCGCGCTGTGCAGCATGTCGCGCGCGACCTTCATGCGTCATTTCCAGTCGAAACTCGGGCACTCGGCCGCCGATCTGCTGACGGATATCCGGATGAGCCTCGCCGCGAATGCGCTGCGCCGGCCGTCGGCCAGCGCGGAGGCCGTGTCGGCCGACGTCGGTTATCAGTCGGTGGCTGCGTTTCGACGCGTGTTCACGCGCTGGGCGGGGATGACGCCAGGTGAATGGCGGCGCCAGTCGTTCGGTGGTCCGCGCGATGCGGCGGCATCGGACGACGGCGTGGCCGGCGATGCGGAGTAAATGCGAAGGAGGCGGCGCCTGCTGCGGTTCGATGCAATCGCAGACGGATCGGCCAGATGTCGGCGCACGGTTCGATGCCGGGCGCATCGCTACGGTTGTCCGGCTCGACGAACCACTCGGCGGCAGCGCGGCACTTCAGGTTTTCCGATCCCCCAGGCAGCGCCGTGGCCGTCATCCGGGCGGCACGCCCGCCGCAGCAATGGAGCCGGCGACGGGCGCGATCGAAACGGCAGCGGCAGCGGCACCGCATGCTGTCCCGATGCTCTCGCAGCCGCGCGACTTACTTCACAGGCGGGAAATCGACGACCGTGTCGTTGATGCGGTTGAACGTGTTGGTGAAGATCGTCAGCGCGATCGCGAGCGAGATTTCCGCGAGTTGCGTGTCCGTGTAGCCGGCTTCGCGGATCGCCGCGAATTCGTCGTCGGTGATCGTGCCGCTCGTCCGTTGCAGGTTCAGCACGAAACGGATCAGTGCGTCGCGCTTCGCGTCGCCGGTGTTCGGCTCGCGCGAACGGATCGCGCGCAGTGCGTCGGCCGACAGGCCGGTCATCTTGCCGAGCAGGTTGTGCGCGGCGACGCAGTAGTCACACCCGGTATCGGCGCTGACGAGCAGCTTGATCGTTTCGAGATCCTGCCGGGTCAGCGTGCCGCCGGCGAGCACGCCTTCGGCGTCGAGCACGGCCGCGAGCGCGTTCGGCGCGAGATGGCCGACGGCGGCGAACAGGTTGGGGACAGTGCCGCCGGCGACCTTGCGGACTTGTGCGTACACGTCGGCGGTTGCGCCGGTGGCGGTTTCGATGGCGGGGATGGCGATGCGGCTCATGACTGGCTCCTTGATCGGAAGGTTGACGCCCGTTCGTTCGGGGTGACTCCACTTTAGAAGCGCAGGGCGATCCTCATAAGCCGCAAAATCGCCATTGTGATGCTCAAAAGGATCAAGTCGATTCGCCGCCGCCGGCGGTCTACTTCCGGCTTTTCAGGAAGGTCCGCCCTTCGGCCGTGATCGACGCGCCGGAGCGGCCGTGTGCGGAATGGCTGACGAAGCCCGCGCTGACGAGTTCCCGCGCGATCGACCAGCCGAGCGCGGGCGCATCGCGCCCGTAGCGGACGTCGGCGAGGCGCTCGAGCGCCCAGATGGCGGAGGCCGACAGGTTCGGGGTGTTGGACGTGAAGTTGTCGCTCATCGCTTCCTCGTTAGAAGGGGATTCGGGGTGGGCGGGATGCCGTGACGCCGGGTGGTGCGCGAATCAGCGCGCTTGCAGCACGGGCAGCAGCGCCTGCAGCGCCGCCTCCTCGTCGGGGCCGGTGGCCAGCACTTGCGCGGACGTGCCGCCGTGCACCTGCAGCGCTGCGACGGCGGCGCTGTCCTTTGCGTTGCTGCTGATCCCGTTCGCGATCAGCAGGATGTCGCTTTCGAAGCCGCGCGCCGCGTCGACGGCTGCTTTTCGTGCGGCGGCGCCGCGGTTGCGGTTCCACGCGGGGCCGATTTCAACGTACACGACGGTTGCCACGATGTCGGAAAGCCTCTGAACGGAGAATCGGTGTGCGGTGCCAGGCCGGCGGTGCGCCTGGCGCGCGTGAAATACGCTTTCGCGCGAAGCCCGGAGAAGCCGGCGGCGAGGCCGGGGTGTGTGCATCCTGCTTGGATGTGCCGGCATTCTCGGGGAAACGGGTTGCAAATCCGGTGAACGGCGCGAAAGCGGTGATTATAATACAGCGGTCAAGATATGTGTATTGCATTATAATGCCGTGTGCGCCGACGGCGGTCCGCCGATCCGTCGGCGCGTGCCGTCAGGCCGGCCGGGCGACGCTGCCAGCGCGCCCGGCATTTTTATCGACGACCCAACTCATCCTGAATGGAAGCTGCAATGAACGCCGCCCCCGCCTGCCCGCAATGCGCGATGGAAAACACTTACCCGGACGGCACGCTGACCGTATGCGCGGACTGCGGCCATGAATGGTCGGCCGGTGCCGGTGCCGAAACCGGTGACGAGCCGGCCGGCGACGTCGTCAAGGACGCGAACGGCAACGTGCTGTCGGATGGCGATTCGGTCGTGCTGATCAAGGACTTGCGCGTGAAGGGCTCATCGATCACGCTGAAGATGGGCACCAAGGTCAAGAGCATCCGGCTCGTCGGCGGCGATCATGAGGTCGACTGCAAGACCGACATGGGCGGCTTCATGCTGAAGGCCTGCTACCTGAAGAAGGTCTGAGTGTACCCGCACCAATCGACTGCTTGATCGACTTCCCGCCATGGCCGAGGAACGATTTTCCTACGATGCGTTCGTCAGGTTCCTGGCGACGCCGCTGAACGACGGCCGGCCGTTCGTGCTGGAGACGCAGCACGCGCTTTCGCTCCATTTCGACCATTTCGGCACGCAGAGCTTCATGTCGCTCCGGGATCCGGGCCGGCTCGAGCTCGGCTATACACGCGTGATGATGGGCTTTCTGCTGCTGCAGCCGGAGCCCGCGCACATCTGCATGCTCGGGCTCGGCGGCGGTTCGCTGGCGAAGTACTGCTACCGGCACCTGCCCGGTGCGGCGATCGACGCGGTCGAGATCAACCCGGACGTGATCGCGCTGCGGGACGTATTCAGGATTCCTGCCGATGACGGCCGGTTCAAGGTGGTGTGCGCCGACGCCGCGGATCACCTGGAAAAGGCGGAGGTCCGGACGGACGTGATCCTGCACGACGCGTTCGTCGCGGACGGCATGCGTGGCCGGTGCACGGGCGCCGCATTCCTCGCTGCATGCCGGGCGCGCCTGAGTGATACCGGTGTACTGGCGATCAACTTCATGGACGACGATCCGGCGTTGCCGCAACATCTCGAGCAACTGCGAGCGGTGTTCGGTGCGTCGTATACGCTGGTGCCGTGCGGCGACGACAACAACTACATCGCGTTTGCGTGGAAGGGCGGCCAGCGGCTGCCGTCACTCCGCATCCTGCTCGAGCGCGCACTTGCGTGCGCACAGGCCGGCGAGCTCAGGCTCGGAGCCACGGCGAGACGCATGAAGGCCGGGGAGTGCATCGAGCCGCAGCGGCTGGTGCAGCGTACGCAGCCTCCGGGGCGGTGGGAGATTGGCGCGTAATCGGTGTTGAGCGGCATTAAGCGGCATTAATGCGCCGCCGCGTGCGTGGCCGGTGCGGCCGCGCTTCGCTTACTTCACGCGCTTGCCGAGCGCGCTCTTGGTCTTGTACGTCACGCCGTGACGGTCGAGATACTCGCGGATCAGTTGCCGCACGACTTGCGAAGGCGTGAGATCCTGCTCTGCGCAGAGCATCTCGAATGCTTCCTTCTTCGCGGGATCGATCAGGACGGTCAGGCGGGCGGTTTTTGTTTCCATTGCGGGCGAGGGTGGTCGGTATGTTAATCAAATTATAATCGATGAGCCTTCGGCGCTACTACCGGGCACGCGGGGAAGCGCGGCCGGGTGCGCACTCAGCGCTTGCTGCGGACCAGCGCGAGCAGGTCGTCGATCACCGGTACGATCGCCAGCGTGACGAGCACCGCGGCGAGCGGCACGGTCGATACGTAGCCGACATGCTTGAAGCCGATTGCGCCGGCCAGGCCGCCGATGAAGAACGACGAAAGCATCGTTGCATGAATCCGCAGCTTCGAGCGGTTGGCGACCACCGCATGCGCGTCGACGTCGATCGCCGACCGGTTCCAGTAGAACAGCTTCCCGAGTTCGATGCCGAGGTCGGTCACGATGCCGGTCATGTGTGTGGTGCGGATCTCCGCGCCCGACAGCTTCGTGATCGTCGCGTTCTGAAGCCCCATGATGAAGCACAGCAGCGTCACGGTCACCGGCACGAAAAAGGTTTCCCACAGCGCGAGATGGCTGCCGAGCAGCCCGAACAGAAGCAGCAGCGCGGCCTCGACCAGCAGCGGCAGCATGAACTGGCTGTGCAGGCCGCGACGGCGGCCCCAGTTGACGAGGATCGCCGAGCAGCTGGCGCCGATCAGGAACGACCCCAGTGAACTGATGCCGGCCAGCGCGAGCCGCACGTCGCCGAGCGCTGTCTGGTCGGCGATCGCCGATACGATGCCGCTCATGTGCGACGTGTATTGCTTGACCGCGAGGAAGCCGCCGGCATTGGCCGCGCCGGCGACGAACGCCAGCGAAAACCCGAGCTGACGGTTTGCGGTCGCGCTGCGGTGTTTTCCCGTCAGGTTTCGAAAGTACTGCGCTGGCATGGTGGCTTCGCTCAATCGCCGCGGATCGCGGGCACGGACATGAAAACCGGCGCCGGGCGGCAGGGCGGGAACGCCGCATGCGGACGGGCGCCGGGTCTCTTGAATCATGTGACGAACATGATAATGTCATTATCATACTCTGTCAGCCGTATGGGGCTGACAGTACAATGTCGTGCTGCGCGGACCGGCCGCGGCTTCGCTGCCGCATTGCCGTGCCGCCCGCATTCGCGATCACTTCTGCCCACCGTTTCATGACCCCGATCAAGTTCATCCTTCGCTACACTGCGATCCCGTTCACGGCCATCGTGGCCGTGGTGATCTGGACAGTCATACCATCGTCGAAAGAGATCGATGCGAGACAATATGCGGCGCTGTCGCGCGCGTACGCGAGTTTCCCGCTGCCGTTCCGGCGCGAGATCTCGGAAACGATGGACCACGGCCGGATCAACGACCGGCGCTACCAGGCGCTCGTGCGCGATTCGCTGGGCAACGGCGTCGCGCTGGACTGGCCGGCGTCGGGTGTCGGCGCGCTCGCCGACGAGCGGCAAAAACTGGCCGAACTGATTCAGGCCGATTCAGATCTTCAAGGGCATCACCAATGAAAACTCTGCTGGTTTCCGTGGCATTCGCGATGATCATCGCGAGCCTGATCTTCGCGCTGTATTTCATGAATCACGATCGCGGCAAGTCCAAGCGGATGGCATGGTCGCTCGCGGCACGCGTCGGGCTGTCGGTCACGCTGTTCCTGTCGCTGCTGATCGCTTACAAGCTGGGCTGGATCGAGCCGACGGGGTTGCCGATCGGCCGCTGAACGACGAACGCCCCGTTGCAGGCGGGGCGTTCGCGGATATTCGCTTTTTTCGAGGCGAGTGACGATGCGATTGCGTACGCGACGTAATGGGCGGAGGGATGACCGGCCGTTCAATCCGGCTGAAGACAAAGGGGCGGCGGCGCAACGGCGGCTCGAGCTTCGGGCATCGTGGATGCGTTACGGCCTGGGGTGCTTCATTTCCTCGGCTTCCATCGCGGCGAGTCGTTCTTCACGTGCGGATACGGACTCCATGGCTTCGTCGATCGAGGCCAACGCATATTCGCAGGCCAGTTTCACTTCTTCGACGGTAGCCTCCGGCGTCTGGTCGTCGCTTGGCGGAGGGGAAAGCATGTCTCCGAGCATCATCGCCAACTCAGGGGTGTCCCACGCTTCGCCCATTTGCGCCTTCTTCTTTATATAGTGCCGGATTTCCGCGTCCTGCTCGGGCGAGAGTGGAAGGTGTCGAAACGTGTTGCCTGGGTTGGCGTCGATCATGATGGTGCTCCCGGGATTGCTCCCTGCCATGCGCGTGCACCCGGAAAAAGAGGGGCGAAGAAGGAGTCGGCTCCTATCGTCGGGAGCGTGAATCCTGAATGCGTTCGAGGCGGGCCAAGAGTTCGTCCACCTGGAGTGAGAGAACCTTGTTGCGCTCGGATTGCGTGCGGAGCTTGTTGAGCTTGACTCTCCAGTACGCTGGATCGTTGACGGTCGATCTGTTGATGAACGCGTGTTGCGCTTGCTCAAGCAGCCCGATTGATCGTCTGATATGGGCCAACTCCCGTTCCGCGTCGCAGTACCAGCTCATGTTTTTCGCCTTCTGATTATGGTTTTCATTTTGACTTGCTGCACGGCGAGCGCACGTGCGCTCGCTCGAAAGGCGATGCTGGAGTCAATTTCGGGCAGCACCACGGCCGCATGGCGTGACGGGCGTACTGATCATCCTTCTTGCGGCTGCGAGGCGGCCGGCCGGCTTGCAGCCTGCGTCGTCCGGCCACCGTAATTCATGCCTGGGGCCGGGATGGCGACGCAAGTGGGCCCCCGGCCGGCACGGCGTGCACGATGTTCCTAGAACATTTTGCGGGGCGGCATCAGGCGTTTCGTCCGCAAGCGCTGCCTGGCAACGGCACTGGCCTTTTTCCGCTTGCGCTCCGTCGTGGGCTTTTCGTAGCTGGTGCGACTGCGCAACTCCCGAATCAACCCGGTCTTCTCGATACTGCGCCGGAATCGTCGCAGCGCGACATCGATTGGTTCGTTGACCTTCAGTGTGATGGTTGTCATGTAACTCCTGGTTGAAAACGGTCGACAGGAAAACTAGCCGAGTCGTGTCATGACGGTGCTTGCGATCTCGTCAGATTCGAATTCCGAATACCCGGCTCCGATTGAAAAGGCACGCACAGCCGCGAACATCTGCAGCTCCTGTTGATGACATAGCGCGGAATGGGTCATTCCAGCGGGCAGGACAGCGTCGCTCCGAGTGACCTTGCACCCTCTGATCAGGTCAAGAAGTTCGTCGACGATCATTTCGTCCTCCAAATTGCCGGAAAGTTACTTTGCCATCGTGAGTCGCGTCAGACGGCGCTCGAAAAGAAGCCCTGCTTTTCGCGATTTTCGTCAATGACACTTTCGGCGTAGCGCAATGACGCACGACGTGCGTCACCGGCGGTATCGAACGGACTGTCGTCGAGAAGCCTGAACGTCTGGCTCTGCGTCAGCGTATCGGTGGTGCCGCGAAGACAAATCTTGACCGCTGCGTCGAAGCCGGCATCGTAGTTATGCGGGTTGCCATCCAACGCAGGCACGTGTGGGTAAATCAGTGGATAGATCTCGAATCCACGGTAAATATGCATGCTCATCATGAACTCCCGGCGATCGATTGCGGCGACTCGCAAGGACGAGCGTATACAGCCAGCATCGCCTGATGCATGGCGCGGCGGGTCGGTGTGAAAGGGACAAACGTTGCGAGCGAGGCGGTACGCGACGCAACACGGTGGCGAGTGGAGGGCGAGCGGGCAAACAGCAAACGGGCGCTCGAATGAAACCATCATACGCGCATCGTCGATCGGGTGTCCATCTTATTTCGACCGCGCCAAGGCAACTGCCTCGACAACCGGTCGACGCCGACCATTCATGCCTTATACGGAAAACGACACTTCTCCCGATTCCGCGACATGGGGCAGGGGCATGCCCCCGACGTTGCTTGCCGAAATTGTGACAACTGTCGAATCGACAGGGAGCCCGCGCCTGGACGTCAGTGCGAAGGCGGCGTCAGTCGCCAGCCGATGCACGCCATTCCGTGCTGCGCTCGGTAAGCTGCTGCGATCATTCGATTGGCGTTCCACGAAACGGGATTCGGCACGTAGCGCGCATGCACTCGCAGCCGGGCGTAGACAGAAGGGATGTTGCCAGCGGAGAGGCTGCGCAAAGGCCTTTGCCAACTTTCGACAGGGCCGTCACGACGGGGATGCTCGTGGTCACGCGTTGTCCGGATCGCGAGTTTGATCTACCTATGGTGGTGTTGTGATAAGAAAACTTATCCCGATGATGTTGATCGGAATGAATTCCATCGGAGGATGGCAGCATCGCTGGCGTGACTGAAACGGGTTCTGGGGCACCAGCAGGGGCGGTAGCGTGGCGGGCGATGACGCTAGCCGCCCGCCCCGCCCGTGATGTCATGTCGATAGGCACGGGGAGAGCAACCCGCGATGCGCTTGAACGCGTGTCCGAACGCGCTATCCGAGTCGTAGCCGAGCATTTGCGCGATTGCCGATATCGATGCGTTCGAGCGTCGCAGTTCGCGCATCGCGAGCTGCACGCGCCAGCGCAGTACGTACTCGAGCGGCCCGAATCCCAGCCGCCGCTTGAAGTGCAGCGCGAACGTCGAACGCGATACGTGGCAGCAGGTCGCGAGTTCGTCGACTGTCCAGCGTCGCGCGGGCTCCGCATGAATGGCGACAAGCGCCGTGCTCACCCGGGAATCCGCGAACCCGGCAAGCCATCCGACATTGCTGTTCGCGCCGTCGTCCACGTAGCGGCGCAGGATCTCGACCAGCATCATGTGGCCGAGATGCCGAACCATCAGCGACGCCCCCGGCGATGGTTTGCCGAACTCATGTGCGAGCCGCTGCAGCGCCCAGCGCAACACCGCCGCCTGCTCGGAGTCGCCGCTCACGACCACCACGGGCGGCAGGCTGCCAAGCAGCAGCGGCATGCCTTCCTCGTACGAGAAGCGGCCGCCGATCAGAAAGCAGTTCGCCGGTTCGCCATAGTGCGCGATGCCGTGTTCGACGTTCCGGTACACGTCGGCGGCAGGGACCGGCGTAACCGATGGATCGCTCGCCAGCGAAAATGCCCGCGGCGATGCGAGCAGGAAGCAGTCTCCCGTGCGCAGCCGGATCGGCGCCCCGGCGCCGTCGACGGTCAGCCAGCAACTTCCCTCGACAACCGCATTGAACTTGATTCCCTCGGGCGGGGGAATGGCAACCGCCCACTGGCCGCCTGCTCTCAGGCCGGTGAAATACGAGTCGCGCGTTTCCAGCAGCGACAGCACTTCCGACAGGGGATCCACGTTCAAGCTCCGGACGATCTCGACGAAAAATCGGATTCTATTGCATTCACAGTCCGAGGGCGCCACCGGAAAATGGCCTCGTGCAGTGACGCGACCGACAGGCGGGCGCGTGCTTCACGCATCGTTCCAGGAGCCTTCGATGACGAGCAGGCAACACCCCCTTCATTCCGGATTCGGCGCAGCATCGACGGCAAGCGACGTACTGGCCGATCTCGACCTTCGTGGCAAGACCGCCATCGTCACGGGCGGCCATTCGGGCCTCGGCCTGGAAACGACGCGCGCACTGGCGCAAGCCGGTGCGACCGTTGTCGTCGGCGCACGGCACGTCGATGCCGCACGCGAAGCAACGCGCGGCATCGACGGCGTGGAGATTGCGGCACTCGACCTCGCCGATCTCGCGAGCGTGGCCGCATTCGCGGCGCGGTTCGTCGATGCGCGGCGCGACGTGGACATCGTCATCAACAGCGCGGGCATCATGGCGTGCCCGGAGACGCGCGTCGGCGACGGCCGGGAAGCGCAGATGGCCGTCAATCATCTTGGCCATTACGCGCTCGTCAACGGGCTGTGGCCCGTGCTCGCGCATGGCGGCGGCGCCCGCGTGGTCGCGGTGTCGTCGCTCGGGCACCGGCTGTCGCCGATTCGCTGGGATGACGTCCAGTTCGCACACGGCTACGACAAATGGCTCGCGTATGCGCAGTCGAAGACCGCCAACGCGCTGTTCGCGGTGCAGCTCGACGCGCTGGGCGCCCCGTTCGGTGTCCGCGCCTATTCGCTGCATCCGGGCAAGATCGCGACGCCGCTGCAGCGTCATCTGACACGTGAAGAGATGATGGCACAGGGCTGGGTGGACGAGCACGGTGTGCCGGTCGATCCGACTTTCAAGACGCCGGCCCAGGGTGCCGCAACCCAGGTATGGGCGGCAACGTCGCCGCGCCTTGCGGCGATCGGCGGTATCTACTGCGAGGATTGCGACGTCGCGGTCGTCACGCAGGGAAACGAGGAATCCGGCGTGCGGCCGCATGCGATCGATCCGGATGAGGCGGCGCGTCTGTGGGCGTGGTCCGCGAAGCTGACCGGAATCGATGCCTTTGCGGCGAGCCGCTGACGCCCGGGCGCGGACGAAGGAGGGCACCGGTACCGGCACCGGCGGAGACAGGGCATGCGGCCGGCGCGAGATCCGCGCGCGGCCACGTGGTCACGCGTCGCGCGAAGCGCACGGCTCATCTCCGCGATCGGTATCGCGGAAAGCGAGTCGGGGTTCGAGACAAGGGCATCGAAGGTTGATGCGAGTTGGCTCATCGCGAAGCTCGAGAGGGCGATTGACTCCTCTCAAGAGGGGGCAGTTCTCGGCGGCCGATTGCCGCCGAGAACACTGTGCATATATCAGGGGGCGGTAAGCAAGATCAGGCCGGTGGTCGCATCCGCCGTGTCGACTGGGTCAGGTTCCGACGCCACCACGGTGCGCCGGCGCCCGATCGGGCGATCGCCCGTCACGTATCCGTTCAAGTCGCTCGATCGCCTCAGCGTGGCCTCAAACACGAATCAATCCGCTGCTGTCTGCCGATCCGAAGTGGATCGAGTCGTCGCCGTACACGAATCACATGGGTTCGACGCACTGTCGCGATCGAAACCGGCGAAGCGGCCCGCCGTTACCGGGCCGCGACGACGATTGTCCTACTTCACGGGGGTGAGGACCGGTGCGCCTTTGTTCTTGATCAGGAACACCACGAATTTTGCCGGCTTCGTGCTGCTGGCATTTCGCCCGACCGTGTGGACGTCCTCCGGGCCTTCGTGGAACGTGTCGCCGGCGTGGAGCGTGACCTCCTTGCCGCCGTTCAGGCCCATCACGATGCTGCCGTCGAGCACGTAGACGAAGGCGTGCGCGTCGTGACGATGAACGGGGTCGACGCTGCCGGGCGGGTAGTCCACGACGATCATCTGGACTTCCTTGCCCGGATACTCGGGCAACGGCTCCGTGGTCAGCGGCGTGACCTTCGCGTGCGGTGCGGCGACGGCGGGCTGAACGGCCATCAGCAGCGACGATACCAGCGGCGCGAGTACGAGCATGATGCGTTTCATGTCGTCACTCCAGGTTGGCCTTGTCGAGCCCGAACATCTTGTCGAACGATCCCGGCACGATACGGAATGCGACATTCAGCCGGTTCCAGCTATTGATGGCGCCCACGAGGACGGTGAGATCCGACAATTCCTGCTCGGAATAGTGTTCCCGTACGCGTGCGTAGAGATCGTCCGGCACGCCATGCGCAGGGAGGCGGGTCAGTACCTCGGTCCATTCCAGCGCGGCGCGCTCGCGGGGTGAAAACAGCGTCGATTCGAGCCAGATCGCAACGTGGTGCAGGCGCAATTCACGCTCGCCGTGAATCTTTGCCATCTTGATGTGCATGTCGACGCAGAATGCGCAGCCGTTGAGCTGCGATGCCCGGATCTCGACGAGCTCGCGCACCGGCGCCTCGATCGTCGTCTTCTGAAACAGGCCGTCCAGCTCGATGAGCTTCCTGGTCAGTTCCGGCGATTGCTGAAAGTAGTTGATACGTTGCGTCATGATCTGTTCTCCTGATCGGTTGAAGCGGTGCCGCCGGCGCGTCGGATGGCGATTCGCCGCAGCACCTGCCCGGCAACCATCGTAATCGCGCGTCCCGGGGGCCAGTAGTACCGGCAAGGTGCGCACTCTGTTGCCGCTTCCGCACCAGTCGCCCATCAAGCTGACACGGCGATGAAACCGCATATGCCTTGTCGTGCCATCTTCGTATAAGGACAGAGACGTTCCGTGTCGCGTACGAGACCTTCCGCGACGGGCAACTCGACACCCGGCATGCGGACGGTGACGTTGGCAACCAGCGCATATCCGCCATCTACCGGATCGCGGCCGAACGAGACTTCGACGGTGACGGTCGTTTCCCGGATATCGACCCGCGCGCGTTGCGCCAGCAGGCTCAGCGCGCCGTGAAAGCACGCGGCGTAACCGGCGGCAAAAAGCTGCTCGGGATTGGTGCCGCCGCCCGGGCCGCCCAGTTCGGCGGGCGAGCGCAGATCGAGGACGAGACTGCCGTCGTCGGATTTCGCGATGCCCGATGCACGGCCGTGCCTGGATGTGCCGCCAGAGACCGTGACCGTGGTCGTGTAGAGCGGGGCGAATGCTTTCCCGCGGTATTTGTCGAGCAGCGTCAGCGGCGGAGGTTGCAACCTCTCGTTCTCCATATGCCTCCCGGTTGCCGGTATGGCCAACGCGAGCGGCTCTCGAACCTTGGATATCGAGGCGCTGCGTTGTTCTTCGAAGCGAATCAGCGCAACGGCGCAGCGCTTGCCTGCCAGTCAATCCCCACGAGCGCCATCCCGTCGATGGACCACACGTGCTTGCATGCTAGGCAAAGGCGAGCCGGCGCACCAGACCGACTCGGGACGCATGGTGTTGCCCGTTCCGCACCAATGCAGTCGATGGAAGGGTGAGGCGTGCAGGGCGGCCAGCCCCTGGTCCAGACACCGGGTCGTCCGATCAGATGTCCCGCGTGCGCGGGATGACAACGGCCTGGCCGTGCAGTGTGCCGTCGGCGTCGAGTAGTTGCCACAGCGTGGCTTCCTCGATCATGAAGCGCTGGCCTGACTTGGTGACCCGCACGCCCTTGTAGCCCGCCTCGTAGCCGAGCCGCTGTACGCGTGCGAGGAATTGCTGCCGCTCCTCGCGATTCGGGGCCTCTGCTGAAAGTCGGGACGGCAGTCGGGTGATTTCATCCCAGCTGTACCCGAACCGGCGCTGTGCGGCCTTGTTGCCGTAAATAAAGACCGGGTCGGGATCGGTGTTGTGCGCGAGTACCGCGAACGGCGCATGCTCATAGAGCCATTCGGTCGCTTCGTCCACGTGCATGGCCTGAGACACCAGGGGGCGGCCAAGCAGCCGGGCGTAGCTGTCGGCAAGGAGCTGATAGAACGCTGGATTGCGGTGGAGCGGGATCATCTGGACATCTCGACGGAGATCGTGGGGCCCGTCTGCGCGACTGTGGGCGTGCTTACGATACAGCATCTGCAGACTGCTATTCCTGGTTAAATGATTTCCGCAACACGGACGATGACCAACGCCGCCGGAACGAGCGCCGCCTGAGCGCACAGCGTGCCGAGAACTCGCGCACCGGCGAGCGTCGTGATGGCCCGCCGGAAGCTGTTTTCCGATATCCGGCCTTCGATGACATCGTCGGTCATGACGGAAACCTGCGGGTCGATGACGACGGCCAGCACCACGGTCGCGAAGCCGTTGATGACGGACGACAGGTTCGCGCATGTCACCCTCAGGTCGGGTTTCAGGTAACCCGCATACAGCGACGCGAACACACCGACCGTCCAGATCGCCATGGCTGCCACGTTCAGCACGATGACTTTCCAGGACACGCCGGTGCTCGCGGTCAGTTGCGTGACGTTGTGGCGGGAAGGCAGTCGTGCGCCGACGCGAAGATAGTTGACGCCGGCGCGACTGCAGGCATCCACCAGCAGCCGCGGAATCGAACGGTTCACCTGGAAATGCTCGACGGCGCGGCTGAAATAACGCTGGAAAGTCGGGATCAGGAAGGCGCCGGCAATGCTCGCCACGGTGGCGCTCAGCAGGAAGAGCCGAAAATCGGTGAGCAGCCCGCTGCCCATCCGATGCGCAATATCCATTTCGACCCGTTTCGCGATGAACGGCCCCTGAAAGGAGTTGGCCGTCCGGGAAACCAGCGCGATGATCCCGAACAAGGAAAACGACAAGGCGATCCGGCGCGTTCGAACGCCGGCAATCCGCACCGCATAGGCCAGTGTCGCGATCACATGGATGACGAATGTAAGCCCGCAAATGATCCAAAGCTGACTGTCCATGCTGTGACGGCGCGTGTGGCGGAGGCATGAGTGTACCCGAGCAAAGTACCGGCCCGGTTGTCGCGAGGCGCGCAGTCGCGGGAGCGCAAGGCCCGGTTCGCCGAGGATCGGGGCGGGGGACGCGCGAAGCCGGGGCAGCAAGAGTCGTGATGCCGATTTCGGCCGCCCGCTGCACGAGCCGGGCGATACGCGCTGCTTCGGCGCATGAAGGCGCCATGGCGGTCATTGCGTGGAAAGCTGCTGCCCGGCGGCGCCGATTGCCGTATCGTTCATCGCGATCATCGGTTCCACGTCGAAACCCGCGACACGCCATGCCTCGATGCCGCCGGTGAGCGGCAATGCGAGCTTGACGCCGGACAGCCGCAGCTGCCTGGCCACCGACGCGGCAGACGCTTCGTGCGGACACGCGCAATAGATGACCAGCGTCCGGTTCGTTCCATAGCGCTCCATGATCTGGCGGGGCTGGTGTTCATCGGCGATCAGCGCGCCCGGAATGACAAACGGATCGCGTGTTCTCCACTCGGCGGAACGGATATCGATCACGGCCGGCCGCGGCTTGTTCGCGAGCAGCGCATGCAATTCGCCCGCGCTGATCCGCGCCTTCCCGAGCGCATTTGCCATCATCTGCCTGCGGCAATAGCCATACAGAACGTACAGCACCGGGGCGATGCCGATCACGACGAGTGCTTGCCAGCCGAGACGGGCGACAGTCGCGAAGATCGCATCGATCTGCGAGGCGAACAGCGTGCCGACGGCGAGGCCGATCGATGCCCACAGTGCAATGCCGGCGCAATCGTGCAGGACGAAGGCGCGCACCCGGACGGCCATCGCACCGCAGAGCGGAACGGCAACGAGCGAAAGGCCGGGTACGAACCGCGCAACGACGAGCACGCGAACGCCCCAGCGTCCGAAAAAGCGCTCGGTCGTCGTGACGCACGCTTCGCGCGACGGCGACAGGCCGCAGACGGTGTGAAGCGTGCGCTTGCCATACCGCTTGCCTCCCTGGAACCAGACCAGATCGCCGAGCAGGCCGCCGATCACGGCGGCACCCAGTATCGTCAAGAAATGCAGCAGCGTCGACGACCCGACATGCGCGACGAGCGCGGTGCCCGCGCCTACGGTGATCAACGTCGGTATGGCAGGCAACGGGAGGCCAAGCGAAGACCCGAGCACGTTCAGGAATACGACCCATGTGCCGTACCGCGCGATCAATTCATGCGACATCATGATGCTCTCCTTGAGGCTGCCGCGTAGCCGGTCCCGAGGGCCGGCCTTGGCGCCGCCTGATCCGGTCTTGCAGGGCGGATGCGTCGAGTCGGGGGCAGTACCGGCCGGGCCGCCCGTCACGCGATGCGGGCGCTTGAACTTGAACGACCGCCTTGCTGCCCCGTGGCGGGTGTCGCCGCGCGTTACCTGGCGACGGACGATTCCTGCTCCGGCGAATGTTGCCGTGCCGGCAACGCATCCTTGCCCGACCCGCCGGGTTCGTCGACGTCCTGCCGATAGCGGTGCACGTCCCGCGTGACGAAGCCGATTTCCCGGCTCGGAATCTCGAACCACTCCGGGTGCCCGAACGTACGGCGAATATCCTCGAGGCCGCTTGCCCAATGCTCGCGCATCGTGTCCTTGCTGAACTCGTAGTCCTTGTAGTGCCCCTCGAACGTCTTGTTCTTGTAGATCAGGTGCACGACGTTCACGGCGCTGCCGTCCGCCGTTTTCTGCGCATCGCGCAGCAGCGGGTGGGCAAGCCGAACGTGTTCGGGAATATGTTCGAGCAACGCCTTGATCATCTGGGCGTGTTTTTGGTTCTGCGACATGAACGCGGTGATGGCGCGCGTGCGGCTCGAATACTGAATGTCCTTGGTGCGCTCGCTGACGTCGAGAAAATCGCCCGGCAGCTTGCCTCGCGCGCTCCACAGGTCGAGCTGGAACACGAGCGTGTCCTTGTGCTGGCTTTCCCGGATGATCTCGGTGAGCGGCGTGTTGGACACCAGACCGCCGTCCCAGTAGAACTCGCCGTCGATCTCGACGGCGGGAAAGCCCGGCGGCAATGCGCCTGACGCGATGAAATGCTCCGGCGCCAGACGCATTTTCGAATTGTCGAAATAGACGAGATTGCCCGTTCGCACGTTGACCGCGCCGACGCAGACGCGAATGTTCCCGTCGTTGATGCGATCGAAGTTCGCGTACCGCAGAAGCGTGTCGCGCAAAGCCGACGTGTCGTAATAGCTGACCTGGTCGGGACGCTTCCTGCCGAATCCGGCGAAAGGCGCATGCATGCGCGGAGAGAAGAATCCGTCCTGGCCTTCCATCAGTGTGCGCGTGGCGGCCCATGCGCTCGACCACCTGCGCCCCACGTCTTCAAGCCCCGGCCACGCCGACAGGCACGCACCGATGTGCGAGAGCGGGTCGGTCGGCTGGCTGACGGCGTTCCAGAAGCCGCGCAACGCTTCCGTGCGATCGGCTGGCGCGTTGCCCGCGATGATCGCGGTATTCAATGCGCCGATCGAGACGCCGGCGATTTGCGTCGGTTCCACGCCGACCTCGGCCATGCCTTCATAGACGCCGGCCTGATATGCGCCCAGGGCGCCGCCGCCCTGCAGCACGAGCCCGATTTCGTCATAGGCGGGGAGCTTGATCCGATGGGGCTGCTTCAGCTTGTTTCGCTGGCTCGATTGCATGGTGTTCTCCTTACTGCATGAACCAGCCGTGGCTGACGACGATCGATTGTCCGGTGAGTGCGTTCGACTCGAAGCCGGCCAGGAACGCAACCGTGTTCGCGACGTCGGCCACCGACGTGAATTCGCCGTCGACGGTTTCCTTCAGCATCACGTCCTTGACGACCTGCCGTTCGGAGATGCCCAGGGCTTTCGCCTGCTCGGGAATCTGCTTGTCGACCAGCGGGGTCCTGACGAAGCCCGGGCACACGACGTTCGCGCGGATGCCGCGCGACCCGCCTTCTTTCGCGACGACGCGCGCGAGGCCGAGCAACCCGTGCTTCGCGGTCACATAGGCGGACTTCAGCGGCGACGCTTCGTGCGAATGCACCGAGCCCATGTAGATCACCGAGCCGCCCTTGTTCGACGCGTACATGTGCCGCAGCGCGGCGCGGGTCGTCAGGAATGCCCCGTCGAGATGAATGGCGAGCATTTTCTTCCAGTCGGAAAATGCGTAGTCCTCGATCCGGTTGACGATCTGGATGCCCGCATTCGATACGAGCACGTCGATGCCGCCCAGCCGGTTCACGGTATCGGCCACGCCCGCATCGACGGCTTCCTCGCGGGTGACGTCCATCGCGACCGCCGATGCTTTCCCGCCGCCGGCGACGATGTCGTCGGCGACCTGTCGCGCCGCCGCGAGATTCAGGTCGGCGATCACGACCGTCGCGCCGTCCGCCGCGAGCTTGCGCGCGCACATTTCGCCGATACCGCTTGCTGCGCCCGTTACGAGCGCAACCTTGTCATTCAGTGCCATATGTCCTCCGGGAGCTTACTGGTTGACCGCGAGCTTCAACGGCTCGGCGGGGGCTAGGTAGTCATGGGCGACTTCGCCGATATCGAGTGTGAGATTCGCAATGACGTGACGCGCGCCGATCACCTTGCGAACCGGCAGATCGGCAACCGATGCGAGCGCATGCGGACGCAGCTCGAGCGCGGCGGGCCCCTCCCATGCGCCGATCACGTCGACGTCGCGCAGGAAGAAACGCACCAGTTCGCAGATGCGCGCCGAGCCGTCGACGTGCGGAATGACCTTGAGCAGATAGTTGGGCGTGTCGGCGAGCTTGCGGCGCTCCGCCGCGGTGTCGAGCGCGCGGTACTTGTAACCCATCGTGCCGGTGGCGATGCGCTGCGTGCCGTAGTCGAGCGTGCCGAGCAGCGTGTCCTTGCCGTCGATGCAGAGCCTGGGCGAGGCCAGTTTCTTCGGAAACCCCCAGATCTCCCGTCCGGCTGCGATCGGGCCTTCGTCGTCGAGGTACATCGAGTGCGTGAAGTTGGCCCGGTTGCCGTCCGCGTCGAGAACGGAGATCACCTGACCGCTTTCCGTGTAGTCGCCGAAACCCGACGAATCGGGCATGCGGATGAACTCGTAGTGGACGACGGCATGGTCGACCGTCAGCGGTGCCGGCACGACGGCCCGGAGGGCGTCCAGGTCCGTTTCATACGAGATGATGAAGTACTCCCGATTGACGAAGCGGAAGGGCGGACGCGGATACGCCGGGTTGGGGACGGGCATCGCGAACGCTTTGCTGCGGATATCTTCTTCTGTCACGGATCGTTCCTCGGTAGGTGAGGTGCCGGGGGCACCCGTCGCGACGGCGTTTGCCGGCGCGACCAATGACGCGTGAAGACGCGACGCGGCGCAGATTTGCCGCGTGGTTTCGCGCGTTGCGCTTGCGGTGTCGTCCCTGTGCTCCGGAACGCATCGGGCAGCATGTACGGCCACCGTCAGCGCCAAGCGTAGGCGATGTGGTCGCGCGGCAGTAGCGCCGCGAAGGACCTCACCATGTTGTCTCGGCGACAACAATCGACGAAAGGAGGATTGCCCGGAACAGGAAACAGGCCGGAAGCAGGCAGGGAACGCCGTGCGGCCCGAACGACGGCATCGACGGCGGCACGTGCAGCGTGTATTCGCGTCGAGCGGCGTCGGAAAGGCGCTGAACGCCCTATAGCGCGATGATCGTGCGGCTCGACGATTCGCTTTCGTGTTCTCCGAGCATCGCCTTCAGGTCGCGCTCGATCGTGCTGCACAGCGTTGAAATGGGCACATCGTTCGCGCCGCCTTCAAACGGGTTCTCGGTGCTTTCGCCCACCTGTTCGAGCGATGTATACATCCACGAAACGGCGACGCTGCACGGTACGACCAGCCATACCATGTTGCCGTGCATGAAGCCGCTCACACTGTCGTTCAATCGATTGAATTCGTTCAGAAGACCGAACGGAAGCGAAAGGCAGAAGAACCGCACGAACAGCGAGCTGACGGTCGCGTACTGGCGCGGATAGGGGAAGTTCTTGAATCGCTCCGATTTCGACTGGAGATCGACGAAGTCCCCGATCGTCTTTTGAAGCTCCATGTAAAAACCCGAATTCAGCTGGCCGGCCAGGTAAAGCGTCTTGAGCGACGTACCTTGAAGGCTCAGCAAGCATGTCGTGATGGAGGAGGACGACAGCGCCTGCGCCGTTTCCTCGGGAGACAGGTATTGGGGCAGCAGTTCCCTGATGTCCTTTTCCCATTCGGGAACACGATAGAAGCGGCGGTACTCCGCGTTGTAGCGCTTGGTCGTGCTTTCCCAGATCCGCGGGCGACGCAGGTCGTATCGCAGCGCGGTCAGCCAGGCGAGGTGGCGGTATACCAGCTTTCGGGCAACTTCTTCATCCGCGACGAAGTCGCGCGCAATTTGTCCCCAGCGGCGGCTCTTGCTCAGGATGCCGGTCCAGATTTCGAGCGCGTCCGCTGCACGGTTGTACGTCTGGACGTTCTTGAAGCCGACGATGAACGACGTGGCGGTGCCGAGGAGCACCACGATCGTCAGGGGGATCGACAGCCACGTGATCGAAAAGAACTTGTACAGCACGACCGGAACGGAACCGAAAATGAGCAGCTCGTAGATCTTCCAGCGCGTCCAGATCAGGAATTCCGATAGCTTGTACGATCTTCCGAGATGCATTTCATTTGCCTCATCGACGATTCAGGTGGGTGACGAAGGGGGGCAGCAACGCACGAACTTCGCCGCACATCATGCCTGCGATCGATTCCGGTGACATGCGATCGATTGGTGCTGCAGAGGCAACATCGTGAGCACGGTTGCGGATCTACTGCGCGCGTCCGCATCGCCCTACGATGATTTCGCGCGGCGGATGGCCGCTGTCGACATCAACCGAGGGCAATGATCATGTCGCAGAAAATCCTGATAGTGGGTGCCGGTTTTGCCGGCGTGTGGGGCGCACTGGGCGCGGCTCGCGTGCTGGACGGTGCCGGCGTCACGAGCAGTGACGTTGAAATCACGCTGGTTTCCCCGAAGCCGGAATTGCAGATCCGGCCGCGGTTGTACGAAAGCGGGCCGCAGCACATGGCGGCGCCGCTGCTGCCGCTGCTCGATGCCGTCGGCGTGAAATTTCTCGAAGGCAGTGTCGAGGAGATCGACGTTCGTGAGAAGACGGTCGGTGTTGCTTGCGCCGACGGCGAGAAGCGCCTGATCGCGTATGACCGGCTGTTGCTGACCAGCGGCAGCAAGCTGAGCAGGCCGCCGGTGCCCGGGCTCGCGGAACACGCGTTCTCCGTCGACTGCATCGAGGACGCGGTCGCACTCGACGCGCACTTCGCGGCGCTCGCGAAACTGCCGGAATCGCCGGCACGCAATACGGTCGCGGTGGTCGGCTGTGGCTTCACGGGTATCGAGGTCGCCACCGAGTTGCCCAAGCGATTGCGCGAGTGGTTTGGCCCGGATGCGGAGAGCCGTGTTGTCGTGATCGGCGCGCAGGACGACATCGGTCCCGATCTCGGGCCCAATCCTCGCCCGCACGTCGCCGCAGCCTTCGATTCGCTGGGCGTCGAAGCCGTGCTCGGTTCGCGTGTCGTGTCGATCGCGGCCGACGGGGTTCGCACCGCATCGGGCGCGCATATCGAAGCGATGACCGTGATCTGGGCAGGAGGGATGCGTGCCAGCCCGCTGGCGGCGCAAGTCTCGTCGCATCTCGACGCGCTCGGACGTGTCGCGGTCACGGCCGATCTTCGGGTCGCCGACGCACCGCACGTGTTCGTGGCGGGAGACGTGGCGCGGGCACGATGCGACGACGACGGGCACGATGCATTGATGTCGTGCCAGCACGCGATCGTGATGGGGCAATTCGGCGGACACAACGTTGCCGCGGATCTGATCGGTGTGCCGACGCTGACGTACCGCCAGCCGTTCTATGCGACATGCGTCGACCTTGGCGAGTGGGGCGCTGTTTACTCGGAAGGCTGGGATCGGCAGATCAAGCTGACGCACGCGGAAGGAAAGGCGCGCAAGCAGATGATCAACACGCAGTGGATCTACCCGCCGGCGCCGAATCGCACCGACGCGCTGGCAGCGGGTAATCCGCTGGCATCGTTCGGCTGATCGGACGGCGCCCCGCGCGTGTCGCGAGATGCGCGGCGGGGCGTGCGGGCACGCGGCGGCGGTTGAAGAGTGTCGGCGACCAAGACGCCGCTGCGGCACGCAAGGCGTCGATTCAGTCGACGACGGTCATGATGTTGACGGTACCTTGCCGCGCCATCTTTGCATACGGGCACAGGCGCTCGGCGGCGCGGACCATTTCCTCCGCGAGGCTGCGATCGACGCCCGGCATCCGCACCCGAACGTCGACGAGCAATGCAAAGCCACCGTCCATCGGATCGCGGCCGAACGACACCTGCACTTCCACGGCCGTATCGGGGGCCGCCATTTCGGCGCGTTTCCCGAGCAGATTGAGCGCGCCGTGGAAGCACGCGGCGAACCCTGCGGCGAACAACTGCTCCGGATTGGTCCCGTTGCCGGGCCCGCCGAACTCGGCGGGCAGGCGCAGATCGACCGCGAGATTGCCGTCGTCGGAGCGGGCCACGCCGGATGCGCGGCCGTGTCCCGTCTCGCCGCCGGAAACGGTGACGGTCGTCGTGTAAAGGGGGTGAAAGTCACGGCCCCGATACCTGTCGAGGAGAGACAGCGAGGGGGCCTGCAGCTTCTTGTCATCCATGATGCTTGCTCGAGTTCAGCGACGCGCTTCGACGGTCGAAACGTCTTGCGAAGGGGGCTGCACGCCCCACGCAAATTGCGTCTGCCGCGAATGGTGGGTGTCGAGCGATCGTATGACGAATACGGCAATCGCCCGGTGCAGCCTGATTCCTGGTTCGTCCACGAAAGAACGACGTATCCATGCTAGAGGCGTGCACATGACGGCGGTATAGCCGCTCAGGGCGATTGTCTGTTTCCTGTCGGACACCAATCCGGAACCCGGCGCGACGGGCGCAGCCGCGAATTCGTGCGTCAGCGGTCCAGGCACGCGCGCAGCGTGTGCGCGTGACGGTGCGCTTCGGCCGCATCGACGATGTTCGCGAACCCGATGACGAGCCCGCGCGGCGTCTGCGGCGTGTGGCTGTTCGTATACCAGATCGAGAGCGGCAGGATCGCAAGGCCCGCTTCGCGGGCGCGCGCGGCGACGGCGACGTCGTCGACCGGCCCGTCGGGCCCGTCCGGGAACTGCACCGCGAACTGGATTCCGCCGGGCGGCAGCTCGACGATCAGCCGCTCGCCGAACGCCTGCCGCAATGCGTTCACGATCAGCGTGCGCCGCTCGCCGTACAACGCACGCATGCGCTTCAGGTGCCGGGCAAAGTGCCCCTGTTCGATGAAATCCGCCAGGGCGGCCTGCAGCAGTGTCGGCGAGCCGGCGTTCATGCTGCATGCGACGCGGTCGACACGCTCTATCGCGCGCTCGGGCACGACCGCGTAGGCGAGCCGCAAACCGGGATACATCGCCTTGCTGAAGGTACTGCAATAGATCACGTGATCACGTCGATCGAGACTCTTCAGCGCCTGCAGCGGGCGGCCGAGATAGCGAAACTCGCTGTCGTAGTCGTCCTCGACGATCCAGCCCGACGTCTTTTCCGCCCAGTCCAGCAGCGCGATGCGCCGGGCCAGCGACAGGGTGTGCCCGAGCGGGCTTTGATGCGACGGCGTCACCAGCGCGAAGCGCGCGTGCGCGTCAAGCTGCTTGCCGCGCTCGACGTCGATGCCCTCGGCGTCCACCGGTACCGGAACGAGCTGCACACCGGTCTCGGACAGGAAGGTGCGGGCCAGCAGGTAGCCGGGGTCCTCGAACCATACGCGATCGTTCGGCCGCGCGAGGCTGCGCAGCACGAGTTCCAGCGTGGCGCGATACCCACCGGTGATGAACACCTGTTCCGGCACGCAGGTGACGCCGCGCGACAAGCCGAGATAGGTGGCGATGTGCTCGCGCAGCGGCCGGTAGCCGGCCGGATTCGGGTAGCCGAGCAACGCGCGTTCGGCGCTGCGTGCACGTTGAGACACGAGCCGGTGCCACACCTTGCGCGGAAACGCGTCCAGTGCGGGGAGCCCCGGTTGCAACGGGCGCGGCTCGCCGCTCAGCGCGACCGCGATCGGCTGTGGCCGGCGCGGAGGCGGATGCTCGCGCGACTTGCCCGGCACCCGGAGGGGGGCGGCGTCGGGGCGCCATGCCTGTTCGTCGCCGCGCGCGGGCGTCGGCCGCGTCAGCGATTTCGGCAGGGACGGCGAGACGAACGTGCCGGCCGCGCCGCGCATCTGCAGATAGCCCTCGTCGACCAGGATCGTGTACGCCTGCTCGACGGTGCCGCGCGCCGTGTTCAGCTGCGTCGCGAGGCCGCGCAGCGCGGGCACGCGATCGCCGGGGCGCAGATGGCCCGCCGCGATCGCGGTTCTGAATCGCTCGCAGATCTGCAGATAGATCGGCAACTGATGGTGCCGGTCGATTTCGATGGTCAGGGCGGGCGTTGGGGCGGGCATCACGGTCTCGTGGGCGACGGGAGCGGACGGCATGGACCAGTCCGATCGACGATTCTTGGCACTGATGGATAGGACATGATTCTTCCACAATTGCGCCATGCGATGCGACGGTCATGACCGTTTTCATCGGAGGCGGCGCGCGTCACGTGCCGCACGCGTTCCAGGAAAACCCTTTCGTCAGGAGATTTTGCGATGAAGATCGTTGTCATCGGTGGTTCGGGCCTGATCGGCTCACGCGTCGTCACGTTGCTCGGCGAGGCAGGGCATCAGGCGCTTGCGGCGTCGCCGCGCACCGGCGTCAATTCCATCACGGGCGAAGGCCTGACCGACGCATTGACGGACGCCGACGTCGTCGTGGACGTCGCGAACGCGCCGTCATGGGAACCGCAGGCGGTGCTGGATTTCTTCCGCACGTCGGCCCGCAATCTCGGCAAGGCCGAAGTGGCCGCAGGCGTGCGCCATCACGTCGCGCTGTCGATCGTCGGCTGCGACCGGATGCCGGAGAACGGCTATTTCGCGGCCAAGGTCGCGCAGGAACAGGCGATCGAGGCGGCCGGCGTGCCGTACACGATCGTGCGTGCCACGCAATTCATGGAGTTCATCGGCGGCATTGCGGATTTCGGCACGGAAGACGGGACCGTGCGCATCGGCGACGGGCTGTTTCAGCCGATTGCCGCGGAAGACGTCGCGGTGCTGCTCGCGCAGATCGCGCTGGCCGGGCCGCTGAACGGCACGGTCGAGATCGCGGGCCCGGATCGCGCGCCGTTCGCGGAGATCGTCGCGCGCTACCTGAAGTCGGTCGGCGACACGCGTGCGGTGGTGACCGATCGCGATGCCCGCTATTACGGCGGCCGTGTCGAGGAACGATCGCTCGTGCCGCTCGGGGCAGCGCGACTCGGCAGCATCGGCCTGGACCGGTGGCTCGCGAGAAGCTGATTCGCGTGTCGAAGGTGGGGGCGCAGGCATACGCCTGCGACGGGCAGTCGGGATGGGCGGGATGTCTGGGGGCAGCGGAAATGAATCGATCGGATACGTCGGAGTACGGCGTTCGTCGCGACTTGCCAGGGCGCGCCGACGCATTGTCGGCCAGCTTCGGTGCAAGCTACGCGGGCATCCTTGCGTTCGTCGCGGTGGCGAGCGAGGGGAGCTTCACCAAGGCCGCCGAACGTCTCGGCGTCGGCCGGCCGGCCGTGAGCCGCAACGTCCAGAAGCTGGAGGCGCAGTTGAGCACGCGGCTGTTCCAGCGGACCACGCGCATGACGGAACTGACCTGCGAAGGCCAGCGATTCTTCGAGAACTGCCACCAGGGCGTGGCGCAGATCGTCGAAGCCATGAACGACATGCTGGAACTGCGGGAGGGGCCGCCGCGCGGCCTCATCCGGATCAGCTCGGCGGTGGGCTTCGGCCGGAAGATCGTTGCGCCGCTGCTGGAAACGTTTGCGAAAGCCTACCCCGACATCGTCATCGATCTGCTGCTCGACGACCGGCCGGTCGATCTGGTATCCGAACGAATCGACGTGTCGTTCCGCAATGGACGCATCGAGGATTCGAGCATCATCGCCCGGCAACTGATTCCGATGCAGATGGCGCTGTGCGCGTCGCCGTCGTATGTGGCCGCGCACGGCCTTCCGCAGAGTCTGGAGGATCTGGGCCGGCACGAGTGCATCAACTTTCGTTTTGCGAGCGGCCGCATATTCGAATGGGAGTTCAACGTCGACGGCCGCGTGCAGAAATACCTGCCGAAGTCGCGGTTGACGTTCAACGACGCGGACCTGGTGCTGCGTGCGGTCCTGAACGGGTCGGGCATCGCGCAGATGGCGGGTTACCAGATCCGCGACCATATCGCTTCGAGCGAACTCGTCGTCGCGCTGGCGCAGCATGTGCCGGAAGATCGCGGCCACTATATCTGCTATCTCAGCCGGCAACATCTTCCGACGCGCATTCGTATCTTCGTCGACTTCATGACCGAGCAGATACGCGCACTCGACCTGAACTGCATGACCCGGTTCAATCCGGATGTCGCGGTTGCGCCGCCGACCGGGCTCGCGGCGTGACGAGCCGGTGAAGGGCATCCACCACGGGCCGGGGCCGGTTCGTCAGGCATCGGCCGCGGTGAGTGGACGGCACGCAAGAAGCGTTCATGTCACGAACGAGACGATTGCGACGTCGCGGGTGTCACGCAGGGAAACGAGGAATCGGGCGCGCGGCCGGCGCGAAACCCGCGCGCGGCCGCTTACCCGCGCCCCGGCCGCAGCGCGCGGCCCATCTCCGCGATCGGCATCGAGACGATCGAGTTCAGCAGGCGCATTTCCCCGGCGTCGGGGCGCGCGACCTCGCGCACTTCGTCGAGCGTCTGCGCGACGCTGCGATCGAGCGGTTCGAGAAAGCGCAGCAGCTCGTTTTCGGCAGCCTTCTCCTTGAGCCCGAGCGCGTTGCCGAACGCGACCAGCGCACCCAGGTCGATGTCGGCGAAGCGCGTCGCCGCGCCGAGCGGCATCGTCAGCTCGCAGTGCGGCCAATGATCGCCGCGATGATCGGGCCGGTGCGTGGGCGTGTGATAGACGACCGTGCTGACGATGTCGTAAAACGGCGCGAGCCGGTAACCGCGCGCGTCGACGAAGAACGACAGGTTCTTCAGGTGCGCGTCGCCGTTGCCGACCACCACGTTGAAGATCGTCCAGCGGAACACCGACAGGCGCGCCAGCGCGCGCGTGCTGGTCTGCCCGATCGCGCGGCCGAGTTCTTCCGCGTTCGCGCGCTGGTACTTGAAGCCGCGATCGTAGTTCAGCAACTGCATCGCATCGATCGTATGCAGGCGGGCGGCCGGCTCCGATGCGGTATCGCGGTCGAAACGGTCGATCACGTAGCACGCGGACGGCGCGCGCAGAAAGTGCACGTCGGGCACGTCGAGGCCCATCCGCTTCGCGAGCTTCATGCAGAAGAACTCGTTGATCGCCGAATGCGGATAGCCGGCGGCGCGCATGTCCGGTTTCAGCAGATGCATCGACGGTTCGCTGCCGACCGGCTCGAACAGCGTGTAGTCCGGCGCGTCGCCGCGCAGGATCAGCAGCAGCTTCTGCTGCGCGCCGGCCGCCGACATGCGCTTGGGCGCGGTGGCCGTCAGCGCGCGCTCGGGCATCGCCTGGATGCGGCGTTCGAGTTCGTCGAGCGGGAGCGGCTGCATGCTGCCGGCCGCTTCCTGCTCGCCTTGCGCGAGCAGCGTGAGCGCGCCGGCCGATTCGCGCCCGAAGTACGCGAGCAGGCCCCACGCGTCGGCGGCGTCGACCCTGGCCTCGCGCGCAAGCGACGTGCGCATGCCTTCTTCCGGCAGCAGGTTGTCGAAGAACCACTGGACCGGGCGATCGGTCGAGGTGTCGGTGAAGGTGCCGGCGCGCAGCGGGAAAGCGGGGGACAGCGGGTACGCGCGTGGCGATGCCAGCCACTGCGCGTCGTAGGTGAACGACCAGACGCCTTTGTCGTCGGTCAGCGCGCCCATGCGCAACCCGTTCGCGGAGGCGATCAGCGTTCTACTCGCCATGGCGGCTCCTGCGGCGTTGCGCGGCCTTCAGCACGTTTGCCGCCGAAATCTCGATGGACGATTGCGCGAGCAGGGTGATGCCCAGTTCGCCGAGCAGCAGCAGGATCTTGCCGACCTGCGCGGTGGGTTTCCCGGCCTCCACCTGGCTGATGAATTTCGGCGAAAGCCCCGTGGCGTTCGCGAGTTCGTCCCGCGTGAATCCCTGCTGGAGCCGTGCCGCGCGGATGAGGTTGGCGAGTGCGCCGATCGTGCCGACGGGCAGGATCTCGTGCATGACGTCCTCCGTGCTTCGTATCTGATCGGGAACAGTATTGCACAACTCGTTTGCGCAGGCATCAATTCGTATCCGAACGGAAACGAATTGATCGTATCGGCAACGGAATATCCATTTCGTTCCCGATCGGGAACCGGATGCGATGAAATGACGATCGTCGACATGTTCGTATCCGGGCGGATACGCGATGGATCGAAGGAATGTCCCGAAGAAGGCCGGGGCAACGCACGTCGCCATGGTTAGAATGACCGCCGCACGTCCGTTCATTCCGCGGCCCGTCACCGGGTCGACACGCGCCCATGACCTTGCAAGAACTCGAAAAACTGATGCGAAGCCTGTTCGAGGATGAGAGCCTCGATATCGTCGCCGACACCGGCTACAGCCTTTCCTTCGTCGTGCCCGGCAAGGTCCGGGACGTCAAGGCCGCGCTGCTCGCGCGCACCGACCCGGCCGGATGGGACGGCGAGGCGATCCACTGGTTCTACCGGTGCGACGACGAGGACTGGGCGCTGTACCTGCGCTCGGTTCCGCATTCGGTGTACTGCATCGCGACCGTGCAGTCGCTGCATGCGCGCCACATGCAGAAGTACGAGGATGCGGCGCGGGTCACGCCGGAGCAGCAGGCCATCTACGACGCCGAGGACGCGCAGCGCCGTGAGGAGGCGGAAGCGCGGCGGCGCCGCGACACGCGCAACGAGCCGCTTGCCCCGCTCGGCGGGCCATTCCACAGCGATGGCGAACGCGTCTGGGCCCGCACCGGCAGCGGGCATCAGTATCGCGCGCTCAACAACTTCGATCTGGGCAGCTTCCGGCACCTGGTCGACCACTTTGCCGTCGATGCGTCGGGGCTGCGCTACTACGCGGGCGGCGCCGCGTTCAGCTACGACGATGCAGGCGAAGGGCTCGTTGCCGACGGCGATGCCGCCACGTTGGAACCCCTGGGCGGCGGCTGGTATCGCGATGCACGGCAGGCTTACTACTTCGAGCGCGACATCTACGATTCCGGCCACCTGACCGTCGTCAAGGCCGACGTGGCCAGCCTGACGCATATCGGCGGCGCGTACGCGCGGGATGCGAAACACCTGTTCTGCGCCGGCGTGCGCAAGCGCGGCATCGACGATCCGGCCGGCGTGGTGAGCCTCGGCTACCGGTATGCACGGCTCGGCGCGCAGATCCTTTACGACGGCAAGATCGTGACGAAGCCGGGGCGCGTCGACGTCGAGACCGCGCGCGGCGTCTTTCACGACATGCTGATCGACGCCGACGGTCACGTGCTGTGGGGGAAGAACTACCGCAAGCCGTTGCCGGGGATCGACGCACGAAGCCTGCGCTTTCTGAACGGGGCCTTTGCGGTCGACGACCGGCGCGTGTACTACCGCACCAATACGAACCTGGCCGTATGCGAGGGCGTCGACCGTGCGAGCGTGGAGGTCGTGCCGCCGATCCGCATCCGCGACAAGCACGGGCTGATCGACATCCGGTATCCGGAGGGCGTCGTGCGCGTACCTGATCCGTCGACGGAATCGTGACCGTCGCGATCGGCCGGGTTCGGGGGGCGCCACGCGCGACCGCGCCGCGCCGGGGTATCGCGCAATGGTGCGATGGCGCGCGACCATTCCCTGCACACGCATAACAAAAGCTGAAATCGGCTTTTCACGCACACCGGGGGCGTCCCTATACTTTGCGGTGCCGTATGTGCGCCGGTTCGCGGATGTCGCGATTGCACCGCGCAGCGGCATGCCCGAACTTCTCGTACAAGGAACCGCAGAATGACCGCCCGTGATGCCGTCGATCCGCGCGACGCGTTGCGCGACGCGCTCGCCGCACTGCCCGATCTCGCGAACGCGATCGGGCAGGATGCCGCGCAACGCGAGGCGCGTCGCGAATTGCCGTTCGACGGCTTTGCACACTTTCGGCGCTCGGCGCTGGGCGTGCTGCGGATTCCGGTCGCGCGTGGCGGCCTCGGCGGCACGCTGGTCGACTTGTTCGACACGATCGCGACGCTGGCCGCCGCCGATTCGAACCTCGCGCACGCGCTGCGGATCCACTACGACCAGACCGAGACGCTGCGGCTGTCGCCGCGCACGCCGTTCAACGACGTGCAGCTCGAGCGGGCACTGGCGGGCGCGATCTTCGGCGGTGCGTCGACCGAGCGCGGCACGTCGCGGCCGGGCGAGAACACCACCGTGCTGCGCCGGGACGGCGAGCACTATCGCGTGACGGGGCGCAAATACTATTCGACCGGCACCGCGTTCGCCGATTTCGCGCGCATCAACGTGGAGAACGAGCAGGGCGACGCGGTCGCCGTGATCATTCCCGTCGCGCGCGACGGCGTGCAGGTGCTCGACGACTGGGACGGCATGGGCCAGCGCATGACCGCGAGCGGCAGCCTGCTGCTCGACGACGTGCAGGTGTTCGCGGACGAAGTGGCCCCGCGCGACGGCTCGACGCTCGTCGGCCGCCATTGCGGCGCGCTGCGCCAGTTGCATCTCGTCGCGACGGGCGCGGGCATCGTGCGCAACGTGGTTGCCGATGCGCGTCGTTATGTGCTCGCGCACGGCCGCCCGGTGCTGCACAGCCCGGCGCCGACCGCACGCGACGATCACTTCATCCAGCAGGTCGTCGGCGAACTGTCCGCGCACAGTCACGCGATCGACGCGCTCGTGCGCGAAAACGCGCGGGCGCTCGACCGTTCCGCCGACGCGATCGAGGCCGGCGACGCCGATGCGGATGCACGCGTGCTCGACAGCGCGCTCGCAACCGCGCGTACGCAGCTCATCGTCAGCAAGCTCGCGCTGCACGCGGCCGAGCGGCTGTTCGAAGTCGGCGGGGCATCGGCGACGGCGCGCGAACACAATCTCGACCGGCACTGGCGCAACCTGCGCACGATCTTCAGCCACAACCCGCTGCTGCACAAGGCGCGCGTGATCGGCGACTACGACCTGAACGGCGTGACGACGCACCTCACCGAAGGCCGCGTGTTCTGACCCGGCCGTGTCGAAACCGTGAGTGCCGCGGCGGGCGATGCGTCCGCGGCCCGCGTCAGCGGCGCAAGCCGGCTTCGCGCAGCAGCGGCAGCACGCGCTCGCCGAAGAAGTCGAGATCGGGCTTGAAATCGTAGAAGCTCAACTGGATGCCGTCGATGCCCGCGCGGTGCAGCCGCACGATGGTGTCCGCGACTTCCTCCGGCGACCCCGTGATCGAGATGTTGCCGCCGATCGCGCGCGCGTCGGCCTGCGCGCGCTGTTCGAAGCCGCCTCGCCACGCATGCGCGTCGCTGTCGAAACGGTGGAAGCTGCCTTCGTCCGCATGCGCGACGATCGCATCGCGATACGCGCGCGCTTCGGCTGCCGTTTCGCGGCAGATCACGAGCGGGTTGAGCAGCGTGCGGATCGTCCGGCCGCGCGCGGCGGCGGCGGCCTTCACGCGTGCGGTATGCGCGGGCAGGGCATCGATCGCGCGTTCTGCGTCGGGGCCGGCCGGGCTCGTGACGAACACGATGTCCGAATAGCGCGCCGCGAACTCGATGCCCGCGTCGGAGCCGGTCGCGTTGATCAGCAGCGGGCGGCCGTAGCGTGGTTTCGGCGTGACGAACGCGCCGCCCAGCCGCCAGCCCGACAGCGCGGGCGTGTAGCTGAAATTGTCCGGTTGCGCCCACAACTGCTGCACCGCGTCGACGAACTCGGCGGCCATCTCGTAGCGCCGGTCGTGCTCGATCCGGTTCCAGCCGAACATCTCGTGCTCGATGGCGCGATGACCGGTCACGACGTTGATGCCCCAGCGCCCGCGCGAGATGTGATCGAGCGTCGCGGTGAACTTCGCGAAATGCAGCGGATGCCACGGCCCGTACAGTACGTGGCTCGTCGCGACCAGGATGATCCGCTCGGTGCGTGCGGTCAGCGCGGCCAGCGTCATGAACGAGTCGAGCGCATGGCCGTCGAACACGCCGCCGTAACCGCCTTTCGGCAGCCATTGCGACAGCGCGAACACGAGATCGAAGCCGAGCGCTTCCGCGCGCGCGACCAGCTCGGCGTTGTAGTCGAACGTCCAGTCGGTCGTGCGCGGCAGCGTCGACGCGCTCCAGCCGCCGGCCTGGATCGGCAGGAACAGCCCGAGCATCAGCGGCTGCGCGAGCACGCGCGACACGGGGCTGTCGGGGAAGTCCGCCGGCGAGCGGACGTCGACGAACGGTGACGTCGCGACCGGAGCGGCGACGGAGAGGGCGCTCATGATGGCTTCCTTGCGGGTTGGGCACGCACCGCACGGCAACGGCGGGTACGTGCGGCGGCGAATCGCCCGGGTGCGATGCCCGACGTGCCGGCGAGCCGACGCAGTGCCGCGCACCGGCTGCTGCGCGGCGCGCGGGGAGGGAGTCGGTCATCGTCGAACGCGTATCGTGCCTGCGGGCAGCACGCGGGAAACACACGGGAAACGCCCATTTTCGGCAACCGGGCACGGCGCGGCAAACAACGATTCCCGCTTTGCTTATCGCGCCTCACCGCACCCGCTGCGCATGCCGTCAGAACTTCACGCGCAGCCCGCTGACGAGCGCGACCTGGCGGTTCGTCGACGACGCGCTGCCGATGTTCGAGATTGCCGCGATCCTGCGATAACCGCCCGCCGTCGCCGTGCTCGCATCGCCGGCCGCGAGCTGGTAGATGCCCGACACGTAGATATCGGTGCGCTTCGACAGCGCATAGTCGAACCCGAGCGTGAACTGGTGCCAGCGCGGCTTCAGCGTCTGGCCGCCGGTGCCCGGCAGGCCGCTCGCGCGCCCGTCGGTGAACGTATAGACGCCGATCAGCGTAGCCGCCGGCGTGATCTGGTAACGCGCGTTCACGTCGTAGTTGTTGAACTTGCGCGACGAGCCGTCGAGATAGTTGAGCTGCGTGTGGCTCCACGCGAAGCCGAGCGTCGCGCGGCCGAGCGCGTAGTTCGCGCCCGCCACGCCGATCTGCTGCTTGAGCACGCCGCCGTTCAGCCCGTAGAAGAACGCGCCGCTGTAGTCGTTGCCGGTGGTCGAGGTCGCGCCGCCCACCGCGCCGGTCGTGTTCGACGTCGCATTCGGGTGATTGAGTCGCACGTAACCGCCGCCGACCGACAGCGGCCCGTTCACGTAGTTCGCCGACACGCCCCACGCATTGTTGTTCGAAAAGCCGGTGCCGGCGCCGCCGTTCGCCTGGTTGCTGAACGCATAGAGCAGGTCGGCCGTGAAGCCGGCGATCGTGTCGCTGCGGAACTTCACCGCGTTGTTCAGGCGGAAGCTCTGGTTCATGTTGTCGTTGTCGCCCACGTGCGTGGCCGGCGACCAGAAGCCGGACCCCGAGTACTGCGCGACGAGATCGGTGATCGGCTCGTACTGGCGGCCGAAGGTCAGCGTGCCGATGCCGGACTTGGCGAGGCCGACGTACGCGGAACGGCCGAACAGCCGGCCGCCCTGGCCGAGCCCGCCGTCGCTCGGCCGGAACCCGCTTTCGAGCGTGAAGACCGCCTGCAGGCCGCCACCGAGATCTTCGACGCCTTTCAGGCCCCAGCGGCTGCCGCTCAGCTTGCCGCTCGTCTGCTGGATGTTGCTCGCGCCGCCCTGGTTGTTCGTATAGGCGAAACCGGCATCGACGACGCCGTACAACGTGACCGAACTCTGCGCATGAGCGCTGACCGAACCGATCGAAACCAAACCCAGGACTACCGTTTTTTTGATCATGACTTTCCTCTGTTTTTATGAGTACGACAGTGAGGAGCACGATGCTATTGACGCGGGTCGAACCGGCGAACGGTCGATCCGTGGTTTGTAAATCGCTGCGCGGCCGATTTGTAATGTGCGTTGCTGCAAGTCCGGCATGTGCGTCGCGATCGCGTCCGGCACCCCTGCTGCGGCGAACGCATCGCTCGAACGGCGAACGTCGGGCGCCGGCTATCCGCGGCCGCCGTCATATCGATCGATGAAATGGTTCGATATCCGCAATGTCCGCGCTGCAACGGGCGATGCATTTACGCAACGGCCGTCTGTGCGGCGCGCGATCGATGCGCTACGCGCGCCGGCATATCGATTTCGCAAAACGTTGGTAGGGCGGTGCGACGCGCAACGGTAGAGTCGGGCATCCGGCCGCGGGGCCGGCCTGCTCCGGGACCACGACGGCGCCGACGTGCGCATGCGTCCCGGCTGAACAACGAACACGGGAGCCGTTTGACATGAGTCGCGATGTGCTGTTTTTGCTGGAACCGGGCTTTGCCGATCCGAAGCATCCGGGCCAGCGTTTCGTCTGTCCGCACGGACTGTCGATCGAGGGACTGCTGGCGAGCGCGCCCGAGCAGGCCGGCCGCATCGACGTGAAGCGCGTCGGCTTCGAGCGGCCGCGCCACGCGGTGATCGAGGCGCTCGACGATGCGCACCAGGGCTTGCCGGTCCTCGTGCTCGGTCGCGACCAGCCGGCGCCGGACGACGCGCAGACGCTCGGCGACGTGCGGTTCGTCACCGACGCGCGCCGCATCCTCGAACTGCTGGCCGAGCGCCACGGATTCCCGGTGCTGCATTGATGCAGCCGCACGGGCTTCCGCTCAATTTGCAACCGATCGACAGGAGGATTCGATGGCGTCAACGTCGGCGGCGCGCCGCCGCCTGATTCTTGCCGGCGCCGCGGCCGTGGCGGCGCCGTTCGCCGCGAAGGCCGCGTTCGCCACGCCGGCCGTCAACGCCGATCTCGCCGGCACGACGTTGCGCGTCGCGACCTACAAGGGCGGCTGGCGCGCGCTGCTGCAGGCGGCCGGCCTCGGCGACACACCGTACCGGATCGACTGGCGCGAACTGAACAACGGCGTGCTGCACATCGAGGCGCTCAATGCGGACGCGCTCGATATCGGTTCGGGCAGCGAAATTCCGGCCGTGTTCGCCGCGCGCCAGAAGGCCAGCGTCCGGCTCATCACCCGCGTGCGCGAAGACCTGAACAACCAGGTCACGCTCGCACGCAAGGACACGTCGATCCGCAGTATCGCGGACCTGAAGGGCAAGCGCGTCGGCTACGTGCGCGCGACGACGTCGCACTACTTCCTGTATCGCCAGCTCACGGAAGCGGGCCTGGGCTTCGACGACATCCAGCCGATCAACCTGTCGCCGACCGACGGGTTGTCGGCCTACGATCGCGGCGACATCGACGCGTGGGCGATCTACGGCTACAACGGCCAGCTCGCGCGCAATCGCTACGGTGCGCGCGTGCTGAAGACGGGGAAGGGTTATCTGTCGGGCAATTTCCCGGTGTACGCGAACCCGCGCACGCTCGACGATGCGCGCCGTCGTGCGGCGACGGGCGATCTGCTGCTGCGGTTCCGGCGCGCGTATGCGTGGGCGAACGGGCATTTCGGCGACTACGCGCGGGTGCAGAACCAGGAGACGCGCGTGCCGGTGGCCGATCTCGTCGCGATGTTCGACCAGCGCAGCGAAGACTATGCGCTGCTGCCGGTGACGCCCGACGTGGTGGCGCAGCATCAGCAGGTCGCGGATGTGTTCGCGCGGATCGGCGTGCTCGACGGGCCGGCGAATGTCGCGCCGTTGTGGGATACGTCGTTCAACACGCTGGTGGCATCGGCGTGACGCGATGCGCCGGGAAGACTTGCTCGTGAGCCGGCGGCTTCAGGCCCGACGCAGGTTTCGTCGGGCGCGCCGGTTCGGCGGGATCAGGCGAACGTCGTCGCGACCATGATGCCGAACACGAGCCCGAGCGCGATCCCGCAGAGCCGGCCGTAGATCGACGCGCGCACGTTGTCGTCGAGCACGAACGGCGAGCGCTTGTGCTTCCACACCGTGCTGAATGCGACCGGGCGGGTCAGCAGCGCAATGCAGGCGAGCAGCACCGGCGTGGCGATCAGCATCGCGATGCGCTGCCCGTTCCAGTCGACGCCGTGCATGGCGAGCGACACCAGCGCGGCGAGCGGCACCTCGACGCACAGGCCCAGCAACGAGCCGTTGACGAATGAATCTCCCGGGGTCTGGAACATGATCGGTCGTAGCGTCCGGATGAAATCGGCGCCCCGTTCAGGCACCTGGAAAATGAAAGCCACGGCCGGAGTCCAGGGTCGGTCAACCGTGATCGGCGTCAGTCGAGATGACGGGCGGATGTTAAGGCAAATTGCCGGCCGGTTGTCGGTCATTCAAGCTATTTAACAAATGTTCGGAATCGCGACGCATTTTCAGGTCGCGCGGAAATATCGCGCCGTGGTAAAAATCGAGCATCCATTTTCAGGCGAACGGCCCCGGCGAACGGGGCCGCCGCCGAATGGATATCGCTCGCAATCGTATGACGATAACGAGGATTCGACTGCCTTCCGATAATCGGCGTCGCGCGTAAAGGAACACCGGCAGCCGGACCGATCGGAACGACGGACTGACCAATCTCACCACACGCATGAACACGTCCGACAACAACGAGACCGACCGCCATCAACTCGTCGCGTTCGCGATCGACGACAACACGCAGGCCTGGTACGAAATGGTCATCCCGTTCATCGTCTCGCTGCGCGCGACGGACTACCGGGGGCGCATCGGCGTCATCGGCTACGGGTTGTCCGACGAGAAGCAGCAGCGGCTGCGTGCGAACGGGATCGAGGTGTACGCGGCGGCGGGCGTCGGCGACCTTGCCTGGGACCGCTACATCTCCGCGGCCGCGATCTTCGACACCGACCCGGCGTTGCAGACGCTCGCGCTCTACGATGCCGACATCTGGTTCCCGGGGCCGCGGTTCGACATCTTCGACGTCGTGCCGCACGACGAGGCCCTTCACGTCGCGCCCGATGCGCACTTCTGCGCGTTCGTGATGACGCCGCTCATCGGCGAACGGCGCGACGCGCTGATCCACCAGTGCGTGCAGGACGTGCTCGAGCGGCTGGGGCAGCCGCTGCAGGCGGGGCTCGTGGTCGGCGGCCGTGAGCCCTGGGCGCGATTCGCGCGGTTTGTCCGCGAACAGGCCGGCAGGATCGGCGAGGACTTCGTGGCGATCTACGGGCTGGACACGACCTTCCTGCATCTGTGGGGCGGCCTCGGCCACGTGCGGCTCGTGGGCTGCGAGCAGAATTTCGTCACGAAATGGGGGCTGCACGAGCGGCACGATTTCGACGCAGTCCGCATCGTGCTCGAGCATCAGGGCAAACCGATCCGTGGCCTGCACATGACGGGCGACGTGCGCTTCCTGAACCACTGGCGCTACCTGGCCCGTCATGCCGAGCATGCGATCGCGCTCGGGCAGGCGTTCGCGCTGGCGCCCGAGGCCGGCAAGCGGGCGCAGCCGGCCGATCCCGGCCTGCTTCAGCCCGAACGCTTCGTCGCGAGCGGGTTGTCGGTGCTGGCCGCGCACGAGGACGTGCTGGCGAACGTGCCGCGTCTGGCCGCGGGGCCGTCGTTCCGCAACCCGCAGGGCCATGCACTGAATGCGTGGGCGGCGCACACGGTCGAATTCGCGGTGACGCGCGACCGCTTGGTGCTGGACATCTGGCTGTCGCATCTGAGCGGCCAGCCTGCGGCGCCCGGCGTGCAACTGGAGCACAACGGCGCGACGGTCGCGCTGCTGGCGCCGCACAAGTTCAGCGTCGCGACGCAGCAGGGCGATCGGGTGGTGCTGCGCGCGCTGACGCTGCCGGGGCAGGCGTGTCATACCGCGTGGGATATCGTCGTGCGCCACGCATGACGGGCCGGCCCGCATGCGCGATCGACCGAAGCGGCGTGCACCGCCGGACGGTCACGCGCGCCCCATGATCCGCGTGCCGAGCGAGATGCCGAGGTTGGACAGCGACGCGTTGGTCGCGAGCTGACGCTTTTCCCAGCCCGCCAGCGCGGCGTCGAACGCGGGGCCGTGCACGACGCCGCGCAGCGCCTCGGCGAGCCCGACCGCATTCTCCGCCGCTTTCGCGACGCCCGCGGCCGTATGCGGCCGCACGAGGCAGGCCGCGTCGCCGAGCAGCACTGCGCGGCCGAACGCCATGCGCTCGACCGAGAGATCGAGGATCGCCTGCGCGAACGGCGCCTGCGTCGCGTCGACGAGCGTGGCGAGCGTGGGCGCCAGCATCCGGCGGCCCGCGTCCACGAGTTCGAGCCGGTTGTCGTCGCGCATCGCGCCGGGCGGCAGCGAACCGTCGCGCTGCGTGCCGTCCTGCGCGAGAAACAGCGACGGTAGGCTCGCCGGTGCGAGCCGCCGGTACCAGACCCAGTTCACGCGCCGCTTGCCCGGTTCGATCGCGCCGTCGCGGCCGGGGACCAGATACGTGAGGAACAGGTGCGCGTCGCCTTGCTGGAACGTGAAGCGGTCGCGCAGCACGTCGAGCACCGGGGCCGGCAGCAGGTGCTCGTCGACGAGCCCGCGCCACGCGACATAACCCGCATACGCGGGCCGCGCATCAGGCAGCAGTTGCGCGCGCACGTTCGAGCGGCCGCCGTCGGCGCCGACCAGCAGGTCGGCCGGCTCGACCCGGCCGTCCGCGAAGTGCGCGATCACGCGGTCGCCCTCCTGCTCGAAGCGCTCGAACGACACGCCGCCATGCACGACGCCGGCGGGCAGCGCGCGCTTCAGCGCCGTATAGATCACGTTCCACGCGGTCTGCGTCTGCGGCATGTTCATGCGCTGCACGATCCGGTCGTGCGCGTCGAGATAGATCCGGTCGCCGGAATCGACACCCGCATCGTGCGGCACGGGCACGCCGCCGAACGCGAACGCGCGTTCGATCGGCGTTTGCAGCACGATGCCGCCGCCGCGGCTGTCGAGCTCGTTCGGCGATTGCTCGAAGACCTTGACGCGCCAGCCGGCCGCCCGCAGTGAAGTGGCGGTGAACAGCCCGCCCACCGATCCGCCGATCACGACCGCCAGCGGGCCCGAAACGTCGCTCATGTTGCCGGCCTCCCGATGGTTCGTTGCGCGCGCATCGAATCAGCCTTCCCAGTGCTGCAGGAAGTCGAGCAGCAGCGCGTTCACGCGCTCCGGCTGCTCCTCTTGCGGCAGGTGCCCGCACTGTGCGATCGGCTCGGCGCGCAGGTCCGTCGCCATGCTTTCCCACACGGATTTCATGTCGAACATCTTGCCGACCGCGTAGAAATCCTCGCCCCAGAGCGCCATCGTCGGGCACGCGATCTTGACGTCCGCGTCGACGAGATCCTGCTGCACGTCCTCGGCGTTCGCGCGATAGTCGGCCAGCGCGCCGCGCACGGCGCCCGGGCGCCGGTACGCGCGCACGTAGGTGTCGAACGCGTCGCCGGAGATCGCGTGCGGGTTGTAGCACCAGTCGGAGAAGAAGTGGCTGAGCCACTCGGCTTCCTTGCCGGCGATCAGCGCCTCGGGCAGATCCGGCACCTGGTGGAACAGGAAGAACCAGTACGCGCGCGCCGTTTGCGCGGTCATGTTCTGCGCGACGATGCGCGTCGGCACGTTGTCCATCACGACGAGCCGGTCGACGCGCTCGGGGAAGTCCTTCGCGAAACGCGTCGCGACGCGCGCGCCGCGGTCGTGCCCGACGAGCGCGATGCGGCCGATGCCGAGCGCGTCGAGCAGCCCGGCGACGTCGCGCGCCATGTTGCGCTTGTCGTAACCGGCGGCCGGCTTGTCGGTTTCGCCGTAACCGCGCAGGTCGGGCGCGATCACGCGGTAGCGCTGCGCGAGCGCGGGGATCTGGAAGCGCCACGCGAAGCTGGTCTCGGGGAAGCCGTGCAGCAGCACGACGGCAGGCCCGCTGCCGGCGTCGATGTAGTGCTGGCGGATGCCGTTCGCGGTGACGGTGTGATGGGTGATCGAAGGCATGGAGTGGGTCATGGGGCGGTCGCTGTTCGGTTCGGCCCGCGCGAAACCGGCGCGGCCGCAAATGCCTTTCGAGGATAGGCGAATCGTGCGGCGCGCCGGATAAATTGTTCTGAATTCGCGTGATTGCGCGCACGGCCGGAACCGGCCCGCCGGGTCACGGGCCGGCCGTGGCGGGCGGCTCCCGATCCCCGTGTGATTCGCTCGGCCGGTGGCGTCCCGTCGCGTGCGGGCCTGACGAAGACGCACGAGCGTGAACATGCCGGACGACGATTCGACCGTCGTCGTCCGGCATGCCCGCCACCCGTGTCAGCCGCGCCGGCGCCGCCGCGCGGGTGCGTCCGACGTGAGCTGCTTCAGCGCGGCGGGCGTGCCGTGCAGGAACGCGTCGATCAGCCGTTCGATCTCGGTGTCGAGATCGTCGGGCACCGGCAGGCCGTAGACCCACTTGCGCACGCCGAAATAGAAGATGCTCGCGTGCAGGCTCCAGACCAGCTCGACTTCCGCATTGCGCTGGGCCTCGGTGGTGGGCGTCGCGATGTCGTATTCGTGCCGCAGCTCGCGCAGCACCGGCAGGAACACGCGTTCGCGCAGCCGCGACAGGTAACGCGTGTTGAACCCCTCGCGGCTGAGCCCCGCGAAGATGAACGTGCGGATCCATTCGCGCCGCAGGATGGTTTGCGCATAGTCGCGATAGAACGCGACGAGCCGCTCCTGCAGCGACACCGTGCGGTCGCCGATCAGTTTTTCCCAGTCGGGGTTCCACGTGTAGATCTCGTCGTACACGCGGTCGATCAGCGCTTCCTTGCTCGGGAAGTACCGGTATAGCAGCGGCTGGGTGACGCCGATCTGCCGCGCGAGCTCGCGCGTGCTGCCGGAAAAGCCGTGCGTCGCGAAGTGCTCGATCGCCTTCTCGACGATCTGCCGCTCGCGCGCTTCCGGCGCGAGCCGGCGGCCCGGCGTGACGGCGTTGCCGTCGGCGTCCGTCCCGCGCTCGCGGGCCGGCGTGCTGCGTTTTCTTTCGGTCATGCATCGGCTCCCGATGGTGCGCCTGCGTTAACTATCGATCGAAAAATAGCACGATTGACAGGCCGCATGCCGTGCGCGGCGCGGCTTTCGGCGCGCTGCGGGGCCGGTGCGGGGCGCAATCCGCGTCGTGCCGGCCCGGCTCCCCGGCCCGGCGAGCCCGCCGCCGATTCAGAAAAATTCAGGCGGGCGCCATGACATTAAGGTCGGCCTTCACTAGTCTGGCTTCCGAACCGCCGCACGGGCCGGATGCCAGTCGGCAAGCCGGGCCGGTCGGCGCAACCGGAGCGGAACATGCGTTATCAGATCTCGCCGGGCGCCGGCGCCACCATCCAGGAAACCGGGTCATGCCGTCGCAGCCGGTAACCGCGGGCGCCGTGCCCGACCGCGTGCGCGGCGAGGACGTGTTTCTCGCGTCGATCGCGGGATATGTCGACACGCTCGGCTTCGTCGCGCTGTTTGGCCTGTTCACCGCGCACGTCACCGGCAACTTCATCCTGATCGGCTCGGGCCTGGCCGGCGTCGGGCAAGGGCTCGCGATCAAGTGGCTCGCGTTTCCGGCCTTCATCGCGGGCATCGTCGTCGCGCGCGTGCTCGACCACCGGATGCGCCAGCTGGGCCACGGCGTGCGCGCGCGTTCGCTGTATGCGCTGCAGGCCGTGCTGCTGGCCGGGTTCATGCTGGCCGGCGTGATGGCCTCGCCGATCGCCGATGCCGACGCGCCGAGGACGATCCTGTGCGGCCTCCTCGGCGCCGCGGCGATGGGCGTCCAGAACGCGCACGCGCGGCTGACAGCCCGCTCGGTCGTCGCCAACACGGTGATGACAGGCAACGTCACGCAGGCGGTGATCGATGCGTTCGACTGGCTGGTGCCGCTCGCCGCGCCGGCCGAACGCGAGGCCGCGCGCGTGCGGCTGCGGCGCACGCTGCCGCCGGTCGCGGGCTTCGCGCTCGGCGCCGGCGCGGGCGCGATGGCCTATCTGTTCGCGGCGTTCTGGGCGCTCGCGCTGCCGCTCGCGGTGCTGTGCTTCCTCGCCTATCAATCCGGTCGGCCCGACGAGCGGCCGACGTCACGCTGAATGCGCGCGCGGCATGTGGCCGCGCGTGCCACTTTCAAGGAGAACCCGATGATCGCACTGAAATTGCAACAGGCATGGCGGCTGACGGCCGCGTCGGCGGCCGTGCTCGGCGCATTGCTGGCCACCGCGCCGGCCCATGCCGACGAGACGCGCCTGCTCGAGACGACGTCCGCGAAGGTGCCGGCCGTCGCGGTCGGCCCGCAGTACGACACGACGCACGTGTGCGTCGCGCCGGAAAATTTCGACCGCTTCACCGACAGCTTCGTCGCGACGTTCGGCGGCAAGAAGTCGCAGCAGGGCGTGTTCCAGGTCACGCCGACGCCGAGCCAGACGATGTCGCAGCTCGTGTTCACGCCGGCCGGCACGATCTCGGTGTTCGGCTTCAAGACGCCGATTCCCTATCCGTTCTGCGAGGAGCGCACCGGCTACCTCGTCACCGACATGGACGTCGCGATGAAATCGGCGCGCGCGCACGGCGCGGACGTGGTCGTCGACACGTTCCCCGACCCGATCGGCCGCGATGCGATCATCCGCTGGCCGGGCGGCGTGAACATGCAGCTCTACTGGCACACGCAGGCGCCGAAATACGACCCGCTGCAGACGGTGCCGGAAAACCGCGTGTACGTGTCGCCGGAAAGCGCGAGCAAGCTGGTGCACGACTTCGTCGCGTTCTCGCGCGGCAAGGTGGTGTCCGACGTGCGCAAGGCGCCGGGCATCGAGATCGGCCGGCCGAACGATACGTATCGCCGCATCCGCATCGAATCGGGTTTCGGCAAGATGACCGTGCTCGCCACCGACGGCCATCTGCCTTACCCGTTCGGCCGCGAGATGACCGGCTATGAAGTGCCGGACCTGGCCGCGACGCTGAAGCAGGCGCAGGCCGCGGGCGTGACCGTGCTGGTGCCGACGTTCACGTCGGACGGGCGCGATGCGGCGCTCGTGCAGTTCCCGGGCGGCTACGTCGCCGAGATCCACGCGCGGTCGAAGTGATGGAGCGCGGGTCGATGGGGCGGGCATGGCGGCGCGTGCTGCCGGCCGCCGTGCTGGCGGGCGGCGTCGCGGGCTATGCGGGTACGGCGGCCGGGGCCGAGGATGCCGCTTCGGCGTCTTCGGCGGCTTCGACAGCTTCGCCGGCCCCGGCTGCCGGCACGACGTGTACCGCGAAGCGGCCCACGGTGCTGTTCAACCGCTGGCAGGAAGACTGGTCGGTGCTCGCGAACCCGTGCGTGCCGCGCCAGCCGGGCGATGCGCTGAAGTACATCCCGCTCGGCGGCGACCCGTCGACCTACCTGTCGCTCGGCGCGAACCTGCGCGAGCGCTTCGAGCTGAACAACGCGCCGCTGTTCGGGCTCGGCGCCGCGCACGACGACAACTACGTGATCCAGCGTGCAACGGTGCATGCGGACCTGCGTTACGCCGGGCATGTCCAGGCGTTCGTCCAGTTCGTCGATGCGCGGCCGTTCGGCAAGGACACGGTGTCGCCCGTCGACAAGGATCAGCTCGACATCGAGCAGGCGTTCGTCGCGTATGTCGACCAGATCGGCGGCGGCACGTTCAAGGCGCGGATCGGCCGGCAGGAGATGGCGTATGACCTGCAGCGGTTCGTGTCGGTGCGCGACGGCCCGAACGTGCGCCAGGCGTTCGACGCGCTGTGGGCGGATTACGAAATCGGCAAATGGCGGCTGATCGGCTATGTGACGCGCCCGGTGCAGTATCGCAACGACGCGTCGTTCGACGACGTGTCGAACCGGCACCTGCGGTTCGACGGCGTGCGTGTCGAGCGCACCAACACGGGCCCCGGCGACCTGTCGGCGTACTGGTCGCGTTATACGCGCGACAACGCGCGCTACATCGCGGGGGCCGGCACCGAGCGGCGCGACGTGTTCGACATGCGCTACGCGGGCAAGTCCAGCGGGTTCGACTGGGACGTCGAGGCGATGCTCCAGACCGGGCACATCGGCCAGGACACGATCGGCGCGTGGGCGTTCGGCGCGCTGGGCGGCTACACGTTCGCGAAGACGCCGGGCACGCCGCGCGTCGGCATCCAGGTCGACGGCGCATCGGGCGACAAGCATCCCGGCGACGGACGCATGGGCACCTTCAACCCGCTGTTCCCGAACGGTTATTACTTCACGCTCGCGGGCTACACCGGCTACAGCAACCTGATTCACGTGAAGCCGTCGCTGACGTTCAAGCCGTCGAGCAGCGTGACGGTGCTGACCGCGGTCGGTTTCCAGTGGCGCGAGACGACGGCCGACGCGATTTACGGGCAGGGGATGTCGGCGGTGCCCGGCACGGCCGGCAAGGGCGGTTCGTACACGGGGATGTATGCGCAGGCCCGCGTGGACTGGCTCGTCAATCCGAACATGGCGCTGGCCGTCGAGGCCGTGCACTTCCAGATCGCCGACTCGATCCGCGCGCTCGGCGCGCGCAATGCCGACTACGTAGGCGTCGAAGCGAAGTTCGGCTGGTAGCGCGGCGCCGCGCGTCGCGCGGCACGCCGCCGGACGGCTCAGTGCGGCGCGCGCACCAGCGTTTCGACGAAATCGATGAACGCGGTCACGCGTTTCGAGCCGCGCTGGGTCGGCAGATAGAGCGCGGTGACGACCGAGCGGGCCGTGCCGGGCGTCACGTCGTATTGCTCGAAGAGCCGGCGCAGGCGGCCCGACTGGACGTCGGCCTCGACCAGCCAGTCGGGCAGCAGCGCGATGCCGGCGCCGTCGAGCGCCGCATCGCGAAGCACTTCGCTGTGGTTCGATTTCAGGCGCCCGGCAACGCGCACCTGCGCCGTGCCGTGTGCGTCGACGAACGACCACGCCTGCTGGTCGCCGCCGAAGTGAAAGCGCAGGCACGCGTGATCGACGAGCTCGCCCGGCGCGGCCGGCGTGCCGTGCGCGGCGAGATAGTCGTGGCTCGCGACGACGTAGCGCTGGAACGTGCCGAGCGTCCGCGCGACGACTTCGGCGGACGGCGCCGCTTCGCCGAGCCGGATCGCGACGTCGATGCGGCCCGCGACGAGATCGACGCGTTCGTCGGTGAGCTGCAGGTCGAGGTCGAGCTTCGGATGGCGCGCGAGGAACGCCGCGACGTGCGGCGCGATGCGGCGCACGCCGTACGCGACCGGCACCGACACGCGCAGCGGCCCGGACGGCTCGTCGCCGCGATCGGACACCAGCGCGTCGGCTTCCGCGAGTTCCTCGAGCAACTGCTTCGCGCGTGCGTAGTACATGGCGCCGGCATCGGAGAGCGTGACCTGGCGCGTCGTGCGGTTCAGCAGCACGGTGCCGAGCGACGCCTCGAGCGCATCCACCGCGCGTACCACCGACGATGCCGCGAGGTCGAGGCGGCGCCCCGCGCTCGAGAAGCCGCCGGCTTCCGCTACTTCGACGAACGCGCGCAGCGCGGAGAATTTGTCCATGTCGTGCTCTTCGAGTCCTTGTGCCTTTGTGCAGGCCGCAACGATGCGTTGCGTGCCGTTCGCATTCTATCGTCGGCGCGCAAGCGTTATCTTCCGGACTGCAATGTACAGGAGATGACGATGAAACCCGTCGAAGTAACCGTGACCTACGACCTGATCTGCCCGTGGTGCTGGATCGCGGAGCACCGGCTCGCGGAGGCGATCGAGGCAGCCGGCCTGGCCGGCGCCGTGAACGTGCGGTTCGTGCCGTTCGAGCTGAACCCGACGATGCCGGCCGGCGGCATCGACCGCAAGGCGTACCGGAGCGCGAAGTTCGGCAGCTGGGCGCGTTCGCAGGCGCTCGATGCGCATGTGGCCGACGCCGGTCGCGCGGCGGGCCTCGTGTTCGACCACGCACGGATCGCGCGCACGCCGAACACGCGGCTCGCGCACCGGCTCGTCTGGTTCGCGCAACAGCGCGGCAGCGCGGTCGCGCTCGTCGATGCACTGTTTGCCGCGTATTTCCGCGACGGCCGCGATATCGGCGACGCGGACGTGCTGGTCGAGGTCGCGGCCGGCGCCGGCCTGGCCGGCGACGCGGTGCGTGCATTCCTCGCATCCGGCGAAGGGCTCGACGCGGTGGTCGCGCTCGAGGAGGCGGCGGTGCGCGACGGCATCGCGTCGGTGCCGTCGACGCGCATCGGTGCGACGGTCGTCAGCGGCGCGCAGCCGGCTGACGTGTTTCGCGCCGCGTTGCTCGACGCGCAGCGCGCGCGGGATCGGGCCGCGTAAGCCGGGCCGGCGCCGGCGGGTGCCGGCTTTCAGAACGATTCATGTCGCGCTCAGGATTATTGCGAAACCGGCCGGTAAGCTCGGTGTCGCGCGCCTGACCGGCCGGGCCGGCAACGCGCGCGATATCTCGATACGGAACCGGGGAGCGGACATGAAGAACCTGAACTGGCGTACCGGCGGCATGCTGGTCATCGCGTGGTGCTTCGGCATCCTCGCATCGGCCGCGTGTGCCGCCGAACCGGGCGGCGCCGATCAGGCGCCCGGCTTCTATCGGCAGCAGCTCGGCAGCATGCGGATCGTCGCGCTGTCCGACGGCACGCATCCGTTTCCGGTCGATACGGTGTTCCGCGACATCTCGAAGGACGACATCCGGCGCGATCTCGACCGCGCGTTTCTCGAGCCGCCCGTGCAGGGCTCGATCAACGCGTTCCTGGTCGATACCGGCACGAAGCGGATCCTCGTCGATTCGGGGGCCGGCGTGCTGTACGGCGATTGCTGCGGCAAGCTGCTCGCGAACCTGCGTGCGGCCGGTTATGCGCCGGAGCAGATCGACGAGGTGCTGCTCACGCACCTGCACAAGGATCATGTCGGCGGCATCGTGACGAACGGCAGGATGACCTTCCCGAACGCGGTGGTGCGCGTGAACGAGATCGAAGCGAACTACTGGCTCGATCCGGACAACAAGGCACAGGCGCCGGCGTTCCTCGCGTCGTTCTTCGATGCGGCTGCCGCGTCGGTCGCGCCGTATATCGCGGCGGGCCGCTTCAGGACGTTTCGCGGCGAAGCGACGCTCGCGCCCGGCATTCGCGCGGTGCCGATGCCAGGGCATACGCCGGGCCATACCGCGTACCTGATCGAGAGCGGCGACGCCGGGCTGCTCGCGTGGGGCGACATCGTGCACGTCGCGGCGATCCAGCTGCAGGACCCGGACGCGACGGTCCAGTACGACAGCGATGCGGACGCGGCGCGCCGCACCCGGCGCGATACGCTGAAGCGCGTCGCGAACAAGCGTTACCTCGTCGGCGCCGCGCATATCGCGTTTCCCGGGCTCGGGCATTTGCGCAGGGACGGGGAGCAATACGACTGGGTGCCGGTCAATTACGACGCGACGCCGCTGCGGTGAGCGACGGGCGATGCGTGCCGTGATTTGCCGTGAGGCGCCGTGACGCGCGGGGCGCGCGCGTAGCGGCGGCGCGCGGCCGCGTCAGCGCGTCAGTTCGCGCCGCCAGGCGCCGGGCGGATGGCCGACGATGCGCGCGAACACGCGGTTCAGGTGGCTCTGGTCCGCGAAGCCGCAGGCGGCCGCGATTTCCGCGAGCGACATGTCGGTCGTCTCGATCAGTTGCCGCGCGCGGATCACGCGCTGTTCGAGCAGCCATTGATGCGGCGTGCGCCCCGTCGTGCGCGAGAACGCACGAATGAAATAGCCGCGCGACAGATCGCATTCGCGCGCCACTTCCTCGATCGACACGCCGAGATCGGCCTTCTCCATCAGCAGCTCTTTCGCGAGCGCCGCCTTCGCCGGCGACAGCAGGCCCTTGTGCTGCAGGTCGCGCGCGTCCGGGTTGCCGTACTGGCGCGCGAGATGCGTGCCGATCGCGAGCCCCATCTGCTCGACGAACAGCGCGTTCAGCGCGCCGGGCTCGTCGAGGCTGTCGGCCACCGCGTGCGCGAGATGGCCCAGCACCTCGTCCTGTACGTCGGGCGCGCAGGTCAGGCCGCCGATTTCGGTGCCGTCGTGCTCGCGGCCGAGGCCGTCGAGATACGCGTGCGACAGCTCGACCAGCAGGAAGTCGAACTTGCCGTACAGGTCGGCACGAAAATTCCGGGAGAAGTCGCGAATGTAGATCGAGTTGTGCTGGAACCGCCGCTCGGAGCGGGATTGGCCGGTGCCGCCGTAGATCGTGCGCCGATGCCCGTCGTTGAGCGACACGCCGATCAGGAAGCCGCGATCGCTGGCCGACATCTCGATGCGCTCGAAGTGCTCGTCGCGCATGCATTTGCGATGGAGCGTGAGCCCGCCGACCGAGCGTTCGATGTCCTTGGACAGCAGGCTCGACAGGCAGCCGAGCGTGTCTTTCGGCCGTGCGGCCGGGGGCGCGGCGAGGGAATCTGGCATGGCGGAACAATCCTTCGATGGGGGGCGGCGCGCGAACATATTTACGCGAAGTTTAAACGGTGCACTCACCCGGCCCAAGTTAACTTGAATAAATGTCCACTTGCTGACGAAATGCTTGCCAGCGGCCCAACCCGCACCGCGCCGGCCTCGACGGGCACGCGAGCGCGCCGCCATGGCCAACGCGGGGGCGATGTCACCCCATTTTCATTCGGCGCAGCGCCTGACCGCGGGCGCGCCGGTGAGCGGGAGGCCAGCGCATTTTCCTTCAAGATTTTTGTTAATTCGGTGTTTACACTCAGTTCACATTTTGAGACTTTGCGCCCGGCCGGCAGCGCTGGACGGGTGTGCATTCCCGCTCTGGTGAACGGCCGTGTTCACATGGCGGTCATCGTGGGGAACCTGGAGGCGGCCATGATCCAGATCGGGACGTTGTCGGTGGATTTCGAGCAGCGGGACATTCGCCACCACGGCGCGTCGCTGCGTATCGGCGCACGCGCGCTTGACATACTTGAAGTGCTGCATCGTGCCAACGGTTCCGTCGTGTCGAAGGACGACATCATGGATGCCGTGTGGCCGGGCCTGATCGTCGAGGAAAACCGGTTGCAGGTCCACGTCGCGACGCTGCGCAAGGCGCTGGGCGCGGACCGCGACCTGATCAAGACGGTGCCGGGCCGCGGTTACCTGCTGATCGCGCCTCCCGCCGTCGCGCACGAGCCCGCGCCGCGCGCGGCCGCGTTGCCGGCCGACCCCGTCGCGGCGGCCCGCCCGGTTTCGCTCGTCGGGCGTCAGGCGGAGATCGGGCAGATCGTCGACATGATCGAAAGCGCACCGGTCGTCACGCTCGTCGGGGCGGGCGGCATCGGCAAGACGAGCCTGGCCGGCCGCGTCGCCCACGAGCTGCGCGAGCGGTCCGGCGAACGCGTGCTGTTCGTCGCGCTCGCGAGCGCCGCGACGCGCGACGACGTGCTGCTCGCGATCGCCGCGGAACTCGGCCTCGAGGCCGACGGCGTGCCGGGCATCGACCGGATCGCCGGAGCGTTCGCGGCGTCGCCGGCCCTGATCGTGCTCGACAACGCGGAACACGTCGTCGATCTGGTGGCCGATCTCGTCGATACGCTGACGTCGCGCGCGCCGTCGCTGCGCGTGCTCGCGACGAGCCGCGAACCCCTGCATATCTCGGCCGAAGCCGTGTTTCGCGTGAGCCCGCTGGCGGTGCCGGACAGCGACGCGCCGCTCGACGAGATCGTGCGTCATTCGGCCGTCGAGCTGTTCCTCGCGCGGATCCGCGCCGCCACGCCCGACTGCGCGGTCGATGCGGCCGGCGTCCGGCTGATCGGCGACATCTGCCGGCGCCTGGACGGGCTGCCGCTCGCGATCGAGCTGGCTGCCGCGCGCGTCGCGACGCTCGGGCTCGAGGCCGTCGCCGCGCGTCTGGACGACCGGCTGAACCTGCTGACCGGCGGGCTGCGCTCGGCGCTGCCGCGCCACCAGACGTTGCGGGCGACGTTCGACTGGAGCTACGTGCTGCTGGATGCGGCCGCGCGCGCGCTGTTTCGCCGGATGGCGTGCTTCATCGGCCCGTTCACGTTCGATGCCGCGCGCGAGGTCGCGATGGATCCCGGGATGTCGGCCGCCGAGACGATCGCGGTGCTCGGCGAACTGGTCGCGAAGTCGCTGGTGACCGTCGAGTTCCACGGCGCGCACGCGCGTTACCGGTTGACGGAATCGACGCGCGCGTACGCGCTGGAAAAACTGCGCAACGAAGGTGAATTCGACCTCGTCGCCGAGCGTCATGCGTGTTACGAGCGCGAGCAGGGGGAGGTGCGGATGCAGGCGCTGGCGCCGGCCGCGGATCTCGCGAGCCCGCGTGTCGCCGCCGACGCGCCGGCGCCGGCGCCGCGCGAGCCCGTTGCGGTCGAGCCGCGAGGGCACGAAGCGGACGCACTGGCGCTCGCGTTGCTGGAGCCGGCGCGGATGCGCGAATGCGCGCAACCGGCGCGGCGGGCGCTCGACGCGATCGAGGCCGGCGGAACCGGTGATGCCGGCGGCATCGACGCGGCACGCGAGCTGCGCTTGCGCGCGGCCTACGCGACGGCGCTGCTGCATACCGACGGCGATACGCACGCGGCGGCCGCGATGTGGGACCGGACACTCGTGCTCGCGGGCCGGATCGGCGACGAGGCGTTCGACGCGTGCGCGCTGGTCGGGCTGTGGAACACGATGCTGACGCGCTCCGACATCCACGAATCGCTGCGCTACGCGACGCGTTTCGAGCGCGCGGCCGAACGGCGCGGCGACCGGCCGCAGCGGCTGCTGGCGAACGCGATGGTCGCGACGTCGCTGCATTACTTCGGCGAACACGCGCAGGCCCGCGAGCGGCTGGAGGCCGCGACCGCCGGGCTGGCCGTGGCCGGCGAGCCGTCCTGCGCGGAAGCCGCGCTCGGGGTCGACGTCGCGACGCTCGGCCGCACGATGCTGATGCGGCTCGTCTGGATGCAGGGCGATCCGGAATACGCGATGCGGCTGGCCGCGCAGGCGGTCGAATCCGCGCGCCGCACCGGGTCGGGGCTGGCGCTGTGCGTCGTGCTCGGCGCCGCGGCTGTGCCGATCGCACTGCGCTACGGCGATCACGACGTGATTTCCGACTATCTCGGCACGCTGCGCGCGACCGCGGAGGCGAACGGGTTCGACATCTGGCTCAGCCACGCGGAAGGCCTCGCCGGGCAGTTCGACATGCAGGCCGGGCATCCCGGCGCCGGTCTCGCGCGGCTCGAACCCGCGCTGCGGCGCATCGAGGCGAGCGGGTTCCGGCGCCTGCTCGCGCCGCTGGTCGTCGCGTACGCGGAAGGGCTGACGCGCACCGGCCGCGCGGCCGAGGCATGCGCGAAACTCGACGCGACGCTCGCGCGCTGCCGCGCGCACGGCGAGCATCTGTTCGTGCCGGAACTGCTGCGCGTCCGGGGGCTCGCGATGCTCGAACAGGCCCGCACCGCGGAGCCCGATGCCGCGCTCGCATACGAAGTCGAAGGGCACCGGCATCTGCTGACCGGGATCCATACCGCGAACGGGCAAGGCGCCGCGATGTGGGCGCTGCGCGGCACGCTCGATCTCGCCGATCACCTGATCGAGCGCGGGCGGACCGGCCAGGCATCGTCGCTGGTGGCGAACCTGTCGGGGCATTTCGATCCGCAATCGCGCGCGTTCGACGTGCGCCGGCTCGCGCGCCTGCAGAACTTCGTGCGCCCGGAGCCGGCACTGCCGGCGGGCCGGTCGCGCATGCGGCACGAGGCGGCGGATGCGATGCAGCAGGTGGCGTAACGGCATGCCCGGTTCGCGCAGGACGACACCGCGCCATCGCGCCGCGGCCCGTCGGTCCGATCGTTCAATGTTCAAGGGGGAGTGGATGGTCCGTGTATCGTCGAACCGGAGGCAGGCGGCATGCGGCCGCGTGCCGGCTCACGGCGCAAGCGGAGGGCCTGACGGTGCTTAGGGCGACGGCATCCGCCGCGGCGGCGGACCTCATCGTATGCAACGGCAAGATCGCGACGCAGGACGACCGGCAGTCGTTCGTGACCGCGCTCGCCGTGAAGGACGGCCGGATCCTCGCGGCCGGCAGCGGGCACGACGTGATGCGCCATGCGCATGCCGGCACGCAATGCATCGACCTGAACGGCCGCACCGTGATCCCGGGGCTGAACGATTCGCACCTGCACATGATCCGCGGTGGCCTGAACTTCAACCTGGAACTGCGCTGGGACGGCGTGCCGACGCTGGCCGACGCGCTCGCGATGCTGCGTCGCCAGGTGCTGCGCACGCCCGCGCCGCACTGGGTGCGCGTGGTCGGCGGCTGGACCGAATTCCAGTTCGCCGAAAAGCGCGGGCCGACGGCGGCCGAACTGAACGCGATCGCGCCCGACACGCCGGTCTTCATCATGCACCTGGGCGACAGCGCGCTGCTGAACGCGGCCGCGCTGCGCGCGATCGGCTACGGCCGCGACACGTCGAACCCTCCCGGCGGCGAGATCCAGCGCGATCGCCTCGGCCGGCCGACCGGCCTGCTGATCGCGCGCCCGGACATGGCCGTGCTGCACGAGGCGCTCGAACGGGCCCCGAAGCTCGGCCACGACGACCAGATGAATTCGATGCGGCATTTCATGCGCGAGCTGAACCGGCTCGGCGTGACGAGCGCGATCGACGCGGGCGGCGATTTCCAGGCTTTCCCGGACGACTACGGCGCGATCCTGGCACTCGCGCGGCGCGGCGAAATGACCGTGCGCGTCGCGTACAGCCTGTTCGTGCAGCATGCGGGGCGGGAGCTCGACGACTACGCGCGCTGGGTGACGCTCGCGAAACCCGGCGACGGCGACGCGTTCCTGCGGATGAACGGCGCCGGCGAGCTGCTGGTGTATTCGGCCGCCGATTTCGGCAATTTTCTCGAACCGCGCCCCGATCTGCCGGCGGCGCTGGAGGCCGAACTGGCCGCGGTGGTGCGGCTGCTGGTGCGGCACCGCTGGCCGTTCCGGCTGCATGCGACCTACGACGAATCGATCGGCCGCTTCCTGAACGTGCTCGAAGCCGTGAACCGCGAGACGCCGTTCGACGGCCTGCGCTGGTTCTTCGATCACTGCGAGACGATCACGGATGCGAACATCGCGCGCATCGCGGCGCTCGGCGGCGGCGTGACGGTCCAGCACCGGATGGCGTTCCAGGGCGAGTACTTCATCGCGCGTTACGGCGCGCAAGCCGCGATGCGCACGCCGCCGATCCGCGCGATGCTGGCGGCCGGGCTGCCGGTCGGCGCGGGCACCGACGCAACGCGCATCGCGAGCTACAACCCGTTCGTGTCGCTGTACTGGATGGTGTCGGGGCGCACGGTCGGCGGCACGGCGCTGTATCCGGAACGCAACCGGCTCGGCCGGATGGAAGCGCTGCGCTGCTATACGGTCGGCAGCGCGTGGTTTTCCGGCGAGGACGACTGCAAGGGCGCGCTGGTGCCCGGCCACTACGCCGATTTCGCGGTGCTGACGGACGACTACTTCACGATCGACGAAGCGCGGATCACGTCGCTGTCGTCGGTGCTGACGGTCGTCGGCGGCAGGATCGTGCATGCGGACGACGAGTTCGCGTCGCTCGCGCCGCCGCCGCCGGCGGTCAGCCCCGCGTGGTCGCCGGTCGCCGAATTCGGCGGTGCCGGCCGGCGTCGTTCGGTCGAGTCGGCTTCGCTGCACGCCGCAGCCGGCGCGGGCCCGCTGGCGGCCGGTGCCGCGCGCGGGCTCGGGCACGCGTTCGTGCAGCGCCTGCATGCGGCCGCGACGGAAACCGCCGAGCAGTGCGAAGCATCGGGTTACCCCGGTTTCGCGTACTAGGCCGACGCCGTACCGGCCGCCAGCGTGCCCGCGCCGGTTGCGTCGGCGCGTGCCACGCGAGGCATGGACAATTTTCCGCCCCCGGCGAGGGGCAGAAGGAGACGAGATGAGTTCTGCGCACACGTGCGCTTCGGCCGACGACGAAGTCGCCGGTGTCCGCATTCCGCGGACGCCGATGGCGATCGAAGCGGCCGAAGCAGCCCGCGCGTCGCTGCCGCGGGCGATCACCGGGCATGCGAGCCGGGTGTTCGTGCTCGCGTCGCTGGCCGCGCAGCGTGCCGGCGAGACCTGCGATGCCGATGCGCTGTATGTGGCCGCGATGTACGCGAACATGGGACTGAGCACCGCGTATGGCCGCTCGGCCGCGCGCTACGAGCTCGACAGCGCCGATGCCGCCGATACGTTCCTGCTGCGCCACCAGACCTCGCAACGCCTGCGCGACGACGTGTGGCACGCGATCGCGCTGCATACGACGCCCGGCGTGGCCGCGCGTGTGTCGCCGCTCGCGCGCGTGCTGGCGGCCGCCGTCTCGACCGACCTGATGGCCACCGATTTCGACGCGTATTCGGCCGACGAGCGGCGCGCGCTGCTCGTCGCCTACCCGCGCGGCGAAGGCTTCGGCGACGCGTTCCTCGATGCGGTCGCGCGCGGTGTCGCGCACCGGCCGGCGTCGACGTTCGGCACGTGGAGCGCCGACGTGCTCGAACGCGCCGATCCGGATTTCCACCGGCTGAATTTCTGCGGGCGCGTGCTCGGCGCACGCTGGCAGGACGCCTGACGGCGTCCTGCGGGTTCCGGCTGGTTCCGGCGGCGTGAGCCGGGTGCACAGGTGCTCGCGCGCCTGCGCACCCGGGCGCTTACGCACTCACGCCCGCCGCATCGTGACGCGCATAGTCGACGTAGCCCGCGCGGTCGCCGCCGTACCAGCCGACCGCCTTCGGCGCGGCGAGCGGTGCGTTCGCCGCGAGGCGTTCGACCAGATCAGGGTTCGCGATATACGCACGCGCGAACGCGACGAGATCGGCGTCGCCCGCGTCGATCAGCGCATTCGCGGCATCCGGCGCGATGCCGCCGTTGACGATCAGCGTGCCGCCGAAATGCTTGCGCGTGTTCGCGACGATGCGCGGCAGGTCGGGCTCGCCGCTCCAGCCGTTGGTGTCCGCCGCGTGCACATAGGCGACGCCGGCTTCGTCGAGCATGCGGCCGACGTACGCGTACGTCGTATCCGGATCCGCGTCACGCACGTTGTTGTATTTCGCGTACGGCGAGATGCGCACGCCCACGCGACTGAGCGGCATCACGGCGCCGACCGCGTCGACGATCTCCTCGAGGAAGCGCGCGCGGTTCGCGACCGAGCCGCCGTATCGGTCGTCGCGGCGGTTCAGCGTCGACGACAGGAACTGGTGCGGCAGGTAGCCGTTGGCCGCGTGGATCTCGACGCCGTCGAAGCCGGCCGCCATCGCGCGAACGGCCGCGTCGCGGAATTCGTCGACCGTGTCGGCCACCTCGTCCGTCGTCATCGCGCGCGACGGCGTCGCGTGAATCTTCGTGTAATAGCCGTTCTGCAACTGCGCCCACACCTGCAACTGCTCGAGATCGTCGTTCACGCCGGACGGCGACAGCGGCGCGTCGCCGCCGAGCAGCGTCAGCGAGCTCACGCGGCCGCCATGCCACAACTGCGCGAAGATCCGGCCGCCGTTCGCATGCACGGCGTCCGTGACCTGCTTCCAGCCGGCCGCCTGCTCGTCGGTGACGAGCCCCGGCGTCAGTTCGAACGCGGCGGACGCCGGGCTGACGTTGGTCGCCTCGGTCACGATCAGGCCGGCGGACGCGCGCTGCGCGTAGTACTCGGCCATCAGTTCGGTCGGCTGGCCGCGCGACGGCGCGCGCGAGCGCGTCATCGGCCCCATCACGACACGGTTGGGAAGCGGCAGGCCGCGCAGGTCGTAGTGGCTGAGCAGGGAAGACATGATGGATTCCTTTTTGCGTGAGGCAGGGCGGCGCCGCGTGTCGCGTGGTGGCGACCGGTCAGGCGGCGGGCCCTGCGGAAAGTTCGGGGAAGACGGGGGTAACGTGCCGGCAGCGTTCCGGCGCGCGAGCGGCCCGGAGGGCGCCGCGCGTGAACCGGTGCCGGCGCCGGTTCAGGACTGGGCGTGGCGTCGTGCGTGCGGACGCCCGATCGCGAGGTAGTGGGCGAGCGCGACGACCGGGAACGCGCCGGCCACCGCGGCCACGAGCGGCCAGCCGCCGTGTTCGTACAGCGGGCTCGCGAGCGCGGAGCCGATCGCGCCGCCGACGAAGATGCTCGTCATGTACAGCGCGTTCAGCCGGTTGCGGCTTGCCGCGTGCAGCGCATAGATCTCGCGCTGGCCGAGCACCATGTTCATCTGCACCGCGAAGTCGAGCACGATGCCGGTGACGACGAGGCCATACAGGCCGGCGCCGTGGATCAGCGCGACCGCGTATGACAGCGCGCCGGCGACCAGCGCGATCAGCGTCGCCCGCACGCCGTGGCCGGCATCGGCGAGGCGGCCGGCGACCGGAGCCGACGTCGCGCCGATGGCCCCGACCAGCGCGAACAGGCCGATGGCCGATTGCGACAGCCCGTAGTGGCGCGTGAGCTCGACCGGCACGGCGGTCCAGAACAGGCTGAACGACGCGAACATCAGGCCCTGGTAGAACGCGCGATGGCGCAGCACCGGCATCGTGCGGACCAGGTGCAGCAGCGAGCCGATCAGCTCGAAATAGGTCGCGCGGTGATCGGGCTGGCGCGACGGGATCGTCAGCGCGAGCACGGCGGTCACGAGCGTCATCAGTACCGCGGCGGCCGCGAACACGAAGCGCCAGCCGAACGCGTCGGCCACCACGCTCGACAGCGGGCGCGCGAGCAGGATGCCGAGCAGCAGCCCGCCCATGATCGTGCCGACCACGCGGCCACGCGAATGATCGGGCGCGAGGTGCGCGGCGAGCGGCACCAGGATCTGCACCGCGACCGAGCTGAAGCCGATCAGCAGCGAGATCGCGAGGAACAGCCCGGGCGTCTGCACGACGGCCGCCGCCGCGAGGCTCGCGATCGACACGACGGCCGTGACGATCATCAGCTTGCGGTTCTCGAGCAGGTCGCCGAGCGGCACGATGAAGAACAGGCCGAACGCATAGCCGATCTGCGTCAGCGACACGATCAGGCTCGCGGTTGCGCCGGACATGTGCAGGCTGGGCGCGATGAGTTCGGTGATCGGCTGCGCGTAGTACAGGTTCGCGACGATCGCGCCGCAACTGAACGCGAACAGCAGGATGAGGCCCTGCGTGAGCTTGGCCGCGTGCCCGTGGGCCGCGAGCGGGGTGGATTCTGCTGACATGGTCGACTCCTTCGAAAGAGATGTCGGGGGCCCGGCTGTCGGGCGGGCGTGATGGGATACGGGTGTTCGGTCGTTCCGGTGTTCGCCGCGGCGAAACGCAAGCCGCCGCATTGCCGTCAAGGTTATTGATCGATCGATAACAAGGGAATACGGTCGGCGCGCAATCGAGCTTTGCGTGCCACGCAAAGGGGTCGGAGCGCGTGCGGGTTCATGTAAGGGGGCCGAGGCCGAAGCCGGTCGTGAGCCGCATGCCGGCAAGGGCGAGGGCGGCCGTTGCGATGCGGCGCGTGGCCGCCCACGACGCGGTGCGCGGCGCGACGTCGCGCGCGTCGGCCGGCAACGCCTGCGCGAGCGTGGCCGGGGCGGCGAGCGCCTTCGACATGCCGGACGCCGGATGCGGGCGCATCGTGCGGGCCGCGTCGCCGACGCGCGCGATGCGCCCGTGCGCGAGCGCGGAGCCGAGGACATCGAAGACGGCGTTGGCGTCCTGGACGGACGGGCCGGCGGTCGCGATCGTCATGTCGGGCCTCTCGAAACGGGCCTCCGGCGCGGATATCGCGGATCGCAAGGCCCCTGAGAGCAGTCTGGATCGAGCGGACTGAATAGTCCTAAACCGCGCCTTAATTCACTTGATCGATGCGGTGTGCGCGCGGGCACGAACGCGCGGTTTCAGCGACGGGCATCGACGGCGGGCGTCAGCGGCGCTGCCCCTGCAGCGTCGGAATCTGCGCGAACAGCCCGGCGAGCCAGTCGACGAACACCTTGAGCTTGACGGGCGTATGCCGGTTGGGCGGATACAGGATCGAGATCGGCCGCGGCGGCGTGTTGAAATCGGTCAGCACCTCGCGCAGGCGCCCCGATTGCAGGTACGGCTCGACCAGGTACAGCGAGGTCTTGATCAGGCCGATGCCGGCGAGGCCGCATGCGATGTAGGTGTCGGCATCGTTGACCGCGACGGTGCCGCACATCTGCATGATGCGCGTTTCGCCGTCGACCACGTAGTCCCACGGCCGCGGCCGGCCCGTATCGGCCGACATGTGGCTGACCGCGATGTGCTGCGCGAGATCGTCGACGGTTTCGGGCGCGCCGCAGCGTTCGAGATACGCGGGCGCCGCGCACGTGCAGGTGGTCAGGCTGCCGATCCGTTTCGCGACCAGCCCCGAGTCGTCGAGCGCGCCGATGCGCACGACGCAATCGACGCCTTCGCCGACGAGGTCGATCTGCCGGTCGGTCACGCCGAGTTCGACAGAGATGCCCGGATGCGCGGCGAGAAACTCGGGCAGCGCGGGCACCATGATCTGCTTGGCCATCGCCGGCGGCAGGTTCACCTTCAGGCGGCCGCGCGGCACGTTGCGCGCCTGCGAGACGGCCGCCTCCATGTCGTCGATCTCGCGCAGCACGCCGACGCAGCGCTCGTAGTAGGCCTGTCCGTCCTCGGTCAGCGAGATCCGGCGGGTGGTGCGGTTCAGCAGCCGGCAGCCGAGATGCTGTTCGAGCGTGCTCAGCAGCGCGGAGACGCGCGGCGTGGTCAGCCCGGTCGTGTCGGACGCGCGCGTGAAGCTGCCTGTTTCGACGATGCGCGTGAACACGCGCATCGAAAGCAAGGTATCCATCGTTCGGAAATCTCCAGCCTGTTCGTTGCCTGCGCCGGTGCGTGCCGGCGCGGCTTTTATGTCGAGGTGCCGCCGCTACGCGTCGATGCGCTTCCTGAGCCCGTCGCCCGCGAACGGCATTTCGCGCATCCGCTGGCCGGTCGCATCGAAAATCGCGTTGGCCAGCGCGCCCGCGGTCGGCCCCATCGACGCCTCGGCCGCGCCGAGGAACGGCGCGCCCGGACGGTTGATCAGGTGCACCTTGATGCTTTGCGGTGCCGCGCGGAAACGCAGGATCGGGTAGCTGCTCCAGTCGAAGCTGCGGATGCGCTGCGTATCGTATTGCAGCGCCTCGTACAGTGTCCAGCTTGCGGCCTGCACGATGCCGCCTTCGATCTGGTTGCGGATGCCGTCCGGCGACACGACCTGGCCCGCGTCGACGGCCACTTCCGCGCGGTCGAGCGTCACCTGGCCCGTTTCCGGCACGACCGTGATCTCGACCGCCATCGCGACGTAGGCCATCAGGTTCTTGTATTTGCCGAACGAGAAACCGACGCCGCGGTTGCGTTCGCGCGGCGGCCGGGGCCAGCCGAATTTCGTCGCGGCGAGCTTGATCACCTGGCTCGCGCGGTGATCCTGCAAGTGCCGCAGCCGGAATTCGACCGGATCGACGCCGGCGGCGTGCGCGAGCTCGTCCATGAAGCTCTCGATCGCCCACACGTTGGTGTGCGCGCCGAGCGAGCGCATCGCCGAGGTCTGCAGCGGCATCGTCGGCGAGAAGTTGTTGACGATGTGCATGGTCGGCAGTGCGTACAGCGGGATCGCGTTGCGATCGCCGCCGCCCTCGGGCTGCAGCATCGGCGTCGACGGCGCGGGCACGAACGGCGGCTCGAGCATCCGCGCGGGCAGCAGCCGGCCCGCATTGACGATCCGTTCGTTGTGCGAGCTGCTCCACAGCGCGTAGTTCCAGTCGACGATATGGCCGCTCGCGTCGAGCGACGCGCTGAGCTCGGTGACCATCGCGGGCGTGAAGTGGTCCCACGTATGTTCCTGCTCGCGCATCCATTGCACGCGAATCGGCTTGCCGGGCAGCGCCGCCGCGATCAGTGCCGCATGCGCGGCCACGTCGTCCGCACCGTTGTGCCCGTAGCAGCCGGAACCCTCGGTGTGGATGCAGCGCACGCTCGCCTTCGGCATCGACAGCATCTCGGCGAGCGCGTCGCGCAGCGGATACACGCCCTGCGAGTGGGTCCACACGGTCAGCATGCCGTTCTCGAGATGCGCGACCGAGCACGACGGCCCGATCGAGCCGTGCAGCAAGTAGTTCTTCAGGAACGTCGCGGACAGCGTCTTCGTGGCCGGCGCGGTGGCGCCCTTCGTGTTCGCGATCTCGATGCGCTGCGTCGCGATCCGCTTCAGGTCCTGATGCACGGTGCCGCGCTCGGGCAGCGCGCGGCCGGGCGACCAGCGGCTGCCGGCGGCCAGCGCGCGCTGCGCGACGACCGCCTGCCATTCGCCCTGCGCGACGACCGCGAGCATGCTGCCGTTGCGCACGATCCGCACGACACCGGGCATCTTCAGGATCGCGGCTTCGTCGAACGACAGCAGCTTCGCGTCGTACACGGGCGGCATCACGACACGCGCGTGCAGCATGCCGGGCAGTTCCATGTCCTGCACGTAGCTGACGCCGCCCGTGACCTTGTTCGGAATGTCCACGCGCGGCAGCGACGTGCCGATCACCGAGAACGTGGCCGGCGGCTTCAGCGGCGACGTCGGCGTCGCGTTGCGGTGCAGGTCGACCGTGCGCACCGCGTCGCCGTAGCGCATCGTGCGGCCGTCCGGCGCCTTGATCACCGCGTCGGCGACGGTGAGCGTGTGCGGGTCGACGCCGAACTGCTTCGCCGCGCCGTCGACCAGCAGCCCGCGCACCTGCGCGGCCGCGTTCAGCAACGCGGAGCCGCTGTCGGCCATCGTGTGGCTGCCGGCCGTCAGGCCCTCGTCCGGCGACGCGCCGGTGTCGGCGGTCAGGAACGTGATCAGCGAGGGCTTCATGTTCAGCTCCTCGGCCGCCACCTGCAGCAGCGCGGTTCGCACGCCGGTGCCGAGCTCGACCTTGCCGGTGAACACGGTGACCTTGCCGTCGGGCGAGATCTTGATCCACGCGTCCAGCAGCGGGTTGGTCTTCAGGCTGCCGGCCAGCGTTTCGGTCGCCTTGGCGACGTGGACGGCGGCGCCTTCGTCCGCGATCACGAGCTGCGCGGCGGCACGCGTGACCGGCGCGAGGCTGAACGCGACGAAGAGCGCGCCGGAAACCATGAAGTGCCGGCGGCCTTCGTCGATGTCGTCGGGTCGGTTCATCAGAGTCCCTTGCTGATCATGACGGGCGCGGCGGCCGGCTCCGGGTCCGGCAGGCCGGCGACCTGGCGGATCGCCGCCAGGATCCGCATGTGCGTGCCGCAGCGGCACAGGTTCGGTTCCATCTGGGTGCGCAGTTCGCGTTCGGTGGGTTTCGGGTTGCGTTCGAGCAGCGCCTGCGCGCGCATGATCATGCCCGCGATGCAATACCCGCACTGCGCGGCCTGGTGATCGATGAACGCCTGCTGCAGCTTGCCCGGATGCCCGGCGCTGCCGAGGCTTTCGACGGTCCGCACGCGGCGCTCGCCGAGCGCGGCCACCGGAATCAGGCACGAGAACATCGGCTTGTCGTCGACGATCACGGTGCATGCGCCGCATTGCCCGAGGCCGCAGCCGAACTTCGCGCCGTGCAGGTGCAGGTCGTTGCGCAACGCGTACAGCAGCGGCGTGGACGGATCGATGTCGAGCGTGTGCCGCACGCCGTTGACGGTGAGGGTGATCATCGCGCGCTGTCCTCCTTTCTGAGCTTCGCGGCAAGGGTGTCGACGCCGCTCCACGCGGGACGATCGGAATATGCTTCCCGCAGGTACGCGGCGAGGTCCGCGATCTGCGCGTCGTCGTACTGGTCGATGAACGACGGCATGTAGTTCAGCGTGTCTTCGCCGTGCCAGCCGATCCCGTTGAACATCATCTGGATCGCGTTGCGCGGCGTATCGGCGGCGACGGCCGTGCTGAACGCGAGCGTCGGCCGCTCGCCGATCGACTGCATCGGCGCTGCCGGCCCGTGGCACTGCACGCACGACGCCTGGAACAGCACCGCGCCGCGCTGGCCGGCGGGCGTCGTCGGGCCGTGTCCGGCACCGGCCGTCGCGGGCCGGGCGGCCGCCGGCTTCTGGATCGACAGGATGTACGCGGCGATCGCCTCGACGTCCTCCTGCGGCACGGTCGCGAGATCGCGCGTGACGGGCAGCATCGGCCCGGCCGCCGCGCCGTGCTCGCTCGCGCGGCCGGTGCGCAGGTAGGTGACGAGCTGCGCCTGCGTCCACGGCTTCACCGCGCCGCCGAGCGCATTGAGCGGCGGCGCCTCCCAGCCGTCGACGATGCCGCCGTCGAACGCCTTGCCGGCCTGTTCGCCGCCGATCGCATTGAGCGGCGAATGGCACGACGCGCAGTGCCCGAGGCCGTCGACGAGCAACTTGCCGCGATTCCATTGCGCGGATTGCGACGGGTCGGGCCGGTACGCGCCCTCGCGCAGGAACAGCACGTTCCAGAACGCGACCAGCGGCCGGAAGTTCAGCGGAAAGATCAGGTCGTTCGGCGGCGTTTTCGTCCGCACCGGTTCGCGGGTCATCAGGTACGCATAGGCGGCCGTGATGTCGTCGTCGGACATCCGCGTGAAGTGGATGTACGGAAATGCCGGGTAGAGCGGATGGCCGTCGCGGGCGATCCCGCTGCGCAGCGCGCGTGCGAACGCGTCGCGCGACCAGCGGCCGATGCCGGTATCGGCATCCGGCGTGATGTTGGTCGCGTAGATCGTGCCGAACGGCGTCGCGAGCGGCAGCCCGCCGGCGAACGGCTTGCCGTCGTTCGCGGTGTGGCACACGACGCAATCGCCGAGCGCGACCACGCGCGCGCCGGCGCGAACGAGTTGCGGATCGAACGACGCGCGGGCGGGCGGATCGATCGGCGCGATCGACGGCTTGAACATGATGCCGATCGCGACCGCCAGGCCGACGACCGCGATGCCGGCCGCGCCGAACCAGAGTCGTTTGTGCTTCATGCGCGCTCCACGCGAACCGGTTCGCCTGCGATCGTTCGAGCGGCGGGGCAATGGCGCGGATGCCGGCCGCGCGCGACGGCGCGGGTTCGGCTGCCGCGGCACGCGGGGCTGGATGGAAGGTCGGGCTCGCGCGTGCCGGCGGCGGTCGTTCCGGTCGGCGCGGCCGGATGACGGCGGCGCATCGCCGGGCGATCCGGCCATGGCGAGGCGGCCCGGTGGCAGCAGTTCGCGGCGGAGATCATGTCGTTGCTCCAGGTATGGGGAGGCCGCGCGGGCAATGACGCAATCGCGTCATCGTGTGCGAGGCGGATGATGGAGGGCAGTCTACGTGGGCGTCGGCGGCATTTCCTGAAACTGCGCTGAAACGTTCTGAACCCCGCTGCGGCCCGGCCCGGCGCGGGCGCCGCCGCGTCAGCGCGGCGTGCCGAGGCCGAACGCCGCGGCCAGCTGCGGGCCCTTCTCGAGCAGCGACGTCACTTCGTCGCGCCGTCGCGCCGACCATTGCGCGAGGCGCGCGACGACGTCGGTCGCGTCCGCCGGCAGCGCTTCGGCGAGCGACACCGCATCGCTCGCGGCCTTCGACGTGCCCGATGCGGTATGCGGGCGCACGGTGCACGCCGCATCGCCGATCAGCGCGACGCGACCATCGACGAACGCGGGGCTCAACGCATCGAAGATCGCCTGGTTGAACGGCATGCGCGTCGCGTGCACCAGTTGCGCGAGCAGGGCCGGCAGGCGTTCGCCGGCGAGTTGCCGCAGCGTCGCGACGACATCGTCGGCGAGCTGCCCCGGATGCACGGACGCGTGATGGACGTGGCCGGCCCGATCGGTCAGGTGGTGGCGCAGCGCGTCGCGATCGGCTTCGTTGCGATACCACAGCCAGTTGAAGCGGCGCGTGCCCGGCACGAGCGAGCCGTCGAGCGCGGGAATCAGGAACGCCATGAACAGCTCGCCCGGCGCCTTGTGCAGCGTCATGTTCTCGACCAGCGGCGCGATCGACGCGGCATCGAAAGCCGCTTCGTCGACGATCCCGCGCCACGCGAGGTAACCGGCGAACGACGGCGCATGACCGGGAAAGAGCTGCGCGCGCAGGGTCGAGCCGGCCCCGTCGGCGGCGATCAGCACGTCCGCGCGGAGGCGCTCGTCGCCGAGGTGGACGTCGACGCCGTCCGCGTCCTGGTCGAAACCGGTGACCGTGCGGCCGTACCGGATGCGCCCGTGCGGCAGCGTTTCGCACAGCGAACGGTAGACGGCGTCCCACGACGAAAACGGCAGCATCTCGGGCTCGTCGCGCGTGACGATGCCGTCGCGATCGATCCAGCGCCGCCGGCGTGTCGGCACGCTGATCGCGTGGCGGCAATGCCGGCCATGCTGTTCGAGAAACGCCATCATCCGGCGCAACACGGCCACGCCGCCGCCCTGGCCGCGCAGCGGCGACGGCGAGCGTTCGCAGACCGTCACGTCGTGTCCGACGCAGTCGAGCGTCAGCGCGGCCGCGAGACCGGCGATCGATCCGCCTGCAATGACTATCTTCATCGTGGGTGACTCCGGTGTGCGGCCGGTGGCGTGCGCCGCCGGCCAGGCGTCGTGATGCACGGCGCCGCGCGCCTGCGGCCACGGCTGCTGCGGATCTTGCCAGGTCCGGCCGCGGGCTGCGCCGACGGTGCAAGCGCGGCGGGCAGGCCGCCGCGCGCCTGCCTGCTAGATCCGCAGCAGCTTGCCCGCATTGCCGCCGAGGATCATCGCGCGCTGCTGCGCACTCAGGTCGACACGGTCGAGAAAGCGCACCGGCTGCTCGTAGCCCATGTCGAAACAGTAGTCGCTGCCGAGCACGAGCCGGTCCACGCCGACGTTCTCGATCAGGAAGTTCAGCACGGGGCCCGAATGCGACACCGTGTCGTAGCTGAAGCGCCGCAGGTAGCTGCTGGGCTTCTGCGCGAGCCGGCGCGTTTCGGGCCGCACGGTCCAGCCTGCGTCGAGGCGCCCGACGAGGATCGGCAGCGCACCGCCCGCGTGCGGCAACGTGATCTCCAGCGTCGGGTAGCGGTCGAGCACGCCGCCGAGGATCAGGTGCGAGCCCGCGATCGCGGTATCGAACGGGTTGCCGAGCAGGTTGCTGAGGTAGAAATCGCCGAGCCGCGCGCCGCCGACCGTCTGCTGCGGATGCAGGAACACCGGCAGGCCCAGTTGCTCGATGCGGGCGAACACGGGCGCGAACCGCGGATCGTCGAGATCGCGGTTGTCGATGTTGGTGCCCATGTACACGCCGCGCACGCCCGGCAATTGCGCGGCGCGTTCGAGTTCGTCGATCGCGTCGGCCGCGTTCAGCATCGGCAGCGTCGCGAGCACGACGAAACGCGTCGGGTGTCGCTGGTAGACGCGCGACGCCGACGCATTCCAGTCGCGCGCGAGCTTCGCGTTGAACGGCCGGTCGCCCCAGTACGCCATCGGCACGCTGAGCGACAGCGCCTGCACGTCGACGCCGGACGCATCCATGTCCTTGAGCCGCGCATCGATGTCGATGAACTTCATCGGCAGCGGGCCGAGGCCGCCGGCGGGCGTGCGGAACGTGAACGACGTGTCGTCGCACACGAACGAGCCGCCGAAGCGCTTGCCTTCGCCGCCGACCAGGTCGCAGAAGCTCTCGGGGTAGTAATGCGCGTGGATGTCGATCGAGCGCGGCCGGTGCGGCGGCAGCGCGGCCGGGGTGCCGGCGCTGCCGGTGGCCGACGCGGACTGTCCGGCGACGGCGGTGCCCGCGAACGCGGCAAGCGCGCCGAGCAGGCGGCGGCGTCCCGGCGACGGGCAGCAGGTGCAATTCAGCATGGTGTCTCTCATGGTGTATCGAGGGTGCATGACGTGCGGTTCAGCCGCGTTGCGTGATGGTCGTCGAGATGCCCGCCGTGGTGCCCATCTCGCACGCGACGAGCTGCGTGTCGAACTGCGCGCGTTCGCGTTGCGCGCGTGCCGAACGATCGGTGACGGAGAACAGGACGACACCGGCGAAGGCCGCCGCCATCGAGAACAGCGCCGGGTATTCGTACGGATAGACCGCGTGCGCATGGCCCAGTACCTGGACCCACACGGTCGGGCTCAGCACGGTGAGCGTCACCGCGGTGGCGAGCCCGAGCAGGCCGCCCAGCACCGCGCCGCGCGTCGTCAGCCCGCGCCAGTAGATCGAGAGCAGCAGCACCGGGAAATTCGAGCTGGCCGCGATCGAAAACGTGAGGCTGACGATGAACGCGATGTTCTGCTTCTCGAACGCGATGCCGAGCAGGATCGCGAGCACGCCGAGCACGACGGTCGTGGCGCGCGCCACGCGCATTTCGTCCCGGTCGGATGCCTGCCCGCGCCGCAGCACGTTCGCGTAGAGGTCGTGCGAGATCGCCGACGAACCCGCGAGCGTGAGCCCGGCGACCACGGCCAGGATGGTCGAGAACGCGACCGCGCAGATGAAGCCGAGGAACACGTTGCCGCCGACCGCGTGCGCGAGGTGGATCGCCACCATGTTCGCGCCGCCGGCGATCGCGCCGGACGCGTCGTGGTACTGCGGGTCCGACGCGACGAGCGCGATGGTGCCGAAACCGATGACGACGATCAGCACGTAGCCGGCGCCGACGATGCCGGTTGCGTAGAGGATGCTCTTGCGGGCCGCCTTGACGTCGCCGACCGTGAAGAAGCGCATCAGGATGTGCGGCAGGCCCGCGGTGCCGAAGATCAGCGCGAGGCCGAGCGACACGGCCGAGACCGGATCGGACACCAGCCCGCCGGGGCGCATGATCGCCGCGTGTTTCGGGTGGACGAGAATCGCCTGCGCGAACAGCGCGTCCAGGCTGAAGCCGAAGCGGCTCAGCACCATGATCGCCATGAACGCCGCGCCGGCGAGCAGCAGCACGGCCTTGATGATCTGGATCCAGGTGGTGGCCAGCATCCCGCCGAAGAACACGTAGACGACCATCAGCACGCCGACGACCAGCACCGCGACCGTGTAGTTCAGGCCGAACAGCAGCTCGACCAGCTTGCCCGCGCCGACCATCTGCGACACGAGATACAGCAGCACGATGACGATCGAGCTCGACGCCGCGAACGCGCGGATCGGCCGTTGCCGCAGGCGATACGACACGACGTCGGCGAGCGTGTACTTGCCGAGGTTGCGCAGCGGCTCGGCGATCAGGAACAGGATGATCGGCCAGCTCGCGAGAAACCCGACCGAATAGATCAGCCCGTCGTAGCCGCTCGTGAACACCAGCGCGGAGATGCCGAGCAGCGACGCGGCCGACATGTAGTCGCCGGCGATCGCCCAGCCGTTCTGGAACGCGGTGATCTTGCCGCCCGCCGCGTAGTGGTCGGCCACGCTGTGGTTCTTGCGCGCGGCCCAGCGCGTGATGAACAGCGTCGACGCGACGAACACGACGAACATGCCGATCGCGACCGGATTGTGCCCGTGCGCGAGCGTGGCGGGGCCGGCCGCGAACGCCGGTGCACAGCCGCCGGCGGCGAGCAGTGCGGGGAGCAGGCGTTTCATGATGCGTCTCCGTGGCGAAGGGCCGCGACGACCGTGTCGTGCACCGCGTTGGCGCGGAACACGTAAAGCGCGACCAGCGCGAACGTTGCGACGAACATGCCGAACCCGACCGGGATGCCCCACGGAGTCGGCCGGCCCGGCACGATCGGCGTGCCGAGCAGCGTCGGCGAAAACGCCAGCGTCAGGATGAACGCGAAATAGAGGGCGAGCATGACGAACGTCAGCGACCAGGCGAACAGCCTTCTGCGCCGGACGTGCTCGCGAAAGCGGGCATCGCGCAGCAGCGGATGCGTGGCGTATGACGGTGCGGCCGGTTCGGGCGCGGTGCCGGCGGTGGCCGGAAGCGGGTGGTTCACGGTGTCTCCTTCTCGTCTGGAATGGCCTGGCATGGCTTGGCGACGGGCGCCGCGCGTGTCGCGCACGGCGCCCGTGCGTGCTCAGAAATGCGGCGGGACGGCGGTTTCCCGCATCACGACTTCCGGCGTGCGATAGCGCTCGGCCATTTCGCGCTCGGTGTCGTTCTTCAGTTGCGCCTGCATGTAGGCGCCGAGGTGGCGCGCGTGCTCCACGATCGCCGCGCCGAACGCCGTGCGCGTCTCGCTGTATTCGCACAGCGCGTCGAGCGTGTCGGCGCGCGTGGCGAGTGCCGTGACGAGCGCGAGGGCATCGCCGGCGGCCTTCGTGACACCCATCCCGCAATGCGGCCGCGCGACGAACGCGGCGTCGCCGAGCAGCGCGATCCGGCCGAACGCCATGTTCGGCACTTCGAGGTCGTAGATCGGCTGGAACAGCGGCTGCGTCGCGCGTGCGACGACCTCGGCGAACTGCGGCGCCAGCAGCGCGTGGGCGGCGTCTTCCATGTCGTCGAGCACCTCGCGCCGGATCAGCGTCGGCGGAATGCCGCCCGCCCACAGCTTGCCGGTCGCGTCGGTGAGCAGGTTCGGCAGGTCGGTGTCCTCGCGGGTCGCGCGATACCACACGAAGTTGTAGCGGCGCTCGCCCGGCTTCGTGCTGTTGCCCTGGCCGGCGACCGGATAACCGAGGATCTGTTCGTGCGGCGGCAGGCCGAACGCGAAATTCCCGAGCAGCGTCGCGTGGGTCGCCTCCGACAGCCCGGGTTCGTCGACCAGCCCGCGCCACGCAACGTAGCCCGCATACTGCAGCCGCGCGTCCGGCAGGAATTTCTCGCGGATCGCCGAGCGGAAGCCGTCGGCCGCGATGACGAGGTCGGCATGCACGACCGAGCCGTCGGCGAGCGTGACCGACGCGTGCCCGGGGCCGTCCGCGACGTCGGTGACGACCGCGCCCGCGCGGTAATGCTGGTCGGGCAGCGCCGCGCGCAGCACATGGTACATCTTGCTCCACGCGGTGAGCGTCTGCGGCATCCGCCGTTCCGATACGACGGTGCCGTCGCGGCCCAGCGTGATCCGCGACTCGACCTTCACGCCGATCGATGCGTCGATGCGCACGCCCGCGGCGCGCATCACGTCGAACAGTTCGGGGTGCGTGACGATCCCGGCGCCGCGGCCCGACAGCGCGTCGGGCACCCGTTCGAACACGTCCACGTCCCAGCCGTTGCGCAGCAGGAGGTTCGCGGCAAACAGGCCGCCCAGCGAGCCGCCGACGATCGCGGCCTTGCGTTTGGTCGAAGTGCCGTGGTTCATGTCAGTCTCCGTGTGCTTGCGAGTCGCCGGCCGGTACGGCGGCGGGCAGTGCCAGCCCCGCGACTTCGGCGGCGGGGAAGTTGAGTTCGATCGTCACGCCGGACGGGTCCTCGATGAACACCTGGTGCAGCCCGAGGCTCGGCACGGTGCGATCGCGCCACGCGACGTGTTCGGCGCGCAGCGTGTCCCACATCGCCTCGACGCCGGTCGCGAGGAATGCGATGTGGTCGACCGTGCCGGTACCCGACGCCGGCAGCGTCCTGTCGCCGAGGTAGGCCGCGAGCCCGTCCGGGTTGGCCGGGTCGACGCCGATGATGTGGACCGTGCCGTAATCGCTTTCGTCGCCGCCCTTGTAGAGCCATGCGCCGGGAAAGTCGAACGGCGGCCGGTAGCCGCGCCTGAAGCCGAGCACACGTTCGTAGAAGCGGCACGATCGCTCGAGATCGAGCGTGCGGATCGAGTAGTGCGCGAGTCTGGATACCGTCATGACGAACCTCTTGTTTATCGACAGATAAGTTATCGTTCGATAAATACTAGTCGAAAAATGCGGCGAGAAGAAGCCGCGAGCGAACCGTGTATACCCTCGGTCGAGAACGGTGCCGGATGCCGGTGCGCGGCGGGTTACGGCGTGATTTCGCCGGCCATCACGTCGTCCGCATAGCACCAGACCCAGCGCTCGCCGGGCTCGATCGAACGGGCGAGCGGGTGCGTCGTTTCATGAAAATGCCGGCTGGCGTGCCGGTTCGGCGACGAGTCGCAACAGCCGACATGCCCGCAGCTCAGGCACAGGCGCAAATGCACCCATCGGCTGCCGGACTTCACGCATTCCTCGCAGTAGTCCTTGTCGGTGTTCAGGATGCGCGCTTCACCGAGATGGGTGCAGGTCGTGGCCATCTGCCGCTCCGATGCCGGCGCCGGGGGGCGCTCGCGGCGCGGCCGGCGCGAAGCTGCGAGCGGGGGAACACGATTCATTGTGGACGGCGCGCATCGCGCGCGGACCTTAATTCTTATGAAACGCGGCGGCCGCGGCGGCGATGACGACGTACAGTCACACGTGCGGCCGGCGCGGGAACCGGCCGGGATCCGACACGCGGTCAACGGGAGACGCTCATGGCGCAGTCGCAGCATGTCAAGGTCATCGGCCTGCCTCACAGCAAGGAGGCCTACGCGATCCGCGACTTCCTGAAGCGCGGCGTGGTCGAGTACGAATGGTGCGAGCTGACGTCCGACACCGATTGCGTGCGCGAGCTGGGCATCGCGCCGCTGCGCGACGTCCGGCTGCCGGTGGTCGTCTTTCCGGACGGCACGTGCATCTACCAGCCGACGCTGCCGGAGATCGCCGCGAAGCTCGGCTGGGTCTCCCGGCCGCGCTTCATCGAGTACGACGTCTCGATTTACGGCGCCGGCCCGGCCGGCCTGTCGGCGGCCGTCTACGCGGCGTCCGAGGGGCTGCGGGCCGTCGTGATCGAACGCGACGCGATCGGCGGGCAGGCGGGCACGAGTTCGCTGATCGAGAACTACATGGGCTTTCCGGACGGCATCCCGGGCGCCGAGCTGGCGGAACGCGCGCGCCAGCAGGCGGTGAAGTTCGGCGTCGAGTTGCTGATGATGCGCGAGGGCGTGCACGCGACGTTCGTCGACGGCAAGATCCGCGTCGACATGGCCGACGGCTCGATCCTGACCGCGCGCTCGAACATCTGCGCGACGGGGATCGAATACCGCAGTCTCGGCCTGCCCGACGAACCGAAGTTTCTCAACGCGGGCCTGTACTACGGCGCGGGATCGAGCGAGGCGCCGATGTGCGAGGGCAAGCACGTGTTCATCGTCGGCGGCGGCAATTCGGCCGGGCAGGCCGTGATGAACTTCGCGCGGCACGCGCGCGAAGTCACGATGATCGTCCGGGGCGCGTCGCTCGCGGCGACGCTGTCGCGCTACCTGATCGACCGGATCGAGCGCATGCCGAACGTGACGGTGCGCTACGGCACGACCGTCGACGCGCTGCAGGGCGACGGCCGGCTCGAGGCGATCGTGCTGCGCACGGAAGACGGCGCGCGCGACGTGCTGCCGGCCACGCACCTGTTCGTCTGCATCGGCGGCGCGCCGAACACCGAATGGGCACGCGACACCAACATCATCCGCAATCCGGGCGGTTACCTGGTGACGGGCAGCGACCTGTACGACTGCCCGGACTTCGCGCGCGTGTGGCCGCTCGAGCGCCGGCCGTACTACCTGGAAACCAGCGTGCCCGGCTCGTTCGCGGCGGGCGACGTCCGTTCGGGGTCGGTCAAGCGGGTGGCGTCGGCGGTCGGCGAAGGGGCGATGGCCGTGACGTTCGTGCACCGGTTCCTCGGCGAGGACGCGCACCGGCCGAGCGGAACCTGAATCGCGCGGCGCGGGTGACGGCCCGCGCCGGTCGCTTGCGTCAGCCCGCCGTCGACACCGGCAGCCGGAACGTCAGCACGGACCCGCCGTCGCTGCGCGGCGCGGCTTCGAGCGTGCCGCCGTGCGCTTCGACGATCGAGCGGCAGATCGCGAGGCCCATCCCCATGCCGTTCGATTTCGTCGTGAAGAACGCGTCGAAGATCCGGTTCGCGATCCCGGCGTCGATGCCCGCGCCGCGGTCGGCGATGGATACGGTCGCGTAGCCGTCGCCGGCCTGCGACGCGATGTCGAGTTCGCGCGATGCGGCCTGCCCGTCCATCGCGTCGAGCGCGTTGGTGACCAGGTTCAGGATCACCTGCTGGATCTGCGTGCGATCGGCCATCACGCGGATCGCGGCGCAATGCAGGTCGACGCGCAGCGCGACCTGCTTCGCGTCGATTTCGGTCGCGGTGAGGTGCAGCATGTCGCGGATCAGGTCGTCGATCGCGAGCGGCGCGAGCGCGGGCGGCGCCTGGCGGGCGAGCGAGCGCAGCGCGCGCACGATGTCGGCCGCGCGGACGCCGGACGCGCGGATGTCGTCGAGGCTCGCGAGCGCCTCGTCGAGATCGGGCGGGGTGCCGCGCAGCCAGCGCATGCCCGCGCCGGCGCTCGACACGATGCTCGTCAGCGGCTGGTTGATCTCGTGCGCGATCGACGCGGCCAGCTCGCCCATCACGGTCATGTGCGCGGTGCGCGCGAGCTCGGTGCGCGCATGCCGCAGCGCCGCCTCGGTTTCGAGCCGGCGCGCGTTTTCGTCGATCAGTTCCGCGTACAGCCGCGCGGATTCCAGTGCGTTGGCCGCCTGCGGCGCGAGCATTTCGAGCATCGCGATGCGGCGCGGCGAAAACACGCCGTTGCTCAGCGCGTTCTCCAGGTACAGCACGCCGATCAGCACCCCCTGCTTCAGCAGCGGCAGGCAGAACAGCGAACGCGTGGGGTGCGCGCGCAGGCTGTCAACGTGGTCGGGCAGGCCCTCGCGCTGCGCGTTCGCGAGCACGACCGGCTTGCGGGTGCGCGCGACGGTGTTCAGGATCGACAGCGGGACATCGTGCTCGGTGGGTTCGCTGCGGGCGATCTCGACGACCACGTCGCTGTCGACGATCCGCGCGGCGGCCTCGATCGTCAGCCGGTCGTTGCGGGCGAGCAGCAGCAGGCCGTAGCCGGCGCCTGCGTACACGATCATGTTGCGCATCAGCGTCTGGATCAGGCGCTCCAGCACGATTTCCTCGGATAACGAATGGGATGCGCGCATCGCGAGCGCGAAATCGAGGTCTTCGCGCGCGGGCACGGCCGCGCCGCCCGGCGGCGGCTCCATCACGAGGAACGTGTGCTGCGCTTCCAGCGCCTGCGCCTTGCCGGTCGCGCCCCAGCGCCGGTAGCACGCATGCGCGAGCCGCCACTGATGACGCGCCGGGCCGGTGAGCCCGAGCGACATCGCGTGGCGCGCGGCCAGTTCGTGCGCAAGCGCCTGTTCGTGCACGAAACCGCGTTCCGCGGCGAGGCTGGCCGACGCGTCGTACTGCTGCATCGCCGCGACGTGGTCGCCGCGCACGCGCGCGAATTCGGCGTCGATCAGCGCGAGCTTGTTGCGGAACGTTGCCGGATTCCGCTCGCTCCAGTCGGCGAAGCGCGCGCGCTGCGGCGCGAAGCGTTCGAGCAGCGGCCCGGGCGGCGTCGCGGCGCCGTCGGCCGCGATGCCGGCGAGCACGCTGAACAGGTGGAAATCGGACGTCACGATGTGCGCGGGCGTCGACCACGCGCTTGCCGCGGCCGCGTCGAGCGCCGCGCGGGCCGCGGGTGCGTCGCCGAAGATGAACGCCGCCTGGCCCGCAAGCACGTCGGTCCAGAACTGCAGGACCGACATCGGCGTTTTCGTCGACACGCGCATGCGCCACGTGCCGACCGGCCGGTCGTAGCCGAACTGCAGCGCGTCGACGAATTCCGACTGGGTGGACACGAGGTCGACGATGTCGTCGTAGCGCGCGCCGCGCGCGATCGCGAGCAACGGATCGATCTCGTCGCGAATCGCCGGCAGCGCTTCGCCCATCGACAGCAGGTCGCTGACGATGTGGTTGCAGCTGTAGCACATCCAGCGCAGCTCGGCGCTCGCATTGCCGGCCGCTTTCGCTTCACGCGCGCGCTCGAGCGCGTACGACAGCGGCCGGGTCCACACGCTCACCTGGTCGAGCGCGATCAGCGTCGCCGAACGGTAGCGCTCGAAGCCATGGCGATCGACCAGCGCGAGCGCGACCTTCGCGAATTCGAAGCCGTCTTCATACGCGCCGTGATGCTCGGCAATGCTCACGCCGTACCACGCGAGCCCCTGCACCGATGCGGCGGTGACGCCGTGCTGCAGCGTCAGCCGGACCATCGTCGCGAAATGCAGCAGCGGCAGCCCGCCGCTCGGGTAGAACATCGCGGCTTCGAGCGCGGTCAGCAGGGCCATCGTCGCTTCGACGCGCGTGTCGGTCATCACGGGCAGCCCGACCAGATCGCCGATCGCACGGCCGGCGAGCGCGTCGCGCACGGCGTCGCCGGCCGCCGCGAGATCGGCGGCGGTCGGCGCGGCCGGCAGCGTCACGCCGAGCAGCGCCAGCCCCTGCAGCGCGACGTCGACCGCCTGCCGGTAGCGCGACTCGACCGTGAGCTGCGCGGCCTTCAGCCGGTGGGCCTCGGCGCGGTCGGCCGGCGTGCGCGTGCGCGCCATCAGCTCGTCGATCGTGCTCGATGCCTGCGCGGTCGCGCCGGTCGCGAGCAGCAGGCCGCCGCGCAGCATGCCGATGCGGCTCGCGAGACCGTAATGCTGCGCCCACGCATGCGGGCCGAGCAGCGTCTGCGCGCACGCGAGAAACGACAGCGCGCGATCGCGCGCGGCGACCGTGGCCGCCGCTTCCGCGGCTGCGACCAGCGCGTCCGCGAAGGCGAGCGCGAGCGTGCGGTCGAGCGGCGCGGTGCGCGCCTGCTCGATCTGGGCGGCCAGTTCCAGCAGCGCTTCGGTCGACCGGGCGCCCGGGCGCGCCAGCATCGCGGCGGCGATCCGGGCGTGGCACTGCGCGCGCTCCGCCCGCCCGGCGAGTGCGTGAACGGACTCGATGACGCGGTCGTGCACGCAACGCCAGCGGTCATCGGCGTGCGACGCGAGGCCGGCCTGGCGCACGGGGTCCATCCAGAACGCGAGTTCGGCGCGCGTCTTGCCGGCGGCGGCACACAACAGCGCGACGTCGGCATCGGTGCCGATGCAGGCCAGCAGCGACAGCAGCGTTCTGGATTCATGCGGCAGCCGCTGGATGCGGACGGCAAGCAGGCTCACGACATTCTCGGCGAGGTGGTGCGCGTCGAGGTCGGCCGGCTGCCACTGCCATGTCCGCCGCACCGGGTCGTAGGCGAGCAGTTGCTCGTCGATCAGCGTGCGCACGAACTGCTGTACGTAGAACGGGTTGCCGCCGGTCCGCCGCGTCACGATGTCGCCGAGCGCGGACAGCCGGTCCGGCGCTTCTCCGAGCAGCCCGGCCAGCATGTGCGTGACGCCGGGCGCGTCGAGCGGCGCCAGCGTCAGCGCCGACACGCGCGCGGGGGCGAGCTGCTGCAGGAAGCGGCGGAACGCCGGCGGGTGATCGTGCTGCGACCCGCTGCGATAACCGGCGACGAGGCAGACGTGGGGCGGTGGATCGAGCGCGACCGACGCGAGGAACGCGAGCGTCGCGTCGTCGGCCCACTGGACGTCGTCGAGCGTCATCACCAGCGGCTCGGCCGGTGTCGCGAAGGCGCGGAACGCGTTCACGACGATCCGGCACAGATGAAACTCCGGGATCGCGTCGGTATGGCCGAACGCGACGGGCTCGACATCGAGCAGCCACGCGATCTCCGGAAAGATGCCGGACAGCAGGCTCGCCTGCGGGCCGATGCACGCGCGCAGCCGTGCGACGATCGCGGCGATTTCGTCGTCGCGCCGGGCGAGCGCGCTGCCGAACAGCGCGCGCAGCGCCGCCAGCACCGGCGCGTAGGGCCGGGCCGGCTGGAACCGGTCGACCTTCGCCGACGTGCACCAGGCGGTGCGCGATGTCGCGCGCGACGCGCGCATGAAGTCCTCGGTCAGCGCGGTCTTGCCGACGCCGGCCGGCCCGTCGACCAGGACGATGGCCGCCTCGCCGGTCTGCAGGACGGCGGCCAGCGCGGCCGCGAGCCGGCGGGATTCGGCTTCCCGGCCGACCAGCCGGTCGGGCGTGCGCAAACCGGCGAGCGGATTGCTGCCGCCGAGCGCGAACGGCTCGACCCGGCCGGCTGCCAGCCAGTCGCGCCGGATGCGTTCGAGATCGTGCTGTACCGCGTCGCAGGACGGGTAGCGCTCGGCCGGCTCCTTCGCGATCAGCTTCAGCAGCAGGTCGCTCAGGATCGCGGGCAGGTCGTTGCGCAGCCCCGTGGCGGGCGACGGCTGCATCGCGACGTGCGCGTGCACCCATTCGGACGTCGACGCCGCCTTGTACGGGAGTGCGCCCGTCAGCAGGCGGAACAGCGTGATGCCGAGCGCATACAGGTCGGAGCGTTCGTCGATGTCCGCCCCCTCGGAGACTTCGGGGGCCGCATACGCGGCGAATTCCGCGCGTAGCGGCTCCGCCGCGGCGTGTTCCGTCCGACGATTTCGCGCATGCGCGAACGCGCGCAGCATGACCGTGCCGTCGGGCAGGGCGACGAAACTGGCCGGTTGCAGGTCGCCGTGCAGCCAGCCGAGCCGATGCAGCGCGCCGAGCGTGCGCACCGCGTGGATCGCCGTGTCGAGAAACGCGTCGAGCGGCAGCTGCGCGTCGGCGAGCGTGTCGAACGCGCGCCCGTCGACACGCGGAAAGACGAGCACCGGGCCGTCCGCCGCGCGGATCAGCGCAGCGGGCAGCAGCGCCCATGCCGGATCCAGCACGCCGTTCAATGCGTACTCGCGCTCGAATTGCCGGCAGCGCTCGTCGGATTCCCAGCCGGTCCGGCACGCGGACCACACGCGTCCGGTCCCGGCGTCGGTCAGGTCGAAGCACAGCACGTCGTCTGCGCGGACTGCGTTCGACAGGCGGGCGCGTGCCAGCCAGTCGGCATCCATTCGGTTCGTGTCGTCGGGGTTACGCAAGGGTTGGTTCACGATGAGGGCAGGCTGGATGGAACGGGACGCAACGGCATGTCGGCAGGCAGCGGCCGGGCACGATCGCACGCGCGGCATGCCCGGGCATTGTCCGACAGCCCGCGGAAATCTGCAGGACCCCCTCCCTGGGTTGCCGGCGCGCGGGTGGCGTCCCACTAAACCAATAGATAATGGCCGGCACGCGCGCCACCCCATACGATAGGGTCATGCCTGCCGGCCCGCATCGATGCGACCGGACAGGCGGAACAGGGGGTGTCGCCTCGCTGGGCGGCGCACGATGCGGAGCAGCATAAGGCGGGTGCGGATCATGTATACGTTCGGGCGGGTGACGGTTTCCCTTGAGTGCCGCGAAGTCTGCGTCGACGGGCAGCCCCGGTATATCGGTGCCCGGGCATTCGAGATTCTCGAGCTGCTGGTGAAGGCGGCCGGCAAGCTCGTGTCGAAGGACGAGATCATGGAGGCCGTGTGGCCGGACACGATCGTCGTCGAGAACAACATCCAGGTGCACATCTCGACGCTGCGCAAGCTGTTCGGCGGCAAGCACGGCTGGATCCGGACCGAGTCGGGCCGCGGCTACCGGCTCGCGCCGCCGGTCGATGCCACCCATGCAGCCCATGCCGGACGCCTGCCGGACGCGCTCGAGCCGCTGCGCGGCGTCCGCACGGGTGCCGCACCGCGCAAGTGTCCGTTGATCGGCCGCGAGCCGGAAGCGGCCGAGTTGCACGCGCTGCTCGAACGCGAGGCGTTCGTCACGCTGGTCGGCCCCGGCGGCGTCGGCAAGACGCATCTTGCACTGGAGGTCGCCGCCGCGTGGTCGGCCGTGCGCGGCATCGAGATGGTCCGGATCGACCTGGCCGGCTGGACGGGAGGCGCGACGCTGGAGTCCGCGGTGCTGGGCGCGCTCGGCCTGCCGGGCGGCCCGGCCGCCGGGCAGGCGGACGTCGTGCGCGCGATCGGCGGGCAGCGCGTGATGCTGGTGTTCGACAACGCGGAGCAGCATGTCGGCGAACTGGCGGACCTGTGCGAAGCGATCGCCGACGAGAATGCCGGCGCGATCCTCGTCGTGACCAGCCGCGAGCCGCTGCGGGTCGCCGGCGAGCGCGTGTATCGCGTCGGGCCGCTGCCCGTGCCGCCGGCCGGCGCGACCGAAGGCGAGATCGTCGCGTGCGGGGCCGTCCGCATGTTCCTGGCGCGGGCGCGCGCGATGGGCACCGACGTGCCCGCGGATGCGAAGACGCTGGACGCGATCGCGACCGTCTGCCGGCGCCTGAGCGGCCTGCCGCTCGCGCTCGAACTCGGCGCGGCACGCGTCGCGCTGCTCGGGATCCAGGGGCTGGCCGCCGATCTCGACAAGTCGGTGCTGTCGTTGTCCGGCGGCCTGCGGACCGCCCATCCGCGCCAGCAGACGCTGCGCGCCACGATCGAGTGGAGCTACCGGCTGCTCGACGACGCGGAACGCACCGTGCTGTGCCGCCTCGCGGTGTTCCCGGATGCGTTCCCGCTCGACGCGGCGTGCGCGCTCGCCGCGTGCGACGAACTGGGCGGCGCACGCGTGCTCGACTGTCTCGTCAGTCTCGCGTCGAAATCGTTGCTGGTCGTTCATTCGGTCGGGCTGTCGAAGCGTTATTCGCTGCTCGAGGTCGTGCGCGCGTATGCGCTCGAGAAGCTGGCGGAATCGGGGGAAGCGGGCCGCGTGCATGCGCGGTGCGCGTCGTTCACCGCCGCCGAACGCGCGGATTCGCGTCCGCCGGCGCCGGCCGCGTCCGCGCAGCCGCTGCTGGCCGCGGCGCCGTGGGCATGACGCACGGATCGCGGGAGCGGGGCGGGGCAACGCCCGTCGACGCGGCCCCGCGTTGCATCACGCTGTACTGGATTGACACAATTTTCAGGTTCTCATTTCATGGCCCTTGTTTGCATCATCGATGACGATGCGTCGGTCCGTAAGAGTCTTGCCAGCCTGCTGAAATCGGCTGGCCATACTGCATTGCCGTTTGCGTCGGGCGAGGAATTCCTGGCGGCCGATGCGCCGGCCGGCGCGATTTGCGTGCTGGTCGACCTGAAGATGAAAGGGATGAGCGGGCTCGACGTCCAGCGTCAGCTGATTCAGCGCAACGCGACGCTGCCGGTCATCTTCATGTCGGCGCACGGCGACGACGAATCGATCCGCCGCGCGCTGGCGCAAGGCGCGATCGCGTTCCTGCGCAAGCCGTTTCCGTCAGACGACATGCTCAACCTGATCGACCAGGTCGCATCCGGCACGCCGCCCGCGTGAGCGGCGTGCCGCCAGCCGGCCGCGCCGTCCGACGCGCGGCGGTTCCGCCCGGCATTTTGTTAGTTTATCATTTGATAATGAAGCGGATGCCTACACAGGGAATGCAATGGCGAGTACGCCGGACATGACGTCGAGCGGCAACGGCGGCGCGGGAGAACCCGCGCCGATCGTCTATGTGGTCGACGACGACGAAACATTGCGGCGCGCGTTGAGCGCGCTGTTGCGTTCGGCGGGATTTCGGGTGGAGACCTTCGCGTCGTCGCGTGCGTTTCTCGCGTTCGAGCGGCCCGACGTGCCGAGCTGCCTGATCCTCGACGTGCGGCTCGCCGACGAGAGCGGGCTGGCCGTCCAGGAGGCGGCGGCGCGTGCGGGCCTGAACGTGCCGATCCTGTTCATGACGGGTTACGGCGACGTGGCCACGACGGTCAAGGCGATGAAGGGCGGCGCGCTCGATTTCCTGACGAAGCCGTTCGACGACGAGGCGATGCTCGATGCCGTCGGCCGCGCGCTGGAGCGCGACCGCACGCGTCACGCGGTGCGCGGCGCCTATGCGTCGTTGACGCCGCGCGAGCGCGAAGTGATGAGCCAGGTCGTCGCGGGCCTGATGAACAAGCAGATTGCCGCGAATCTCGGCCTGCAGGAAATCACGGTGAAGGTGCATCGGGCCCAGGTGATGAAGAAGATGCGGGTGCGCACGCTGCCGGATCTCGTGCGGCAGGCCGATGCACTGGGCGTGCGCCCGGCCGGCGCGCGCGACTGAGCGCGCGGGGCAACCGTGCGGGCTTCGACGTGGCGGGCCGCGCCGCGCCGCGACGATGACGACGACGGCGCTCAAGCGGCCACCGTGTTGTCGGCGGCCGTGGCTTGCGTGACGGCACGCGCGTCGTGTTGCATGGCCGGCCGCGCGGCCGGTATCTTTCAAAACCGGTCGTCGCGTTGCGCGATGTTTTGCGGTGCCGCGGAGGGCGGCGTCCACCCGCCGCCCAGCGCGCGCACCAGATCGACCGTCGCAATCGCGAGCGCCTGGCGGCTGTGGATCAACTGGCGTTGCGCGTTCAATGCGTCGCGGTCCGCGTCGATGACCTCGAGATAGCTGACGTAGCCATGTGCGTAGCGGCTCAGCGACAGCCGCGCGGCCGCTTCGGTCGAGCGCGCGGCGCTGTCGTAGCGCACGATCCGCTCGTTCTGCGCGGCGATGTCGTTGAGCGCGTCCTGCACCTCGCGCAGCGCGCCCAGCGCGGTCGCTCGATAGTTCGCGTCGGCGAGCGCCGTGCCGGCCGTCGCGGCGGCTACCGCGGCGTCGCGCTTGCCGCCGTCGAACAGTGTTTCGGCCACGCTCGCCCCGAGGCCCCACAGCGAACTGTTGCGCTCGAGAAACGAGCCGAGGTCGCGGCTCGCGAACCCGCCCTGGGCCGTCAGCGTCAGCGTCGGTAGCCATGCGGTGCGGGCAACGCCGGTTTCGAGCGATGCCGCGTCGACACGGCGTGCCGCCGCATAGACGTCCGGCCGTTGCGCGAGCAGCACGGACGGCAGGCCGGGCGGCACCGCCGGCACGCGAATCGCGACGGCGGTCGGCGCGACCGTGAAGCTGGTCGGCGACACGCCGGTCAGCACCGCGAGTGCATCGACGAGGTTTTCGCGCAGCCGCCGGCTGTCCGCGAGATCGGCGCGCGCGGTATCGAGATCGGCCGCCGCGCGCAGCGCGTCGAGATCGCTCGCCGCGCCGGCCCGCACGCGCGCGGCGATCACGTCGAGCGCGGTGCGGCGCAGCTCGATCGCGCGGGCGAGCGTCGCCAGATCCTCCTCGACGAAATGCAGCGTCAGGTAGTCGCTCGCGACCTCGGTCGCGACGCGCAGCCGCACGGCCGCGCGATCGGCGTCGGCCTGCAGCACGTTCTGCCTGCCGATCTCCGCGTCGCCGCGCAGGCGGCCCCACAGATCGACTTCATAGCTCGCGTTGAACGGCACCGACCAGTTGTGCATCAGGCGCTTCGGCAACGCATTGTCGACCGTGCCGGACACACGCGAACGGTTGAACGACGGATCGACGCCGACCGTGGGGGAAAGCGCGGCTTCGCGCACGCCGAGCAGCGCCTGCGCCTGGTCGACGCGCGCGGCGGCCGCACGGATGTCGAAGTTGCCGGCGAGCGCCGCATCGACGAGCGCGACGAGCGGCGCATCGCCGAACGACGCGGGCCATCCGGCGAGCGACGTGGCCGGTTCGCCGGGCGCATCCGCGTGGCGGAACCGGTCGGTGCCGACCGGGACGGGCGCGAGCGGTTGCGGCGCGATCGTGCAGGCGCCCAGCAGGCCGGCGGCGAGCAGCGCGGCGAGGCGGCTCATGGCTGTTCCCGGCCGGCTTGCAGCGTGACGACGACCGACAGGCCGGGCCGGATGCGCGGCTCGGCCGACGCCTGCCCGTCGAGCAGGATCTTGACCGGCACCCGCTGCGTGACCTTCGTGAAGTTGCCGGTCGCGTTGTCGGGCGGCAGCAGCGCGAACTGCCCGCCGGTCGCGGGCGACAGGCTGTCGACGTGCCCGTTGAAGGTCAGGTCCGGCAGCGCGTCGAAACGCAGCCGCACGGCATCGCCGGCGCGCACGTGCTTGAGCTGCGTTTCGCGGAAGTTCGCGACGACCCACGGGTGCGGTTCGACCAGCGTGAGCAGCGCCTGGCCCGGCGCGACGTGCTCGCCGGTCTCGACGGTCTTCTTCCCGACGCGGCCGTCCGACGGCGCGACGACGGTCGTGTACTGCAGTTGCAACTCCGCATCGCGCAAGTCGGCGTCGCCCTGGTGCGACACCGCGTCGGCCGCCTGCCATGCGGCCTGCGCGCTGCGCTGCTGCGCTTGTGCCGCGTCGATGCGGGCACGCGCGGACTTGCGCGCCGCGTTGGCCGCATCGAATTCCTGTTGCGACAGCCCGCGCGGCGTCTCGCGGGTCAGCTCGCGCGCCCGTGCGTAGTCGAGTTCGGCCTTCTCGGCGTCGGCGTGCGCGGACACGAGCGTCGCGTCGGCCTGCTCGACCAGCGCCTTCGCGCGCATCGCATCGGCGCGCGCCTGCGCGACGCGCGCACGCTGCAGCGCGACGCGCACGTCGAAATCGCGCGGGTCGAGCCGCACGAGCGGGTCGCCCGCATGCACGAACTGGTTGTCGTCCACCAGCACGCGCTCGACGGTGCCGGCCACGCGCGGCGAGATCACGTGCAGGTGGCCCGTCACGTACGCGTCGTCGGTGCCGCGTTCATGCGCGTCGTATTCGTAGACCAGCAGCGCGACGAGCCCCAACGCGGCGCCGGCGACCAGGACGATCGGCCATTTGCGCGAGCGTGCGGGGGAGGCGGGCGGCGGGTTCGACGCGTTCGTCGGGTTCGTGCTCACGATCGGGTAACTCCATCGAACGGACAGGGTTCTTCACATCGCGCTATGCTTGCGCGAGCCTCAAATACGGGAGCCGCACGACGATGAATACCACGTTCGCCCCCGGTGGCGCGACACCGGGGCCGGCTGCGCCGGCCACCGACATACCGACGTTTCGTTCCATCGCCGCGATCGCGGCCGTGCTGCTCGGCGCGATCATCTCGACGCTGACCTCGCGCATCACGTCGCTCGGGCTCGCCGACGTACGCGGCGCGCTCGGCGTCGGCTTCGACGAGGGCGCATGGATCAACACCGCGTTCACCGCGTCGCAGATGTTCGTCGGGCCGCTCGCGATCGCTGCGGCCTTCGTGTTCGGCACGCGCCGCGTGCTGCTGGCGGGCGCCGCGGTATTCCTGGCCGTCGAAAGCATGCTGCCGCTGTGCACGGACTTCGGCACGTTCATCGCACTCCAGAGCGTAGCCGGTTTCGCGTCCGGCGTGTTCGTGCCGTTGACCGTCGGGTTCGTCGTTCGCACGCTGCCGCCGCGGCTCATTCCGTTCGGCATCGCCGCGTATGCGATGAACCTCGAGATGTCGCTGAACCTGTCGGCGACGCTCGAAGGGTGGTACAGCGAACACCTGAGCTGGCGCTGGCTGTTCTGGCAGAACGCGCTGCTGACCGTGCCGTTCATCGTGTGCCTGATGCTGTCGCTGTCCAACGAACCGGTCAAGCGCTTCGCGTCCGGTATCGACACGCGCGGCATGGTGCTCGGCGCCGGCGGGTTCGCGTGCCTGTGCGTCGCGCTCGACCAGGGCGAACGGCTGTTCTGGTTCCAGTCGCCGCTGATCGTCACGTTGCTGTGTGTCGGCATCGTGATGGTGGCCGCGTTCCTGATCCACGAGCTGGCGTCGCGCAGCGCCGGGCTCGATCTCGGTTACCTCGCGCGGCCCAACATCGCGTGGCTGATCGTGCTGGTCGGCCTCGTGCGCTTCACCGTGCTCAATACGAGCTTCATTCCGTCGGCGTTTCTCGCGAGCACCTACGGGCTGCGCCCGCTGCAGATCGGCGACACGCTGCGCTGGATCGCGATCCCGCAGCTGCTGTTCGCGCCATGCGTCGCATGGCTGCTGCAACGCGTCGATCCGCGCCGGCTGATCGTCACCGGCTTCGTGATGGTGGCGTTCGCGTTCGCACTCGGCGCGCGCCTCACGCCCGTGTGGGCCGAACCCGATTTCATCCCGTCGCAGCTGCTGCAGGCACTGGGCCAGACGATGGCGCTCACGTCGGTGATCTTCTTTTTCGGCAAGCACGTGACGGCCGAGCATGCGCTGACGTTCGGCGCGGTCGTGCAGACGACGCGCCTGCTGAGCGGGCAGCTCGGCACGACGTCGATCGCGGTGATCCAGCGCATCATGGAGGCTACCCATTCGAATCTCGTCGGTCTGCATGTCACGCTGTCGGATCCGCAAACGCTGGAGCGGCTGCGGGCCGGCGCGGCGTCGCTGGTCGCGCACGGCGCGACCTTCGCGGCCGGCGACCAGGCGACTTACGCGCTGCTCGACCGGGCGGTTCGCGTCCAGGCGACCACGCTCGCGCTGGCCGACAACTTCCGGGTGGCGATGGCGTTCGCGATCGCGGGCGCGCTGATCGGCTTGCTGCTCAGGCCGGCGCGTACGCCGTGAGCGCCCGCCGCCGCCGCGGCGATCCTGGTGACGGCGCATGCGGCAGGCGGAATCGCGCCGACCTGAAAATTCCTGAAAAATGCTGAAGGGCGCGCCGGCGTGAAGGTATGACGGCCGGGCGCGCCGTGTCGCGCGGCTTACGCCTTCAGGAATGCGAGCAGTTCGGCATTGATCCGCGCGGCATCGACGACGCACATGCCGTGCGAGCCGCCCGGGATCACCTTGAGTTCCGCGTGCTTCACGATCTTCGCGGACAGCCGGGCCGAATCGTCGATCGGCACGATCTGGTCGTCGTCGCCGTGCAGTATCAGCGTCGGCACGTCGATCTTCTTCAGGTCTTCCGTATAGTCGACCTCGGAGAATTCCTTCACGCACAGGTACTGGCCGTGCACGCCACCCATCATGCCCTGCGCCCAGAACGCATCGATCGTGCCTTGCGACACCTTTGCCTGCGGCCGGTTGAAGCCGAAGAACGGCACCGCGAGATCCTTGTAGAACTGCGAGCGGTTTTCCGCGACGTTCTTGCGGATCCCGTCGAACACGTCCATCGGCAGGCCGCCGGGATTGGTCGCCGACTTCACCATCTGCGGCGGTACGGCGCCGATCAGCACGGCCTTCGCGACGCGCTTCGTGCCGTGCCGGCCGATGTAGTGCGCGACTTCGCCGCCGCCGGTGGAGTGGCCGACGAGCGTGGCTTCGTGCAGGTCGAGCGCGTTCATCAGCGCGGCGAGATCGTCGGCATACGTGTCCATGTCGTTGCCCTGCGACGGCTGGCTCGAGCGGCCGTGACCACGGCGGTCGTGCGCGATCACACGGAAGCCGTGCTGCACGAGGAACAGCATCTGCGAATCCCACGCGTCGGCGCACAGCGGCCAGCCGTGCGAGAACACGACCGGGCGGCCGCTGCCCCAGTCCTTGAAGTAAATCTGGGTACCGTCTTTCGTGGTGATCGTGTTCATCGTGTGGGTTCCTGGATGGGTGGAAGCGGCGTGTTTGGGGGCAGCCGCGGCGGCTGCCGGCAGCGCGGCGGCTGCAACGGCGGTCGCGCCGGCGAGCAGCATGTCTCGGCGGCGTGCCGAGGGAACGGCGTCGGTATCTGCGGGACGCATGAAGTCTCCTTGAACGTGCGGTATATCGATGCCGCGTTGGATGGTGGGTTCGGATCTGCCCGCAGGCGGCAATCCAGCGGGCAGCCGGCGTGCGTTCGAGCGGCCGCGCGCAGGCCGGCGCGCGAACGTCGTGAACGAAAGCCGACAGGAGCCTATCCCGCGGCCATGCGGGCTGTACTGAAATCGCGCTGAATTTTCGTGAAGCCGTATGTGGTGCACGCCGCGCGACGCGTGCGCGCACCGGCCAGAAAAATTAAGTCTCGAATCAAGACTCTTCAGCGGCGGCCCGCTATCGTCAATGTCAGGTCATCCCGTCGCGGGCCGGTGCCGGCTCGCGCGGCGGATGACGATCGCGTAGCGGGCGGGTGCAAGGCATCCGGCCCGCCTCACCTGCCTGGATCTGCCATGGACGCATTCGATCGCTGGGAGCACGTGATGACGCTGCTCGACCCGTCGCCGGCCGCACGCCATTGCGCGCCGTCGCTTGTGCGCGACCCGGACACCGCGCGCCGCCGCCATTGCAACGACGCATCGGCCGCGTCGAGCGGCGGCGTGCGCCGTCGTTGCGCGATCATCGCCGCCGAGCGGCAGACCGATTCGTCGGTCCTGGTGTCGTGGAGCGACCCGACGCGCTGCCGCTACGACGAGCAGCGCTGGATCAGCGCGAAATCGCGCGCACTCGCGCGCTGCGCGCTGACCGGCACGACGATTCGTCCCGGCGACGCGATCTACAAGCCGCAATGGCGCGGGGCCAAGCGTCCCGCGAACTACCGGGAAGTGATCCTCGCGGCCGAGATGGACCGGTTCATCGGCCGGTTGTCCCGGTCGTGACGGCCGACGCGGCACCCCGTCCGCCGGCCGACGCCGGCGCGCGCCGCTTTTTCACCACTGAGGAATCCGTATGAGCACGTTCACGACCCGCGACGGCGTGTCGATTCACTACAAGGACTGGGGCACCGGGCGCCCGGTCGTGTTCATTCACGGCTGGCCGCTGAACGCGGACATGTGGGACGTCCAGATGCATCACCTCGCGTCGAACGGCCTGCGCGGCATCGCCTACGACCGGCGCGGCTTCGGCCGCTCCGGCCAGCCGTGGACCGGATACGACTACGACACGCTGGCGGACGATCTCGCGACGCTGATCGATACGCTCGGGCTGAACGACGTGACGCTCGTCGGCTTCTCGATGGGCGGCGGCGAGGTGGCCCGCTACATCGGCCGGCACGGCACGCGGCACATCGCGAAAGCCGTGCTGATCGGCTCGGTGACGCCGCTGGTCGCGCGGCGCGACGATCATCCGGACGGCGTCGACGTCGCCGTGTTCGACGGGATTCGCGCGGGTATCGTGGCCGATCGCGCGGCGTTCCTCGAGCAATTCTGGCCGCTGTTCACCGGGTCGAACCGGGCCGCTTCGACGATCTCGCGCGCCGCGCTCGACTGGACGTCGTTCATGGCGCTGCAGGCCGGGTTGAAGGGGACGCTCGACTGCGTCGGCGCGTTTTCCGAAACCGATTTCCGCGCGGATCTCGACAAGTTCGACGTGCCGACGCTCGTGATTCACGGCGACGACGACCAGACGGCACCGCTCGCGCTCACGGGTGCCGTCACGGCGCGGCGCGTGCCGCACGCGACGCTGAGCATCTACGAGGGCGGCCCGCACGCGTTGTACCTGACGCATGCGCAACGCCTGAACGACGAACTGCTGGCGTTCGCGCGCGCATGATCCGGCGATGGCGGCGGTGACGTGGCCGCACGAGCCCGGCCGGACGGCCGGCTCACTCCGCCCATTTCGACCCGAGCACCAGCCCGCAGAAATTCGTCCGACGATAGTCCGGGTCGCAACGATCGAGCACGTCGGCGGACACGTTGCCGAACGCGGCAGCGGGGCGATGCGCGGTGCCCGCGGCGAGCGCTTCGAGAAACAGGTCCTTGAAGCACGGGCCGCGCGGCCATGCGTGCACGATCGCGTCGCGTTCGGACAGGCTCACCTCGTCGAAGTGATGCGCGAAGAGGTCGGTCTCGACGCCGGCGCCGAGCAACGCCGTCAACGGCGTCATGTACGGGTGGATCCCGAACGTCGCATGCAGCGCGATCGCGCGCCAGACCTCCGCCGCGTCGTCGGCGGCGACGCCGTATCCTCGGAGGAATGCGTGCGCCGCATTCGCGCCGTCGATCTCGAAGCGCCGGCGCGAATGCCGGTAGCGCTCCGTCAAGCCGAAGTGATGGAACAGCGCGGCGACGTACAACAGCTCGGCGTTGAACGCGATGCCGCGACGCAGCCCGATGATCGATGCAAACGCGAACACGCGCATCGCGTGCCGGAACAGCAGTTCCGGTTCGCACGCGCGTACGGTGTCGGCGGCGTCCCGTGCGAGCGGGGCGTCGGGAATCCTGATGCCGGCGATACGGTTGCCCATGGTCGTGTTCCTCACGGCGTGGTGAAAGTCGCTCGACGCTGGCGCCATCGACCCATCGTTGCGCGCCGCGCCGCTGAATGTCCTGAGCGGCGCCTGAATCGTTATGAACGGAAAATCCGACCGACCGCCGCCCGCGAAATCGGTTACACCACGTCCGGCATGTCTTTTTTACCCGGTCTTATCCGCAAATCCGGCGTGCGGTTATATTTAATTGATGAGTCGAAGAAGTTAATTCCGGCAAATCGCAGGTTTTATCCTACGAAACAGATTCATGGATGAATCACTGTTTCGCGTGCAGTGAGCGCGGGATGCCGCACCGCACTGGGGCAGCGGCGCCCGCACGCGGAGACGCCGGGGAAATCGTGGTTTTCATCGATTCAAAAAATTTGCTCAATAGCTTCTGATAATTTGAATCATCTCAAGAGGCAAATGCCGTAGCATGAGCGTCCAATCGATGTCATTTTTGACAGGGCATCGATGCACGCTATCGATTGAAAATTCTCATGATCCGAATTGGAACGCTACACGTATTTCTTGACAGGCGTGAAATTCGCTCGAACGGCAAACTGCTGCGTATCGGCAGTCGCGCATTCGAAATTCTCGAACTCCTGATTCGGGCAAACGGCGCCCTGGTCTCGAAAGACGAGATCATGCAGCGTGTGTGGCCGCACACGGTCGTGGAGGAAAACAACCTGCAGGTGCACGTCGCCGCGTTGCGCAAGGCGCTCGCCGATGATCGCAACCTGATCGTGACGGTGCCGGGGCGCGGCTATCGGCTGGTCGGCGGCCGGGCGGAAGTCGCGGCCCCCGTGCGCGCCGTGACGTCGCGGCTGACGGCCGCGCCGACCGCGCTCGTCGGCCGCGAGCAGACCGTCGCCGAGGTGCTGGCGGCGCTCGACACCGCGCGCGTCGTCACGCTGGTCGGGGCGGGCGGCATCGGCAAGACGCGGGTTGCGCTCGAAGCGGCCATGCGCGCCGAAGCCAGTTTTCCGGACGGCGCCGCGTTCGTGTCGCTGGCCACCGTCGCCTGTCCGCAATTCGTGCCCGACGCGCTGGCGGCGGCGTTCGGCATCGCGCAGCCGGCCGGATCGCTGACGCTCGAGGCGGTGCTGGCCAGTGTCGCGAACCGCCGGATGTTGCTGGTGCTGGACAATTGCGAGCATCTGCTCGACGCGGCCGCGCGGATCGCGAGCGCGCTGACCGAATCCGACGCCGGCTTGCGCGTCCTCGCGACCAGCCGCGAGGCGCTGCGTATCCAGGGCGAGCGGCTGTGTCCGATCCCGCCGCTCGAGGTGCCGCGCGAAGGTGCCGACGATGCGGAAACGCTGGGCGCGAGCGCGGTGCAGCTGTTCTCGGCGCGTGTGCAGGCCGCCGATCCGCGTTTCCCGCTCGACGAACGCAGCGTGTCGCTGATGGCATCGGTGTGCCGGCGCCTCGACGGCCTGCCGCTCGCGATCGAACTGGCCGCGGCTCGCGCGGCCGTGCTCGGCATCGACGTGCTGGCCGCGCATCTCGACGACCATTTCCGGTTGCTGACCGGCGGGTTTCGCACGGCGTTGCCGCGTCATCAGACGCTGCAGGCGATGTACGACTGGAGCTACCGTCTGCTCGGCGATGCGGAGCGCCTGCTGTTGCGATGGCTCGGCGTATTCCGCGACACCTTCTCGATCGACGCTGTGCGGGAGATCGTCGGGGCCACGCGGCTGGCCGATGCGGACCTGCTCGACACGATCGCCGGCCTCGTGTCGAAGTCGCTGCTGAGCCTCGAAAGCGCGCACGGCGCACCGCGTTACCGTCTGCTGACGACGACGCGTGCGTATGCGCTGCAGCAGCTCGAGAACAACGGCGAGTGCGCGGCCGCCGCCCGCGCTCACGCGAACTACTTCCATGCGCTGTTCCGGCTCGCGCCGGTAGACGACGGCGGGCCGCTCGCCGAATCGCGGCTCGACGTGATCCGGCGCGAGCTCGGCAACCTGCGCGCGGCGCTCGACTGGGCGTTTTCGCCGAACGGCGATGCGGAGATCGGCATCGCGCTGGCGGCCGTGGCGGTGCCATGCCTGTTCGACCTGTCGCTGGTCGACGAATGTCGCGAACGCGCGCGCGCGGCGCTCGATTCGATGCGCGACATGGACGAGACGCGCACGCGCGACGACGCGCGCGTGCGCCTGCTGGCAGCGTATGCGGCCGCGCTTGCCCATACCGCCGGATCGACGCAGGTCGCGGACGACGCGTGGTCGGTCGTGCACGCGCTCGGGTTCGACACGGGCGAGAGCGAGCTGCCGCCGCGCGAATCGTAGCGGCGCGCGGCCGTCGCGGCTTCAGAACATTTCAGCTTGAACACATGACCGGGCCGGCCGGTGCGTCTACATTGGACGCACGGACCGTCGACGATGCGCGGGCAGGCGGGCAGGCCACCGGCTCGCGCTGCAGCGTCGCGCGGTCACGGCGCCGCTGCATGCCGGTGTGGCGCGGCGGCGGCCACACGTGCCGCCTCGGCGGCTTCGCGCGTCATCGAACGACTACCGCATGAAACCTGTCCAGTCCGACCTTTCGCGCCACGATTCGCCGCCCGCGGCCACACGCCGGATCGGGCGGTCGGCGATGTGCGTGCGCGGGTTCCGCGCGCGTCGTGTGTCACGCTTGCCGCCCGCTCCATCATGCTGAACCTTTCCGCCACGGTTGCTTACGGCGCACCGATCGTCATTGTCGATCTCGTCGCATGGCGGTTGCTCGGGCCCGGCCGTTCGACGGCGAAGGCGATAGGGCGCTGCGTGTCGTTCGCCGCGCTGACCTATGTGCTGTTCGCGACCGGCGTGAGCCCGCTCGCGGTGCCGCCGTCGCCCGACCGGCTCGACCGGCTGGCGATCCAGGTGATCGGGGTCGCGTGGTGGCTGCAGTGCGCGCTCGTATTCAGCCTGATGCTCGACCACCTGCTGCTGCCGCGCGCGTGGCGCACCCAGCGGCTGTTTCACGACATCGCCGCCGGCGCCGTATTCGGCGCGGCCGCGGTGGCCGCGCTCGGCTACGTGCTGGGCCTGCCGCTGAGCGGGCTGGTCGCGACGTCGGGCGCGGTGGCCGTGATCCTCGGGCTGGCCGTCCAGAACACGCTGAACGACGTGTTCTCCGGCCTCGTGCTGAATACCACCCAGCCGTTCCGGCTCGGCGACACGGTGGCCATCGGCGAGCTGGAAGGGCGGATCGTCGAAAGCAACTGGCGCGCGACCAAGCTGATCGACGGCCTCGGCAACCTGGTCGTCGTGCCGAACAGCACGGCGGCGAAGACGACGATCGTCAACCTGAGCGAACCCGAGAACGTGCACGGCGTGACGTTGAGGATCGAGATCGATCCGGAAGTGCGGCCGGCCATCGTCGTCGATGCGCTCGACCGCGCCGCCGCCAGCTCGCTGGACGTACTGACCCGTCCCGCACCGGTTGCGGTGGTCAAGGCGTTCCGTACCAATTCCGTCGAATACGAACTCGTCTGCTACGTCGATGCGCTGCAGAAGAAGATCGCCGTGCGCAACCAGCTCTACGACCTGGCCCACCGGCACCTGGCCGCCGCGGACATCGCGTTGCGCCCGCTCGGCGGGACGGCCGCGACGCACCGGCCGGTGTCGCGCGGCCAACGGCTGCTGCGCGCGGTCGAACTCTTCCGGCAACTCGGCGACGACGATCTGGCGGTGCTCGCCGATGCGCTCGCGTCACGCGTGTTCCACAAAGGGGACGTGATCTATGCATCGAATGCCGATACGCGCCTGCTGACGATCGTCGGGGCCGGTGTCGCGTCGGTGTTCGTGCCGGGCGCGGCGGGGGACATCGAGGTCAGGCGGATGGCGCCGGGCGACGCGATCGGCCAGTCCGTCGTGCTGGCCGGCACGCAACTGCACGCGAGCGTCCATGCGGTGACGACGGTGACGGCGTTTCAACTGAGCAGCGGCGACCTGTCGCCGCTGATCGCGCGCAAGCCCGAACTCGGGCGGCTGATGTGCGAATCGCTGTCCGAGCACATCGCGACCGAGGAGAAGATGATGATTCCGCCGGCCGCGAGTGCGCACGCGTCGTTCAACCTGATCGAGTGGCTCGAGAAGGAGATGAAGCGCCTGCACGATTCGTTCCGCTGAGGCGGGGCGGTGGCCTGCGGCGGGGGGGCAACGCGAGCCGCGGGCAGTGGAATCAGACGAGCGCGGTAAACCGGTCGACGAGATCGGGTTGAGCGAGCTGGTCGACCCACCAGTGCAGCGCGCGTCCGGCTTCGTCGCCGCGCCACGCGAGATAGCACTGCGTCGTGTCGCGCATGCCGGTCACCTCGCGTGCGACGAGCCTGCCCTGCTCGATCGCGCGTGCCGCGATGCAATCCGGGAGCGTGCCCACCGCGAGCCCTTCGCACTGCGCGGCCAGTTTCGCGGCGAGGGTGGGGACCGCGAGATACGGCTGCCCGGCATCGATCGCGACCGAGCGCGGCTGCAGCTCGCGCGACGTATCGCTGATCACGGCACCGCGATACTCGACGACGGACGCCATCGACAGCGGTTCGGGCAATGCCGCGAGCGGATGGGTGGGCGCGACGGCGAACACGTGCCGGAGCGAGCCGATCGGTCGCGCGACGATGTCCGGCAGTTCCGGCGGCTCGCCCGTCGCACCGACGACGAGATCCGCGCGCCGCGAAATCAGCGCATCCCACGTGCCGCCGAGGACTTCGGTGGACAGGCGCAGCCGCGTGTCCATCTCGAGCCCGTAGAACGCATGCACGTATGGCCACATTGCCTCGAAGGGCAGGATCTCGTCGATGCAGATGCGCACCTCGGTTTCCCAGCCTTGCTGCGCGCGCTGCGCCTTCAGTTCGAGCTGCTCGGCCGCATGCAGGAGCCGGCGGCCTTCCTCGACGACCACGCGTCCCGCGTGCGTGAGCTTCGCGCGGCGTCCGCTGCGGTCGAACAGCGCGACGCCGAGATCGCTTTCGAGTTTTTGCACAAGATAGGTCAGCGCGGACGGTACGCGGTGCAGCAACTCGGCGGCCTCGGCGAACGTGCCGGTGCGGTCGATCGCGTCCAGTGCCTCGAGCGCTTCGAATGAAAGCTTCATGATGAATTCCACGGGGGCATCGGGCTGCCATGTTATCGCCAAGCACGCCCGGCTCCAACACGGTTCGCGACCATTCAGCCGCGTACGCGATCCGGGCGCCCTCGATCGGCGCGCGTCAGGCCGGTGTCGACGGTCCTTTCTTCGCGGCGGCCCGGGTGGCCTGCGCGCCGGGCAGCGTGCCGAACATGTGCTGGCCGCACTTCGCGTCGCTCCACGCGGTTTTCAGCTGGATCCCGGACAGCACGCGGCGTGCGACCGGCAGGATCTGTTCGCCGGCGAGGATGCCCAGCAGGCCGACCAATGCGACGGTGGGCGGCGCCGGCGATGCAACACCGATCAGCGCGTAGACCGCGCCCGCGAGGATGCCGGCCAATAACGATGCAATATAGGACGTCATGATTCGGATAAGGGAAATGACAACCGTGTGAAAAATACGGATAAATACCGATCGGTCGATGATCGGAAAATCAATTTGGAGCGTAGCAGGTCTGCTCCGGAGGTGCGTATTTAATTCTGGGCTTTTAAGATCTTTTAAGGCCTGAATTTAGGGTTTTTATTAATCAAATCGATTAATTGGCGCTACGATGAATTCGCGTGTTGAATGACACCGGCTGGTAGGCGAACCTCCCGTCACAGCGCAGTGGGCGCCTCCCGGTTCGCCGGTGAGGCTGGCTCTCTCTTTTCCCGCGTCAAAGGATATGACCGCCATGAGCAATCCGAAGCTTGAAGTACTCACTCCCCACAACAGCCAGATCATCTTCATCGACCAGCAGCCGCAGATGGCATTCGGTGTGCAGTCGATCGATCGCCAGGTGCTGAAGAACAACGTCGTCGGGCTCGCGAAGGCCGCGAAGGTGTTCAACATCCCGACCACGATCACGACGGTCGAGAGCGACAGCTTCTCGGGTTACACCTACCCCGAACTGCTCGACGTGTTCCCGAACCAGAAGACGCTCGAACGCACGTCGATGAACTCGTGGGACGACCAGAAGGTGCGCGACGCGCTGGCCGCGAACGGCCGCAAGAAGGTGGTCGTGTCGGGCCTGTGGACGGAAGTCTGCAACACGACGTTCGCGCTCTGCGCGATGCTCGAAGGCGACTACGAGATCTACATGGTCGCCGATGCGTCGGGCGGCACGTCGAAGGACGCGCACGACTTCGCGATGCAGCGGATGGTGCAGGCCGGCGTCGTGCCGGTGACCTGGCAGCAGGTGCTGCTCGAATGGCAGCGCGACTGGGCGCACCGCGAGACCTATGACGCGGTGATGGCGATCGCGAAGGAACACTCGGGCGCGTACGGGATGGGTGTCGACTACGCGTACACGATGGTCCACAAGGCTGCACCGCGCACGGCGACGCCGCACGAGTCGATTCCGCCGGTTCCGGCGAAGTAATCGCGGGCAGTTGCGACTGCCCGTGCCGATGCCGCGTGTCCTGCACGAATACGCGCCATCGGCTCCATGAAAATCGCGGGCGGCTGCCGTGACTGCTTCACGGACGTCGCCCGCGCCTGTTTTCCAGGACGTAGAGCCTGCATTTCAACCTGACCGGGACATTGATCGTATGGAACCTTATCTGGTTTCCCTTGGCGCGGGTTTGCTGATCGGCGTGATCTACAGCGTGATCAAGGTTCGCTCTCCGGCGCCGCCGCTGATTGCCCTTGTCGGGTTGCTCGGCATGGTGATCGGCGTGCAGGCCATTCCCGCCGTCAAACAGCTTTTTGGCTTCTGATCGATACGAGGTGACGCACATGACCGCAACCGAGTCCCAACCGGACCTGATCCTTCACAACGGAAGGTTCACGACCCTCGACCGCGCGAACCCCGTTGCGACCGCCGTCGCAATCAAGGACGGCCGCTTCGCCGCGGTCGGCCACGACGCGGACGTGATGCCGCTCGCGGGCCGCGCGACGAAGGTCGTCGATCTCGGGGGCCGCGCCGCGCTGCCGGGCCTGATCGACAACCACTGCCACGTGATTCGCGGCGGCCTGAACTACAACATGGAACTGCGCTGGGACGGCGTGCCGTCGCTCGCGCTTGCAATGGACATGCTCAAGCGGCAGGTGGCGATCACGCCCGCGCCGCAATGGGTGCGCGTGGTCGGCGGCTTCACCGAGCACCAGTTCGCCGAGAAGCGCCTGCCGACGATCGACGAACTCAACGCGGCCGCGCCCGATACGCCGGTGTTCATCCTGCACCTGTACGATCGCGCGCTGCTGAACGCGGCCGCGCTGCGCGTGGTCGGCTACACGAAGGACACGCCGGAGCCGCCGGGCGGCACGATCCTGCGCGATGCCGCGGGCAACCCGACCGGGCTGCTGCTCGCGAACCCGAACGCGACGATCCTGTACGCGACGCTCGCCAAGGGGCCGAAGCTGCCGTTCGAATACCAGTACAACTCGACGCGCCACTTCATGCGCGAACTGAACCGTCTCGGCGTGACCGGCGTGATCGACGCGGGCGGCGGTTCGCAGAACTATCCGGACGACTACGAGGTGATCCGCAAGCTGCACGACGCGGGCGAGATGACGATCCGGATCGCGTACAACCTGTTCACGCAGAAGCCGAACGCCGAGAAGGAAGACTTCGTGAACTGGACCAAGAGCACGAAGTATCACGACGGCACCGACTACTTCCGCAACAACGGCGCGGGCGAAATGCTGGTGTTCTCGGCGGCCGACTTCGAGGACTTCCGCGTCGCGCGTCCGGACCTGCCGGCGCAGATGGAGGACGATCTCGAGGGCGTCGTGCGCGTGCTCGCGCAGAACCGCTGGCCGTGGCGCATGCATGCGACGTATGACGAAACGATCAGCCGCGCGCTCGACGTGTTCGAGAAGGTGAACAAGGACATCCCGCTCGAAGGGCTGAACTGGTTCTTCGATCACGCGGAAACCATCACCGAAAAATCGATGGATCGTATCGCGGCGCTGGGCGGCGGCATCGCGGTGCAGCACCGGATGGCGTACCAGGGCGAATACTTCGTCGAGCGCTACGGCGCGCAGGCGGCCGAAGCGACGCCGCCGGTCGCGAAGATGCTGTCGAAGGGCCTCAAGGTGTCGGCCGGCACCGACGCGACGCGCGTGGCGTCGTACAACCCGTGGGTGTCGCTGTCGTGGCTCGTGACGGGCAAGACGATCGGTGGCTTGCGCATGTATCCGCAGCGCAACCTGCTCGATCGCGAGACCGCGCTGCGCATGTGGACCGAATACGTGACGTGGTTCTCGAACGAAGTCGGCAAGAAAGGGCGGATCGCGGTCGGGCAGCTGGCCGACGTGGTCGTGCCGGATCGGGACTTCTTCGCGTGCGCCGAGGACGACATCGCGGGCACGACCGCGTTGCTGACGGTGGTCGGCGGCCGGATCGTGTGGGGCGCGGGCCCGTTTGCGTCGCATGACGCGCCGATTCCGCCCGCGATGCCGGACTGGTCGCCGGTGCGCGAGTACGGCGGTTACGGCGGCTGGGGCGCGACGCAGCGCAGCGGCGCACCGCTGCAACGCGCGGCGGCGGCCGCCGCGATGTGCGGCTGCGCGAATGCGTGCAACGTGCACCAGCATGCGCACGCGAGCGCGTGGGGCAGCACATTGCCGACGTCGGACGCGAAGGGCTTCTGGGGCGCGTTCGGCTGTTCCTGCTGGGCGGTCTGACATGTCGACGACAACCGGCCGGTACAGCCCCGCGTGGATTCGTATGCTGCTCGCGCAGCCGTGGATCGGCGCGCTGGTTCGACTTGCACTCGTGTCCGCCTTTCTGATCGGCGGGATCAACAAGGCGATGCACTTCGACGCAGCAATCGCGGAGCAGGCGCATTTCGGTTTGCACCCGCCCGCGTTGTGGGCTGCACTGGCGGTCGTCGTCGAGATCGGCGGTTCGCTGTGCATCGTGTTTCGCCGCTTCACGTGGCTCGGCGCCGGCGGCCTCGGCATGCTGACGCTCGTCGCGATGGCGGTGGCGAACGACTTCTGGAACCAGACGGGCGCCGCGCATTTCATGGCGCTCAACAGCTTCTTCGAGCATCTCGGGCTGATCGCGGCGCTCGTCCTCGTCACGATGCTCGGCGACGTGCGAAGCGGGGAAGGGGACGGTCGAAGCTGATCGTCTGTTCTCCAGACGATTTCAACAGGAAGGAGCGGCGGTCACGAGGCACGTTCGCTCGACATGCCCGGCGCCGATGGTGGCGGGCGGCTTCCGTGCCGCACGCACGGCGTTCGCGGCGCGGCCGAAACCCGTCGCCGTACCGGCACCGACGCTCGCGGTCGTGCCGCATGACGACACGGCGCACGTGTACGCGGCGCCCGCCCGCCCGAGGAATTCGACCGTTTCACCGACAGCTTCGTCGCCGCGTACAGTGGCAGCAAGTCGAATCAGGGGCGTGTTCCAGGTGACGTCCGACGTATGGTCAGACCATTTCCCGGCTCGTCTTCACGCCGTGCCGCGCGATTTCGGTACTTGCCAATATGTGGGAAACGTCGTGCATCCGGCACTGACGTCAGCAACGGGGCACGCCCCCTCCCAAACACCGGCCCATCGGCCGCACTGATCCCATTGCAGGCTGCGCACGCGGCCACGATCCAGGCCGGCCTTCCTGATGACCGACAGCGCAAGCGGCGCCGCGGCTCATCGATCCCGGCCAAACCCGCGCCCGAAACAATCGATCGAGCATGAACCGGCGTTCCGGTCAGCGCCCCGATTTGCGCGAGGTCGAGTTGCCCGCCGCCGCATGTCGCGCGGCAAGCGTCGACTGATCGAATTCAAAATTTGTCTAGTCATCCTAGCGATTTGTCCATTCATCCTGCACCAAATCCGTGCCGGAATTCCCCGCAAAGAGGCGCGTCAGAGCCCCGTATTTAGGGGATTTCCCGCGTTTACGCGGTTTTTTTTGATCAACGCTTGTCCGGCCGTTTTTCTTCTTGCATGCTTGTATAGACAAATTCCTGAGGCGTCTTGCAGACCGAAGGGATGACGAACTTCAACGCAAGGAGAAATCTCGTGAACGGCAAGCGCATCAAGTGGGCAATCAGGACGATCGGCGCGATCGCGGCGGCTGCGGCAACCCTCGCCGCGCCGGTGCAGGCAAAGGAATGGAAGACGGTGACGGTGGCGCTCGAAGGCGGCTACGCGCCGTGGAACCTCACGCTGCCGGGCGGCAAGCTCGGCGGCTTCGAACCGGAGCTGCTCGCCAACGTGTGCGAGCGGATCAAGGTCCAGTGCAACATGGTCGCGCAGGACTGGGACGGGATGATTCCGGGCCTGCAGGCCGGCAAGTTCGACATCCTGATGGATGCGATCTCGATCACGCCGGAGCGCGAGAAGATCCTGCTGTTCTCGCGTCCGTATGCGGCCACCCCCGCGACGTTCGCCGTCACCGATACGAAGATCCTGCCGAAGGCCGCGCCCGGCGCGCCAATCGTCAAGCTGACCGGCGACGCGAATGCGGACAAGGCGACCGTCGATGCGCTGCGCAAGCAGTTGAAGGGCAAGACGATCGGCATCCAGTCGGGCACCGTCTATACGAAGTTCATCAACGACGGCTTCAAGGACATCGCGTCGATCCGCGTATACAAGACGTCGCCCGAGCGCGATCTCGACCTCGTCGCCGGTCGCATCGACGCATCGTTCGACGACGTCACGTACTACGCGGCGAACACCGGGAAGAAGGAGAACGCGTCGATCGTGCTCGCGGGCCCGAAGCTCGGCGGCCCGATCTGGGGGCCGGGCGAGGGCCTCGCGTTCCGCAAGCAGGATGCCGACCTGAAGACGAAGTTCGACGCGGCGATCGGCGCGGCACTCGCGGACGGCACCGTGAAGAAACTCGCCGACAAGTGGTTCAAGACCGACGTCACGCCGTAAGCACACGCGCGGCCGCCGCTGCATGAGCGACCCGACGGTCGCGTAGCGGCGCGCATCCTGCCGATCCACTCAACGCTTGCCGGGAGGCACGCATGGCCATCCTTGAAATGCTGGGCTTCGGAACCGAAGGCTGGGGCGGCGTCCTGCTGCTCGCGGCGCTGATGACGATCGCGCTGACGCTCGCCGCGCTCGCGGTCGGTGCCGTGATCGGCGCCGGCATCGCAGCCGCGAAACTGTCACGCCACCGCAGCGCGCGCGTGCTCGGCGACCTCTACACGACCGTGTTTCGCGGCGTGCCCGAACTGCTCGTGATCTACCTGTTCTATTTCGGCGGCTCGACGCTCGTCACGACCGTCGGCCAGTGGTTCGGCGCGGAAGGCTTCATCGGCGTGCCGCCGTTCGTGATCGGCGCGCTGGCGGTCGGGATGATCTCGGGCGCGTACCAGGCCGAGGTGTATCGCGCGGCCGTGCTGGCCGTGTCGAAGGGCGAGCTCGAAGCGGCGCGCTCGATCGGCATGCCGCGAAGCATGGTGCTGCGCCGCATCCTGATTCCGCAGGTGCTGCGTTTCGCGCTGCCCGGCATCGGCAACGTGTGGCAACTGAGCCTCAAGGACTCCGCGCTGATCTCGGTCACCGGGCTCGCCGAGCTGCTGCGCACCAGCCAGATCGCCGCGAACTCGACGCACCAGTATTTCGTGTTCTTCGTCGCGGGCGGGGCGCTCTATCTCGTGATGACGGGCCTGTCGAACCGCGTGTTCAACCGGGCGGAAGCGATTGTCGGCCGCTCGTTCCGCCGCAATTTCGCACGCAACTGACGGAGCGATCGCATGTCCATCGATTTCGCCTTTCTCCTCGACACGCTGCGCCAGCTGCTCGCGGCCGTGCCGACCACGCTCGGCCTGTTCTTCGCATCGCTCGTGCTCGGCGGCCTGCTGTCGCTCGTGATCGTCACGATGCGCGTGTCGCCGCACTGGCTGCCGAACCGCTTCGCGCGTGCATACATCCTCGTGTTTCGCGGCTCGCCGCTGCTGATCCAGATGTTCCTCGTGTACTACGGGCTCGGCCAGTTCGGCGTGATCCGCGAGAGCTTCATGTGGCCGCTGCTGCGCGAACCGTATGTGTGCGCGGTGTTGTCCCTCGCGCTGTGCACGGCCGGCTATACGGCCGAAATCCTGCGCGGCGGCTTGATGGCCGTGCCGGTCGGGCAGATCGAGGCCGGTTATTCGATCGGCCTGTCGGGCTTCGCGCTGCTGCGTCGCGTGATCGGCCCGATCGCGCTGCGCCAGTGCCTGCCCGCGTATTCGACCGAAGCCGTGCTGCTCGTCAAGTCGACCGCGCTGGCGAGCCTCGTCACCGTGTGGGAAGTGACGGGCGTCGCGCAGCAGATCATTCAACAGACCTACCGGACGACCGAGGTGTTCGTGTGCGCGGCCCTCATCTACCTGGGCCTGAACTTCATTGTCGTGCGCGTGCTCGGCGCGCTCGAATGGCGGCTGTCGGGCCACCTGCGCGCGCCGAAGCAGACCGGCACGCCGGCCGCGGCCGCGCGCGACGCCCGGCGCGTCGCGTCCTGAGCGCATCCATCCTTCCAGGAGAATCCGATGAACACCGCTGCTCCCGTTGCCCTGTCGGTCAGGAACATCCACAAGTCGTTCGGCGATCACCACGTGCTGAAGGGCATTTCGCTCGACGCGCACGAAGGCGACGTGATCTCGATCCTCGGCGCGAGCGGCTCGGGCAAGAGCACGTTCCTGCGCTGCCTGAACCTGCTCGAAACGCCCGACGACGGCACTGTCGCGCTCGCCGGCGAGGAACTGAAGATGAAGCGCGCGCGCGACGGCAAGCTGCAGCCGGGCGACCGGCGCCAGGTCGACCGGATTCGCTCGCAGCTCGGGATGGTGTTCCAGAACTTCAACCTGTGGTCGCACATGACGGTGCTCGACAACCTCGTCGAAGGTCCGCTGCGCGTGCAGAAGCGCAGTCGCGCCGAAGCGGTCGAGGAAGCGGAGGCGCTCCTCGCGCGCGTCGGCCTCGCGGACAAGCGCGGCTACTATCCGGCGCACCTGTCGGGCGGCCAGCAGCAGCGTGTCGCGATCGCCCGTGCGCTCGCGATGCATCCGAAGGTGATGCTGTTCGACGAACCGACGTCGGCGCTCGATCCGGAACTGGTCGGCGAGGTGCTGCGCGTGATGCGTTCGCTCGCCGAGGAAGGGCGCACGATGCTGGTCGTCACGCATGAAATGGGTTTCGCACGCCACGTGTCGAATCGCGTGATGTTCCTGCACCAGGGCGAGGTCGACTCGGACGGCACGCCCGGCGACCTGTTCGGCGGCCAATGCTCGGAGCGCTTCCGGCAGTTCGTGTCGAGCCATCACGACCGCGCCGCGAACTGAGGCCGTCATGACCGTATTCCGTTCGGCAAGACCGCTCGACTGGCGGCAGATCGCGGAGGTAGCCGCCGGCGAACTGCTGGCGCTCACGGACGAAGCGCGCGTGCGCGTCGCCGCGGCACGCGAGCTCGTCGATGAAATCGTCGCGCGCGGCATCCGCGCGTACGGCGTCAACACCGGCGTCGGCGCGCTGTGCAACGTGATCGTGTCGCCGGCGCAGCAGAGCACGCTGTCGCGCAACATCCTGATGAGCCACGCGGTCGGCGTCGGCGCGCCGCTCGGCGCCGCGGAAACGCGCGCGATCATCGCGGCGGCGATCAACAATTACGCACACGGGCATTCCGGCGTGCGCGCCGATGTCGTCGACCAGCTCGTCGCGCTGCTCGAACACGATTGCCTGCCGGAGGTGCCCGCGCACGGGTCGGTCGGGTATCTGACGCATATGGCACACGTCGCGCTCGTCTGCATCGGTCACGGCCATGCGCGCCATCGCGGCGAGCGGATGCGCGGCGACGAAGCGTTGCGCCGCATCGGCCGCGAACCGCTGGTGCTCGGTGCGAAGGAGGGGCTGAGCCTCGTCAACGGCACGCCGTGCGTGACGGGGCTGGCCGCGCTCGCGCTCGCCCGCGCGGAGCGGCTGCTCGACTGGGCCGACTGGGTCGCGGCGATGAGCTTCGAGAACCTCGGCGGACAGCTGGCCTCCTTCGATCCGGCATCGCTCGCGCTACGCGTTTCGCCCGGCATCGGGCAGGTCGGCGCACGGCTGCGCGCGCTGCTCGCCGACAGCGGGATGCTCGGCGCGGCGAGCGGCCGGCATACGCAGGACCCGCTCAGCCTGCGCACGATTCCGCATGTGCACGGCGCGGCACGCGACGTGTTCGCCGTGACGGCGGAAGTGGTGGATCGCGAACTGGCGTCCGTCACCGACAACCCGATCGTCGCCGGCACGCGCGACGCACCGGCCGTCCATTCGCAGGCGCATGCGGTCGGCGCCGGCATTGCGCTCGCGATGGACAGCCTCGCGGCCGCGATGGCCCAGGTCGCGGCGATCGCCGAACGGCGTCTCGACCGTCTCGTCAATCCGCTCGTCAGCGGGCTGCCGGCGTTTCTCGCGACGCCGGGCGGCACGTGTTCCGGCTTCATGATCGCGCAGTACACGGCGGTCGCCCTCGTCGCGCAGAACCAGCGGCTCGCGGCGCCCGCGAGCCTCGACGGCGGCATCACGTCGGGGCTGCAGGAAGATCACCTGTGCCATGCGACGCCGGCGGCGCTGAAGGCGCTCGACATCATCGAGAACACGACGCGCGTGCTCGCGATCGAGATGCTGGCGGCCGCGCAGGCGTACGATCTGCAGGTGAACGGCGCGGCGCGGGCCGCGCCCACCGATACGTTATGGCGGCACGTGCGCGAACGCGTGCCCGCGTACCAGGACGACCGGCCGCTCGCGGACGACATCGCGATCGCGACCGGCATCGTCGCAGGGATGCCGCCGCCGGTGCTGTGACGCCGGGTGACGGCGGGCGGTGGCTGGTTGTCTGGATATCTAACAATCATTCGGGCGAGGGCGCATGAACCATACGGAACGACACCTTTCCGCCGGGCTGGCGGTCGCGTCGGGCGACGACGTGCCGGCGCGCGCGCTGCCGGCCTACCAGCAGATCAAGCGCTACGTCGTCGAGCGGATCGCGAAAGGCGACTGGAAACCCGGCGGGGCGATTCCGACCGAAGCCGAACTGGTCAAGGAGTTCGGCGTCGCGCGGATGACGGTGTCGCGTGCGCTGCGCGAGCTGACCGCCGAGCGCGTGCTGACCCGTATCCAGGGCGCGGGCACGTTCGTCGAACGGCGGCATTACGAATCGACGGTGCTGGAAATCCGCAACATCGCGGACGAGATCGCGGAGCGCGGCCATCGGCACAGCGGGCGCGTGCTGCTGCTCGAAAGCAGCGACGATACGGAGGCGATCGAAGCGCTCGGGCTGCGCTCGGGGCCGGTGTTTCATTCGCGTATCGTGCATTACGAGGACGACGAGCCGATCCAGTTCGAGGATCGCTACGTGAACCCGGCGCTGTTTCCCGCGTATCTGGAACAGGACTTCACGGTCGAGACGCCGAATCACTATATGGTGCGGCTCGCGCCGATCCAGCGCGCGGAGTTCCGGATCTATGCGCAGAAGCCCGATGCGCAGGTGCGCCGGCATCTGGTGATGGAAATCGGTGAGCCGTGCTTGTTGCTCCGGCGGCGGACCTGGGTCGGTGAACAGGTCGCGACGTCGGTGCGGTTGTGGCATCCGGCTTCGCGGTTTCATTTGGCGGGGAGGGTGTAGGGGAGCGGCCGGGGTTGGCCGGAAAGTGTGCCGGTTACCAAACCGTATCGTTGGCAAACTCACGCGTCAACCCACTGAACCGCGGGCGATCCGGAACGACCGTCACCTTTCTGTTTGTCGAGGTCGAGGCCGACGGTACGCCCGCGGTTGCGCGAACCTGCGTCAGCGCATGCCGCCACTGGCGACGATGTGCTCGCCCGTCAGCCACTTTGCGTCGTCGGAAGCGAGGAAAACCGCAATCGATGCGACGTCGTCCGGTCTGCCCACGCGCCCGAGCGGCGTCTGGCTGACCGCCGAATGCTCGAACTCCGATCCGATCACCCCGGCGCTTTGCGCGCCTTCGGTCACGATCACGCCCGGATTGATCGTGTTCACGCGAATTCCTCGCGGCCCGAGTTCACGTGCGAGCGCGCCAGTGATGGAATCCACCGCGCCTTTCGTGCCGCTGTAGACGGCGGTCGTCGCCGGGGTGAGCGTCGAGACGACCGAGCTGACATTGACGATGCTGGCGCCTTCGCTGAGGTGCTGGACGGCGGCCTGTGTCGTGAGCAGGACCCCGAGCACGTTGATGTCGAACTGCCTGCGGTATTGCGCTTCCGTGAACGCTTCGATCGGCGCGAACTCGTAGACGCCCGAGTTGTTGACGAGGATGTCGAGGCGGCCATACGTTTCGATCGCCGCATCGACGATGCCTTTCGCGTCGGCCGCCTTCGACACGTCGCCGCCCACGGCAACGGCTTTCCCACCGGCCGTGGTGATGGCGGACACGACGTCGTCCGCGCCGGCCTTGCTGCTTGCGTAGTTCACGACGACCGACGCGCCTTCTGCCGCGAGCGCCTTGGCGATGGCGGCGCCGATACCCTTCGACGCACCGGTTACAACGGCCACTTTCCCTGCAAGCTTGCCCATGATGTTCACCTCAGTGTGAATGATTCCGTTGATGGACACCGGCCTGCCGTCTCGCACGATGCGATCGCCGGTGTTTTCTGCCTATGCGGACCTGCATGCGGTCGCGATCGGTTGGCGCGGCGCGACTGGCCGGGCATCGATGCGCGGGGCGCGGCATCGTCAACCCGGCCATGCCGAATTGCGGATGACGGAACAGAAATTCCCCCGATGAAAATGGGGCTCCTTGTCGGCGATCACGTCGGCTTTCACGTTGCCGAACGTGGTCTCCGGCTTGTGCTTGATGCCGTTGTAGAACGCCTGGATGATCTCTTCCTTGAAGTGCGGCGGGCGCGGATGCGCATGCGTGACGGCTTCGCGTTCCTCGTGCGAGAACGCGTGGTACGAAAGTCCGAGCACATCCATCTCGACCCCGGCGGTCACCAGTGCAACGACCGGGTGCATATGGCGCGGAATGCCGGGCGTGGTATGCAGCGCAATGGCCGTCCAGACGAGATCGATGTCGGCCGCGGTGATGCCCCGGCCCGAGAGAAACTCGCGGGCCGCATTGGCTCCGTCGACTTCGAAGCGCTCGGTGGTGCTGCTGTACGCGCCGGTGAGGCCGATGTCATGGAACATCGCGCCCGCATACAACAGTTCCGGATCGAATTTCAGGCTGCGGCGCGCGCCCTCCAGGGCGCCGAACAAATAGACGCGGCTCGAATGATGAAAGAGCAGCGGGGTGGACGTGTCGCGCACGAACTCGGTAATTTCCCGCGCAAGCTGACTGTCGGGCACGGCGACATCCTGAATGACCTGCGACATGACGGTTCTCCATCGAAATGTGAGCGGACGCTGGCGTCGTGGCGGACGCCGCACGCGCATGGCCGGCTACTTCGTCGCAGTCGTTGCTCCGATTCTTGCCAGCGCGTCGCGAACGCCCGCGCCGTACTCGGGGTCGGCCTTCGCGCAATTGAGGATGTGGCGCTCCTGGATATGCGCATGGACGGAGGCCATCTGGCGAGCGGTGTTGTCGAACAGCAAGTGTCGTTGCGCCTGGCTCATCAGGCGAAACAGATTCCCGGGCTGCGCGAAGTGATCGACGTCCACGCGGTGGTCCCAATGTGCGGCGTCGCCTTCGATCCGCAGCGGCGGCTCGTGAAGGTCGGGCCGCACTTCCCACTCGCCGGAACTGTTCGGGTAGTAGGACGGTGTGCCGCCGAGGTTGTCGTCGGTGCGCATGGCGCCGTCGCGGTGGTAGCTGTGGAAGGGGCACTTCGGCGCATTGACGGGAATGTGATTGAAGTTCACGCCCAGCCGATAACGTTGCGTGTCGCCATAAGAGAACAGCCGCGCCTGCAGCATCTTGTCCGGCGAAAAGCCGATGCCGGGCACGACGTTCGCGGGCGAAAACGCCGCCTGCTCGACCTCGGCGAAGTAATTGCCCGGGTTGCGGTTCAATTCGAGCACGCCTGCCTCGATCAACGGGAAATCGCTTTTCGGCCAGACCTTGGTCAGGTCGAACGGGTTGAACGGCAGCGCCCTGGCCTCGTCGTCGTTCATCACCTGAATGAAGAGGGTCCAGCGCGGGAAGTCGCCGCGCTCGATGCTCTCGTAAAGGTCGCGGCCATGCGTTTCGCGGTCCTTGCCCACGAGCTGTTCGGCTTCGCCGTCGGTCAGATTCGCGATGCCTTGCTGCGTACGGAAGTGGAATTTCACCCATGTCCGCCGATTGTCGGCATCGACGAGGCTGAACGTATGGCTGCCGAATCCATGCATGTGGCGATAGCTGCGCGGTATGCCCCTGTCGCTCATGACGATCGTGACCTGATGAAGCGCCTCCGGCAGGAGCGTCCAGAAGTCCCAGTTGCTGTTTGCGCTGCGCAGTCCCGTGCGCGGGTCGCGCTTGATCGCGTGGTTGAGATCGGGAAAACGCAGCGGGTCACGGAAAAAGAACACGGGCGTGTTGTTGCCCACGATGTCCCAGTTCCCTTCTTCCGTATAGAACTTCACCGCGAAGCCGCGGATGTCGCGCTCGGCATCCGCGGCGCCGCGCTCGCCGGCGACGGTCGAAAAGCGCATGAATACCGGCGTTGCCTTGCCGATTTCCGAAAAGAGTTTCGCCTTGGTGTAGCGCGTGATGTCGTGCGTCACCGTGAACACGCCGTGCGCGCCCGATCCTTTGGCGTGCATGCGTCGTTCGGGAATGACCTCGCGGTCGAAGTGCGCGAGTTTCTCGATCAGCCAGATATCCTGCAGCAGCGCGGGACCGCGCGGGCCGGCCGTTTCGATGTTCAGATTGTCGGCAACGGGTGCACCCGTTGCGTGATCCAGACGCGTAGACGTATCGCGATTCTTCATGCGTCGACTCCAGGAGGGTTGGGCGGACCGGCGCAGCGCCATGCCGTTTCGGGGCAGGCGGCCGCGCGAGGCTTGACGGGAAAATCAACGTGCTATCTCGGCAGGTGCGCCGAAATGAAACGGCCGGACCGCGATGGCCACCCGTTCAACGAGTGACGAGCCGCGGAGGCATCGACGAGTCGATGTGAGAGAAGCGTACCTGCGGGGTGCCCGCGTGATCTTGTATAAAACAACGATTCGTTGGACGATTCGCGGACGACCGTCGAATACCGGGGGCAGTGGCTGAATTCGGATCAGGAGGCAGGGGGGGCGTGGTGAGTCGACGCATATCGAGCGGGCGCACGCGCGCCGCTCACGACGTTTGCACCTGTCCGGTGCTATCGGTTCCGCTGCGCCCAGTCTTTCGGCCCGCATCCCTCGAGACGCGAGAACACGCGTGAAAAATGACTCTGGTCGAAAAATCCGCAGTCCGATGCGATGCTGGCCAGGCTCGCATCGGTTTCCCGCAGCAGCGATTTCGCGCGCTCGATACGGCGCTTGAGCAGCCATTGATGGGGCGTGCTGCCGGTGGTCTGCTTGAAGGCTTCGCCGAAGTAGCTGGTGGAGAGATTGCACTCGCGCGCGAGATCGGCGATCGACGGATTGTCGTGCAGGTGGGACGCGAAATAATCCTCGATGCGCCGCATCTGCCAAGGAGCGAGTCCGGAGCGGCGTGGCCGGAGCACCGGATCGGCTCGGCCATAGCGTGTGACGACGTGTTCGCAAAACGCCAGCGCGAGGTAATCGATGAACAGCGCGCTCGTCAGGTCGGGCTGCTGCAGGACCGTCTGCAGCGTATGCGACAGACTGAACAGCACCGGGTCGCTGGCGCCGAGATGCGGCTGCACGAGTCCTCCTATGCGCCGGCGCCGCTTTTGATCGGTGAACTCCTCGATCGCACCCTGGGCCAGATAGAGCCGCATGGTATCGAACGGCATGTCGAGACGGCGCGTCGGGCTCGCGCGCAGGTCGAGCAGATAACAGCTGCCGGGACTGCACGATGCGGACGCGTCGAGGTTGCCGCTTGAATAACGGAGGCCGGGATCGGGGCCGAGTATCAGCGGCATCTGGAAGACAAAGGCTTCCTCCGGTTGCGGCGTGAGCGAGCGCCCCGGTTGGGGCCGCGGGTTGATCAACCGGGTGAACGAGATCGGTTGCCCGTGGGAGAAAACGCCGGCCCGTACGGTGGGCGCATCTCGCAGGAGAAACCGCCTGGCGAGCGTGTCGTCTGCAACGGGTTGCCCGAAATCGACAGGATCCTTGTCGTTCATTCATCGCGCCCTGGAGTGCGCCCGTTCGGGCGTGGTGTGCCTTTACCCGGCGGCGTGTTCAAACGAAATCTGGCCCAATTTAGCGCAATTCGATGACGGCCGCGCGATGGGTGTTGTGACGCGCGAGACGCTGTCCGATTGCGGGCGCGACGCGCACCGCAATGGCGCGGTTCGCACTCGCGCGGACCCGGAAAGTGCGCGGGTTTCGTTGCACGCGCCAATGCTGGGCGGTTTCGTCAGCGTGAAGTCAGCGACGTCTGCCCGACGTGCGATGCCGGATCCCAGCCGCCACCGAGTGCCTTGAACGTCGAGATCGCCGCACGTGCGGATTCCGTTTGTGCTTGCGCACGCGCGTCGGCGGCCTGGAGCAACGTCTCGTTGGCGTGCAATACGTCGATGAAACTCGCCGCACCGCTGCGGTACGCGGTCATCGACGCATCCTTGGCGCGGGAAAACGACGACTCGGCATGCGACAGCGTGGCCGCCTGCGCCTGTCGGTTCACCAATGACGAGAGCGAGTTTTCGACGTCCTCGGACGCGCGGAGCACGGCCTGCCGATAGGCCGCGAGCGCTTGCGCGTCGGCGCCTTTCGCCGCTTCGACATCGGCGCCGATGCGCACGAAATCGAACAGGCGCCAGCGCAGCCCGACGAGGCCGGCCGCCTGGTTGGCGCCGCCCGAGAACAACGTGCCGGTGGCGGCGGCGGTCGCGCTGCCGAGGAAGGCGTTCAGCGAGACCGTCGGGTAGTACTCGCCGATCGCGGCGCCAATGCGCGCATTGGCCGCAGCGAGGTGACGTTCGGCGGCGATCAGGTCGGGACGTCTTTGCAGCAGATCGGCCGGCGTGCCCATTTCCGCGAGCGACGGCGCAACGGGGATCAGGGACGGCGGGCTCAGCTCCGCGCGGTGCGTGCCGGGAGGGGAGCCGAGCATCACGTCGAGGGCGTTCGACGCTGCATCGAGCGCCGCGAGCAGGACGGGCACGCCGGCCTGAACCTGGTCGAGCGCACCCTGCGCCTGCTGAACCTGATAGTCGGCCGCCGCGCCTTTCGAATACAGGAGTTTCACGTCCGAGAGCAGCGCCTGCTGCGTCTGCACCTGCCGGGTCGCGATGTCCAGACGGGCCTGAAGCCCCCGGATCGTGACGTAGATATCAGCGGTCTGGGCCGCGACGGCAAGGCGGGTGGCGACTGCCGCCGCCTGCGTCGCCGAGTAATCGGCGAGCGCGGCTTCACGCTGACGGCGCAGACCGCCAAAGATGTCGATCTCCCAACCGGCCTCCAGGTTGGTTTCGTACTCGGTGCCCCAGCGCGAGTAACCCGGCGTGGCATTGAGCAATTGTCCCAGCGGCGTGTCGACGGACTGATAGGCGCGTGCGGCCGACGCAGAGACGGAGGCCGACGGAAGGAGCGCCGCGTTGGCCGTGCCGAGGCGCGCACGCGCCTGAGTGATTTGCGCAACGGCCTGGGCCAGGTCCAGGTTCTGCGCCAGCGCCAGCGAAACGTAACGCGTGAGCAGCGGGTCGTTGAAGCTTTCCCACCACGCGGACAGATCGGCGACCGGAGCCTTTGCCGTGCCGGCGGGCGGCTGGGTCATGTAGTGCTGCGCCAGCGGCGCATCCGGGCGGTGGTAGTCGGGACCCACGGCGCACGCCGAGAGGGCGGCGACGCTGGTCAGGAGAACAAGTGAACGGTGCAGGGGCATGATCATTTCGGGAGCGCAACGGTGAGCGGATATTGTGACCAATATACAATATGGTCACACGTTGTCAACTCGCGAGTGAGGGGCTAAGCTTGAGACATGAACAAACCGACTCCCTCCGCCTCCCCGTCCCGCGGCCCCTCGGACCACGAAGTTCGCGCCCAGATCGTCGACGCCGCAACGGAATACTTCAGCCGCTACGGCTACGAAAAGACCACCGTTTCCGACCTCGCGAAGGAAATCGGGTTTTCAAAAGCCTATATCTACAAATTCTTCGATTCCAAACAGGCGATCGGTCAGGTCATCTGCGCGAATCGCCTCGCCGCGATGATCACCGCCGTCAGGGAAAACATCGACGGCGTACACAGTGCGACGGAAAAATTTCGCCGTATGTTCAAGACCTTGCTTTCATCCGGAAGCGAGCTCTTCTTCCAGGATCGCAAGCTTTACGACATCGCCGCCGTGTCGGCCGCATCACCCTGGCCATCGGTCCAGGGTTATGAGGACCAGATCCGGCAACTCGTCGCCGAGATCCTGCGGCTCGGGCGCGAAACCGGCGAATTCGAACGCAAGACCCCGCAGGACGAGGCGGTGAACGCGATCTTCCTGGTGATGAAGCCCTATTTCAATCCGCTGCTGCTCCAGTACAACCTCGAGGGTGCGGAAGAGGCGACGACCCAACTTGCGAACCTGGTACTCAGAAGTCTCGCTCCATGAATCTTGTTGTGACTGTTGACTGAATTGGTCACCGGTATCAGAATGAGGGCTCCTGTTCTTTGCGAGAGGGGACCTCATGTTCCGGCGCCATCATTTTGTCTACACATTGGGCGTGGCTTCGCTTGCGCTCGCGGCATGCGGCGAGCATCCGGCCGCCGATCCGCGTACCGAGGCGCCACTTGTGCGTACGAGCGCCGTTCACGGCGCGGCAGGGGCGAGCCGGTCGTTTTCGGGTATCGTGGGCGCCCGCGTTCAGAGCGATCTCGGTTTCCGGGTTCAGGGCAAGGTCATCGAGCGGCTGGTCGACGCGGGCCAGACGGTCAAGCGCGGCCAGCCGCTGATGCGCATCGATCCGATCGATCTGGGGCTGCAGGCCCGTGCCCAGCAGAAGCTCGTGGATGCCGCGCAGGCGCGCGCGACGCAGACGGCCGCTGACGAGGCGCGCTATCGGGATCTCGTCGCCGCAGGCGCGGTTTCGGCATCGACCTACGACCAGCTCAAGGCGGCGGCGGACTCCGCCAAGGCCCAGCTCGTCGCGGCGCAGGCGCAGGCCGTGCTCGCCAACAACGCGTCCGGATACGCCGTCGTCATGGCGGACGCCGACGGCGTGGTGGTCGAGACGCTGGCGGAGCCCGGCCAGGTCGTCGCGCCGGGACAAATCGTCGTGCGGCTCGCGCATGCCGGCCCCCGCGAAGCCGTCGTCCAGCTTCCCGAGACGCTGCGTCCCGCATCCGGCTCGATTGCCGAGGCGACGCTGTACGGCGCGGCCCAGAAGCCTGTTCCCGCCGTCCTGCGCCAGCTCTCCGACTCCGCCGATCGGCTGACACGGACCTACGAGGCGCGGTACGTCCTCCAGGGCGCGCTGTCGAATGCGCCGCTCGGCGCGACCGTGACGCTCGATCTCGCCGGCGATGCCGGCCACGCACCCGCCGGCATGGTGGTCCCGGTCGGCGCCGTGTTCGATCCGGGCACGGGCGCCGGGGTCTGGACGGTCGACCGGGCCCAGTCGCGCGTGACCTGGCGCAAGGTGCGTGTCACCGCATTGAGCGACGACAGTGCGACGGTGACGGGCGACCTTCGCGACGGCGACCAGGTCGTCGCGCTCGGTGCCCAGTTGTTGCACGACGGAGAGCATGTGCGTCTCGCCAACGACAAGATGATCGCGGCATCCGTCTCCGCGCAAGGAGCGGCGCAATGAGCGGCTTCAACTTGTCGGCGCTCGCGGTGCGGGAGCGCTCGGTCACGCTGTTTCTGATCATCCTGATCTCGATCGCAGGCGTGGTTGCCTTCCTGAAACTGGGGCGGGCCGAAGATCCGCCCTTTACCGTCAAGTCGATGACGGTCATCACGGCATGGCCCGGCGCGACCGCGCAGGAAATGCAAGACCAGGTGGCCGAGCCGCTCGAAAAGCGCATGCAGGAACTGCGCTGGTACGACCGGACCGAGACCTATACGCGTCCGGGGCTGGCCTTCACCACGGTGACCTTGCTCGACAGTACGCCGCCCGCGGACGTACCCGAGGAGTTCTATCAGGCACGCAAGAAGCTGCATGACGAAGCGGGCAACCTGCCGCCCGGCGTGATCGGCCCGCTCGTCAACGATGAGTACTCCGACGTAACGTTCGCGCTGTTCGCGCTCAAGGCAAAAGGCGAGCCGCAACGAGTGCTGGTGCGCGACGCCGAGGGATTGCGCCAGCGGCTTCTTCATGTGCCGGGCGTCAAGAAGGTGAACATCATCGGCGAGCAGGCGGAACGGATCTATGTCTCGTTTTCGCACGACCGGCTCGCGACGCTCGGCGTGACGCCCCAGGAGATCTTTGCCGCGTTGAACAACCAGAACGTGCTGACGCCGGCCGGTTCGATCGATACGGCGGGCGCGCAGGTCTTCATTCGTGTCGAAGGCGCGTTCGACAAGCTGCAGACCATTCGTGACACGCCGATCGTCGTTCAGGGCCGCACGTTGAAGCTCTCCGACGTGGCGACCGTCGAACGCGGTTACGAAGACCCGGCCACGTTCCAGATTCGCAACAACGGCGAACCGGCGTTGCTGCTCGGCGTCGTGATGCGGGACGGCTGGAATGGGCTCAACCTCGGCAACGCGCTCGACGCGGAGGTCGCATCGATCAATGCCGGGATGCCGCTGGGCATGAGCCTCACGAAGGTGACCGACCAGGCCGTCAATATCCATTCGGCCGTCGACGAATTCATGGTCAAGTTCTTCGTCGCGCTGCTCGTGGTGATGGTCGTGAGCTTCGCGAGCATGGGATGGCGCGTCGGCATCGTCGTGTCGGCGGCGGTGCCGCTGACGCTCGCGGGGGTCTTCGTCGTGATGGCCGCCACGGGCAAGAGCTTCGACCGCATCACGCTCGGTTCGCTGATTCTCGCGCTGGGCCTGCTCGTCGACGACGCGATCATCGCCATCGAAATGATGGTCGTGAAAATGGAGGAGGGCTACAACCGCGTCCAGGCGTCGGCTTACGCGTGGAGCCATACGGCCGCGCCGATGCTGTCGGGCACGCTGGTCACGGCGGTCGGCTTCATGCCGAACGGCTTCGCGCGCTCGACGGCCGGCGAATACACGAGCAACATGTTCTGGATCGTCGGCATCGCGCTGATCACCTCGTGGGTCGTGGCCGTCGTCTTCACACCGTACCTCGGCGTCAAGCTGTTACCCGACATTGCCGTGATCGAAGGCGGCCACGAAGCGATCTACAACACGCGGAACTACCAGCGCTTTCGCCGTTTCCTCGGGCGCGTGATCGGCCGCAAGTGGATGGTCGCCGGGATCGTGGTGGCATCGTTCGTGGTTGCCGTGATGGGCATGGGACTGGTGAAGAAGCAGTTCTTCCCGACGTCCGATCGCCCGGAAGTGCTCGTCGAAGTGCAGATGCCCTATGGGACGTCGATCGAGCAGACCGCGTCGGCAACGGAAAAGGTCGAGGCGTGGCTTGCGAAGCAGCCGGAAGCGCAGATCGTGACCTCGTACATCGGGCAGGGCGCGCCGCGCTTCTATCTGGCCATGTCTCCGGAGCTGCCGGATTCGTCCTTCTCGAAGATCGTGATCCGCACGAGCGATGAGCACCAGCGGGAAGCGCTCAAATTCCGTCTGCGCAAGGTCGTCGCCGAAGGATTGGTGCCCGGGGCGCAGGTTCGCGTCACGCAGCTGGTGTTCGGCCCTTACTCGCCTTACCCCGTTGCGTTCAGGGTCATGGGCCCGGACGCGGGGACGTTGCGCACCATCGCCGCGCAGGTCGAGCGGACCATGAAGGCCAGCCCGATGATGCGAACGGTGAACGCCGACTGGGGGCCGCGCGTTCCCACCGTGCATTTCACGCTCGATCAAAATCGTCTCGGGTCGTTCGGGCTGACGTCCAGCTCGGTCGCGCAGCAACTGCAATTCCTGCTGACCGGCATTCCCGTCACGCACGTGCGCGAGGACATTCGTTCGGTGGAGCTGGTCGCGCGTTCGGCGGGAGACTCCCGGCTCGACCCGCAACGGATCGAGGGATTCACGCTGATCGGTAACGCAGGGCAGCGGGTGCCGCTCTCGCAGGTCGGCAAGGTCGATATCCGCATGGAGGATCCGATCCTGCGCCGTCGCGATCGAACGCCGACGATTACCGTGCGTGGCGATATCGCCGAAGGATTGCAACCGCCCGACGTGTCGACCGCGATGCTCGCGCAATTGCAGCCCATCATCGCGAAGCTGCCGGGCGGCTACCGGATCGAGGAGGCCGGCTCCATCGAGGAGGCCAACAAGGCGACCAATGCGCTCGCGCCGCTGTTCCCGATCATGATTGCGCTGACGCTGCTCATCATCATTTTCCAGACGCGCTCGATTGCCGCGACCATGATGGTGTTCGCGACCAGTCCGCTGGGTTTGATCGGCGTGGTGCCGACACTCCTGCTGTTCAATCAGCCCTTCGGCATCAACGCATTGGTGGGGCTCATTGCGCTCTCCGGCATCCTGATGCGCAACACGCTGATCCTGATCGGCCAGATCGAAGAGAACACGCGTGCGGGCATGGCGCCGTTCGATGCGGTAGTGGAGGCCACCCTGCAGCGCTCGAGGCCCGTGATCCTGACTGCGGTTGCCGCGATGCTTGCGTTCATTCCGCTGACCCATTCCGTGTTCTGGGGCACGCTGGCCTATACGCTGATCGGAGGAACTTTCGCCGGAACGATACTGACGTTGGTGTTTCTGCCGGCTATGTACTCGATCTGGTTCAAGATCCGGCCCGGGGCAGAGGAAAGCCACTCTGCGCTCGAACCCAGCGCCAGCGTGACTTCGTAGACATGTGGGCTCCGGGCGATGATGGTCTCGCCCCGGGGCCGTCGATGTGAATCAGCAACACGACGCGTCCGGCCGGAACGCAACGCCGCGCAATGGGCACGCTTCATTTTTCCGGTCAGTAGCGCACGCTTGGCGCGCCTCTTGGCGCGAAATGCTCTACACGAAAAATGTGCCTTTGGAGGATGCGCTCCAGCAAATGACAATGCGCGCTGGGGCGCCGGGCTTCTTCGGCAAGCGCGAGGATCCCGGCGAACTGACGCATGCGGTCCGCGTGGTGGCAGAGGGCTTTCCTTGCTTCAGCGCGGAACTGGCCGCGCAAACGGACTCAAGTGCCACGCCCAACCCGCGCGTGACCAATACGAAGGTGGCGAACAGGGATGCTGCGCCGTCAGCCACGTCGGGACGGTCGACCGACCTAGGTTTCAGCTCGCGGTGTCATACCCGGCGCGCTCTACACCGTATGATCGCCAGCGATAGTCACTTCGACCGCGCGAAGACAAAAACTGCCGTGAATAGCCTGACGTCCAACCAGCCACTCGCCGATGACGAATTCTTCCGCCCTGCAGAGTTTTCCGACCGTCAGTGATACCGTGATTTACCGATTGTGAGATGTCAGCCATAGGGCGTGCATACTTCTTAATTCTGCCGCACTATGGCCGGCGATTTTGCATACGATGGTATTACAGATTAACGGGGCGGGCGCTGACGACCACCGAATGATGCACGGTGAACAGCATCTCCGGGATTAGCGGGCTGCTGATAGGCTACGGGTTTCTTTCCGCTGAACTGTATGTTTTGACTGCCGGTGAAAAGAATGTCGTAATCTTTGTGCCCAAATGTGCCAAGTAGGCCGAGAAATTTTGTGAGTACCTCTTGCGTAACTGTTCTATTTGAGTCGTATGCCTTGTATCGATCGGGATTGAGCGTAAAGCTACCATTGAAGACGTAGTCGCCTGTTGCGCCTACTTCCAGTGTTCCAGTGACCCGGCCGCCAACTCGACCAATGACGCCCGCAGCCCAAAGGTCCTTGGTTTGGTGGTTGAATAGATTGGTCGAGAACTCGGCGTCGAACGGGTAGGTGCCTGGTCCGTATGCTGGATTTTGAACAGCCTGATTGATTGGCCCAAAATCGTCTAGACTCATTTTTAAATTAAGGGACGCAATATTCATGGTCCGCTGGGAGCCGTCTCCAAACATCCAGTAATAGATCGCCGCTACAGACATGAACGGCGTGCCATAAAATTTGAACTCTGTCGCCGGACGCGAAGGCAGATTATTGAAGTACCACGTGCTGAAGGTGCCGAACAGCGTGCTCATGCTCCCTACGTTCGTGAATGCATACTCGGTGGCACCGGGCTGATTGGTGTAGCCACGGTCTGCCAGCCAGAGTGTGATCAACCCGTAGACGGCTGCGTGGGAACGCACCGCGGCTTCAGTGGCGTTCTGTAACCCTGTAGCAAACTCGACCAGAGCACCCGTGGAATCTCCGCGTTCGATGGCATCAAGAATTTTCTTGCCGTTGACCAGAAAAAAATCGCCGACCTTAAATACTGGGCCGGTGATGTTGCCGTTTGTGAGGACAGGAGGCAATCTGAACGGGACGACTTCGCCAGTTCCCAGCGTACCAGACCCGGGATAGTAAGGGTCCGTAATGGGCGAGGCCGAGATCGTGATCGCGGGCAACGTGGGATCGCCGGCAGCGAAGCTTTTTGCCGATTTCAAGAGCCCCACCAGCGATGCCGACCCCGAGGCAAGCAACATGAGACGCCGGATGTGATTCGTATCGGCCGGCTGTACATTTTTTGACGACTTCTTATCCATAGCGGCAATTCCTAGACAATGTGTAATTTGACAGGAATCCGAAATGCAATGTAAGGTGAAAGTAGGCGCAAGTGAAAACAGAATGGCAAGCTGTTTCGGTGCAGAGGGTTTTCAATCAGCGACAAACCCGACATTTGAGTCTTGGGAGTGCTTTGTGAAATGGAGATGACAAAATCGTGGTTTTTAGCGGTCGGCCTTCCGGCGTTGATCTGTTTGTTTAGTTTTGGCTATGCGTTGTTTCATGCCTTCCGGCTCGGTCGGACGCGGCCGACGCGTGCGGCTCGGGTTTATTGGATCGCATGCGCATCGGCGATGGTGCTGGGCACAGCTATCACCATCGACATTGCCAGGCGGTCGCCTGATGCGACAGCATTGGCGTCGCTGGGGATGCTGATTGTCGGCGTGGGGATCTTGGGCGTTTTGGTGGGGGCTGTGGTCCATGCTGCAGCATGGATGGCTCGCCACTGCAGGCGAAAACGCACTACCAGCTAATCGCACGCGCCACTCAGAAGATAGAGCCGAAGGGCTTCTGCAGCGAACAAGCACCCGCATGCCACTTGCAGAAATACGACCCTTGCTCGACGCAGATACGCCGCTGCTTGGCTGTCACGTAGACGGCGGAGTCTGCAACAACGCGTGATCGAGCATGCGTATAGCGGGACTCCCGTGGACCGTTGCGTGCCCCTGTGTTCGGCGATGACGGCAACATGATCGGCGCGACGATCGCGAACGGCTTGGTGCCAGCATTGAAATCAGTGCCGAGATCGCCGCTGGCCGCGCACGGTCGATCTGCGTGCGTGTGATGTACCGGCCTCGGATCACGCATCGCATGTCACGGGTTGCCGGCTAGGTACGCGCTCAGGAGATCAATCAGGCGTTCGGATGGCGCTAGTATCGAACTCGGCCAACTTTAGCGGGCAATATTTTTCCGTTTTCTGAAGCCGCCCCAAGTTCTCCCGCAGCCCGAAGACGATTGGCGCGCAAATGCAATCGGCTTTTCGAAACTGGGCATTCGGAGCGATGCTGATCTGTTTGTGTCTCGAAAAAACATGTTTGGACAGGTGCTTTTTGAATTTTACATAATATGTATAATCATTTTTTTTGATTGTAGCAGCTATATCCTAATGTCGTGTTCTGGCTATTTACAGATGTCGTGTTTTTGACTGCTGGCATGCTGGACGGCTCGTTGAGCAAGCACGGGGGCCGACCATGCAGCCAGCCGGATTGGTGACACTGACGATGCGAGAGCTTGATCGACTCAAGGTAATCCAGGCCGTGGTGGACACGGGCTTGAAGCCTGGGCGTGCGGCTGAACGGCTGGGCCTGAGCGTGCGCCAGGTGGAACGGCTGATCATCCGATATCGAGAGCAAGGAGCCAGCGGCGTAGCTTCGGGCCGTCGCGGCCGGCCGGGCAACCGCAAGCTCGACGACGGGCTGGCGTTACGTGCCCTGACCGTTATTCGCGATCGCTACGCCGATTTCGGGCCGACGCTGGCCTGCGAGAAGCTCTGGGAATGTCACGGCATCCGGTTGGCCAAGGAAACGGTCAGGAAGCTGATGACGGAGGCTGGTTTGTGGATTCCTCGCCGGCAGCGACCGCCGAAGGTTTATCAGCCACGAGCGCGTCGGGCGTGCCTGGGTGAACTGATCCAGATCGACGGCAGCGACCATCGGTGGTTCGAGCAACGGGCGCCGGCCTGCACGCTGCTGGTGTACGTCGATGACGCAACGAGCCGGTTGATGATGCTGCACTTCACGCAGACCGAATCGACCTTCAGCTACTTCGAGGCCACGCGGGCATATCTGGAGCGCCACGGCAAGCCGGTGGCGTTCTACAGCGACAAATACAGCGTGTTTCGCAATACGAGTGCCGGCAAGACAGGCCAGAGCGTGACGCACTTCGGCCGGGCCATGTACGAACTGAACATCGACACGTTCTGTGCGAACAGCAGTTCGGCCAAGGGACGTGTCGAGCGTGCACACCTGACGTTGCAGGATCGGCTGGTCAAGGAGTTGAGACTGCGTGGCATCAGCACGGTAGCCGACGCCAACGCTTATGCGCCCTCCTTCATGGCCGCCTACAACGCGCGCTTCGCGAAGCCGCCGCGCAGCGACTTCGACGCGCACCGGCCGCTGCGGGATGACGAGGATCTGGATGTCTTGCTGACGTGGCGCGAAACACGGCGGGTCACGAAGGCGCTGACGGTGCAATACGACCGGGTGCTGTACCTGCTGGACGACACACCGGAGAATCGGGCGTGGATACATCGCGACATCGAGGTGTGGGAGTACCCGGACGGGCGCATCGAGCTTCGAGCGGCGGGTCAGATTCTGTCGGCCCGAGCCTATGACCGGCTGGCCGAGGTGGATCAAGGCGCGATCGTGGATCACAAGCGCTTGAGTCATGCGTTGCAGGTCGCACAAGCGTTTCAGGCGCAGCGCGACAGCCGGCGGATCGGAACCGCGCCGTCGCGAACCCATCGAGGGCTGCCAGTGCGGGCGAACGAAGCGCATCCCGGCACGAAGAAGCCACGCCGGTTCACGGAGGCAGACATGGACGCAGCAATTCTGCAGGTTACATCTCAAGCGGAATCGAACCGGCGGTCTGCCAAGGCCCGCGGGTGAACGTAAGCGCCCTGCTGCTTCAGGCTCGGCGCTTCAACACGGCATGACGGAAAACCGATGAAACATGCGACATCTGTATTTAGCTGGCGCTACGACATCTGAATCCGGGTATGACATGATGTAAGAGCAAAGTTGTAATGTCGCCGGGTGCGCGCGGCACTGGGCAGGCAGAAGGTCTTCATCTCAGAGAAGGTCGTTCGGCGGTTGATGAAGCAGGAGCGCTTAAGCGCAGCCACAACGAGGCGACGTCGATACGGCTCCTACGCCGGCGAAATAGGTCCTGCTCCAGAAAACCTTATCAACCGGGATTTCCGGGCCGCAGCGCCGAATGAAAAGTGGCTCACAGACATTGCGGAGTTCCAGATTCCTGCCGGTAAAGTCTATCTGTCTCCGGTCATCGATTGCTTCGATGGGCTTGTGATCAGTTGGTCGATCGGTACGCGACCACACGCCGAGCTTGTGAACACAATGCTCGATGCTGCCATCGAAGCAATCGGGAGTAGCAACAGCCGGCCTGTGGTCCATTCAGATCGCGGCGCGCACTATCGCTGGCCATCTGGTATCCCCTGTCGCGTTGTTCAGGCTTTCATGGAAACGCCGCGTCGGCGCCTTCGTCCGCAAGAACGATAGGCCGGCAACGAGACAATTCATGTCCCGCAGACGGCCCCGTGTCGCAACGAGCGGAAAGCGATTGCGTGATTCGCGACAGGGTATGTCGCAAGCACGTCGCATACTGTCCGTCAGATTCAGGAACAGGAGATGCACACGTGAATACCCGCATGACGAAACCGGCGAGCGGCGAGCGCGCCGACCTGGCGCGACTAACTCGTTGTCACCGCAACTATTCCACAGCGCTGCGTATCGCATTGCGCCCGTGGGGATTCGATGCCTGCGTCGTCCAGTCGTGGATCAACGCACTGCCTACGCTGGATCGGGCTATCGCGTGGGAGATCGCGACCGATCGACGGGCGCCCGGCGCGGATATCGTGGTCCACGTCGTCAGGCCGGCGCCGGCAGCGCGCGGCCAGTTCTGCTGGAACGGCATCGGTGCGAACTATGCTCTCAGGCAATCGCTCGCGGCGTGTGGCACGGAGCTAGCACTTCTGATCGGCGATTCGAACCAGATGCCGGCCGAGTGCGTCGGGCACTGGGTCGCCGCCGGGGCATTGCCGCCGGCCGCAGCGCTTGCCAGGCTCGGCCGATTGATCGCGGCGTGCGCAGCGCCGCAGCAGCAGACGCAGCCGCCGGTGCGGCGCACGCTCATGCGCCTGATCTCGCGCGATCTGGACATGGCCTGAATGGCTTCGCGCGGCGGCCGCAGACGGAACGCCGCGCCGCCGCCCGCTTGTTTCTACTACAACGACGAATGCCTCCGCACGTCAAGCGGTCACTCCGGCCGCTCCGCAGCGTCGGCGCGGCTTGCACCGGCCGGCTTACCGTACATACGCGCAAGCTCGCTCGCCTCCCGCACGAACTCGGCACGCAAACCGGCGGGCGCAAGCACCTCAACGTTCGGCCCGAACGAGCGCAACCACCACCGCAACCGCTGGCTCAACAGCACCGTGCCCTTGACGAAAAGCGCATCGCCGTCGCGCGTATGCGCCTGATCCTTCGACATGGGTGCTTCGAGCAGATGCTCGCCCGCACCTTCGACGAACTTCAGCTTGAGCATCACCTCCTTCTCGACCATGAAGTCGAAGCGACGCTGTTGCTTCACATAGGCATCGAGCGAAAAGGTCGGCGGATAGTCGAAAGTTTCGAGCAACGCGCTGGCACGCGTGAAGCGGTCCATGCGGTACATCGTCGGTTCGGTCTTGCCCGGAGTGCCGCCCACCAGGTATACGAGCCCGCCCACCTCCACGAACCCGAGCGGGAGAATGATCCTGGCCCGGTCGTTGTCGGTGTTGTGACGCGGGCGGTAGACGATTTCGAGCTTGCGCTCTTCAAAGAGCGCGCGCGACACGATTGCGAACAATTCCCGGTCGATCAGCGGGTAATGCAGCGAGAAGCCGCCGCTTTCGACCGCGACCTTGCTCGCCCAGCGCGAATAGCGCCGCTCGGTTTCATTGCTCGTCCGCTTCAGCCGTGCTTCCGCGACGTCGAACATTGACGACAGCGATTCGGCCACCAACTCCGGAATCTGGCGCGACGAAAAGCGCCGCAACGTCTGCAGCGCGAGCGCCTCGTCGAACGTCATCATCGAGCCCGCCTTCGCGGCCATGCCACTCGCGCCCGCCTTCTTGCGCCACACCAGCGCCGTGCCGCGTTCGAGCACTTCGACGAGCCCGTCGCGCTCGAGCTTTGCGAGGCGCCGGTTGATCGTCCTGACGGTTGGCGTGTCCAGCGCGGTCCGCGACAGCCAGCGGTGAATGTCGGGGGTGCTGATGTAGTCGTTGTGCGTCGCCGCGTCGGGCAACGCGCGCATGATTTCGCGATCGAGATCGGACATGATGGGTAAGCGTGTCTCGCAAAGGGTCGATCACGCTATATCGGCCGGCGACGCGTATTCTTAAGCGCGCCGCATCAACGCTTCGCGCGACGCAAGCCCTTCAGGCGACGCAGCACGTGATCGAGCAGTGCTGCACGGTGCATCGAACGGACCCGCCGGGCGCAGATCCAGGGCGGCGCTACCGCATGCCGGACATTCAGGTTGAACGATGACCACGTCGCTGCGCGGCCTCAAAACGCGGCGCCAGCCGCACGCGCGGCACGTCATCCTGATCGGGGAAACGGGGATCCGCACGGCACGAACCCCAACCAGGCGGTCAGGCCGGGGGCGATGCGCCGTTCGCGGCGTTCACAGCATCCCGGCGCACCTTCTCGATGTACTTGCTCAACGCAACCGTGGAAAAGACGCCGACCGCAAACGTGATCGCAAATGCGGCAAGGCTCTCGAGCGGTGAATTGTTGTTCAGCATGATGGATGCTCCGTGGGTGTGCATGCGTGATTCGTTGTGTCCGTTCGGAGGATAGCCTTGCATCGCGACATTTCGTGTCGCGATGCACGGGGCAATGCGATGCCGCAAGCCGGCCGGACTAAAACCTGATGGCCGCGAAGGCGGTCACGCGCGCGGCCCAGTCGCTGCGATCCCGTTCCAGCCCACCGGCCTTCGACCGCAATTCGTCACGCTTCGTCTGTAGCGGTTGCAACTGCTCGTGCAAGGCGAGCGCGATGACTTCGTCGACGCTTTCGATCAGCCCCGAATAGAGCTGCGAGCACGTCTCCTCGATCCATTGGCCGCGTTGCAGCGCCCGATCGTGCCGGCTCTGGTTGTCACGCTCTTCGCCGTGATATTCGCGTGCGACATCGATCGCGACCGCGGCCAGCTGAATCACCGGCGCGGCCTTGTTTGCCCATGAGCCGAGCGTCTTCGACCAGCGCCCCTTGAGCCCGGGAATCTTCAATTTGCGCCCGAATTCCAGCAGCGTCTTGATTTCGTCCTGGTGGACGCCTCGCAACCTGCCGAGCGCGGCGTCGAGCATCTTGCCGGTGAACTCCCCACCGCATTCGTCTTCCGCGAGCGGATACTGGAGCCCGTCGGCGGCCAGCGCAGCGCCGATCCGGCCTTTGATGTTGCGCTTGAGCTCCTGTTGCAGCCACGTCTGTATCGTCTCGCTTACCGATTCGGCGACCTGCGTCAACATGGCGAGAATGGCGTCGTTCGATCCGCCGCGCGCAATGGCGTCGCCGATCGCCGGACGCTTCAGCGTCAGCTCGCTGCGGATCTTGTTCGAAGCCGCATTCGTCAGCAGCCTGAATTCGCGTGTGACGTGGTCGATCTGCGCATCGACCGCACGCATGTCGGTTTGCGCGGGCGCCTCCTTGTCGATCGCGTCGGCAACGGGCTTCAAAAGCGAACGGTCCAGGCCTTCATGGATCTGCTGCAGCAGTTTCCTCTCCCCGTCGAAATCGACGAGCCACTGCCGGAACCGGAGCATGAACACATCGAAGCGCGCATGCTCGAGCAGCACCGCCTTGTTTTCGAGCCGCGCGCGGCAAGCCGATTTGACGTTCATCAGAATCGTGGGGATCGCATCGAGACGCTGCGTGTCGAATCCCCGCTGCTCGGCATGGTTCAGCATCGCTTCTGCGAAACGCGCCTGAACCTCCTCGATGTGCCCGGGGGTGCCGTCCTCGTAGTTGAGCACGATGAAAAGTGGCCGCTTCCGTTCCAGCAGGTCGAAGATCCGACCCATGATGTCGCTCGAATCCTGGTCCTCTTGGCGCAGCACGAACACGATCAGGTCGGTGCGCTCGAGCTGTGCGAGGCTGATCGCTTCGTGCTCGATGGGCGCGTTGATCCCGGGCGTATCGAGCAGTACATGACCATCCCAGTCATGGACATGCACCTCGTCGGTCGTGGGAACGTCTCTGACCTTCGCGACTTCGCGCCCGACCAGCGTGTTGATCAGCGTGCTCTTGCCTGCGTTGTACGCGCCGAACAGCATGACGTGAATCTTCCGCTCGTCGATCCGCGCGTGCCAGTCGGCGGCAATGGCTTGCACGCCCGGCATGTATCGCTGCGCCAACGGGAGTGCCTCGTCGAGCAGCGTCTTGTATTGTTCAAACGGACTCATGTGCAATCTCCTCTTTCAACGCTTCCAGTTCATGTTCGCTGACGGATACGACCCGATCGACGCGCTCGACTTCCCGCATCATCAGTTCGATCGACGCCTTGAAGCTTTCCACATATGCAGTGACCGCGTTCGGCAGGCGCTTGCGCAAGTCCTGCTCGATCTCGGCATGCAATCGCTCGTAGCTCACGCCGACGGTCACGCGCTTGCGCTCGGTGTCGACGAGGTAGTCGCCCCCCTTCTCGCCGAGGAACGTGCTCGCCGCGCCGGCCAACAGGCCGCCGACGGCTTCGCCCACGCCGACGCCCGCGAAGGTTCCGAGGCCGGGAAGCAGGATCGAGCCGAGCACGGCGCCGAGCGCTGCGCCGGCCGCGCCCGCAGCGGCCGCTTTCTTCCAGCGACCTTTGGTTTCCTCGTATTCCTCGCTGACATCGTCGAAACCACCATATTGCCCGTCGCTCATCGCGAGCAGCGCCGCGTTGATCTCGCCCGCGTACTCCTCGAGCTCGCGCGCCAGGTGTTCGTCGATGGCGCTCCGGCTCAGTGCCGAGAGTTCCCGGTACACCGCTTGGGCGTCGCGACGCTGCTTGTGGCGCTCGAGCAGGCCAGGCAATTCGCCGAGAACCTCGTCCACGACGCGTACCGCGATGTGCGGGCCGTTCTTGTCGAGCGCCTGGACGGCATCAAGCGCCGTGTTCTTCACCGTGTCGAGATACGGGCGAATCTCCTTCTGCAACGAGCCGGCCACGTTTCTTTCGAGGTGATTGATCGTCAGCTCGACGGCCTTGCGCTCCTTGTACTTCGCGGCTTTCTTCAAGGTTGCACGCAGTTCCTCGTAGAGGCGCTGAAAGCCCGCTTCGTCGAGCGCCGCATCCGGATCGCCGCTTGAGCGAACGACATGGGCCGAGACCGACACCGGCCGGCGAACCAGTTCGACGTCCATCTCCGACTGATGGAGCTTCGTCCGTGCGCGTTCGAGCACGTCGCTTTCCTGCAACGCTCGGTTTTGCGCCGACTTGTTCCGCAGAACCTTGACGATTGCGCCGTCAACCTCGTCTTCGTCCGTGACGTCGCTTTTGGTGATGACCGGGACAAGCGGTTTGCGGCTCTTCAACTCCGCGCTCAGCGCGTCGAGCTCCTGCACCTGGCCGGGCGACGTTGAACTGGTGAGCCACAGTACCGCGTCGGCGCTGTCCGTGAACCGCTTCGTCAGGTCGCCGTTTTCCTTCGTGACCGAATGCAATCCCGGCGTATCGAGCAAGATCAGCTTTTCCCCGAGCTTGACGCCCTGAATGCGGGCGGTGGCCTCCGTTGCCGCTTCGACGAACGGCCCCGGAGCGTCGACAATCGCGTCGGCTACGAGGTAGAAATACTGGACCCGTTCTCCGTGGTGCCTGAAGCGTTCGCCGAGGAAATTGCAGAACGAGCTCTTTCCGGCATTGACTTTGCCGAACACCAGCAGGACGGCCTTGTCGCCGAAGGCTTCGCTCAGACGCCTCATCGGCGCGCTGCTGTCCCGATCACGTGCCCACCCTGCAATGCATTCCGTGATCCGCTTGCGCAGTTCCTCGACCTGTCCCGTCAGCGCACTGCCCTGCTTGAGTCCGCTCGCCTCGGCAGGCTCCATCTCCAGCCGGCGCGCCAGCCTTGACGACCACCCGTCGAGTTTGGCGAGATCGTCCTTCATCGCACGGGCGACATGCTCGAATTTTTCCAGCTCGCGGACAAAGCATGCTTCCTGGGTTTGCGGTTTCGCGATTTCTTTCACTTCCATGCCCCGTTGGCTATCCGTTGTTCTCATGCGGCACGCTCACGCCTGAGCGGATCGCGCGTCGCCGGTTTCCGGCGCGGCAGCCAGCGCCGCTTCGCTCTTCGACGAGAGCGAGTGCAACGTCCGCGCGACGTCTTCCAGGCGGTCGATTTCCGTCTTGACGACGTCGATCGAGTCGCGATTCGCACACATCTTCGCCGTGTCCTCGAAGCGACGTTCGAACGCCGCGTAGACGCCGGCATCCGGACTGGCCGAGCACGCGCGAACCAGCGCATCGATTTGCGCATCGGGAATCGTCATCTGATGTTTCTGGAAAAAGCTCTTGAACGCGATGGCCGACTCCTTTTCGGCGGCGAGTCGCAGCGCGTCGCGCGCCGATGTGGATACGACGCGGTTCGACGACGAAGAGTCGGAAGGCGAAGGAATGGCCTCCGCGATCCTGTTGATGCCGTCGGCGACGGATTCCAGCGCCGATTCGAGCAAATCCGTCAATGTCGAAAAGAAGGCCATGGTCATACCTCGCTGAATTTCTTGTAAACGTCGGCTTCAAGCCGCCAGAATTCGCGCTTGAATTCCGCAATCATCTGGTTTCGATCCAGCTTCAGCATGGCCAGCCGATCACGAAGCGCTGCATCTGCGATTGCGAGATGACCTCGCAGCACGTTGCAGCACGTCAGCAACTCGCCGGCGCGCGCTGCATGGACGTGGGCGGCGACTTGCGTGATCCGGCTCTTCAGCGCGCGCATGCCGCTCTTTTCGATCATCAGATGCTTGCCGTCCTCGCGCCCGCGCTTGTAGCGCGTTGCCGAGACGGGAAAGACCTCCAGCGCGCCGACCTGGTCGCGCACGATGCGCTCCACGTCGGCGAGCGTGGCTTCGTCCACCTGGTCGATCTGGGTCAGCACGACCAGCGCCGCGCGCCCCGAATGCATGGTGTCGGCGGCAAGGTCGGTGACCAGCGCCTGTTCGCTGCCATCGAGTTCGCCCTCCCGAACCGAGTGGACGAACAGGCGAATGTCGGCCACTTCCCACGTACCGCGCAGCGCAAGCCGATCGTCTTCGGACATGACGTCGGCATCGAGGCCCGGCGCGTCGAGCCAGCGCACGCCGTCTTGCTCAAGTGCGTCCAGTTGCGTGGTCTGTCGCGCATCGGATACGGCGAACACGCTTACGCCGATCAGCTCGTTCAGCAAGGAGCTCTTGCCGTGGTTGAATTTCCCCAGCACGGTGACGACCGGCGACCTATCGGCATCCGCCAGTTGCTCGAGACGCGAGATTTCCGCGTCGCGTCCGGGAAAGTACGCTCGAATTGCTGTCAAATTCATGAAATCAACGGTTTGAATGACGACACAAGGAGCGCGCGATGCAGCTGCGCGCGGCAATGCACCCGGTCAGGGCCGGCTGCCGGTCGGAAATGGCCATGCGGCGGCAGGGTTGAGGGCTGTCTTGGGGCCCGCCATCGGCTGCTGCGATGCGGGTACGTCAGGCATCATTTCCGGAGAGCCCCTGACTACGCGTTTGGGCTTCATCGATTTGCCGCCGTGCGTGCGCGATGGATCGGGAGACTTCCGGGGCGCCACCTTTTTGGTCGCGGAAGCGATGACAGGCGATGAATCGGGGCCAGGGGAAACGTTTGCGGGAGCCGCTTTGCCGCGATAACCGAATACCTGCTCCGGCGTAAAGCGATATTTCGTGATGCTCGCCCTTATTTCGTCGAGTACTTGCTGAACTTCTTCAAGGTACGCCTTCCGGGAAATCACCGTGGAGGACTCACATTGACTCGTCACCTTCCGCGAGGACATTTTTCATACTCTCCATGTGCGGGAACCGTGCACCCGAAGATGCAACGGGTTTTCCCGGTACAACGCCATAGCCACACGATTTCACGAACGAATCTCATTCATGCCGGATCGTCCGGAATCTGGGAACAAGGCAACGTTTTGTTAACGGAATGCAATATGCATTTCTTTATAGAGCCCAGTCAAATTTCTCGTTCGTGTTGCTACTGGAGGGCGAATCGGATATTCACGCCGGCGAACGGGCCCAGAGAGGAAGTGTGCCGTGCGATTCGGACAATTGGTGTCCCGATGGTGGATTCGATTCCGCAGCGGCGTGAACAACGATGTGTATGCATCGATCACGACTCCGATGCCGGAGATGCATAACCACATTCGACATCAAGACACCGTATGTCCGAACGGGCGTCGACAATACCAACTCGACAACTACAGGACAATATTCTCGATGCCATTCTCATCGGACATGCGGTGCCCGACGTTCCAGGCTTGGAATTGCCCCCCGAAAGACGATTCGGATAACAAAGTACATCTGTCTGCCAATGCACGGCGAGACCAACCGATGGCTGATGACCTCACTTTCAATCACGGGGCAATCAACCCCGCCGCCATGAAAATTCCGCTGAACGAGCGGCCCATGTCCGAGAAAATGCAGCATGTGGCCAACTGGATCGCGTGCAACTTCGACAAACCCGTCAAGGCGCGACAGGCCGCCGATCTCGTCGCGATGAGCGAGCGCACCCTGCTGCGTCACTTTACGAGCGAGATCGGCGTGACACCCAGCGCCTATTTGATGCGTGTCAGGCTGGCACGCGCGTGCGCGATGCTCGAATTCACCGCACTCCCGGCAGACTCGGTCGCTCGACGTTGCGGGCTCGGGAGCGGCGAGCATCTCGCGCGCCTGTTTCGCCAGCACTTCGGCAAAACCCCGATCGAATATCGGCGAGCGCATGCGGGCATGCGTGCAGCGGAGCGCGACTGCGCAAGCGACGCGCCCGAACCTTTTTCGCGCGGCGACGCTGCCGGCCGCTGATGCGAACGAAGTCCTCGCGCCGGACGCAATTTCGGAGGCGCGAGGTTGCAGCTAACATACGAGCCGGCCGAGTGCCGGCGAAGCAGAACAGGAAATGACCGGCAATCGGCCTGGAAATCGATTCGATGCATGCCGGAATCTAAACGAGCGACGGGCGGCCCGGCGCCCGATTCAATCTCGGCAATCTTTGGTGCGGCCCGCTGTAGGACTCCTTATTGATACCGTAGGGCACATGCCCCGTCGTTATTTGTCGCGACGCTGGCTTGCAATTGCGAACGTGGAGGTCGAAGAAGATGTCGGGTCGCGATTCGACGAGGAAAGGCACCTTGGGCAGGCCGCCGAGAAACATCGCCTCATCGATGGTCACGCCCCAGGCTGGCACCCATCGGGCCCAGCGAACGATGCGGCACCGCACCGCTCGTGAATATCGCACGCCCGATTGCGATCCCGTTATGCCGTGCCGACGTGTACACCCGAAGGCTGGTCACCGGATCGGTGCGCGACAGAATCGCGACCTCGACGTCATCCGCGCCGTTCGTGTTGAATGCAAGCAGCTTGCGCAGGAGCGGAAACGCGGCGCCGGGACCGGCCGGCACGTCCGGTCGCGCCGCCTGAATCGCGCAATACGCGGCCGGGTCGTCCTCCCTGAACACCATGTTTTCTTCCTCGAAATCGAAGAGCACCCGTGCGAACACGGCAACCGTCACCTTACCAATTGCATTCATCGAACCTTCCGTCGGCCGACAACGCATCTTGCGTTGCATTCGGGACATTTATCGTCCCGATCCGTCTCGCCGATTTCGCCGTCTCACTGATCGAAAAGGGGACACTGAATGACCCTGTTCACCATACAATCGTTAAAAATGGCTCAAAGGCCAAAACAACGACAACGACCACATTCAACGGGAACAGGCATGGCCACCTCGAATCTTGACGACGCAATATTTCGCATCCTTCCAACAGAACGGGATTCGGAACCATGGCTTGCGACACCCGAGGTATATCGGCGCCTGGAGGACCGCGGGCACCGGGTCGGTTACATCAGGAAGGTTCGGCGACATCTCGCGACACTGGAAAATGACAACCTGGTCGTCTCGATCGAGAACGGCCGTGAGTTGCTCTGGCGGCGCAAGCCGTGGCTCGGGGGAATGAGCAAAGCAGTCAGCCCGATGAGCACCTCCGAAGCCGTGGCGTTCCACCCCCTTCAGCGCTTTGCCGGAGACAAGCTGCCCAACGCGGTGACCAACGACATTGAGCCGCTCTTCAAGGCTGCGGAAATCCGCCTGTCACGGGAAAAGGATGACAGCCGGCGCTATCGCGCATGGGCGGACAAGGTCGATTCGGACGATGGGACCTTTGCGCTCAGACGCCCCCCGCTCAACTCGGAGATTTTCGAGACCGTCGTCACGGCAACGTTCTTCGAACGGGAATTGCTTGTGCAGTACCGTCCCGCATACAAGGCCGACCAGCCGGACGAGACTAAACCGAGCCCCTTGTGGCCACTGGCGCTCGTCGAGTCGGGCGGCGTCATGTACATGGTCGCGCAAAATCCCGCCCATGCTCCGCGGCCCGAGGCCGGCAAGACGAAGTGGCTGCGCACGCTTTATCGCCTGGATCGCATCACCTCCGCTGTCGAATCGGGCGAGACCTTCGACTATCCCGACGACTTCAGGCTACGTGCCTATATCGACGCGGAACAGGTTTTCGACTTCCTGCCGGAGCCCCCGGCACTGCTGGAGCTCGCGTTCGAAGGGAGTGCTGGAAATCACTTGAAGGACACACCGATAGCCAAGGACCAGAAGGACGAAACGATGCCGGATGGTCGATTAAAGATAACAGGCAGGGTCGTTCCGAGTCTCAAGTTGAGATGGTGGTTGCGCTCGCTGGGTTCTGCCGTGGAAGTGCTCGCGCCGCAGGCACTGCGTGACGAATTCGCGCGCGATTACGCGCAGCTGGCTAAGCGCTACGGGCCGATGAACCGCTAACGGCAGCAGGCAGCCCTTCGGTCATACCGGCTCAGATGCGGATACCGCGTGCAGGTTGACGGGCCGGCATTCAGGACGCTGCGCGCTCACGTCAACACACGCTCTCGCGTTGCACGCCGGAAATGAATCCGCACAACGGCATTCTGCCCGGATGGCTGCCTGCTCTCAATAAAAAACGACCTCTGAATGTGAAAGATCCCATATGAAGTTCACGGAATATGTCGTGCTGGATCGCGCGGCGCAGGCCATCGATCCATTAGGATTTCGTCGGCCCGCTGGTGCGTTGCAGGACTTGCTGTTTCCGCAGTTCACGGTACTGACACTGCGTCCGGCGTACCTCGGCGCGCTGTGTTGCTTTCTCAAGATCCTCGACGAAGGGGAGCTTGACGACACGGCCGGTTTCGCGCGTCGGTTCCGCGTACTGGAAATCTTCTGGGGCATCGCGAACGCGAAGGCGGACGCCCCAGTGATCAATATCACCAAATACCGGGAGCTGTGCGAAGGCGATATTCAGCTCTCGGCGATTCCGAAGAGACACTCGATCTATCAGCGATTGTCGTATGGCACGCTCGGCCATTACACCAGCGCGGCAATCCGATGGGGGCTCGTCGACAGGCACGGCAAGCGCCTGGAACCACATGGCGCCGCGCTGGCGGACGGCTTCTCGTCCAGACGCTCCAGCGTGCCGCTGCGCGACGCACTCACACGCTGGGCTCGCGCCGAATCGTTCTCGCCGGAGGAAATGGAGGCATTCGGCCGGAATTTTGGCATCACCGCGCCCGCGTCATTGCGCGAACAGCAAACGTGGAAGCAAGTCATCCGTGATTGGTGCGCCAAGAATCCGCGAACGGCGCCGCTCTGGGTTGCGCCCATCCAGATCGGCGACATTTCGGCCAAAGATGCCGGGCACTCAGATTACGTCGCCTTTTTCCAGTTGCTTCGCCACAGGTACCCCGGCTTGAAGAACGAGATCGATGCACTCTGGAACTTCGAACGCCTTTCGGCGGCCTCGCTATTCATATTTGAATTGCGCGTCGCAGCCATGGAATTCGGCGGCGGCTTCGAGAACGCTACACCGCCCGACCCTCACGCCCTGGCCGCGAATATTGTCGCGTTGGCCAGCGCATACATGACGGCACCGTTGTTCCAGGATGCGCGAGCGCTTTTCCGCACCCTGTCCGATTGCCGCCCCGACTATCACGCGTTGACACGATGCATCGTCGAGCATCACATCGAGCACCAACGTGCCAAAGGCACTTCGCCGATCATCGATCACGACGAGCTGATCGTGATGGGACGTGTCGACGCCGAGACGATGCGTCAGACCCTCTCCGACACGCAGAAAGCACACGACATGAAAGATTGCCTCGACAGGATCCAGTTCCGGTATCGTCGCCAATGGCACTTCGACAAATGCCGCCACTGGTACGACTGGGCCGAAGATCGGACGGAGGCGCAGCAATGACAACCCGGATTGCCTCGCTGCGAGATCACTTCGGTGAAATCTTCGAGCGTTCGGATCGCGATCCGATCCAGTATATTGTCGCCCTCACCTACGAATTTGACGACCAGCAGGTGCTCAACCTGAGCGCGCTCCAGCCACTCGGCAAGCCGTTCGAGCCGCGCATGACGCACCTGGCGCGGATAGCGCAGACAGTGCCGGTCATGATCTATGACGCGCGCAAGACCGGTGCCGATTTGAGGCTGCCGCACTTCATGGAGTTGTTGCCCGTCCGCATGCCGGTATACACCTGCCATCATCCCAAGGCCTACTTGGTCATCACCGCTTCAAGCATCCATTTGGTGATTGGCTCGATGAACCTCACGCGGTCGGGTCTGTTTGCCAATCGCGAGGTATTCGACACATTCCGCTGGACCGACAAGGAGACGGAAGATCGAGGGGTGCTGGCTGAATTTGCAAGAATCCTGCGAAGCGGCTACGCGCCGTTCGACTCCGCACCGCTCGCCGCAGCACTCACGGAGATCGGGCGGCGCCTCGAGCGCTGGCGCGATCTTCCGGACACGGGTCAAGCCGTGCTGATTCACCAGGGTTATGACGCACGGCATGGGCTCGCAGCTCTCGCTGAGCAGTGGACGGTGATCTACGGATATCGCGCTTCGCCCGAACGGATCATTGTCGTATCGCCCTTCTTCGACAGCACGCCGGAAGGTCGGGTACTGGTCGACGATATGCGCGAGACTTTTCCGCAACTGACGCAGCTTGACGTCATCACGGACGAAGCCGTTTCAGAGTATCTCAGTCAGCGTCACTTCCGTGGCTTCGCGTCTACGCGGCTTTCTTTGATCCCGAAGAGTATTTCCGGTCAGGAACGTACGCGCATCGAACAAGCGAACCAGCCGATCGACACGACCGACCATGCAATCGAACGCAAGCTTCACGCCAAGATCGTGATCCTTGCCCGCGGCGACGACGCGCTCGTTTATCTCGGCAGCGGCAATTTCACGCGCAAGGCCTGGCACGGCGGCAATCGCGAGCTCGGCGTTGCGCGCCCCAGTCGCGGAAACGTCGACTCACTGCTGAAAAGCCTGTGCCGCAGCCTGTCGGTCGACGAATCCGACCGCTTCCACGCGTTGCCGGCCACTCAGCCGGCAGCCATTGCCCCGTCCGACGACGACTACGTATCGCTACCCCACTATCCCGACTTCGTGCAAGGTATCGAATTGCGCACCTCGGAGACGTCCGATCACATGGTGTTCGTCGTGAAGACGCCGGCAAACCAGGTCGATCGACTCTCCCTATACAACGTCACGTGGGGCGCTGTTGATTTACGTTTCCACGACGGTCTATCGCAGCCTCTTGACCGGGGGCTGCTGGCCCGTTGCCTGCTGGGCGGACGAAACCTGCGATTCAGTCTGCGTGACAATCCGTCGCTGCACCACTATCTGCCATTCCGGCACTCGACGGAGTTATTCGCGCACCGCGAGCACTATGTCTTTCCGACGGCCGAGGACTGGATGTACCACCACCTCTACCCGGACCAACCGCTCGATCGCGACCCCGACGAGTACATACCTGGCGACTCACCGGCTGTCGAGGACGATCCGGCGGTCCTTGCCGCGGCAACCCGCGACCAAAACCCGGTCATTCGCATGCAGGGCTACCTGAATCTGTTCTCGCGTATCGAAAAGGAATTCGGCAAGCGTGCGAAGTCCTGCGCCGAAACGACCGTCTCAGAGCTTGCCGAACGATGGGAGCGGGAGATTGCATCGCCGCTTGTTACCTTTGCCGAGGTAATCGCGCATGAAAGCAAGGCGGCGCCCACGTCTACCGATACCACTTTCAAGCTCGGCGAACTTGCACTGCTCGCCTCCAGGCTTGCATCGATCCACAACGCGGGGAAGCCGCTGCTCGATCGCCTTCGCGCGATGCTGCCTGCCGACGATTCCGACCGCGTCGTTAGTGCATACCTTCGGTTCTGCCATTCGCAAATCCAGCCATGACATCGATAGACTTCGACAAGATCATCCGCACGACAGCACCTCGGCGCGAATATCAGGCGGACTGGACGCGGCAACGCGAAACGGCCAAGGCCTTCCTGTCACGCTTTGAAGACGGCTTCGATACCCAGCTCCTTGCCGATGAGGTCGGCATGGGCAAGACGTATGTGGCGATGGCGCTGCTTGGGGCGATGCTGAGAGGAAAACCCAGGAGTCAACGCCGCGCGCTCCTGATCACGCCACCCAGTGCCGTCCTGCGCTCGAAGTGGGAGCAAGAGCTACGCAGCTTTGGCGACACGTATCTCGGCACCGAAGGCAAGAAGGTGGCACCGCTGCGGCCGTTGATCGTCAGGGACTATTGGCAGTTGGTGGCCAATCTGCACGACTACGACAACGATCCGGTGGGTCGAGTATCGGACCGACGCCAGGGAAGCGTTCTAAATTCGTTCTGGATCTGGTGCAGGACCAATCAGTTATTGCGCCATCCCAATACGAACTTTCGTGCTAACGACGGCTACGACCGAAACTCGGAGGCCGCATTGAGCTTTACTTCAGAAATATCGATCTCCGGTTGGTGGGCCTTTCTGGATGCGCTCAGGGCGGCTCAAGAGCCGTTGGTTCGCGAGATGGCATCCCGGCTTCAGACGTATGAATACGACGACGCACTCGCATGGCTCAACGGCGTTTTCAGGGAGTTCACTGCTCAACAGAGCCGCTATGTTCCGGAAGTTCTCATTCTCGGGATGTCCGGGCTGCGGCGACCAAAGCTCAATCAGTGGGAAACGCAACGATTCTGTACCTTCTTGCTCGGCGTCCTCCTCGCAGGCGCGTGGAAACAGACGCGGGACCCCATCATCAAGGCGCTGGACGACGAGAACGTGATCGTGTCCGGGATGACCAGCGAGAAGCTCAAGCAGCTCGAGCGCGCCGATCTGTACAGAACACGCCACTGCGTGAAGCGTGTCATGGACAAGAGCGAGAGGTTATCGAGCGAATGGGACAGACTGCGCGCCAACCCGGATGCACACGCCATTCGCGCGTTTTTCAGGGAGCTAATGGATGCAGTCATCCTGGAGAAGATCGCCGAATCCGGCATCGAGTTGGCCGTGGTAGACGAAGCGCACAACTGGAAGGACGGCAACAACGGGGGGAACACCTTCAAGACAGTCTTCGCCCCGTCCATTCGTTACAAGCTGCTGATGTCGGCCACGCCATTCCAGCTTGCCGAAGGCGAGATGCGCCGCGTTTTCGATCGCGCGGCCATGCCGGGCAGCCGAACCCAGGCGGTCCTGTCCGAAATTTACGCGCCACAAGGTGTCGTCACGCAATGCCTGGCGGCCAATGACCGCTTTCGCAAGCAATGGGACCGTCTGGCAGACGATCCCGACGCAGTATCGGTACTGCACGAGACGACCACCGGCGCTTCCGCGGCCATCATGAGCGAGCGCATCAAGGTGCTCGCCGAAGACCGGCTGGTCAATCCTAATGTGCGCGCCATGTGCGATGAAGCGTTGAAGTACCGCGACGCGGTCCACAAGTTGACCGATGCTCAACGCTCGATCGTGATCCGCCACACGAAGTCTCGAGCTCATCGCGCCTTCCACGCAGGTCAAGACTTTACGAAGATCGATCTGCAACCGCAGCGAACGGCACTGTATGAAACCCGCGGCATGGCCGAAAATGCCGACGCGTTTATCCATTACCTCGCCATGCGGCTCGATCAGCAGCTTCGCATCCGCGGCAAATTCATCGACACAGCCAACGCACATTTGATGGGCGGACTGACATCGAGCAAGTCCGCCTTCAAAAGCAGTGCGACGGCGCTCAAGGATATCCCGGTGCACGTGGATGCCGTCACGCAAGGCTACATCACCATGTTCGACAACGCGCTTCAGCATCATGAGCACCCGAAGGTTCGCGCCACGGTGGACAAAGCGCTCGCGAATTACCGGAATGGACGCAAGACGCTGATATTCTGCGAACGCGTGGACACGCTCAAGGAGATCGAAGGCCTGCTGCGCGACGGCATGGAGAAGGCATCATCCAGCGGAGCGTCCGGATTTGTCGAGCGGCGCAAAACAATGCTCGAACGTTCCGAACTCGTCGACATGCGGCTGATGCGCATGTTGTGGCTATGCCGCTCCGCATCCGGTACGGACGAATTTTCAACCAGGGTTGCAGGGATTCAACCGGCAGCGATGGAGTTTGCTGCAAGTACGCTGGCGTACATCGGGGTCAACGTTACGCCACGTCGTGTGCATCGTCTGATGGATATCTGGGCCGTCTCCGAGGTAAGGGGCCGCTTTGCACCTCCGAAGGCGACTCATACGCTTCTCGCTGCGCTACGCGATGCCTTTCATGACCAGCAGCAATATGACCATGGGCTGGTGCGGTCAATTCTCGGCACCGAGATCGGAAAACCGGCCGACGTCGCGGCTGTTCGCACGGAAGTACTACCACATGCCGAAACCTGGTTTGCCGATACGATCAATATCTGGGAGGGAACAGATAGCGCGGCGTTCCACAGTCTGATATGGCGCCTGCTCGAAAACGAAGCGGCCATGCTGCTGCAGAATGACGGCAAGCCATCGGATGTCGCAAGATCGTTCTACGACACCTACGTAGCACTGCAGCGAGGACTGAGAAAAGTCATCCTGCGCCCGGACTTGTTCCGCGAATACGTCAAGGACGTGGTGCTGTCCGATCGCGCCGCCATCGCCCCGGAGCAACTCGCGAACGCGGTATACCGCGGCATTCGTGCGCCGCGCGGCGAGGGTGAATCGCCGTGGAGCCGAATGCACCGATTTGTGAGTGCACTCGTTGAAGCCAACGGCAGCATCAATCCTCATGCGTCGACCAATACCCAGCGCCGCAGCCTGTGGCGCGGAGTCAATATCCAGCCGACTCGCCATGGCGCCAACGATGACGAAGGGGAGGCCAAGGTCGGAGACGATGATTTCGCAGTTCAAACTCTATACGGCGCGATCAAGCCGGATCGGCGCGTTGTCCTGTGTGCAGCGTTCAACTCCCCCCTTGCCCCCGACATTCTGATCTGCACCTCGATCGGCAGTGAGGGCATCGATCTTCACAAGGAGTGCGCGGAGGTCATTCATCACGACCTGCCATGGAACCCCGCCAAGCTCGAACAACGCATCGGACGTGTCGACCGCGTCGGCAGCCTCGCAGAAACATCGGGCCAATGGGTTCGTGTCGGCATACCGTTCCAGGAGCAAAGCTACGAGAGGCTCCAATACAGCGTGCTGCTTGCGCGCGCCCAACGCTTTCAAGTGCTGCTGGGGAAGCCTGACTTCGAGCTGAATTCCCTGGACGAGGAATCAGGGGACGATAACGACGGCGATGTGAAGGAGCTTGAGGCAGATATCGATGCCACTAACGACGAGCCGTCCCCATCATTGCCCGAGGGATTTTTGCAATGGCTATCCGTTGACTTGTCCCTTGCCCGATGAAATCCAGGCCTAAAACGCACTGGCGAGTGGCGGCCGCGGCGATGAGCGCAACCATGGCGCTTGCGTCCTGCATGCTTACCCGTCGTCGATTACCTGAACGATACTGGACGAACTGCGCCCAAGGATCGGTGGCTTCATCTCGAGCAAGATGAAAGACGGGAAGAATCACGAGATCGTGGAGAAACTCGAGCTGAACATCGGTCGTGACCTTCAGTTCATCCGTCTGAACGGCACGCTCATCGGCAGTCTCATCGGGCTGCGGATCCACACGATTACCGTGGTCCTGCATTAGGACGACGTGGGGTGGCGCGCGAATGATGCCAATTCTCGTCAGGATCATTCGCACGAGTCCTTTCAACAGGGATCTTCCCGAACGCGGCCGGGTAATCCGCGCCCTCAGGCGTCAGGATTTCCCGCGGCAGCCAGGCGCCGCTCCAGCGCCTGTGCTGCCGCCTCGGACATCACGACTTCCACGTGCATGCGCGCCCTCGTCAATCCTACAAACAGCAGACGCGGCCACAGCGCGTCGGATTGATCGAAATCGACCTCAGTGAGCACAATTGCGGGCGCGGACTGCCCTTTGAACCGACGCACGGTTTCGATCGTCAGGTTACCCTCGGAGTAGACAGGTTGCCCGAGCTCGTCATAGTCTCCCGTGAATTTCACAAACGTCCATTCCGCCAGCGTGTCTTTTACGAGCAGTTCCGAGTGCCCCCGTCCACGCCAGCACAACACGACAATGTCCTGGAGCGGGTAGCCGAGTTGCACGCACCTGCGAACCGCATCGGCGGTCGCGTGCGCAACGCTCTTCTTGTCTGAGCCATAGACCGAAAATTCCGGCGGCACTCCGGTCAGAGGCGCACATGGCGCAATCGGCTCGTCGGTCAGCCGCAAAAGATTGATCGTCTCGGCGATTCTGCGCGGGCTTCGATAGTTTTCCCGGGCGGTAATTACCACGGCATCGCCGATTTCGATCTCGGCCCGATCCGGGTAGACGCATTGCTCGGGGTCGTCGAGCATGTAAATGCGACCGTTCTCGTGCACGCGCGAGATCAATGACTGCACCCATTCCGCCTGCATGTCCTGCAGTTCATCGATCACCAGCACGTCGAGATCCGGGGGGGCTCGCTCCTGCTCGTCAAGGTAGCGCCTTGCGAGTTCTTCGAAGTCTGGCTGTATGCGCGGTCGACCTGCTGCCTTCCAGCACAGCTGGTGGAAGCTGCTCACCTCGACTCCCGATGGCGCGAACTCTCGCATCTGATCGGCCAGAGGCCGGTTGAAGCAGACATAGGATGCCTCTTTCCGGGCGACTCGGGCCTGTCGTAGTAGCGCGAGCGCCAGTTGAGTCTTGCCCGACCCCGCCGTCGCCCGCACATGGAAGACACCGCTCGCAACGTGAATACGCGGTACCCACCGCGCCAAGCCGCCGGAAATGGCGTCGACTCGCCGCTGGAGCGTCCCCACCAGCGCCGAAATGTCGGGCTGGACGGGCATGCGGTCGAGCAGGAACGCCCGCACCTGCTCTTTTGTCGGATCGGACCGGCCGGCCCCTAGCCGGCGCTGTATGAAACCAACAAGGTCCTTGCAGTCATCCGCGTCCGCGATACGCTCACGCGGGTAGCCGATTGTGCCTGCATCGCCGATACGGTAATGAGGCAACACGAGGCAATGCAACAGGCGCACATCGAGACCTTCCGTTTTCAATCGCTGCAAGATCGAGCCGAACTGCCAGCCAGCCTGCCGACCGATATCCTTCCGTTGTGCGCCGTATTGCTTAAACATGCCGTCGACGTTCGCCTCGATCTCTCCCGCCTTCACCTCCAGCACCGCGATGTCACCGGCGCTGTTGATGACCACGATGTCAAGCTCGCCATGGCTGTCGTGATGAGGCTCGGCACGTGTCCAGTCGACGCCATGGAACAACTCGTAGCATTCGGGCAGGCCGTCGGCCAGTCGCCGGAGCACGTCGAATTCGACATGCTCGCCTGCGGACGTCACATGAATTTCTGAAAGTGGAGGATGAACTTTGGCCATTTTCTTTCCGGTTGATCATGCTCACGCGTGATACATCGGCAAGCTATCATGCGGAGCCTGTGCTTCCGATATCTCTGAAACCTACCAGAACCGCTAGCAAATGTGCTCTGCCTTTTTTGCCCGACAACCCGAGCGATGATCTCGGGTTATCGCTCTGTCATGCCCATGGTGCGTCGCGGCTCGATGCAGGATCACCTGCTGCTTCACGCTTTCAACGAGCACCGGTTCGTATCGATCTGTCGCACCGGAGCTTTGATCAAGGCCTGATACCACGCCGAGCGGCCTCACGGCCCGCTCGGCTGCTTGCCGCCCGAGCAACTTGCCAAGGCACATGCAGAGCATCAGTTTCTTGGCCTTGGCCTCGGACTCTGCCCGCGATTCGAACTAGGACCAGGAACAGACCGACTCCAACTCGGTCTATCATCAGGGCTGTCACTCGACGTTTTCGACAATCTTTCCAGTAATAAAGATATCGCGCGCTGCATTACCGATCATGTTGGTTACCGTGGCATCAAACGCCGCGCCAATCACACCACCGAGAAACGGAACCATCTTCGTCAGATTAACCACGCCAGTGCTGCCGGCCTTTGTGACCAATCTGAATCCCACCGCCTGATTTATCTTGGTGATGACTGCCCCGCTAATCTTGTTGATGGCGATCTGAGCGGCCTTCTTGCCGGCCTGGATGCCGACGTCGCGCAGGATCTCCATTGTCCCGTCGCCGGCCAGACAAGCCAGCACCAGCGTTCTGATCTTGTCGTTCTTTAGATCATGACCACCCATTTTTGCGATGGCAGCGATCATCCGGATTTGCACATACAACACCGAGGCCAGGTTGGTCGGGATCGTAACCGGCATCGTTGCGAAGCCACCAAGCCCCGTGACGAAGCCGGCAGCGCCGGCTTTCGTATTTTGCCAACGGATGAGCGAGTCGACCTTTTCGACCAGTGTCCCGTCGTGCTTCGAATATTCAGCGGCCATATCTTCCGCCGAATCGGTGCCCATAACTCCATTAACGGCTTTATCGTAAGTCCACTGCAAAGCCTCGATGATTTTTTCTTGCGTAATAAGATCGCCCAAGATTTTTCCCGGAAGTTAAGAATCTGGAAAATACAGAATTAATAACAAAAACATTTAAATGAAACCGAGCCAGAAATTGTGCTGGCGCACACGATCGCCTCCAGGCGCGCCACAAAGCCGTTTCCGGTTGGCGGACTCCGAATGAGCAGCCTCTAGAACAACATTGACATCGCCATCAAGATCGGTCTCGCCCTCCTCAAGTATCGACAGCGATGTTTCTATCAGTGGCCTGCTTGGGTATGTCCGCTATTCCAAGTGAGATGTGCGGCTCACGATTGCGTTACCGAGGTTAACGGCGCGGCGCGCGAAAACATGAGGCTGTGCGCCGTGAAATGCAATGCGGCGTGAGTTCCGTTGCCCTATCCAGGAGCCGAGCGCCTACCAGTTCGTGAGTCGATGACGCTGCGCGCGGATAGCCTCGACGGCCGTCATGGATCTCATCAAGCATGGGCGATTGCGTTCACGCTTGAAGACAACTCGAGCTGTGACTGGTGTTGACACCGCCGCGAAGCTTCGCGTTTACCGCTTCGCGATCCGGGCGCCGAGGGCTGACGGAGCGGTAAAATGCTTAAAAGCGGCCGTCAGGTTGAACAGCGTTTGATGCCCTCGTTTCGCTAGTAACGGCGGTATTGTTCAATGGCATTGAGACGTTCGGTGTCCCGATATCGATTTACCTGTGCGTGCCGCTCACCCTGACGTTACGAAAGTCGAAAGTTATTGGTGACGCGGTCGCGAATCAGTTCACTTGCGCGAAAGCCGTCGCGTACCCGAAAGCCAGGGTGAAGCGCATCCGCTGCGCCGCGGCAGACTCCCAGCCGTACGACCACTCGAAACCATTGGCGATCGTCCGGACGAACAACCACTACCCTTCGGTGAACGCATGCGACATGTCGAGCGCGCTCGCGCGTTGCGTGTCGCGCACCTTGATGCCGACAAACAGATTCGCCAGCGGATAGCGTTGCTCGATCGGCCCACGGAACAATGCGCCGAACGCGGACAGCGTAGGGAGCCGACCGGGCCGACAGGCCGCCCGAGAGCGGACGCCAGTCGGTCGAGCCACGCGGCCGCACCGGACCGACCCAGCGTATCCGCGCCGTCGGGCGACGCAGGAACGCACGGTACGCAACAGCGTCCTCCGTGGTCAGCGACGGCAACGCCCGTCCGCGTTCGATGATCGCCCACAGGATCAGCCGTTCAGCTTCTTTCCCGTGGCCGCGCTGCGTCGCCGCGGACTCGTGCAACGACGGCCATGCGTGCACCGCCTAGTAGTTGTTGTCCGTATCGAGCGGCAGGTGGCGCGCGGAAGCTGCCGGCCGAGCCGTCGACCTCGTGCCGCAGCCGCAATTGCTCCCACGGCACGATGCCGCTGCGCGGCACGGCCGCGAAGAGCGTCCTCGCCCGCTCGAGCAATTCCGCGTCCGCCATCATCGAAATGCAAGCTCGGGCTCGTTGTTGATTCCATAAGGCACATGCCCCGTTGTGACATGCCGCGACGCCGACTCGCAGTTGCGCAGATGGTCATCGAAGAAAATGTCCGGTCCAAATTCGGCAAGGAAAGGGGCTTTCGGCCGACTGCCGAGAAACATCGCTTCGTCGATCGTGACACCCCACGACATCAGCGTCCGAATCGCGCGCTCGTGTGCAGGCGCGCTTCGCGCCGTGACAAGCGCCGTCCGCACGGTAACGGGCAACTTGACCCCGTTCCGCAGCCAGCAAAGCGCATCGAGGAAAGGCTTCAACGGGCCCGGCGGCAACGGTGTACGTGCGTTGCGCACTTCATGGTCGATGAACTGCTCCAGTTGCATCAATCTGAAGATGCGCTCCGCCTCGTCACTAAACAGCACGGAATCGCCGTCGAAAGCAATACGCAATTCGCCGTCGTCCTGCAGGCGTGTTGCAGCCGAAGGCTGGAGATAAACTTGGGCGGCTGGAAAACCTGCTGCCATGGCCGCACGAACATCGACCGCATTTGCCGACAGAAAGAGATTCGCTCCGAGCGGACCGAGATAACGATGCGGTGCCGCCCCGCTGGTAAAAATGGCGCGTCCGATGGGCAATCCATGATGTCGGGCCGAGGCGAAAACCCGCAGGCCGGTTACGGGGGCATTGCGTGAAAGAATCGCGACTTCGACATTGTCCGCACCGCCGCCGTTGAAGGCGAGGAGTTTGCGCACGAGCGGAAACGCGGCGCCCGGGCGAGCCGGTAGGTCGAGCCTCCCTTCTTGCAGTGCAAGATACGCGGATGGATCGTCTTCTTGAAATGCCCGGTTCTCCTCTTCAAAGTCGAACAGCGCCCTCGCCGACACTGCGACCATCACCTTTTCGCCTGGAATCATTCGCACCTCCCTCGACGCACGGCAAAGTCATCGTACTGCGGATTTGAGACATTTCATGTCTCGTTCGAAACGTCGGTTACCCTCGGCCCGACCGCTTGCGGGCGTGTGCCGATTTCACCGCCGCAAGACAGTGCGCGCATCTCGGGTGGGTCCCCGCCGGCTCAAGAGAGATAGCCAGCCGCGCCACCTTTCCCGCAAAGCCAGGTTCAGTCACGGTTGTCCCGGCCGTTTCAACTGACGACGCGTAGAGCAGTCCGGTGTTGGGGCTTCGCGTGTCGCGGTACCCACTCCTTAAGCAAACGCTCGTATTCCACAAGGTATTCCCGGTCGCGCATAATGAGACATTCGCGCTCCAGCTCGGCCTCGTCACTCTTACCCGAGTGCACAAGTGCGGCGTACAGCACTGCCCTGAGGCGGATGTAAAACAGATGCGTCCTGCTCCCCGGAGCCAGAGCGCACCGACATTCGCCTGGAAAGTCATCATCGACGGCCCGCAGCGTCGAGCGTGCCTTCCATTCAGCGATATCGTATTCGCGGTTGACAAGATGCAATGCGGCGCCGACTGACCCAGCGCACAGCAAGCCGAGTTGGTCGATAAACTCGTTCTGGGCGAGGTCCGCCTGGAAAATCTCCTGGCGTAACTGCGCCGTGGCCTCGAATTCCTCGTCCGCGCGACGGGCAGCTTCGCAAGGCTCAATCCACGCATATTCCTGACCAGCGACAACACCGTGCGGTAGCGGTAAAGCGGCTCGGCAATCGGAAGAAACGGCTTGGGCCCGGCAAGCGTCAGCCAGTCTCTTGCTCCGAAAAGCTCCGCAGTCAACTGAAAAGCATGAGGCGCGTCAAGCCGCAACGCCCCCTCAAGGCGGCTGGCGAAGGTTCGGACGCTCACCCTAGGCAACGCGGCGAGTGGGGTATCGGATGCGTCCGGCTCGTAGCATGCCGGAGGCATGTCAATCAGTTCCCATGCCTGCTCTTCGAGATCCTGCTGCGGCTGGATGTGGCCGAGCACCTCTCCTACGCGGTACCAGCTCAGCATCACGCTCGCCCGACCGATGGCGTCACTGCCGGTCTCGGGCGTGATTCCCGGCAACAGCAATTGCAGCCGCGTTGCCTTTGCTTCCATTCGTCGCTTCAATTCCTCACGGAACGGACCCAACGCCGGCCCTTCCCAAGGCGGCAATTTCAAGGCGGTCGCCAACAGGCAAAAGCGCTCGTACAATCCCTGCTCACTAATGAGTGAGTCAATCGCTCAAGTTTTTCCTCGGTCGGCGGACGTCGCCGCGCGCACGATATGGACGTATCGGGGAAGCGGGCCGCATTGCACCGCCTGTGGACGACACATTGTGAAGCGGAATCGAGTCATTCCGTGTCCCATTGATTACGACCGTGACGTGCGTCGCGAGTGAGCACAAGGAAAGCCATCGGCCCTCCGATGCGCGTCGGCTCACCTCTCCTCGCTTTGTTGCGACGGCAACCGTACAGCAGCATATGTGCATCCTGTTCAGACCAGATTCCGGTGCGCGCAGACGCAGGAAAATTGAAATCGAGACATCGAATGTCTCGGTACCACCGCAGAATGTCGACTTCTCTCGCGACAGGAGGACGTTCGATGGCGTTCAACGTGGATCTCGCCGCACAGTATATGTTGAAGCCCTCCCTGAACTGGAAGCGTGGTATCGGAACGCAGCCAAGGAGACGACCGATATTGGCGTCGACCGAGCAAGCATTCGCGGTATCGGCACCGGTCACCGAGGAGAAACCAATGGTCCTTTGGCTGCCTACAATGCATGGGCAAACGCGCAACTGGTCAAGCTGATTCGCGGCGTATGGCACATCGCTTCGTTCGCGTCGGTCTCGGGCTTTGAGACATGGCACGCCCTCCTGCTCGAATCCGCCGAAGCGTATTGGGAAATGAGGAGGTATCCTGCGCTGCCACGCAGCTAGGCGTATGGCATGGTCCACTCATTCATCAAATGGCTCCGCACTAGCCGGCCGGCGCTGGCACGGGCTGTCCTTGAGCACGACCATATCATCGTCAATGGTCCGGCGCTGGAAGCGTTTCATCGGGTTTGGACGGCGGGTCCCGTATGGTCACCGCAGATGACGCCTGTCGAGACGTCCGCTTCATACGGCGAGATTCAGGAACTCGTGCGGAAATTCTGCCGTCAGTTCGGTGGCCCCCCTTGCTAGTCGACGTTTTCGCGCGAAACCAGGGTTTCCACCTCGCTGCCATGTAGGCAAATGCGGTCGCATAGTCCGAACAGCCCGAAATGTAGACGAGCTCTGGCTGCCACGCGGCCTACACCGTGGGACCTTGACGACATGCCGCATCTGCATCCACGAATTGCATTCACGGCCGACCTGCTCGGATTGAACTTCGCTCGAACCGGTTGTGAAGACAGTCTGAGGGACACCGTACTGCATCGACTCGAAGAAAAATGCACGCGCCTGACGTGCCGTTTGCCGGGCCTCGCCCGGACGGCGGCCGAGGAGACCATTGCACAGTCGCCGATTCATACACGCGCTTGCGGCGCCGGGCTACTTCGAACAAATTTCCGCCAGCCGCTGGTTGGTGGCCGAGACGCTGCCAGCCGCCATCGACGCGAGCAACGCCAAACTTCCGCTCACCGACGGACAACGTGTCTATGCCCGTCACTTCGCCAAGCGGCTTGCGAAAGCGCTCGAACTCGAACAGCCTGACGCCCACGAACTCGCTGCGCGCCTTTATGGAGCCAGGAGCAGGCTGGCCCTCGTCGGGGAAGTCCCGCTCGTACGACCCGGCGAGGCCTTGTACGCGTATCGAGAATTTGCGCCGGACTCCAGTTCCAGCGGGTTCTTGCCCCCTTCTCTGGGATGCGCACGATTGACCGCCGAACTCGACACGGTTACCCGCTTCGTACACCCGGAGGCTGCAATTCACGCAGCACGAGCGGCGATTGTGCGGAGGCCGGAGTTTTCGACAGCCGCGCGAATCACCGTGGATGCGCTGCGGAACCTTGGTGCAACCGGAGAAGCCCTTGCCTGCACGAATCGCACGTTGCGCGCACTGAGGAACATTAGTCTTCTTGGCTCCCTGCGCCTTGCCCCTTCCCGGGTCGAGAATGTCGACTATTACTGGTTGCGCTGCATCCGCATCGTCGCGATGACAAGGCTCACGAGGTTTGACAACGCTGCTCAGGAGCGCATCGGACTGGTCGCGGAGGTCGACGCGGTTGGCACTCCGGGAGCGCCACAGGTAGCACGATGGCTGTGTCTGACCACGACACCTGGCGGGACCCGCTGGTCGGACACTATGACGTTGTGACAACGCTGTTCACAATACGCGGAGCCCAATAGTCGTGTGCACCGGCACCCTGGTCCTCGCGACCGTCGAATACATGCGCACGGCACAGCATCGCCGGCACCACCAACATGAATGCCATCGGACACCCCGTTATCGCGTGCGATACCAGTTGGAGGGCCACCCCACCCACGAGGCGCTGGTAGGCCCGAACCCACGACGATATCTGGTGGCAGACATTCGTGAAAGCAAGCCTGGAGACATTGTCGAGGTAACGTTGACCGAAGACCGGGACGGCATCGTGGATTGGATAAACAAGACGAATGAAGAGTTTTGGATGGATGCGACGGAGTATTGGGGGAAGGATGCGACTGAGGCCACCGGAAGAGCAACGGGACCTCCGCGGGCTGGGATTTGCTGAAGTCACTTGTGAGACACGCTCGGCGCTAACCCGTTGTCGTGCGACATGACGCAGAGATGGACGACGATGAAAGAATGTCGAGAAATTCAACCTGCCGTCCGCGCCGCTTGTTCTGATCGCCACGCCGAAGGCACAGGAAGGCATCGACATGCACCATTATTACCGACATGTCGTGCTCCTCGACCTCGCATGGAATCCGGCGGCAATGGAGCAGCGGATCGTCATCGCATCCCAAAGCGCTGCGAACTGATGCACGTGTTGCTTGGCGCCGGCCAGTGGCTAGATGCAGAACAGGAAATCACGGACTTGGACGAGTACAAGATGTCCTTCCCCGCGTAGTTTTCCGGATTTTGCTTCATAGACACACTCTGCCATCGCAAGTCACCTTGCTATGCCGTGAATTTCCTCAATCGTTCACCGCCATCTCGAAGGCATCGGCAACTTCGTGACCTTCCAACAAGAGCGTCAGGATTCTTTCCTTGTATCGAATGATGTCCGCGGGGAGTTCAGCTTTATTGTCACGGTAGTATGCATACAACAGTTCGCCGGCGGCGTCTTTCTTGCGCTTGACGAGCGACGTCACGCGCTCGATCTCATCGACGACGTGCGCGTTGAACGATGGCATCTCACGTTGCCAGTCGAACGCGAAAACTTGCTGCTGAATGTCGTCGGCTGAGTGGAACCCGGCATAGCCTCGCCCGGGCTGACCAGAACCCTTGCCAATAACAATGCCGGCGAGATCTGGCAAGCCGCGCTGGAGGCAAAACATCCTGACGACATCGAGCTTTTTGCCCAACGAAACCGGAATCGAATTCTGGATTCCGCTGTCATCGGGATACCGCTTCTTTGCGAGATCGATCAATTCCCCATATTCGATCAGTTGCTTCTCCCTTGCACAGTCCACCAGAATCGGAAAATACAATGCGCCAAGGCGAAGCGAATGCGCAGTCGGGCGCGGCCGATCGATCGTAGTTGTCATTGATTGAGTCATGTTCCTGTAGTTTGAGTCATACTCCTGTACCAACGGCCCCTAACATCACGGCAGTCAAAAGTCCTCGGTCCAACAGCTCTAGAACCCCAGTTTATCCCGGTGAGCGTTCTTCATCGCGTAGTCGAGCCCAATGACAAGGATGCACATGTGCGGGTAAGGTAACGAGCCGTCCGGATACTCGAGGAACGCCTCAAATTTTCTATATGCAGCGTTTCCGCAATCGAACGGCACATCGATGTATGTCGACCCGCGATCACATCGCGTCGCCAGACGGATCGTCGAAAAACGTGACGAACAGCACATCGCGCTGCTTGCGACGCGCAATGGCGTCGATATGCTCGATCATTTGCGGCATCGCAGGTCCCGCTCGAAAGAAGCAACCATTTTGGCGCCAAATCGCGACATTCGCTGTCCCAATCCGGATCGGCCGGCTGGTCGGTTTTGCTCGATGCCTCATCGATCCCGGTCAACGCCGATCCCGATATGTGTTCCACCATCATATGCCACCACGCAAGCGCAACGAGCAGAATATGGAATCCCTCCGCGAGTCTGCCGTCGCCGGTCAAGTTCAGGGCGATGTCTCCCTCGCATCACTGCCAAATGGGTGGCGTGCCCAATGGATCACGTTCGCTCAATGGGAGTGATAGCTTCTAATCTTCCTCGGTGAATGTAATCGTTGCGTTACGGCGGTTGCACCCGCATGAAAAAAGGAAGCGTGCGCTTCGAATTTGCGTCGCCGCGCATGCGTTTCGTTTATCGCTTGAATCCCAGAGGACCGAGCGCGACACCTGGCGGGATGGCATAGTACTCACCCACCCGCACGCCGTCCCGCTTGGCCGTCTGCCGGAGCAGCATCGCCGCGCTGAGGCGGGAAGCCGGCACGTCTCGGTTGTCGCCTGATAATTCGAACGAGACGACGATAACGGAATTTTCATGATGCGGAAATTCGGCCGCCGGGATCCAACCGCTTTGATCGACCGTCCGGTCCCATTCTTCACGTGTACCGGCCCACCAATGCGAGCCCCGCACAAGCAGGTCGTCGGCAGTTCCGGTATCTGCAACGTTCGTCCCAAGTTTTCCCGCAGTCGAACTTACCGCAAGAATGATCGCCCGCGCGCTGATCTCTGCCGTCTTAGCCGCTCGTTCCAACGGCAAGTTACGCTGCCGTAGCTCATGATGTTGTACATCGCTTTGCTCCGGCACATCCCGCAGCTCCGCTGCCTCACCTCGCTCGCTGCGATGCAGTGGTTGGCCAGACTCCCTTGACCTCCGCCGAAGCGCTGCGCCACCAAGAAGGGCCAAAAACAACGTCAGCCCAATCAACAACAGGTTCTCCGCTTCCATGTTTCCTCGCTTGACCGATGCTTCGTTTGCAGAGAGCTCAGCACGCGCCCCGCCAACGACGGCTGCACTCGACCGTTTCGAGCGTCTGCCGAACCACGTCTCGATACTTTCCGACGCTGTCGATCCTTGTCCGCGCGCCTTCTTCGACTTCTGCCAGACGCTGCTCTAGGGCGTTCCGATAGATCTTGATACCGTCTTTCAGACGCTCGTCGAGCAGCGCGTCGAAACGTGAAAGTGCGCCCCGGATCCAGGTGCCGACGTAGATCTCGAACTGCCCCAACGTAATAGTCGACGAAAATCCTTCCAACACTTGCTCGAATGACGCAACTTCAATGCCCTCGCGCATCGTCTCCCGCATCACCATACGTTTTTGCTCAACCTGCGATTTACCGATCCAGAGCTTCCACCAGACTCGCTTCTCGACATACTCTGTCTCCTCGACTTGCTGACGCTCGGTGGTACGCCAGGTCGTCATGGTCGGTGAAAACGGGACACGAGGCAGTTGCAACGGCACGATGTCGACTGGACCTCGGAACACTCCTTGAAGGCCCGGGAGTCCCGCTTCGGCGATCACGGCAGATGCATCCGCCTCCGTACGCTCGACAATAACGGCCGCACACGCTTCCAATGCAAGACTCATGCGCGCCGCCTGAATCACCGACTCTCGCTCGATGAGTTCACTCGCGGCGGTCGATAGCATCCGCCCGAATTCGGACATGGCATCGCGCACCTGCTTCGCCTCTGCGGCCTCGAACTTGCCGCCTGAACGCCAATGTTTGGCATACGGCCCTTCGTGCAGTTGGTCAAGCGCCGCGTCGAGCTTGATGAACGAAGGGACGGATTCGATCGATACATCGTCCGCAACTTCTCCGTTCATCCTGCAGTTCAGAAAATGCAAGAGCCTGAACAGCGGCCCATTGACCGCGTCCATCGGCGCATCAGACAGCGCCGACAGTTTTCCCGGCTCGTCGTTAGCGCCGCCGAGACCCAGCTTGGCTTCAACGTGCGGCACGGCGACGCTTAGATTGTCGATGAGGTCGCCGTCGCCATTTGCGGCCTCCGTCAGAGGGTTTAGCGGTATCAGCGCCTCCTTCTTCACAGCCTTCAATCGCTGATGCAATGCTTCGAGTTTCGCGCCGATTTCCGCGATCTTCGATGTCTCGTCGTACTGATACGCCTCGACCAATGCGTCAATTCCCTCGAGAGCTGCTCGCGCCGGGACATACGCCCCGTCCACCAGATCGGGAATGAGAAGTTCGGGCAGATTGGATTTCAGGTGCGACGCCAGCCGCGACTGGAACAGTTCGAGGCGCGACTGATAACGCGCTTCCCCGAGGAACCAGCGGCGCTGCGAGTCTGACCAGTCGGACGGCGCACGCGGCAGTGCATCAAGTTCGCTGTCGGAAAACAGAGTCGCGTATTCTTTTGCGAGCTTCCGCAACACGGCTTCGTCGTTGCTCCGCCCCAATGCGTCGGCCAACACTGCATACAGCGCCGGCTCACTCGAGAGCGCCACCGGCTCGATCGCCGCCGCTTCGCCGGCGTATTCGGGCAGCGCTTGTATAACCCCTTTCCGGATCTGCTGCGTCACGTGGTCAGTGAATGAGCGTTCACTTTCTTCCGGATTCTCGTCAGTCCGGTAGGCATCGATGCGATTCAGAACGAATAGCATACGCGCGGGCGAACCGCCAAGCTGCTTGACCTGATCGACGACTTGCCGCAGCAGCGCTTCCTGCTTGCGCGGATCGGTTTCCAGCGAGTTGTAGGCGACGAAACAAAGCGCTTTGCGCGCGTATTGGCGCATCACCGCGCCATTCAGATCGTCATTGACGTATTTCAGGCCAGGCAGATCGATGATCGTCAGGCGCGAGCCGCGCGGCAAACCGAATTCCTCATGGCGCAGCCCCATGTTGGTTGGCCACGTGATGTGGATGCGCGGCGGCTCGAGGCCCGCACCGTCACCGTCCGCGCCACCGGTGACACGGTCACGGTACGCCTTCATCGTCGCTTCGAGACGTTGACGTACGTCTTGCGCGCTCAATGCATCCCATTCGCCAACCGTCCATGTCGCACCGCGCGTATCCTCAATGACGAGACGGCGGCGCGCGTCGTCATGACGAACGATGACAACGCCCGCGCTCATTTCCTGAACAGCCTTCGGAAGCAGGGCATCGCCGATGAGCATGTTTGCGAGCGTGCTCTTGCCGGAACTCGTGGTCCCCGTCGTGGCGATCACCACTTCGGGTTCGAGCGCGGCGGCCTCGAAAATCCCAACGGCATCGCGAAGGGTATCGATATGAGACTCGACGTCATTTCCCAATCCCGCCCACGACGCGCCAATCGCGTCGCGTAGCGTACCGGTAATACGCGCGATATCGTCGGCGACAGACCGCCAGCGACTCGCTAACCGCGCGAGAATCAGCTGCACCGACTCTTGTTGCGTGTTGTCCATCTAGATCAACTCCTTGGAAATTCGTTCACGCGCATCGGCCAGGGCGGCCGGGCCGACGCGCAGCAGGTCCAGCATGTCCGCTGTCGCGAGGCTTCGATCATGGGGCAAGCCGAGTACGCGAGAGAGATCTGCCGTTGCGATTTCGTCATCGGCGCTCCCAAGTGGCCAGCCGGACAGTCGCCGCCACGCAGCGTGATCCTCAAGCGTCCGCAACTCGAGGAGCGCAGGCGCGGGCGCGTTCGCCTGATGCGCAAGCGCATGCCGCACATCCCCGAGGCCGTCGTCCCAGTGCAGTATCGCGGCGGGGCAATACGGGACAATCCGGCCGCCGTGGAACTCGATGAGGGTCGCGCTCTGCCGCGTGGCCCGATGCAAGTAGACGTATTGTGCGACCAGAAAACCCCGCTCTTCTGCGAGTGCGAACAATGACGCATGTTCGGTCAGCGCATGAAGCTCGCCCTGGATTGCGTGGCGGAGCCTGTCGATTTCCCGTCGTGCATAGCGCGGCGCTTCGTCAAGCTGATCCCGCGCGTCGACCTCGATTCGCAATGCAAAAGCACACGCGATGAATAGCGGCATCCGGTCTGCCGAGCCGACACGCAACGCTGCGAGGCGAGTCTCGACCCACGCCACCAGTTCAATCGCGACATCAACAATACGGCGCAGATCGGCCGTCGGCGGCTGTCGACCCGCCTTCATCTCCTCGGAACACGTCCGGTAATACCTGTGCAGCGTGCGCATCTGCTGTTCGAGTTCCTGAGCCTGACGTATCGCCTCGGCCGAGGTCAATGCGGCATGCACGGACTGGAACTCCTTCATGACTTCCACACGCAGCACGGCGAGGTCGCGCCCGATACGATCCTGATGTTCGACGATGAGACCCAGCGTGTGTGCATTCTCGCGAATCAATCCGTCAAGATAGTTCACCGATTCGCCAAGCAAGTATTCGACACGATCGACTTTCTCATCGATTTTCGCCACGCCATCCAGCAGCGTATCCACCTTCTTGTCGAGTTTGTGCACTTTCCAGGCAGTCCATGCGCTCACGCCGAGGTTCAGCAGGCCAACTCCGAGATTGGCTGCCTGGAGATATGGATTGAGCGCTTCCATTCCCGTGCCCAGCGGGAGTTGCGAAGGCAGCTTTTGCTGGAGCGAATCGGCCGGCAGCGTTGAAAGTACGTGCGGTACTACTGCTCCCGATGGGAGGTGACGAGTGCCGAGCCCGCCATTGGAAAGCACTTCGACCACGTAATCGTTACTTTCACCACCCTTGAAAATGACGGGTGCGAGATAGTCCAGCAGTGTGTCCATCTAGTTCGGTCCTGATTGGCCAGCCTGTCATGCGAAAAATTCAAATTGCGTGTTTCTCATACATGAACTTCGCTGACGAGAAAGCGCGTCGACACCGTCGGCGTCGGACGCACTGAGATAACAACCCCATCGAGTAAACGACTAACGGTTTCCTTTCATTTCTTGACAACCGGTTAGCACCCATACTCGGATATCGGTAACAAAAAATGGATCTTTAGCTCGAGCCATGCGTTACACGTGGCACGTCGCTGTAAGATGCTAAGGCTGGCCCAATTTCCGTCCCGGTATTAGTTTTGACCCTGAACCAAGAAATAGTCCGGTGCAAAAGTAGAGAAATTCGGCATGATGTGTCCAAGCGGACACGAAGGCCATGCCATGAAGACGAGCAAGTTTACGGAAGAGCAGATCGCATTTGCCCTGAAGCAAGCCGAGCTGGGTACGAAGGTCGAGGAGATCTGCCGCAAACTCGGAATAAGCGAGGCGACTTTCTACAACTGGAAGAAAAAATTCGGAGGGTTGGGGCCTTCTGAGCTGCGCCGCTTGCGCCAGCTCGAAGAAGAAAACGCGAAGCTGAAGCGGCTTGTGGCGGACCTGAGCCTGGACAAGGCCATGCTGCAGGACGTACTCGCAAAAAAGCTCTGAAGCCTGCCCGTCGGCGCATGTTGATCGATGAATTGCGTGATCGCTATCGAACCAGCCTGACGAAGACTTGCGCGTTGTTTGGCATGTCTCGTTCGCTGTATCGGTATCAGTCGGTTGCGCGTGATTCGTCGGCGCTGCTCATGCGTATCAAGGAAATCACCGCCACGCGCGTGCACTATGGGTATCGGCGCGTTCACGTGGTCCTGCGACGGGAAGGCTGGCGAGATAACTGCAAGCGCGTCTACAGGCTGTATCGGGCGGAGGGCCTTTCACTGCGGCATAAGCGGCCACGACGTAACAAATCGGCTCGGCTGCGACAGCCCAAGCATATCGTGACCGCGATCAACGAAATCTGTAGCATGGATTTCGTTGCAGATGCCCTGTTCGATGGGCGACGCCTTCGGACTCTGACCATCGTCGACAACTACACACGGGAATGCTTGGCCATCGAGGTTGGACAAAGCCTGAAGGGAGAACATGTGGTTGAAGCGCTGACGCGTATCACCGCCATGCGCGGGCACCCGGCCACGATCAAGGTCGACAACGGCAGCGAGTTCATCTCGAAGGCAATGGATCGCTGGGCGTATGAACATGGCGTTGAACTGGATTTCAGCCGGCCGGGCACGCCTACTGACAACGCCAAGGTCGAAAGCTTCAACGGGCGCTTCCGGCAAGAATGTCTGAACGCGCATTGGTTCTTGTCATTGGCCGACGCGCAGAGCAAAATCGACGACTGGCGCACGTACTATAACGAGGTTCGTCCCCACTCCGCATTGCAGTGGATGACGCCCGCCGAATTCGCCCGTCAGGCAAGGGAATCCGCCTCGCCTGACAACTCAACCAAGCCGGAAATCTCCACTTCCGACCGGGACTAATTCTGGTTCAGGGTCACCAGGCTATCGCGCTGCTCGCGGAGGAGCCTGGCGCGCAGGTGGTAGTCGCCGGCTACGATGACGAGCAGCGGCTTGCCGGCGTGCGCGCGCTCGGCATCGGGCGGACCGTCGACCTCAAGTACCTGTCGCCGCACGATGCCGCCGCACTGGCCGGAACGGATGCGTCCGACATCGTGATCGACGCGGCCGGCGTGCAGTCGGCCGTCGACAGCGGCCTCTCGGTGCTGCGCGCATCCGGCGTGATGGTGCTATGCGGAATTCACGCAAATCGCGTCGCCTTCGACGGCGCGCGCTTCGTGCGGATGCGTCACCAAATTCGCGGCACCTACCGTGCCACGCACCAGACCTGGCGGAACGTGGTCGATTTCGTGGTCGCCAATGAGGTGCGCCTCGCTCGGCTCATCTCCCATCGATTGCCGTTGCACGAGGCGCTCCAGTCGTTCGAGCTCGCCAAATCCAAGGTCAGCGGAAAAGTCATGCTGATTCCATGATGGCCGTGCCGCGGCCGTCGGCATCGAATTTGATTCGATAATCCGTGCGATTTTCGAGCATCGCGAAATATTCGCGAAACTCGGTGTTAATGCGTGGCCCGCGGTGTTTACCGCAAGCGTGAATCTGTTATCCGGCTGACGTCATTTTTCCGTGACAGGGAACGCGGGTTCCCGGAAAGATGTATCGGGCCGGTCGATTACTCTTGATTTCGTGTTCGATCGGCGCGATTGCTTCGAAAAATCGCTTGAAAATCGAGAACAGTTCATCCGCTGATCGAACAGTTGGCTGCGGCAAATTGTTGCATTGTTCGAATTCCCGCTTCACCCGATCGGCCGCAGCATCTGTTACTGCGCGGTTCCCGGCATTTGTCATGGCGATAGTTCGCGCGATCGCAATAACGAATGCAATCGTGAATGCATGGCTCGCATGCGGCAAAGTTTTGGCCCATGGCCAGTTCCTGATCACGACGGCGATCGATTATCCTATTCAGGATCCGCCACGCGCACGATCCGCAATCGAGATGCGCGAAACCCTCGTGGACCAACCCGCCCGCGCTCGCTCGCCTGCCGCTGCGTGCTACTCTCGCAACCGGCACCGGCCAGGACAGTACAGTGGTGCGCGACCAGTGAACATTGTGGATTCACGCATCATGTACTCGATCTTGCCCGCGTTCGTCTCTGCGTTGTTTCTCGGGTTCGGCCTCTACGTGCTGGCCACCAAGGGCCTCACGCGGGTATCCGTCCCGTTCGCCTTGATGTGCGCGGCGACCTTCGTCTGGCAGGGAACGTGGGCCTTCCTGTTCCAGACGAGCGACGCGGACGTCGCCAACTTGCTGGTCAAGGCTGGCTATCTGTTCATCCTGTTCCTGCCGACGACCTTCTATCATTTCGTGACGGAGATCGTGTCGCGTCGGGACGAGCGGCCGTTCATGTTCGCCTCCTACGGCCTTTGCGTGCTGCTGGCCGTGCTGCTGGTCACGGGCAATGGGGTCGTCGATGGATTCCGCCTGCATTTCTTCGGCCCGTATCCCAACGCGGGCCCCCTGCATCCGCTGCACGTCGTGCAGACCGTCCTCCTGGTCGGCCGCAGCGGCTGGCTCCTGATCGAGGCACGACGACAGACGCGCGCGCGGGATGTCCGGCAACTGCTCACGCAATGTCTCGTCAGCCTGGGCCTCTACTCGCTCGCGGCCACCGACTACGCAGTGAACTACGGCGTCGAGTTCTATCCGGTGGGGGTATTGTTCATTGCGATGAGTCTCGGGATTCTCGCGACGTCGATCGTCCGCTATGGCCTGATGGGCCCCTATCTCCTGGCCGCGACGGTCGCGCACGAAGTGGCCACGCCGCTGGCGGCGATCGGCCTGCATGCGGACGAGCTGCGCAACGTCCTGCCGGCACTGCTGCGCGGGTATCGGCTGGCGGTGGAGCACCGGTTGTGCGCCGACAGCTTGTATCCGGGGCAGTTGGACCGGCTGCCGACGCTAGCATCGTCGATCCGGCGCCAGGTCGACACCACGAGCACCGTGGTCGAAATGTCCCTGGCGTCCTTTACGCTGGACCGCCTCGATCGCCACGGCTTCGCGGCCTATCCGATACGGGCCTGTGTCGACGCCGCGGTGGATCGTTTTCCCTTCCGTCCGGGTGAGCGCGACCGCGTGTCGGTCGGCGCGATCGATCCGGACCTCCGGTTCTCCGGAACCGACTCGCTCGTGATCTTCGTCATCTTCAACCTGCTGAAAAACGCCCTGTATGCGATCGACGCAAGCGGCCGTGGGCAGATCGAGATCGACGCGCATCGCAGCAACGGTTATTGCGTGGTGCGTTTCAGCGACACGGGCCCGGGCATCGCTCCCGAGGTGCTCCCTCAGATCTTCGACGCCTTCTTCTCGACCAAGTCGCACGGGTGCGGCGCGGGCATGGGCTTGAGCTTCTGTCGCCGCGCCTGCGAAGCGCTCGGCGGCACCATCGCATGTGAATCCATCCCCGGCGTCCGGACCACGTTCACGATTCGGCTGCCGGAGCCCGGCTCGCCGGCGGACCAGGCATTGCGCGATCCACCGGCGCCCACCCGGCACTATCGCATCGGGTAAGGCAGTCTCACCTTCAGTTCGCGGCGGACGGCAGGATCAGTTCATACGCCTTGACGCGCTCGATGATGCCCGCCGGAAACCGGCTGATCCGCTTGTCGGGACCGGCAAACACGATCTGCTGGTACCCCAGCGACACCTGTCGTCCGTCGACGTAGAAGCGAAACAGCAGATACGCCGAACACTGCCGAACCTCGAACGTATTGAGGAAGCAGTCGACCCGCTGGAACGGGAACGTCTCCTGGACGTATTCCTGATGCGCGCGCTTCGTCACGAACGACCCGCCGGCCGCCAGCAGGTTGTTGTGGATGCATTCGTGAAACCAGCGTTCACGGCACACGCCCTGCCATTCGAAGTAGCGTGCGAAATAGGTATTCATGAAGGCATTGGAATCCTTGAGGTAAATGTCGACCACGTGGTGGAAGGTTTTTTCGGACAGATGCGCCGTTTCATTGGAAAGGACGTGAAGAATCGCGTCTTGCGTCAACATGGATAACTCCTTGAATCGCTACTGGCGGTAGCGGCGCATTCCTTCAACGAGAAGGAATGGCCAGATTCTCGCCGTGCAATTCCGTTGAGCGCTTCGGTCAATACATGCCAAATTAGTGGTTGACAAATGGTTGATGTAAATCCCACTTTCGCCGGATAATTGGCGCGGTCATGCAACGCGGCCGTCATTTGTGGAAACGCGTCTCCGTTATCGAATCTTTTTCTGCGATTTATCGACACTCGTATGCAAACCTTCGTCAGGCAACCGGTGCTCTATCCCGTGTCCGTGGTGTTTGTCGACGACAACCCGGATTTCCTGCAGGCGCTGCGGGGCGCATTTCCGGACGAACACCTGAACCGCTTTTTTACGCAACCCCGGGTGGCGCTCGACTTCGTGTCGTCGCGTGACGTGGAGATGCCGCCAACGGCCGCGGACTATTTCGGTGCGGAGAAAAAAGGCGGCAATGCGATCGGCGAGGATGCGCTCACCGATCCCGCCCGATTCGAGGCGGTGGGCGCGGTGGTCGTGGACTTTTCGATGCCGGAGGTCGACGGCATCCAGCTTCTTTCCTCCATCCGCAACGCAAACTGCATGAAAATCCTGCTCACCGGCGTTGCCGACGAGCGCGAGGCGGTGGACGCGTTCAACGCGGGACTGATCGATTGCTTTCTGAAGAAAACCGACGTCGAGATGCCACGCAAGCTGGCAACCGTGCTGGACAACGCGAAACGCAAGCACTGCGCGGCTCGCGGGCACATCAGCCTGCATGAAGCAGGGTCGACCTACCGGGATCCGAGGATCGTCAAACTGATCGACGAGGTGGCCGCGCGGGAAGGCATCGTCGAATACTACTGGCGCCCCAATCAGGACGCGGTGCTGATGTTCGACGCCGCGGGCGCGCCAAGCGTATTTCTCGCCTGGAATGAGGAGGACTGGTCGTTTCACTGCGATATCGTGTCCGACGCGAACGGTCCGGCCGAATTGCGCCAAGGCATGGAGGCGCGCAGCGTCATGCCGCTGTTCTGGCCATCGCAGGCCTATCGGCCGGGCCTCGCCGACGTCAAATGCGCGGCGCCCCTGCCCGTTCCGGGATGGAACGGCACGTTTTACAGCTGGACCCGTCTGGACGATACGGCCACCGAACGCGAGCTGCCCACGTTGGCAAAATGGCGTCACGCTTGAGGGATCATCCGCCTGTCTTCAATCAGGTCGTGCTGTCGTCGAGTCGGCAAGCACTCGATTTGAAGCAATCCCTGTCAATGTTGACAGTTATCTGCGGCACGGACTTTTGTTTCAATAGCGCCCTATTCCGAGGGCCACCCACTATTCCAATCAGGCGGCACATTCATCCAGGGCAGGTATCAGAAGCGCGGAAGGGCCATTCAGCAAGCGACTGATACCGCTGAGTATTGTTTCAGGTGCCGCTTCCTTGGCGGATCTGGTTCGATCTACGCCGATAAAACGCAGCAAAATCAAGGCTCCCTGATATCCCCACGCGACCTCGATCGGCCGGCAGCACGTTTCCGGCCGGCGCCCATCGCGGTCGATCGTGATCCCGTGCCGCGCGTGTCGCCGCGCGGCGCTTGCACGGCGAGACCGGGTGAATTCTGCCCCAGACATTTCGATGTGCTCGATCTGCGCGTGCGTATTGCAGGTGTCGTCGCCCGCGAGAACGTGATCCGCTCAGGACCTGCTGTATGAGGGCGATATCTGATCCAGGATGTCGTTGAACGCCCCTTCCGATACCGAGACGAAGGGCTCGAAATGCAGATCGTCTGCGCGTCCAAACGCTCAATAACGGGTTCGTTTCTTATAAATTCTTCTGAAACCAGTTCATATTTGATTACGGCCGAAAACCCGGCGACGGCGGAGCCGTATCCGGTGCGGGTGCATGACGCAGCCCGAGCACGTCGAGATACGTGCCAAGCGAGCGTTGTGCAGATTCGGCAACCAGTCGCGTGATGTCGCCGTATTCGCCACTCACGCATGCTTTGTCGAGCGCGTCATAGTAGGCAAGCCGATCCTCTTTGCGGATGATCGCGGGCGGATAGCCCGCCTTCATCAACTCGAAGTTGAGCAGCCGCCGCCCCGTCCGCCCGTTGCCATCGATGAACGGACGGATCTTCACGAATCGCGTGTGCAGTTCCGCCGCCCGCTCGACCGGATGCATGTCTCCGGCCGCCTCATACCAGTCGATCAGCGCGGCCATTTCAGCAGGCAGATGCATGAAATCCGGCGGGGTTGTACTCGCACCCGCGATCACCACGTTTTCGCGGCGATACCGGCCCGCTTCCTCAGCATCGATGCCCTTCAACACGAGACTGTGGATGTTGCGAATCTGCCATTCCGACAGTGCCTCCGCTTTCGCCACGATGTCCTCGACATAGCGATCGCGTCACGATGGTTTGTCGCCTCGAAGTGCTCGCGAAGGGATTTTCCGCCGACCGTGATGCCCTCGAGCACCACCTTGGTTTCTCGCAGCGTCAGCGTGTTGCCCTCGATCGCGTTCGAGTGATACGTTCACTCGAGCAACAACTTTTCGCGCAGCGAGGCGACGGTGTGCTGTGGCAGCGGACGCGCGGCGTCGAGTGTCGCCTTGTCGGCGTCGATCGTGTTCAGCAGCGCGGAAGTTTGATTCGGCATTTGCTTCTCAAGGCGAGGTTCACTATTCGTCAGCATATATCCCAATGGGGACAATCCTCAGGGAGACACATCGATGATCACACCTCGAAGGCCCACTTCCTCGCAGCGCCCACCGCCATTGCACGACATGGCCGATTTTCGGTGGATCCTCGGGCAGCGTTAGAATAGCGCCCCTTCTCATGGGAGACGAAAATGTCCTGGTTCGTTTACGAAGTACCCGAATACCACGAAGACGCTGCGCGCATCGAGCCCTTCAGCGACCTGCGCAACCGTGTGTTGAAAGTCGGTGACCCGGCCATGGCTGAAGAACTGGAAAGCGTTCGCGAGAACGCCGCGGCGACCGCAGACACGCCCGAGCGCCCCCTGCGGACTCCGGAAAATCCGCACGTCTTTCCGATTCCTTACGCCGAATCCATGATCCTGGTCGGGTTCATCTTCGATCTGAAACGCGAATTCCGGCAACTGGTCGTGTCACCCGTGGAGATGCCCTGGCTGAAAGACGCGTAAGAGGCGGTCGGAACGGAAGCGCGACCTCGCGCTCGCGTGCGCGCTACCCGTTGACGTTTGGTCAGGCCCGGCACTCACTCGCGGAAGAAACCGGTGGCGGCGTCGGGCATCGACGCAGGAGCGAACGTCGGCGGCAACGCGAAGGCGCGACAGGCGCAAGGTGCCCGTGATCGGCGGTTCTCTACAACAACGACAACTGAGCCGGCATGCTAGTGCGACCTGCCTGATCGCTTTCGTTTACCGCCAAGTCCTGCCGGTCCATGGACTGAGCATCTCCGTCGTCCTGTCGATATTTCCGCGCCCAATCGACGCCAAGCACATCAGATGAGAACACAACGCCGGGCGCAATCTGAACAAGCTGGCTCATCTGCGGATTCTCCTAAGCAGTCTGAACGTCGAAGTGTGCGGCTGCATAACGTGCACTGCAGTTCCACACCTCGACGCCGTCACGGGTAAAGGTAGCCCATCCGTCCTTGACGATCACCTCTGCACCGGGAAAGACGTCACCATATCCATTTGCCGTGGCAGCGAAAACCGTTCGCTCGCGACACGTCGCCCAGTATTTCCCGTTTTCCAGGGTTAGCGGCTTTGTGCTCAATCGTCGACTCGACTCATTGTTTGATCAAAAAACGATCGCGGCTCTTTGCTCCCGCAATCCATTGAGGCGCCCTGTCAGGGGCATGAGCAAGGTAAGCGCAATTCCCTATCATAAGCCGTGACGTCATGACATCTCTCGTTATCGGCCCGGTATTGACCCTACCCTTTCCCGTCGCTTGTATTCACGGTCGCTAACCGGCCGTAGCCACCGGAACCGGGAGCGAATCGCCCATCAATTCCGCAGGTGCCTGCTTCGCGCCCGGCCCTCGGCTTTCGACCGGCACGCTAGATCCGCCGGACATACCGCTCTGAAACGACCGAGCGTTGCTGGATCCATGCGACGGCAAGCTCCAGCGCTTCATCGCGTGCCTCCTGGGCGTTGGCGAAATCGCCATCGACGCCGAGCGTGCGTGTCTCGCCGGCCCGGTCGGTGACAATGGCCGCTGCCGCGTAGCGGCTGTTTCCGGTGACGGTTACCACCGGCCGGACCTCGCAGCCGTGATACTCCATGACGTTGTCCGTTTGCATATGACACCTCCTGCAGCGTGTTGCACCCAAAGCGGGCCCGGCGATGCGAGATCTTGGCGTGCTTGCCCTAGCCAATATCGATCGTGCGACTGGCGGACTGCACCGGTTCCGATTTCGGCACGGTCAACGTGAGTACACCGTTATCAAACTTTGCCAGGGTGTGGTCGGGATCAGCGTTTTCCGGCATCGGGATCGTGCGCATGAAGCTTCCATGGGCGCGCTCCAGCCGGTAGCAGCCGTTTTCCTCGCTGCGCACATCCTGCTTTTTCTCTCCACGCAGCACGATTGCTCCATCCTCGACGCTCAACTTCAGATCTTCGCGCTCCATTCCGGGCAGTTCGGCGGTCACGCGCAGCACCTGCCCCTCATCGACGACGTCGATGCGCGGCTGGAAGCGCGACGAGCTGAAGTCGCCAAACCAGCGTTCGAGCGCGCCACCGCCTGCAAACGGGTCGTGAAAGAACGCCTCCATTGCACGCCACGGGTCGCGTGAGAACAATCGCGGGATGTCAGGCCACGAAGCCCGCCACTGTTCGCCTGTCGGCGTGCTTTCCGCGCCTTCCGCATCGGATTTGCGGGCAGTTCCGCGAAGGAACTTGAAGGGGTTCCACTTTTTCAAATCGGTATTCATGGCGTCCTCCGATTCAGCTTCAATCTGATTTCACCGCGTACTCGACCGCATCGCGCCGCGCTTCGGTCGCGCTTGTCCAGCGTTCGCTGAAACGCGGCGGATGCCGGTCGGCCTACACCTCATCGTTCCGTTCGATTCGGACTATCCGGACGATAGCGATGTAGCCATCCAGTGCGGACAGGCGGATCACGATCCGTCGCACGGGAATGGCGCGGAGATCGATCACGTGTCCTTTCCAGGACTCCTGCGTAACATCAGACACCCGCCCCCCTGCACCTGGTCCGCGCAGGCGGCAGCGCGATCGCTGCCGCCCTGGTTGCCGGCCTGCCGTTGCCGAAGGATCAGCCGGTCCTGACTTCAACACGCCGTGGGCGCGCCTCGTCGCGGCGCGGGATTGTCAGCTTCAGCACCCCGTCCTGGAGGCTCGCCTCGATCCTTGACGTATCGAAGTCCGGTGACAGCGTGAACGTCCGGGCGAAGTGCGGTTCGCGGACCTCCGCATGCTGCAGCCGCAGATTTGCCGGCGTCGGCACCGCCGCCTCGGCCTCGATCGAGAGGCTGTTGTCGTGAACCTTGACGTCCAGCTTGTCCCTCGTCACGCCGGGCAGATCCGCCCATAGCGTGACGACCTGGCTGTCCTCGTATATGTCGACAGCCGGGACGAGCGTGATCCGGCGCCTGGGTTGTTCGGTGCCGCGACGTGCGACGGTGGACGGGCCGCGTTCGGCCAGTTGGGTCGTGTCATTCATGATCGGCTCCTCGGATTACCGGATAGTGATGGCGCGCGGCCTGGACGATTCGCGCCTGCCGACACTGATCGACAGGCAGCCATTTTCGTAGCGCGCCTGGACCTTGTCGGGATCGGCGGTGTCGGGCAGCTCGATGACGCGCCTGAAGGCACCGGCAAAGCGCTCCTGCGCATACGTACGCGTCTCGCTTCCGGTGTCGGGCTGTGTCGATTTGCGTTCGCCGCTGATGGTCAGCAAGCCCTTGTCGATCGATACGTCGAGTTCGGTGGCGTTGATGCCCGGGGCGAAGGCGACGATCTCGATCGACTCGTCGGTCGCACCGATATTGATCTGAGGAAACGCGCCAAGCCGGCCAGCGCGGATGCTGGACGGGAAGCCGCCGAAGCGTTGCGCCATCTGCTGCTGCAGGCGGTCGAACTCGCTGAAGAGGTCGGTTCCGAAGTAAAGATCGCTCATGATCGTATCCTCCTTGAATGCAGCCGGGAGGCGAACGGGCCTACGCGCTCCAGTTCGCCTGCCAGACTGTCGGCAAACAAATCGAAACACGCAGCGCGCGGGATCCGGAGGCCCGCGCGTCTGCCTGAGCGAAACCTAAGATAGGCACTCTGCGAAAAATTTCAAGGTGCGTCGGCAGATTTTTGCACTTGAAATTCCGGTGCTGGAACCTATCATCGCAGCGGCTTGGAACTGCATGCGGAGGACGCCATGGAATTCGACACGGACTGGCTTACGCTGGGCAGGCATCGTATCCGGCTGCGCTCGACGAAGGGCTTTCCGACCGAGACGATGCGCACTGTGACCGAGGTCGTCAGGCTCGCGATCGACAACAACATGAGCGCGCGGGCGCGACTCGTCGAGGTCGTCTGCCGGCACGAACAGACCTACGACGTGCTGGTCGGCACGACGATGGCGGAGGACAAGGTTTGTGCGCCGCAACTTGAAGCCGCGGTTGCGGTTGTGCTGGGCCTGTTGCCCGACCAGATCAACATCACGGTCACCCCGGTCACGCAAAAGGAGGTCGATCTGCACTTTGGCGTGTACGAGCGGATGCTGTCGGAGAAGCTGAGTGCGGCTCCGCCGCCCCGCTGATCGATCGGTCCCGCGCTCCGCCGTGCGTCAGCAGGGTCGTGACCGACATTCGGCTCGGCCAGACGCTAGGCGGGCAGCACCGGGCACTTGCTGCTGTTGCCGTATCTGAACCAGCGGGTCGCGGTGAAAGGACGCATTACCTGCCCGGATTCCGGACTCCGGTTTGCACCGACGTGTGATCCACGGGCATCGTTTCGACCGACACGGGACGACGAAGCGCGCCATCTCGATGCGATCACCGCAGATCAGCGTGTATCGGGAGACCGGCGACGCCGGTCTCGCATGCACACGCCGCGGCATCTCCAGGCCAACACTTCGCAAGCGGCTGCTCCGCTGCCGGAAAGCGGGATTCGAAAGCCGTCACATTCAACCGGCGTTGCGCTCGATCAGGAACCGGTCGCGACGGCCGCCTTTGATCCAGGCCGGCTCGCGCCCGCGCCCGCTCCAGGTCGCGCCGGTCTTCGGGTCGCGATAGCGCGGCGCCGATGCGTTCTTTCGCGGCGTCGCTTTCGCCGCGCCGCCGTGGCGGCCGAATATCTGCCCGGCGGTCAGCCCATATTCGGCGACCCGGGTGCGAATCTCCTGTATGACGGCCTCGAGTTCGGCGAGCCGGGCTTCCTCGACGCGCTTCATCAATTCATCGGCTTGCGCCTTCAATTCGCGATAACCGGGCATGCAATTCCTCCACATTCTCTTGGTGTAAAAAAACGAACGGCCGCGACGGTGCAATCTCGTGAATAGGCGCGACCGGAACATCCATTCGGGAAAACCGGAAAACGAATCACGCGCGGCCCGGCGCGTTTTCGGCGCGAAATTCACAAACCAGTTCGCCGCCGGCCGCGAGTTCATCGATCTGATCCAGCGTCAACGCGTCGATCGATGCGGCAATGGCATCCGAGATACCCAATTGCCGCTTGCCCTGTTCGTAATCGATCCGCAATATGCGCTGCGCGAGCACGAGATACGCCCGGTTGAATTCCGCAATTGCATCGAAGATATCGCCCTGTCCGGTCATGACTGCTCCTGAGCCGACGGCGGTCGTCGCATGCCGCACGCGCGGCGCCGCGACCGGCCGTCCAGTAATGGATGCCTGAATCTATGTCAGGCAATCGACGTCATGCCGACAATTCCTAGATGGCATCCGACATATTCGAAATCGGCAATTGCAATTCACCATTCGCCATTCATCCCTGTCGGATTCGGCCTAGATTCGGTCGCCACTCGAAACGGGAACGCCCATACGATTGTCGAACGGCGCGGGTCCGGCCGCGCGAACGATATGGCACCGGCGAGCGACGACTGCATGCGCGCATCGCCACCTTCCCCCGGCATTGTTGATGCCTGATCCTGAACGGATGGAATTCGAAAATCATGTTGAAAGTGACGAAAGCCGTATTTCCGGTTGCCGGTCTCGGTACGCGATTTCTGCCGGCGACCAAAGCCAGTCCGAAAGAAATGCTGCCGGTCGTGGACAAGCCGCTGATCCAGTATGCGGTCGAGGAAGCGATCGACGCGGGCATCACCGAAATGATTTTCGTGACCGGGCGCAGCAAGCGCGCGATCGAAGACCACTTCGACAAGTCCTACGAGATCGAGGCCGAGCTCGAAGCGCGCGGCAAGGAAAAGCTGCTGTCGCTGGTGCGCGGCATCAAGCCGAGCCACGTCGACTGCTTCTACGTGCGCCAGGCCGAAGCGCTGGGGCTCGGTCATGCCGTGCTGTGCGCGGAGAAGCTGGTCGGCGACCAGCCGTTCGCGGTGATCCTCGCCGACGACCTGCTCGACGGCCCGACGCCCGTGCTGCGCCAGATGATCGACGTGTTCGATCACTATCACGCGTCGGTGATCGGCGTGGAGGAAATCGCGCCCGACGCATCGAGGTCGTACGGCGTGATCGAAGGCAAGCGCTGGGAGGACAACCTGTTCAAGCTGTCCGGCATCGTCGAGAAGCCGGAGCCGGCCAAGGCGCCGTCGAATTTCGGCGTGGTGGGCCGTTACGTGCTGAAGCCGAAGGTGTTCGAGCATCTGCGCGCACTGCGGCCCGGTGCCGGCGGCGAATTGCAGCTGACGGACGCGATCCAGTCGCTGCTGTCGGACGAGCAGGTGCTCGCCCATCGCTACGACGGCACCCGTTTCGATTGCGGCAGCAAGCTCGGGTATCTGAAGGCGACGGTCGAGTTCGCGCTGCGGCACCCTGAAGTGGCCGCGGATTTCGAAAGCTACCTGGCCACGCGCATGTCGGCGCTACTGGTCGCCTGACCGGGCGGGCATCGATCACGAACCCGGTCATGTGGACCGCCGTCAGCGATCTCGGCGACGCGGCGATGACGCTGCCGCTGGCCGTCGTGTGCATCGCCTGGCTCACGCGCTCGACGGCCGGACGGCGTCACGCGGCATCGTGGGCGCTGATGCTCGCGGCCGGCATGGCGCTCGTCGGCGCGACCAAGATGCTGTACGCCGGCTGCGGAATCCAGATCCGCCCGATACATTTCCGCGTGATCAGCGGGCACACGATGCTCGCATCGGCAGTCTGGCCGATGGTGTGCGTGCTGGCGCTGAGCGATGGCGTGCATCCGCGGGCGAGCACGTCGCGATCGCTGCCGCTCGGGGTCGGTCTCGCGCTCGGCGCGCTGATCGGCGTCGCGCGCGTGTTCGACGACGCGCACACGCCGTCGGAAGTCGTCGCCGGCTGGCTCGTCGGCTCGGCGGTCGCGCTGGCGTTCGTGTGGCGGCACGGCACGCCGCGCGTCGACGCACGCTACCGCGCGCTCGTCGCCGGCTCGCTGCTGGCCGTGTCGGCCGCCGCCTATGGGCGCCACGCGCCGATTCAGGCGGCGATCGAGCTGTATTCGCCGTTCCTGTGCGGGCGGTTCGCGTTTCAGCCCTGAAAGCTGCGCCCGGACGGCGCCGTGCGAACGCCCGTCGCCCGCCTCCGGCACATGCCCCGCTCGGCCGACCCCGCCGGGAACGGACAGAATGCCGCCCGGATCGGACATCCCGGCACGCCTGGCCATCGCGTCGTCTATCCTCGGTCGCCGAAGCGCTTCGTCCCGGACGACGGACGCACATTCCGCGTGCGACGCGGCACGCAAGCCTGCCCTCTCCGGCAGGCATCTTGCCGCGCGTTGCACGACATCTCGCCGCGCGGCGCCGGCACGACCGGTACGCAGCGGCTCCGGAGCCTCCGATCGGGCACACGCATGTCGACCTTGCTCTTTTCAGCCAGCGTACTGTTCTTCTCGCTCAACGCGTTCAGCGTGCGGGCGACCTTCGCCGCGTATGTGCTGCTCTGCGCACTCGCCTTCCTGCGCGCGCCGACGCTGATGAACCGGCAGCGCCACCTGTTTCCCGTTTGCACGTACTGGCTGATCAGCACCTGCCTCGCGTTCATCCTGTCCGCGTTCGGCGATTTCTACGTGAACTTCTTCATCAAGTTCGTGCTGATCCAGACGTACATCGCGCTGAGCTACTGGATGTTCGCCGGCGGCGTGCTCACGCGGGCATCGCTCGACACCGCGTGCAAGACGCTGATCTACGTGCACGCCGCGTTCTTCACGTTCCAGCTCGTCTTCTACCTCGGAACCGGCACCTTCATCGACTTCGACAGCTATGTGCGCGAAGCCGACTCCGAAGCGCTCTATGCGACCAAGGCGCTGTCCGACAGCCTGATTTCGATCCGCGCGCTGGGCCTGTATTCCGAACCGTCGTTCTATGCGATGACGGTCGTCCCGAGCGCGGTGATCCTGCTGTTGTCGAAGCGGCGCATCACGCTCGCGCCCGTCGTCGGGTTCGCCACCGCGCTGCTCAGCTTCTCCGTCGCGTCGATGGCCGTCTGTGCGGCGCTGTGCGGGCTGCACGTGCTCACCGGGCGCGGGCGGCTGCGGACCCGGATCGCCGTCGTCGTCGTCGCGCTCGCATGCGTGCCCTGGCTCTACAGCGTGTACGACCAGCGGGTGAACCAGTCGGTCGACTACGATGCGGTCGGCAGCCGGACGCTCGTGCTGACCGAGCTGACCGAGCGCGACGTCGTCGCGGGCGTGTTCGGCGGGGGCCTGTTCTGGGACGAGCGCAACAACGTCGGGAAAACGCATCTGCGCGGTTACCAGGTGCGGGACAGCTCGTTCTACGTCTACCTCGTGTTCGCCGCGGGCATCGCCGGTTCCGTCGTGTTCCTCGGTACGCTCGTCATGCTGTTTCGCCGCAAGGGCCGGCGCAAGTATCTGCTCTATCTGCTGCCGATCCTGCTGTTCAAGTATCACGTGCTCTATGGCATGCTCTGGCTCACCATCCTGCTGTTCGTCGTGCTGGCCGACCAGGACGCGCCGTATCGGCGCATGGTTGCCCGTCCCGTCCCGCAAGCGCCCGGCGGCAAGCCGCTCGCGCACCTGACATGAACTCACTTCGACCTGCATCGACGTTCCACGCGCTGAAACGGTCGCTGATCGCCGCGCTGTGCGTGGGCTGCATGGCAACGGCGGCGCACGCGCAAGCCGTGCCCGCGCCGCCCGGCGCGGTGATCGCGCACAGCCGGGCCGCCACGCGCGTGTATCTCGGCTCGCCGTCGCTGGCCGTGCTGCCGAACGGCGACTACGTCGCGAGCTTCGACACGTTCGGCGCCGCGTCGGCGCAGAACCGGGTGTCCGTGTTCACGTCGCACGACAAGGGCACGACCTGGTCGAAGCTCGGCGACGTGCCGGATCAGTACTGGTCGTCGCTGTTCGTGCTGAACGGTGCGCTGTACCTGATGGGCACCAACCGCTCGATGGGCACGCCGACGATTCGCCGCTCCGACGACGGCGGCGAAACCTGGACCACGCCGGTCGACGCGTCCACCGGGCTGCTGCCGTATGCGGGGCGCTACATCACCGGGCCGGTGCCGGTCCTCGTCGATCGCGGACGCGTGTGGCGCGCGTATGAAAGCGTCGAGGACGGCGACCTGCGCGCGCTGGTCCTGTCCGCGCCGGTCGATCGCGACCTGCTCGACGCGCGCAACTGGCGCGTGTCCGCGCACCTGCCGTCGGACAAGCGCTGGCTCGACGGCAAGTTCCAGTCATGGGAAGAAGGCAACGTGGTCGGCCGGCAAGGCGCCGCGCCCGCCGTCATGCTGCGCGTGAACACCGCCAACGGCCCGGAAAAGGCCGCGCTGGTGGCGACGGGCAACGACGGCCGCACGCTGTCGTTCGACCCCGCACGCGATTTCGTCGACCTGCCCGGCGCCGGCAAGAAATTCACGATCCGCTTCGATCCGCAGTCGAAGCAATACTGGACGATCACGAACGCGGTGCCGAAGAGCGCCGGGCGGATGAATCTCGAACGTATGCGCAACACGCTGGTGCTGCTGTCGTCGCCCGATCTGCGGCAGTGGACCGCGCGGCGCGTCGTGTTGCAGCATGCCGACACGAAACGGCACGGTTTCCAGTACGTCGACTGGCAATTCGACGGCAGCGACCTCGTCGCGGTGCTGCGTGTCGCGTTCGACGACCAGGAAGGCGGCGCGGCAAGCCAGCACGACTCGAATTTCATCACGTTCCTGCGCGTGCGCCGGTTCCGCCAGGACGCGGCATCCGGTGCGCTGACGCAAAGCCTGCAATAGCGCACGCCGGTGTGCCGGCACGCCTCCCGCGCGTCACCCGACGCCGCGGGAGCCGCCCGTTCGCTATTTCTTGAACACGCCGACGACGTCGCCGCCGTCGACCACCAGCAACGCGCCGATCCGCTGCTGCTGCATCAGCAGCAACGCATCCTCGACCCGCGTGCCGGGCCGCACCGTCGACGGCTCGATCGACATCATGTCGGCGGCCGTGCGCCGCAGTACGCCGTCGCCATGCCGCTCGATCGCACGGCGGATGTCGCCGTCGGTCACGATGCCCCAGCCGGCGTCGCGCCTCACGATCGCGAGCCCGAGCCGCCCGCGCGTCATCGCATCCAGCACGTCGAGCGTCGACATGTCCTCCGTCACGAACGGCAGGTTGCCGCGCGCCATTTCGTCGTCGACCGTCGACAGCAGCCGGCGGCCGAGCGAGCCGCCCGGATGGAAGCGTGCGAAGTGTTCCGGCTGGAAGCCGCGCGCCCGCATCAGCGTGACCGCCAGCGCATCGCCCATCGCGAGCGTCGCCGTCGTCGACGCGGTCGGTGCGAGCTGCAGCGGGCACGCCTCGCGCTCGACGCCGATGTCCAGATGAACCCGCGCGGCGCTCGCGAGCGTCGACGCCGGGTTGCCGGTCAGCGCGATCAGGTCGTTGCCGTTGCCGCGCAGGAACGGGATCAGCTTGATCACTTCGTCCGTTTCGCCGGAATTCGAAATCGCGAGAAACGTGTCGGCCGGCGTCACCATGCCGAGGTCGCCGTGATAAGCCTCGCCCGGATGCATGAAGAAAGCCGGCGTGCCCGTGCTCGACAGCGTCGCGGCGATCTTCCGGCCGACGATGCCGGACTTGCCCATCCCGCACACGACGACGCGGCCGCTCGACGCGAGGACGATCTCGACCGCCTGCTCGAAATTCGCGTCGAGCCGCGCGGCCACGCCGGCCAATGCCCGCGACTCGATCTCGAAGACCTGCCGGGCGGATTCAATATGGTTCTGTCGCATCATGGGTTTGCCGTTTGAGAAGGGAGACGACGCGGGCGACGTCGTCGGGCGTATCGATGCCGGCGGGCGGCGCGTCGGGCCAGCGCATCACGTCGATCGGCATGCCGAGCCACAGTGCGCGCAACTGCTCGAGCTTTTCCAGTTGCTCGAGTTCGCACGGTGCCGCACTCGCCAGCGCCTGCAACGTCGCATTCGCGTAGCCGTACAGGCCGATGTGACGCAGGAACACGCCGCCGATCGAGCCGTTCAAGCCGTTCAAGCCGTTCGCACCTTCCGCCCCCGCCGGCCGCCCGTCGCGGCAGAACGGGATCGCCGCGCGCGAGAAGTACAGCGCGCGGCTGCGGTGATCGACGACGAGCTTGACGATTGCCGGCTCGTCGAGCAGCGCGACTTCCCCGACCGGGCAGGCGACCGTCGCGACACCGAGATCTGGCGCCGCGCCGCAAAACCCGGCGAACGCCTTCAGCAGCGCCGTCGGCACGAGCGGTTCGTCGCCCTGCACGTTGATTACCGCATCGGTGCCGGGCCAGCCAAACACCCGCGCGACTTCCGCCGAACGGTCGGTGCCGGACGCATGACCGGCATCGGTCATCGCGAACCGGATGCCGCGCGCGTCGAGCACGTCGGCAATGCGTGCGTCGTCGATCGCGACGACGATGTCGGTATCGGGCAGCGCGCGGCGCACGCGCGCATGCACGCGGACGATCATCGGCTCGCCGTCCAGATCGACGAGCGGCTTGCCCGGCAGCCGCGCCGAACCGTACCGCGCCGGAATCACGACGCGCACCGTCCGCCCGTTATTGAACGACGTCATGACCGCTCCATTGTTCGAGCAACGGCCGGTACGCATCGTCGAGCGACAGCCCGGCATCCATCAGCAGATGCTCGGCCACTTCGCGCGCGACGCCGCGGCCGCCGGCCGTGCACGCGACATGGTCGACGCGCGCGCGGACGAGCCGATGCGCATCGGCCGGCGCATACGACACGCCGACGCGTTCGATGACCGCGAGATCGTTCACGTCGTCGCCGACATACGCGACCTCGTGATCGTCGACCCGTTGCCGCGCCTTGATGTCCGCATAACCTGCGCCCTTGTCGTCGCAGCCGCTCACGAGCACGTCGACGCCGAGCTGCGCCGCGCGCCACGTCAATGCGCCGCTGTGCTTGCCCGACAGGATGCCGGTGCGGATGCCGTGCGCGCGCAGCAGCGCGACCGCGACGCCGTCGTGCGCGTGAAAGCTCTTCATGAACTCGCCTTCGTGCGTCACGTGCAGCAGGCCGTCGGTCAGCACGCCGTCGACGTCGAACAGCACCAGCCGCACCGGCCCGCGATACGTCGCGCCGCTCACCGGATATCGAGCGGCGGCAGCCGCTTGACCAGGTCGTCCACCGCCTTCACCTGCTGCAGGAACGGGTCGAGCAGCGCGAGCGGCAGCGCGCTCGGGCCGTCGCAGCGCGCGCGGTCGGGGTCGGGATGCGCTTCGAGGAACAGCCCGGCCAGCCCGACCGCCATCCCGGCGCGCGCGAGGTCGAGCACCTGGCGCCGCCGGCCGCCCGACGCGGCGCCGCCCGGATCGCGCATCTGCAGACTGTGCGTGACGTCGAAGATCACCGGGCAGTCGCCCGTCGTGTCGCGCATCTGGCGGAAGCCGAGCATGTCGACGACGAGATTGTCATAACCGAACGACGCGCCGCGCTCGCACAGGATCACGCGGTCGTTGCCGGCTTCGCGGCACTTCGACACGACGTGCTCGATCTGCGTCGGGCTCATGAACTGCGGCTTCTTGATGTTGACCGCGTTGCCGGTCCGCGCGATCGCGACCACGAGGTCGGTCTGTCGCGCGAGGAATGCCGGCACCTGCAGCACGTCGACGACCTTCGACGCCGGCTCGGCCTGCCACGTTTCATGCACGTCGGTGATCACGGGCACGCCGAACCGGCGCTTGACCTCGTCGAAGATCCGCAGCCCCTCGTCGAATCCGACGCCGCGATACGAGTGGATCGACGAGCGGTTGGCCTTGTCGAAGGACGCCTTGAACACCAGCGGAATGCCGAGACGGCGCGTGACCTCGACGAACGTGCCGCAGACGTCGAGCGTGAAATCCAGGCTTTCGAGCACGTTGAGGCCGCCGAACAGGACGAACGGCAGGTCGTTGCCGACGGTGACGTCCGGGTTGAGGGTTACATTCATACAGTTCTCCACGAAATTGGGGCGGTGTCGGGCGCAGCCGGATGCGGGTGTCAGCGCGCCACCCACGCAGCATAGAGCGGCACGAGCTCGCCCAACAAGCGCGCCTCGCCGAAGCGCTGCCGCGCCTCGCGGCTCGCCTGCCGGGCCAGCTCCCGGCGCAGCACGCCGTCGACGGCGAGGCGCTCGAGCCACGCGACCGCGTCGGCCGCCGTCGCGTAGATCACGCCGGTCTGCAGATGGCGCACGACATCCACGTTGCCGGCGCACTCGGACACGACGACGGGCCGCCCCGCCAGCATCGCCTCGATGACCGACACCGGCATGCCTTCCCACGACGACGTCGACAGATACACGTCCGTGCCGGCGAGCCGCCGCGCGACCTCGTCGTGCGGCAGCCATCCGGTCACCTCGACGCCCGCCTCGGCCAGCCGCGCCTTCGATGCGTCGTCGCCGTCGCCGATCCAGACGAAGCGCACGCCGCGCGCGCGCAGGCCGTGCGCGATCTGCGCGAACAGCGCCGGATTCTTTTGCGCGCGAATGCCGCCGACGGTCACCACGCGCAGGAGGCCGTCCGCCGGCCGCCCTTCATCGCCCGCCCGAGCCGACGACGGCGTATCGACTACCGCATTCTCGACCACCACCACCGGCTGGCGCAGCCATGCGCGGATCGCGCGGCCCTCGCTTTCCGAGCACGCGACGTACAGGCATTTCCGCACGCACGCGATCCATTCGAGCCCGACGAATGCCAGCCGCTTCACGCCGGAAATATCGCGACGCATGAACGAGATGCAGTGCGGGCTGTAGAAGAACGCAGCCTTCGGCAGCGCGAACAGCGTCGACAGCCGCCCGAGGAAGCCCGCGAACGACGAGTGCAGATGCACGACGTCCGGGCCGATCTCGTTGAGTGTCGCGCGCAGCCGGCCGACGGTCCGCAGCAGGCCCGTGCCCTTCATCTGGACGTGGCGCAGCGACACCCGCGTGTCGAACATCGCGGCAATGGCGGGCGGCGTGTCCGGCCGCACCGAGTAGACGACATGCACGTCGTGGCCGTCGCGCGCCAGGCGATTCGCGATCAGGCACACCATCGACAACGTGCCCGTGGCGCTGGATTCGACCATGTGGACGATCTTCATCGGAATCCGTTCCATGAGGGATGAGCCGTCGCGCACCGACGGCGAATGACGTCGTCACGCATCCGGACGACGTCCCGCGGCCGCATCGATGAACGCGAGCACGCCCGACCGCTCGATCACGCGCCCCCATTCGAGCGACTGCATCGCCGCCGGGTCGGGACGGGTCGCGCGGATCCGCGACAGCGGAAACAGTTCGTCGAAGATCGCCGCACCGGTGACGTGGCACTGGATGCCGAGTTCGTGCGCGGTGCGCACGTTCGACGGCGCGTCGTTGCAGATGATCTTCTTGCCGAGCGACGCGTATTCGAGCAGCTTCGTCGGCGTCTGGAAACAATGCGGCCGGTGATACGGAAAGAAGCACACCGCGTATTCGCTGTCGCGGACGATCCGCAGCGCGTCCGGCTGCGGCACGCGGCCGACGAAGCGGATGCCCGGCGTATCGACGAACCCGGCGTGGATTTCGGGCTCCGGCTGGCCGACCAGCACGAGCGTGTCCGACTCGTCGCGCCGCGCGTCGCGATAGGCGGCCAGCACCTTGTGAAAACCGCGCTCGCGGCTCATTTCGCCGATATAGCAGAACCTGCCGGACACAATCGGCGCGGCATCGGCGCCGCCCGGCGCGACACGGTCGCTGCCCGCATCGGCCCGATCGAAGATCCAGTCCGGCACGCCCATCGGCAACAGCAGCGCGCGCACGCCGTCGCGAAACGCCATCGCATCGCGCATCTGCTCGTTCTGGAAGATCCGCAAGTCGGGCCGCACGTTCAGCACGCGCTTCACGCCGTCCTTGACGGCCGCGAGCCGGCCGACCGACAGCGACCGGTAGTCGTGAATCACGAACCGCGCGGGCGGCAGCGCGCGATAGAAACCCATGATGCACCACAGGATGCAGACGCCCCGACCGGGAAAACGCGCGTACGCATCGAGATCGCCGTCGAACACCTCGAACCCGTGCGTGCCCAGGCGGCTGCGGTAAGCGGCGATCTCGGGGTAGTTCGCCTTGCCGGGATGCAGAATGAACACTTTCATGTCGGTTCCTGTTCGTTGTCGAGAATGCGCGCCGGAACGCCGACGGCCACGCAGCGGTCGGGCACGTCACGCAACACCACCGCGCCCGCGCCGATCCGCACGCCGTCGCCGACCCGCACCGCGCCGAGCACGACGCTGTGCACGCCGAACTCCACGTGGTCGCCGATCGTCGGCACGCCGCCGAGCGTGCCGTCCTTCCGGATCGTGTTGCCGATCGTCACGCCGTGCCGCAGCGTGCAGTAGTCGCCGATCACCGCGTAGCCGTTGATCACGAGGCCGGTGCCGTGATAGAGCGCGAGCCCCTTGCCGATCTTCGTCTTCACCGGAATCTCGATGCCCATCAGCCAGTCGCACAGCACGATGTAGAGCAGGATCAGCGGCGCGCCGGCCAGCAGCGTGAACCGGCTCCGGCACGCGAGGTAATGCACGACGCGGTAGAAGACCACCACGCTGCGCGTCTTCACGAACGCATTGCGGCGGCAGTCTTCGGCGATCGCCTCGGCGGTCTTTCGCAACGTGACGCCCATGTCAGTGCCGCGTCGCGAACACGCGCCGGGCCGCATCGGCGGGAATGCGCGCGGCGCCGAAGTAGTCGATACCGTCGACCAGGAACGAATGGATGTACTTCAGCAGCCGCTCGCGATCGAACTCCTTGTAGAAGCAGCGGCCGAGCGACACCACGCGCTTGCCGTACAGCATCGCCTCGAGCCCGACCGTCGAATTGATCGTGACGACCGCATACGCGTGCCGCAGCAGGTCGGTGGTCGGCGACGTGACGATTTCGAAGTGATACGTCTCCTGCAGGCGCACGATCGCTTCGATCTCGGCCGGATCGGTCTCGGCGGGATGCAGCTTCACGAACAGGTCGGCGCTCTCGTTCGCCGCGAACTCGAACGCATGGCGGATCGCCTCGAGGTTGTCGACGTCCGAGTGCAGCTTGATCTGCGTGTCGCCGGACACCTGCAGCGGCAGGAACACATAGCGGTTCGCGGCCAGCGTGTCGGCCGGCATGTACGTGGCCTGGCGCGGCGCCGGCATCCCGTTGCGCGCCCGCACGCTCGCCAGGCGCCGGCGGCCGACGCCGCGGCTGAGCACCTTCAGCACGTAGTTGGCCGCCGACATGGCCTTGCGCGCGAACGACGTCCGCGCCTGCGGCAGCGGCATCTGCTTGTAGCGCTCGTAGGCCGACAGCCAGCGCGCATGCGTGTGCTCGTCAGGCAGCGGCAGCCGATCGATGGCCTCGGGGTTGCGGCTGATCGTCGACAGCGCATTGACGCCCAGCGAATCGACGAACAGCTTGCCCGGCAGGTTCGAGATCTCGATGAAGCGGGTCGCGACACCGTACACCGTGCATGCCTGCCGCACCGCGCGGCACACCAGTTGCTGCCCGTTCCACATCACGCACTGCTCGACCCGCAGGCCGCGCAGCACCTCCGATGCGATATGGAAGATCGCCGCCGACTCGCGCTTCGCGCGCGCCTCGGTCATCTGCCCGTTCAGCACCTCGATCGACAGCTGGTACGGCGTGCGGTCGGCCGCCTGCCCGTCGGGCACGTCAATCGGCATCAGCCGGTTCAGGTACACCGAGCGGTAGCCGCCCAGCAGCAGGCCGAGATGCGCGACCGGCTCGCTCGTCAGGAACGCGAACTCGTATTCGTGCCGCACCGCGTTCACGAGCCGGGTCGCGAAGGTGTAACGCTCGAGGGAATCGATGACGATCAGGATCATGGTGTGCTCGTTCGTCGTTGCGGAAATCTCACGCCAGCGCGCGGGATCGGGACAGGTTCGTGTCGAGGACCCGGTACGTGAGCGCGATGCCGGCCGCCATCAGCGCCGCGCCGGTCAGCGAAAAAACCTGCACGCTCGCCGGGGCCGACAGGTTCATCAGCCGTGAGACGCCCAGCGCACCGGCCAGGCACACGCCGCAGGTCAGCTGAAACAGGAAATCGATGCGCTGCGCGCGCGTCGCGAGGAAGATCTGCGACAGCGGCACGTAGATCAGCTGCAGCGCGAACAACGGCATCAGGCTGTGATAGAACCCCACCGAGCCGCGCCAGCTTGCGCCGAAGAACTGGTTCACGAGCGGCGCGAACAGCAGCAGCCCGCCGGCCATGTACACGACCGCGAGCGCCGCGAGCGCGCGGGCGTAGGTCCGGTACACGCGCGGCACCGTCGTGCCCGCGTCCGGACGCGCCATCGCTCCGATCGCGTCGCGGCGGAACACGCCGCCGACGCTCTGTGCGATCAGCGACACCGGAAAGAAACCGAGCCGGTACGCGGCCGCGAAGTAGCCGGCGCTCTGCGCATCGAACCAGTGCGGAATCGCGATCGACAGCGCGTAGGTCAGCACCGACGCGCACAGCGTCGACGGCAGGATATACAGCGCGAAACGGCGGTTCCTGACGAAGAAAGCGCGCGACAGCCTGAACGCGTACCCGGCGCGATAGCCTGAATACAGGATCGTCGCGACCATCACGATCGACACCGCCGCGGTCACCCACGCGTACAGCGCGAACACGTCGACGCGTCCGCACGTGGAACAGGCGAGCGACAGCACGAGGCCCGCGAGGAACAGGCCGTTGACCACCACGCGCGACAGCGCGATCCAGCCGTAGCGCCGGAGGCTGTTCAGGTAGGACCCGGCGGCCAGCTGCACGAACGTGGCCAGCGCATAGACGGCGACGAGACGAAGATCCCCGCGCCCGGCGACGGCGATCACGAAACCGAACACCGCGGTCACGACCAGGCTCAGCGCCGTCACGTTGACGAACGCGTTGAACGACTCGCCCGGCGCGTCGTCGACGCACGCGAGTTCGTAACGGAACGCGAGCAGCGTGCCGACGAAGGTCGCGAGCGCGAGCAGATAGTTGAAATGGCCGAGCGATTCGGGCCCGAAGCGCCGTCCGATCACGAAGATGCAGGCGAACAGCGCGATCTGGCCGACCACGACGCCGGCGAGCGACACGATCGAATCCCGTGGATTGATCATCTCGCCTCCGTGCGCGGTGCGCGGCCGGATACGCGGGTCGGGCCGCCGGCGGCGTGGTGCGCGTCACGCATCCTGCGCCCCGTATTCGTACGCGACGTAGCGGTAACCGCCGTACTTCGACCCGTACCCGTACTGCCCGAGCCGCGGGTTGACGCCGTTGAAGATGACGCCGCTCAGGCGGACGCCGTTCTGCGCGAAGCGCTTCGCGGATTCGGCGATCTCGCCGAGCTTCGTCCTGCCCGCCATCGTGACGAGCAGCGCGGTGCCGGCGACCGCGCCGAGAATGCCGGTATCGGGCACGGCGAGCACCGGCGCCGAGTCGATCACGACGATGTCGTAGCGCGACGACAGCTCGTCGACCAGCGCCGCGAGATTGCGGTTCAGCAGCAGCTCCGCGGGATTCTTCGGCATCGTCCCGGTCGAGATGAAGTCGAGACCGTCGACCACCTCGCGATGAATCACGTCCTCCACGCGCGCGCTGCCGGCGATCAGCTCCGTGAAGCCGCGCCCGCGCGGAAAGCCGAGATAGTCGTGCAGCCGGCCCTTGCGGATGTCGCCGTCGATCAGCAGCACGCGCTTGCCGGCGCTCGCCATCACGACCGCGAGGTTCGACGACAGGAAGGTCTTGCCGACGCCCGGCGCGGGGCCGGCGATCAGCACGATGTTGTTCTTCGCCTCGAGCATCGCGAACTGCAACGCGGTGCGCAGGCTGCGCAGGCACTCGACGGCCGGCTCGTTCGGGAAGTCGATCGACAGGATCGACTTGTGGCCGCTCTTGCGCGCGGCCTCCTCGGCCAGGTCGCGCTGATGGTCGCTGATCGGCACCGTCGCGTACACCGCGAGGCCGAGGCGGCGCTCGATCTCGTTGTGATCGGAGATGCCATGGAACAGCATCGAGCGGGCGATCGCGGTGCCGCAGCCGGCGAGCAAACCGAGCAGCAGCGATGCCAGCGCGACGAGCGCCTTCTTCGGCCGCACCGCCACTTCCGGCACCGCCGCGGTGTCGACGAGGCGCACGTTGCCGGTCTTGCCGGCCTGCACGAGCTGCAATTGCTGCATGTTGTTCAGCAACGCCGTGTAGAGGTCGGTGTTGACCCTCACGTCGAGCATCAGCCGCACGGTATCCTGCTGCAGGTCCGGCAGGCGCCTGATCTGTTGCTCGGCCGTATTCCGGTAACCGTTCAGCGCGGCGATCTGCTCGTCGATCACCGCGACGCTCGGATGCCGCTCGGTGAAGCGCGACATCAGTTCCTGGCGCTTCTGCTGCAACTCGAGCAGGCGTGTCTTCGCGTCAGCGGTCTGGGCCAGCGCGAGCTTCGCCTCCTCGGTGAGGTCGACCGTGCCGTGCTCGTTGCGCAGCTTCGTCAGGCGCGCTTCGGAATCGGTCAGCTGCTGCTTGAGCTGCGGCAGTTGCCCGCTGAGAAACTCGAGCGACTGCGCGGCTTCCGCCGACTTCCGTTCGATGTTCTGCCGCACGTACTGGCGGCCGATCTCGTTCATCGTGTCGCTGACCCATTTCGGATCGGTGTCCTGCAGGCTGGCGACGACGACGTCCGATTGCTTCACGCGCTCCTGCACGTTGAGGCGGTCGCGGATGTCCTCGATCGTCTTCAGACGCGAGTTGCGCACCAGCACGAACGCGGCGCCGGGCTTCGCGGCGATCGACGCGACCAGCAGCGTGACCGGGCCGCGCGGCGAGCTGAAATGCTCGAGCGTGCCGACCGTGCCCTCGACCGGCGCATTGAAATCGCCGCCGTCGAGCCGATAGCGCTTGCCGCCGAGGCTCGTCAGCGTGAACGCATCGCCTTCGTTCTTGCGCGGCACGTCGAAGCGGGCCACGTCGATCCGTTCGCGGCCCCAAGCGTAGCCGCCGAAGCCGGCCAGGCCGGGGTCGGACAGGCCGTCGGCATGGCGTGAGATCCAGTCGCCGATCAACGGAAAACGCTTCGGCCCGGCGTCGATGAACAGGTTGAGCTTGTCGACCGCGCGCTCGACGACGAGGCGCGACGCGAGGATCTGCTGCTCGGCGGCGGCCGACGACTTCACGTCGAACAGCGCGGATACGTCGCCGAGCAACGACTTGGCGGCCGACGTGTCCGGGCTGTCCTCGACCTGGACCATGATGTTGGCTTCGAACACGGGCTTGCCGAGCATCGCGTACGCGAGGCCGGCGGCCAGCAGCACGCACGTGATGATCGCGATCAGCCAGCGGCTTTCCAGCAGGATGTCGAGCACCGCGACGAAATCGGTCTCGCTGCCGTCTTCGGCGGCGTGCTGCGGCGGGGCGGAGGGTTGGGTCATGGCAACGATGGGGAGGCGTATGGGGTTCCAGTGGGGCATCGACCTGTGGCCGCGTCAGACGATACGCAGGCGCTTCGACCACTCGGACACGCCGAGCTCGATCAGTCGCGCGCAGCGTTCGAACACGAATCGCGGCTGGCGGTAAGGGTCGTGCACGTCGAAATCCGTGTACTCGCCGAGACGGAACACGCGCCCCCGCACGAACGGGAACTGGTTCTCGAGCGACGTGCGCTGGCGACGGTCCATCACGAGGATCAGGTCGGCATCGGTACACAGCGAGCGGCCGATCTGCTGCGCGCGATGCGTCGACACGTCGAAGCCGCGCATCCGCATGACGTCCTGCGCATACGGCGCGGCCGGCAGGCCGACCAGTGCGTTCAGGCCGGCGGACGCGACGCGACGCCCGGGCATCGCGTGACGCAGCATCGCCTCGGCCATCGGGCTGCGGCAGATGTTGCCCTCGCAGACGATCAGGATCGATTCCATCATTTGGTCGCGATTGCCGCGGTCAGGCCGGCGTTGATGGCCGGCAGCAACAGGCTGAGCACGCGGCTGAAGCGGACGAGCCCGTTGCCGTCGACGTACACGACATCCTTCGGCTTCAGCTGGAACTGGTTCGCCAGCACCATCGCGACCGGCGAGCGCGCATCGAGGTGATAGACCTGCGGCTGCTCGTCCTGCATCCCGCGCACCACGTAGAGCTGCGCCGCATCGGCCGTGTTCGCGTTCAGGCTGCCGGCCTGCGAGATCGCCTCGCTCAGCGTCAGCCGGCCATTGCGCATCGGCAACGCCGTCACGGGCTTGTTGACCTCGCCCATCACGAACACCCCGCTCTCGTCGCGCGGCAGCACACGCACGAGATCGCCGTTGCGCAGCACGATCTTCGACGGGTTGCGCCCCTGCTCGGCCATCTCGGTCAGGTCGATCCGGCGTTCGACGCCGTCGCGCACCAGCACGATGCGGCTCTGGTCGGCGGATGCCGCAAAACCGCCGGCCCGCCCGATCGCGTCGTACAGCGTCATCGGGATGTCGTTCACGGGCTGCGAGCCCGGCGTATGCACCTCGCCCTCGATATACACCTGCTTCGCGCGGAACGACGCGATGCGCACCGTGACCTGCGGATTCCTGAATGTCCTGTCGAGACGCCGCGTGAGCTGCGTCTGAACCTGCTCGGCCGTCAGCCCGGCCACCGGCAGGCGCCCCGCGAACGGAAACTGCAGCGTGCCGTCCTGGTCGACGACGAAACCCGGCGGCGCATCCGCCGCGCGCGGCGCGGCCTGCGCCGGCGCGCCGAGCGCCGCCGCGAGTTCGGGATGATCCCAGACGGTGATCTGCAGCACGTCGCCGCGCCCGATCGTGTACGCATCCGGCGACGCGACGATATCGCGCGCTTCGCCGCGCGTACTGCGTTCGGTGTCGCGCATGCGCCGGATCAGCGACAGGTCGATGTTCGTGACCGGCACCGGCAGCGCGGCGCTCTCGGCCGGTGTCGCACCGCCTTGCAGCGGAATCGACGCCGGCTGCTGCATGCGCATGCCCGGCGCGATGCCGCATGCGCCCAGCAACGCACACAGCGGCAGGATCATCACGAGCGAACCGACGCGCATTGGTCGGTGCGGCGCGATCGCGCGCGCCGACTCCATTTGACGCAACCTCTGCATTACAACCTCGCACTCTTTTAATTTGAAATTGCACCGGTCGCCCCGCGTCGTGTCGCGCGCGAGTACAGCACCCCTGTCGAGACCGGACATGCCTGCCGCCACTGCTCACTGCCGAACCCCGCCGCGCCCGCTGCCGTCACGCTCCGCCGCCGCATATCCTTCGCGACGTGCGCGCGGCAGCGGCTAATACGCACCCGAACCGCGCACCACCACGTTGATCGTCCGGAACAGGATTCCGATGTCGCGGCGCAGCGACCATTCGCGCACGTAGTACACGTCGAGCGACACGCGCGTCGAATAGTCGGTGTCGTTGCGGCCGCTGACCTGCCAGAGTCCGGTCATGCCCGGTTTCGCCATCAGGTAGTAGCGCACGTCGGTGCCGTAGCGTTCGAGTTCGGCCTCGACGATCGGGCGCGGCCCGACCAGGCTCATGTCGCCCTTCAGCACGTTCAGCAGCTGCGGCAGTTCGTCGAGGCTCGTCTTGCGGAGCAGGCGGCCGATCGGCGTAATGCGGACATCGTTCTTCAGCTTGAATTCGCGATCCCATTCCGCGCGGGCGTCGGCATCGCGCTCGAGCAGCGCCTTGAGCACCGCATCGGCGTTCGTCACCATCGAGCGGAATTTCAGGCACTTGAACCGCCGGCCGTTGCGGCCGACGCGCTCGTGCCCGAAGATCGCCGGGCCGCCGTCGCGCCGCACGGTCCACGCGATACCCAGCAATACCGGCGCCAGCAGGAGGAGCAGCAACGACGCGCCGACCAGATCGAAGCCGCGCTTGACCATGCGCTTCACGCGCCCGGCCGCCCGGTGGCCGATCTCGCGCTGGCCGCGCAGGTCGGCGTGCGCGATGGCTGCCGCACGCACCTGATCGCCGGCACGCTCGATCATTCCGAAGATCGCGAGCGTCAGCGCGCGGAACACGATCAGACCGATCCCGCTGGCAAGCGTCCAGCACACGAACCACTCGCTCGACAGCACGTGCGCACGGTGCAGCATGTACAGGAGCGCCGTGCTCATGCCCTGCACGACGATCCACGCGAGCACGGTACGGCCGAGCACGTGGAGCGCCGAACGCGTGCGCGCCGTCTCGTAGATGCCGCAGGCGGGAAATACCGACAAGGCCAGCGCGGCGGCAAACGCGACGAGTGCGCCGTCGAACAGCGTCCCGCGCGCGCCGCCGGTGGCGCCGATCAATGCGGGAATGAACGCGCCCAGCACGATCAGCCCGATATCGGTCGCTCGATTGATCAACGAATTCATCGGTATGAACTCCTAATTTGTCATTCAGCACCCGTCCGCGTTGCGCACCGGCACTGCACGCCTGTCATTCAATGTCGCCCGAGGCGGTCATTCGGCCATGCCGCGGCACGCTGCAGTGCGCGTGCCGGTCAGCGTGCCCATCCGTTTGCCCGTCGGCATGCCGTCACTTCCGTGTTGCCGCAGTGCATCATATTCATCGCGACTCGCGCTTTTATCGCCTGCGTCCGAATTCGCCTTGTTGATGGCGGATGGAATCAAGGGTGATTCCGTGCCGGATTTATTCGATCGATTTCACGATTTGGCAGATAACGTTCCATGCGGAATGACGCGCGATTTTTTTATGGATTCTCGAATCCGGATCGCGATGGCGACACGCCGTTTCAAGCCACTGCATTGATTCATCTTGCCGGTGTCACCCGGCACGGCAGGTCGCGATTTCATCGCCGAATGCCGCACGGAACGTGCGAGCGAGCATCGGCGGATACCAACCGCGCGAATACTGGCTCGAGGAATAAAAAGGCCTGCACAGTGCGCTCACGAAGACACGGCAGGCAAAATTCCGAGGAGTGCCGGGGTGCCGCCTCCTCGAAAGTCCAGTCGATAACTTAATCGAGCGGGTACGCATTTCGGGCGGCTGCTGTCGGACGGCGCCACGATTGTGGCCGAATCCACCTTTGTTGCACTGCGATCGACGGATATCCGATTTTTTCGATACGAATCGAGCGCCCCGTCATTCGGTCGAAATCCCGTTTATCCGGATATTCATGACTCTCGGCACGATGAATTCACGTATCGCCTTCGAGTAACGAACGACGCGCTCGTGACTACGATGCCGTGTTGTTCATCCAGCTGCTCAGGTCCGACGCATACAGCATTTCCGCCGAAGCGTCGCCGCCTTTTCGCGCGGCGGCCCGGTATTCGGTCGGTGAAGTCTGCAAGTGCTGGCGAAACAGCTTGGCCATCCGGTCGCCACTGCCAAGGCCGGTTCGTCTCGCGACCTTGTCGGCCGGAAGATCCGTCTCGATCAGCATGCGGCAGGCCTTTTCGAGGCGGATTCTCAGCACGAACTCGGTTGGCGTCACACCAATCTCGTTCTTGAAGCGCCGCAGGAAATTGCGCTCGCTCATCGCGGCGGCCTGCGCCTCGTCCGCGATGGAGATCCGGTTCTCGCTGTTGACGCGCAGGTGATGTGCCGCGCGCCGGATCAAGGTGCTGGCGCGCGCGACACGTGCGCCGAACAGCACGTCGGTCAGCTTGCGATTCGCACCGGACACCATGCACGCCACGATTTCCTGCGCGATTTCGTAGCCCATGTCGACGCGCACGATCGACAACGCATCCGAGAACGGCCCGTCGTCTTCGTCACCGGTGCATTCGACGTCGTCGCGTCCGGCGTGCGCGGCGCCGCCGTCGTCCGCCGCCGGCAACACCTTCTCGACCTCCTTTTGCGCCAGGTGAATCTGCGTCAACAGCTTCCGGCCGCCACCGCTGCCCCTGACGACGCGCGCACGCTGATGCGCATGCCTGAGCCACGCGATCAATTGCTCGTCGAGGGCGTCGATCCCGCCCTCTCCGCTCAGGACGAACATCGCGTGAACCGTGCTTGCCTCGAGCATGCGGGTGGCATCCGTCCAGATCCCCACACCCGACGACGAACGAACCGGGCCGCCATGGATCGAATAAAGCCGCAATTCGTAGTGGTCGGCGAATACGCCGTCGGCTCGACCGAGCTGATTGGCGAGTTCGAAAACCGCTGCCAGCTTGCCCATCTGCATAATCGAAAAACCCTCGAGCAACAGTACGATCACGCTTGCCCGTTGATGCCCGGTTCCGGGGCCTCTACCACGATTCACGCTTAACCCCGCCGACGAATGATTCGATACTGTTTGCATCTTGCGGCCCTTTAACAATTGCTTACATTTCTTGATTTCTGCGCCGCATCATATGCGGCTGTGATTGTTAGCCGATTTATCAATGTCCGTTTCCGCCGTGTTGTTGTCGGAATCAATCAAGCCCGTGATGCGCCCCTATTTATTGACAATGGTCGAATCGGATGTGAATTCATTCGCAAAAATCGATAAAAAATTGACGCAAGTCATCGACAGCGGATATCGATCGGGATATCGGGATACCTCGTCAGTTCTGGCTAATTGCGACGGAATTCGGGCCGTCCGATGCATGACACATGGCGGCCGGCAGATCAGGATGAGGGGAGATGTTTCGACGACCGCGCGTGGACGGCGTGGCCTCCGCTTCGACCGCGGGCCGCCGAGTACGGCCCGCATTCGGATCTAGCCATCGTCAACTGACAGAGTCGCAATACACGTGGGCGACACGTTCAAATCGATGTCGCGCGCACCGGCTCCGGGTGTAATGCAGACGGCAATCGATGTAATTGCGTGAGCGCTGATCGGCAATTGCCGAACGCGCATTGGCGGCGCGGCATGCGATTCGAATTCGCTTCGGTGTCACGCAAACGTTCGCCGCGGAATTATGCATCCGATTTCATTGGAAATTCGTGCAGTATCCCGCGCTGAATCGGCAATCGAATATCGGTGCAGTTACCGAATATTTCGATATGGTGCCATGCAAACGTTTCCTTTCAATCCGGATCTATCCACTGATGAATGCACGACATTGGTGCGGCAATGTCGCGCCGACGCGATATTCGACATATCGATGTCGCAGGAGAAAGGTAAAGTACGCGGCGTTGCGTCCGGATGGGTTTCGACGGTAACGGTAGCGCACGCGGCGCAATCCGATACGCATTCGACTGTATCGGCCCGCGGATCGGCATCGGCACGGTCGATGCCCGACTCGCGGAAATCGGTCATGCGGCGAACGATCCCGCCGCCATGTCGCTCGATGCTCGTCGGCAAGCGCGACTCAGGTCATGGCCCCCGGTTGACAACCGGGGCCGAAAAGCACGCGTTTGGCGCCCGGAGCCGAATCCGCAAGCGGCGACATGCGCGAGGCCGCGATGGTTCGAGGCCGAGTGCGGGAAAGCGCGTGCCGAACGCCTCAAGGTACGGCTCGATCAGGGTCCTGGCCGCGACGCGGGCGGCCGAGACCAGACGCGTCGGCCCTGGGCCGGCGGCTACGACTACCAACGTGGACGGAGCCCGAACACCGCGCGCCCGACCGCGCCCGTGCCGATCGCCCGGCCGTTCCCCGTCCCGGTCTACTCGACGTTGTCCGACACGTCCGTCATCCGGATCATGTGCGGTTTCACGCCGTCGTCGTCATCGGCAGGCACGGCCTCCTTCGGATGAATCAGCGCTTCGAGCCGCGCCTTCGTCGCGACGAACGCCGGCGAATTGACCTGCGAATAATCGCGCGGCCGTGGCACCGGCACCTCGATCAGTTCCTGCACCGCTCCCGGATTCGCCTTGAGGACGAGAATGCGATCCGCCAGGAAAATCGCCTCGTCGAGATCGTGCGTGATGAACAGGATCGTCACGTCGATATTGCGCCAGATGTCGAGCAGATGCGTCTGCATCCGCGCACGCGTCTGCGCGTCGAGCGCACCGAACGGCTCGTCCATCAGCAGGATGCGCGGGCGGTTCGCCAGCGCACGGGCGATCGCCACGCGCTGCTTCATCCCGCCGGACAACTGGTGCGGATACACGTCGGCGAAACGCGTCAGCCCGACGAGATCGAGCCACTGCAGCGCTTCGCGTTCGGCCTCGCCGCTGCTGCTCCCGTTCATCCGGAGACCGAACATCACGTTCTTCTTCACGGTGAGCCACGGAAACAGCGTGTAGCCCTGGAACACCATCCCGCGATCGGCGCCCGGCCCCTGCACGGGCTTGCCGTCCAGCAACACGTCGCCGCTTGTCTGCGCTTCGAGCCCCGCCAGGATGCGGATCAGCGTCGACTTGCCGCAACCGGACGGGCCGATCACGCACACGAATTCGCGGCGGTGCGTACGGAAGCTGATGTCGTCGAGCGCGACGCACTCGCCCTGCGGCGTCGCGAAGCGCTTGCCGACGTGGCGCACGTCGAGTATCACGTCGCGGGTTTTCAGCCGTGCGAAGCGCTCGCGCACCGCGTCGGACTGCATCAGGTACTCGGGAACGGCTTGCGGATTCTGCATGATGCCCTCTGCGGAAATCGGTTGACGGTTGCGAATCGAAGGGCATCACGCTTTCAGCGTGCGGTCCCACGGAAACAGCTTGCGGCCGAGCACCCCGAGCACGATGTCGGTCCCGAGGCCGATGACCCCGATCATCAGGATCGCCGCATACACGTTGTCGAAATGCTGGTAGCGCGCCTGCTGGCTGATGTACCACGTGATGCCCGAACTGGTGCCGACGAGTTCGGCAACGATCAGGTAAGTCCACGCCCACCCGAGCAGGATCCGCTGGTCGCGATACAGGTCCGGCAGCACACCGGGAATCACGACGTGGGTGAGCAGCTTGAGCTTCTTCGTGCCGAGCGTCATCGCGGCCTCGAACAACCCGTATTCGAGCTTGCGTGTCGTGTTCGCGATGATCAGCACCTGCTGGAACAGCGTCCCGATCACGATGATCGCAATCTTCGGTGCGTCGTAGATGCCCAGAATCGCGACCATCAGCGCGCCGAACGCCGGCGCGGGCAGGTAGCGGAAGAACTCCAGGAACGGCTCCTGAAGTCTCGCGAGCGCGCTGAAGGTGCCGCAGACGATGCCGAGCGGCACACCGATCGCGGACGAGATCACGAAGCCCCAGAAAATGATCCGGATGCTGTGCCACAGGCTCTCGTGCAGCCATACGCCGTCGCGGGATGCGGGCGGTGTCGTGAATGCGGTGTAGAACGCGCGCAACACCTGGTGCGGCGCGGGCAGGTAGACCGGATTCGCGCGCACGCCCTCCGGCACCGCCGTATGCATCTCCCGTGCATGCGCGAGCTCGTCGTCGAAGACTTCACGATCGATCTGCATGCCGGTCTGGAAATAGTCGACGCTTCCCGGATTCGTGATGCGCATCTGCGGATGCCAGACGAACGGCACATAGCTGATCAGGCACCAGACGGCGAACGGCAGCAGGAAGGACGCCAGGCCGAGCGTCCATTTGCCGCGCGTCGTCAGTTCGCGGCGCACGGCCAGCCATCCGGTCGTGTTGCGGGTCATTGACATGGGGATCTCCGTATCGTTTCGGGTGCCGGTCGCGCAGCGCCCGTGGCATCGCGCGACCGGACGTTCATTGCGAGGCGCTGTTCGCGGCGTGGGCGCGATACGCCCGCCAGCCGCCGAAGCGCGTGATGTCCGTGGCCTCGTCGAGCGCCGCGCTTTCGCACAGGAAGCCCTGCACGCGCGACCCGTCGGCGAGCGTCAGCGTGCCGATGCCGAGCGGCGCCGCAATGCCCGCGACGAAGCTGCCGTAAGCGTCGACCGGCATCTCCCAGATCTCGACCGCGATCGGCGCACCGCCGTCCGGCACGCGCACGAGCCCCGGCTTGGCGACGCTGCCGCCGGATGCCGCGCCGGACAGCGCGTAGAGACGGTACGTGGCGGCCGTCGTCGTCGCCGCGACGAAACGCGCGTGTCGCTGCGTGAGCTGCCCGTTCAACGGCTCGCCTCGCAGATGCGCACCGACGACGGCCACGCGCACGACGCCGGTGGCTTCCGTCGGCGCCGCATCCGCCGTTGCGGTGCCCCCAGCCTCACGGACAGCCTGATCGCCGTCGCCCCACGCCTGCGCGAGATCGAGCAGCCGCGCATCGTCGTGCGCGCGGCCGACGAACGTGATCCCGAACGGCAACCCCGCGTGCGCCCCGGTCCTGCAGACGCCGGCAGGCACCGCGATCGCCGACAGGTCGAGCAGGTTGACGAAGTTCGTGTAGTAGCCGAAGCGCGAATTGATGCCGATCGGATCGGCTTCGAGCGCGTCCACGGTCGCGGTCGTGGCCGAGGTCGGCATCACGATCGCGTCGAGCCCGGCCCATGCGCGGCCCGCCTCGACGCGCAGCGTCGCGAGCCGGTCGAACGCGGCGAACGCGTCGGCCGCGCTGAAGCGCGACGCGCCGCCGACGATCGTGCGAATCACCGGATGGAGCGCATCGGGCTCCCGCGCGGCGAATGCGCCGAGCGCGGCAAGCCGCTCGGCAACCCACGGGCCCTCGTAGAGCAGCCGCGCGGCGGCCAGGAACGGGCTGAAATCGATCTCGACGATCCGCGCGCCCGTCGCCCGCAGGCGTTCGAGCGCCGCTTCCCAGGCCGCGCGATACGATTCGTCGCCGAAGAATTCGAGCTGATCGGCACGCGGTACGCCGAAACCCGACTGGCCGAGCGAACGCACCCGGTCGACATCCGGCAGCGGCTGCCATGCGCGTCCGTAAGGATCGCCTTCGGTCACGCCCTGCGCGACGGCGAACACCGACCGTGCGTCGTCCGGCGAGTGCGCGAACACCGACACGCAATCGAGCGACCGGCAAGCCGGCACGACGCCGAGCGTACTCAGCACGCCGCGGGTCGGCTTGAGTCCGACGAGCCCGTGAAACGCCGCCGGCACGCGCCCGGAACCGGCCGTGTCGGTCCCCAGCGAGAACGCCGCGACGCCGAGCGCGACCGCCACCGCCGACCCGGAACTCGATCCGCCCGACGCGTAGCGCGGATCGAGCGCATTGCGGCACGCGCCGTAGGGCGAGCGCTGCCCCGACAGCCCGGTCGCGAACTGGTCGAGATTGGTCTTGCCGACCGGAATCGCGCCGGCCGCGATCAATCGCTCGACGACGGGCGCGCTGCGATCCGGCGTGTACGCATAGGCCGGACAGGCCGCCGTCGTCGGAATGCCGGCGAGGTCGATGTTGTCCTTGATCGCGAACGGCACGCCGTAGAGCGGCAGCGACGCGATGTCACGCCCGGCCAGCGCGTCGGCGTAGGTCGTCATCTCGGCGTGCGTCAGCGACCGGATCCACGCATGATGCGGATCGCCCGCGTCGAAATGCGCGGCGATCGCGTCGACGAGCGCATGCGGCGTCAGGGTGCCCGCCTCGTAGCGCGCGCGCAGCGCGGCGATCGAGCCCGGTACGGGCAGCGGCGAACGTTGTGTCGTGCTCATGCCACCTCCTCGGCGGCGCCGGTCTTCTGCACCATCAGCCGCTGGCCGGCCACGACCGCCGCGCCCGGCGCGCAATCGATGGTCTCGATCGTGCCGTCTTCCATTGCCGTCACCGCCACCTCCATCTTCATCGATTCGACGATTGCGACGACCTGCCCTTCGGTCACGCGCTCGCCGGGTTCGACCAGCACCTTCCACACGCTGCCCGACACGTCCGCGGCAATCGCGCGCTGCGTATCGTCGAGCGCGGCCGTTTCCCGCGCCGCCTGCGCGTCGCCCTGCTCCGCTTCGCCGACGTACTCCGCGTGCCCGGCCGCCCGCCACCGCTCGCGCTCGGCTTCGAACGCGGTTTGCTGCGCGGCCTTGAACGTCGCGATCGACTCCGCCTCGTCGCGCAGGAAGCGGTTGTACGCGCCCAGGTCGAACACGGATTCCTCGATCTTCAACGACGCGCGGCCCGCGATGAAATCCGCGCGCAGCGCAGCCAGCTCGGCCTCGCTGACTTCGTAGAAGCGGATCTCGTCGAAGAAACGCAGCAGCCACGGCTTGCCGGCTTCGAACTCCCGCGTGGTGCGGCGACGGTTCCACATCTGGACGGTACGGCCGACGAACTGGTAACCGCCGGGCCCTTCCATGCCGTACACGCACAGATACGCGCCGCCGATGCCGACCGCGTTCTCGGGTGTCCAGGTGCGCGCGGGGTTGTATTTGGTCGTCACGAGCCGGTGCCGCGGATCGATCGGCGTCGCGACCGGCGCACCGAGGTAGACATCGCCGAGCCCCATCACCAGATAGCGCGCGTCGAACACGATGCGCTTCACGTCGTCGATGCTCGCCAGCCCGTTGATCCGCCGGATGAACTCGATATTGCTCGGGCACCACGGCGCATCGGGCCGCACCGACTGCATGTAGCGTTCGATCGCGATGCGCGTCGACGGGTCGTCCCACGACAGCGGCAAGTGCACGATGCGGTTCGGCACGCGCATGTCGGCCACGTCGGAGAGTTCTCGCTCCGCGGTCTGCAGATGCGCGAGCAGCGCATCGACCGGCAGCACGCGTGCATCGAACTGCACCTGAAGCGAGCGGATGCCCGGCGTCAGGTCGAGCATGCCGGGCAACCGGTGCGCGTCGAGCCAGCACATGAGGGCGTGCACGCGAAAGCGCAGGTTCAGGTCGAGCACGAGCGGCCCGTATTCGACCAGCACGTTGCGATCGCCCGAGCGCCGGTAGACGACGCCGACGCCGCCGGCCGACGGGTCGCGATGCAGCACGCATTCGCCGGGCGCGGCGCAGGCAGCAGTGGCGACGTCGCGCGTCGGTTGCGCGATCGCAGCAGCCGGCTTCCCGGCCGACGCGCCCGCGCGCACGAACTGCACGGTATCGCCCGGGCGCAACTGGCCGAGCTTCCACAGCTCGTCGCGCACGACCGTCACCGGGCACACGAAGCCGCCGAGGCTCGGCCCGTCCGGGCCGAGGATCACCGGCATGTCGCCGGTGAAATCGACCGCGCCGATCGCATACGCGTTGTCGTGGATGTTCGACGGATGCAGGCCGGCCTCGCCGCCGTCCGCGCGTGCCCATTGCGGTTTCGGCCCGAGCAGCCGGACGCCGGTGCGGCTCGAGTTGTAGTGGACCGTCCACTGCGTGCCGTAGAGCATCGCGATGTCGTCCGGCGTGAAGAAATCCGGCGCGCCGTGCGGGCCGTCCAGCACACCGAGCGTCCACGCATGCGTCAATGCGGGAATGTCGTCTTCGGCCAGCGTCGCGCCGGCGTCGCCGCGCCCCGCGTCCGCGTGCAGATGCAGCACGTCGCCCTTGCGCAGCGCGCGCCCTGCGTGACCGCCGAACTGGCCGAGCGTGAAGGTGGCCTTGCTGCCGAGATAGTCGGGCACCTGCAGCCCGCCTTTCACGGCCAGGCACGCGCGCACGCCCGCGCCCGTCACGCCGCCGAGCTTCAGTACCGTGCCCGGTCGAGCGCGCAGCACCTGCCAGAACGGCGCGGGCTCGCCGTCGAGCGTTGCCGCGAGCGGCGCACCGCCGAGCACGAACAGCGTCGCGGTGTTGAAGCGCAGCGTCGCGCCGACCATCGTGAATTCCAGCCCGGCCGCGTCGCGTGCGTTGCCGAGCAGCGCGTTGGCGAGATCGAACGCGCGATCGTCCATCGGACCGGACGGCGGCACGCCGACGCTCCAGTAACCGACGCGCCCGGGCGCCTGCTGCACGGTGGTCTGCACGCCGCCGTCGAGCACGTCGATCGTGTGCGGCGCGAATGCGAAGCGCGACAGGAACGCCGTCGTCGGCGCGCCGCGCGCGAACGTGTCCGAGCCGGCAATCGCGCGCAGGTAGTCGAGGTTGGTTTCGATCCCGTACAGCTCGGTCCGCGCCAGCGCGGCCTGCAGTGCCGCCAGCGCGTCGCGGCGCGTATCGCCGCGCACGATCAGCTTCGCGAGCAACGGATCGTAATGCGCGCTGACCTCGGTGCCCGCGTCGATCCAGCCGTCGACGCGCACGTCGTCCGGAAAGGCGACATGCGTGAGCACGCCGGCACTCGGCTGGAACTGCTTGTGCGGATCTTCCGCATAGAGCCGCACCTGGATGCTCGCGCCGCGCGGCGCGACGGCGAGCGTCTCGAACGGCGGCAGGTCGCCTTCGGCCTGCAGGATCATCCATTCCACGAGATCGATGCCGGTGACTGCTTCGGTCACGCAATGTTCGACCTGCAACCGCGTGTTCACTTCCAGGAAATAGAACCGGCGCGCGTTCGCGTCGAACACGAACTCGACCGTGCCGGCCGATGCGTAGCCGACCGCGCGGGCGAGCCGCACCGCGCTCGCGTGCAACGTGTCGCGCTCGGCATCGGTCAGGTCCGGCGCGGGTGTCTCCTCGATCACCTTCTGGTTACGGCGCTGCACGGAGCAATCGCGTTCGCCGAGCGCGATCGCGCCGCCGCGGCCATCGCCGAAGACCTGCACTTCGATATGCCGCGCGTGCTCGACGAATTTCTCGAGATACACGCCCGCATGCGCGAAGTTCGCCTTGCCGAGCCGCACCACGGATTCGAAGGCCGCCTCGAGCTGCGCGGCGTCACGGCACAACGACATGCCGATCCCGCCACCGCCGGCCGTACTCTTCAGCATCACCGGATAGCCGATCGCACCGGCTTCGGCAAGCGCCGTCGCCACATCGTCGAGCAGGCCCGTGCCCGGCAGCAGCGCGACACCCTGTGCGGCCGCGAGCGCGCGCGCGGTGTGCTTGAGGCCGAACGCGCGCATCTGGTCGCCGCGCGGCCCGATGAAGCGCACGCCGGCCGCTTCGCATGCATCGGCGAAACCGGCATGCTCGGACAGGAAGCCGTAGCCGGGATGCACGGCCTGTGCGCCGGTCTCGCGCGCGGCTGCGAGGATCGCCGCGACGTTCAGGTAGCTCTCCGCCGCCGGCGCGGGGCCGACCCGCACGGCTTCGTCGGCGAGCGTCACGTGCCGCGCGTCGCGGTCGGCGTCCGAGTAGATCGCGACCGACGCAATGCCGAGCCGCTTCAGCGTCCGGATCACGCGGCACGCGATTTCGCCGCGGTTCGCAACGAGGACTTTGGCGAATCTCATTCGGCCTCCCACACGGTGAGACGCACGGGCGTCGGGTTGTAGCCGTTGCACGGGTTGTTCAGCTGCGGGCAGTTCGAGATCAGCACGGTGACGTCCATCTCCGCCCGCATCTCGACGTACTTGCCGGGCGCGGAAATGCCGTCCTCGAACGTCAGCCCGCCGAGCGGCGTGACGGGTACGTTCATGAAGAAGTTGACGTTGCCGACGAGGTCGCGCTTGGTGAGCCGCGCGCCCGTGCCGCACGTGCAGTGCGCGATTGCATTGAGGAAGCTGTCGCGGCAGTTGTGCATGTGCCGCTTGTCGAGCGCATAGCGCACCGTGTTGCTCTCGGCCGCGCATGCGCCGCCGAGCGTGTCGTGACGCCCGCACGTATCGGCGACGATCGTCGCCATCGCGTTGCCCCGGCTCGACAGCAGCACGCTGCCGGCGCTCAGGTACAGGTTGCGCTGCGCGCGGATCGTGTCCTGTGCGCTGTAGCGCTCCTCGGGGTCGTCCGACCGGTAGAACAGCGTGTCGACGGCCTGGTTGCCTTCGAGGTCGAGGATGCGGAAGACCTGCCCGCGCTTCAGGTCGTGCAGCCACGGTTCGCCCGCGTTCAGCGTGATGTCGTGGATCGCGTCGCGCGGGTCGAGGCGGCTTTCGATGATCGGCATGGTGCGGCTCCTTACGCAAACAGGCGGTCGGTGTTGGTGAAGCCGCGCATGTTCTCGGCGCACGCGCGCCGGCACGGATCGTCTTCGGGTGCGGCGGCGTCCGCCGGATACGCGCGGTACGCGATCAGCTTCACCGGCTTCGGCGCATAGTCCGCGCGCGGATCGAGCGGATGCGGCGCGGTCGAGAATGCCGCGAGCGTGTTCATCTCGAAGCGCAGGTCGACGGCACTGCCGGCCGTCGAATGGCCGGGGACGAAATCGAGCGTGCCGTCGTCCCCCGTCTCGAGCTTGCTGAAGAAATTGACGTTCGCGGCGAGGTCGCGCGCCGACAGCCCGTACTTCGCGAGCTCGAGCACGAGGCTGTCGCGGCCGTTGCGGATCATCGCGTTGCGATCGGCCTGGTACGTCGTCGTGCCGTACTTGTGTGCGAACAGGCGCGCGTCGCCGACGCCGCCGAGCGGGTCGTGCCAGCCGAGCGTGTCGGCCGTGATCGACGCGATCACGCGCCCCATGTCCGTGTACAGCGCATGGCCGCGCGTGAGATGCGCGGTGTGCTGCGCCTTCAGCGTATCGGCCATGTTGTAGCGTTCGAGCGGGTCTTCCTGGCGATGAAATACGGCGGACAGGTTCGCACCGCCCTCGACATCGACGATGCGCAGCGCGAGGCCGCGGCGCAGGATGCCGGACCAGTGGGTCCCGGCGGGAATCAGCGTTTCCCACGCGACGTGCGGTGGTGGGGCGAGGACGGCTTGGGGGCTCGGCGACATGGCGGCTCCGTGGTCGGTTGGATAAAAGGCGTGAGAGGGCGACCGAACGACATCGCGACCTCCCGGGCTTTTATCCCTCCGTGGAGCCTCGCCGCTGCCTCGTATCGAGGCGAAGGCAAGACCGGATTGCTCTCGGACCAGGCATCGTGCGGCGCGAACGCCGCATGACCGGAACCCTAGCGATCCTGAAGATGATGCAAATTGCTTCGCACCTCTCGGGCAACGATCTAGCGAGTTGCGTGCCAGCCTCGACGAAACGGCTGCACAACGCGGTGCGGCGGCCCGCGCGTGCGCCGCGTGCACGACATGGCGGCGACCCCGTGCCCTCGCGGCGGGCGTGCCGCGCACCAGGCGAACGCGATCCCGCACCGGTGCAGTGCGTGTCGCCTGCGCATGCACGGCACGATCCGCAGTGGCATGGGCATTGCATCGATGGCGGCACCTTCACTCGACATCCAACCGCTCATGAACAAGCTCGACCTGCTCCGGCGCGTGCTGACAGCCCTCTTCTCCGCCCGCTTCATCGAACTGCAACGCGCCGCGCGCCGCCGCTGAGCCGCCCTCGTCGCACGTCGTTGGCACGGTTTTCGCTCGGCATGACGCCGAGAGGTGCGGCGGCGTCGCATCTTAGGGGTGCTAGGGTTCCGGTTCATCGAACGTCTGGTCCGAGAGCAGCCCGGCACGGGTTCGTCCGATCGCGAGAGCGGACGCGCACGCGCTACACGGCGGGACAAAAGCCCGGGAGACTGGCGATGGCAACGGCCATCGCGCCTCTCCGTGGCCGCTTCGTTCGTTCCGCATCCGCAGGAACCGGCTACGCAGCCGGACCGTGCTCCTGCACGGTCCGTATCGACGATCCCGATCCCGGTCTCCTGGAGAAACACGATGACCCGTCCCGCCTCGGCACTCCGCCGCCTGCTGTCCTTCCGTTCCGCCCGTCGTGCATTGGGTGCTGCCGCCACGGCGGCGGCGCTGCTCGCGGCGCCCGCCGTTCACGCGGCGGCGCCGCTGAAGATCGGCTACAGCGACTGGCCCGGCTGGGTCGCGTTCCAGGTCGCGCTCGACAAGGGCTGGTTCAAGGAGGCCGGCGTCGACGTCGATTTCGAATGGTTCGATTACTCGGCGTCGCTCGACGCGTTTTCCGCGGGCAAGCTCGACGCGGTCGCGGCAACCAACGGCGATGCGCTCGTGACGGGCGCATCCGGCGCGAAGAACGTGATGATCCTGCTGACCGACTATTCCGCCGGTAACGACATGATCATCGCGAAGCCGCCGCTGCGCAGCGTCGAGGGGCTGAAGGGCAAGAAGGTCGGCGTCGAGCTCGGCCTCGTCGATCACCTGTTGCTCGAAACCGCGCTGCAGAAGCACGGATTGAAGGATGGCGACGTGACGCTGGTCAATGCGAAGACCAACGAACTGCCGCAGGTGCTCGGCTCGTCGACCGATGTCGCCGCCGTCGCCGCATGGCAGCCGAACGCAAACGAGGCGCTGAAGCGCGCACCAGGCGCACGCGCGATCTTCACGTCGGCCGACGCGCCGGGGCTGATCTACGATGCGATCACGGTCGCGCCCGCGAGCCTCGCCGCGCGCCGGGCCGACTGGGCCAAGGTGATCAAGGTCTGGTACCGCTGCGTCGCGTACATCAACGACCCGAAGACGCAGGCAGATGCGGTCAGGATCATGTCCGCGCGCGTCGGGCTCACGCCGGAGCAATACCTCCCGTTGCTGAAAGGCACGCACCTGCTCGACGAAGCGGCCGCGAAGCGTGCGTTCCGCAAGGGCGACGGTCTCGATTCGATCTATGGCTCGACGCGCAACGCGAATGCGTTCAACGTGCGCAACGGCGTGTACAAGCAGTCGCAGAATGTCGATGCGTATATTGATCCGCGATTCGGAATGTCGAACTGACCGTTGCGCGCGGTCGGACTTTTGACGGCTCGGTCAGGCTAGCGGGCGCCTCCCCGCTTCATCGAGCACGGGGAGGCGTATTTCCGAGGATGTCGAGGCAGGTGTCGCCTGTCAGCGGCGCTTGCCCGCATCCCTGTCGAGCCGGCGCAGTCCGTCGAATCGTTCCGCGATTTTCGTCTCGATGCCGCGCGACGCCGGCCGGTATCAGTCCGGCTGCCGCACATCGTCCGGCGGATAGCGTTCTCCCGCGGCATACCCGTGCGGCTCTTCGTGCGGATTTCGGCAACCCCGTCCGAGCGCTTCAGCGTCGGCGCGCTACGCGTTCCTTGCACAGCCGATCGGCTTCGGGCTCGGCCCGACGCCGATCGCGCGCTTCACCGATCGCGTGTTCTGCAATCCGAAGAGGATCGGCGATTCGATCGCGATCCCGTGACTTTTACCGTCACGAAATCCCCCCTTCCCAAGCCCGCCTCTTTTCCATCATTTCGCTCATTCTCCCCAATCGTTTCTCAAACAAAAATTGATTGATTTGGCGAAACCGCATTCGCATACTGCGCAAGCTTCGTTCGCAATGCGTTGTCGTTGTCCTGAATCGGTCCCGACGCGCTGTGCCAGCGGCAAGCGGGATCGATATCGCGCGGTTTCCACTCTCTCGATGGAGAAACGTCATGGGCGTTACCGTCATTCCCCGGCTGCACGGCCTGAAGGGCGAGAAGAAGATTGCCACCACCGTCGGCGAAGCCCGGTTGAGCGGGATCAACTACCGGCATCCCGATTCCGCGCTGGTGTCCTATCCGGTCGCCGCCGCCGGGCCGTTGGGTACGCTGCCCGCCGGCAACTACAGGATCGCCATCGTCGGCGGCGGAGCAGGCGGCATCGCCGCACTCTACGAACTCGGCCGGCTCGCGGCGACGCTGCCGGCAGGAAGCGGCATCAACGTGCAGATCTACGAAGCCGATCCCGATTCGTTTCTTCATGACCGCCCGGGAATCAAGGCGATCAAGGTGCGCGGGCTCAAGGCCGGAAGAGTGTCGGCGGCGCTCGTCCACAACGGCGATCCCGCCAGCGGCGACACCATTTACGAAGTAGGCGCGATGCGCTTTCCGGAAATCGCCGGATTGACCTGGCATTATGCGTCCGCCGCATTCGGGGACGCGGCACCGATCAAGGTATTTCCGAATCCGGGCAAGGTGCCGACCGAATTCGTGTTCGGCAATCGGGTCGATCGTTATGTCGGGAGCGATCCGAAAGACTGGGAAGATCCGGATTCGCCGACGTTGAAGGTACTGGGTGTCGTCGCCGGCGGGCTGGCGGGCAACCCGGAAGGCGAGAATGTCGCGATGTATCCGATCGCCAATGTGGATCCGGCCAAGATCGCGGCGATCCTGAATGCGGCTACGCCGCCGGCCGATGCCCTCGAGCGGATCCAGACGAAGTACTGGCCCGAGTTCATCGCGCAATACGATGGCCTGACGCTCGGCGCGGCCGTCCGCGAGATCGTGACGGTTGCGTTCGAGAAAGGAACGCTGCCGCCGGTCGACGGTGTGCTCGACGTCGATGAATCGATCAGCTACTACGTCGAGCTGTTCGGCCGCTTCGGCTTCGGCACCGGCGGCTTCAAGCCGCTGTACAACATCTCGCTGGTCGAGATGATGCGGCTGATCCTCTGGGACTATTCGAACGAATACACGCTGCCGGTCACGGAAAACGTCGAGTTCATCCGGAATCTGTTCCGCAAGGCCCAGGACGTCGGCGCCGGCAAGCTGGCCGTCCAGGTTCGTCAGGAACGCGTCGCGAACGCCTGCCATTCCGGCACCGCGTCGGCGCGCGCGCAACTGCTGTCATACGACAGCCATAACGCCGTCCACGCCGAAGCCTACGATTTCGTGATTCTCGCCGTCCCGCACGATCAGTTGACGCCGATCGTCAGCCGCAGCGGCTTCGAACATGCCGCGAGCCAGAATCTGGGGGACGCGGGCCTGGGCCTCGAAACGCATACGTACAACCAGGTTTATCCGCCGCTGCTGCTGAGCGATAACAGCGCCGCCGCGAACGCCCGGATCGTCACGGCGATCGGCCAGCTTCACATGGCGCGCTCGTCGAAGGTGTTCGCCACCGTCAAGACCGCTGCGCTCGACCAGCCGTGGGTCCCGCAATGGCGCGGCGAACCGATCAAGGCCGTCGTCTCCGACAGCGGCCTCGCGGCGAGTTATGTGGTACCGAGCCCCATCGTCGAAGACGGCCAGGCGCCCGAGTATTCGAGCCTGCTCGCCAGCTACACGTGGGAAGACGATTCGACCCGGCTTCAGCACGATTTCGGGTTGTATCCGCAAAACCCGGCAACCGAGGCCGGTACGGCGGACGGGATGTACCGGACGATGGTGAATCGCGCGTATCGGTACGTGAAGTATGCGGGCGCGTCGAACGCACAACCGTGGTGGTTCTATCGGCTGCTCGCGGAAGCACGCACGGCGGACCGTTTTGTCTTCGACTGGACGACCAACAAGACGGCCGGCGGCTTCAAGCTCGACATGACGGGCGACCATCACCAGAGCAACCTGTGCTTCCGGTATCACACGCATGCGCTCGCCGCGTCGCTCGACAACCGCTTCTTCATTGCCAGCGACAGCTACAGCCACCTCGGCGGCTGGCTCGAAGGCGCGTTCATGAGTGCACTGAATGCGGTGGCGGGCCTGATCGTGCGCGCCAATCGCGGCGACGTGAACGCGCTGTCCAGTGCCGCGCGTCCGCTCGTGGCCGGTTTGCGGCCCGTCGTGAAGGTTCCCGCAGCGGAGCTGGCCACCAGCAAGTAATCCGCGAACGAGGAGACGCGCGCGTCGCGCGTCATCATGCGCCCGCCGTCCGGCGGGCGCGTTTCACATCGATCGAAACAGGGCGCGCGGCCGGACGGCGGAATCGGTGTATCCGGATTACCGCTCGCTCACCTTCACGCGCGGCAGCCATTCCGCCTCGGCACCCTGCGTGCCTTTCAATTGGGCGGGGATCGCGTCTTGCACTTGCGCGTCGTGGCGGCGTACCGCCTCGGTGTCGAGATGACGGCCGTCGAACGTCGACTGGCGACGGGTAATCATGTTGATGCGAAGGCGTTTTGCCGCCATGGTCGGTCTTCCTTGAAAAATCGGCCCCCCGCCGACTGGCGAAGTGCAATAGATGTACGTGAGAAAGATGTCGCCAGGATGACGTGATGTGAAACGCACGTCTCCCGCCATCCTACGGCGGCGGCGCATGCACCGCAATGACTTCGAGCAAGCATCGCAGCTCACTCCTCCGCGATCCGCTTGCCGTCCGGCCTGAAAGTCGTTTCAGGGAAGGCAACGAGGCGCGCCGCACGATCGACACGATCGGCACCTGGTGCGGCGTCGAGGTACAACGGTTCGGAGGCCTGCCGGACGTGACGCCGTTCAACTTCGACCGCATCTGACCTTGCCGGCGGGGCCTTGATCGGGTCGCCGCTATAATCGGTGCGACTCTACGGCGGCCGCGCATGTCGGCTGCCGGCTACACGCCGGGATGATTTCCCTTTCGGGTGCGACGCGCTCGAGGATTCCTTTCTCCCCGCGCGTGAAGCGCCTTGCGCCATTCCCCGCGCCTGCCATTCATGCCCGGCCGGGCAACGGATGGTGACTGCGCGAGTTGCTTCAAATATGACGGTTTCCCGTGCTGCCACCGGGTTCACGGGAATCCTCGACAAAAAAGACAGAGGGCCTCGCCGATGCCGGTTTCCACTGGTTTTGACCGCAACGCATTCAGGGCGTATCCGCTGGACGGCGCGCTGCTGCGCTTTCACCCCGCGACAGGAACGCACGTCCGGATCGAGAACGCGGCGACCCGCCACTTGCGGCGCCTCGCACCCCGGGTCGTGATGTTCGGGATAACGAACAAGTGCAATCTGTCTTGCGACTTCTGCTCGCGTGATGTGCGGCGCGACAGCGCCTGGTCCGTCCAGTCGGCCGCCAACGTCCTTCGCGGCCTCGCCGCGGCAGGCACGCTGGAAGTCGCCTTCGGCGGCGGAGAGCCGTTCGCGTTCCGCGGATTCGCCGAGCTGATCGACATCCTCCATCACACCACTCCGCTTGCACTGAACGTCACGACCAATGGAACGCTGATCCGGCACAACACGTTTGCGCCCTACGCGGGCCGCTTCGGCCAGGTCCGCGTCTCGCTGTACGACGACGTGCGCTGGCGCGACGCGGGCACGGTCCTGTCGGAATACGGGCAAAGATGGGGCGCCAACCTGATCGTCGACGACGCGGTGCTGCCAAGCCTCCCCGCACTGCTGGCCGAACTGGCCGCGCTGGGTTGTCAGGATGTCTCGTTGCTGTCCTACATCGGCCCCGATTTGCGCAGGCACCTTTCGCCGAAGGGGCGCGCGCAGCTCGCGGCCATCGTGCAGGATTCGCCGATCGCCTGCCGCCTGTCGGTGTGCTTCGGCGACGCGGTGCCCGTATCCAGATTGTTCGACGGAGCCGATGGCAGTGGCGACTGCGGCGCAGGGCTCGACTTCGTCTCCATCACGCCCGATCAACGCATGCAGGGCTGTTCGTTCCAGGACGGCGGCCTGCCTGCCGCCAGTGCGGAGGACATCCTGCACGGATGGCGCAACGCGCGTGCGCATCTCGAGCAGCCCAGTGCGCGGCGCGGTTGTGCACGTCGCGGCGCAGATGCCGGTCGAACCCGGTCAACGCCGCCGGTCAGCGTGTGGCAGGCATTCTCCGGCAACAACAGCGGCGAGTGCGTGATGGTCGCGAAATTCGAGACCATCGCGGATGCGGACGCCTACCTCGCCCAACTGCTGCCGTCATGGGCGCCCGATGCCGAGTATTCGTCCGAGTGGAAGCGCCTGTTCAAGGAAGAAGCGGTCGCGGGGCCGGGCTTGTCGGGCGGAGGGTCGCCTCGCGAGCTGGCGGCGATCGGCCGCTCGGTGATCGCGACGGGATACGAGGCAGACGACCTGTTTCCGGAATTGCGTGCGCTGGCCTGGAAGAAAGGCGCATACGTGGTGCCTGGCGGCATCCACGCCCACGACGTGTTCCTGCTGGCCGCGGTGCGTGCGTCAGGCGCGGATGACGCACACGATCTGGCCGCCCGGAAGCCCCATCCCGCCGCCAGAACCTGGCTGCACGGAGAGGTCGTCCTCGTCACGCTCGAGCTGCAGGGTGATGGCGCGCCAGGTGAACTCGTCGAGATTCGCCAACTGCTCACCGACTATTGCGCCGGTCGACCGCTCGCCGCGGAACTCGTGTTCGACGACATCGACGACGCGGCCATGCTGTCGGTCAAGAAGCGGCTCGGCGCGGAAATCGGTCGAACGCCAAGGCTTGCGTTGCATTTCGGCTCGCGCGAGGATTCCGCCGAGCGGGCGGTTCGATTCGCGCACATGATCGCGGAAGGCCAGGCCGACGTCGCCGGCACGTGTGTCCTGGTATCGGGAATCGAGCGCCGCAAGCGGCTCGCGGTGCTCGCCTATCGGCAGGGTGCGTATGTCGGCGCCATCGACGGCCCGGAAGTGCGCGTCAGCGCCAGTTTTTTCGTGCGTGATGCCACACCCCGGAAAGGCCGGCGCGCGGAACCCGGCGAGATCGATATCGGCCTGGTTCGCGAAGCGCTTCACCAGCGCTTTCCGGGCGGCGTTCGCATCGAAGTCAAGGCGGGATATCGTCGGGGTATGGCCTTCGTGAACATCGTCACCGCGGACCCCGGATACGCTTTCGGTCAACTCGAGCAGCTTGCGGCGTCGTTCGACGCGAGGCTCGGCATCGGGGTGCACGAGGTCGATCCGCTGGCGTTTGCCGTTCGACGCGTGATCGCGGACGTGTATTCCTGACCCGCAACGCAACCCGCCGGGCGCGCGCGATCGTCTTCCTGGAATGCGCGTTTTCGGCCTTCAATCGATCCGGGTATCGCGCAGTCCGGTCGCGTCGCCGCCCCTCACGCCCGCCTGCCCGTAGCCTGCGCCGCCAACGCGGCCCGCTCGATCCAGCGGATGGCCGGCGCATCGTGCTCGCCCGGCGCGGGCCTGCCGATCAGGAAACCCTGCACCTCGCGGCAGCCGGCATCCGTGATGCACGCCAGTTGCTCCTCCGTCTCGACGCCTTCCGCGACGGTCGTCACGCCGAGACGCTTGCCGAGATCGGCCACCGCGCGCACGACGGCCGCGCAGTCCGGTCGCGAGATCGCGTCGCGCACGAAGCTGCCGTCGATCTTGATCTTGTCGAACGGAAACGCACGCAGATGCGCGAGCGACGAGAAGCCGGTGCCGAAATCGTCGAGGGCGACGCGCACGCCCATCGAGCGCAGCGCGCGCAGGTCCGCGATGGCCTCGCCCTCGTCATGCAGCAGCGCGGTTTCCGTCACCTCGATTTCCAGCCGGTCGGGTGTGAGACCCGCGCCGGCCAGCGCCGCCGCGAAGGCCGGCACGATCGTGCCGTGGCCGAGCTGCGCCGCCGACACGTTGACGGCGACGCGCGCACCGTCCGGCCAGCGCGCCGCCTCCCGGCAGGCATGGTCGAGCACGAAGCGGCCGAGCCGGTCGATCAGGCCGCCGCGCTCGGCCACCGGAATGAAGTAGCTCGGCGAAATCCAGCCGGAACGCGGATGATGCCAGCGCAGCAGGGCCTCGCGCGTCGTCACCTGGCGGGTCCGGACATCGACGATCGGCTGGTAGAACACGTACAGCCCCTGGTTCTCGTCCAGCGCGACGCGCAGCTTCGATTCGAGCGCGATCCGCTCCTGCGCGCGCGTTTCCATGTCCGGCGAGAACATCCGGTACGTCCCCTTCCCGGCTTTCTTGGCCGCATAGAGCGCCATGTCCGCGCGTGACAGCAGCACGCCGGCGTCGTTGCCGTGATGCGGCGCCAGCACGCAGCCGATCGACGCGCCGATGCGGAACTGCCGCTCGGGCGACGGCGCATAGGGCGCGACGAGCGTGTCGACGAGCCGCGCGGCCGCGCCCATCGCGCCGTCCGCGTCGGTGTCGCGCAGCAGCACCGCGAACTCGTCGCCGCCGATGCGCCCGAGCATCATCCCCGGCTCGGGGCACTGCCCGCGAAGGCGTTCCGCGACCTGGCGCAGCACCTCGTCGCCCGCCGAATGCCCGCACGCGTCGTTGATCAGCTTGAAGCCGTCGAGGTCGATGAAGAGCAGCCCGAGCGTCTTGTCCGAGCGGCGCAGGCTCGTGTCGAATTCGGCGAGGAAGGTCGCGCGGTTCGGCAGGCCGGTGAGCGAATCGTGATGCGCGAGCTGGTGGATGCGCGCTTCCGCCTCGGCCTGCTGCGTGACGATCGACCACGACAGCATCGGGCCGATGTAGCCCCCCTCGGCATCGCGCACCGCCGAGACCTGGAAGTCGAGCACTTCCGGCCCGAGCCGCACGCGGCCGCGATGCGGCAGGTTCGCCGGATCGGCGAGCAGGCGGCGCTGGTGCTGCGGGTGCGGATGGAAGAAGTCGATCGACGCGCCGAGCGCGTCGTCGGCGCGGATCGGCAGCAGATGCTCGATCGAGCGCAGCAGGTTTCGCGACGCCGTGTTCAGGTAGTTGATGCGGAACGTCTCCGGGTCGGCCGTCATCACGGCCACCGGCATGTCGTCGATCATCCGCATCAGCCGCGTCTGCGCCTGCTCGCGCATCCGCGATTCGGCCTGCGCGTCGACGGTGCGCACGAAGCCCCGGTAGTTGACCGAGATGACGGCGATCAGCGCTGCCGACACGAAAGCCATGTTGACCGCGGTGGCGACGAGCGTCGGCTGGCCCGTCGAGAGGAAGAACGCGATGAACACGGCGTTGACGATCACGGCCACGATCAGCGCGGCCGTGCGCAGGTACATCAGGCTGAAGATGCAGCCGATCACCGTGATCGCCATGTAGAACGCGACCTGGGCCTTCTGCCACGCGTCGCCGTACGGGAACAGCAGCAGCGCCCAGAGGGTGAACGTCACCGCGATCGGGATCACCAGCCAGTTCGTCATCGTGAGCGCACGCGACACGGTGTCCGGCGTCGGCTCCACCAGCCGCGCGCGGCGCCAGTGCAGCAGCCGCGCGAGCGACACGAGCGTCATCGCGGCCGGCATCGCGACCGACAGCCACCACGGCGTGCTGCGCAGGTGCGTGACGGCGAGGCTCCAGGTGCTCGAGATGAGGATCAGGTACATCACCGGGAGCTGGCCGGCGAATACCCGGAATTGCGCCGCGAGCAGGTCCGGGTTCCGGGCCGGCGCCGCGATGCTTGCCAGTCTGACCATCCGTACGTAGTGGGTTTTCATGTGAGCCTGCCTGCTGCAACCCGCGTGCGGATTGCCGTATCCGGCGTCGTCGGTTACCGGCGCGGGCCCGGGCCCAGCTCGGCCGTGACGGCCGATCCGGACGCGGGAACCGTCGCGCTGGCGCGGTTGCTGCCGGTCAGCGCGATCTGCCCGCTGCCGACAATCTCGTTGAGTGGTGCGGGCCTGCCGAGCAGGAAGCCCTGCGCTTCGTCGCAGCCTTCGTCGGCCAGCAGCACGAGCTGGTCGCGCGTCTCGATGCCTTCGGCCAGGATCGGAATGCCCAGGCTCTTGCCGAGCGCGAGCACGGCGCGGATGATCGCGCGATCCTGCGGTTTCGCTTCCGCGTCCGCGACGAACGACTGGTCGAGCTTGATGCGGTCGAACGGGAACGAGCGCAGCGTGTCCAGCGACGAATAGCCGGTACCGAAATCGTCGAGCGCGATGCTCACGCCCAGCGCCTTGATCTGCCGCAGCGTGTCCAGCGCGCGCTCGCGGCCGGCGAAGATCGTCGATTCGGTCAGCTCAAGCTGCAGGCGCGACGCCGGCAGGCCGGTTGCCTCGAGCACGTCCGCCACGAGCGCCGTCAGGTCCGCGTGCATGAACTGCACGGCCGATACGTTCACCGCGACCGTATAGGGCGGCTCCCACGTGGCCGCCCGCGCGCATGCCTCGCGCAGCACCCACGCGCCGATCTCCAGGATCACGCCGTTTTCCTCGGCGAGCGGAATGAACTCGGTGGGCGGGATCGTGCCGAGCGTCGCATGCTGCCAGCGCAGCAGCGCCTCGTAGCCGCGGATCTCGCCGGTCGTCAGCGAGGTCTGCACCTGGTAGTGGATGCTCAGCTGGTTGTCGGCCACCGCGCGGCGCAGGTCGGCCGCGAGGCTGCGGCGCGCGCGGACGATCAGGTCCATCGCCGGCTCGTAGAAGCAGATCGATTGCGCGACGCTGCCCTTGGCACGGTACATCGCGAGGTCCGCGTTGTTGATGAGGATCGCCTTGGTGGCTGCGTCGTCCGGGTAGATGGCAACGCCGAAGCTCGCGCCCGGCACGACCTCGTAGTCGTCCAGCCTGACCGGCTTGTAGAGCGCCGGCTCGAGCCGTTCGAGCAGATCCATCAGGCGTGTGTCGTCGCCCATCCGGCAGAGTGCCGCGAATTCGTCGCCGCCGATGCGGGCGACGAATTCGCCTTCGCGCAGCACGTTCGACATGCGCCGCGCGAGGATGCGCAGCACCTCGTCGCCGGCGTGATGGCCGCGCAGGTCGTTGATTTCCTTGAAGCGGTTCAGGTCGATGCCGATCAGCGCGAGCTTCGTGCCCTGCTCTTGCGCCAGCGCGATTTCGAGGTCCAGCCGCTCGTTGAAGCTCGCCCGGTTCGGCAGGCCGGTCAGCATGTCGCTCAGTGCCAGCCGGCGCAGGTGCTCGAGCGATTCGGCCCGTACATTGCTGTCGATCACGTAGCTCACGAGCCCCGTGCAGACGATCACGAGCGACGTACCCGCGACCCCCAGCGCGAGCGGACGCAGCGTGTTCACGTCGGTCCACGCGCCGTCGAGCGTCAGCGGCGTGATGCTCAGCGCGGACATCCCGGTGAAATGCAGCGCGAGGATCGCGAGCGACAGCACGCCAGCCATCTGGTTGACCGCGTGCGGCGACGGCCGCAGCGCGAGGTGCAGCGCGAGCGCCGCGAGGGTCATCGCCAGCAGCACCGACGCGACCAGGTAGCCGATGTCCCACGACACGATGCCCTCGACCCGCCACGCAAGCATGCCGGTGTAATGCATCAGCACGATCGCGACGCCGACGATCGCGCCGCCGAGCGCGGGCGCGATCCTGACGATGCGGCAGGTCGTCAGCGCGAAGCCGATCGTGCTGCCGCCGACCGCGATGAGCAGCGACACGAGCGTGAGCGGCAGGTCGAATTGCACGGGCGCGCCGGCATCGAAGCCGAGCATCGCGATGAAGTGCGTGCACCAGATCGCCACGCCGGCCGAAATGGCCGTCAGCACCTGCCAGCCGAGCCGCTGCATGCCGGAGGTGTTCACCGTGCGCTGGAACAGGCGCGCGGTGACCCACGAACCGGCCCCGCACAACAGCGCGGCAAGCAGGACCAGCCAGTGATTGTGCCGATGAACGATGCACCCTAAAACTGTCGCCAAAACCTTTCTTCCCCTATCCGTCGCATGGGTGGATGCCGTTCCCGATCGAAACCGCGGGGCGATGCCGCTTCGATCAGGCGCGCCTTCCGGATATCGGCATGTGATGAATAAACTGAACGCCGCGCGGCGGCACGCAAACGATTGCCCGGAAGATATTTTTTCTGGAAAAAGTGCCGGAACGAGACGGGGCGGGATATCGAAGGATCGGCCGATGGTTTGCCGATCGACCGAAGGGTGTGGGCGATGGGTGATACGGCCGGATTCCGCCGCGTTTCACCGTCAGGTTTCTTTCGGGTTCGTCACGGACGGCCGGGGAACGCGGCGCGGTTATCGAGGAAGGTGCGGCAGGTGCAACCGTGTCGACACGCCGTGCCGAAGAACGGGATATGTGGCTGGCGCGATAACCGGATTCCAGAGATCGACCGCCCGCAATTGCAGGCGGTCGATCAACACGTCCGTCATTTGCCCGGGCGTCGCGTGGCCTCGACCGGCTCTCCGTTCTCCGACACGAAATGCCGCCACGCGATCGATCCTCGGGCATTCAACGCACTGGCACCAACGCCGTCAATTCACCCCGACCGCGCTCCAAGCACGAGCGACCGTCGCGCTTTCGGCCGAATTCGCGCCGTACAGGTCGTTCGCCGCCTGGATCGATGCACGCCGCGCGTTCGGGTAGCTGGAGTTCGCGTTCAGATACACGGTCAGCGTCCGGTACCAGATCTTCCCGGCTTTCTCGCGCCCCAGCCCGGTGAAGGTCGTGTCGCCGTTGCAGACCAGTTTCGCTTTCGTCAGGCCGGTATCGGTCGACGGCACCGTCGGGCCTTCGGCCAGCAGGTAGAACAGGCGATTGCCGACGCCCGACGTGAAATGCGGATCGTGGCGCGGATTCGACCACGAGAATCCGCCGGACGGGTAACAGCTGAACGACCGGCCATCGAGGTCCTGCTTGTACATCTTGCGCAGGCCGCCGCTCACCACGCGCGCACCGATCACGTAGTTGCCGGGATCGTTCGGGTTGTTCGCGTAGTACTTGACGAGCGTGCCGAAAATGTCGGAAGTCGCTTCGTTCAGCCCACCCGCGTCGCCCGAATAGTTCAGGTTGGCCGTGGCCTCGGTCACGCCGTGGCTCATCTCGTGTCCGGCCACGTCGACCGACACGACCGGCTTCGGCAGGCTCGTGCCCGGCTGGCCGTCGCCGTACACCATGATGTGCGACGGCATCCATGCCGCGTTCGCGCCGGTCGTGCCGCTGCCGGTGTCGAACACCACGTGCGCGAAACTCTTCACGCCGCGCCCGTCGTTGAAGATACCGTTGCGGTTGTGCGTCGTCTTGTAGTAGTCCCAAGTTAACGCCAGACCGTAATCGATGTCGGCGGCGACGGTCTGCCGGTCGGTGGTCGCGTTGTTGCCCCACACGTTCGTGCTGCTCGTGAAGATCGGCAGGTCGGTCGCCTGCTCGACGTCCTCCGCGATCAGTCCGCGACCGTCGTACACGGAGCCGCCGCCGCGATTCGGATCGAGCATCCGGTACGCGTTCGTGCCGGTCTGGTCGGTGGTCAGCGTCAGGTTGCCGTAGTACAGCGAGCGGCCGGTGCCGGTCGCGGCGGCGGTCTTGATCAGGTCCTGCGCATCGAGCACGGCGCCCGTGCGTGCGTCGACGTAGTACAGCACCGCATCGCCGTGCACGTCGTTCGACTTGCCGTATACGCGCACCGCGTAGGCCAGCGTCGGCGTGACGTCGCGTGCGAACACCACGAGCTCCGCGTCGTCGACGCGGCGCACGTCCGAGTTGAAACGCGCGGTCGCGATGCGCTTGACCCTGGCGTTGCCGATGTCGGGCGCGTTGCGTACCACGGCGCGGTTTCCGACCTTGCCGATCGTGCCGGCGAGATTGATCGGCGCAAGCTGGGTCACGCTCGCCTGCTTCAACTGCCCCTTGCTCGAATGGACGACCACGTCACCGCCGATCACGGGCAGGCCCGCGTAGAAGCGGTCGAAACGCACGTGCTCGGTGCCGTCGGGATCGACGATCACGTCGCGCACCTCGAATTGATCGCCGTCCGTCGGCGCACTCGCCTGCGGCCCTGCGAACTTCAACGTGCGTGCTGCGCCGCCAGCGGCCAGACTGAAGGCGGACGGGTTCTGCTGGATCAGTTGCAGTGCCTTGTCGACCGTGGCCGACTGGTCGCCGGCCTGGGCAAAAGCACTGAGACTCGCGACGGTAATCGCGGTGATGGACAGCAGGCGAGACAGTTTCTTCATGTAATCCCCCGGTTATGTATGGGTGATGTTCGAGGAATGCATCAAGTACAGACTTTGATCCAGGACATGTCACGAACTGCAGAGGGATGCTAGAAGGTCATTTTTATAATTACAAGATATTTTCTGACAGGTTAATAACTTCTTTCGGCGATGTTAATCGAGTCATGATTTGGTTATAAATCTGAAATGATCGCGTCGGTTGCGATGCCGGTTTCGGCAACGCTGCATCGGCGGAATGTGCGTGCCGAGCCCGCCGTTATTGGGGAAAGGCAGTGCGTGGCGCGGGTCGGGCGGGACGGAGGATGTGAAGCTCGGGGTAACGCGGCAGATGCTATTTGCTTTATTAAATATTGATTTTGATTATTGCCGTTCCAGGCATGCCACCGGGGTTTTTAATGCCCCTCCGATTCTCGCCCTTGATGACACTGCCTTTTAATTCGTAGTAAAAGCCTCACGAACGACGCATGAGAACGTGTTTTCTACGAATCTTTCGATTGAGCCGCACGGCACGGCCGGCAGCATGAGCGCGTCACACTGCCTTTTGCATCGCCCTATCCGCGCAGCGTGAAGCGGACGCGCGGCCGCACACCGAGGTTTTCGCGCGAGAAGCATACGGCCGATGAACCGTCCGTCGACGTCGGCCGCCTACCTGCCCCGCACCTTGACCTGCACCACCAGCCACGTCAGCGCCCCCAGCACGAATACGGCGAGCGTCCACGTGCCGCCATGGTGCTGCAGCACCGCGGCCGTCGCGGCGATGCCCGCCAGTCCTTGCTGCAGGAAACCGCACAAGGCCATCGCATGCGCGCCATGTTCATGCGCATCGCTGACGGCGGTCGCCATGCTGTTCGGAAACAGCACCGCCTGGCCGAAGATCGCCAGGCAATACAGCGCGATGAAGATCCACAGCCCGGTGAAATGGGTCAGCAGGCCGCTCAGCCACGACACCAGCATCAACGTGGTTGCGAACGCAAGCAACGCGGCGCCGGCATGCATCAGCCGGACGCCGCCGAGCCGCCTGACGAGACGGTTGACCAGCATCGCCCCGCTGAAATAGGCCACGCCGAGCAGCAGGCCGATACTGCCGAAGCTCGTCACGGCCAGCTGGAAATGCTCCTGGAACACGAACGGGCTCACCTCCTGCAAGGTGACGGTCGTCGCGAACCCCAGCCCGCCCGCGCAGGCTGGCCACAGGAAGCCCGGGCGCCGCAGCAGGAGCCAGTAAGTACCGGTCAGGCCCGACGGTTTGGCGGCACGGCTTCCCGCCTTCAACGGCAACGCGTAAGACAGCGCGACCGCCAGTGCGGCGACAGCGGCCATCAGCACGAAACCCGTTTGCCAATGACTGTATCGGCCGATGAGCCCGCCGATGAACTGGCCACCGCCCAGGGCCGTGATGAAGGCGATCGACAACACGGAGAGGCGTCGTGCCAGTTCGTCGCCGCGCCAGTTGTCGCGGACGACGATTCGGGCGATGATCGCCGCGCCGCCGCCGCCGATGCCCTGGATGGCGCGCAACACGAGCAGCGCCGGTGCGACCGTGCAGCTGGCGAGCAGCAGGCTGCTGCCGATGAACAGCAGCAGCGAAATCAGCAGCGGGCCGCGCCGGCCCCAGCGTTCCGCGGCAGCGCCCCAGAATGGCACCGGCAGCGCGGCACCGATCACATAGGCGGAGATGGATAACTCGGCGCCGCCTTGCGTCATCTTCAACTCGCGCATGACGACAGGCAGCGACGGCAGGTACACCGTCGTCGCCATTTGCGCCATGAATACGACCAGGCACGCCAGCGCCATCAGGGAAGCGGCCGACGCCGCGGGTTCGCACGGCGCACCGGCGGCAAGAACGGGTTTGTCGCTCATGCCAGCCCTCGATCCGATCGGGACGCGCACCCGGTCGTTACCCAACCGGGCGCACATGACGGGCTCCCGTCGCGGGCGCTATCCGCGTACATGCGCGTCTGAAATCCGGGTTCGGTCGCCATCGTTTCTCTCACGTTTTTTTTCGGGGTTTGCCGCGGTTGTGTGCGGCAGGACTGAAGCGGCTGATTGTACAAAGGTGCGGGAAACGAATGGTAGACGCCGAATTCAAATGACCGTTGGGGAGCGGCGAGGGGCTCCCTGCGCCGCCCGCCGCGACAATGCAGGACGTGCGGTGCGGCAAGCCGGGCCATGACCGGTATTCAATGACGAACCGCCGTCGAGCGACCGCTTCGTGCATGAGGCACAATAGCCGGCTTCAACATTCAACCGTGATCAAACCCATGCGCTTCGTCGTCGTCGGAACCAGCGGGGCGGGGAAATCCACCTTTTCCAGCGCACTGGCGGCGGCCGCGGGCTGCCCGTACATCGAGCTGGATCGACTCTACTGGGGCCCCGACTGGACAGCCGTGCCGCCGGAACAGTTCGAGCGCGCCGTGCTGGCCGCGACGGCCGGCGACCGATGGGTCGCCGACGGGAACTACAGCGCCGTGCGCGACGTGCTCTGGTCGAGAGCCACCCACGTGATCTGGCTCAACTTCGGGCGGCGGACGGTGTTCTCCCGCGTGCTCTGGCGCACGTTGAGCCGCGGGCTGATGCGCACCGAGCTTTCGCACGGCAACCGCGAGTCGCTGCGGATGGCATTTTCGCGAGAGTCGGTGCTGCTGTGGTCGTACACCACGTTCGCCAGGAATCGTGTCAAGTTCGCCGGCCTGCGCGACGACCCGAAATACGCGCATCTGCACTGGACGGAGATCACCCGGCCTTCGCGCACCCGCGCGGTCATCGACATGCTGGCTCGCGCCGGCGGTTGAGCGCGGCGCGACGCGCGTTTGCGGCGATGCGAATTCACTTCACGGCCGCATTGCCTCCGTCGGCGAACAGGGCCGAGCCGGCAACGAAACTGGCCATCGGGCTCGCCAGAAACAGCGCCGCGGATGCGATCTCGTCGGGGCGGGCGATGCGCTCCATCGCGTGGAGCCCGGCCGCCCATTCCTTCTGCTCGCGGTCTCCCCCCATCGCGGTGTCCACACCGCCCGGCAACAGAGCGTTTGCCCGAATCCCCCGTGCCGCGTAGTCCGCGGTGATGCCCTTCACCAGTCCCATCAAGCCGGCCTTGGACGCACCATACGCGGACATGCCGGGTAGCCCGACGCTGGTTCCGACGAAGCTGGACGTGAAGACGACCGAGCCGCCTCCGCGTTCGAGCATCGCGGGAATCTGGTTGCTTGCGCCCAGGAAGGCCGCCGTCAGATTGGTAGACAGCGTGTGCTGCCAATCGTCGAGCGAGATGTCCGCGAGCGGTTTGAGCGGCCCGACGGTTCCCGCGTTGTTGATCGCGATGTCGAGACCGCCGAACTCGCGCAGGGCCGTCGCGACGAGCCTTCGATGCGTATCGACGTGACAGACGTCGCCGGCGCAGGCGAACGCCTGCCCGCCGTGACCACGAATCTCGTCGGCCACCTCATTCAACGTCGATTCGCTTCGCGCGCCCAATACGATCGACGCGCCATGCGCCGCGAACATCAATGCGATCGCCCGGCCGATTCCGGTGGAGGCACCGGTGACGATGGCGACTTTCCCTTCGAGTAAGGTCATCTTCTTCACATCCCGTGAGTGAGGTCAGTCACGGCAATGTAGGCGACCGTTTGCAGGCAGGCACTCCGTTTCTTGCTGTTGAAGTCCGGTGCAACGGCATCGCGGGTGGTGCGGCACGGCCATGTCGCGCGCTGCGGCGATCTGCACGGGATGGAGATGCGCAGCCTTCCCGACCTGCACGGTCATTGAAACGGCGGCCCGCGCCGGCACCCGAACGCGGCATGACGCTTGCCGGCGTCAGTCGTCGAACGTGCCTTGATATTCCGGTGCGGCATCCGCACGCGTGTTCAGCTCGAACATCACGCCGCCCGGCGCGCGGCAGAAGAAACGCGAACCGCGCCCGTTGTTGAAGACGTCCGTCACCATCTCGACGTCCTCTTCCCTGAAGCGTTCGAACAACGTGCGAACGGCATCGAGGCTCGGCAGTTCGAACCCGACGTGGAAATTCGTCGGCCACGCGGTCTCATCGTCGCCGGCGTGATCGATCACTACGTCGAAGCCCGGGCGCTTGAGGATCCAGGATTTGTCCCAGCTTCCCGCGATCGTGAAGCCGAGATGCCGCTCGAAGAATCGGGCCGTCGCCAGTGTGTCGGTGGAGGGGAAGCTCAGGTGATTGAGCTTCATGGTTTGCGTCATGGCAGTCATTGCGAGTCTCCGTCATGCGTCGATCGGCGGAGGCCCCATGCCGTTCCGCCCGACGCACCCAGAATACGAGCCGCGGCTCGCATTCGACAATTCGCATTCGCCGCCTGGCTCGACAGCGCGCGAACCCGCGAGAAATCGCGGATCGGGGCGCGGTTGCGAGCGCTGCGGATCGCGCCATTCGCATTTGTATTTGTCCGTGATTTGGCTGAGCCACATCACTTCCGGCAGTCGCCCACCTTGTTTCTCGAGAGAGCCATCTCCATTGGATCCGCTTTCCGGACAGGTGGAACCATCGTTGAAAGCGACACGCCCCATGCCGCCCTACGTCTTCGCCGCTTCGTAAACCTTCGTCTTCGGATTGAACCGGTATTCGACGACATCCGCGGCGCCGTCAGTCTTTTTCCGGCCGGCGTTGTCGATGCCCGTCCCGTTCATTGCCACGCGAAGGCGCGGCCAGTCCCGGCCGTCTGCCGGCAGGAACGTCAGCGTCGACGAGCTTTTCACGCACGGTATCCGGTTGCGGGTACCTGCGGCATCGCATGCCGCGCCGCTGTCGTTGCCGCGAAATACGTTGCCGGCATAGGTCCAGTCGGTATCGTCAGGATTGCTTGACGCATCGGTGCGCCGATAGACGAACAGGCCGAACGACTTGATCCGGGTACCGGAAGCCAGGTGCCAGGTCGGCACGGCCAGCACGATCCGCCCGTCCGGCAGGGTCGTGCTCACGGCGGATTCCCGGTCGTCGATCGTGTCGGCCTTTTCGTCGCCGCCAAACTCGCCGATCGAGCGTTCCGACTCGACCATGTTCCAGCCGGCCACGCCGCCGTCCGTGATCCATTCGAAGGTCGCCTCCGTGATCGTCACCCTGGCATCGTGCACCGGCTCGGCGGTGTTCTCCTGTTCGGCGTACTTGTTCGGCGTCTCGTAGGCGAAGCCGGTGAAGTAGTGGCCGCCGTTCAGGTCGAACGCGTGGCCGTACCAGTACGTGGCCTGGCTTCCATTGGCGATCTCCATCGAGGCCCCGCCATGCGCGTCCTTCTGGTAAATGCCCTCCAGCACCTGGCCCGGCCTGGGCGGCACGGGCGAGTCGCGCCCTTCGCGCGGCGAGGTAACGGCCTGCGTCGCCGATGCAGCCGCCGGCTGCGCATTCGATGCGGTATCGGCCTGACCGGAACGATCCCCGCATGCCGCGACCAGAAGCGAAACGACGGACAGCCATGCAACTTTCCCGATCATGTGCCTTTACCCCGGATGCGTCTTCAAGTGACCCGATGCACGCTCACGGGTGCACCGATTGATATCGCCGTTCGATACCGGTTGCCCGGCCGATCGATTCGGGCACCGGTTCTCTTGTCGAACCCATGGCGCGGACTGTCCGGGCGCTAGCGGCACCTGCCGCCGTAACCGGCCGGCAAAGCCGACGGCAACGCGGCGCTCGCCGCGAAGGCAGGCAGCCCAATGTGACGCGGCAACGCGACGCGCTGCGCGGGAAGCATCCTGTTCTCGGGTTTCATCGTTTTCATTTTTCGTTGTCGGCGCCAATACGGGACTGGAAGACGTGCTCGGACACGCTCAATGCGGAGTGCATTGCGCCAGCGCCGATTATCTCCACAATCGGCGAATAAATCATCCATCGACGGCATCGGCTGCCGGACAGGCCCGGCATAACCACACCGCTTTTCGCGACGCATCAAGCGTCGATGGCCCGGGGTCGACAGACACACCCCGGGCCACGGATCGCCCGCCGGTGCCGGGCATCACGACCGCTGCCCGACACCACCGTTCGATCGATACTGCGCAGACAACGTCAGAACTGGTAACCCGCGCCCACCACCGCGCCGAAGTCCGAACGCGTGTTGCCCGTCACCGACGCCTTGACGACCCAGCGATTGCTTTCCGTCACATACGAGTACCCGGCGGCGAAACCCTGCTGGCCGTGATAGTTCGACGTCGCCGCCGAGACCATCGAGCGGCCCGCGCCCGTCGGTTGCGGCAGGCCGGCCACGGCCATTGCCGATGCCACGCCGCCGTACATGTCCTTCTTCAGGTCGTTGAACGAGTTGTACACCTGGCCGATGCGCTGGTCGGTGTAGCCCTTCGCCTGCGACGTGGCGGTCGACAGGTTGTCGTTCAGCTGCTGCACGTTGACCGCGTCGGTCGGCGCCGTGCCGGCCGCGACGTTCGTGACCTGGCGCTCGCTGCCCTTCGCACCGACCGAGAACGAGTTGTCGCGATCGGCGACGGAGCCCTGGCCGACCGCCACCGCGTTCTTGCCGGTTGCGGTTGCCGTCGACCCGATCGAACCGGCATCGGCACGTGCGATCCACGTCGTGTTCGCATCGGTCGCCGCCGCGCGGATCTGGTCGTTGGCCGCCGCGTTCTTCAGCGCGTTGTTGAACTGGCCCATGTTGACCGCGTCGTTGTCCTTCACGCCCGCCGCGACACCGGTCAGCACGCGGTCGCCCGACGTGCCGGAGAAGTTCACGCTGGTGCCGCCGGTGTCCTTCCCGACCGTGATCGCGCCGTTCGGATCCTGCTGCTGCACGAGGCCGGCCTTGCCGTTCGCGATGTTGTTCACGTTCCCCTGCAGGTTCGTGATGTCGGTCGTGTTCTTCGCGACCTGCTGGTTGGTCGCGTAGAGCTGCGAGCCGTTCACCGCATCCGTGCTGGTTGCGCTGAGCGTGCCGGCCTGCACGTTGGTGATGCGCGTGCCGCCCGCGCCGCCGAGCGTGATCGAGCTCTTCGACGCGTCGTCGTACTGCACCGCGAGCGCACCGAGCTGGTTGAGGCTCGACTCCACGCCCTTCAGCTGCTTGACGTTCACCGCGTCGGTATCGGCGGTGCCCGCGGCGACGTTCTTCAGCACGACGGCCGCGTTCGGGTCGCCGCCGATGAGCGATACCGAATTCAACCGGTTGCCGTTCGCGTCGACGTCGTACTTGACGACATTCTTCACGGCCTCGCCCGCCTGGTTGGACACCTGCGTGATCTGCTGTTCGAGCGACGACTTCACGCCCGACAACTGGCCGCCGTTCACCGCGTCCGTGCTGCCCGCGGCGACGTTGCCGTCGGCCACGTTCGTCAGCTTCGTCGGTGCACCGCCGCGCGCCGCGTTGTAGGCACCGAGCGTCGGGTCGAACTGCAGCGCGTCCTGCTGCAGCCCCGCGATCGCGGCCGTGTTGCCGGCGATGTTCGTTTCGGCATTGCCGATACGCGTTTCGTGATTCTCGAGCGTCGTCGTGTTGTTGAGAACACGACCGTCAAGGTTCGTGAGCGCGTCGCCGACATTGTTGAACGAACCGCCGCCGACCTTATAGTCCGGCGCGCTGATCGAGCCGTCCGGATTCGCCGTCGCGCCGCCGCCCAGCGCGGCCGCCGTGCCGTCGGTTGCACGGCGCAGTTGCGCGCCGTTCACCGCATCCGTGCTGCCGGCCGCGACGTTGCCTTCCGCGACGTTGGTCAGGCGCACCGGGCTCCCGCCGTTGCCCGCGCCGAGCGAAACCTGCTTCTTGCTCGCGTCGTCGTACTTCACGGCGAGTGCATCGAGCTGGCTCGTGCCGTCCTGGATCGCCGCGTTCAACTGGTCGACGTTGACCGCGTCCGTGCCGTTCTTGCCGGCCGCGACGTTGCCGATGCGTTGCGGGCCGTTGCCGCCGTGGCTCGCGTCGTAGGTGCCGAGGTTCGCGTTCCACTGGAGCGCGTCCTGCTGAAGTGCCGCGATGTTGCCGGTGTTCGTCGTCACCTGGTTGCCGAGCGTCGTCACGTTGTTGCTGACGTTCGTAATCGACTGGTTCAGCGAGTCGGTTGCCTTGCCGAGCTGGCCGACGTTCACGGCGTCGCTCGCGGCAGTGCCGTCCGCCACGTTGTGCAGGCCGACCGGCGACTGCGCGCCCTTGCCGCCGAGCGTCACGCCGCTGTGCGCGTCATCGTCGTACTGCACCGCGTTCTTCGTCGCGTTGCCGATCTGGTTGTTGATCGACGTGCTCAGGTTGCCGAGCGTCGTATTGATGTTGTTCGTCACGCTCGTGCTGAGCGACGACAGGCCGCCGTTCAGTTGCCCCACGTTCACCGCGTCGGTGTTCGCGACACCGGCCGCGACATTGTGCAGCGTCGTGCCGTTCGTGCCGGCGAACGTCACCGAGTCGAAGCCGCTCTGGCCGTCGTACTTCACGTTGCGCGTGTCGGCGGCCTGCAGGTTGCTGATGTTGGTGGTCGCCGTGCTCAGCGATGCGTTGATGCCGGTGACGTTGCTCTGCAGGTTCGTGATGTTCGACGCGGCGGTCGAGATCGACGATTGCAGCGGCGCGATGCTGCCGTTCAACTGACCGACGTTGACCGCATCGGTGTCGGCGACGCCGGCCGCGACGTTGCCGATGCGTTGCGGGCCGTTGCCGCCGTGGCTCGCATCGTATGCGCCGAGGTTCGCGTTCCACAGAAGCGCGTCCTGCTGGAGCGCCGCGATGTTGCCCGTGTTCGTCGTGACCTGGTTGCCGACATTCGTGATCGACTGGTTCAGCGTATCGGTTGCCTTGCCGAGCTGGCCGACGTTCACGGCGTCGCTCGCGGCAGTGCCGTCCGCCACGTTGTGCAGGCCGACCGGCGACTGCGCGCCCTTGCCGCCGAGCGTCACGCCGCTGTGCGCGTCATCGTCGTACTGCACCGCGTTCTTCGTCGCGTTGCCGATCTGGCTGGTGATCGACGTGCTCAGGTTGCCGAGCGTCGTGCTGAGGTTGTTCGTCACGCTCGTGCTGAGCGACGACAGGCCGCCGTTCAGTTGCCCGACGTTCACCGCGTCGGTATCGGCGACACCGGCCGCGACGTTGTGCAGCGTCGTGCCGTTCGTGCCGGCGAACGTCACCGAATCGAAGCCGCTCTGGCCGTCGTACTTGACGTTGCGTGCGTCGGCCGCCTGCAGGTTGCTGATGTTGGTGGTTGCCGTGCTCAGCGATGTATTGATGCCCGTGACGCTGGTCTGCAGGTTCGTGATGTTCGACGCCGCCGTCGAAATGGACGTCTGCAGCGGGGCGACACTGCCCTTCAGCTGGCCGACGTTGACCGCATCGGTGTCGGCGACACCGGCCGCGACGCCGCCGATCGTGGTGCCGTTGCTGCCGTCGAGCGCGATCGCCGCGTGCGAATCGTCGGTGTATTTCACGACGTTCTTGGTCGCCGTCACGATGCTGGTGCTGAGGCTGTTGCCCACGCTGGTCACACGCTGGTCGACGTTCGAAATCGTGGTCGACAGCGAATTGCCGACCGACGTCACGCGCGCGTCGACGTTGGCGATGCTCGTGCTGAGCGTGCCGTTCACGTTCTTCAGCTGCTGGACGTTGACGGCATCCGTATCGGCCGCGCCCGCCGCGACGTTCTTGAGCTGACGCTCGGCGCCGATCGCGCCGAACGACACCGCGCCGCCGACCGGCGCAGCCGTGCCGCCGAACACCGGCGTGCCGCCGTTGTTCGCGCCGACGCTGCCCGAGCCGATCGCCACCTGGTTGTTGTCGTTCGTCTGCGCGCCCGCACCGATCGCCACGGATTGCGTACCGCCGGCGCGCGTCTGTGTCGCCGCGTCATACGACGCGCCGGCCGACACGCCGTCGCTCGAAGTCGGGTTCGCACCGCCGATCGCAACCGAACGGTCGCCGCTTGCCAGCGCCGAGTGGCCGAGTGCGATCGAGCTCGTGCCGCGCGCATCGGCGACGTTGCCGAGCGCCATCGAGAAGTCGCCGACCGCGGCCGACTGGCGGCCGACGGCGAGCGACGTATTGCCTTGCGCGACGGCTACCGTGCCGATGGCGGTGGCAGAGTTCGCCAGCGCCTGCGAACCGACGCCGATCGCAATCGCGCCGCCGCTGCTGGTGCCGCCCTTGCTGCTCGCATTCGACTGGTCGCCGATCGCGATCCCGCTGGTACCGGCCCTGGCGTTCGTCCCCATCGTGACGTTTGCCGTGCTCACCGCCACGTAACTTCCGCTCTTGGTCGACACGCACAGCGGGTTCGTCCCGTCGATGCACTGGCCGTTCAGCGCGTTGTCCGGGTTGCCGCGGTCGACGAAGTTGTCCGCATGCGCGGCCCCCGCGATCAGGACACCTGCGCCCGTGAACATGGCGGCGGCAAGCGCCGAAATCTGCTTCCTCTTCATGGTCTTCTGCTCCGTTTTGTAGCGTCTGGTTTGTATACGGACTACTTAATTTTCTTGAAGGATTCAGCTGCGATTACGACTGCAATTACGATTACGACTTCAGTGCGGAACCCGATTCCGATGCCCGGCCCGAGCGTGCCGAAGACGACACGCATCGCCCGCCCGTAGCGACGGGACGTTCGAAAGCCCGGGCACGCCGCTGGTGTGACGGCCCGTTCCGTTAATTCGGTTAATGCATTAGGAATGCATATCGTTTGATATGGGCGAACTCGCCCATCGACTGAATCCGGAGATTCAACCGCCGTTATGGACACCCCTGATTTGATGTCGCGCCGACCGCGACCAACCCCGCTTCTTTTATTTCATCGACGGCAACCGGACGTGCGCCTGAGCGCTCCGGACATGCGTTCGGATGAGCATCAATTGATGCCACGCCCCCCGAATCACGCAACGTCCGTCACGACCCTCCGTGCCTTGTGCTGCCCCGTGCAACCCTGCATTCAAAGTTCGGACGAATTATGAGACACGCACCTGAATTATTGAAGGTGACATTCTTTATAGATTGTAAAATCCCGTATATTCAATAAGTTGCGTGAAAAACGCGCACCTCGCAAACGATTTCGCGGCGCCGGAATTAATCCAGATGTTTTGTCGGGCGGACAAATGCTTTGCCGAAGCGGATTAAAAATAAATTCCGGCGAAAATATTTCCGCAGAAAAAACCACGGAGCCGCGCGATCGCGTGCAGGCAAGAATGAAAATGGCGGAAATGGACAGGCATCAGGGTGCCACACCGCTCACGCAAATCACAATACCTGATGAAGAATCAGAAAATCGGAATGAAGCAAATAGAGTCAATGCGTCTGGCAAGAATCGAAATATCCCCCTACAATTCGGCTCGCATCGACACGGTCAGCCGCGCCCTTTTCCACGCGCGGCGACGGCAACGCGTCGCGTCCTTACCGGATCAGCGATCAATACAAGCAACACCGGGTATTACGCCGACCGGTCGTCTGTCGCGCGGTTTGCGCGAAATCCGAATATCGATGCGCTTGTGCGTTGCCATAGAGCAGTTTCCAACGATTATCCGAACCGGGCCGGCCACCCGCAGGAACGCAGCCAGCAGCCATTCCAGAACAGGTGCACGATGCATCCATCGACCTCCGTATTGGGCGACGCCCATATCCTGATCGTCGACGATCAGCCCGACCAGCTTCGCTTGCTGATCGACATCCTGCGCGGCACCGGGTGCCGGATCAGCATTGCATCCGACGGGCTGCAGGCGTGCCAGCGCGCGCAGGCGCTCATGCCCGACCTGATCCTGATGGATGTGCGGATGCCGCGCATGGACGGCTTCACCGCATGCCGGCTGCTGGCCGCCGATCCGCTGACGTGCGCGATTCCGGTCATCTTCCTGACCGTGGCGGGCGCGTTGCACGAACGCCTCGAGGGGTTCGAGATCGGCTGCGTCGACTACGTGGTGAAGCCGTTCGAGCCGGCCGAAGTGCTCGCGCGGATTCGCGTGCAGCTCGCGCGGGCGACACGCGAGCGGCCCGTCGACACGGAAAGCGTGTTCGTGACCGGCAAGGACGACGACATCATCGTGCGCGCGGCCATCCGCCATCTGGCGCGGACGCTGAACGATCCGCCGACGGTGGAACAACTGGCACGCGCGGTCGGCACGCATGAAAAGCGGCTGTCGCGGGCGTTTCGCGACAACCTCGGCCAGACGGTGTTCGAGTATCTGCGGCACGAGCGGCTGCGGATCGCGCAGGATCTGCTGGATTCGACGTCGCTCAGCATTGCCAGCATCGCGAAGGAGATCGGTTTTTCCACGCCGGCGAATTTCGCGACCGCATTCCGCGAACGTTTCGGCCTCACGCCGACCGAGTGGCGGCGCCAGCGCCACGCCGGTGAACGCGCCGCGCGCCGGGAGCCGCAACGCGACGCATAGGACGCGTTCCGCACGCTCGCGCCTACCAGTTGTATTTCGCGCTGGCGAGCACGGTCCGCTCGTTGCCGAACACGCACACGTTGTACGACTGGCAACCGCTGACATAACGCCGGTCGAACAGGTTCGCGACGTTCAGCGCGAACCGCCAGTGCGGCATCTCGTAGTGCAGCGCCAGGTCGACCAGCGTCACGCTCGGCACCGTCAGCGAGTTGTCGGGCGCGCCCGCCGACGCGCTCTGGTAACGCACACCGCCGCCGAACCCGAGGCCCGACAGCGCGCCCGTGCGCCAGGTCCAGTCGGCCCACATCGAAGCCATCTGCCGCGGCAGCGGCACGGCCACCGGCCAGTGGTTCAGCGACGCGTCGTTCGCCTGCACGTTCTTGACGTCCTGATGGACATACGACGCGACGACCGACAGCTCGCGGGTGACCTTACCGACCGCGCTCAGCTCGATCCCGCGCGAGCGCACCTTGCCGGTCTGCACGGACGTCGTGCCGGTCGGGTCGAGATTGACCGGCGTCGGCGTCGCGACGTTGGTCTGGTCGATCTGGTAGAGGGCCGCACTCAGCATCAGGTTCCGGCCCGGCGGCTGCCAGCGCAACCCGGCTTCCGTCTGCGTGCCGCGTGTCGGCTTCGGCAGCCCGCCGCCATACAGCCGCACGCCGATGACGGGATCGAACGACGTCGAATGGCTCACATACGGCGACAGCCCGGCGTCGCCCCGATAGGTGAGCCCGACGCGCCCGGAGAATGCGCTGACGTCCTGCCGCGCCTGCTTGCCGGCCGTCCGGTCGTCGAACCGCGCATTGACGAAATCCTCGCGGCCGCCGAGCGTCAGCGTCCAGCGCTTCCAGCGGATCTGGTCTTGCGCGTATACGCCGAACGTGTTCATCGCCGTGTACTGGTCGACGTGGCCGAGCGACGTCGGGCCGGCGAAAATCGCGTCCGTGACGGGACGGTACACGGGGTGATACAGGTTGAGCGACGGCGCGATCGCAAGCCACACGCTGTTGGTCGTCGTCTGCCGGTCGTATTGCACGCCGAGCAGCAGCGTATGTTCGAGCGGCCCCGTGGCGAAGCGGGCCTGGGCACGGTTGTCGACGTCGAGCCGGCTGTAGTTGAGCCGGAACAGCCCCGCGGTACGCATCATGTTGGTGGTGCTGCGGGGCGCGAAGCCGTTGCCGAACACCGTTGCGTCGTCGAGCGACAGGTGCGACCAGCGCACGTCCTGGTGCAGCGACCAGATCGCGTTCACGCGGTGCTCCAGCGCGTAGCCGAGCGACCACTGTTTCTTCCGGTAGTCGTTGAACCCGGGGTCGCCCATGTAGATGTCCTGCGACAGACGGCCGTTCGGGTTCGGCAGCACCGTGCCCGACGCAGGCAGGAAGTTCGACGAAATGTCGCCGCTGTCCTGCAGGAACGTCGCCGAGAGCGTCAGCGACGTGTCGGCATTCGGCCGCCAGCGGAACGACGGCGCCAGCGCGACGCGACGGTCGCCGTTCGGGCCGGTTTCCGCGTTGCCGTCGCGCGCCACGCCGACGAAGCGATACGCGTACCGGCCGTCCGGGTCGAGCGTGTCGCCGACATCGACCATGAATTGCTTGCGCGCGTCGTTGCCGATCTGCACGCCGGCTTCACGGACGCGTTCGCCGTCGGCGAGCTTCGTGTGCGCGTCGACGATCGCGCCGGGCTCGCCCGCGCCGTACAGCACCGACGTCGGCCCGCGCAGCACCGCGATCGAGTCGATCGTGTACGGGTCGACGCGCCAGTCCGCGATCACGGCCGTATGCGGCGCGGCCACGCCGTCGACGTACAGCGTCGGCGTGAAGCCGCGCAGCGCCGCATACGAGTCGGTGCGGCTGTCGGCACCGAACGTCGCGAATCCCGGCACGTAGCGCAGCGCCTGGTTCAGGTCGGTCGCGCCGGTCATCTCGATCTGCTGCGCGGTCACGATGTTGATCGTCTGCGGCACTTCTGACACCGGCGTATCGGTTTTCGTGCCGGCCGTGGTGCGCAGCCCGACGAGCCCGCTCGACGAGCGGTCGCCCTTCCCCGTCACGTCGATTTCCGGCAGCACGGCCGCCGGCGGCGCCGCTGCCGCACCCGATGCCTGCGCGTGCGCGGCGCCCGCTGCCGCCACGTACAACGCGCCTCCGGCGGCGATCGCCATCGCGCGTTTCGCCGCCCCCGTCCCCGTTACCATCGTTCCATGCTCCGTCGTGCTGGTGGCCGATTCGACCCGATCGCGGCGCGATCGCGGCGCGACGCAGCGCCGGCGCCCGCCCGGTGTTGTCATGCCGGCGATGCTGGTTGCGCGCGAGTCGGCATGCAACGGCCAATGGCGTCGTTCGCGAGCGCAGCGATCATACCGGGCGAACGTAACGGAGTCTTTAAAAAAGTGCGCCGGCGGAAAAAGCCGGCGTTCGGCGCTTTGGAGGCGGGGCCGGCGCGGGATCGATCCATGCGGCGGCCTTCGTGGAAGGCGGGTGAAAGACGGGGACGCCAGGCTGCATGCGCCCCGGGAGCGGTCGCGGGCTGCCGCCGGAGGGTCTAAGCGCGCACGCGCCGCATCCTGAGCGTCGCCGACGGCGACTCGCCGAACGCCCGCTTGTACTCGATCGCGAACCGCCCGAGGTGCGCGAAGCCCCATTTCAGCGCGATGTCCGTCACCGATGCGAGCCCCGGCGACTCGTCGGCCAGCAGTTCCTCGCGCACACGTTGCAGCCGCAACTGCCGCACGAAGCCCATCGGCGTGATCCCGTGGCGATGTCGGAAGCCGGCGAACAGCGTGCTCGGGCTCACGCCGGCGAGTTCGGCGAGCCGCTCGATCGTCAGCGGCTCGTCGAGATGGGCGCGAATGTAATCCTCGACGCGCCGCACATAGAACGGCGCGAGCGCCACCGGCAGGTGCCGCGTGCCGTTGCGCGCGCTGTTCGGGTGGCCGTGCAGCAGCAGGTTGAGCAGCGTCGATTCGAGCGGCTCGAACGCGAGCGGATGACGCAGCGGATGCGCGTCCGTCGCGATCGCGCCGGCGAGGACCGGCAGCAACTGCGCGAGACACGCCCCTTGCGACGACGACAGGCTGAATGCCGGTTCGAATTCGACCGGCGCGCGCCGGTCGTCGCCGAAATGCCGCTGCGCATGGCGCTCCATCACTTCGCGCTCGATGCGCACGATGACTTGCGGACACGCGTCGCCCCAGCGCATCTTCAGCGGCAGCGTCGGCGAGATCAACGACGCGGTGCCCGGCGACGACACGAAACGCGCCGATCCGCACTCGATCTCCGCGTCGCCGCGCAGCGGGATCTGCAACAGGAAGAAGTGCTCGAGCGGCCCGGGCTCGATGCTGACCCCGCCGCCATAATCGAGCAGGTTCAACGACAGGTTGCCCCAGCGCGCATGATGCATGCAGCTGTGCAGCGCGCGCGATTCGCCGGTCGGCGTGAGCCGGTGCGGCTTGAAGACGTCGGCGACACGCGCGCGCACCTCGTCGACATCGTTCGACTGCAGCAGCAGGTTGTCGTGATTGAAACAGGCGGTGTCGTCCAGCCAGCCCGTTCCGGAAAATTGCGCCATCGATGTTCTCCCGTCATGCTCGGTTGCACTCGCGCCGTGCATGCGTTCCCGGTGTGGGGGCATTCGCCGCACGATCCGGATAGCGCCCGGAGTATCCGGACAGTCCGGCCGCCAAAGCACGCAAGTCCCGCGCAAACGACGCAAGAAACGGACCGTTCGCGCATCGTAGAAAACTGTGCGGGCTTTCCGCATCCGCACATACCCGCAGTCGGCCGCGCGCCTGCCCACGCGCGGCGGCCGGTGCCGCAGGTTTCCGGAATTCGCGGATACCGGCCGAAGAAAGCGGATAGAAGCGCACGTTTCGTCCGCCAATACTGGGCTCGTCGCAGCAATGAATTCAACGGAGGGACAGATGAAAGGACGTCACATCGAGATTCCGTCGCCGGACGGCGGAACGTTTCGCGCCTACCTGAGCACGCCGGCCGGCGGCAAGGGGTCGGGCATCGTGCTGTGCCACGAGATCTTCGGCGCGAACGCGACGATGCGGGAGGCCGCCGACTACTACGCGGAAGAAGGCTATACGGTGCTCGTGCCCGACCTGTTCTGGCGCCAGGCGCCGGGAATCGAGCTCGGCCATGCGGCAGCCGATGTCGAGCGCGCGATGGCCCTGTATCGCGAATTCGACGAGGACAAGGGCGTCGAGGACATCGGTGCCGCGCTGGACACGCTCAGGCAGCAGCCGGAATGCACGGGTGAAACCGGCGTGCTCGGCTACTGCCTCGGCGGCAAGCTCGCCTATCTCGCCGCGTGCCGGCTGCCGGGCGTGGCCGCGGCGGTCAGCTACTACGGCGTGGGCATCGAGCAGGCGCTGGACGAGGCCGCGCACCTGCAGGGCCGGCTCGTGCTGCAGATCGCGGGGCTGGACCGCTTCTGCCCGCCCGACGCGCAGCAGCGCATCGCCGACGCGCTGTCCGGCCGCGACGGCGTCGAAGTGTATGTGTACCCGGGCGTCGATCACGCGTTCGCCCGCGTCGGCGGCGATCATTTCGACAAGGCCGCCGCGGTCATGGCCCACCAGCGCGCGATCGCCGCGTTCCGCGCCGCGCTCGGCCCGCACTACGACCTGTCCACACTGTGGGAAGCGCATCTCGAACACGAATTCGCCACGCGCAACGTCGATGCCACGATGGCGACGATGGTCGCCGAGCCGTACGTCAACCATGTTCCGACGCTGACGGGCGGCGTCGGCCACGACGAGCTCAAGCGCTTCTACACGCATCACTTCGTGCATGCGAATCCGCCCGACACGACGATCACCCCGATCTCGCGCACGATCGGCGCGAACCAGGTCGTCGACGAGCTGCTGTTCTGCTTCACGCACACCACCGAGATCGACTGGATGCTGCCGGGCGTCGCGCCCACCGGCAAGCGCGTCGAGATTCCACTCGTCGCGATCGTCAAGTTTCGCGGCGACAAGCTCTATCACGAGCACATCTACTGGGACCAGGCGAGCGTGCTCGTGCAGATCGGCCTGCTCGATCCGGCCGGCCTGCCGGTCGCGGGCGTCGAGACGGCCCGCAAGCTGCTCGACGAAACCGTGCCGTCGAACGGCCTGATGCGCCGCTGGCAGGACAGCGAGCCGTCGACGAGTGCGCACTGACGCGCCCACTCCCTCACCCCACGATTCACGGAGACACCCCATGACTGCCCTTGCTGGCAAAGTCGCGATCGTCACCGGCGGCGCCACGCTGATCGGCGCCGCGGTCGCGCAGGACCTGAGCCGCGCCGGTGCATGCGTCGCGATCCTCGATCTCGATGCGGACAACGGTGCGCGCGTCGCCGGTTCGCTCGGCGACAAGGCCATGTTCGTCGCGCTCGACATCACCGACGATCGCGCGATCGAACGTGCGATATCGGCCATCGTCGAGCGGTTCGGCGCGATCGACGTGCTCGTCAACCTCGCGTGCAGCTACGTCGACAACGGCATCCAGGCGACCCGCAACGACTGGCTCGCCGCGATGGACGTCAACGTCGTGTCGGCCGCGATGCTCGCGAAGGCCGTGCATCCGCACATGGCCCGGCGCGGCGGCGGCGCGATCGTAAACTTCAGCTCGATCTCGGCCGAGTGCGCACAGACCGGCCGCTGGCTGTACCCGACGTCCAAGGCGGCGATCCGCCAGCTCACGCGCAGCATGGCGATGGATCTCGCGCTCGAGCGCATTCGCGTCAACTCGGTATCGCCGGGATGGACGTGGTCGCGCGTGATGGACGAGCTGACGCACGGCGACCGCGCGAAGACCGATCGCGTCGCCGCGCCGTTCCACCTGCTCGGCCGCGTCGGAGATCCGTCCGAGGTCGCACAGGTCGTGACGTTCCTGTGCAGCGACGCGGCGAGCTTCGTGACGGGCGCCGACTACGCGGTCGATGGCGGTTATTCCGCGATGGGCCCCGAACAGGCGGTGCCGGCCATTCCGCGGCTCGCGGAGTGACCGTTCCCCGCCGCCGCTTTTCGCAATCATTCCGGCCGGCCTCCGGCCAACCAAGGACATCCCCATGAGACGTATCGCCATCGTCGGCGCCGGCCAGTCCGGCCTGCAACTCGCCTTCGCCCTGCTCGGCCAGGGCTATCACGTGACGCTCGCGACCAATCGCGACGCCGAACAGATCCGCACGGGCAAGGTCATGTCGAGCCAGTGCATGTTCCATACCGCGCTGCAGATCGAACGCGACCTCGGCCTGAACACCTGGGAGGAAGCGTGCCCGTCCGTCGAAGGGATCGGCATCGCGGTGCCGCATCCGGACGGCGGCGGCCGCAAGGCGATCGACTGGTCGTCGCGGCTGACCCGCTACGCGCAGTCGGTCGACCAGCGCGTGAAAATGGCCGACTGGCTCGACGGCGTGCGCCGCCGTGGCGCGGACGTGCGCATCGGCGACATCGGCGTGCCCGAACTCGAGGATCTGGCGCGCAGCCACGACCTCGTGCTGCTCGCGGCCGGCAAGGGCGAGATCGTCAACCTGCTCGGCCGCGACGACGCGCGCAGCGCGTTCGACCGCCCGCAACGTGCGCTGGCCCTCACCTATGTGAAAGGGATGACGCCGAGCCAGCCGTATTCGCGCGTGCGCTTCAACCTGCTGCCCGGCATCGGCGAGTATTTCGTGTTCCCCGCGCTGACCACGACGGGCCCGTGCGAAATCATGGTGTTCGAAGGCATTCCGGGCGGCCCGCTCGACTGCTGGGCCGACGTGAAGACGCCCGAGCAGCATCTGGACCGGAGCCTGTCGTTCCTGCGGCAATACGTGCCGTGGGAATTCGAGCGCTGTCGCGACGTCGAGCTCACCGATTCGAACGGCACGCTGGCCGGGCGCTTCGCGCCGACGGTGCGCAAGCCGTTCTTCCGGCTGCCGTCGGGCCGCACGGTGTTCGGGATGGCCGATGCGGTGGTCGTCAACGATCCGATCACCGGGCAAGGCTCGAACAACGCCGCGAAATGCGCGAACGCATATTTCGATGCGATCGTCGCGCGCGATGCCGCGCCGTTCAGCGAAGACTGGATGCAGCAGACGTTCGAAGGCTACTGGGCCTATGCGCAGCATGTCGTGCGCTGGACCAACTCGCTGCTCACCCCGCCGCCGCCGCACATCCTCGAACTGCTCGGCGCGGCCGGCCAGTTGCCGTCGCTCGCCGCGGCGATCGTCGACGGCTTCGACGATCCGCGCCGGTTCTCGCCGTGGTGGTTCGAGCCGTCGGCCTGCGCGGCGTTCATCCGCGAACACAGCGCGCGTTCGGAGTGAACGACATGGAAACGATCGCTACCGACCGCCCGACCCTCGACCCGATGCAGCTGCGCGCCGCGTTCGGGCAGTTCCCGACCGGCGTCACCGTGATCACCACGTGCGCGGCCGACGGACGCAAGGTGGGCCTCACCGCCAATTCGTTCTCGTCGCTGTCGCTCGATCCGCCGCTCGTGCTGTGGAGCCTTCGCAAGCTCGCGCCGAGCCGCCCGGACTTCATCGCGGCCACCCATTTCGCGATCAACATCCTCGCGCACGACCAGATCGACCTGTCGCGCCGCTTCGCGACGCCCAGCGCCGACAAGTTCGACGGCGTGCCGCACGCGGATTCGGAAGCCGGCGGCGTACCCTGCCTCGACGGCGCGAGCGCGCGCTTCGTGTGCCGCAACGTCGGCCACTACGAAGGCGGCGATCACCTGCTCTTCATCGGCCAGATCGAACAGTTCGACGCGTTCGGCAAGGCGCCGCTCGTGTTTCATGCGGGCCAGTATCGTGCGATCGCCGATCATCCCGATCTTTTTCGCACCGTTTGATTAGTTATACCGATAAATAACCAGGAGGTGGTGAACATGAAACTCGGCTCTCGCCTGCTCGTCGTCGCGGGCCTCTCGATCGCCGGCATGGCCGCAAGCGCGCCGGCCCGCGCATCCGACCTGCCGGCGGTCAACCTCGGCATGACCAGCTTCCTCGACGGCATGCCGCCGGCCGGCTCCGGCTGGTACGGCACGCAGTACCTGCAGTACTACACGGCCGGTCGCGTCAACGACAACGCGGGCAACAAGGTCGGGTTGCCGAAGCAGGACATCGACCTGTTCGCGGGGCTGAGCCAGCTCGTCTATCAGTCGCCGCTGACGTTCGCGGGCATGCATCCGGGCCTCGACGTGATCCTGCCGTGGATCGCGTCGGCGCGGACCGACGACGGCATCGGCAACGTCGCGCTGAATGCGCGTGCCGGCTTCGGCGACCTGCTGATCGGCCCGTTCGTCCAGTTCGACCCGGTGATGGGCGCGCAAGGCCCGCGCTTCGCGCAGCGCGTGGAATTCCAGTTCATCGCGCCGACCGGCGCGTACGACCCGTCGCGGGCGATCAACCCGGGCAGCCATGCCTGGTCGTTCGACCCGTACTGGGCGGCGACGCTGTGGCTCACGCCGAAATGGACCGTGTCGTGGCGGCTGCACTATCTGTGGAACACGACCAACCATCGGCCGGCCACGTCGCTCGGCCCGGACGTGACGTCGACGCAGGCCGGCCAGGCGATCCACGCGAACTTCGCGACCGAGTACGAGGTGCGCCCCGGCCTGCGGCTGGGACTCAACGGCTACTGGCTGCGACAGACCACCGACATGAAGGAAAACGGGCAGGACGTGCCGGGCACGCGGGAGGCCGTGTTCGCGATCGGCCCGGGGGCCATGTACAGCTTCTCGCAGCAGGATCACCTGATGTTCAACGCGTATTTCGAGACCTATGCGCGGAACCGGCCGCAGGGCACGCGGATGGTGCTGCGGTACGTGCATCACTTTCAGTGACGGCCGCGACCGGACGAACGAGCCCGGTCGGTTTCGTCGGACGAATGATGCATGCTGCCCGCACCGGCGCGCCTGTCCTATAGTTTTGGAGAAGACAACGCAGGCAATACGTCACGACCACGGAGGACCCGCGCGATGAATCCTTCAGCAACCTCCCGGTTCTTGTCGAACGTATCGCGGCGGCTGACTCACGGCATCGTGGCCGTCGCGCCGGCCGTGGTCATCGGCATCGCCGTTTCCGCGTGCGGCGGCGACAGTTCGCCGGGCTCGAGCGTGCCGGCGTTCGCGAACGCGGCGCGCCCGCAGATCAACGCCCTGCTCGCGGATACGCAGACACCCGGCGCAGTCGTCTATGTGCAATCGCCGCAAGGGAACTGGCTCGAATCGTTCGGCACGGCCGTGCGGGGCACGAACACGCCGATACCGACGAACGCGCACTTTCGCGTCGGCAGCGTGACCAAGACATGGACCGGCACGGTGATCCTGCAACTCGTGCAGGAAGGCCGGCTGAGCCTCGGCGACACCGTCAGCAAGTTCGTCGCGAACGTGCCGAACGGCAATACGATCACGATCGAACAGTTGCTGACCATGCGCAGCGGCCTCTACAACTATTCGACGAATCTCGCGTTCAACCAGACGCTCGACGCGCAGCCCGACAAGGTGTGGACCACGTCGGAACTGCTGGGTATCGCCGAAGGCCAGCCGGTCTATTTCGCGCCCGGTGCGGATTTTCGCTACTCGAATACGAACACGGTGCTGCTCGGGCTCATCATCGAGCAACTGACCGGCATGAGCTCGGCCGATGCGATGAACGCGCGCCTGTTCGCGCCGCTCGGCCTGGTCAATACCTTGCTCCCGCCGCAGCAGGATACGTCGCTGCCGGCACCGGCGCCGCAGGGCTATCAATGGGGCACCAATGCCGAGACGACCGACAGCGACGCGCTGTCGCCCCAACGCCAGGCGGACGCGAAAAACGGCACGCTGCAACCGACGAACGTTACCCGCGTGAATACGTCGTGGGCGTGGACGGCGGGCTCCGGCATTTCAACCGTGACGGAACTGGCCGCATACGTGCAGCGGATGGTGGGCGGCGGCTACCTGAACGCCAACCTTCAGGCGCAACGGCTCGCCAGTTGCACGCCGATCGATTCGTCCGACCCGAGGTCGGCCAGCTACTGCTTGGGCCTGGCCAAATTCGGCACGTTCTACGGACATACGGGCGAGATCCCGGGCTTCAATACCTTCATGGGCTACGACCCGGTCACGAAGACGACGATCGTCACGTGGGCGAACACGGCGGCCGCGCCGGATGGGCGCGCACCGGCCAACGTGATCGCGCAGATCGTCATGGGCGAGCTCAGCAAGGCGGCCGAAGTGCCGAGCGAAGGGCGGCCGTGATGCCGCGCGAACACCGCTGCGTCACGTACAACGTGATGCCGGCAAACTTCGCCGGCATTCAGGTTAGCAGTAGGGGGCAGCCGATCAGGCGGTGGACTACGGCTACTTCCATGGCCGACCATGGGTCCAGGATGCATTGACGCCGCTATGGTCAACCTGTCTCGCGGCGCCGCCTGGGGAGGGAGCCTCCATGAAGCCTGTCGCCGTGCCGGCCGGCGGGGGTGGCCGTCCGGCACGCTGAACCTTCAGTGTCGATTCCGGCGCAATTCCGGCTCGTCGTTCACTGTGCGATGCCAACGAATGTCGGCAGCAGCACGCGATAGACGTGGATCATGGCCGGCCCGAGCAGCACCACCATCAGCGCGGGAAAGATGCAGAAGATCAACGGGAACAGCAGCTTCAACGCGATCTTCGCGGCCCGCTCCTCCGCACGCATCCGGCGCCGCGTGCGCAGCATGTCGGACAGCACGCGCAGCGATTCGCTGATGCTCGTGCCGAACCGGTCGGCCTGGATCAGCATCGCGCAGAACGCCTCGATGTCCTCCACGCCGGTACGCAGCGCGAGATTGCGCAGCGCCGTCTCCTTCGTGAAGCCGGAGCGCATCTCGAGCAGCAGCAGGTCGAGTTCGCTCGCGACCACCTCGCTGCTGAACCGCAGCTCCTCGCTCACCTTCATCAGCGCCGCGTCGAGCCCGAGCCCCGCTTCGACGCAAACCGTCAGCAGGTCGAGCGCGTCCGGGAAATCCTCGAAGATCTTCTGCTGGCGCACCTTGACCCGCTGCGACAGCACGATGTTCGGGATGTAGTAGCCGATGCCGGCAAGCGCGACGAGGATGACCGACAGGATCTCGCGCTCGTCGCCGAGCCGGGTCGTGATCAGCGCCAGCAGCGCCGCGCACGGCAACCCGAGTGCCAATGCCGTCTTCGCGGTGAAATAAAGCGCGGCCGCACTCTGGTTGCGCCAGCCGGCATTCATGAGCCGGATGCGCAGCGGCGAATTCTCCCAGCCCTGCTTCGGCACCGACAGCCTCGAGATCGGGGTAGACAGCTCCACCAGCTTCGCAACCCAGCGCGACGCCAAGTCGTCGCCGTCGCCGGTGCCCGCGACGGCAGTCGCGCCCGCCCCGGTTCCACCGGCCTGCTGGATCCGGCGCTGGATGCTGCGTGGCGCGAACAGCAGCATCGCGACAAGCGCGCCGCCGGCCACGAAGATGAACAAGCCGCCCAGCATCACGGCCTGGACTACGCTCAGGTTTTGCATGACAGCCTCGCAACGGTTCGTTATACGATTCGCGCGTCAGACGCGAATGCGGACAATGCGGCGGATCCAGAACAGGCCGAACAACATCGACACCAGCATCGTGCCGACCATCCTGATCCCGGCCGGATCTTCCCAGAGCACCGACAGGAATTCTCGGTTCAGCACGGCCATCACCGCGGCTGTGCCGAACGGCAGCAGCCCGAGAATCCATGCCGACAGCCGCCCTTCCGCGGACAGCACGCGCACCTTGTCGAACAGCTTGAAGCGCTCCCGGATCAGCGCGGCGATGCTGTCGAGCAGCTCGGCCAGGTTGCCGCCCGTCTCGCGCTGGATCAGCACCGCGATCACGAAGTAACGCAGGTCCTGTACCGGCACGCGCGTGGCGAGGTTCATCAGCGCGTCGTGCAGCGGCACGCCGTAGTTGACCTCGTCGAAGGTGACCCGGAACTCGCCGCCCATCGGGTCGGGAAACTCGTCGCCGACCATCCCGAGCGTGCTCGTGAACGAGTGACCGGACCTCAACGCGCGCGCGATCATGTCGCAGATGTCCGGCAACTGCCGCTCGAGCTTGCGCATCCGGCGCCCGCGGCAGCGCAGCACGTACATGATCGGCGCGCATCCGGCGAACAGCGCAAGCGGCAGCACCGCGAGTTGCGGCAGCGTCGCGAAGCTCAGTACGAGCCACGCGAACGCCGTGAACACCGTGCTCAGCATGATCAGCTTCGGCAGCGTCCAGTCGAGCCCCGATTGCTGGATCACGAGATCGAGCCGGTGTACGCGCGGCACCCGCAGCAGCAACCGGTCGAACGGCTTCGATTCGTCGAGCATTCGCTTCTTCAGGATCGACAGCCGTTCCTGCTGAACGTTGCCGCCGGCCGACATCGAGCGGATGCGCGATTCGATCCGGCGCGCGGCGGAGCCGTGCCGCGCGTTCCACCATTGATAGCCCCCTTCGATCGCGAGCACCACCGCGACGAAGGTGAGAATCACAAAACCGTAAAAGATCGTGTTCATGAAGCCTCCCCGGCAGCGAACAGCGCCCTGTCGTCAGTTCGTCTCGTACCGCTGAGACGGGTCGTACAGCGAATCCGGCAGGTTGATGCCGAATGCCTGCAGCCGCTCGACGAACTTCGGCCGCACGCCGGTCGCGCAGAAGTGGCCGCGTACCGAGCCGTCGCGGTCCACGCCCGAGCGCTTGAACGTGAAGATCTCCTGCATGTTGATGATGTCGCCTTCCATCCCGGTCAGCTCCTGGATGCTGACGATCTTGCGCTTGCCGTCGGTCAGCCGCGCTGCCTGCACGACCACCGAGATCGCCGATGCGATCTGCTGGCGCATCGTCTTCGGCGGCAGCGTCAGGCCGGAGACGCTGATCATGTTCTCGAGCCGCGTCAACGCGTCGCGCGGCGTGTTTGCGTGGATCGTCGCGAGCGAGCCTTCGTGGCCGGTGTTCATCGCGTTGAGCATGTCGAGCGCTTCGGCGCCGCGCACTTCGCCGAGGATGATCCGGTCGGGGCGCATCCGCAGCGCGTTGCGCACCAGCGTGCGCTGCGTGATCTCGCCCTTGCCCTCGATGTTCGGCGGGCGCGTTTCGAGCCGCAGCACATGCGGCTGCTGCAGTTGCAGCTCGGCGGCGTCCTCGATCGTCACGATCCGCTCGTTGCGCGGAATGTAGCCGGACAGGATGTTGAGCAGCGTCGTCTTGCCGCTGCCGGTGCCGCCCGACACCAGCACGTTCACCTTCGCGCGCGACAGCGCATCGAGCAGTTCGGCCATCGGCGGCGTCAGGCTGTGGTAGCGCACGAGGTCGTCCATCTTCAGCGGATTGACCGCGAAGCGCCGGATCGACATCAGCGGCCCGTCGATCGCGGACGGCGGGATGATCGCGTTCACGCGCGAGCCGTCCGGCAGGCGTGCATCGACCATCGGGCTCGATTCGTCGATGCGGCGCCCGACGCGCGACACGATCTTCTCGATCACCTTCATCAGGTGCGCATCGTCGTAGAACGTCACGTCGGTCAGTTCGAGCTGGCCGGCGCGCTCGACATAGACCTGCCGGTACGTGTTCACGAGGATGTCGGAAATGCCGGGGTCGCGCAGCAGCGCTTCGAGCGGGCCGAAGCCGAACATCTCGTCGTACACGTCGATCGCGAGCTGCCGCCGCTCGATGTCGTTCGCGGGCAGCCGCTCCTCGTCGAGGATGCGCGCGATCAGGGCGCCGATCTCCATGCGGACCGACTCTTGCTGCATCCGAGACAGGCGCTCGAGCTCGACGCGTTCGAGCACGGCCAGGTGGATTTCGCGGCGCAGCTTCTGGTATGCGTCGCGCACCGACGAATGCGCCGGGCCGGCCGGTTCGCTGCCCGCCGCGTGCGGCTGGGCCCGGTGCAACGACATCTGTTCGCGCAATGACATGATGGTTCCCCGAAAGATTTACATGGACTTGAGCTTCGGCGTGGCCCTGCGGCCGAAAAGCCGGGACATCAGCGGTTCGCTGTGCGTGGTGCCGTGCCCCGCGCGCACCTCCCCGTCGACGAGTTGCTTCGCGCAGCCTTGCAACGCGCGCACGACCGCCGTGCCGCGCGCGAGCCGCGACACCGGATGGCCCTGGTTGATCGCTTCGAGCACGGTGTCCGCATCGTCGGGGATCGTGCAGGCCGCCTGCAGGCCGAGCACTTCCTCGAGCGCGGTGCGGGTACGGTCGCTCGCGCGCGTCGCGCGGTTCACGATCAGACGCAACTGGTCGGTCGAGTAGCCGAGCGACACGAGGATCTCCAGCAGCCGGCGGCCCGCGCGCACGTGCGGCATCGCGGGCTGCAGCACCAGCTGGATCTGGTCGCTGCGATCCAGCGCGACCATCGACAGCGGATTGATACAGACACCGACGTCGAAGATCACGAAGTCGTAGCGCGGCGCGGCAACACCCAGGATCCATTCGAGCGCGTCCTCGCGCATCTCGGCGGCCTTGACCGGGTCGCCTGCGCCCGCGAGCACGTGGAAGTTCTCAGTCACGTGCGCGACGCTCGCGTCGAGGAATGCGCTGTCGAGCCGCTCGATCTGCGTGCACAGTTGCGGCAACGTCGACGGCGGGGTTTCGTCGCTGACGAGGAACGCCGCATCGGCGAACTGCTGGTTCAGGTCGATCAGCAGCACGCGGCGCTTGAAGCCTTCCGCGATCTCGAATGCGATGTTGCTGGCCGCGAAGCTCGTGCCGGCCCCGCCCTTGCACGACATGAACGACACGATCCGCGTATCGTCGGTGTCGCGCCGCGTGCTTTGCGCGGCCGCGCGCTCGAGCGCATTGCCGAGCGCCTGTGGATCGAGCGGCCACTGCAGCACGTCCCGCGCGCCCGCGCGCATCGCGTCGAGCAGCATGTGCTGCGACGTGTCCGCCGTCACGAGAATGCAGGTCAGGCCCGCGTGCGCGCGGCAGATGCGCTCGATCGCCGACAGCTCGGACGGCTCGAGCGACGTGCCGTCGACCAGCAGGATGTCGAACGCGTCGAGCCCGTCGGTGCGATGTTCGATCTGCGACGGGCGACCGGTCGCGCGCGTGGCGCGATAACGTCCGCAGTCGGCCACGAGGCGCGCGATCTGCGTGAGTCGCGCGGTATCGTCGGAAGCTACGAGGATGTTGATCATGTCGTGTGCCTCGCCTGTTCGATCAATTGCAGTTTGCGCCGCCGGTCGCGGAAGTCAGGCTTTCGCGCGGCAGCGTCGTCGCGAAAGCCGGCATCCTGACCGAGACATTCACGAACGGGATCATCGTCTTGACCGTGACGTTCGTGACGCTGACGGTCACGAACGCGCACGAATTCACGTCGCAGCTCGCCGGCGAGTAGTTCACCGACACGTTCGCGTTCGACAGCAGCGGCAGCAGCGCCCTCACGCGCTTCGCGACGCCGGCGGCGTTCACGTCGCACACCACCGCCGTGCGCGCGCCGAGACGCACGGCTTCGCTCGCGGTGTTCCAGTAGAACAGCACGCGGCCGAATTCGAAGATGCCGATCAGCAGCATGATCAGGACCGACGCGATCAGCGCGAACTCAACGATCGTCGAGCCGCGCTGGGCGCGGCGGCGTGACTGGGGGGCATGGCGTGCGTTCATGACACTTGCCTCATCACGGTGACGATGTTGTTGAAGGTGATCGACGGCAGCCACGGGTAGGCGGGAATCGGCTTGTACTTGTAGCCCGAGATCTTCACTTCGACGACGTTGATCGCGCCCGTCGCCGTCCCGCTTGCCGTGTTGTTGTTCGAGTCGTAGGTCGGCAGGTTCGCGAACTGCGACGGATCGGACGTGTCGCTGCAGCCGGTCGTGCGCTGCGCGTCGCAGATCGTCACCATCGACGTCGTGAGCCCAGGCACCAGCTCGGTGCCCGACGAGCCGCACGTCGTGCTGCCGTAGACGACGAGGCACTGCGCCTGCGACACCGGGTACGCGCTGTCGGTCGGCAGCCAGACCGACAGGTAGCGCGCCGCATTGCGCGTCGCCTTGGTCAGCGTCTCGTACTGGTAGATCGCGCGGCCGAACTCGGCCACGCCGGTCGCGAGCATGATCATCGGTACCAGCACGAGCGCGAACTCGACGGCGGCGACGCCACGGGTGCGCGAACGGCGAAACGGCGGCTTCTTCATGATCATCTCTCCGCTATTGAACGAGCATCGGAACCTGGGTCCCGGACGCGCTGCCGCTGCCGGGCAAGCCGTGCGTCGCGCACGGGTTGTTGCCGGAGACCGACGAGCCGAGGTATTCGAGGTGCGCCACGACGGCGCCGCTGCCGGCGCTGAACGGAAGCGGATCGAGCATCAGCACGCAATCCCATTGCGTGACGTGCACCTTGCCGCTATTGCCGTTCAGCGTCGAGCAGTCGCCCTCCGGCGCGAGCGCGACACGGCGGTCGCCGCCGAAGGTCTGGTAATTGCTCGCCGTCGCGGTGCCGTTGGTCGAAATCCCGCTGCCTGACGGCGGCGCGCCGTCGCCCTGGTAGGGCTTGAAGCTCGCGCGGTCGGCGACGAACTGCGTGTACGCGTCGCCCTTGATGCCGGCCGTTCCGGGCGGCCCGTAGTTAGGGCCGACGTACGCGTAGCCGGTGAAGTCGGGCTGGCCGCTCGACCCGTTCGCTCCATTCGTATAGATGCCGAAGCGCGTATTCCAGGCACGCAGCGACGCGGACTTCAGGCCCGTGGTGCTGAGGTCCGGCGGGCTCGTGATGTTGCAGGTGTTGCCCGACAGCTCGCCGGCCAGGGTGGTTTCGTTCGTCGAGCCGTCGAGCGCGGCCCAGCCGAAGCTGCCGGGGCCGTAGGTCGACGACGACCCGGACGGCGACGTGATCCAGTCGCCGACCTTGTACGCAGGTGCGCCCGCCGCGCGGCACACGAACACCGGAATCGCGCAGGTCGTCTGCCCGCCGCCGACAGTCGCGATCGCGCTGGCCGACACCTCCGCCGCGTTCGCGAGCTTCGTGCCGGGCAGCACGTTCAGCACCTCGATGAACCAGTGCGCGATGTTGCTCAGCGTCGCGGTGCACTGCACGTACTTGACGTTAGCCGGCGTCGTGACCGCGCTCTTCGTCAGGAACGGGTTGGACAGCGAATCGCTGAACGTCACGTTCGCGTTCGTCGACATCTGCACCGACTTGTTCTGGAAAAACACGAAATTCAGGTGGCCGGCGGCGATACCGTCCGCCTCGGCCACCGACAGGCTGATGGCTGAAGTCAGGTCACGCGCAGCCGACAGCGCGCATGCATCGGCGCTGTTCTGCAGTTCGCTGCGCGTGACGTACAGCTTGCCGAGATCCAGCGCGAGACCGACGAACCCGATCATCACCGCCAGTGCGAGACCGACGATGATCGCGACGGCACCGCGCTGGCGATGCAGGCTGCGACGCATGACTTTCGGATAGCGGGCTGCGCTGTTCATGGCGTTCTCCCTGAGCGTGCCGTCGTTACTGGGTGGCCTTGCCGATGCCGATCACGAACGCATTGGCGGGCGGATCGACCTGCTTGAACGACTTTTCGTAGTTGTCGAGCGCCGACGCTGCCGCGCCGCCGTCGACCACCGTCGTCGCGGCCGCGTGTTCGGCGGCATGCGGGTCGATGATCTGGGCCTGCGTCACGGCGCGGACCGATTCGCCGAAGCGGGTGTCCCACACCGGGGTCGACGACATGCAGCCGGCAAGCGCGAAGGCGAGCGGTGCGGCGAGCGCCGCACGGCGCACGAATACGAAGTAGGCGGATTTCATGAGTGTCCCCTTGGATGGCATCAACGATCGGTGGACCCGGATTCCGAGCGGGCGACCTGCGCGTGGGCGGCCGGCGGGAGCCGGTGCGCCGGCTGGGCCGGTGTGGCCGGGCCGGCCGCGGCAAGACGCGCGGCGGTGGCTTCAATGCGCGCGACACGGGCTGCGTTGGCTGCGTTCGCCGCATTGGCCGCGTCGGGCCGCGGCGCGGCAGCCGCCACCGGCGCGGGCGTCTTCTGCGGCTCGGCCGGTACCGGCGGCTGCGCGTCCGCGCCTTGCGGCACACGCGGTGCGGGCAGCGCGGCGGCCGCGGCGGCCGCGGCATCCGGTTGCGGCGCCGGTGCGGGTGCCTGAGCCGGTGCCTGAACCGGTGCCTGCGGGGCAGCTGCCGCGCCGTTCGCCGGTTGTGCGCCGGGCTTGCGCACACCGCCGCGGCCTTCCATGTTGCCCGTCGCGTACACGTCGACTTCGTTCGGCTTCGAGAAGCTGTCGGTCGGCAGCGGCACGTCGGCGGTCTGCAGCGGCTTCACCAGGTGCGGCGTGATCAGGAAGATCAGCTCGGTGCGATCCTGCTGGAACGACGTGCTGCGGAACAGCGCGCCGAGCACCGGCACTTCGCCCACACCCGGGAGCGCCTTCAGCGCGCCCGTCACGTTGTCCTTGATCAGCCCGCCGATCGCGAACGATTCGCCGTCGCTCATCTGCACCGTCGTCGATGCGCGCCGCGTCGTGATCAGCGGCAGGATCGACGTGCCGCCGATGTTGGTGGCACTCAGCGTGACGCCCGTCTGCGACAGTTCCGACACTTCCGGCGCGACCTTCAGGCTGATCCGGCCGTTCGCCAGCACCGTCGGCGTGAACTTCAGCGCGACGCCGAATTCCTCTTCCTGCAGCGTGATCGACGACGTGCCGTTGCCGCTGCTCTGCGGAATCGGGATGAAGATCTTGCCGCCGGCGAGGAACGTCGCTTCCTGGCCGCTGATCGTCACGAGATTCGGCTCCGCGAGGATCTTGACCAGGTTGTCGGTGTTCTGCGCGTCGGCCGCGAGGTTGAACGGCTTGTTGTTCGCCTTGCTGAACGCGACGCCGCTTGCGACGCCCGCGAGCAGGTTGCTGACCAGCGCCCCGCTCCACGAACCGAACCCGCCCTGGATGTTGAGCGCGCTGCCCATCTGGTTGATCAGCGTCTTCGACACCTCGGCCACCTTCACCTCGAGCATCACCTGCTGCGGCGACGTGACGGCCAGCATGTTCAGCACGCCGCCGCCGCTTTGCTTGCCGCCCGCGGCCGGGTCACCGGCGCTGTCCCCGTAAGCGCGCGCGATCTGCACGGCCTGCTGCGCGGCCTGCGAGCTCGACACGGTGCCCGACAGCACGATCGTGCCGGCCGCCGTCGTCACGCGGATGTCGCGCTCGTTCGGCATCAGCTGCAGCAGCGACGCCTGCAGGCCGCCGGCATCCGCGCCGACCGCGACGTCGATCACGCGGCACGCGCCGCTCTTGCCCTGCACGATCATGTTGGTCGTGCCGACCGCGAGCCCGAGGATGTACAGCGTCTGCGGTGACACCATCGTGGCCTGCGCAACCGCCGGATTGCCGATCGTCCGATTGCGGACCGGCTCCGGCATCGGCACCAGCAGCGACTTGCCGAGCGGCACGCTGACGCTGGTCGACTCGCGCACGGCGCCGACGCAATTCGGCCCACGCAGCGGCCCCGCCGACGCGGCGGGCGCGGCGGCCGCCACCGGCGCCATGCTGATCGTCATCTGCATCGGCCCCTTGCCGACGGCGGTCGGCGCGCTGGCGCCGCCCTTCGTCAGCACCGCCGACTCGATGCCTTCCTGCGCGAGTGCGCCATAAACCGTCAGCCATCCCGAACAGAGGATCGCGACCATCATCGTGCCCCGTGCGACGCGTGTGCGCAGCGGGCCGGTATCCGTGCATTGCGGTTTGATCTTCATTTCGTCTGATCCCCCGAGAGACCGGCACCGTGCCGGTTATCGACTTCCAGGGCCGCCGCACGTTGCAGGCGGCCGTTTATGTGACTGTGTTGATCTGCTTCAGAAACACTCGACGCTGCCCTTCACGCCCGTCAGCACGCCGACGCAGTCGCGCCGCGCTTCCGGCGCCGCATGCGATGCGACGTGCACGCGTACCGTCCGTACGCGAGCGGGCGCCGCAGGCGCTTCGGGTGCGGGCTCCTTGCCGAGCAGCGTCAGCTTGGTCGCCCCGTCGGTGTTCAGCGTCTTCTGGTCGACCTGGTTGCGCAGCACGAGCGACAGCGTGCCGACGCTGCGCGCGAGGTCGAGCCGCTCGGCCTGGTCGGGCGTGACTTCCAGCGTCACCGCGTTGACGACCTTCGGCGCCGTGTCGTCGCGGCTCACCTGCTGTGCGACGGCGAGCACGAGGATGTGCTCGAGCACGATCTTCGAGATGCTCTGCCCGTCGGTCTTGCCCTGCTGTTCCTGCGTGTTGACGATCACGTCGACGTAGTTGCCCGGCAGCGCGAAGCCCGCGACGCCGACCACGTCGTTCACGCGCACCGTGATCGCGCGGCTGCCGTCGGCGATCACCGCGGACAGCCCGCCCTTCGTGCCGACCGGCGCGAGCTTCGTCTCGATCACCGGCTCGCCGCGTGCGAGGCTGGTGCGCACGACGCGCCCTTCGAGCGCCTTCGTATCGGTGAACGCGCCGGTCGGCACGCTGCCCGACGGCCAGCTGACCATGTGAATCTGGTTCGGCCCGAGCGGTTCGCCCAGGTTCAGGTCGGTGGTGGCCACCGCGACCGGCGTGACCGAACTCGTGGATGTCTGTACCAGCCAGTGGGACGCGAACACGACCGCGGCAAGACCCGCGACCATCGCGACGACCAGCATCATGACCGCTCGACTGTTTTTCATGGCAATGCTCCTCGACGAATCGTGAAAGAAACGGCTCAACCGGTGATGAAGGTGCGTCCGCCGCGTTCGACGGGCGGCGGATGGACGCCGTCACGTTCGGGTGCCGCGCCGAAATAGCTCACCCACGCGTCGTACAGCGCGTCGTGCGTCACCTCGGGAGGATCGCCGCGGTAACGCGCGCCGGCGGCCACGAGACGCAGCAGGTCCGCCGGAAAACAGGCGAGAAACGCCTTGCCGGTCGGCAGGTGCAGCCGATGCAGCAGGTAGTCGAATGCATCGCTCGCCGATACGAGCCCCAGCGATGCGCAGGCTGCGTCATACACGGCGCGGTAGTCGTCGATCGCCATCGCGCCGACGTGAAGCTTCGAACCGAGCCGGCGCAGGAACGCGTCGTCGCAGAACTGCTCCGGCGCGAGGTTGCTCGAGAACACCGGCCAGACGTCGAACGGCATCACGAAGCGGTTGCCGGATTCGAGCGTCAGGTAATCGACGCCGCGATCGAGCGGACGCAGCCAGCGGTTGAGCAGGTCGCGCGGCTCGACGCGCTGGCGGCCGAGATCGTCGACGACGTACATGCCCATGTTCGCCTTCATGTGCGGCGGCGCCTGGTAATAGCCGGCGACTTCGTCGCGACGCAGGTCGAGCTCGTCGAGCGTCAGTTCGCCGCCCGACATCACGACCGGCCGTTCGCACAGGCGCCAGCGGCGATCGACCGACTGGCCGCCCGACGACGTTCCCGCATCGACGTGCACGAGCGGGTCGTAGATCTGGATCACTTCGCCGGCCGCGCAGATCGCGTACGGCACCGGCACGCGGCCCCGCATCAGCGAACCGAGCCGCTCGGCGAGGAAGGTCTTGCCGCTGCCGGCGGGCCCGTAGATCAGCAGCGGACGGCCCGCGTTCAGCGCAGCCGCGGCCGCATCGAGCACCGCCGTGTCGATCACGATGCCTTCGAACGCCGCCCACACCTCGTCCTGGCTGATGTGCAGCTTGCGTACCGAATGCGCGTTCAGGCACGCGAGATACGCGTCGAGCGTCACCGGCGCGGGCCCGCTGTAGCCGCTGCGCGCCCGTTCCTCGAGCGCCAGCACGCGGCCCGCGTCGGTTAGGCGGAACGTCACGTCGAGATCGGTCGCACCGCGATGGGTGAGCTCGACGAGATGCTCGCGCACCAAGAACGCGAAGACGTCGTCGAGCACGGCGAGCGGCAGGCAGTGCCGTTCGACCAGGTCGCCGTACGACGGGCGGCCGAGCATCAGCGTCGACTTCAGCACGAGACCGGCGACGAACGTCATGCTCAACCCGGTATCGTCGAGCGAGCGCGGCGCCGCCGGCAACTGCGCGCCCAGCTTCGTATGCGCTTCCCGCGACGGCAACGGATCGGGCAGGCGTGCCACCTGTGCGTCGCGTCTTGGTTCGGTGTGATTCGTGTTCATGATCGTTCCGTCCTCGTTGCAGATCCGTCTGCGCTACGCGCACGACGCGAACAGCATGCCCAGCGTGCCGGCCGCGATCGCCACGCCGTACGGCAGCGTGCCGACCGATGCGATTTCGACGGGGCCGCCGGTGGCCTCGGCGCTCGCGCCTGGCGAGCGCCGCGCGATCAACGCGCGCACGTTCGCCCACATCTGGCGCATCCGCCCGCGCAGCAGCGCGTAGGCGATGGCGCCGATCCCGCCGGCCAGGAAGGTGGCCAGCACGATGTAAAACGTCATTTCCGCGCCGACCCAGGCGCCGATCGCGAGCATCAGCTTCACGTCGCCGGCCGCCATTCCGCGCAACAGGTAGAACGGCAACAGCAGGCCGAAGCCGGTCGCGGCACCGGCGAGCCATCCGAACGCGCCCCCCGCGACACCGTGCAACAGGCACTGGGCAACCAGCGCGCCGGCCAGGCCGAGCAGGACGAGACGGTTCGGAATGCGGCGGGTCGCGATGTCCGTGCTGGCCGCGGCGACCGCGAGCAGCGTCACGCACAACGGAACCGGGTAAGGCGGCGCAACAGGTAGCATGGCGAACCTCGCAGTCGAATCGGTGGATCAGGAAACCATTGCCAGCGCGGTGGCCACGGCGGCCGTCACGGCTGTTGCGATCACCTCGTACGCATTGGCAAGCGAACCCTTCAGCGTGACGACCGTCCCCAGCACCGCGACGGCGAACATCGCGCCGAGCAACGCATATTCGATCGACGTCACGCCCTGCTCGTCGCCGATCCAGCGACGTACGATACGCATCCTGGCTTGCATGATGGTCTCCGGTTCCCGGTTGATCGGATCGCCGGGGACGGCTCGAGCGCTGCACCGGCCGAGCCGTCCGCGGCATGCTCCATCAGATGCCCGCCACCGCCGAGTCCAGGTCGGCCGCGATCGTGCTGAACACGGTCTTGAGGTCCTTCCCGATGGTCGACAGCGCGAGGATGATGCCGACTGCGATCAGTGCGGCGATCAGGCCGTATTCGATGGCGGTCACGCCGTCTTCATCGCGAACGAAACGGCTGGCTTGTTGAATGAACTTGGACATGTTGATCTCCTTGGGTGGTCACTTTCAAAGCCCTCGCGTGCCGGCTGGTCGGATGACCGTGCATCGATACGTCGAGGAATGTCGTTGATGCCGTGTGGTGCCGACGAACGATTCGGACGAGCCGTTCGTCGTACCGTCCATCAGATTCCTGCTACCGCCGAGTCCAGATCCGCGGCGATCGTGCTGAACACGGTCTTCAGATCCGTACCGACCGTCGTCAACGCGACGACGATGCCGATCGCGATCAGGGCAGCGATCAGGCCGTATTCGATGGCCGTCACGCCGTCCTGATCCTGGACGAACCACGCGATCTTTTCGATGATTCTTGTCATGAGCATTCTCCTTTCGGACTGCTATGAAATTCCCTCCGTCGGTCAGGACGTCGGGGTTGGGCACCACCGGCACTACTCGAAAAATCCGGACGCGTCGCTCAGCCGCGGGAGCGGGGATATGCACCCCTGTCCGTGCGAATGGGTATCAGTGACGCAGTGAACGAGAAAGGCGTGTACGGTGCGACCGGCCGGATGAACCGGACCATCCGATCGACCGGAACGGCACGACTGCCGTTCGACGCATGGAATCCAGATGAATGGGAGACAAACTCCCGGATAAGCTGCAATATGTTTTTAATCCGGTTCTCGAACCGTGATGTGCTGTGGTCTTTCATTTTTATTCCCCATATGCGGCCATGCCGACTTTTTATTGCCCTGACGATACCGGGTCTCATTGGTCACCCGACGAAGGCTTGCGCGGTTGATCGACCTGGAGCTGCTTGTTCCCCGATGCGCTCCGGCCCTTCTTTCCGCCTGTGATTCCGGTGCCGGGTTCCGTCTGTCTTTTGCCGGAACCGCCCGGTCGTCACATCGTCGACTGCCGTGCCAACGCTTACGCAAAGAGCAGGCCACCCGAGGCGAAATCGAGGCGCATCAAGGGTTCCGGCGATGCCCGCTCTCCCCGGCCCGGGGTGCAGTGTGCGAAATGTTTCAAAATTGATATATGTTTCCCGGCGAGCGTTTCACGCCTGAATGCCCGCCGCCGCGCTGCGCAAAGGATCGAAAATTTTTTCTTGGGATTTTCCCGGACGCTCGACGGCGCTCGCGTCCCGAGCGATCGCCGGGGCGCGGAACCGGTCGAAACGACGGAATGTTTCAAGGCAGAAACACGAAAGCCCGCAGTTCGGATTTCTCATACCTGAAAATGCGGTTTTCACGTGCGTCTTAGGCCAGAATAAATCCCGGCATTCAGCGGGTGATTTGCAACGCGCCATTTTTTCTCCAACAATGACCTCACCGGACAACGCCATTTCAGAGCGACTCGATCCGCAGGCACCACAAGATCAAACGGCTGCGATTGACCAAGCGGCCTCTACCAAATACGGGGAATCATGTACACAGCCAATCGTGAAATGCGCGGGCGGGCAACACGCCGCGCTCAGTGGCTGACAGCCGACCGGATCATTCCGTACAGCTGCATCATGCTGATGCTCTTCGCCGCGTTGCTGGTTGTCTGGGGCTTCGTGACCAGCGGCTTCACGTCGAATGTCGCCGTCCGGCCGGGCGTCGATTTCTCCGTCTTCTGGACCGCATCGCACCTGGTGTTGCAAGGCCATGCCGCATCGGCCTACGACCCCTCCTTATTCCTGCAGGCCGAGCTCGCGCATTTCGACACGTATTTGCAGCACCGGTCGCTTCCCTGGCTCTATCCGCCGACGATGTTGCTGTTCATCGCTCCGGTTGCCCTTGTGCCTTTCCTGCCCGCATATTTCCTCTTTTTCGCGGGCAGTCTTTTATGCTACGCGTTCGCCGTCTCGCGGTTGTCGGGATTGCGCGCGCATCTTCCGGTGCCGCACGCCGCGGCGATCGTCGTGGTCGCGTATTCGGCGGTGTGCATGTCCGCGCTGTTCGGCCAGAACAGCATCCTGACCGCCGGCCTCGCCGCGCTCGCGCTGCATCTGCTCGGCAAGCGCCCGGTCGTCGCCGGCGTGCTGATCGGGCTGCTCGCAATCAAGCCGCAGCTGGCCGTGGTGTTCCCCGTCGTGCTGATCGCGGCACGTGCGTGGCGCACCTTCGCGGCGGCCGCGATCACCGCCGCGCTGTTCGCGGCCGCCGGCATCGCACTGGCCGGCCCCGGTGCGCTGCACGGGTTGAGCCAGGCACTGTCGACGGTGCGCGAACAGCATTTCATGCTCCCGTCGTACTGGCTCGCGTCGCCGACGCCGTTCGCCGCATTGCGGCTCGCGGGCCTGCCGGTGACGGCCGCACTGGTCGCGCAAGCGGCGGTCGCGCTGCTCGCGCTCGCCGCGGCCGTCGACGTATGGCGCCGCACGCCCGACATGCGCCTGCGCGGCGCGGTGCTGGCCGTCGCCACGCTGCTGACGACGCCGTATCTGTGGAACTACGAACTGACGTGGCTCGGCATCGCGATCTTCTGCCTGATCGCGCACGGTCTCGACAAAGGCTGGCTGCCGGGCGACCAGGGCATCATCGTGCTGGCGTGGCTGCTGCCGATCTTCGAGATGTTCAATCGACTGATGAAGCTGCCGCAGATCGGGCCGATCGTGCTGCTCGCGGTGCTGTTCATCGTCGTGCGCCGCACGGCGCTCGAATCCCGGAGCGCACGATGAGATCGTCACCTTCCGCACGCCACGCGCACCCGGATACCGACGTGCATCCGGAACTCCCGATCGCGGGCCCGCGCCGCTACCCGCACTGGCTCAATCGCGAGCGCGTGCGCCTCTATGCGGGCGCCGCGCTGGCGAGCGAGCTGCTGTTCATCTGCATCTACGTCACCCGCGTGTACCTGTCGCACAACGGCGCGCTGCAGCCGCTGTCGCAGGATTTCTCGCCGATCTGGAGCGCCGCGTGGCTCGCCGCGCACGGGCATGCGGCCGATGCCTGGCATTTTCCCGCGCTGTTCGCAGTGCAGAAGCTCGCGATCCCGACGATGACGCTCGCGGACGGCACGCTGCCGTGGCTCTACCCGCCCTCGATGCTGCTGCTCGTGCTGCCGCTCGGCTGGCTGCCGTACACGCTGGCGCTCGTGCTGTGGCTCGGGCTCACCTATGCACTGTTTTCGGCAACGATCCGCGCGATCGTGCAGCGAGATGACGCATGGTTGTGCGCGTTCGCATTCCCCGGCGCGTTCCTCACGGTGATCGTCGGGCAGACCAGCCTCTTCACCGCGTTGCTCGCCGGTGCCGGCCTGCTCGCGCTGGCCCGTCGCCCCGTGCACGCCGGGATCTGCTTCGGCTTGCTGACGATGAAGCCGCAGCTCGCGGTGCTGTTCCCGCTCGCGCTGCTGTGCGCCGGCCAATGGCGCGCACTTGCCGCGTGGGCCGCGACGATCGCGTGCAGCGCCGCGCTCGCGACACTCGCGTTCGGGTTCGGCCCGTGGATCACCTTCGCGCATGTGATCGACAGCGTCTACGCGATCGTCGGCACGGGCCAGGCCAAGCTCGCGCGCATGCCGTCGGTGTTCGCGCTCGCGACGATGGCCGGCCTGCCCGCTTACGTCGCCAACGGCCTTCAACTGCTGTCGGCCGCGGTCGCCGCGATCGCCGTCGTCTATGCGTGGCGCGGCGACTGCGCGTACGCGCTGCGCGCCGCGACGCTCGCGTGCGCGTGCCTGCTCGTCAGCCCCTATCTGTACGACTACGACCTGACCTGGTACGGCCTCGTGATCGCGTGGTACGCGCGTTATGCGTGGACGCACGGCTGGCGGCGCTTCGACCGGGAATGGCTGACGCTGCTGTGGCTGATGCCGCTCGCGGGCCTCGCGGTCGTGCCGCATCTGTCGTTCCAGTTCATGCCGCTCGTCACGCTGGCGTCGCTCGGGCTGCTCGTCAGCCGGATCGCCCGGGACCGGCGCGACGTGCCGTCGATGCCGGACGCACGCGACCACTCGACCGACACCGCGTTCACCCATTCGGCAAGAACGCACCACCGCCCGGCGTATGGATTGCGCCGCACCGGCCGACCGACCATCGGCGTGCATCGGTGAAGCGACATCACAGGGGAAATCATCATGCGGGAACCACTCTATATACCGCTCGTATCGCTGGTCGTGCCGTTCTATAACGAAGGCGAGGCCGTCGAACGCTTCTTCGACGTCGTGATGCCGTTGATGACGTCCATCGACGGCATCCGGTTCGAGATCGTCTGCGTGAACGACGGCAGCCGCGACGACACGCTCGAGCGGCTGATCCGGATCGGCGCCGGCGAACGGCGCGTGCGGGTGATCGACCTGACCCGCAACTTCGGCAAGGAAGCGGCGCTCACGGCCGGTCTCGACGAAGCCCTCGGCGACGCGGTGATCCCGCTCGACGCCGACCTGCAGGACCCGCCGAGCCTGATTCCGGTGATGATCGAACACTGGCGCGACGGTGCGGAAGTCGTCGCCGCGAAGCGCAGCAACCGCGCGTGCGATTCGTTCGCGAAGCGCACGGCGGCCGCGATCTACTATCGCGTGCACAACCTGCTGTCGGACGTGAAATTGCCGGAGAACGTCGGCGATTTCCGGCTGATGGACCGCAAGGTCGTGAACGCGCTGCGCAGCCTGCCCGAGCGGCATCGCTTCATGAAGGGGCTGTTCGCGTGGGTCGGCTACCGGACGGTCATCGTCGAATACCAGCGTGACGCGCGTAGTGCCGGGCACTCGAAATTTTCCGGCTGGAAGCTGTGGAATTTCGCGCTGGAAGGCATCACCAGCTTCAGCACCGTGCCGCTGCGCAGCTGGACCTACATCGGCGTCGGCATCGCCGCGCTCGCGTTCCTGTACGGCGCGTTCATCATTCTCCGCACGCTGCTGTTCGGCAATCCGGTGCTCGGCTACGCGTCGCTGATCTCGGTCACGCTGTTCATCGGCGGCATCGAGCTCATCGGGATCGGTGTCGTCGGCGAATACATCGGGCGGATCTACGACGAGTCGAAGCAACGGCCCGTCTACCTGATCCGCCGCCGCTACCAGACGCACGGCAAGGTGGTCGAACTGCGGGTCGCGCGCGATGCGCGCCGCCAGAGCACACGCCGGCGCGTGCAGCCGACCCGTGCGCGGATCGGCGAACGCTGACGCGCGGCGACGGCCATGATCGGCCTGCTCGATGCCGAGCGCACGCGCCTCGTGCGCTTCGGCGTGTCCGGCCTCTGCTCGACCGCGATCCACACGCTGGTCGCGGCGGCGCTGTTCGCGCGATTCGACGCGACGCTGGTGACGGCGAACACGATCGCGTTCCTCTGCGCGACGGCGTTCTCGTATCTCGCGAACACGCTGTGGAGCTTTTCGTCGACGGTGCGCACGCGCAACGCGGTGCGCTTTCTCGCGGTCACGCTCGCCGGCTTCGTCGAAACCCTGCTGCTCGCGCGTGCGGCAGAAGCGCTCGACGTGTCCCGCGCAATGAGCATCGTCGCGATCGCGTTGCTGATTCCGCCGACGACGTTCCTGCTGCACCGGCTCTGGACCTATCGTTGAACGCCCCTCCCCGCCGCCCCCGAAAATAATCGGCCATTCAATTAACAGATTCAATGTCGGCATATTTATGTCACGCATGAATCCGATTGATTCCGATTTTAAAATTACCGCCCAAAACAAATTAAATACCCTGTTTACTTTTACAGCTTCCATAAACAACCGAACGGGATAACCTGCCTTCGCCATCTCGCCAGCACGGGCATCGAACGGCGATGAGCCTTGCAGGACAAGGCAATGGCGGCTGCGCGAAGAAATTCGCGCAACAATAATTCCCATTCATTCAAACGGGAGCTTCTATGTCACGCGTTACCGATGTGCTCGTCTCTTTCGATACCGAAACCATCCTCAAGAAATATCCGAATCCCAGCAAGAATCCGAATAGCCCGACGCTGATCGACTGGAAGCACGTGTACATGGTCACCAACCAGGACAACGTGGTGTCCGGGCAGGCGGGCGGCGAACTCGACCTGAAGGCGCAGGTCGGCGACCTGATCCGCTGGCGTGAAACGAGCCTGTCGCTGGGCTTCGAGAACCAGGTGGTGTTCTACAAGTTCATCGGCAACGTCGGCAACGAACTGATCTCGACGCCGACGCCGCGCGTCGCCGAAGCGTCGATCCCGGTGCCGAACACCAGCAAGCCCGAGGTGCCGACCTGCCAGAAGGTCGCGAACTACTACTGGTCGTCGGAATGCCTGAAAGTCGGCCGCGTGACTTACCACTTCCAGTTCCAGATCATCGATCGCAACTGCCAGAGCCAGGGCTGCTTCTCGTGGGATCCGTTCATCTCGATCCATAACTGATCGCGGCAGGCGGGCGGCCGCGCGGCGGCTGCCCGCATCAACCCCTTGTTGCGGAGGAAGCGCTCATGCCTGGTCTTCGTTCCGATGTGCTCGTGATCGTCGACGCCGTCACGCTGCTGTCGGCCTACCCGGAGGCGAGCCGGGACCCCGACGCGCCGACCGTGATCGACGGCCGGCACCTCTACGTGGTGAGCCCCGGCGACGCCGCGCAGCTCGGCCACAACGACAGCCGGCTTTTTGCGGGGCTGTCGCCGGGCGACCAGTTGCGCCTGCGCGAGACCGCGCTGGCACTGCGCGCCGAGGCGAGCGTGCTGTTCGTCCGGTTCGCGTTGAAGGATGCGGGGATCGTCGCGCCGTTCGAAGCCGAAGTACGCGATGCGGCCGCGCCGGTACCCGATGCCGACGACCTGCTGCATCCGCCGTGCCATCCGATGAAGGACCACTACTGGCGCAGCGACGTGCTGGCCGCGGGCACCACCACGTGCACGGCCGATTTCGCCGTGTTCGACCGCGACGGCACCGTGTCGGGCTATTTCCGTTGGGAAACGTCGATCGAGATCGGCGCCGGCCAGCCGGCCGCGAAACAGCCGGTTTTCAAGCCGTCGTCGGATCGCAACGGCAACTTCACGCTGCCGCCGGATACCGCGTTCAAGGCGATCTTCTACGCGAATGCCGCCGACCGGCAGGACCTCAGGCTCTTCATCGACGATGCGCCGGAACCGGCCGCGTCGTTCGTCGGCAACAGCGAGGACGGCGTCAGGCTGTTCACGCTGCACTCGAAAGGCGGCAAGATCCGGATCGACGCGTTCGCCAACGGCAGGAAATCCGCGACCGATGCGCGTCTCGCGCCGCTGTCCGCGGGCGACACCGTCTGGCTCGGCTGGCTCGGCGCCGAGGACGGCGCCGATGCCGACTACAACGACGGGATCGTGATCCTGCAGTGGCCGATCACCTGAGCATCGCGGCGATCGGCACCCGGGCGGTTCAGGTGCGCGGCAGCCCCGGCGGATTGGTCTGCGACCGGTCGATCGCTTCGGCATCGAGACTCCAGCGGCCGAGCACCTTCCGGTAGCTGCCGTTCGCGATCAGCGCATTGATCGCAACCGTCAGCGGGTCGGCGAGGCCGCTGCCCTTGCGCGTCGTGATCGCGATGTCCGCGGTGCGCGGCCAGCCGCCGCTCACGGTGCCGATCAGCTTCGCGTCGCCGCGCAGCGATGCCTGGTACGCGAGCATCGAGTTCACGCTGAAGATCGTGTCGACGCGCCCCGACTGCAGCGCGACCCAGCGCTCCGCCGCATCCGCGTAGTACTGGATCTCGACCGGCGCGAGGCCGCGCGCGACGTTCTGCCGGTTCCATTCGAGCAGGATCTTTTCCTGGTTCGTGCCCGAATCGGTCACGACGCGCAGCCCGGCAACGTCCTTCGGCTCGCGAATCGACGCGATCCGGCTGCCGTTCTTCACGTAGAAGCCGAGCTGATCCTTCCGGTAGGTCGAGAAGTCGAATTTCTCCTTGCGCTGTTCGGTGACCGTCACGTTCGAGATCACCGCGTCGACCTTGCCGGACTGCAGCGCAAGCGGCCAGTCGGCCCACGAGAGCGGCACGATCTTCAGCTTGCGGCCGAGGCTGTCGGCGACGAGCTGGGCGAGATCGGGATCGAAGCCGACGACCGTTCGCGCATCGGTCGCATAGGTGCTGAGCGGCGGCAGGTTCGGCGCGATGCCGATCGTCAACGTGCCCGTTTCGGCAAACCGGTAGCCGGCCGGCAATGCCTGCTCGACCGCCGGGTTCACGGTGCCGCGCTGCCGGCCCGGCTGCTCGGGGCTCAGGTCGAACGTCGCGGCCTGCGCGGCGACGCTGCCGCCGATCAGGACGGCGGCCAGCGTGCGAGCGATGCGTGCCACGGGAATTGCTGTTCTTCTCATGTCTTCCGGATTCCTTGATATTTTGCGAAGCGTGTGCCGAACGCGGGCGGCGCCGAACGATGTTCACCGCCCGTTCGCCGCCCTTCGCCGCCCTTCTCCTCCCGGCGTTCCCGGTACGCTCACGCGGGCGTTGCCTCGAGTTCGGCGGCGGCCGCGCGTTGCGTCGCCGGTTGCGCGACCGGCGACGGGCGCGTCGCATGCGCGTCGCCCGCATACAGCGCCTTCGGATCGAAGACCCGCGCCTGCAATGGCGTAAACGCGCGGAAGTTCCACAGGCTGCGCGCGACGAACACGCGCTGCACCCAGCGGAATGCCCGGTCGTTCTCGTCGTATTGCGGATCGAAACGGTCGCGCGAATGCAGCGTGAAATGGTTGTTGATCAGCACCAGCTTGCCGGGCTGTACCTGCACGCCGAACGACACTTCGCGCACCGCGCGATACAGGTTGGCCAGCGCCTCCTGCGCGCGCGCATTGACCGCCAGCACCATGTCCGGATAGAACGCGACCGTCACGCGCGGCGCGTCGAGCGGGCCCGACAGCACGGCGCTCAGGTCGGTATTGTCGCGCGGCGTCGGCGCCGCGCCGCGCCACCGGTACGGCACGCGGATGATGTAGTGCTCGCCGTAGAGTTGCGCGATGTCGTCCGGCGACAGCAGCTGCAGCGCGCGGCGCGCGTCGGCGAGCCGGGTGTACGGGCCGCCGCCGGCTTCGCTGCGCACGCCGAGCAGCAGCAACGCGAACGGCGACGTGTCGCCTTCCGGCATGTGCGCCTGCGCGGCGTTCTCGATATGGAAATCGAGCTCGACCTCGGAGCCGAGGCCCGTGTAGTCGCGTGCGGTCGCCTTGTGCGGCGTGAGGTTGTTCACGAGCTCGCGGCCTTCGTGCGCGATCGAATACGGCTCGCCGGCCAGCGTGCTCAAGGCGACCAGCACGTTCTCGCTCAACACGCCGGCCTTGAACGAGCGGCCGGTCTCCTCGAACCTCGGGCTGCCCTTCACGTCGTCGTCGATCGGCAGGTTGTCGATCTCGATCGAGCCGTGCGCATCGGCGGTCGGTGCCTTCGCGCGATCGAACGCATCGACGATCCGGTCGGGAAACGCGTTGTAGGCAAGCTTGCGCACCGCGCTGATGTAGCCCGCGCCGCCGGCCGGATCGTAGGCCAGTGCGCCGAGCGTCTTCCGGATGTGACCGGACTCCGCTGCCGTCAAGACGATGCGTTCATCTGCGAGATAGGTCATAGGTCTCTCGTATAAAGATCGGGGTTCGAAGGGCGGCATGGCACCGCCGCCGCGCGTTGCCGTCCTCGGGGCGCAGCGCTCGACAAGACTAGGAGACCGTCATTGCATTGCGAAATGATATTAAGTCGATTGCAAACAAAAATTTTCGATATAAGTTCAGCAACGTCGGCAGCGTCAGGCGGCGCCGATCGCACCACGCCTTAACACGAAAGGTGGTTAAAAAATCGCTGGTTATTATTTGTATTCGTTAGCAGGTCGATGCTAGTGTTCTGTCGGATTCGACGATGCGGCCGGCCGTCGATCGGCAGCCGGCGCCCTTCCTCCGCCCTACGGAACTCTGCCCGATGACCCGATTCCGCCTGCTGCGCCGTTCGTCCGGTCACGACGTGACCCTGCCCGCATACTGCCTTGCGCGCCACGCGGCACGGAGGCCGCAATGAGCGATCGCGCGCCGGCGCTCGGCGGCGCGCCGGCCGCCGTCGCACCGCCGCATCGCACGTCGCTGCGCGCGATCCTCCCGACCGTCGCGGCCGCGAGCCTCGGCTTCGCGATCGTTCAGCTCGACGTGACCGTCGTCAACGTCGCGATTCCGAGCCTCGGCCATTCATTCGGATCGAGCGTCCACGGGCTGCAGTGGATCGTCGATGCGTACACGCTGTCGTTCGCCGCGCTGCTGCTGACGTCCGGCACGCTGGCCGACCGCTTCGGCAGCCGTCGGCTGTTCGCCTACGGGCTCGCGCTGTTCCTGCTGGCATCGCTCGGCTGCGCGCTCGCGCCGTCGCTGGCCGCGCTGATCGCCGCGCGGGTCGCGCAGGGCGTCGGCGCCGCGATGATCCTGCCCACGTCGCTCGCGCTCATCACGCATGCGTGCGCGAACGATGCCGCCGCGCGCGTAAGGGCCGTCGCGTGGTGGAGCGCGACCGGCGGCGCGATCAGCGCGGCCGGGCCGACGCTCGGCGGGCTGCTGATCGATTCGCTCGGCTGGCGTGCGATCTTCTTCATCAACCTGCCGATCTGCGCGGCCGGGTTATGGCTCACGGTGCGCCATGTGCGCGATTCGGCCGCCGCACGCACGCGGCTGTTCGATCCGGCCGGCCAGATCGTCGCGGTGCTCGTGCTCGCGCTGCTGACGGGCGGGATCATCCGGGCCGGCGCGCAGGGGCCGGGCGACCCGTATGCGGCCGGCGCGCTGGCCGCGTCGGTCGTGCTCGGCGCGCTGTTCGTCGCGATCGAGCGCCGCGTGGCCGCGCCGATGGTGCCGCTCGCGTTCTTCCGGATCGCGCGCGTGCCGGGCGTGCTCGCGATCGGCGCGATCACGAATGCCGCGTTCTACGGGCTGATTTTCTCGCTGAGCCTCTATTTCCAGAATGCGCGCGGCTTCACCGCGACCGAGTCGGGGCTCGCGCTCGCGCCGCTCACGATCATCATGCTCGCCAACATCGCGAGCGCGTGCCTCGCCGTGCGGCACGGATTCCGCGCGACCGTCATCGTCGGGCTCGCGGTGTCGCTCGCGGGCTACGTGTGGCTGTGGCGGACCCTCGGCGCGCACACCCCGTATGCGCTGCTCGCGCCGGGGCTCGCGGCAATGGCGATCGGCGGCGGCATCGCGATTCCCGCACTGACGTCGACGCTGCTCGGCAGCGTCGAGGCCGGCCGCTCGGCCACCGCGTCGGCGATCCTCAATACCGCGCGCCAGGTGGGCGCGGCCGTCGGCGTCGCGGCGCTCGGCGCGCTGGTCGCGGGCCAGGGCGCCGCGATCGTGGCCGGCGCGTCACGCGCATTCGCCGTCGCGGCCGTGCTCGTGGCCGTCTGCATCGTGCTGGCCGCACGCTGGCCCGGCGATGCGCCCGAACCCGGCACACGAGCCTGAGCCCGCACCGGCCGCCTCCTTCAACCGATCCCACAGCCCAGCGAGGAATCCATGCCGCATCGTTTCATCGATACCGTCCTGATCGTCGACGGCGCGTCGACAGCCGCCTATCTGGCGCCCGCGTTTCGCGCCTACGGCATCCGTTGCGCGCACGTGATCAGCGACCCCGACCTGCCGGAGATCTACCGGAACCAGTTCGTCCCGTCCGACTACATCCGCCAGGTCCAGCATCGCGGCGACCTCGACGCGACGCTCGTGCAGCTGGCCGACCTGCGGATCGGCGCGGTGCTGCACGGCCTCGACGCGGCGCTGGAACTGGCCGACACGCTGGCCGAGCGGCTCGACGTGCCGTACCGCAATCCGCTCGCGACCTCGGCCGCGCGCCGCGACAAGTACGCGATGAACGAGCGCATCCGTCAGGCCGGCCTGCGCGCGCCGGCCCACTTCCACAGCACGTCGGTCGACGCCACGCTCGAATGGGCGCGCGCGCACGGCAGGCTGCCGCTCGTGGTGAAGCCGGCCCGCAGCGCGGGCGTGGCCGGCGTGAAGATCTGCCGGACACTCGACCAGATCGAGGCCGCCGCACGCGACGTGCTCGCCACCCGCTCGCTCTACAACCAGCCGAACGACGACATCGTGATCCAGAGCTATTCGGAGGGGCAGGAATACATCGTCGATTCGGTGTCCTTCGAAGGCCGCCATCGGGTGGTCAGCCTGTGGGAAGTGCACCGCGACCGCACGCATGCACCGCGGCTCGACAAGATGCTGGTGCTGAATCACGCCGACCCGCGTTACGCGCCGCTGCTCGACTACGCGGCCGACGTGCTCGACGCGCTGGAAGTCCGCTTCGGGCCGACCCATCTCGAACTGTTCGATACGGCCGACGGCCCGACGATCGTCGAGCTGAACGCGCGGCTGCACGGCAGCCTCGATCCGCGGCTGACGAGCGCGGTCAGCGGCGAGAACCACGTATCGGCCGCCGTCGAGGCCGTGCTGCATCCGGAGCGGCTGTTCGGCGAAGCCGCCGCGCCGACCGATTTCCGCGGTTACTGCGGGCACGTGCTGCTGCTGTCGTCGCGCAACGGCGTGCTCCGGCAGGACTTCACCTGGCAGGCGATCCAGGCGCTGCCGTCGTTCGTCGGGCTCAAGCAATGGGCCAAGGTGGGCGACACGCTGCGCGTGACGACCGACCTGCAGACGGCGCTCGGCACGGTCGGCCTCTACAGCCCGACGTTCGAGCGCCTGCTCGAGGATTGCCGGCGCATCCGCGAGATCGAGGCCGATTTCTTCGCGGACGAACGGGCGGTCGAGTCCGCCTAGTGTCTCCGCGTGGCGCGATCGGCGCCGCGCATGCGGTGCGGTGCGCTTGCGTTGTACTCCGCTAACGCGCGAGCAGCGCGCCCGCCTGCCGGCCGAGCACCGCGCGCAATGCGTCGAGCTCGGGCAGCGCGGGCGCTTCCTCGGGCGTGACGAGATAGGTCGTCACGTCGTCGAGATCGTCGAACGCGTGCGTGCGCAGCTCCTTGCGCGCCACGTGCTCGGTCGTGATCCGCTTCGGCAGGATCGCGACGCCCATGCCGGCTGCCACGCAGCCGAGGATCGCGCCGAACGTGCCGAACGACGCCACCGACCCGATCGCGATGCCGCGCGCCTTCAGCCAGTGCTCCGCGACCGCGCGATACGGGCAGCCGTCGTGAAACGCGAGCAGCCGCACCGTGTTGTCGGCCAGTACCTGCCGGCGCGTGACGGTGGCCGCGCTCACCAGCACCATCTCCTCGGCGAACGCCGGCTCGTAGCGCAACCCGGGCCGGACGACTGCGCGCGCGGTCAGTGCGGCGTCGATCCGGCCGCGCAGCAGCGCATCGGCCAGATCCGGCTCGCTGCCGATCTGCACCGTGAGGCCGAGCGCCGGATCGTGCGCCTTCAACGCGGCAGCGAGCGCCGGCAGCCGCGTGGCCGCCGTGCTTTCCATCGAACCGAGCCGGAAGCTGCGCGCGACCGGCGTCTCGCGCACCACCTGCGTCGCTTCGTCGACGAGGCGCAGGATGCGGTCGCAATACGGAATCAGCCGGCGCCCCGCGTCGTTCAGCACCAGCCGCTTGCCGTGCCGGTCGAACAGCGGCGCGTCGAGCGACTCCTCGAGCTGGCGCAGGCGCGCGGTGACGTTCGACTGCGTGCAGCCGAGCCGTTCGGCCGCGCGCAGCGCGCTGCCTTCCTGAACGACGGCCCGGAAGGTTTCGAGCAGAGGAATGTTCATATCACTATCTCTTGTTACCGATGCAGTTTATATCATTTTACTTCGCCAATATTCAGGAATAGCCTGACGGATATCCCGAACCGACCAGCCCCTTTCGAGGAAACCGCATGCCATCCGCCGCCTGCCCCGGCTTCGCCGCCGTTCACCACCGGCCCGAGGCGCCCCCGTGCGCACGCTGATTGCCGCGCTGGTGCGGCGCGGCCCGACGGTGCTCGCGGGCGGCGTCGGCCTCGGGCTGCTGGTGCCGCCGCTCGCGGACCTCGCGCGGCCGCTGATGCCCGTCACCGTGTTCCTGTTCGTGCTCGGCACGCTGCTGCGCGTCGAGCCGAGCGCCGTGCGCGCGGTCGCGCGGCGGCCGGCCGTGTCGCTGCTGCTGCCCGCCGCGACGATGATCGCGTGCCCGGTCGCGCTCGGCATCGCCGCGCGGCTCGCCGGCATGCCGTACGACTGGGTCGTCGCGCTCGTGATCGCGTACTGCGCGCCGCCGTCGAGCGGCACATCGACGATCGCGCGGATGCTGTCGCTCGACGCCAGCGTCGCACTCGTCGCGACGCTCGCGTCGATGGTGTTCGTCCCGCTCACCGCGCCGCTGCTGACGGCCTGGTTCAGCCACGATGCGGCCGTGTCGATCTCGCCGTTGAATCTCGCGTTGCGGCTCGCGCTGCTGATCGGCAGCGCCGAGGGCGTCGCGCTGCTCGTGCGAAGGTTCGCGGGTTCCCGGCTCGACCGCTATGCGACACCGATCGATGCGACCGTCGTCGCCGCGCTGCTGGTGTTCGCGCTCGGCACGATGGCCGGCATGCAGCAATCGATCATCGACGCGCCGCACCGCGCGTTGACGGCCATCGCACTCGCGTTCGCCGTCAACGCGGGCTTCCAGATCATCGCGTACGGGCTCACGCCCGGCGACGTCCGCACACGGCTCAATGTCGCGCTGATCGTCGCCAATCGCAACGTCGGCCTGATGTGGGCCGCGCTCGGGCTCGCCGCGACGCCCACCATGGCGCTCGTGTTCTCGTGCGCGCAGTTGCCGATCTACACGCTCCCGCGCGTCGTCCAGCATCTGCTGCCGCGCCTCGAGGCACAGCGCCTGCGCCGGCGTGCACGTTAGCCGGCGCGCGACGCCCCCTTCTTCACCGATCAAGGATCCAGCATGAAGCGACTCATCGTGATCGGCGCACGCGCCACCGGCAGCAGCCTCGCGCTCGTGCGCGGTGCGCTCGCCCGCCAGGTGGCCGTGACCGTCATCACCGCGCCCGGTCACAGTCTGGACGGCGTCTTTCCGGACGGCGTCGAGACGATCCATCTCGAACCCGATGCCGCGCTGCTCGCCGGCTGGCTGCGCGCGCGCTATCCGGACAAGATCGACACGCTGCGCGTGACGACCGCGCACGACACCTATGCGCGCACCGCCGCGTGGGTCGCCGACGCGCTCGGCCTGCCCGGCCCCGATGCGCGCCACGTCGCGCACGCGGTGTCGAAGTCGAACCAGAAGGCACTGCTCGCCGCGCACGGCATCCCGGCCGCGCAATTCGTCACGGGCACGCTGGCCGCGCCGGCGGCACTCGCCGCCGCGGCCGCTCCGCTGCGTTTCCCGGTCGTCGTCAAGCCGTCGGAAGGCTCGGCGAGCGACGGCGTGCGGCGCTGCGAGGACATCGCCGACGTGCGCGCTCAACTCGACGCGCTCGCCGCCGCTCGAGCCGATACACAGGCGCTTGCGACCGAGCGCATCGTGATCGAGGAATTCCTGGGCGGCAGCGAATACTGCGTCGAGTATTTCGACGGGCGCTATGTCGGCGCGATGCGCAAGCTGAAGCGGCATGGCGCCGGCTTTCTCGAACGCGGCTATACGTCCGAACTCGATCTCGACACGCCGACGCTGCGCGCGCTGATCGACGTCGGTACGCGCGCAACGGCGGCCGCCGGGCTGACATGGGGGCCGGTGCACCTGGACTGCATCGTGCACGACGGCGTGCCGCACGTGATCGAACTGAATCCGCGCATCGCCGGCAGCTTCATCTGCGACATCGTGCGCGACGGCTACGGCTTCGACGTGGCCGAAGCGTTGCTCGACAAGCTCGACGGGCGCCCGGTCTCGATTCCCGAGCGGTTCGAACCGCTCGCGTATGCACGCGCCGAATTCCTGCTCGACAGCGACCCCGGCGCCTGGCGTTTCGCGCAGGCGGGCGAGATCCGCGACGGCACGGTCACGATCAGCTACGGGCCGCAGGTGTTGCCCGATCGCGAGCGGCGAGCGTTTCTTTATGTGCGGGTTGCGCTGCCGGTTGCGCACGGTGTGCACGAGACGCCCGCGCGTCCCGGCTCGTCGGCCCACCGGGCGTCCGTCGCGCCACCGGCCGTATCCGGCTGACGGAACGGTTGGGACAAGCGCCCGACTCGACAGGCGCCGTGCCGGCCTGCCCGGCACGCGCGTTCAACCCGTCATCACACTGGAAACCGGGAGCGGCAAAGCGGAATCGGCCACCCGTCCACATCACGCCGCGTGGAAACGGGCGAATACACGTGGCGGATTCGGCAAAGCTACACTGCCGACCGGTACCGCAGCCTTTTCACGGGCGGCGCATCGAGCGTCGGCTGATGCGTCGCATGCGAAGCGGTTGACCCGCACCGTCACAGATTGCGCCCCAACAACTGCCCCGGCCACCCGTCCACGTCGAAGGTCGACAGCCGCTCATACCCGCAGGACTCGTAGAAGCGCACCAGCGCGCCGGTCCCGCCCCCATAACAATCCACCCGCAAGCGCGCCACACCGGCAGCCCGGGCGCGCTCATCCGCAAAGGCCATGAGCCGCCGGCCGACACCACGCGCCCGCGCATCGCGCGACGCAACCAGCACCCTCACGTAGATTTCCGGCTCGGTCGCGGGCGGCACGTAGGGCATCGATTCGCCCAGGATCAATGCGCCCAGGATGCGGCCGTCGGGCGATTCCGCCACCCACGCGTCGGGCAGCGCACAGGCTTCCGTCACGAGCGCAATCCGCTTCGGTTGCGTCGACCAGGGTTCGCGGCCCCATTGCCCGTCGTTGCCGATGTCGACGAACCACGCAATCACTTGATCGAAGATCTCCAGCACGGCCGGCGCATCCAGCGCACTGGCACGTCGGATCAGCCGCTCGTCCGTTCCTGTCACCGTCACGTTCAACACTCCTTCGCCGGAGTCGACGACCGGCGCATGGTTGGATGTCACGCCGGGCTACCCGAGGAGGCGCGATGGGAGCCTGGCGATCAAGCCTGCTACGGTACTGAAATTCCACCCTGTTGATCAAGGCGTGACGGCCCACGATCCAACTTGACGGGTTGGCTTCGTCGCACGCCCCGGGAGGTCGGCGTCAGGCGAGGGGTCGAGCGACGATGACGCGCACGGAGGTTGCCGACGGACTGCAACACGCCGCGGCGTCGCAGACGGATCGGCACGGAAAAAGCTGTTCGATTCCGTGGCGAGGGTGCCGGACGATCATGCTGCAGCGCATTACACGTGGCCATCACGTGATGACGGCAGGTCGACGCGCCGCCTGCTACGCACCGCGCCGCATCGAAACAAAAGGAAACGAAACGATTCCCGCGCGAATGTCGCCCTTCGCGGCAAAAATATACAATCGTCGCGATGCATCGAAGGCATGAAGCGCCGGCCGCCCACTCTCGCTCGCCACCATGAACGCACCCGCTGACCCCACTCCCTCCGCCCCGCCGGTACTCGGCGTCTATCGGCAACTGGCGGACCCGTCCGCCGGGCAATGGATCGTCAGCCGCTCCGAACGCGCGCACATGTACCGCATCCAGCATCATCGTCCCGACGGCAGCACGTCGGTCGATACGGTCGTCGACGCGGACAACCTCGATGCGAAGCTGCACAAGTGGATCCAGGAAGGTTTCGTCCGGCGCGAAACGGGCGACCATGCGGCCCCCGCGCATCGCGACCGGTTCATGCAGGACCTCCGACACGCGCACGCATCGCGGCCGGCGGCCACCGGCGACGCGGCGCACGTCGTGCCGGTGTGCGGCGTGCCGATGCCGCGCGGCCCGGGCGGGCCGCTCGTGCCGCCACGGAACCCCGCCTACCTGTTCACCACGCGCGCGACGGACGTGCTGGAAGACATCGTCGAGAACCGGCGCATCCTGTTGATCGGCCACACCGGCACCGGCAAGACGAGCCTGATCGAGCAGGCCGCCGCGCTGGCCGGCCACGGCGTGCTGCGCTCGAACATGAACGGGCAGACGACGGTCGGCGACTTCGTCGGGTTCTGGACCGTCAAGGGCGGCGAGACCCGCTGGGTCGACGGCGTGCTGCCGACCGCGATGCGCGAAGGGCTGTGGCTCATCGTCGACGAGATCGACTTCGCGGAACCGGCCATCCTCGCGGTGCTCACCGCCGTGCTCGAACCGGCCGGACGCCTGTTGCTGAAGGAGAAAGGCAACGAGATCGTCGTCCCGCATCCGTCGTTCCGGCTGTTCGCGACCGCCAATGCGGCGGGCGCGATGGGGCAGTTCCGCCATCTGTACCAGGGCGCCAACGTGATGAACGAGGCATTTCTCGACCGCTGGCGCGTATACCGCCTCGACTACCTGCCGCCGTCCGACGAGGCGCGCGTGCTGCAGCGCACGTTCGGCGCGGCCATGACCGAGGCGATGGCCGGCACGCTCGCGGCGATCGCGGCGGACTGCCGCGCCGCGTTCGTCCGCGAGGATCTGGCCAGCGCGTTCTCGACGCGGCGCCTGATCGACTGGGCCGACCTGATGCTGCGCACCGGCGATCCCGAAGCGGCCGCCGGCCCGACGATCTATGCGAAGGTCGGCGCGGAAGACGCCGATCTGATCCGCAGCATCATTCGCCACTACATCGACGTCGGGGCCTGACGCGATGGACCGCGACGACGATGCGCGCTCGCTCCACCTGACCCGGCTGGCCCGCACGCTCGCGCAACGACACGGCATCGAGGTACGGTTCGCGCGCCACGGCCCGCTCGCGCAGCGCGACCTGCTGGTGCTGCCCGACACGCTGCTCGCGGGCGACGTCGACGACGACGCGATCGTCGGCCTCGTCGACCTCCACGCGGCGCGTGTCCGCTTCGGCGCGATCGATGACGTTGCCGCGCTGGCGTCGCCCGCGGTGCGCGCGATTGCGCAGGCGATCGACGACCGGCGCGCGGCCGGCCGCCTCGTTGCGCGCTATCCCGGCGCGATGACGTTCCTGCGGCAAATGCGGGTGGCGTCGGCCGCCGATACGCTTCGACGTTGGCCACGGATGGCGTGGCGCGACAAGCTCGTATGGCGCATCGAGCGTGCGCTGTGGAACGAAGCGCCAGCCACGATCGAGCGCGTCCCGTCGCTCGACGCGACGCTCGCCGCGTTGGACGATCTCGTCGACGAAGCGCGCGCCGCGGCTTCGACGCCCGACAGCATCCGCGCCGCGCACCGGATCGTCGAGCGCGTCCGCGCGCTGGCGTCGGCCGGTGCGAACAACATGATGTTCACGGCCGATCCGGGCAGCACGATCGACAGCGACAGCATCGCCGCCGAATTCGACTCGAACGGACCGGGCGCGCCGGACGATGCACGTGCGCCGGTTTCGGCCGAATCGGGCGCCGGCGCGATCGCCGACACGGAATCGTCCACGGCATCACCGACGCCGGGCGAGGCGACACCCGGCACGATCCGCCTGTCCGCGGACCATCGGCCGCTGCTGTCGGTCCCGCTGACCACCGCATTCGACACGGTGACGGACTTCACCGGCAAGGGCGATGCGGCGCGCTGGCACCGCCTGCGAAGCGCGGCCCGCGCGCAGACCGAGCCGCTCAAGCTGAGACTCGAACGCGCGTTGAAAGTGGACGAGCAGACGCGCTGGAAACGCGAACAGGAACGCGGCGAACTCGACCGGATGGCGCTCGCCCGCCTCGTCACGTCGCCCGGCTACCGCACGCCGTTCCGTGTCCGCCGCGCCGCGCCCGGGCGCGATGCGGCCGTCGGCCTGCTGATCGATTGCAGCGGGTCGATGGCCGGCAGGAAGATCGAGCTCGCCCGGCTGTGCGCGGCGGCGCTGTGCGATGCGCTGATGCAGCTCGGCTTCGCGTGCGAAGTGCTCGGCTACAGCTCCGTCGAAGACGCCGCGATGCGCGCGCATTACCAGCGCTGGATCGACGCCGGCCGCGACACGTTCGGCTATAACCGCTTCGTCGAACGGCTCGACCTGCGCGTCTACAAGCGGTTCGATTCCGACAACCCGAGCGGCCTCGCGTGCATCGAATGCGGCCACGAGAATCCCGACGGCGAGGCGTTGAGCTGGGCCGCCGAACGGCTGCTGGCGCAGCGTGCGCGGCGGCGGATCCTGATGGTGCTGTCGGACGGTTATCCGGCCACCGGCGACGGCAACCCGGCGATCCTGCGCACCGACCTGCGCGCACGCGTCGATGCGCTGCGCGAGCGGCGCGTCGAACTGATCGGCGTCGGGATTCTCGACGATTCGGTCGAAGCGTTCTATCCGGTCAGCAGCGTGGTGGAACATCTGCACGAGCTGCCGGCCGCGGCGTTCAGTGTCCTGAGCGATACGCTGCTGGACCGGCGCTAACCTCCGCCACGGCCGCAGTCTCGTTCGCGCTCTCGTTCGCGCTCGCGCCTTCGTTCAAGTTTCCGCCGGCCCGCCGGATCGGCAGCCGAACGCAGAACGTCGTGCCGCGCCCGGGTTCGCTCGTCACGTCGATGGTGCCGCGATGGCGCTCGACGATCCCGTGCGACACCGACAAGCCGAGCCCCGTGCCCTGCCCGACCGGCTTCGTCGTGAAGAACGGATCGAAGATCCGCCGGACGACGTCGGGCGTCATGCCCGTGCCGGTGTCGCTGATCGCGATCGACACCTGCTCGCCGTCGCTCGACGTGCGGATCGTGATCACGCCGCGCTCGGGAATCGCTTGCGCCGCGTTCACCAGCAGGTTCATGAAGACCTGGTTCAACTGCGACGGCAGGCATTCGACCTGCGGCACGTCGCCGTAGTCGCGCACGATCTCGGCCTTGTACTTGAGTTCGTTGTGGACGACGTTGAGCGTGCTTTCCAGCCCTGCACGAAGATCGACCACGCTCCACTCGTCGCTGGCCGGACGCGAGAAATCGCGCAGGTCCTGCACGATGCGCCGCACGCGCAGCGCGCCGTCGATCGACTCGTCGATCAGCGTCGCGATCTCGCCGCGCACGTAGTCGAGGTCCGCCGCGCGGCCCAGTGCCGTCAGCGCATCGCGCGCGGCCGGGTCGAGCTGCGGCAGCGCGGCTTCATGCGCGGCGATCACGTCGAGCAGGCTGCGCACCCACGTCTTCAACGTATTGAGGTTCGCGCTGACGAACCCGATCGGATTGTTGATCTCGTGCGCGACACCGGCCGCGAGCTGACCGATCGACGCGAGCTTTTCCGACTGCAGCAGCTGCACGTGGGTTTCCTCGAGCGCGTGCAACAGGCGCCGCTGCTCCTCCTTCTCCTGTTCGAGCCGCGCCTGCGCGGCCTTGCGTTCGTCGATCTCGGTCGCCATGTTCTCGCGTGTACGTTGCAGCATCGCCGTCGTCTGTTCGTAGCGGTGCAGCGCGCGCTCCAGTTCGGCGGTGCGCAAGCGCACGAGCCGCTCGAGCGTATCGGTCATCCCGCGCAGGAAGGTTGTGCGCGCATCGAATCGGCTGAGCAGCAGCGTGACGACCAGGGTTCCCGTCGTAAACAGCGCGACGGTCGTCGCGAGCCACGGCGTGTCGACCCCGTTCGCGGCCCCGCATCGCGCGTCCGGCGCGAAATGCGCGGCCGCCATCGCCGTGTAGTGCATGCCGGTAATCGCGACGCCCATGACGACGGCCGCGCCGACGCGCTGGGCGGTCGCATGGCGTGCCTGCCGTGCGCGCAGCGCCTGCGCGATCCACAACGCGGCGGTCGACGCGATCACCGCGATGCCGATCGACGCGGCGAACAGCACGGCATCGTAGCGAATGCCGGGCGCCATGCGCATCGCGGCCATCCCCGCGTAATGCATGCCGGCGATCCCGCCGCCCATCAGCACGCCGCCCGTGAGCAGCCGCCGCCAGCCGAGCCGCGCGCGCGTGACGACATACAGCGCGAAGTACGACACGAGCACGGCAATCGCCAGCGACGCCCCCGTATCCGGCAACGCGTAGCCGAGCGGAATCGGCAGTGAGAACGCGAGCATGCCGACGAAATGCATCGACCAGATGCCCGTCCCCATCGCCGCCGCGCCGCCGCCCAGCCACATGCGCCTGAGCTTCGGGTTGTCGAGCAGAGAAATGAAGGCGGCGAGGTCGAGTGTCGTATAGGAGGCCAGCGTCGCGATCGCGACCGACAGCAGGACGAGCGGAAGATTGTAGGTGCCGTGCATGATCGAGCGCCCGAATCGAGGTGAGTGCGTTGCCGCGGCGCGCGTGCGCACCGCGGCCGTCAGGCCGCGCGTCCGGGCTCAGGCGGGCGCCGCGCCCGCATTCGGCGCGGCCTGCGCCGGCTTCGCCGCCTGGCCGGCCAGCACCAGGATGTCGAACGCCGTCCCCTCGCGCGTCTCGAAGCGGCGCACGAGCTCGATCTGGTGCGCGGACATCACGCTGCCCTTGGTCATCAGCAGCACGCCGCGATGCGTGCGCAGATCGTCGGCGAGCTGCATCCCCTCGCGCAGCTGCGCGGACTTGATCTCCGCGACGGACGCCGCGATGCCGAGGCTCGCCGGGTCCCGCATCAGTTCGGCCAGGCTTTCGACGATGCGCGGGTCGTAACGCACGCCGGCCTGCGAACGCATTGCGTCGAGCGCCTGCTCGACCGAATGCGGCGCACCGATGTCGCCATTGCGCAGCCCCTCGAAATCGCGCGCGATCGCGACGATCCGCGAGCCGGGCGGGATCGAGTCGCCGGCCAGGCCGTCCGGCGTGCCGCGCCCGTTGAAGCGCTCGTACTGGTGCAGCACGATCGACGCGACCTTGTGCAATTGCGCGACCGGCGTCAGCACCATCTGCGCGCGCAGCGGATGCTGCTGGAACAGGCCGTGCTCTTCCGCCGTCATCCGCGTGAGCGGCTTGTGCAGCAATTCGTCCGGCAGCGACAGCTTGCCGATGCCATGCAGCAGCCCCGCGAAGTAGACGTCCTGCGCATGCAGCTCGCTCATCCCGGAGGCCAGCGCGAGCCGTCGCGCGATCTCGCCGACCCGCATCGCGTGACCGCTGGCCGACCCGCAGCGCATCTCGATCATGCTCGCGCACACCTGGACCATCGCGGTGAAGCTGCTTTTCAGGTCGCGCTGCGCGGCTTCGAGGAACATCACGGTCTGGCCGAGTTCCTCGGTGCGCGCGCGAACCTGCGTTTCGAGTTCCGTGTTGAAACGGCGCAGCGCTTCGTTCTGCGCTTCCGTCAGCGCGGCGAGCCGCGCCGCCTCGTGCCGCAAACGGCGCTGCTCCAGCGCCTGTTCGATGGTCAGCAGCAGGTCGTGATCGTCCCACGGCTTGTTCAGGTAACGATAGACGCCGCCTTCGTTGACGGCCTGCATGACCGACGCGATCTCCGCATAACCGGTCAGCAGGATGCGCATCGTGTCCGGGTAGAGCGTCCGGGCACGGGCCAGGAACTCCGCGCCGCTCATGCCGGGCATCCGCATGTCGGACACGATCAGGTCGACTTCGGTCGACGCCAGCACCTCGAGGGCAGCCTCGCCGCTTTCCGCGGTCAGGATCTCGTAGCCGGCGGGCCGGAACACGCGCCGGAGCGCCGACAGCACGCTCGGCTCGTCGTCGACCAGCAGGATCGACGGCACGGCATCCGCGTCGTCGGATGTCGCTGCCGCCCCGGTCGTTTCAGGCGATACCGCATTCGGTCCGTTTGTTGCAGATGTCGTCATGATTGGCCTCGGATCATGTAGTTATGTTCTCTCTGCATCATCGGCATGCGCCGCGCATTCGATATCCGGGAAAACGCTGATGCGCTCACCCGGATCACACCCCGCATGCGTCGTCACGACGCGCGGGCATGTGCGTGCTACGCCGTCGCCGAACCCGGTTCGCGCACGTAGTAGATGTCCCACTCCGCTTCGTCGGCCTGCATGAAGCCGTGCCGCGCATAAAAACGGTTCGAATCGCTGCCGCGCAGCGCGCCGACACGCACGGGCACGCGCTGCGCGTCCGCCTCGGCAAAGATCCGCTGCAGCACGGCCGCGCCGATGCCCTTTCCCTGGTGCGCGGGCACGATGTACAGATGGTCGAGCAACCAGTGGTCTTCCTGCGGCCGAACCACGAAGAAACCCGCGTTCACGCCATCGGCTTCGATGAAGCGGCATAGCGCCGGGTCGAACGACGCGAGAAAGCGCTCGCGCGCACGCCGCGGATCGAAGCGGCCGATGCGCTCGAGGCTGTCGCGCATCGCGGCGATGCGAATGGCGACCAGCGTTTCGGCATCGGACCGGGTGGCGAGGGGAAAGGTCAGGTTCATGGGCAAGTCGTGCACACGTGGAGAAAACGCCCGGCATCGCGACGCATCGCGGCGCGGCGCGGCCGCCAAAGCGTGCTCGCGATGCCGGCCGCCGGCCGGCACGCACGGCGCGCGTCAGGGCGTCTCGATGCCTTCCGCACGCGTGGCAAGGAATCGCAAGTACCTGGCATCCTCGTCCTCGAACAGCTCCGGCCCGCCCGCCATGTATGCGCGCATCAGTTCGTCGGCCGCGCGGTCGAGATTGCCCAGTTCGAACTGGCACTGGCCGAGCCGCAGATGCAGGAACGGGTTGCCGATCGCGTTGGGGAAGTGCATCGCCTGGCTGAGATTCTCGCACCCGGCCGCGTAGTCCTCTTGAAGGAAATTCGCGTCGCCGATCGCGGCCATCAACCACGTTCCGGCCTCCCAGTTGGTCTTCGGTTCGGGAAGCAGGTCGAATCCTGCCCGGAATTTCTCCAGTGCGCCTTCGTAGTCGCCGTCTTCCATCAACGCATCGCCCGCGTCGCTCAGCGCGCCGATGCGCTCATACAGCTCGTTGTCCAGTTCCGCCATGTCGAATCCCTGTTCCTGAGTTGAAATCGGCCCGGTGCGGCCGGTGGTTGCGATGCGATCGCGTGTGGTGTGGCGTGCCGTGTTGCGGTCTTGCCCGTTCATCCGCCCGGCATTCGTCCAGCATACCCGAGCCGTATGACGCGCGTGTCTCGACTTGCCGCGCACGTGTCCGGCACCTGCCGAACGATTCGCGTCGGCGTCGTGCGCGTGAATCCCGATGCCACGCAGGCGGAGCCCCATGCCACCATGACCCACCCGTTTGCGCGGCCGATGCGGCGATTCGCAGCGTCGGTGTCTCATGCGGCACGGTGATCTCGTGCGTGCCGCCCCGGCCGCCAAAGGCGGCGGTGGTTGTGCCGCGGCGACCACCGTGGCACGATGCCGGGTTCGTTTGCTCGGTGAAAGGGAGCTGGAAGCGATGTTGTCTTGCCGACTGAGGTGGTACGCGCTGGCGACGTCAAGCCTGCTGCGCAGGCATTGGCAGGCGCTGCTCCTGCTGGCCATGCTGTTGCTGCCGGCGATGCCGGTTTTTTCGCAGACGCGAATTCTGGGCGCGCCGGTACTCGCGGCGCTGGCACCGTCGCATGGCATCGAATGGCGGTTCGCGTGGGTGCATCTGCTCGAAGCCGTGGGCATCCTGTGGGTGCTGGCGCAGCGTCGTGCGATCACCGGGGGGCCGTTCGTCACCTTCCTCGCGTCCTTGCCCGTCTCCAGCGGCCGCCGTCGCGCCATCGACACGATCGTCGTGATCGTCGCGAGTACGCCGCTGCTGCTGCCCGTGCTTGCCGCCGCCATCGCGCTCGCCTTCCTGCCGCAAAAGGCGATCAACTACCTGTTCGTTCTCGACCTGTTCCTGATCACGCTCGGATGGCAATTGACCGCGCTGTCGCGCAACATCCGCAATGCAATCGCGTTGATCGTTGCCAATGTCTTCCTGATCGGCGGCTTTCACGCCGAGGGGGCGTTACGTCTCGCGTGGCTGACCATGGCATTGTTGCTCGCCGCTTTCACGATTGCGCATACGGCCCCTGCGCGGGCCGCCCGTTCGGAAATGCCGGGGGCGTTCTCGCGTCGCATCGCGGATGCGATCCGCGTCCGTGTCCGGAACGGGCTGCCGCCCATCGCGAGGCTGCAGATCGGCATCCTGCGGGACCGCGCCGCGAGCACCGCCGGGCACTGCCTGATGATGGGTGCGGTCACCGCTTCGACATGCTTCCTGCTTGCGCTCTGGGGGTTCGACCAGCGCGCCATTCCGCTGACGCTGATCGCGCAGGCCGCCATCGCGCTGATCGCGGCGACGACGTATCGCGATTTGCAGGCGGCGCACCTGCATGCGTCGCACTTCATGCAATCGTTGCCGCTGTCGACCTTTGCGAAGCGCCGGGCCGACTGGCTGACCGTTGCCGCGCTGGCGCTGCCGTTCGCCGCCGTCGCCCCGCTGTTGCTGGTGACGCGCGGCGTGCTGTCATCGCAGATGGCGGCGGCGCTCGTGTGTTCGGGCGCACCGCTTGTCGCATTACACTATCTGCCGCAACGCTACGCGTCCCGACAATCCGTGTTGTTGGGCATCGTGCTGACCGCAGTCTGGGTCATGCTGGCCTGGCAAGTTTTCGTTTGATTACCCGATCCATGCTCCGCTTCGACAATCTCGGCAAGCGCTTCGACAAGCGCGTCATCTTCCAAGGGCTCAACTTCGCATCCGGCGCCGGGTGCGTGGCGCTGTGCGACGAAAACGGCAGCGGCAAATCGACGTTGCTCGGCATTCTCGCGGGCACGATCGACGCGGACGAAGGCGAGGTCTGGCTCGGCGGCCATTCCCTGCGCACCGCGCCGCTCGCGGCGAAATCCGCGCTGGCCTATGTACCCGACGATTGCCTGACGTATCCGTTCCAGACCGGACGCGCGTTTCTCGATCTCGTGGCGGCCGCCAAGAAAACCGTCGTCGACACCCGCACGCTCGAGCTGGCCGATCGATTCGGGCTCGCCCCGCATATGGACAAGCGCTTCGAGCAGATGTCGCTCGGCACGCGCAAGAAACTGTTCCTGACGGCGACGACACTCGGCGCGCCCACCGTCGTGATCGCCGACGAACCGGGCAACGGGCTCGACGCCGCGTCGCGTGCGGTGCTCGTCGACCTGTTCAGGACGTTGGCTGCGGACCGTGCCGTCTTTTTTTCGAGTCACGACCTGGCGCTGGCGCGCGCATGCGACGCAAGGATCACCAGTTTCGCGGAACTGGGAGCGGCTGGATAGGGAACATCGTCACGCGCGGTCGTGGGGGAAGCACCGGAGCGGCTGCGTGACATGAGGAACGACGAGGAGAGGCGCTGGTACCGTTCGCGGCAAGCTGCGGTATCGACGGCAGGCAAGGATCTGGTGCCTGTTGCGTATTCGTGCGGATAGGCGCGATAGCGCTTTCACATGGGACAGCGGTCGACCAGCACCATTCCGGTGGCCGGCCAGGTGCCGGCAATCGTCATGCCGATGATGGAGCCGCCGCCCGCTCCAACAGCATCATTCGCGTGGTTCGTCGATCCACGCACCGACGATCGATCGCGCTCTTTTCCCGGAAGTGCGAAACATCCGATTCCGTCTCGCACTTCCGTGATCTTTCCGATACGCGTGTCGGGCATGTCGGGCCCCGATCAACCCGCCGTTCGACACCACGGCCGCTGACCGTTCGACCCGCGCACCCATACGCCCATACGCCCGTGCGCCCCGACCGTCAGGCCTTCAACGCCCCGAAGACCTCGTCCAGCATCTTCTTGGCGTCGCCGAACAGCATCCGGTTGTTGTCCTTGTAGAACAGCGGATTGTCGACGCCAGCATAACCTGAAGCCATGCTGCGCTTCATCACGATCGACGTCTTCGCCTTCCACACCTCGAGCACCGGCATGCCGGCGATCGGGCTGGTCGGATCTTCCTGCGCGGCCGGGTTCACGATGTCGTTCGCGCCGATCACCATCGACACGTCGGCTTCCGGGAAATCGCCGTTGATCTCGTCCATCTCCATCACGATGTCGTAAGGCACCTTCGCCTCGGCGAGCAGCACGTTCATGTGCCCCGGCATGCGGCCGGCCACCGGATGGATCGCGAAACGCACGTCGACGCCCTTCTCGCGCAGCACCTTCGTGAGCTCGTGCACCGTGTGCTGGGCTTGCGCCACCGCCATCCCGTAGCCGGGCACGATGATCACGCTCTTGGCATCGCGCAGCAGCTCGGCCGTCTCCAGCGCGCTCACCGCCACCACTTCGCCGGCCGGCTGCGCGCCGGCGCCTGCCGCCGCGGGCGCACCGCTGCCGGTGCCGAAGCCGCCCGCGATCACGCTGATGAAGTTGCGGTTCATCGCGCGGCACATGATGTACGACAGGATCGCACCCGACGAGCCCACCAGCGCGCCGATCACGATCAGCAGGTCGTTGCCGAGCATGAAGCCGGTGGCCGCCGCCGCCCAGCCCGAGTAGCTGTTGAGCATCGACACCACGACGGGCATGTCCGCGCCGCCGATCGCCATCACCATGTGCACGCCGAACAGCAACGACACCACCGTCATCACGATGAGCGGCGTCATGCCGTCCTGGATCGTCTCCGCATGCAGGAACGCACGACCGTAATAGATCACGATCAGCAGCGCGGCGAGGTTGAGCCAGTGCCGTGCCGGCAGCAGCAGCGGCTTGCCGCCGATCTTGCCGGAGAGCTTGCCGAACGCGATGACCGAGCCCGCGAAGGTCACCGCGCCGATCAGGATGCCGACGTAGATTTCCACTTCGTGGATCGCGTGTTCGGCACCCGTGAACTGAACCGACGTATCGATGTAGCTCGCGAAACCCACCAGGCACGCCGCCAGGCCGACCAGGCTGTGCATCAGCGCAACCAGTTCGGGCATCTGCGTCATCTGCACCTTCTTCGCGGCGACGAGGCCGACGGCACCGCCGACGACCAGTGCAGCCACGATATACGGAATGCCTTCGGCCGACACGCGCGGGCCGAGTACGGTGGCGAGCACGGCGATCAGCATGCCGATCATGCCGAGCAGGTTGCCGCGGCGCGCGGTCTCGGGGTTCGCCAGCCCGCCGAGGCTGAGGATGAAGAGGATGGCCGCGCCGATATAGGAGACGGTAGTCAGGTTGGAAGTCATTGTTGTCGTCTCCTTACTTGCGGAACATCGCCAGCATGCGGCGCGTCACCGCGAAACCGCCGAACATGTTGACGGCCGTGAGCGTCAGCGCACCCACCGCCAGGCCGAGGATCAGCCCCGAAGGACGGCCCTCCGCCGCGGCCTCGCCCAGCGGCGGCGCGACCTGCACCAGCGCGCCGATCGCGATGATCGACGAGATCGCGTTGGTGACGCTCATCAGCGGCGTATGCAGCGACGGCGTGACGTTCCAGATCACCATGTAGCCGACGAAGCAGGCCAGCACGAACACCGTGAAGTGCGACAGGAACGTGGCCGGCGCGAACTGGCCGACCAGCAGGAACGCCAGTGCGCCGACGGCGAACGTGATGGCGAGCGACTTCGCCGACATCGGCGCGCCGCTGCCGTGCCCGTGCCCCTTGGACGCGGCTGCCGCGACCGGCGGCGTGGCGGGTTTCGGTGCCGCGACCGGCTGCTGGATCGGCGGCGGCGGCCAGGTCACGTTGCCTTCCTTGATGACCGTGAGGCCGCGGATCGCGTCGTCGTTGAAGTCGACGTTGATCGTGCCGTCCTTCGCCTTGCATAGCTCCTCGATCACGCGCAACAGGTTGGTCGCGTACAGCGTCGACGACTGTCGCGCCAGGCGCGACGCGAGATCCGTGTAGCCGACGATCGTCACGCCGTGGCGGACCACCGCCTCGCCCGGCACCGTCAGCTCGCAGTTGCCGCCCTGCTCGCCGGCCATGTCGACGATCACGCTGCCCGGCTTCATCGACTGCACCATCTCGGCCGTGATGAGCTTCGGTGCCGGCTTGCCGGGAATCAGCGCGGTGGTGATGATGATGTCCGCGTCCTTGGCCTGCTGCGCGTACATCGCGCGCTGCGCCTGCTGGAAGCCTTCGCTCATCACCTTCGCGTAACCGCCGCCGCCCGAGCCCTCTTCCTCGTAGTCGACCTTGACGAATTCGCCGCCGAGCGACTTGACCTGGTCGGCCACTTCCGCGCGCGTGTCGTTGGCGCGCACGATCGCGCCGAGGCCGGCGGCCGTGCCGATGGCCGCGAGGCCGGCGACGCCCGCGCCGGCGACGAACACCTTGGCCGGCGGCACCTTGCCCGCGGCCGTGATCTGCCCGTTGAAGTAACGGCCGAACGCATGGGCCGCCTCGATGACGGCGCGGTAGCCGCTCACGCCGGCCATCGACGTGAGCGCATCCATCTTCTGCGCGCGCGACAGCGTGCGCGGCAGGGAATCGATCGCCAGCACCGTGGCCCGCTTCGCGGCCAGCTGCTGCATCAGTTCGGGGTTCTGCGCCGGCCAGACGAAGCCGACCAGCGTGCTGCCTTCACGCAACAGCGCGACTTCCTCGCTGCTCGGCGGGCGCACCTTGAGGACGATATCGCTGCGGCCCCACAGATCGGCGGCCGTCGCCACGACTTCGGCCCCGGCCGTGCGGTAGTCGTCGTCGCTGAAGTTCGCGCCGGTGCCGGCACCGCTTTGCACGGCCACCGAGAACCCGAGCTTGATCAGCTTTTCGACCACGTCGGGAACCGTCGCTACGCGCCGTTCCTCGTTGGCCGTCTCCAGAGGGACCCCAATCAGTAATGTCATATCCTGAACTGTCAGTAGTGGCCGTCGCTAGGAGTTACGGCCTGCGTTTCAAGTCACCCAACTCAATCCGTGTACGACGCTGTTCCGCGGGCAGCTTCGCACTGCCGCGCCGAATTCACAAACTGTTCATCCTCTAAACAATCGGCTTGTCAGATCCGGACGGTTCATGCTCCAGCCTGATTTTTCCGACGAATAGCCGGCGCATGATCCATTCGGATAAGAACTGCGAAGCATATCCCGTGCCAAAGTCTTTCCGAAATTTATATTTTGAATCGGCGCGCATTCAATCCATGAATCCCCTGTCTGGACACGACGGGCCGGCAACGTCGCGTTTACCCGCAGGAACGGCTCCGCACGGCCTGTCAGCGCGTGAATTCGCTTGAAATCCGCATTCAATCCGTTCAAAACGCGAAAAACCGGTTATCGGCACAAAAGTTTCGGAATCGGTTTCATCGCGAATATCCCGTTTCTCCGCACCATGCAATTTGTCGCGCGCGAACGACATCATCCGCGTGGCCGATGACATCCGGTGCCCGGCGAGTTTAAGGGAGAACGCAGCCTGTCAGGATCAAGCGCGACGACGATCACTCGCGCTGCGCGTCGACGTGGGCACGGATGCGGCGCGCGCCTTCTTCCGGCGTGCATGTCGACGTGTCGATGCGCAGCGCGTAAGGCCGCGAATATGCCGGATGCCCGAACTGGGAGCGGGCCATGCCCTCGCCGCGATCCGGCCTCGCGCGTTCGCGCTGTTCGAGGATGTCCAGCGGGCACGTCACGCCGATGACGAAGGTCTGACGCGGCGACAGCGCGGCAAGGCATGCGTCGAGCGCGGCCGGATCCCGGAGCACGAGATCCAGCACGATCTCGAAATGGCTGGCCGCGATCCGCGCGAGCGTCGACTGCAGGTTGAGCTGGTGGAGTCTCAGTGCCTGATTCAGCTCCTCGTCCGATCGCATGTCACGTCGGCGCGACATCTCGACGAACGCGTCGAGCGAGACGTGAAACGTCGGCACGTCCGAATCTTGCTGGAGCGCCCTGGCCAGGCTGCTCTTCCCTGCGCTGGTCGGGCCGTGCAATACGACGGCAACGGGTTTCATGGCGATGGTCGATGGGCGAGGTGCCCGGTTGCCGCGATGAATCAGGATGCTAGCCCAATTTTCGCCGCCCATCGACACGCCCGGCCGGCGCTTCGGCGAGCCCGCGCAACGCCGCCGCGTTCCCGGCGCCGTCCGCGATCTCGTCCAGTGCCCGGTTGTTGGTGCGCGGCCCGAACACGCCGATCGACACCATCACGATCAGCATGCTGCCGCCGATCAGCACGAACACGACCGACACCCCCGCGCGTTCGAGCAGCAGCGCGACGATGAAACTGCTCGCGATCCCCGTCAGGCGGCCGATCGAATGCACGAAGCCAAGCGCGCGCCCGCGGATCTCGGTCGGAAACACTTCCGACTGGTACGCGGTGCCGTTGCTCGCGAGCACCGTGTTGGACAGCGTGACGAGCAAGCCGAACGCGATCACGAACGGCGCCTGCGCCGACATCGCGAACGCGGTGCCGAACAGCGCGACGCCGAACGCCGACGCGACGATCAGCCATTTGCGCTCGACCCGGTCGGCGAGCAGGCCGACGACGAACGGCGACACCGGATACGCGAACGCGATCACGAACGCATACCAGAGGCTCTTCGTGACGCTCGCGCCCTGCGCGGCGAGCAGCGTCGGCAGCCACTGGCTGAAGCCGAAGAAACCGATGCTCAGGAAGGCATTGAACGCGATCAGCATCGTCGTGCGGCCGCGATGCCGCGCATCCCACATCGACGGCGCGCGCTGTGCGGCAGTGGCCGTGGCCGCCGCGACCGGCGTCGGGACTGCGGGCAGCGGCCGGCCGGATTCCCGCTCGACGGCCTGCTCGAGCCGCTGCAGCACGGCTTCGGCCTCGGCCTCGCGGCCCGTGTGGGCGAGCCAGCGCGGCGACTCCGGCAACCGCGACTGCAGCCACCAGACGAAAACCGCGCCGCTGCCGCCGAGCAGCACGACCCAGCGCCATCCGGACATGCCGAGCGGATCGTGCGGCACCCATAACCACGACACCAGCGCCAGCACGGGCATCGCGAGATAGCCGACCGCGAAGCACAGCGCGAACGCGCGGCCGCGCACCGCCTTCGGCACCAGCTCGGTCAGGAACGCGCCGATCGTGATCAGCTCCGCGCCGATGCCGCAGCCCGCGATGAAACGGCATACGAGGATGCCGAGCGCATGCGTCTGCACGCACATCGCCAGGCTCGCCGCCGTGTAGAGCAGCAGCGCGCCGGTGAACAACGCGCGCCGCCCGAAGCGGTCCGCGAGGCGCGACACGAACATCTCGCCGACGAACAGCCCGGCGAACGTCGCCGCGCCGAGCGCGCCCTGGTCCGACATGCCGAGCACGCCGTGCGAGCCCGCGTGAAAGATGCCGTCGCGGATCAGCCCGGGCGGCAGGTAGGTCATCTGGAACAGGTCGTAGACCTCGAAAAACCCGCCGATGCTCAGGAACAGCACGAGCGTCCAGATGGTGGCCGTCGCGGGCAGACGGTCGATGCGGGCGGCGATCGACGCCGCATGGGAATGGGACATGGCGATTCCTCGATGATCCGCCCGCGCGGCCTGCGCGAAGCGGCGAAGCGGCAAACCCGGCGCCGGCGCGGCATGCGCGCGGCGCCGGCGTTCATACGGTGGCGACCGGATTGACCGGCGACCCGACGAGCCCGCGCAGGTGCAGCGGCGGCGCGGTCAGCAGGAAGCGGTTGCGCCGGTGCGCGTGCAGCCAGTCGGCAAGCGGCGTCAGGTGCCATAGCTCGCCGAGGTGAATGCCGAGCTTGAACAGGCACAGCTCGTGCAGCGGCATCAGTGCGCCGGGCCGCTCGCGCGCCCGCGCATCGCGCGGTCGCTCCTCGACCGCGTGGTTGTCCGCCGCCAGCGCGGCAAGCCCCGACGCGTCGATCCATTCGAGCAGGCGCGGGTCGTTGCCGTCGAGCACGCAGCACACGTCCGGCGCGGCGGGTTCGCCGCGCGCGTCGGCGTCGAGCAGGCGATCGGCGAAGCCCGTATGCACGCACACGATGTCGCCGCGCTCGACGATCACGTCGTCCGCGCGCAGCACCGCCATCCACTCCGCGTAGCCGATCTTGCGCCGCTCGTCGCCGAAGTGGCGCCGCAGGTCGACCAGCACGCCGCGCCCCTGCACGCCCGTCTGCGCCATCACCTCGATGCCGAGCGCACGCGCGCCGCCGCGCGGCGCCCCCGCTTCGGGTACCTGAATGTGCTCGTCCATCCGGTAGCCGTTGTAGAACATGCGGGCCCGCTCGCCGTCACCCGCCGGATCGAACAGCGAGCCGACGTGCGACAGCGCATCCCACTGCGTCGAGAACTGCGAGTGCATGCAGAACGAATCGTCGCAGACGACATCGGTTGCGTTCGCAACCTGTTCATCCGCCCGATAACCGAAATACGGCTTGTCGCCGAGCAGTGCCGGCATGATCGCCGGCGGCCGGCGCCGCGCGTTCAACCCGCCGCCGCGCGGCACGTCGAGCGGCAGGCTCAGCGAAAACACGCGGCCTTCGCGCACCTCCGCGGCGCCGCGCAGCACCGCGTCGGCGGTCAGCCAGTTCAGGCGCCCTTTCTGATCGTCCGGGCCGAAATCCCCCCAGTTCGAGCCGGGCGGCCGATGGGTCCAGCGTGGTTCCATGGTGTCTCCTCCATCCAATGTCCAGGGTGCGGCGGCCGTCCTTCGCGGCCGCGTCGCACGTCGCGCCTACCGCGTGCGGATCACGCCCAGCCCCGCGAGCCGCTCGTATTCGCGTTCGCCGAGCAGCGGCAGCAGGATCTCGCGATTGTTCTCGCCGAGCGTGGGCGCGGGCCGGCGGAACGTGCCGGGCGTGGCCGACAGGCGCGGCGTGATGTTGTGCATCGGCAGGCTGCCGACGTCGTCGTCCGGCAGCTCGACGAGCGCCTCGCGCTCGATCACATAGTGATCCTGAACGATCTGCGCGATATCCTGGATCGGCCCGACCGTCACGCCCGCTTCTTCGAAGAACGCGAGATTGTCAGCGAGATCGCGCGCGGCGATGAATTCGCCGACGATCGCATCGAGCGCTTCCGCGTGCTGCACGCGCTGCACGTTGGTCGCGTAGCGCGGATCATCGATCAGCTCCGCGCGGCCGATCGCGCGGAACAGCCGCTCGGCCATCGCCTGCGTCGAGCTCGACAGGCACAGCCACTTGCCGTCGCGGGCCCGATACGCGTTGCGCGGCGCCGTGTTCGACGAGCGGCTGCCGGTGCGTTCCTTGATCTTGCCGGTCATCACGTAGTTCGCGGCGGCCGGGCCGAGGATCGACAGCAGCGGCTCGAACAGCGACACGTCGATCACCTGCCCTGCCGCGCCGTGCGCGTCCCGCGCATGCAGCGCGACCAGCACGGCGATCGCGCCGGACAGCCCGGCCGTCATGTCGCCGAGGAACATCGGCGGCAGCACCGGCTCGCGATCGGCGAAGCCGTTGATCGCCGCGAACCCGGCATATCCTTCCGCGAGCGTGCCGAAGCCCGGCTTGTGGCGGTACGGCCCGGTCTGCCCCCAGCCGGAGATCCGCGCGATCACCAGCTCGGGACGGATCGCGAGCAGGTCGTCCGGGCCGAGCCCCATCTTCTCGGCGACGCCGGGCTTGAAGCTTTCGACGAACACGTCCGCGTCGCGCACCAGCCGGCGAACGATGTCGATGCCCTCGGGCGCGCGCAGGTCGACGCACACGCTGCGCTTGTTGCGCCCGTATACCTTCCAGTTCGTGCTGATCCCGCCCGCCCCGACCGCGCGCAGCGTATCGCCGCGCTCGCTCTCGACCTTCACGACGTCCGCGCCGAAATCGGCGAGCTGCACGCTCAGCATGTTGCCGGCCATCAGGCGCGAGAGGTCGACGACGCGCACGCCCGCGAGCGGCCCCTGCGTGCCTGCGTCGAACGGTTTCGGATGAATCGGGCCGGTGGACGCGCGACGGTGCGCGCCGGCCGCGTGAGCGGCCTGCGGGTCGGGAACGAACATGCTTGTCTCCTGGTTGGTGTATGCGTCGTGCGAGGCGGACTGCAAGACGGACTTCGAGGCGCGCTCAGCCGCGCGCGACGCTACTCGAGCAGCGCGCCGAGCTGGTCGGCCGCGCGAAATGCCGCGCCTGCAGCGGGCAGATCGCCGCCGAGCGCATGCGTCAGCTCGGCGGCGGCCGCCTGCACGCGCGGCAGGTAGTCGGCCAGTACCTTCTTGTTGAAGCGGTAACGCGGCACGCCGAGCGAGATCGCGCCGCTGAGCACGCGGCCGACGCCGAATGCCGGGCACGCGATCGCCGCGCTTTCCGGATCGCGCTCGGCGATCGATACCGCGTAGCCCTGCTCGGCCGTCTTCTCGTAGTCGCCGCCGCGCGTGCCGCTGAACGCAAGCAGCACGCGCCCGGCCGCGCCGACGTCGAGCGGGAAGCGGTCGCCCTCGCGCAGGTGCGTGCGCACCGAGCGCTGCGCCTGGATGCGGAACAGGCACACGCGCTGGTCGCCTTCACGCACGTAGAACGCGGCCGTCTCGCCGGTTTCCGCCGACAGTCTCGACAGGATCGGCATCACGTACTCGCGCAGCTGGAACGACTCGCGATACATCATCCCGAGCTGGAACACGGCGGGCCCCAGCACATAGCGCCCGTCCGGCAGGCGCTTGATGAAGCGGAACTGCTCGAGCGACTCGAACATCCGCAACAGCGTGCTCATGTTGAGCCCCGTCTCCTCGCTCACCTGCGCGAGCATCAGCCCGCCGGGCGCGTTGCCGAATGCCAGCAGCGCGGTCAGCGCGCGGTTGACCGCGGCCACGCCGCCCTCTGCCGGACTGCTTGTCTCCACCTTGTTCATGTCCACCTCGTGCGATGCCGGGCTGTTCGTGTCAGGTCGGTGCCACGTTACGGTGGCCGGCACCAAAAAATGAAAGTCGCTTTCATTATACGCAGATCGTCGATGACATCAACATGAATCCGCACAGCTTCGTTCGGTCATCATCCTGCAATGTTCCTTGATACTAGGCGTTAACGATAATCTTGACGAATGCGGCCATCCACCACAAAAATGAAAGTGACTTTCATTTTATGAGACCGCAGATGAATTCATCGTCACAACCCGTCTGGCGCTCGCTGCTGTACGTCCCCGCGCACGTCCCCCGTTTCGTCGCATCGGCCGCCGCGAGCGACGCCGATGCGCTGATCCTCGATCTCGAGGACAGCGTCCCGCCCGCATGCAAGGCGGCCGCCCGCGACGGGCTGGCCGACGCCGTGCCGGCGCTGCGCGCGCCGGGCCGCGACCTGCTGGTGCGTGCCAACGGCCCGCTCGACCAGCTCGTGCCCGACCTGCGCGCGGCCGTCCGGGCCGGTGTGGACGGCGTCGTGCTGCCGAAGGTGCGCGGCGGCTCGCACCTCGAGGCGATCGACGAACTGCTGGCCGCGCTCGAAGAAGAAGCCGGCGCGCTGCCCGGCCGCACGCGGATCGTCGCGATCGTCGAAACGCCGCGCGCGTTCCAGGCCATGGACCGGATCGCGCAGGCGTCGCCGCGCGTCGTCGCGATGATGCTGGGCGGCGGCGACTTCGCGCTGAACTGCGAAAGCGGCGCGAGCGCCGATGTGCTGCGCGTGCCGAAACAGTTGCTGATCATCGCCGCGCGCGCCGCCGGCATCCTGCCGCTCGGCCTCATCGGCGGCCTCGACGAACTGCGCGATCTCGACGCGTTCGAGCGCATCGCGCGCGCGTCCGCGGAGCTCGGCTACGCAGGCGCGACCTGCATCCACCCGCTGCAGGTCGGCGCGCTCAACCGTGCGTTCCGGCCCGACGACGCCGCGGTGCGCGACGCGCACGCGGTGCTGGCCGCCTACGACGACGCACGCGCGAACGGGCGCGGCGCGCTGCGCGTCGACGGCCGGATGGTCGACGCGCCCGGCGTCGCCCGCGCGAAGCGCGTGCTCGCACGTCACGCGGCGGTACAGGCGCGCGCCGACGGCGTGCCCCGGTAATGCGGGCGCCGCCCTTCATCGCCGCGCGTTCATGCGCACGTCGCGCGGTGCGCGCACGCGCCCCGTCACGATGCCGTCCGTTCGCCCCCCGGCCCGGATAGCGTCGCCCCGCAGCACCGCCGCACCGCTCGACCGGCGCGGCGCCGAACTCAAACAAAGAACAAACCCTGGAAGGAGACAAACCATGGGCAAGCGGATGTCCGCACTGTGCGGACTTGGCCTCGTATCGGCCAGCGCCTGCGCGCAGAGCACGATCACGCTGTATGGCGTGGCCGACATCTATACGGAATTCCTCACCCATCAGGCCGCGCCCGGCGACAAGTCGTCGGCATCGCTCGTGCGGATGGCGTCGGGCGGCAAGAGCGGCTCGCGCTGGGGCCTGAAGGGCGTCGAGGAACTCGGCGGCGGCTGGCAGGCCGCGTTCCGGCTCGAAAGCGGCATCAACCTGAACAACGGCACCGGCACCGGCGCGGGCGGCTTCGACCGCTCCGCATGGGTCGGGCTGCAGCACGAGCGCTGGGGCGCGCTGCGGCTCGGCCACCAGTACACGACGCTGTTCGACGTCATGGAGCGCTATTCGCCGACGGGCGCGTACTCGACGCTGTACGAGCCGGCCGGCGCGATCGTCGGCGTCAACTTCCGCGAGAACAACGTCGCCAAGTACCTGGCGAAGATCGGCCCGCTGACGCTCGAAACGCACTATTCGTTCGGCGGCACGCCCGGCGCGTTCCAGTCGAACGCCGCTTATGGCGCCGGCTTCGACTATGCCGGCGGCGCACTCTCGCTCGCCGCCGCGTTCGACAACGTCAACACGCCGCAGCCGGGCGGCTTCGCGCATTTCCGCCGCTACGCCGCCGCCGCGATCGCGTCCGTCGGCCGTGCGCAGCTGCTGGCCGGCGTCACGCACGGCCAGAGCGGCGTCGCCGCACCGTCGGTCGTGACGCGCTACACGTTCTGGTGGGCCGGCGTGCGCTACGCGATCACCCCTTACCTGCAGGCGGTCGGCGCGTTCTATTACGAGGACATCCGCGCGCAGAATGCGCCGAACGCGCAGACACCCACGCCGCACCCGGCCAACCCGCAGCAGGTCACGCTGCAGCTGAACTACTTCCTGTCGAAAGCCGTCACGCTGTACCTGGCGGGCGGCTACGCGCGCCGCGCCGCGCTCGATTTCGACAACTACAACTACAACTTCCTCCACTACACGCTGGCCGGCGACCGCGCCAGCAGCGCGGGCCTGGCACTCGGCCTGCGCAAGCTGTTCTGACCTCGCCTCTCCCCAGTTTCAGGAACCTTCGGAGTCTTCGCACAATGAACCGCCGCCACTTCCTTTCCACGCTGACCGGCGCGGCGCTCGCGCTGCCGTTCGCCCACGCCCGCGCGGGCGTGCTGCCGGCCGCCGGCGCCACCCCCGGCCGCCCCGATCTCGCGCAGCAACTCGCCGACTACGCGGCCGGGCTGCAGTATCGCGACCTCGACGCCGCGACGATCGAGACGATCAAGGCGCACCTGATCGACGCGCTCGGCTGCGCGATCGCCGCGCACGACGAACGTCCGGTGCGGATCGCGCGCGACGCGGCGCTCGCGTCGCCGGGCGGCGTGTCGACGATCGTCGGCACGAACCAGCGCACGAGCCCCGATCTCGCCGCGTTCGCGACCGGCACCGCACTGCGCTACTACGATTTCAACGACGCTTACGCCGGCAAGGAGACCGGCCATCCGAGCGACAACATGTCCGCGTGCCTCGCAGTCGCCGAAGCGCAGCATGCGAACGGCCGCGACCTGATCCTGTCGATCGCGATCGCCTACGAGATCGCGTGCCGGCTGATGGACGCCGCCGCGATCAGCCCGCGCGGCTGGGATCACACGTGCTACAGCCTGCCCGCCGTCGCGCTCGCCGCGGGCAAGCTGATGCGCATGCCCGCGCCGCAGCTGGTGCAGGCGGTGAACCTGTCGATCAACAGTCATCTCGCGCTGAACCAGACGCGCGTCCAGGAATTGTCGAACTGGAAGGCGCTCGCCGATGCGGACGCGGCGCGCAACGCGGTGTTCTCGACGCAGCTCGCGCGCGCCGGGCTGACCGGCCCCGCGCCGATCTTCGAAGGCATGGCGGGATTCTTTCCGCAGGTGTCCGGGCCGTTCGCCGTCGACACGCGCGAATTCGGCGGGCGCGGCGGCGCGTTCCGGATCGGCAAGTGCTTCGTGAAGTTCTATCCCGCGCAAGGGCTCACGCAGACCGCGATTCCGGCGGCACTCGACGTCGCCGCGCAGGTCGGCGACCTGCGCCGCATCCGGCGCATCGAGATCGACACGACCGAAGTCGGTTATGTGACAGCCGGCCGCGACCGCGAAAAATGGGCGCCGTCGACGCACGAGACCGCCGACCACAGCCTGCCGTACATCGTCGCGCGCGCGATGCTCGACGGCGACATCACGACCGAGAGCTACCGCCCCGACGCGCTGCACGATCCGGCGCTGCGCGCGTTGATCGAGCGGATCACGGTGCGCGAGGACCCGGCGCTGACCGCCCGCTATCCCGCGCACGCGCCGAACCGGGTGACGGCCGTGTGCGAGGACGGGTCGACCTGCACGAAGCAGGTGGACGACCTGCCCGGCTCGCCGACGCGGCCGATGCGGCGCGACGACTACGATGCGAAGTTCACGAAGAACTGCCGGCGGCACTGGGGCCCGGCGCAGATCCGCGCGGCGCTCGATTACCTGTGGCGGCTCGACGAGCAGCCCGACATCGCGACGCTGCCGCCGCTGCTCGTCGTCGGCTGACCGACGTGAACGAACCCTAAGCTTCCGCCGCGACGCCGTGCCGTTCGAGCGCTTCCGCAACCTCGACGATGCGGCTGCGCAACCACGCGTGCGCGTTGCTGCCGTCGTAGCGCCGGTGCCAGTACAGCGACCACGCGACGGGCTCCATCGCGAGCGGCAGGTCGCGGATCACGAGCCGCGCATCGTCGAGGCTCAGCGCATGCCGCTCCGACATGATCACCGCGTACGGCAGCGCATCCAGCATGTTCGGCACGACGAGCCAGTGCGGCACGTTGAGCGCGATGCGCCGCGTGCAGTTCATGTTCGCAAGCAGGTTGTCGACCAGGCTGTGGTCGACCGGATTGATCGTCACGTTGAGGAAGTCGAGCGCGAGGAACCGGTCGAGCGTCAGCGGCGTGCCCGCTTCCGGATGGCTGCGGCTCATCACGCAGACCATCCGGTCATGAAACACGATTTGCGACGACAGCGTGCCCGAATGTTCGAGGCCGGCGCTGATCGCCAGGTCGAGCAGCCCCGATTCGAGTGCGTCGGCGGTCTTGGCCGCACTCATGTGCACGACGTCCATGCCGATATTCGGGCTGGTCAAGCGCATGCAGCGCAGCAAAGCCGGCAGCAAAAGCAATTCGGTGAGATCCGACATGCGCAACGTGAAATGGCGCTCGGACGTAAAAGGATTGAATTGATAATCCGATTCAAATAATTCCTCGATTTGTTGCATGATCTGTCGAATCGGCATCGCCAGCGCCTGTGCGCGCGGCGTCAACTCCATGCCGACCGCGGTGCGCGCCAGGATCTCGTCCTTGAACAGGAACCGCAGCCTCGCCAGCGCGTTGCTGACGGCCGGCTGCGTGAGGCCGACCTTCTGGCCGGCCCGGGTGACCTGTTTCTCCGTCAATAGCGCATCGAGTATGACCAGCAGGTTCAGATCGATCGAACGTAGATTCATGTTTGCGACCATCCACTAAACAGGTTAAACACCGCCTCCGATTGCGATTTCGAAATTCCGCAATCGGAGCAATCCCCTGATATTTAGTGCAATGCACAAGAATAGTCCAATCTTGACGTATCTATATTTTTAGGTATCGAGCGGTATTGGTTAATTTTTTAAATTAGTGGGTCCGTTTCGCATCGATTCTTTCGGATACCGTGCCAATCGGCCATTTGATTCGTGATTTTTGAAAAAAGGTCGCATTGAAAAAAATGCGGGCGACCACCGCCCCGGCGGCCGCCCGCAAGCTCAAACGGTCGCGACCGGATTCGCCGGTGCGCCGACCAGGCCGCGGATATGCAGCGGCGGCGCGGTCAGCAGAAACCGGTTCCGGCCGTGTGCATGCAGCCAGTTCGCGAGCGGCGTCAGGTGCCACAGCTCGCCGAGGTGAATACCGAGCTTGAACAGGCACAGTTCGTGAAGCGGCATCAGCGCGCCCGGTTGCGCGAGCGGTTGCGCATGTTGCGGACGTTCCTCGATCGCATGGTTGTCGGCCACGAGCGCGGCCAGCCCCGATTCGTCGATCCATTGCAGCAGCCGCGCATCGCCGCTGTCCAGCACGCACGCGCTCGCGACCGTCGCCGGCGATCCGCCATCGTCGTTCAGCAGCAGATCCGCAAAGCCGGTGTGAATGCAGACGATGTCGCCGCGCTCGACCTGCACGCGGTCCGCCTCCATCACCTGCATCAGTTGCGCGAAGCCGACCTTCGTGCGCGCGTCGCCGAAATGACGCCGCAGGTCGATCAGCACGCCGCGCCCCTGCACGCCCGTTTGCGCCATCACCTCGATGCCGAGCGCGTGCGCGCCGCCCGTCGCGTCGCCCTCTTGCGGCACCCGCAGATGCTCGCCCATCCGGAAGCCGTTGTAGAACACGATTTCAGGCACGCCGTCGTCGTCCGCGTCGAACACGCCGCCCACGTGCGACAGGCCGTCCCATTGCGTCGAGAACTGCGAGTGCATGCAGAACGAATCGTCGCAGACCACATCGGTTGCGTTCGCAACCTGTTCGTCCGCGCGATAACCGAAATACGGCTTGTCGCCAAGCAGCGCCGGCATGATCGCCGGCGGCCGCCGCCGCGCGTTCAGCCCGCCGCCGCGCGGCACGTCGAGCGGCAGGCTCAGCGAGAACGACAGCCCTTCCCGCACTTCGGCCGCGCCCTGCCGCACCTTGTCCGGCGTCAGCCAGTTCAGCCGCCCCTTCTGATCGTCGGGACCGAAGTCGCCCCAGTTCGAGCCGGGCGGTCGCTTTTTCCAGCGGGGTGCATTCAAGATCGGTGTCCTCCTTCCGTGCCCGACGTCAGCGCCGCGAGCGCATCGAACGGCGCATCGTCGGCGAGCGACCGTACCGCGTCGCGCAGCGCGAGCGCGCGCTCCATGCCGAGCGCCGAACTCGCCGCCAGCACGAATTTCGCGGTGAGTTCCTGCTCGGTCAGCGGCCGCGAATTCGTGCCCTTGCTCGACTCGATCCACGCCTCGCGCACTTGTCCGTCGCGCAGCTCGACGCGCAGCACGGCCGGCAGGAAATGCGGAAAACGCGCATCGCACCATGGATCGGCCACGCAACGCACCTTCGCGGCCAGGGCGCGCCGTGCGGGGTCCCGCGCAAGCGCATCGTCGAAATCGTCGAACCAGACGCCGAGCCCGCCGCCGCCGAGCAGCGCCGCCGCGACCGTGTACGGCCCCGAGAACGCCGCCGCATAACCGTTCGGCGGATTCGCCTTCAACTCCGCCGGCTCGCCGATCGTGCGCAGCGTCGACATCGCGACCCGCAGCTCGGCCGACACCACGTCGTCCGCCGTCACGCCTTGCGCCTTCAGTTGCAGCGCCGCGTCGATGCCCGGATGCGTGAAGTGGTTGCACGGATACGGCTTGAAGATGATCCGGCTCGTCTCCCATTCGTCGCCCAGGTCGCGCAGCACCGCGTCGACATCGGCGAGGTCGCCGCACCATGCGTGGAAGAAGCCGAAGCGGCCTTCGAGCGCGGTCGGCGGCGCGGTGACGCCCGCGCCCGCCAGTTCCGCCGCGCTCACGCCCGCATGCGCCGCCCAGCCGCAGTGAATCCGCTTCACCGAGCCGCCGGTGCGGTTCGCTTCGAGCAGGCCCGCGCCCATGCTCGCGGCAATGCCGAGCGCCGCCGCGATCTGCGCGGCGTCGAGCCCGAGCAGCATCGCCGCGGCCGCCGCCGCGCCGACCGTGCCGCAGATCGACGTCGCGTGCTGGCCGCGCTCGAAAAACACCGAATTGCCGAGCCGCTCGTTATAGGCGGCGACGCCCAGCCGGATGCACACCTCGGTGCCGACCGTGATCGCATCGAGCAGCGCCGCGCCCGACGCGCCGCTCGCCTGCGCGGCGGCGAGCGCGGCCGGAATCACCGACGCACTCGGATGCAGCACCGACAGCATGTGCGAATCGTCGAAGTCCATCGCATGCGCGAGCGTGCCGTTGACGAGCGCGGCACTCGCGGCCGGCAGCCGGTCGGGCGCGCCGATCACGCTCGCCGGGCCGGTGCCCGCCCAGCGCCGTGCGACCTGCAGCACCGACTGCACGACCGGTTCGTCGTGCGCGATCAGGCTGTTGCCGACCACGTCGAGCACGCGCGCGGCGGCCTCGACGCGCAGCCGGTATTCCAGCCCTCCGGCGCGCACCTCCGCCGCGAAGCGGCCGAGCGCGCCGACGATGCCGTCGGGTGGCGCGGGCCGGGCCGGTGCAACTGGATCGGCGGCCGCCGCCGGAGCGGAAAGCGTCTCGGGTGTGCTCATGCCAGTGCTCCACTGAGTCGAAGATTGTTCGCGAGCGCGAGCGTCACGCGCGCGTTGGCGATCAGCGGCGGCGCGACCACGCGGCCGTCCGGCAGCACGAAGACCGACGACGCCGAGGCCTTGCCCGCTGCCGCATCGACTGCCTCGAGCACCCGCTCGGCCGCGCGGATCTCGTCGTCCGACGGCGTGAACACCTCGTTGATCACCGCGAGCTGCGACGGATGAATCGCGAAGCGGCCGAGGAACCCCATCGACTTGGCGCGCAACGTCGATTCCCTCAGCCCGTCGAGATCGGGCAGCGTGTGATAGACGGTCTGGATCGGCCCGGCGAGCCCCGCCGCGCGAGACACCACGACGCAGCGCGCGCGGCACACCTCGAGCGTGAAGTTGTCGACGCCGATCTGCAGGTCCGCGCGCAGGTCGCTCTCGCCGAGCCCGATGCGCTCCAGCCGCGGCGACGCGGTCGCGAGCTGGTAAGCCGTCTCGACACCGTAAGCCGACTCGATCAGGATCTGGATGCTCGCCTCGCTGCCGAGCGCGTCGAGCCAGCCCGCCACTTCCTGGATATGCTGCGGCAGGTCGCATTTCGGCAGGCGCAGCGCCTGCAGCGCCGGCTGCGCGATCGCGTCGACGTCGTCGCGACACCACGGGCTGCCGATCGGGTTGATCCGCACGTAGGTCGGCTTCGGCGGGCCTTCCGCGAGAATCGCGGCGGCCGCCTCGCGCGCTTCGGCCTTGTGGCTGGCCGGCACGGCATCCTCGAGGTCGAGCACGATGGCATCGGCCTCGCTTGCATACGCCTTGTCCACCACCTGCGCCTTGTGCGCCGGCACGTAGAGGTAACTGCGGTAGGTTGCGCTGGTTTTCATACAATGCCCCGTTCGGTCAAATCGGCGATCTCGTGCCGCTCCAGTCCCAATGCGCCGAATACTTCGTCGTTGTGCGTGCCGCGCGCCGGTCCGCCCCAGCGGATCGCGCCGGGCGTGTCGGACAGCCGGAACGGCACGTTGTGCGTGCGGAACGCGCCGAGCTCCGCATCGGGCACCGACACGACCGAGCCGAGCGCCGCGTACTGTGGATCGCGGAGCACGTCGGCGACGTCGTAGATCGGCGCGACCGCCGCCTGCGCGCGCTCGAACTCGGCGATCACGTCGTCGCGCGAGCGCTGCCCGATCCAGCCGCCGACCGCCGCATCCAGTTCGTCCGCATGCTTCGCGCGCTCGGCGCCGTTCGCGAACCAGGGTTCGTCGATCAGGTCCGCTCGGCCGACGAGGCGCATCACGCGCTCCGCGATGCTGTGCGCCGACGTCGACAGCGCGACCCACTTGCCGTCCGACGTGCGGTACACCCCGCGCGGCGAATTGTTCGGCGAACGATTGCCGGTGCGCTCGGGCACCCGGCCCGTCTGGTCGTAGCTCGCGACCTGCGCGCCCATCGCGGCGAGCATCGTCTCGATGATCGCGAGATCGACGACCTGGCCGCGCCCGGTGTGCTCGCGCGCCTTCAGCGCCGTCATGATCGCGAACGCGGCGTTCAGCCCCGCGACGGTGTCCGCGAGCGGGAACGACGGCAGCAGCGGCGGCCCGTCGGCCTCGCCGGTGACCGACGCGAGCCCGCTCATCGCCTCGGCCAGCGTCCCGAAGCCGGGGCGGCTCGCATACGGGCCGAACTGCCCGAAGCCCGTCACCCGCACGAGCACGAGCCGCGGGTTGATCGCGGACAGCACGTCGTAACCGAGCCCCCAGCGTTCGAGCGTGCCGGGCCGGAAATTCTCGACGACCACGTCCGCCTGCGCCGCCATCTCGCGGAAGATCCGCTGGCCGTCGGCCGTGCCGAGATTCAGCGTGACGGCCCGCTTGTTGCGCGCGAGCACCTTCCACCACAACGGCACGTCGTCGCGACGCGCGCCGTACTTGCGCGCCGGATCGCCGTCCGGATGCTCGACCTTGATCACGTCGGCGCCGTAGTCCGCCAGCATCGTCGCCGCGAGCGGGCCCGCAAACAACGTCGCGGCGTCGATCACGCGAATGCCGTCGAGCGGCGCCGGTTTGGACGCGCCCGACGCCGCACCGGTGTCGACGCCCCCCATTTCCACAGTGGCCATGCCGTTCTCCAGTCAGATGGATTGCACGGCGCGCCGCACACCGACATCATCTGCATGACTAATCGTCCTGCAGCGATGCGGGCGCGGCGCGCGACCTGCCGCTCAGACGGCGTTGATCCGGTAGATCGGGAAATACGTCTGGATCTTCCCGTTCAGGTAGTCGGACGCGAGCTTCGGCACCTCGTCGAAATCGAAGATCTCGGTCGGCTCCTCGCCGATCCAGCCGCTCGTTTCCTGGAAATCGCGGATCGTGATGCTGTCGTCGTAGCGCCACGCGTGCGTGTGGATGTGCAGGCGGCGGTTGATGCACTCCGTCGCGCGCAGGTTCCACAGGCGCATCCCGGTCTTCCAGCCGACCGTCGTGACGATACCCGTGCGGCCGACCACGCGCATCGTCGCGCGATACAGTGCGCCGCCGAGGTTGTCGAGGAAGATCGCGACGCCGCGGCCGCCGCTCAGCTCCGCGATCGTCTCCGCGAACACCCGCTCCGACTCGCGATAGCTCGCCTGGTACTCCGGATCGGTCTTGTAGCGCTCGTCGTCATACGCGAGGTTCGGGAACTTGCGGCGATCGACCGGCGTGATGCCGAGCTTCGCGAGCTCCTCGAGGCGCCGGTCGTTGCTCGCCGTCATCGCGACGCGAAAACCCTCGCGCTTCGCGAGCTGCAGTTCGGCGAGCGTCGTGCCGCCGCCCCAGCCGAATACCAGGTAGTCGGCCGGATCGACGTCCGGCAGCTGCGAGCGCCAGCACGTCGACGCCACCTTCCAGTTGTCCCACGCGGTGAAGTAGCGGCCGTACGTCGCCCATTGCAGCAGCGAATGCCGGCTGTCCGTCGGCACCGCCACGAGGTTGTCGGCGCGCATCTTGGTCCGCTGCGCCATCACGCCGATCGTGCCCGGCGCGTCGTATGCGTAGACGAGCTCGGCGAACCCGTATTCATCGCGCTTGCCGAACGGCATCACCATGCAGATCTCGCCTTCCTTCAGCGTCTTCACGCCGCTGCCGCGCTCGACGATGCGCACCAGCGCACCGTTGCCGAGCACGATCTTGTCCTCGCGGCGCTGCCGGCAGATGTCGACCGGATTGCGCGACAGCGCGTGGTCGAGGTTCGCCTCCCACGATCCGTACAGCGGCTCGACCAGCACCTCGTCGGCTTCCAGATCGGAGAATTCGAAGGTCTCGCGACGCAGTTCGCCCGCCACGGGCGCCTGCTTCCTGCTCGGTTCCGGTCCTGCGTAGAGAACCCATGCATCGGTCTTGATCATCGTCATGCCTCGGTAAATGACTCTGTTTGAATGGTGCACGCCGAACACGCCGCTTCGTTCAGCGCGAATACGCCTGCTTCAGTGCCGCCTCCACGTCGGCCGTCGCGGCGACCTGCCCGAGCTTCGGGAAGATCTGCGTCAGCGCGAAGGTCTGCGCGTCGGTGGACGACGTGCTGACCGCGTCGCTGACGACGACGACGTTGTAGTTGTTCTCGTATGCCTGGCGCGCCGTCGATTCGACGCCGATGTTGGTTGCGATCCCGGTCAGCACGATGTCCGTGATGCCGCGCCGGCGCAGCTGCACGTCGAGGTCGGTGCCGGTGAACGCGCCCCACTGGTGCTTCGTCACGACGATGTCGGACGGCCCGACGCCGAGCGCCGGCGCGAACGCGCTCCATTCGGGGTCGAGATTCGGCGGCGCCGACGGCGCATCCGTCCTGACCTTCAGCGCGACGCCGCCGTCCGGCTGGTAGCTCGTGTGCACGTAGATCACGGGGAGCTTCAACGCGCGGAACGCGGTCGCGAGCTCGACCGTCTTCGCCACGACCTGCGCGCCGGTGTAGGGCACGACCGGCAGCGACACGATGCCGTTCTGCAGGTCGATGGCGACCAGGGCGACCGTGCGATTGAGCGTCGGAGTGGACATGTCAAAACCTCACTTCTGTTGGGGGATGGAAGAAGCGGCGGTATCCAGGTGCCGGCTCGACGCTGCGTTGAGCAGCAGCAGCACGCTGATGACCGCCAGGACGATGGCCAGCTCGCGCAGGCCGCGATCGCTCGCCGGATGGCCGAGCGCCAGCCCGACGAGCGCAAACGACAGGCTGCCGCCGACATACTGCGCAGTGCGGTACAGCCCCGAGGCCGTGCCGATCCGGTCGTGCGGCGCGCTCTGGTAGAGCGCGGCCTGGTTGCCGAGATTGTTGAAGCCGTTCGGCACGCCGAACACGATCGATAGCACTACGATCGACCAGATGGGCATCGCGCTGGTGAGCAGGCTCATCACGACGCTGCCGACGCACAGCATCGCGGAGCCGATGATCAGCACCGGCCGCGAGCCGTGACGGTGTGCGAGGCGGGTCGCGAGCATCGTCGCCACGGTGCCGATCCCGGCGACCGGCAGCATCACGAGGCCGGCATCGGCGGCGGACAGGTGCCTGGCCTCCTGCAGCCACATCGGCAGCGCATAGAAGATCGCGTAGAACACAGCGTAGGTGCCGACGCAACGCAGGTATGTACTCGTGAGCGCACGGTTGTCGCCGAGCATGCGGATGTCGATCAGCGGCGTCGCGGCCCGCCGCTCGTGCCCGACCAGCACCGGGCACAGCACCAGCGTCGCGACGAGCAGCAGCCAGTCGGGATCGTGCGTGACCGATTGCAGGAACAGCAGCAGGCTCGCGAGCGTCAGGACGAACAGCACGACGCCCGGCAGGTCCAGCTCCTTCAGCGTGCCCCGCAGCGTGCGGCGTTGCTGCGCGCCGCGCGGGACGACGTCGGCCGGAATCCACAGCCACGCCAGCACGAACGCGAGCAGCACGATCGGCACGTTGATCCAGAAGATCGCACGCCAGCCGGCGAACTGCACGAGCGCGCCGCCGAGCGGCGGCCCGAACGCGACGGCCACCTGTGCCGCCACCGAGATCGCGCCGAGTCCGCCCGTCGGCGTCGCGCCGTTCGCGTGCCGCTGCGACCACGTGCGGATCATCGCCATGCCGGCCGGATACGCGGCCGACGTGCCGATGCCGAGCGCGACGCGCGACGCGATCAGCCACCCGAGTGACGGTGCGAACGGCGCGAGCGCGGACGCGATCAACACGATCGCGAGGCCGATGCAGAAGATCCGCTTCGCACCGAACCGGTCGGCGAGCCGCCCCATCGTCGGCTGGCCGACGGCCGTCGCGAGATAAAGGCCCGACACGAGCCACATCGTGTCGATGCGTTCATGCCCGTGCGGGTTGAACGCCTGCTGGATGCTGACGAGCGCGACCGCGATCATCGACGAGTTCAGCGCGTTGAGCAGCGTGCCGAGCACGATCGGGCCCACCAGCCTGGCCGGCAGGCGCGGGCCCGCCGCACGCGCATTGCCGCCTGCCGGCGTGACACCGGAAGACGGGGCTGACACTTTGGCAGGTCGATCGCGGTTCGTTGTCATGGCATCGTCACTGGGTGGTTTCGCGTCGCTCGATCAAATTCGAACGTGCGTTCACCTTACCGTTACGATTGCCGTGAATGAAATGGATTGTTGCGATGCACACATTCGTCGCTTGAATGCGGATCGCGAACCGCGATGATCGAGCGTGTCTCCGGCGAGCCGGGAATGAAATCGTCAAACGCCCTGCATTCCTTGCTGGACGGTCATACTCTCGGGTCGAGACGGATTTTTCAGTTGGAGTACGAAGCGATTTTCCCCGTGCACTTCCAACGACTGACGATCGTTTTATGCGGCAGTGCAACGGGAATTCAGAGCAGTGGCTCTAGACCGGCCCCACACTCGCGAGTGCGGGGTAATCGGCGTCGTTGCGCCCTGCGCTCTCAGGATGAGATCCTGACGCGTTCGAGGCTGACGGGGCTGCATGGCCGATTGCCGTCACGACAGCGCGCCGACGCCTCCGGAACGGTTCCGCGATGATGCGCGTATCGACCGCGCCGAAGCACCGACAGGCCACGCCCTGGTGACCGTTATCGACGACGCGCTGAAGAAACCACTCGATGCACGACGATCCGCTCGATCACGGCAGGCGCGACGCCGGACATGCCGGCGTCGCGCGATGCCGCGCTTGCTTCCTGTCATCGATTACACGCCTTGATTCTTCAAGCGGTTCGCGTGCGTGCGGATTACCGCCACCGGATCCTCCACATTCGCGCCGAGCACGCCGAGGATCTGGTTGATCGCATCGGTGTGATTCCAGTGATACGTGCCGAGCACCTGGCCAAACCGCGCGCTGCATTGCGACACGACGCCGTCGTTCGGACCGGCGCTGCGATTGATCATCACCGTGCCGCTGCCGAGGAGTGCCAGCGTCGACGGATCGAGCGCGTTCGCCGGATCGATGGCCCCGCTCACGCTCGTATCGACGGCCCCTGTCACGCCGGCCACCGTCGCTGTCGGCTGGATCGCCGTGCCGCCCCACGAATAAAGCAGGTGCGTATTGCCGCCGACAGTCTCCGTTGACGCGCCGGTTTGACACGAGCCCGGCGCGCCGAGACCCGCGCTCGGGAATTTCTGGTTGTATGCGGCGGCCTTTGCCGTCGTCAGCACCGACAACGCCTGAATCGCATTCTGGTTCGTATTGAAGTTGCTGCTCGTCAACGTGCCGAGCGCATTCGCGAATGCGCCGAGCACGGTCGACGACAGGCCGGTCGGGTCCGTCTGCAACAGTTGCTGCACGAAGTCCGCGAATTGCGAGCCCCAGTGCGGCGTACTGATCGTCGTCACCGATGCGACCAGTTCCGGCGCAACGGACGCAACATAACGCGATGTCAGGCCGCCCTGGCTATGGCCGATCAGATTCACCTTCTGCGCGCCCGTCGCCGCGAGCACCTGCTTCACGAACGCAAGCAATTGCTCGCCACGCCCGTTCGGGCCATCGTCGCTCTGGAAGCCGGACAGGTTGGCAACGTATACCGCCGCGCCGTGCGCCCGCAGGTCCTCCGGAATGCGATACCAGTACTCGACGACGCCACCGTACTTGTCGGTGCCGGTCAGCCCGTGCACGAGAATGATCGGGTACCGGGTCGCCGCGTAGTCGTCAACGGCGGTCGTCGCGGCGGAAACGGCCTGCGCGCCGGCCAGCGACAGAACGGTTCCAACACTCGCGGCCGGGGCCGCGTTCATTGCGATCGCCACCACGGTCGCCACTGCCTTCGCTCGTATCGATCTGCTCATCTTGCTCTCCATTTTTTACGTACATGTCAGTTGCTCGAGGATGAGGATGCGGAAATCGCTGATGCAGCGACGCTTCCGGCACTGAAGCGTCGCCCGCGCGCGGGATGTCGGCCGTACCGACTCGACGGCTTGGCGCGACGGCTTGGCGCGACGTACTCCGATGCCGGAAAACGAATAAAAACGAACACAAACGAACGTTTTCGCACCAGCACGCGAAGTGAATCACGTTCAACAACGCTGTGCAGGTTGTTAGACAGGGCCCTCCAGTCAGTTGACAACGGGTGCATCAACCACTAGCTCCATCGTTCTTCCTCGACGTCTTGTGATCCCGGCCGTTGCGGCTTTGCACCGACAAGCAACACGCGGATCACACATTTCCGGCCAGGGGAGACCGCAACGCCGGATGTCACAACCGCACCGGCACCTCGACCCGCCCGACGTGCCTTATCGCGTTGCCGTCATGGAGCAATGGTCATCAAAGATGCAAAGGAGACCAAACGATCATGTGGAGAAACCCGCATTGCGCGGGTGGAACCGGTTTTCAGTGCCGGCAACACTGTTGGTCTTGGGGCTTTGCAGGCCCGTCGGTTGGGCGCATACGCCCGACTGACGGGAGCATTCGGCAGGCGGCGTCTCGCCGAGCGCGGCGTACCCGAGCGCGGCCTGCGTGCGGCGAATCAACGTGGAGAGGAAGCGCCGCGCTGGCGTCTGCTTCGCGGTGTGCGTCGCGCGCTGCCGTGCGGTGCCAGGCCCGGGGCATCATTCAGCATCCAATTCGCGAAAGCCTGTAACGGCCCCTGGGCCAGTTCGATCGGTTCGGGCAGGACGAGGCAGAAGTTTTTCGTGACGGACCTGCCCGCCGGCCAGGGTGCGACCAGCCGCCCCTGCTCCAGCTCCGCGTCGACGTAAAGACGCGGCACCAGCGCGACACCCAGGCCCGCGAGCGCCGCTTCGATCAGCATCGAATGGAGATCGTAGCGCGCGCCAACCGCCGAATTGCCCAGCACGATGCCGGACTCCTGCGCATAGGCCTGCCACGCGTCCGGGTTCTGCCGCCGGTGAAGGCGTGGCAATGCATCGAGCGACGGGTTCGCCCCGGCGCCCGCCAGCAACGCCGGACTGCATACGGGCACCAGCACTTCCTCCAGCAGCGGATGCAGATGCATTCCCGCCCATGCCGGATGCTCGAAATGGATGGCGGCATCGAAACCGCTCCCGGCCAGCAGGAACGGTTCCATGCGCTCGGCGATATGCACCGTGACGTTCGGATGCCGGTCCTGAAAGTGTTTCAGCCGGGGGATCAGCCAGCGTGTGGCGAAGGTCGGAATGGCGGCGATATCGATGCTCGCGCCTTCGACGGGCTGCCCCATCAGGTACAGACTGTCCCGTTCCAGCCGATCCAGAATCTCGCGAACCTGCACCGCGTACCGCGCACCGTTCGGTGCCAGTCGTACCCGGTTGCCGATCCGCTCGAACAGCGTGACACCCAGGAACGCCTCCAGCCGGCCGATCTGACGGCTGACGGCGCCCTCGGTTCGCGCGAGTTCATCAGCGGCTCGGGCAAAGCTGCCGTGTCGGGCCGCGGCTTCGAACGCCTGCAGCGCGGAATTGCTCGGGATCTTGCGGGGCATGTGTGGCTCGCCGGTCAGGGTGGGTTCGACGTCAGCTTGAGCAAATATCACTGAAGGCTGACTTTATTTCGTTTTATGGGGTGCAAATGCGAGCTTAGCATTACGTTACCGCACTGACCATCAAGCGCCCGCCGAGGGACGTGCACCTTGCTCAAAGGACGATCCGATGATCTACACCGTGGAATGCAGCTTCGCCGACGTCGACAGCGAAGCCGAATGGAACGACTTCTACAGCCTTGAAAAGCTGCCTGCCCTGATCTCGGTGACGGGGTTTCACACGTCGCAGCGGTTCAAGGCGATCGGCAGCGGTTGCCCTGTCTATCTGGCGATTCACACGATCGACGGTCTCGATGTGCTGACCGGCGACGAATATCGCCGGAAAGGCGGCGGCAATTTTGCGAAATGGCAGCAGCACATCACCGACTGGCATCGCAATCTCTATAGCGATATCGGATTGGCCCCGGCGGTGGCGGAAGGCGAACGCCTCGCGCTGTGCGCCGGCGGCCCTGATCCGCTGATCCGGTTGGGCCTCGACCCGCTGGCCATGCAAGCCGTCGCGCTGGAGCAGTTTCCGGCACGACGCTGGCTCGCCGTCGTGCCGCGCAACAGCGTGCCGCTTGTCGAGGAGCGCGCGGAAGGCATTCACCTTTACGCGCCGATGACGGAGCAACTGACGAGCGCACGCGCCATTTCGACTGCCCAGGAGTAAGCCCACGATGCCGAACGTCACTTTCTCGATCGATGCACAGCGGATGCCCGCTGACGAAAATCTTGCCGAGCTGTCGCGCGACTGCGTCGAGCTCTGTACGCATGTGCTCGGCGCGGAGCTCAAGAACGTCCACGTCATTTTTCAGGCGGTTCTGCACGGGCACGGACATCCTGTCTACGCGGACATTCGGTATCGCGCCGGGGCGCCCCGCACGTCGGCGGTCATGGACCGGTTCATGGAAGCGCTGGATCGTGCGATCGTCCAGCGCACCGGCCTCACCGCGCGCATTCGGTGTTTTGGTTATACCGCGTCGAACATTCACGCCCGCAACTAGTCCACCATTCGCCGATCCGGAGAAGCACGATGGCCATGCTTACCTTTCCCGGCCAGCAAGTCGGGGATTTCACGATTACTGCCATCAGCGATGGCTACCTCACCGCGAGTCTCGACTTTCTGTCGAATATCGATCCGGCCGACGCGTCGAACATGCAGCGTGATGCCGGGCAGAAGGCACCAGAAGCCGTGCACATCAATTGCTACGTCGTACGCGGCGCGGGCCGCACCGTGCTCATCGACGCCGGGGCGGGCGGGTTCAGGCAATGGGGCGGCCAACTCGGGACGAACCTCGCGCTTGCCGGTATCGAGCCCGCCGCGATCGACACCATCCTGCTGACCCACGCGCATCCCGACCATGTCGGGGGGCTCGTGAACGGTGCAGGAGAGATCGCGTTCCCGAATGCGGAACTGGTCGTGCATCGACGCGAGGTCGGGTTCTGGCAGGACGACGGGAATCTGAGTCGCGCCAGCGAACGGGCACGCGGAAATTTCGCGGTGGCGCGTCGGGTGTTCGATGCTTATGGCGACCGGCTTCGTCTTTTCGACGACGGGCAAGTGCTCCCCGGCATCGACGCACTGCCGATACCGGGGCACACCGACGGGCACACCGGATATGTGCTTGAATCCCGCGATCAGGGGCTTCTTGTGTGGGGAGACGTGGTTCATTTCCCGCATATCCAGATTCAGCGACCGGAGGTGTCGATTGCCTTCGATCACGATGCGTCGTTGGCCGCTGCTACGCGGTCACGGCTTCTGGACCAGGTCAGTTCGGAGGGGCTGTTGATCGCCGGCATGCATCTGGGGGAACGCGGGTTCGCACGCATCGAGCGAATGAATGGGGGATACCGTTTGCGCTATGAGCGCGAGGAATGAAGCAGACGGCCTCCAGATACTGGCCACTCGCCGCGATCGCGCGGACATCCGCATCGCGACCGCTGCGCGTCCGACCTTCACGCAAGCCTGCTTCACACGCCACTCGCCGCCAGCGAGACCACACATGAAACGTGCGAACGGGCATTGCCCCCGCCAAACGCCGAGCCGCGTTATTCACCCGTTTTAACCGAGTGGCGCTTTTTGAGGGTTATACGACCTTTGCGCCATACGCCTCGCGTTCCATACTGCACGTGGAAGATCGAGCCGGAAAAGGCACACAGACGCAATTGCGTTTGAAGCCTTCGGCCTGATCAGTCACGACGTAAAAATGGAGCAGAAGATGAGGCTTAAAGACAAGTCGGTGTTAATCACCGGTGGTACCAGCGGCATCGGCCTCGCAACCGCGAAGCTGTTCATTGCGGAAGGCGCCCGCGTAGCGGTGACGGGCCGCGACGAGACGATGTTCGAGCGCGTGAAGGCCGAGCTTGGCGAGCATGCGCTCGTTCTCAAGGGCGACGTCCGTTCGCTCGACGACATGCGGGCGATTGCCGCCGAGGTCAAGGAGACGTTCGGCGGCCTGGATGTCGTATTCGCGAACGCGGGCTGGGCGTTCCCGTCCGCGGTCAACGACATCGACGACGCGCTCTATGGCGAGATCATGGACATCAACGTCAAGGGCGTGGTGTTCACGCTTCAGGCGGTGCTGCCGGACCTGCGGCCAGGCGCCTCGTTCATTCTCAATACATCGTTCGTCGCACAGACCGGCAAGCATGGCATCTCGTTGACCGCGGCAGCGAAAGCCGCCGTACGATCGCTCGCCCGCAGCTGGTCCTACGAGTTTCTCGACCGCAAGATCCGCTTCAACGCGATCGCGCCCGGTGTGATCGACACTCCGCTGCTCACCAAATGGGGCATGCCCGACGAATGGGTTCGCGAGCGCAAGGCCGAATTCGCCGAAACCATTCCGGTGGGTCGCATGGGCCAAGCCATGGACATCGCGTACGCGGCGCTCTATCTCGCCAGCGACGAATCGTCGTATGTCGTCGGCACCGAACTGGTCGTCGATGGCGGCGCTTCGCAGCTTTAAGCCTGCGGCGCGCGATGCCTGAGCCAGGCACGTCATCCGGGCTCATCCCCATCCCGATCTCACGTCCGCCACGCCGTTCGTCGCGGCGGCCATTCAATCCGGCCCAATCTGGTTGCGCTCGCAGAGGGGCCGAAGTGCAAGGAGAAACGATCTTGACCGACCGTAGCGAAGACAATGCTTCCGGAACACCGCTCACGAGAGCGGGCCGTTCGCGCCGCGATGCCCTCAAGCTGGGGGGCGCCGCCACCCTCGGCGCCATCCTGGGCGGCAGCGCGTTGCTCACGCACACCACCCCTGCTCTTGCGCAGGCCGGCAGCAAAGGCGAACTTGCGCCGAATGAACCGCTCAACATCCTGATCGTCAATTACGACGGCGGGACGCTGCTCGACTTCGCCGGCCCCAGCGAGATCTTCCATCGGCTGCCGAATACGAACGTCCGCTACGCGAGCCTCGATGGCGGCAACGTGACGCTCGAATTCGGCGTCGTGTACGGCAAGACCGAGCGGCTGGCCGACATCGACAAGACGGACGTGCTCCTGGTCCCCGGCGGGTCCGATTTGACGGCGCCGATGCGACCCGCGTATCAGGCGCAGATCCGGCGCCTGGCGGAAAGCGCCAGGCACGTTACGTCGGTCTGCAACGGATCGCTCGTGCTGGCCGCAACGGGCGTGCTCAAGGGCAAGCGAAGCGCGTGCCATTGGGCCTTCGTCAACAAGCTGGCCGAATATGGCGCGATTCCCGTTCCCGACCGCTTCGTGGAAGACGACAACGGCCGGTTCATGAGCGGCGGCGGCGTGACGGCGGGCATCGACTTCGCGCTTCGCGTGGCGGAGAAGCTGCGCGGCCGACAGGCGGCCGAATTCACGCAACTCGTGATCGAATACGATCCCGCGCCGCCGTTCCACTCCGGCCATCCGAGGGACGCGCGGCCGGAAGTCGTCGCGATGGTCGACAAGGAACTGCCCGGCGCCTCCAGGGGGCTCGCACGCATTCCTGGCGTTCGATGAAACATGGGCCGGCAATGCGCGCGGGCCGTCTGCAGGCCTCGATGATCACCGGCTCCGGCATTGCCTGCCCGCCCTTTAAATTTTCGCAGTCCTCTCAATTCGAGCTATAACCGGAAATCACCCGATGCAACAGAATCGTACTTTCGCTACCGCACTTGCAGCAGCCTGCGTCACCTTTTTCGCGTTTGCAACGCCGGCATCTGCCGGTAGTTCGCAACATCCGCCCGAAGCCGCCATCAAAGCCGAGAATGCACGATGGGCGGATGCCTTCGCGCGAGGAGACTACGAAGCAATCGGTCACCTCTATACCCGCGACGGCACCCTCTTGCCGCCCGGCGGCGACAAGGTAACGGGAGGCCGCGCGATCACCGAATACCTCACCAAAGGGTATGGCGGATCGAAGCCTGTCACCGTATCGTTCAGCAACTACGAGTTCTACGGCAACGACCGGGTCGTGACCGAGGTTTCGGATACGGAGATCCATGACCACGACGGAAAGCTCAAATACCGCGGCAAGCAGACGCTCGTCTTTCTGAAGCAAGGCGGCGCGTGGAAGCTGCATCGCGACATGTGGAACGATTACGGTCCGCTGCCGACGAATGACCAATGAGCATCCGGCGAAACGGATCATGACCTGCCCGAAGCACGACTGATCCGTTAGACGGACATTCATGGGCAGTGCGCTGATCGGCCGGCAGCCGATCAGCGCACGCCGTTCGATCGGCTCTCGCGTCGAATCGCTTGCGGCGGGTGCCCATGCAGTTTGATGAAGGCCCTGCGCATCCGCTCCGGATCGGTGAATCCCACCGCCAGCGCAATCTGTTCGATCGGTTCGCTACCACTCTGCAGGCGCAGCCGCGCCGCTTCGACTCGCAGGCGCTCGACCGCCTTGGCAGGTGTTTCACCGGTTTCCCGGCGAAATGCGCGTCCGAACTGCCGCACACTCAATCGTGCGGCATCGGCGAGCCGTTCGACGGGCAACGCTTCGGCCAGGTGCTCCCGGGCAAAATTCAGCGCGATGCGGATCCGGTCCGATTCCGGCTCCATCTGCGACATCGCCGAGAATTGGGACTGGCCGCCCGGTCGGCGATACGGAACGACCAGATACCTGGAGACGGCACGCGCAATCTCCGCACCCATATCCCGTTCAATCATGCCGAGCGCCAGGTCGATTCCGGAGGCGATGCCCGCCGACGTCCAGATGCGGCCCTCCTCGATATAGATACTGTCGCCTTCGACCCGCGTGCGCGGGAAGCGCGACTGCAACTGGGCCGCGTACAGCCAGTGCGTCGTGGCTCTCACGCCGTCCAGCAAGCCGGTTTCCGCCAGCAGAAACGCCCCCGTACACACGCTTGCCACCCGTGAGGCGCGGGCGCCGAGTTTCCTGGCGGCGGCGATGTTCTCCGGAGCCCGCATCGGCTCGATCTCCCCGCCCACGAAAATGACGGTGTCGAACGTGCGCCGTCCGATCGGCCGCGTTTCGATCGAAACGCCCGTATTGCCGGGAACCGGGCCGCCGGACTGCGAGATGACCTGGAGATCATAGGGCGTGTGGCCCGCCGCAGTGGCCACCTGATTGAAGGCCGACAGCGGCCCACCCAGATCGAGCACATCGTAGCCACGGCAAACGAAGAATCCGATTCGATGCATGACGAAGTCGTTAACTGAAAACCCGGAAAGTCGCATTTTATCCGGAACCCTCAAATAACGACATGCCGCCTGAAACGAGGGAAAAACGTCCTTTACGCGCCGATCGTTTGTCCGTATGTCCAATCGCCGATATCGACCCGGCCGGGGCAAGAGCGCGGCCCACATCACGCCGTATTCACGCTCTGCCACTACATCGGCGACACACGACACACACCAGCCAAATTTTGCTTTGATATACTTCGCCGCCCCATTCTTCACGTTCCCGCGGACTTATGACTGCCGCACAGTCGGACAACGCATCATCGGATTTCATGCCGGCCGACCTCAGGCAAAGCGTCGTCACGCAGACGTTGCCGCACTCACAGGTCAGCATCAGTCGGCTGAAGACATCTCGCAGGGATATTGGCCGAACCGCGCCATACGAACTGGAAGACGCCGATCTCGTCGTGTTGCAATTGCGCGCGTTCGGCGAACAGGAATTGTGGCTCGACGGACGTGTCGCTCGTTTCGTCCCTTATCAAGCAGGAACCGTCACGATCCATGACCTCGATCGCAGATGGGTTTCCGACCTGAAGGGAACGTTCGACTGCATCCATTTTCACCTCCCCCGCCGAACGCTGGAGGAGACAGTCGATGAACTCGGGGGCAGGCAGCGGCCACAGCTTTACCTGCCACCGCATTTGAGCAAGGCGGACCCGATCATTCATCGCCTGGGCCAGGCCCTGCTCCCCGCTTTGGCGCAGCCTGGGCATGCCTCCCAGCTCTTCGTCGACCACGTCGCGCTCGCCTTTCAGGCACATGTCGCGCGCCAGTACGGCGGCGTCAGCGAGCGGCGGGAGAAGTCGACGGGCAAGCTCACGGCGTGGCAGGAACGAATGGCGAAAGGGTTTCTTCTCGAGCACCTGACCGGGAACGTCACGATTGCCGATGTCGCCAAAGCGTGCGGCCTGTCTCGCGGCTACTTTGTCAAAGCCTTTCATCAGACGACCGGGTTGCCGCCCCATCGCTGGCTGATCAATCAGCGCATCGAGCGCGCAATCACGTACATGCGCACGTCATCCATGCCGCTGCACATGATCTCGGATATCTGCGGCTTCGCGGATCAGAGCCACTTCACCAGAACATTTACGCGCGTCACCGGCGTGTCACCGCGTCGTTGGCGCGCGGACAACATCTGAGGCCCCCGCGATACTCATCGCATCCCCGCCCGGGCATCCTGCCCGGCACGCACGCTGCCCGTTCGGGCAAAATCGGACACCTTCAGCGAAACCGTATCGGCTTTCGCATTCGAGCGCGTCTTCCGGGCGACTGCCAGGATCGGGGCCAGATGCTCGTAAAAGCATTCGAGCTGTCGCGCATCCGATGCCAGTCGTTCGAGGTCGCATGCCTTCTCGAGAATCAACCGGGAAACATGAAAGCGCTGAAGCCCGCGGCCGACCCGAGCCTGAAACACGACGCCATCGCTGCTATGCGGTACCCCCGCCCACACAAGCGAACTGCGGTCCATGAAGCCTCCGAACATTCTTAATCGTCACATCAATATGCCAGCCATCTCCGACGCTGCATATTTGTATTTCAAAATTGTGGCGCGCGGCACATCGGCATGTTCGCGTCATCCGGATATTGCGCTGCAGCAAAAGTGCTCGTAGACTGGGTTCGCGCATCCGATGTAGCTGCCCTGCAGTCGCCCCATGACGGGAGAGCACGCCATGACGACTTTTTCATCAGCACTGAATCAGGCACCCCCTGCCCTCCACGTGTTCCAGCAGGACGGTGGCTGGCACTGGGGTATCACCGTTCCTCGTCCCGCGGGGTCCGGCTTCAAACTGATCGCATTCAGCCACCACATCTTTTCCACTGAAGACACGGCCCAGCACGACGGCGCTCGAGCGTTGGCGTCCATCGTCGCAAATGACGTGCATTGAACCTCGCGGATCGGGACCCCATCACGTTTCCCGATTCGGTGGTATCCGAAACCCGCGAGCAAGGGAAAACGGAAATCACGGCTGCCGCCGGCAAGGCGATTGCGAAAACCGAGGGCGCCGGAGAAACCGCCATCGCGAACACCGCATGACCCGCGATGAACGCAGGGCGATTTTTTATCGCATCACGGCAGATAAGGCGTGATGTTCGTCAGCGCACGGGAAACGTACTCATCCTTCTCCCCGACCGGCGCGACGTAATGCAGTGCGCTGCGCGCGGCTTCCTCGCCCTCGAGGCGCGCGATGATCCACGCGGCCAGGTATTGCGAAGCAAAACAGCCGCCAGCCGTTGCGACGTTATCTCGAGCGAAGAACGGCTGATTGAGGACTTCGACGCCCGCCTCGACTACCCAGGGTTTGGTCGTGAGGTCCGTACAGGCCGGGATGTTGTCGAGGAAGCCGAGCCTGGCCAGAACCAGCGTGCCCGAACATTGGGCACCGATCAGTTGCCGGGCGGGATCGAGTTTCAACTGCTCCATCAGCGTCGCGTCGTTGACGACTTCCCGGGTTCGAATGCCGCTCCCGACGATGACGGCATCCGCCGTGCAGGCGTCGGCCAATGTCGACTGCGCCTGCACGGTCACCCCGTTCATCGATGTGACGAAATGCTCCGGGCATGAAAGCGTGACCCGCCAGTCGGGCTTCTTGATGCGATTGAGCACGCCCAGTGCGATGAGGGAATCGAGTTCGTTGAAGCCCTGAAAGGTCAGAATCGCGATGTGCATGGGGTGCCCGTGTCTGAAGTCCGTCGGTGCATATTGCCAGATCGCCGACGCGAACGGCCTGGCGTTACGCCGGATTCACCCCGTCGATGCGACCTCCTTGAAGCTGCCGGCGGGCCCCGAACCGCCCGTCAGGTTCAATGACCGGCGTGACTCGTCCCGACACGTCAAGGCTGCCGCTTGCCACGGCCGCCGGCGGGTTTGCCGGCCGGCTTGCGCGATCCCGCAGCCGGCTTGCCCGCGGGTTTGCCGCGCGGTTTCTGCACGCTGAACGGGCTGCCGATGGTGTAATCCGGTTCGTTGCCGGCCGGCTTTGCGTGCGCCGCCGCAGGCTTGTGCCTGCTTTCCCCACCTTGCGCTGGCGGGCGCGGCTTTTTACCGGCCACCGGCCTGGCGACGGGCGCCGCCTGCTGCACTTTGGGCTTCTTCGGCTTTTTGGGTTTCTTGATGATCTGACCCGTCGCGCTGGTTTCCGGCACGCGGTGTTCGGCCTCGAAACCCGGCTCTTCTTCACGGCGCAGCGTTTGCCGGATCAGCGCTTCGATCGCGGCCAGTTGCGGCGCTTCGTCGGCACACACCAGGGACACCGCGACACCGCTGGCGCCCGCTCGCCCGGTACGGCCGATCCGGTGCACATAGTCTTGCGCGACGATCGGCAGATCGACGTTGATCACCAGCGGCAGATCGTCGATATCGAGCCCGCGCGCCGCCACGTCGGTGGCGACCAGCATCTGGACTTCGCCCGTCTTGAAGCGCTCCAGCGCGCGCAAGCGCGCGGGTTGCGGCTTGTCGCCGTGGATGGTGTCGACCGCATAACCCGCTTCGTCCAGCATGGCCGCCAGGTAATCCACGCCGTTGCGCGTCTTGACGAACACCAGCGCATGCTCCCACTTGTTCTCGGCCACGAGGTGCATGAAGAGGTCGGGCTTGTTGCGCTTGTCCACCGGCACCACCCACTGCTTGATCTTGCTGGCCGTGGCGTTGGGCGGGCTGACGCTGATGTTGACCGGGCCGCGCAGAATGCTCGCCGCCATCGCGCGGATCTCGTCGCTGAACGTGGCCGAGAACAGCAGCGTCTGGCGCTGGGCGGGCAACGCGGCAAAAACGGCGTTCAGTTCGCGCGCGAAGCCGAGATCCAGCATGCGGTCGGCTTCGTCCAGCACCAGCGTTTGCACCTGATCGAACTGCACCGCGTTCTGGCGATTGAGATCCAGCAACCGGCCCGGCGTGGCCACGAGCACATCCACGCCCTTGCGCAACTTCATCATCTGCGGATTGATGCTCACGCCGCCGTATGCGGCCAGGAATCGCAGGTCGAGGCCCTTGCCGTAAGCGATGAAGCTTTGCAGCACCTGTTCGGCCAGTTCTCGCGTGGGCACCAGCACCAGGACGCGCGCGCGGTTGCTGGACACCGCCGGGCCGTGCTGCACCAGCCGCTGCAACAGCGGCAGCGCGAAACCCGCCGTCTTGCCGGTGCCGGTCTGGGCGCCGGCCATCACGTCCTTGCCGCCGAGCACGGCAGGAATCGCCTTGGCCTGCACCGGCGTAGGAGCCTGGTAATTGAGGTCCTGCAGGTTACGCAGCAAGGGATCGATCAGGCCGAGCGAGGCAAAAGACATGGACGTATTCCGGGCTAAAACCGCAATTCTAGCGGTTGCCGGGCGGATCAACGCCCGCCGCGCCCGGCCGGACGCCCGCGACGCGGAACGACACGGCAAACCGGAAGCCGCCACGGGGGCAAAGCAAAAAGCGATTCCAGCCTTGACCTGCGGCGGGATTCTGTAGCCAATCAGGCAGTGAGTCTCGCGTCGATATTATCGGAATCCAGTCAGGCTCGACGGACCGTGGCCGGAGGTTGGTAGCGATGAGCGCTGTGGAGCCGGCGTTCGGAAAAGAAAAGCGTGCTTTCGAACCTCCAGGAACAGGTAAAGCAACTGGGAATTACGCAGCAAGAAATCCTCAGCGCGTTGGGCTACATCGGCAGCCAGAAGAAAAAGCACAGGGCGCCGGCAAAGTATTACGACCCGAAGTCGGGCAAATCGTGGTCCGGCTACGGCCCCAAGCCAAAGTGGATCGAAGGCAAGGATCTCGACGCGCTGCTGGTCGATCGTGGACAACCACAGCCCTGGTGGCCGGAACGCGAGTCGCAATCCTGAGAGATTGCCCGAGCTGGCCTGCGTACCCCGTCGAGATCCCGTTTCCCTGTTCTAGACGTCGATGTACGACGTCGATTGCGACGCCACGAGTTTCGGCGGCGTCGGGCATGCGCACACGCATAGATCGTCGCTTAACGCTGCCTGCCGGCCATCCGGTCCGGTCGTGGAAATCCGCGGGCCATCGGTTGAAATCTTTCCGACCGTCTTGCAGACGGGACACCAGACCGGATCATGCTCGTAGGCTTGCTCTCGGCCGCCGATCATATCCGAATGGTCCCCGCCCTGGACAATGCCGCCCACCGTCGTCGTGTCGCCTTTCACGATGTCGAAGCGTCGCATGGCGGCCCCGTTTAGACCGCGCCCGGCCGCAGATGCAGACTGTTCAACAACGTCTCCCAGGTTTGCAGCGCGCCCGCCTCGTCGACCGGCGAGGTCGCCTCTTCAGGCGACAAGTTCGGGCTGCTCGCGCCGAGCAGCAATTGAATGGCCGTATGCGGCTTCGCCAAGGTGCTCGGATCACCCGGCGCAAGCAGGTAGAACCGATAAGATGTAACTTCGCCTTCCTTCAACGCGAACAGCACTTCCTCGGCGTCCATACCGGCCACTGTGCGCTTTCCTTGTCGCAAGATCCGGTAGCTCCCGTTCGATATCTGGTCCATCTTCGCGCGTAGGTCCGGAAGCGTCTTGGTCAATGGCTTCCCTTGATCTTGATTCATCGACTTTCGCATCTCGATGACAAGCAATGCCGGCCGTCCGGGCAGCAATGCAAACGACTGACTTACCTCTTCGGGATAAGTCGAAGACCCGGCCACAATCCCACCATCGAAGCAAAATCCCGATTCTGATGGGACAGACCAATTGTCGCGTGCTTTTATCCGACGATACAGATCACTGTATACGGGTTCAAATTTATCCAAGCCACTGGATCCAAACGACCCCTTAGTATGAAATAGCGTTTTATTTTCGTAAACATACCCTTCGGAATCATATGGCAGCCTCACGCCTTCCGTGTAGGCATTTACATACACAAACGCCTTCGAATTTTCGCGCGGCGCAATCTCCCTCTCCAACCATACGTGACCCAGCGGCTTGTTATTATTGCCCGGATCAATTCGCTTGCTCGTCTTTAATTTTTTTTCAAGAGCAGCTACTGTTTTTTGATATACCTCAATCGAAACGTCGTGTCGTGTCTCGAGACTATCACCGCGAAACTCATATCGTTGGTTTGTAATCTCACTTCCTGCAGGGCGATCGAATACAAACCGGCCGATACACCACGCACGCGGCTTCAACAGCAAGGGATTCGTCATTGTCGGCTCGTTAGCAAATGTCATCGGGCAGGTGCAAATGCCCACAATCAAGATCATCAATCGATATATTCGGCTCAAGATTTCGGCTCCGGTGCGTCCTGTGATATCTGGACGATACTATAGAGCAAGGCCCATCGTGCCCAGGGGTGGTTATAACTTTCCTGATGCACGTAGCCACCTTGATCAAACATCATCTGTACGCCCGTTGCTGGCCCGCCGTCTGCACTCCTCGCGGGCGCTTCCGCTGACCACACTGGCACGGTACCGTCCCCCGGTACGATGCCGTTCTTTTCCGGATCCAGAACGTCACTTCCACTCGGCAGAACCGGTTGTTTTTGCACTTCGAACTCGATGGTGACGTTGCGCGAATCTAGATGAATTCGCACAGTCCCGCGATGAGAGTCGCTCAGAAGCCGCCCAGCACGGAGTTCGTCCTCTGTTACATCAGGTGGTACGTTTCCTTTCCATATAACGGTACCCCATGCCAGCAAGTCGCCTATTTTCTTTCCCTTCTCGATTTTTTGGCTGTCGTGACCGCTGCCGGGACCGACCTGATTTTTTTGCTTAAGCACGCCATCGCCATAGGACAGATACGTCTTACGATGATATTTTGAACGGATCGCATTTTGCTTCTCGACGACCTTCTCCATTAATTTGGTAAAATTTTCCGAAACCGTTTCTCCTCGCCCTAAATCGTCCAAGCGATCTTTGACAATTCCGGCCGGATCTAGCAATGAAGATGACTCCGCCGGAACTAAGCCAAACCATTTTGAATTGGCATAGACATCTTGGTACACCGCCCCCTTACGGGGCAACTGCATGACGGGTGTCCCGTTGAGATGCGAGAAGATCCACCAAGGTTTCTCGTTGTGGTAGTCCGGCATCGGCAGCAGTTCCAGGGGACCAGGCGCATTCGCCGCCACTGCAACAAATTCGTCCGCGTTGCTGCCGAGCAGCGCGCCGTTGATGAACCCGTTCAGCAATCCCTCATTGCCGCCACCCGTGCGAAATCGTTTTGCCGCGATCGGTGCGCCGGTCGCCGGCAGCACGTTGTGGAATACGCCGTGCATCAAACCCTCTGCACCGTGCATCGCAACTGCCATACGGGCAACCAGGCCGCCCATCGAGTGGGTGAGAATGATCGCCTTGCCGCTGTCGTTCTCGGCGATGATCTCGTTGATCCCCATCAGCCGCGCTTTCTTGCCGCTCTTCTTGTCCGTGAACGTCAATCCTTCGATCACGTCCTTCGCCGACTGTTCATTCGACTGCAGCCAGTTGTAGCCGATCGCATAGACCCGGTAGCGGTACTTCAAGAATCGTTTGAAGACTTCCGAGTCTTCGGTGATCGCCTGCCCCCGGCCTTGCTCACCCACGCCCGTCGCACCATAGTCGGCGGGCTCGGTGCCCAACAAGGGCTTGAGCGTCCAGTCCTTGCCGTCAGGATCGGTCTCGATCCACGCGCCTTTGTTCTTCCCCATGCATCGGGGCTCGTTGAGCTGCTCCTCGAGCCAAGCCAGCATCGGCTGGTAGCTCGACCGGTAGACCGAGCCCCAGCCACGTCGGAGTGCCTCGGCTTCGTCGACATACTGGTCTTCGCTATCGTCCTTCTGGACCTTGCCCGCACGAACAGGTCCGAGCGGTGTCACGATTGCCTTGGTCGGGTCGTATCGCGTCTCTCGCGTGGATGCGCCCTTGAACCACATGCCGAGCAGCGCCGGCAGTGCCCCAAAGTCACCCAACATGCCGTCCGTGTTCGGTGGGAAAAAGATCGGGTCCCCGGTCTCCTTGTTGACCAATGGGGAGCCCATCACGCCCGGCAGGAAGATCACCGGCATGATCGGACGGACGTCGCACAGCAACTCCTTTTGCCGCGTATCGCTCGCCGGCGTCAACGTGAAGTGCCCGACCGACGCGCCGTCCTTGTCCGTGCGGCTGGTCACCCGCACGACATCCTGTTCTGCACTATCGCTGAACGGCGAACCGCCGGCGGAATCGTTCGTGTTGTCAGTCATCGTCGTTGTTCTATTTCGCGTGTCGGTTGTCGAATTCACTCAGCAGGACCGCTCGGCCGGCGCCGTAATGCGCGTACCGCCAGCTTCTCGATATCCTCGCTCTTCTGCTCGGTGATCTGCCCCAGCTCGTCCGTCGTCCCGGACAACTTTGTCCCGTCGCCACGAATCAGCTCGTACGGATGGTTTTTCAGCACCTCGCCGGTGATGCGATCACGCAGTACGTACGGGTCGTTGAACTTGGCCGTTGGCATGCTGTTCATTCGCTGGGCCACCGAGCTCGGCCCCAGCCGACTGAAGGACGCCGACTTGATCGTGCGGCCGGCTTGCGTGCCGTCCTCGATCCCGGACGCCGACCACTGCGTGTACGATCCGCCGGCCTTGATCCAGATCTCGTCGGCATCGAGCACGATGCGCTTGGCTTTCACGTTCACTTCTTTCCCGGCGTTCACGCGCACGTCGTCGGTGTGGGCCGAGATCTCGACCTTCCCTTTCGCAGCAAACAGCTTCATGCCGGCCTTGTGAACGAACAGGCTGATCTTTTCCGCGGCCGCAACGATCAGTGACTTCCCGCTTCCCAGATGCGTGTTCTCGCCACTGATCACGTTGACTTCCTTCTCGGCCACCACGTGGGCCGAATGATCGGCGATAGCGGCAAAGTCCGCGGGTGTCGCGATGACGATCACCGGTTTCGCGAATCCGTTGGCGTTGCCGGTACCGCCGCCGGCAGTGACCCCGCCCGAATTTTGGCCCGACACCGCCTGCTCCGCGTCCTTGGCCAGCGCTTTTAGCGCGTCCTGACCGGCTTGCAACGATTCGGCTTGTGCTGTCGTGCTGGCGCTCGACAGCGATTCCGCCAGCATCCCGGCTTTCTGCAATTGCGTACGGGCTTCTCCGACACTCATCTGTTCGTCGTCGTAGGCTTTCCGATGCGTGCTGATCGACAGCCCCTTGCTCGCTCGGACCGCGCCGTATTCGTCGGCGTGCAGCACGAACCCCTGCCCCAGATAGCGGCCACGCGTATTGCCGTCCTGCTGGATCAGGTAACCCTGGGTCAGCGCTGCATAGCTCTGCCCCGTGTAGCTGATCAGTCGCGTGCCGCCTTGGTTCGTGGCGTCGTCGTGGATGAATGCGTTATACGCTCCGGTTTTGCCGAAGCCCTGCGACTGAAACCCCGACAGCAGCACATTGGTGTGCCAGGGCGCAGGTGTCGTGCCACCGCTGACGCGGCCCAAGATGAAGGGCTTGTCACAGTCGTTTCCCCAGTAGCCTATGAGCACCCATTCGCCCGCGCGGGGAACATGCACCCCGCCGTAGCCGTTCCCGGTATCCGCCTGCATCGACGAAAGCAGGGGCGAGGCATTGAACGCACCTGGCAGATTCTTCCTGTCCCATGCGAAATGGACACGGACCTGATTGCGTTCGTTTGACCACGCTTCGAATCCTTCCTGCGTGACCACCAGCGCATGCTCGATCGGCATCGCGGGCTTCGGATGCTCGAAAGGGCTGCGATACTCCAGACGCGCGTCCTGCGCTTCGACTTCAATCACGTAAAAGCCGGTTGTTCCGTCCTCGCCATGACCCGGAGTCGAGAAGCGTGCGCCGTGGGCTACCTGCTGTTCATCCAGTGTCGCGCGCAGACTCAGCGGAAATTCCGCCAACGGCTGGCCGATCGGCACATTGTTCTCGATGAACCAGCGCGCTTCGACCACCAGGAAGGTCCGCGCATCGCTGTCGTGTTCCGGATGGCGTGGATGGTCGTTCAAGACGAAGCGCGATCCCGCATCGAGCCAACGCAACCCTCCAACCCCGAAGTATCGGCGCGCTCGCGCGTCCCAGCCCTGTACACGCCTGCGTGCACGCGCTTCGCCACTGCTCTCATCGGGATAGCCGTAAGCGGTCGGCTCATAGACCGTCATCGGCGCAGCCGGTATCGATTGTTGCTCCGCCTGATGGCGACCGTCGTCGGCCGCGTAGCCGACCGACTGGAGCGCACTGGCCACTTCAAAGCGAGCGGTCGGGCGCTTGTAGTCGAACGAACTCGATTCGTATCGCAAGCTCTGCATCGTCTGCATGGCCGCCCAATGCGCAAACCCGCTCACTACTTCACCGTCCCCGGCATCGCGAACAAAATCGGCTGCCTTCGGATCCGGCAGCGCGGCAACCCGGTCGACGATCACCAGTGTGGTCTTGGGCGTCTCGCCGTTACCGACCGGATCGTGGACCCAGTAGCAATACCAGCCCTCGTCTTCGAGCAGCCGATGGAAAAAGTGCAGATCCGTCTCACTCTGGCGGCACCACGAACGCACTGCCGGTTCGCGATTCAGGTCGAAGCGGAAGTTGCCATGCAGCTGCGGATAGCGATTCAGGATCTCGGAAACGATTTCCTGCGCACTTTGTTCGGTCCAGCCTTCGTCGTTGTGGGTGCCGCCCAGGAATACCAGCGCCGAGGAAAACTCGAGCTGGTACGTCGACAGCCCACCGTCCCCGCCGAGGTAGCCGACTTTGTGTACAAAGCCGTGGATCGGCCGATAGACCGCGTCGGCGAAAGGGGCACCGGGCTGTTGCAACCAAAGCGTCACTGGCTGATGCATCAGCGAGAGCAGCGCCGTATCGTCGCGCAGGGACGCGACATCGATCGTCCAATGGTAGTCGCGGCCAATCCGCGCCGAACCACGCGCGCGCAGCGGGATCAGCGCGTTTTGGCCGAGCGGCGTGTCCAGTCGCAACAGCCGGTTGTTCTGCAATAAGCCCCGATGGATCGCGTTATAAAGCTCGCGATATTTAAACTCCCCCGGCGCGGATGGTCTAAGTACCATTGTTCTCTCAGGATCGTTTTAGAGTTTTTCTTCGAAAGTGCGACAACGCTTGCTCGCGCGTGTCTAGTCGCGGCGCATCATCATCGCTCCGTTCTCACGACCGGATAGTGAATTTTTCGTGTCTCGATGTGGCACGTCGTAATGATCGCCCGTACTACGATTGGTCGCACCGCACTCACATGCAACACTCACATACAGCTGCATAAACAAACGTCTGGGAACTCTAGCGCCATACCCCTAACGCTTCACCGTCATAATTGCAAACGATCGCGCTATTGTAATTTTACGATTCTTCACATTGCAATTCATTATCGATACCCTTTGCTTTGCAAGTTGATAATATTAATCTCGCCGACAAATATAATTTCACAAATCAGTTAACAAAGTCACAGTTCCGATTTGATCTTGTTTCTTCCTGTTTGCCCCGCTTAGTACCGTGACGTCAGCCATTGCCAAGGGTCATCGCTGATGTTCGGCGAGTCGTTGTCTACCCCCGGCCTGCGACTCGATTCAGCCGTCGGCGCCTTGCGTCGATGGCTCTTTCTCTCAAGCTTGCAAACACCATGGCGCACTTCGACCATAACAGGGATGCAACGCTGTGCACCCGGAACACCGTTCGTCAAATCAGGGGAATCGATGCACGATCACCTCGACCTCGTTTCACACGCGCTTCTCGATGTCATTGGACGCGAATTTCAGGACGGACGATTTACGATCGAACAATGTGCCGCTCACCTGCATCATCCAGCAGAGTTGAATCGCATGCACGCGCGGATCCAGATGGCCATTCGATTAGGTTTGATCGTCCGGGACGGCACAGGCAAGGGCCACGGCTTCCGGCACGCGCCACACGCATGGGAGCCGGTGCGTCGCCGGCTTGAAGAATGTTGAGAATCGTTATCGTGACTTTCGTTTGCCCGACGAAGGGATAAGATGCGTGTGACGCACTTCTTTGCGTTTGGCTCCCTGAACCGCATAGCTCACTTGCGGCAGCAATAGCAAATGGTTCTCGATCGCCCGTCCTGCCCGGCCCCAGCCGATGCGTCCCGACGCCCACCGCCGTCGTCAATTGGCCAAGCTGCCACAAACGCTGGATGGCCTTCCAGCCGTTTGCCGCGAGGCATACTTGCCGTGTCGCGTGCGCCGGTTCAGCATCGAACAGGCGGCACGCTCGTTCGGGCTCGAGCCGGCCGTCGTGCGCACCTATCTCGTACGGGCGCAACGCGCCTGCCGCGCAGCCTTGGGCCTTTCGCACAAGTCGTTAGGTTGAACTGCTTTCTTTACGCCGCCGCTCGTACAACCATCCTGCAACTCGAAATCCTGCCGTATCAAAAGACGCCGTCCCATCGAACGGCCACGATACGAGCGATAGATAATCGAGAGCACGAAACAACGCATTGCTGGCCAGAAACGGCCGGTCATTGTTCAATCTTTGATCGCAAAGTCCGATTATGCGTTCCCTGTTTATCTGCACACAAAATCGACTGCGAAGCCCAACAGCCGGCATGCCCGTTACGCTCGATTTACTTAATGAAACTGAGCGACCAACATGGTCCGCTTATCCGCGCCACTTTGCCAGGGCAGTTGGATTGAATATTCTCAACTTAGAGGCCAGTTCAAAAAAGGCTGCTCGATACGCCTGAAGATATTCCAACAGACAAGCGAGCAACCTAGTTTCAGGAATGCTTCGTGAATGTCAGCCTGTCGCTCGAAGCGAGTGCGTAGGCGACGAAAACTGTGGAACCAGGAGTGAGTGCGTTCGACCATCCAACGATACTTGCCGAGTCCGTTGCCGTGTCCGGTCCGGCGCTTCGCGATCACTGGCTGGATACCGCGATTGCGCAGGGCTCGCCGATGCCGCTCGGAGTCGTGGCCGCGATCGGCGTAGACCACGCGAGGCCGTTGAATCGCTCGATGCTGCCCCGTCACGAAAGCCGGGTGATAAGCTCGATGCCGGCGCACTGTCGTGCTTCGACTCGCATCGACACGCCCGGAACCCTGACCCTACGACCGCAACGAGCCACCCATGCCTCTCGCCCCGTCCGTCCTCTCCGCGTTCACGCCTACCGGCAAGCTGCGCGCGTCGATCAATCTCGGCAACCCGATCCTCGCGAACCGCGACCCCGAAACCGGCGAACCGTTCGGCGTGTCGATCGACCTCGCGCGCGCATTCGCCGAACGCCTGTCGGCCGAGCTGGAACTCGTGGTGTTCGACACTGCGGCCAAATCGGTGCAGGCGCTGACCGACGAGCGTGCCGATTTCGGTTTCTTCGCGGTCGACCCGCTGCGCGGCGAAACGGTCGCGTTCACGGCGCCGTACGTGCTGATCGAGGGGTTCTATCTCGTGCGCGACGCGTCGCCGATCCGCACGAACGCGGACGTCGACCAGCCTCACAACCGCGTGACCGTCGGCAAGGGCAGCGCGTACGACCTGTTCCTCACACGCGAGCTGAAGGCCGCGCAGATCGTGCGTGCACCGACGTCGCAAGCCGTCGTGCAGACCTTCGTCGACCAGCAGCTGGAAGTCGCGGCGGGCGTGAAGCAGCAGCTCGAGGCCGATGCGGCGAAAACGCCCGGCCTGCGCCTGCTCGACGAACGGTTCATGGTGATCCGGCAGGCAATGGGCGTGCCGAAGAGTCGCGGCGAAGCCGCCGCGGCGGCACTGAACGCGTTCGTCGAGGAAATGAAGGCGTCGGGCTTCGTCGCGGATGCGCTGCGACGGCATGGCATCACCGGCGCATCCGTCGCGCCGCCGGGTTGATCGAAAGCGGCCCGGCAGCATGACCGGCGGCGGCAAGCCGTCGCGCGGCGCGTGACCGTCGGCGCGCTGCCGTTCAAAGGCAAACGCAACGATCCTCAGAACCGGTACGTCGCCCCCACCTGCGCAAATCGCCCGACATACGTATAGAGCGATGAATCGTAGCCGGTCGGCCCCGCCATCCATACCGGATCGAACGGCGGCTTGCGATTGAAGAGGTTGTCGATCCCCGCGTACAGCGTCCAGTGCTTGAATCCCGTATAGCCGATCATCAGGTTGAACTGGCTGTACGACGCAACGCCATCCGCCATGCCGGGGTACGTGCCCGGCGCGAGAATGGCCTGCGCGTAAGGGCCGACATAGAGCCAGCTCAGGGTCGCGTTCCACTGGTGATGGTTCCAGCTCAGGTCGGTGTTCCCTTTCCAGCGCGGCGAACTGCCGCCGAACGGCTGGTGAAGTGCGCCGTTGTTGCCCGCGTAATCCCTTTCCACGCCGCCAACCGGCATCTTGAAGTGCCACATGTACGCCCAATCGCCGGACAACGTGAAGGTACCGATTTTCGTCGCGACCGTCTGGCGGAACGTGGCCTCGAAGCCGTCGGTGTCCAGCGACGACAGATTGCGATACGGCAGCGTGACATAGGCGATGCTTCCGTTGGCATTGCGAACCACCTGTGAAGGATCGTTCTGATTGACCACGACCTGCACGTCGTCCGTGCCGATCACGTTGTCGATGTGAATCTTGTACCAGTCGAAACCGATATCGGTGGTACGCGTCGGCGAGAACTGGAAGCCGACGTTATAGTTTTTTGTGCGCTCGGGCTGCAGGCCGCGATTGCCCGCGCGAATTTCCTCGACGATGTTGTACGAACCCGGATTGTTCGGATCTCGCGCGTCCACCACGCCCTGCGAGCCGAACGTCCGCGACGACGTGTTCTCGATCAGCGTCGGCGCACGGAAGCCGCGATTGTACGAACCGTACAACGTGAATTCCCGCACCGGCTGAAAACGCAGCGCGAACCGCGGCGAAAACGCGCCGCCGAAGTCGCTGTAGTGATCGTAGCGGCCCGACTGGCTGAACGTCAGCGTCTTCAGCAGCGGAATGTCGAGCTGATAGTAGACGGCCGCGACGTTGCGCTCGCCGTCGACGGACTGGATCGACGGCGACGTCAGCTGGCCGCTCGCCCAGCCCGCTCCCGTGCCGATGTACTGGCTCTGATGCATGAATTGCGCGCCGAGCCCGAGGCCCACGTTGCCCGTCGGCAGCCTGAACAGGTTCGGGCTCGACAGCGTCGCATCCAGCACGTCGAGCTTCGTGATCGCCTGGTTCGACGTGCTCTGGTAAAGGCCGTTCAGTCCGTTCGGCGTCGCGGACGGGTTGGAGAAATCGAACGTGCCGTTCCGGATGATGTTCGTCAGCGCGCTGGCGCTCATCTGGTTCGAATAGTTCTGCGAGACCGTGTCCTGCGAATGCGCATACGACGCGCTCCAGTCCCAGTCGCCCGCGGACGGCACCGCGAACGTTCCCTTCACGCCCGTCGCGGCGCGCCAGTAATTCGAACTGACATGCACCGACTGCGACGCCGGAAACGCATAGCGCAACTGCGTCGGCACGCCGAACGGATTGTAGGGATTACCGGCCGGCACGACGTTCGATACCAGCGCAACGCTGCCCGTCGCCGGATCGTAGGTCTGCGTACTGGTCGTCAGGCGGCCGACGCCCCGGTTCGCGACCGTCGTGTTGTTGCTCTCCCACAGATCGGCGAACGCCTGCATCGCGTCGTCGATCCTGAACTCGCCGTGCAGTTTCGCGCTCAGGCGCTCGGTCCACGGCGAGAGCGACGACGCGCCTGCCGTGTTGCGCTGGCAGATCGTGCCGCCTGCGCCGAACGATTGGGAATTCGCGTTGCCGGGTGCGACCTTGCCGCCATACGCACAGGGGTCGAGCGGCACGTTGCCGTTCGCTCTCGCCCAGTACGACGTCGACTGGTTGGACAGGCCGCCGGGATAGTTCGAGAAATTCTGGTTCTCCGTCATGTTCCGGTCGGAAGCGAGCACACCGTTGTTCTTGTAGTAGCTGAGCGCCGCCGTCACGTTGAAGCGATCCGCGTTGATGTCGCCGAAGCCGCCCAGCAAGCCGAACCGGGTCGTGCCCGCGCCGCCGCCGCCGTTCGTCGCGCCGCCGTAGCTGCCGGTCAGCTCCAGGCCCCGATAGTTCTTCTTCGTGATGATGTTCACGACACCGGCGACGGCATCGGAGCCGTACTGCGACACCGCGCCCGTCTTGACGATCTCGATCCGGTCGATGATGTTGAGCGGCAGCGTGTTCAGGTCGAAGAACTGATCGGTGCCGTTGGCCGCGTACGCATACGGGGCGGCGCGCTGGCCATCGATGAGTACCAGCGTGTATTTTTCGCTCAGCCCGCGCAACGCGATCCCCGATCCGCCGACCGCGAAGTTGGCCGTCGCGGTCGAGCCGTCCCCCCAGCTGCTCGATGAATTGGCCGTCACGCTGCGCAGATAGTCCGCGACCGTCGTATGGCCGCTGTTCACGATGTCCTTCGCCGTGATCGTCTGGACCTGGTTGAAGCCGACCTTGTCCGCGCTGCGGATCAACGACCCCGTCACTTCGAAACGCTTGACCGTCAGCGCGTCGTGCGCGCCCGATGCCGGCAACGCCGGCGCCGCGGGCACGGCCACTGCCGACGCCGGCGCGCCGGGTGCCGGCTGCGACTGCGCCCATGCGGACGCTCCCGGTACCGCCGTGGACGCGCAGAACCACGCTGCGGCAATCCCCCTCACCACGCTTTGCTTCATCTTTTTTCCCGCCCACAATCGCCGGCCTGGCCGCGCGTATTCTTTAAACGGTATCTGTTTAGATATCCGAATTCATTTTCGAAATGCAGATCGTTCCGGCTTGACGAGGTGTCTGCCACGTTTCGTGGCACCGTGCCCGATTTCACGTCATCCCGGGTCGCATGGACGCCGCACGGGAATCGCCCGCGGCGTCAGGTCGACGCTGCCTGGAAAAGCACGCATGCGCGAGCGCGCCCCGCGCGATCGAGGCCGCGCGCCTGTCGGGCAAGACGACGGATGCCCGGCAACCGCCCGGACATCCGCCTGCTATTGATGGGAACCCGTTCGCGCGACGCTCCGCGAGCGATGCGTATGCGGCAGCCGGTCAGTCGATGGCCACCGCCACCGACTCGCGCGACAGCACGTGGTACAGCGCACCGGCGGCGAGGATGATGGCCGCGAGCGCCAGCATCAGCGTCTGGTAGCCATGCCGGAAATCGTCGACCTGCCGCATCAGGAAGATGGCGAACGCAATGCCGCTCGCGCCGCCCACGTTGTGCACGGTCCACGACGTGCCCATCGCCACGGCCGCCTTTTCGCGCGGCAGCGCACCCAGCGCCACCAGCGTCGAGGGCCCGAGTATCGCGCCCCAGCCGATGCCGAACAGCAGCAGCGGCACGATGAACCAGGCTGCGTCGGGTTGCCCCGCGACGATCGACAGCAGAATCGACGCGACGACGAACAGCGACAGGCCGGTCACGATCACCCGCGACGGGCCGAGCCGTTCGCTGCGGCCGCCGATCCAGGACGACGCGATGGAGAACGTGATGGTCGCCGGCAGCAGATACAGCCCGATGGTGATGTCGCTCTTGTGGAGCTGGGTCGAAAAGAAGATCGGCAGGGTGAGCAGCACGATGCAGTAGAAGAACGCGAGAAAGAACGTCGCGAGCAGCGCGGACAGGAACCTCGGTTCGCGGAAGAAATGAAACTCGACGATCGGGTCGCGCGTGCGCAACTCATGCCAGACGAACAGTGCCAGCGCGACGAGCGACACCGGCAGCAACCAGAGATTGAGCCCGCCGCCGTCGACGGACAAATAGCTGACGAGCGTGGTCAGGCCGACGACCAGCAGCAGGCACCCCGTCACGTCAATGCGCTTGCGCGCCTGCGCCTTGAACTCCGGTATCGCCCAGGCGCAGAGCGCCAGGCTGATCGCGATGAACGGAATGTTGATCAGGAACGCGTCGTGCCAGTCGAGCGCGCCGGCGAACAGGCCGCCGATGATCGGGCCGAGCGCCAGCCCGACGCCGTTGGCGCCGAACAGGATCCCCAGCGCCTTGCCCTGTTCGTTCTCGTCGAACGTATAGCTGACGATCGCGCCCGATACCGTATACAGGATCGCGCAGCCGATGCCCTGCAGGAAGCGGAACCCGACCAGCAGCCAGAACTGATGCGCGATACCCGCCAGCAACGAAGCCGCGCCGAAGACCACGAGGCCGACGATCAGCAGCTTCTTGCGGCCCAGGTTGTCGGCCAGCGTCGCAACCGGCACCATGAACGCGGACAGCGCGACCATGAAGATGGACGTGATCCACTGCGTCGTCTGGATCGGGATCGAAAAGTCGCGGCCGATCGCCGGAAGAATCGTGTTGACGACCGTGAGATCGATACATCCCAGGAAGCTCGCGATACAGATGCCGGTCAGCCCGACGTATTTCCGAACCTTGCTCGATGAATTAGTCATGCGCCAGTGCCTCGGTTTCCTCGTCTGCGTGCGACTGCGATTTTTTCTTGAACTTGACCGCCAGCCAGTTGGCGCGGGCATCGCTCCCGTTCTGCACGAAAATCTCGCGGGTCTTGCTCATCGCGGCGGTCATCTGCTTCGGGTAGATGATGAAATCGATGCCGTCCCGCGCCCACATCGGCATGATGATCGGGCATTCCTCGAGAATGTAGAAGAGCGAGCGATAAAACGCGTCCTCGTGTTCGCGGGTGCCCTGCACGAGCCCGTTCCGCTCCGCGAACACGCCGATGGTGTCGTTGATCGCGTAACGGTATTCGGGATTCGAGTAGTACTCGTTCGTGATCAGATGGTAGTACTGCGAATAGTCGTCGCGGCGCAGCAGGTCGTCCCATCGCAGGATCTCGCGCCGCATCGACAGCTTCGCGAGGGTTCCCTCGTGGTCCCGCAGCCACGCGTCGCCGCGGTCGCGGCTTTTCTGGTAGTTGCTGTGCGCGGAGCCGGTCGCATAGTTGTGGCGCTGCAGCGTATCGGCCACGCCGATCACGCATTGCCCGAACCCCGCCACGTTGATCTTGTCGACGGTCGCCGCCAGCTTTTCGCCTTCGTGATATTCCTTGCCGACGCTGATCAGCAGCAGTGCCGTCTTGCCGACGTACTCGTGTGCCTGAAATTTTCCTTGTGCCTGCAATGAAACCTTGTACATGGTCAGCTCCAGTAAACTAAGGGTTCGGTAACGGATTTGATGCCGACGAAGGCACTCAACGTGACCCGGTCGGTGCCCCGGACAGGGCGAACCGCGTGGATGAAACGCGGATTCAGGAAGATCAGGTCGCCCACCTCCGGCTTGATCACCAGGTCCGGCGCGCCCACCTGCTCGCGGCCGATCCCGTAATGGCGATCGCCCTTGAGCGCTTCGTATTCGCGCGCATCGGGTGCGACGCGCCAGAGTTCCAGCTCGCCCCCGTGCGGCGGCACCTGCAGATAGATGTTGGCCGACAGCTGATACTGCAGCGCCCATCCGGTGCATGCCGGCAGCGTCCATTCCAGGTTGTCGATGTGCGGCTCGAGATCCACGCCGGGCGTCAGGTAGCGGCACACGCCGACGAAGCACTTGCTCCCGTCCACACTCAGCAGCCGTGCCCCTTCGGGCCACGCGTCGTCGAGCAACGTGCGGAACCGGTCGACCGGCGACGCCAGCTCGCCGAACAACGTCCGAACGCGCTCGATGTTGGCGCGCGCATGCCGGTGATACGCCTGCCGCACATCTTCGGATCGCACCTCCGCGTACGCGATGCCGAGCCGCGTAAATTCGGCTGCGTGACCCAGCGCGCCCCGGTCGGGATGGGCGAACAGCTGCTCCTCCGCTCGCCGGACGACCGCCGGCGGCGTGAACGCACGAATGCGTATCGCGAGCGCATTGCCTCTGCACAAATCGAGAATGTGATCGGCGCACAGCGACGTTTCGTCGACGTCGATCACTGCATGGTCAACCTCTGCCGGTCGGTTCATGGCGTGATGGAATGAAGGAGTGAAGGAAGTAAGGGAGCCACGCGCATCAGAGCAGGTAGCGGGCGCGCAGGTAATAGAAGCCGCCGTTGATGCCGATCGGCGACGACACGATGTCGTACTGCGTGCCCAGGAACTGGTTCTCGGACGGCAGCTTGCTCGGGTACACGTTGAACAGGTTGTTCGCGCCCACCGCGATTTCGAACTTGCGTGTCATCGCATAGCGCAGCTCGACGTCGGTGACGTATCGCGCCGCATTCGTGAAATGCGCGAAGCGCGTCGTCGAAAATGCATTCGGGCCGCTCCAGTAGCTCTCTTCGCCGGAGGTCGTGCCGTAACGCGTTTCGTGCAGGCTGAGCGCCCATTTGTCACGGTGCCAGGTGCCGCCGACGATGATCTTGTTCTTCGGCGTCGACGACGTGATGTAGCCGACCTGCTGCGCGTTCAACAGCGTGTTGCCGTTGGTGTCGCGGCCCACGCTCGTCACGCTCGTCGTGTTGAAGTTGATGCCGAGATCCCAGTCGACGCTCCCCCACCTCGCGAAGTTGCTGTGATACGTGGCCAGGATGTCGAGGCCGCGCGTGCGCGTATTCACGCCGTTCGTGAAATAGTTCGCCGTCACCGACGGCAAGCCCGCCGGCAACGTGATGCCGGCCTGCGTCAGCGCATCGATCGCGGTCTGCCCGCTATAGGTGCCGCCCTGCACGATCCGGTCGCGGATGTTGATCTGGTACGCGTCGATCGTCACGTTCAGGTTCGGCAGCGGGTTGAGCACGAGCCCGATATCGAAGTTGGTCGACTTCTCGGGCTTGAGCGGCGTCGCGCCGAGGTTGCGTGCGGCCTGCGAGTTCGGGGCCAGTTGCCCGTAGGCGGAAAGCGGCGAGATGTTCAGGTTCGTGAAGTACTGCTGCGCGAGCGACGGCGCGCGAAAACCGGTGCCGACGCTTCCGCGGACCGCGATGCGCGGCGTGATGTCGTAGCGCGTCGAGACCTTGCCGTTGGTCGTGCTGCCGACGTCGTTGTAATGCTCGAAGCGCCCCGCGAGATCCACCTGCCAGTTCGGCGCGAGCCGGGTGGCGAGATCGATGTAGGTGCCGAGCACCTCGCGCGATTTCGACAGCGCACTGAGCGGCGACAGGCCCGGCAACGCCTGGCTGCCCGCACCATAGGTCGACGCGGGATCGCCCGCGCCGACCGTGTAGCTTTCGTGGCGATGCTCGGCGCCGACCGACACGTTGAGCGGCGCGGGCAGCAGCGGCAGGTGGAATGCACGCGACAGGTCCAGGTTGTTGGTCCACTGCGTGTTCGTGAAGGTCGACAGGCGGAAGCCGGTCGGCGTCGATCCGGTCGCGGCGAACAGGCTCGTGTTCGCCGAATTGACCATGCCGATGCCGATGTTGTCGCGGCCGTAGGTCGAACTGATGTCCCATGCCCAGCCGAGCAGCCGGTCGCCTTTCACGCCCGCAGTCAGCGAAAAGTCGTTTTCGTTGATCGTTTCCTGCGGCGTGAAGCCGTTCGGATAGAGCGCGGGCAGGACCGACGGCAACCGGTAATTCTGGTAGCTGCCGCCGCTCCGGTGCGCATACGTGCCGAAGCCGTACAGCTTCGCGCCGCCTTCGAGCAGGTAACCCGCGTTGAAGGCGACCGATTCCCGCGTGCTGGAAGGCGACCCGAGAATCAGGTTGTCGTTCCGGCCGGTTCGCGGATCGGCGTCGGTTCGCACCGTATGATTCTGCCGGTTGTATTCGGCGCTCAGGTCGACATAACCGGCATCGCCGAGCCTCAGCCCGATGGTGGCCGCATTGTTCTGCGCAAGGCCGTCGCCCTGATAGGTCTGGCCGGTCGTGTTCGACACCTCGCCACCCTGGTAATTCGACTTGAGGATGACGTTGATCACGCCGGCAATCGCATCCGAGCCGTATTGCGCGGATGCGCCGTCACGGAGAATCTCGACATGATCAATCGCCGTGACCGGGATCAGGTCGACGTCGACACCGGTCGATCCTTGCTGCGGCCCGCGGTTCAGCGACACATTCGCGGTCGAATGGCGGCGCTTGCCGTTCACGAGCACCAGCACGTAATCGGGGCTCAGCCCGTGCAGCGTCAGCGCGCTGGTCAGGTTGCCCGCATCGCCGCGCATCGCCTGGCGCGCGATCGACGGCGAGAGCTGGACGAGTGCGTCGCGCAGGTTGCCCTGCCCGGTGCGCCGCAATGCGTCGCCGCTGATCACTTCCACCGGGGCGGCGGCATCGCGCACCTTCCGCGCGCTTTCACGCGTGCCGGTCGTGACGACGACGTCCTGAACGGTGACGACGACGTCCCGGGTATCGCCGGCAGGCGCCGGTTCCGGCTTCGTGCCCTGTGCCCACGCGGCGCTGCCGGCGGTAATCCAGCAGGCGGCCAGCGCCAGCGAGCGGCAACGGGGGATCCTCACGCGCGCAATGTCGTTTCTCTGATAAACCACTTCAAGGCCCTCATTTCAGCGAGCCGCGAAGTGTCGTTTCATTCTCGCGTCACGCTTCTCGTTTGTTTTGATATCAGTGCGTGACGAATCATCCTCCTGGTGTAATAGTTTGTTAAATAACAAATACGCATTTTCATTTATCAATTCATTAGACAATTATCGACCTTGCGCACGATTACGCAATCACGCAGGAAATGTTGCGATTGCGTGGCGAATGGAAATGGCACCCGTTAAATCTGTGGATATTGACGATGCCCGATTTGAATAATGAAAAGGAATATGCGCACGTTTGTGAAATATCGATTTCGCTCGACAAGCTGCGCATTGCATGTTCGAACCGATGGGCCGGAAAGTATCGTGACGATGTCGACATCATTGCGATGGCGGAACGATCGCAGCCCGGCGGCCCTGCTCCGCTTCGAGCAGTCTTCGCTGATGGGGTGGCCGGCTTAGGAGGAACGCGTCGGTTCTCGATGCGAATGGATGGCCAGTCGCCCGGCGTACCCGTTTACACCGTGGCAGGTGATCTGCTCGTGCGGGAGCGCCGGGCCTGGACAACACGTTTGCGTTGCCCGGCCGGCGAATGCGATTCACGCGGGGTTGCGCGAAGTTGCGCGAAGTTGCATGACAATGCGGCGATTGCGCGGGCAGCGGCACCCGAGAGGATCGCGCGATCGCGTGCGACCCGGCGGGATACGACTCGATCCGCGCCATCGTTCTTTCGAGCCGCTCACTCCATGTACTGCTCGTTGCCGATCAGGCCGATCTTCGTCGCGCCTTCGCGCTGGGCCGAGGCCAGCACTTCGGCCACCGCCTTGTAAGGTGCGGACTTGTCCGGGCGCAGCCGGATCTCGTCCTGGTCGGCCTCGGCCGCCACCGCGCGGAACTTCGCGTCCAGCACGGCCCCGCCGCTCACTGCCGCGCCGTTCCAGTTGACTGCCCCGTCCGCACCGATGTCGATCTGCACCACCTGGGGCGGATGCGGCGGTGGCGGTGGGTTCCCCACCGGCAGGTTCATCTTCACCGAGTGCATCTGGATCGGGATCGTGATGATCAACATGATCAGCAGCACCAGCATCACGTCGATCAACGGCGTGGTGTTGATGTCCACCATCACGTCCGGATCGTCCTTGCTCCCTCCGGAGCCTGCGTTCATACCCATCGTTCGAACTCCCTAGCCCCCGCGCGCGGGCGGCTGCGTGATGAAGGCGACCTTGACGACCCCGGCCCGCTCGCATGCCGCGACGACCCGGCCGATGTACTGATACGGCGTCGCCTGATCGCCACGCACGTGCACGTCCGGCTGCGGCGCCTGCGTCGAAATCTCCTTCAGGCGCGACACCAGCGTCGGAAGGTTCACGTGCTCGGTTCCCCAGAAAAGGTCGCCCTGCCGGTTCACCGCGATCTCGATGCTTTTCGGCTGGGTCTGCAGCGGCTGTACCCGCTCCGCCGGCAACTGCACCTGGATCGTGTGCGTCACCACCGGGATCGTGATCAGGAAGATGATCAGCAACACCAGCATCACGTCCACGAGCGGCGTCGTGTTGATCGCCGAGATCACCTCGTCGTTGTCGTCACCGCCGACACTGATTGCCATGACGCGCCCCGCCTACGACTGAACCGCCAGCGCCTGCGGCGACTGTGCCGCCGGTGTCGCGATGCGGCCCGCCGCGCGCCTGCCGCCCGCGAGCAACACCGTGTGCAGTTGCGCGCCGAAATCGCGCACGCGTTCCATCACGGACTTGTTGCGGCGCACGAGGAAGTTGTAGCCGAGCACGGCCGGCACGGCCACCGCGAGGCCGATCGCGGTCATGATCAGCGCCTCGCCCACCGGGCCGGCGACCTTGTCGATCGACGCCTGGCCCGCGATGCCGATGGCCGTCAGCGCGTGATAGATGCCCCACACGGTGCCGAACAGGCCGACGAACGGCGCGGTGGAGCCCACCGTGCCGAGAAACGCCAGGCCGTCCTGCAGGCGGTTCGACACGCTGGTGATCGAGCGCTCGATGTTCAGGTCGATCCAGGTGTTGCGGTCGACCGAATCGAGCAGCGCGGTGTCGTGGTGCTCCCCCGCCTCGATCGCGTTCTCGGCGATGAAGCGAAACGGCGAAGCATCGTCGAGCTGGGCGGCACCCTCGGCCAGCGTCGGCGCATTCCAGACCTGCTCGTCGGCCGACTTCGCACGGCCGTTCGCGCGCGCCTGCTCGATGAACTTGGTGACCATGACGTACCAGCTGCCGAGCGACATGACCACGAGCAGCCCCAGTACGAAACGCGCGACGAAGTCGCCGTTCGCCCACAGCGCGCCCAGGCCGTAAGGATTCTCGACGGTGGCCGACGTCGCGGGTTCGGGCGGCGGCACCGCACGATCGGCCGCACTTGAGGCAGCCGGTGCCGCCGAGGTCGGTGCCACGCCGGGAGCGGCCTGGCTCGGCGCGGATGCTGCCGCTTGCTGTGCAAGCACCGCTTGCGGTGCGATCAGCGTGCCGCCGATGCCGGCCGATATCATCAGACTTGCCGCGACTGCGGCGCGAAAACGCTTGTTCATAAGGACTCCGTATGCGTCATGTGTCGATTCGAAAAACCGGCCCGGTCGAACAGCTTGCCGTGGCCCGCGTCAATTCAGGTTGAAGGAAAACGGTACCCGCACACGCACGGATTGCCCCTGGGCGATACAGTTGAAGCGCTTGACCGCATTGAGCGCCGCACGATTGAGCACCGGGTCGGCCGGCTGGGCAACCCGCAGGTTCGTGACGCGGCCGTCCGGATCGACGGTGAATTCGACGGTCACTTCACCCGTGATGTTGTTGTCCTGCGCCTCCGGCGGGTAGACGATCGACGACCGAACTTCGTCCGAATTCGGGCAGACCACGCCGATCTCACGATTCACCGGCTTGGCAACCGGCACCGGCGCCGGCGCGGGCGGCGCCTCGTGCACCGGTGCGCTCTGGACCGGCACGTCCTGGTGCGTGATGGTCGGCTGCGGCGGAGCCTGCACGTGTACCTCGGGCGGCGGCACGAACGGCGGCGGCGGCGCCGTCACCCGCGGCTTCGACACGACCTTTTCGACCGGCTTCGGTGGCGGCGGTGGAGGCGGCGGCTTCACCGGTGCGATGATGCGTGCCTCGATCGGTTGCTGGACGATCTGGACGACTCGCGTCGCGAGACCATTCACGAGCGCCCAGATCAGGACGAGATGCAGCGCAATGGCAATCGCGATACCGCCGAAGCGACGCACCGGATGCGTCTGCTTGTTGCCGAAGCGGCGCGGGCGGCCGATTGCCGCGAGCCGGGATGGAGAAGCGGTTGTCATGTTCGGTCCAGTTGCAACGAGATCGAAGGGGCGGCGTGCCCGGCGGCATCCGGTCCGTCGCCGACTTCGATCACGTGCGCCGTTCGATGGAATGTCATGTCGATCGCATCAGGCTGCGGCGGGCTCGCGCCGGTCAACCGGCTGCCACCCGAGTGCCGGGGCGATACGCGTGATGAAGTCCTCGAGAATCTGCCGGTAGTTCTCGAACGGCAGGTCGTAAGGCAATTCGAGGCGCAGCTCCCGCACCTGTCCGACCACCGGGTCGGTCAGCAACCGCTCCACGATCTCGTCCGAGCTGCCGACGAGATCCGGCGCGAACAGCGTGCGCCGCTCGCCCTGCGGCGCCAGCGTGCGGGCATGACGCGCGTCGGCAAATGCGCGATAGCGTTCGCGCTCCTTCGCGCTCGCGCCGTCGGTCGGGACGATCACGCGCCCCAGCGCGATCCGCGGTGCATGAGCTTCATGCCAATGGTCGCGATACAGATCCAGTTGCCGCAACTGGGCGTCGATATGGCTATCGGTGCCCTCGCCCGTGGTTATATTGCCGATCAGCAGGTTGAACCCGTTCCTGGCGGCCCATTCGATCGACCGCCTGGAACCGCCCCCGTACCAGAGTCGCCCCGTCAGGCCGGGCGCAAACGGGCTCACGCGAGGCCGAACCCTGCCTGCGGCCGATTCGACGAACGTGTCGTCGTCGCCGAGCCAGTCGCCGGCGAGATTGCGGCGCAGGCGTGCCACACGCGCATGCGAGAAGTCGACGAGATCCGGATCGGTGTCGAACAGCCGCTCGCCCAGCAGCGCGCCGTGATTCGGCGCGCCCGCGCTGAGCCCGACATTGAGCCGCCCGCGCGAGAGCACGTCGACGGTGGCGAGATCCTCGGCCAGCCGCAACGGATTCTCGTATCCCATCTGGATGACCGCGGCGCCCAATCCGATCCGGGTCGTGCGCTGGCTCGCCGCCGCGAGAAACGTGGCGGCCGACGACACGGCGCGCTCGAGATGGCGTTGCCGCACCCACGCGCTGTCGTAACCGAGCGCCTCGCCCGCGCTGAACAGTTCGAGCGTCTGCTCGAATCCCGCCGCCGCGTCTTCACCGACGTAATTGCCCGGTGTCAGGAAAGCAATGTGATCAATGCGGACGTTGCTCACTTTCGTATCCTTCGTCATTGGGTCTGTCTGGTGGTACACGCGCCGCGTGCGGTCGGCCCGGGATCTGCCCGATCCGCCTGTCGACAGGCATGACGCACGACCGGCACGGCACCATCGACCGGAACGCGCGCGTTCACCTCTTTGGCGATCGGTTTTTTATCGGGGATCGAAAAAAGGAAACGAGACATCGAACTCAACCTCGCAAATGGCCGGGCTGACCGGATTCAAACTTTCATGAAAAAGCGTCGAACAGGCAGGCAATCTCGGATGTCGATTATGGAGAACGTGCGACTGACCCGTTGCAGTCATTTCTTCTATGGATATGACGCGCGTATCAAAACAGATAGCGCGTGCACACATAATGAAAATCGAGATTGATTCAGGCGTGGCCGTACAAACCCGGGCAGTCGCACAAGGGGAACGTGCGATTCATGGGCCCGCGATAATGCGGCCCGGAAACCTGGACGATGAAGAAGAGAACCCGACCGTCACACCCGACGGGGTTCGATGCAAAAGTGCTGCACTTGCAACGCCCAAGGCAAGCGGACGCTGGCCGCTCAGGCGCAACGGTTCGACGCGCAGCCGAACCCGATCGCGGAATGGATGCGACAGCGCAGAAACGCGTGGGGGATATGTTTTTAGTGACGGGCACGCAATCGAGCGAGCGATCGACAGACCTGACGGCGCCGCATGCAGGAATGGCGCCGGTCGACACCAGAAAACGAAGCTCCGATAGCGCGAGGCTTCGCGTACCGGAAACGGGGTAACGGCGCCACACCGGAGCCATTACCCCACGGCTTGAAAGAACAGAACCGAGCCCGTTAGCCAGGAGGCAATCCCCCTGGCAGCGGTGCCGTCAACACGAAGTGTCGCGCTCACCCGACCCGCGCTTCTCCCTCGCGCTCGGCTTCCCCTTCGCCCGTGCCCGTTCGCGCGAGCACCGGTTTGAGCGCCTGCCCCGTATGGCTCGCACGCACCTGCACGAGCGCTTCCGGCGGCGCCGCCGCGACGATCGTGCCGCCGCCCACGCCGCCTTCCGGCCCGAGATCGATGATCCAGTCGGCTTCCGCGATCACGTCGAGGTCGTGCTCGATCACGACGACGCTGTGCCCCGCATCGACGAGCCGGTGCAGCACGCGAATCAGCTTCGCGACGTCCGCCATGTGCAGGCCGACCGTCGGCTCGTCGAGCACGTACAGCGTGTGCGGCGCCTTCTGGCCGCGCCGCGTGATGTCGTCGCGCACCTTCGTCAGCTCGGTGACGAGCTTGATGCGCTGCGCCTCGCCGCCCGACAACGTCGGCGACGGCTGGCCGAGCGTCAGGTAGCCGAGGCCGACATCCTTCATCAGCTGCAACGGATGCGCGATGTTCGAGATCGGCGCAAAAAACTCCACCGCCTCGTCGATCTCCATCGTCAGCACGTCGCCGATGTTCCGGCCGCGCCACGTGACGGCGAGCGTCTCCGGGTTGAAGCGCTGCCCGTGGCACACGTCGCACGGCACCTTCACGTCGGGCAGGAAGCTCATCCCGATCGTGCGCACGCCTTGCCCTTCGCATGCGGGGCAACGCCCGTCGCCGGTGTTGAACGAGAAGCGCGACGCCGTGTAGCCGCGCGCACGCGCTTCCAGCGTATCGGCGAACAGCTTGCGGATCGTGTCCCACACGCCGATATAGGTGGCCGGACACGAGCGCGGCGTCTTGCCGATCGGCGTCTGGTCGACTTCGAGCACGCGGTCGATCTGCTCCCAGCCGCTCAGCGATTCGCAGCCCTGCCACGCATGCGTGACGTTCAGCGACGGCCGCGGCGCACTGCGCGCGAGCACGCTCGAACGACGGTTGGTAGCCGGCGTGTCCTGCTGCGCGGCCTTGCGCGCGCGGCGCGTGGCCGGCGACGACAGCACCGAGCGGCCGACCGCGTCGAGCAGGTTCGTCATCAGCACGTCGCGCGCGAGCGTCGACTTGCCCGAGCCGCTCACGCCGGTGACCGCGACGAGCCGCGCGAGCGGAATGCCGACCGTGACGTCGCGCAGGTTGTGCAGCCGCGCACCGTGCACGGTCAGCCAGGCTTCCGGCACGGCCGCGCCGCCCTTCTTGCCCGGCAGGCTCACGCTGCGGCGCGGCTGCAGCGGATGCGTCATCGGCTGCGCGAGCAGCCGGCCCGTCACGGAATCCGGCTGCGCGGCCAGATCGGCGACCGCGCCCTCGGCGACCAGCGTGCCGCCGCGCTTGCCCGCGCCCGGGCCGACGTCGATGATGTGATCGGCGCGGCGAATCGTGTCCTCGTCATGTTCGACGACGACGAGCGTATTGCCCTTGTCGCCGAGCTTGCGCAGCGCATCCAGCAGGATCTGGTTGTCGCGCGGATGCAGGCCGATCGTCGGTTCGTCGAGCACGTAGCAGACGCCCTGCAGGTTGCTGCCGAGCTGCGCGGCGAGCCGGATGCGCTGCGCTTCACCGCCCGACAGGCTCGGCGCCGCGCGATCGAGGCTCAGGTAGCCGAGCCCGACTTCCTCGAGAAACGCGAGGCGGCTGCCGATCTCGCTGACGATGTCGCGCGCGATCTGCGCGTCGCGCCCCGTCAGCTCCAGCCCGTCGATCCAGCGGCGCGTGTCCGACACCGTCCATTGCGCGACCTCGACGATCGGATGCGCGTCGAACGTCACCGCCCGCGCGGTCGGGTTCAGCCGCGTGCCGTTGCAATCCGGGCACGGCTCGTTGTCGACGCCTTCCGGTTCCTGTTCGTCCGACGGCAGCGTCTGCTCGCGGCCGCGATCGTCCCCGGCGAGCACCGTGTCGTCATACGCGGCGCGCTGTTCGCGCGTGAGCGTGACGCCGGTGCCGACGCAGGTCGTGCACCAGCCGTGCTTGCTGTTGTACGAGAACATCCGCGGGTCCAGCTCCGGGTAGCTCGTGCCGCACACCGGGCACGCGCGCTTGACCGACAGCACCTTGACCGTGCCGACCCGCGCGGTCGAATGATCGTTCTGCATCGCGTCGTGCAACCCGTCGAGCGGCGCGAGCAGATGCATCACGCCCTTGCCGAGCTCGAGCGTCTCGTCGAGCACGCGTCGCAGTTCGGCTTCGTTGTCGGGGGACACGACGATATCGGCGACCGGCAGCTCGATCGTATGCTCGCGGAAGCGGTCGAGCTTCGGCCACGGATCGACCGGCACGAACTCGCCGTCGACGCGCAGATGCGTGCTGCCGCGCGCCTTCGCCCACTTCGCGAGATCCGTATACACGCCCTTGCGGTTCACGACGAGCGGCGCGAGCAGCCCGACGTGTTCGCCGCGATGATCGCGCAGCAACTGCGCGGCGATCGATTCGACGGATTGCGACGTGACCGGCGTGCCGTCGTGGATGCAATGCTGCAGGCCGAGCTTCACGTACAGCAGCCGCAGGAAGTGCCACACCTCGGACGTGGTCGCGACCGTGCTCTTGCGCCCGCCGCGCGACAGCCGCTGCTCGATCGCGACGGTCGGCGGGATGCCGTACACCGCGTCGACTTCGGGGCGGCCGGCCGGCTGCACGATCGAGCGCGCATACGCGTTCAGCGATTCGAGGTAACGGCGCTGGCCTTCGTGGAACAGGATGTCGAACGCGAGCGTCGACTTGCCGGAACCCGACACGCCGGTGATCACGTTGAACTTGCCGTGCGGAATGTCGACGTCGAGCGCCTTCAGGTTGTGCTCGCGCGCGTTGACGATCCGCACGACGTCCTCGCCTTCGATCGCGCGCCGCTCGCGCGCCGCGTTCAGCACGGCCTGCAGCGGCTTGCCTTCGTCGGCGAGCGCCATGTCGGCATCCATCGCGCGTTCGTACTGCAGCAGCGCCACGCCGGTATGCGATTCGGCGCAGGCTTTCACGTCGTCGGGCGTGCCCGCGCACAGCACGAGGCCGCCGCCGTCGCCGCCTTCCGGGCCGAGATCGATCAGCCAGTCGGCCGCGCGGATCACGTCGAGGTTGTGCTCGATCACGATCAGCGAATGGCCGGCCGCGAGCAGCTTGCCGAACGCCTGCATCAGCTTCGCGATGTCGTCGAAGTGCAGCCCGGTGGTCGGCTCGTCGAACATGAACAGCTTCGCCCGCGCGATGCGCGCCTCTTCCGTGACGACCCGGCGGCCGTTCACGGCCGCCGCCGATTCGGCGAGGAAGCCGGCCAGCTTCAGGCGCTGCGCTTCGCCGCCCGACAGCGTCGGCACCGGCTGGCCGAGCTTCACGTATTCGAGGCCGACGTCGACGATCGGCTGCAGCACGCGCAGCACCTCGGCGTCGGTCGCGAAGAACGCGGCCGCTTCGCTGACGGTGAGATCGAGCACGTCGGCGATGCTCAGCGCGCGGCCGTCGCGCTCGATGCGCACTTCGAGAATCTCCGCGCGGTAGCGGCTGCCGTCGCAGTCCGGGCAGCGCAGGTAGACGTCGCTCAGGAACTGCATCTCGATGTGCTCGAAGCCCGAGCCGCCGCAGGTCGGGCAACGGCCGTCGCCCGAGTTGAAGCTGAACGTGCCGGCGCCGTAGCCGCGTTGCAGCGCGAGCGGCGCCTTCGCGAACAGCTTGCGGATCTCGTCGAACGCGCCGACGTAGCTCGCCGGGTTCGAACGGGTGGTCTTGCCGATCGGCGACTGGTCGACGAACACGACGTCGCCCACCTGGTCGGCGCCCGTGAGGCTGCGGTACGCGCCCGGCGACTCGGTCGCCTTGCCGTGGTGCCGCGCCATCGCCGGATAGAGCACGTCCTGCAGCAGCGTGGACTTGCCGGACCCCGACACGCCCGTCACGCAGACGAGCCGCTGCAGCGGGATCTCGACCGTCACGTCGCGCAGGTTGTGTTCGCTCGCGCCTTCGAGCACGATGCGCGGCGTATTCGCGTCGACCACCCGGCGCGCCCAGTTCGACGCATGCGCGACATGCTTGCGGCCGCCGAGATACTCGCCCGTCAGCGTGTGCGCGGAGCGGATGTCGCCCGGCGTGCCGTCGTAGACGATCGTGCCGCCGCGCTCGCCGGGGCCGGGCCCCATGTCGATCAGGCGATCGGCCGCGAGCATCACCGACGGATCGTGTTCGACCACCACCAGCGTATTGCCCGCGTCGCGCAGCCGCTGCATCGCCTCGACGATCCGCGTGAGATCGCGCGGATGCAGCCCGATGCTCGGTTCGTCGAGCACGAACAGGGTTTTCGTGAGCGACGTGCCGAGCGCCGTCGTCAGGTTGATCCGCTGCACCTCGCCGCCCGACAGCGTGCGGCTCTGCCGGTCGAGCGTCAGGTAGCCGAGCCCGACGTCGCACAGGTATTTCAGGCGCGTGCGCACCTCGGCGAGCAGCAGCTTCAATGCATCGTCGAGCAGCGCGCTCGGCAGGCTGATGTCGTCGAAGAAGCGGCGGATGCGCTCGATCGGCAACAGCATCAGGTCGTGCACGGTCAGGCCCGGCAGCGCCTCGAGCTGCGCGCGGCTCCAGTCGACGCCGCGCGGCATGAAGCGGCCGGCCGGCGCGAGCACGCCGTCGGCGTTCTCTTTCGAGCCGAGCCGCCACTGCAGCGATTCCGTCTTCAGGCGCGCGCCGCCGCACACGTCGCACGGCGTGTAGCTGCGGTATTTCGACAGCAGCACGCGGATATGCATCTTGTACGCTTTCGACTCGAGATAGCCGAAGAAGCGCTTCACGCCGTACCACTGGCTCTGCCACTTGCCGTTCCAGTCCGGCGAACCGTTGACGACCCAGTCGCGCTCGGCGTCCGACAGCTCGGCCCACGGCGTGTCGCGCGGGATGCCGGCTTTCGCCGCGTAGCGCATCAGGTCGTCCTGGCACTCCTTCCACGCGGGCGTCTGCATCGGCTTGATCGCGCCGCCGCGCAGCGTCTTGCGCGCGTCGGGGATCACGAGGCCGAGATCGACGCCGATCACGCGGCCGAAGCCGCGGCAGGTTTCGCACGCGCCATACGCCGAATTGAACGAGAACAGCGCCGCCTGCGGCTCCGCGTAGCGCAGGTCGCTGTCGGGATCGTGAAGCCCGGTGGAGAAGCGCCACACCTGCGGCTCGGCGATCGCGTTTTCCGCTTCCGGCGCCAGCACGTACACGTTCGCGCGCCCGCCGCCGCGCTTCAGCGACGCCTCGATCGCCTCGACCACGCGCACCTTGTCGGCCTGCTGCACGCGGAAGCGGTCGGCCACCACGTCGAGCACCTTGCGCGGCCCGGTGGGCGACGCGACCTCGCGTTGCGCCTGCACGCGCGTGTAACCGCTCGCGGACAGCCACTGCGCGACTTCTTCATCGGAAGCCGTTTCGGGCAGCTCGACCGGGAACGTGACGACGACGCGCGGATCGTCCGCCTGCGTGCGCGCGACGAGCTCCGCGTAGATCGTCTCCGGCGTGTCGTGCCGCACCTGCCGCGCGGTCTTGCGGTCGAACAGCTCGGCCGCGCGCGCGTACAGCAGCTTCAGGTGATCGTTCAGCTCGGTCATCGTGCCGACGGTCGAGCGCGAACTGCGCACCGGGTTGGTCTGGTCGATCGCGATCGCGGGCGGCACGCCGTCGACCCGCTCGACCTGCGGGCGGTCCATCCGGTCGAGGAACTGCCGCGCGTACGCGCTGAACGTCTCGACGTAGCGCCGCTGGCCTTCCGCGTACAGCGTGTCGAACACGAGACTCGACTTGCCGGAGCCCGACGGGCCGGTGACGACCGTCATCTCGCCGGTGCGCAGGTCGAGATCGAGGTTCTTGAGGTTGTGCTGACGTGCTCCGCGAATGCGGATCAGATTGCTGGATGACAATTTGCCTGCCCGTCTGAATGAGTTAACCAGAGTGCCCGGTGCCGGAACGCTGCGGCGGATGCCCGCAGGCGCGGCGCACGCGCCGCAAGGGTTGCACCTGTGCGGCCCGATTTCGACGGACACTATACTGTATATTCATACAGTTTTCCATGACGACCCTGAGGGCGGCATGGGATGGCGGTGGGGGCCGGAATGAGCGATGCGGACGCCCGGTCGTCCGACCCGGTTCAGTCAGGCGCGGCCATTCCGCGATGACGCGTTTATACTCCCCGACCCGGCAATCCGCGTGATACGACAAGGAAAATGAAAGCAAGAGCATTGCTCATCACTTCGCTGGGAGCGTGGGTGTTGACTCAGCCTTCACTCGCCTTCTCGCAAAACGTCAACGGAAAAAATCTCTTCATACAGAGATGCGCGATGTGCCATGGCGCAGATATCAAGGGCAGCGGGCCATTGGCCGGGAAAAGCAATCCCCCCACGCCCGACCTCACGACTGCCGCGTTCAAAAAGCGGCTCCATGATTATCCAGGCGTCATCGTTTCATCGGTAATACTTCGCCCGAACGGGGACCTGATTCCGAGAACCTTGAGGGAGAACGGCGTAAAGCTGGCGCCGCATGCCTGGACCGTTCAGGATTTTCGCGACCTGAATCAATACATGAGCGACGTGATTTCCAGCAGCCGATGATTCCGTGTCGACCGGCTGACCGCTCCGGGTCGTTTCGAGCCGGTAACATACCGCCGACGCGCTATCCGGCGGAGGCATCCACCTTCCGAAAATGGTGCCGTTGCCCGGGTCAGACTTCGGCACACAAGCGGTGTATTGCGCCATCCGGATTCGACGCACCTGCCCCGGCGCCGCCCGTGCGATGATGCGCGCTGACCAACATGAGAGATGGAATGACGACTACCTTCGACGAGGCGACAACGGCGGCGATCGCCGCGTTTGCCGAACTGGATTTCTACACGGCCGTGCAAGCGATGCGCGCCGAAGCCGACTACGACCGCGAAATAGACCAGTGGATCTCGCGCTACATCGACGAGCACGGCGGCGGCGCGGACGATGCGGAATACGACGCGTTGCACGCGCAGGCCCAGGCAACCCCGGAATACGCGCAGTTCGTCGATGCGGCTCGCCGGGAGATCCTGGAATACTTCGACGTGACCGACGACCAACTGGACTGGATGGTCCTGCTGCGCAATGACGACAGCGACGAGCTTTGGGCGGAAGTCAACCGGCAGCGAACCGCGCTCGGAACCGGTGAAGTGCGCGGCGATCTCTGACCCTTGCCTGCCATCCGGATCTCGCGTCGCGCCGGGTGCGTGGCTCGAGTCCGATCAGCCATGAGGTGGGCCGGGCGTCACGTATCCCGGCCACCCGCTCGCCCCTGCCCGTCTACGCCTTTTTCGCGTAAGCGCCGCACCAGCCTTTCGCATTGACCTGCTTGCCGCCGAATATGGTGCACGGCGCCGTGGCCGCACCGGTCTTGCCCTGGAAGAACTGGCAATTCGCGCAGGCCTCGCCCGCCTGAAATTTCGGGAATTTCGCATGGTCGACCCGGCTTGCATCCGTCTTGTAGCCGAGGGCCTGGGCGTTTGCATCCGTTTCCTGCACGGCACCGGCCCCGGCATCTGCCGCGGCCGCGCGGCGTCCAACGGCCAGCGCGGATGCCAGAACGGTGGTGGCAGCAATAAAACGTCGGCGTGAAAACTTCATCTTGCCCTCCTCGATGTTTGCGTGGCCGGATGACCGGCATCCTCCGATGCCGCGACGCCTCCCGGCGCACAACCGCGGCCCGTCACCGTGCCCGTCGCGCCGCGACACGTTCATCCCCTGCGAACCGCCTTGCGAAGGAATCAGCGAAAAAACAATTCCCGCATCCCGAACGTGTGATGCGCCTCGGCCGCCATCAGCACCATGAGCACCAGCAGGCACAGCGGCGGCACGAGAATCGCGTACACCAGCGCCAGCCGCTCCCACATCATGTGCATGAAGATCGACACGATCAGCCCGGCCTTGGCGATCATCAGCACGACGATCAGTACCCAGCGCAACAGGCCCTGCACGTTGAAATAGTCGACCAGGTACGACAACGTGCTCAGCACGAACAGCAGGCCCCAGATCTTCAGGTAGAGGCCGATCGGATGCTGCTGGCCGTGCGCGGCGTCGGGTCGGTCGGCGGGATCGGTATGGTCCATGGCCTGCCTCACCACAAGTAGAACAGCGCGAAGATGAACACCCACACCAGGTCGACGAAGTGCCAGTACAGGCCGGCGATCTCGACGATCTGGAAGTTGCCGTGTTCGGTGAACCCCGGCTGCAGGATCTTGCGTGCGATCAGCAGCAGGTAGATCACGCCGCAGGTCACGTGAAAGCCGTGGAACCCGGTGATCGTGAAGAAGCACGCGCCGAACTGCGCCGCGCCCAGCGGATTGCCCCACGGGCGGATGCCTTCCCGGAAGATCAGGTTGCTCCATTCGAACGCCTGCAGCGACACGAAGGTGGCGCCCAGCAGCGCGGTCGCCAGCAGCAGCGCGGCGGCGGGCCTCGCGTTGCGCCGGTAGCCGAAGTTGACGGCCATCGCCATGGTGCCGCTGCTGCTGATCAGCGTGAACGTCATGATCGCAATCAGCAGCAACGGCACCTCCACGCCGCCCACGCTGAGCCCGAACACCTTCGCGGTATCGGGCCACGGCGCCGTGGTCGACATGCGCACCGTCATGTAGCCGATCAGGAAGCTGCTGAAGACGAACGTGTCCGACAGCAGGAAGATCCACATCATCGCCTTGCCCCACGGCACCTTGAAGGCTTCGCGATCGGCCGACCAGTCCGTGACGATGCCGCGCCAGCCGTCGGGCCGGGCGTCGGGCCGGCTGTCGGCAGATGGCGCATCGGCAGGCGGGGCCGCGGGCGAACCGGCGGCGGGTCCGGAGGGGGCCGTGGGCGCGGTCATGGCGCGGCTCCATACAGCGGCCCGCAGACGGCGGCGACGATCCCGGGGGTCAGCCACCACATCGCCGCCAGCAGCACAAGCCACACCGCGAGCAGGAAATGCCAGTAGAGCGCGCACAGATCGATGACACGCCGGGCCCGGAACGGGTCCGCGCGCCGGGGCTGCGCGATCGTCACCGCCCACGCCGCCAGCCCGCCCAGCACATGCAATCCGTGCAGGCCGGTGAGCAGGTAGAGGAAGCTGTTCGACGGATTGACCGCAACGGTCTGCCCGCCAGCCGACAGCAGGTGCCAGGCGATCAGTTGCCCGGCCACGAACACGGCCGCCAGCACGCCGCCGCACACGAGCCACGCGGTGCGGTGCAAGGTCGGTTGCCGGGCTCGCTGCATGGCGACGCTGGCCAGCGCCAGCGCGCCGGTGTTCCACCACAGCAGCGCCGGATGCGGGATCGGCTGCCAGTCGGGCTCGCGCATGCGCATCGCATAGGCGAGCAGCAGCAGCGAGAACAACGTCGTCGCGACCGCCATGAAGACGATCAGGCCGGTGCGGCCCGCATTCGGCAAGCCGGGTGGCGCGTCGTGAACGAAGGGGCGCGGCAGCGTGGTCATTCGTGGGCCTCGCCGGGGTGAAGCGCCGGGTGGGCCGGTTCAGGCACCGTCGCGGGCGGCTGGTTTTGCGGCACGAAATCTTCCTCTTGCCCCGGCGGACTGTATTCGTATGCCCAGCGGTAGACGACGGGAAGCGCCGCGCCCCAGTTGCCGTGCGCGGGCGGCGTTTGCGGCGTCTGCCATTCCAGCGTGGTGGCCCGCCACGGGTTGCCGTCGGCGCGCCGGCCGTGCACGAGGCTCCACGCCAGGTTGAACAGGAACAGCAACTGCGCGGCCGCGACGATCAGCGCGACGACGGTGATGAACGTGTTGAGCGTCTGCGCCGAATGCGGGATGAAGCTGTAGCCCTGATACGCGTAATACCGCCGCGGCATGCCGAGGATGCCGAGATAGTGCATCGGGAAGTAGATCGCATAGGTGCCGACGAAGGTGATCCAGAAGTGCGCGCGCCCGAGCGTGTCGTGGAGCATGCGGCCCGTCACCTTCGGGTACCAGTGGTAGAGGCCGCCGAACACCACCAGGATCGGCGACACGGCCATCACCATATGGAAGTGCGCGACCACGAAATACGTGTTCGACAGCGGGATGTCCACGCTCACGTTGCCGAGGTAGAGCCCGGTCAGCCCGCCCAGCACGAAGGTGCTGATGAAGCCGATGGCGAACAGCATCGGCACGGTCAGGTGGATATCGCCGCGCCACAGCGTCAGCACCCAGTTGTAGACCTTGAGGGCGGTCGGCACGGCGATGATGAGCGTGGTGGTGGCGAAGAAGAAGCCGAAATACGGATTCATGCCGGCGATGAACATGTGGTGCGCCCAGACCACGAAGCTCAACGCGCCGATGATGACGATGGCCCACACCATCATCCGGTAGCCGAAGATGCTCTTGCGCGCGTGCGTGCTGATCAGGTCCGACGCGATGCCGAAGGCCGGCAGCGCGACGATGTAGACCTCCGGATGCCCGAAGAACCAGAACAGGTGCTGGAACAGCAGCGGGCTGCCGCCGGCATGCTTGAGCGTCTGCCCCATCGACACCACGGCCGGCACGAAGAAACTGGTGCCGAGCGTCCTGTCGAACAGCATCATCACCGCCGACACGAACAGCGCCGGAAACGCCAGCAGCGCCATGATGGTCGCGATGAAGATGCCCCACACCGTGAGCGGCATGCGCATCAGCGTCATGCCGCGCGTGCGTGCCTGCAGCGTGGTGGTCACGTAATTCAGGCCGCCCATCGTCGCCGCGACGATGAAGATCGCCAGCGACACGAGCATCAGCACGATGCCCCATTCGACGCCCGGCGTGCCCGGCAGGATGGCCTGCGGCGGATACAGCGTCCAGCCCGCGCCGGTCGGCCCGCCCGGCACGAAGAAGCTCGCCACCAGCACCAGCACGGCCAGCAGGTAGACCCAGTAGCTCAGCATGTTGAGAAACGGGAACACCATGTCGCGCGCGCCGAGCATCAGCGGGATCAGGTAGTTGCCGAAGCCGCCGAGGAACAGCGCCGTCAGCAGGTAGATCACCATGATCATCCCGTGCATCGTGACGAACTGGTAGTAGTGGTTCGCGTCGATGAACGCGAACTTGCCCGGGAAGCCGAGCTGCAGCCGCATCAGGTCGGACAATACGAGGCCGACCAGCCCGATCGCGATGGCCGTCATCGCATACTGCACCGCGATGACCTTGTGGTCCTGGCTCCAGACATAGCGGGTCCAGAAGCTGTGCGGGGCGTGGTCGCTGTGCGCGTAGGTCATGGTTTCTGCTCCGCTATTGCCTGGCCGCGGTACCGGCCGGAGGCGGCCCGCCTTGCGCCTCGATATATGCCACCAGTGCGGACAGTTCCTGGTCGCTCAGGTCGAAGTGCGGCATGATCGGCGAGAACCCCTTCACGACCCGCGCCGCCGGATTGCGGATGAACGCGCGCAGATAGGCCTCGTCCACCTGCGCGGTGGTGCCGTCGGCCATCGTTTCGGTCTTGCCGTACAGGCCCTTCCAGGTCGGGCCCACGAGCGGGCTGCCGTCCACGGTATGGCAGGCGACGCAGCCCTTGGCCGCCGCGAGCGTCTTGCCCAGTTCGGCGAGCGCGTGCGCGCTGCCGCCGGCAGCGGCGGGGGTTGCCTGCACGCGGGCAAGTTGCTGCCGCGCGAAGGTGGGCTGCTGCGCCAGCCAGCGCGAGAACGCGGCTTCGTCTTCCACGACCACCACGCCGCGCATGCCGGAGTGTCCGATCCCGCAGAGCTGCGCGCACAGGATGTCGTAGCGCCCTGCCTTGGTCGGCGTGAACCAGAAGGTGGTCACCATGCCCGGCACCATGTTCATCCGCGCCCGGAACGGCGGAACGTAGAAATCGTGCAGCACGTCGCGCGAGCGCGTCAGCACCTGGACCGGCCGGTTGAGCGGCAGGTGCACCTCGGGCGTCTCGATCAGGTAATTGTCACGGCCGTTGTGGTCGGCGGGGTTCAGGCCGAACGGGTTGTCGTTGCTGATGTAGCGCACGTCCGTCGTGCCCAGCTTGCCGCCGGGGCCCGCGAAACGGAAGCGCCATTGCCATTGCTGGCCGAGCACTTCCATCTGCAGCACGTTGCGCGGCGGCCGGATGTAGTCCGCGTAGACGAACAGCCCCGGCGCCAGCAACGCCGCCACGCCGACGGCGGTCAGGCCGATCAGCCACCATTCCAGCGGCCGGTTGTGCGGCTCGTAGGCCGCGCGATGCCCGCTGCGGTGGCGATAGCGCACCAGTGCGACGACGATGAACAGGTTGATGGCGATGAAGAATGCACCGGTGATGACGAGCGTGATCGTCAGCATGTCGTCCATGCGCACCCAGTTCGACGCGATCGGCGTGATCCACCACGGACTGGCAAAGTGAAACCCCACCGCCAACAGGATGATCAGGACCAGGGCAATCGCAAGGGCCATAGGCCGCCTCGCTGCGTATCACTCGCCGGCGCCGCCGACACCGGGTTCCATGTCTCCCGCGAACGCCGGGTGGTCAGGCTCGGCGCGGCGGAAAACGCGATGTATCAGTCGTCCACGTTCCGCTTGCGCAATCGCTCCAGCCTGCCGTAGGTGATGGCCGCAACCACGCCGAACAACAGGTTGGCCAGCAACGGCCCGGAACCCCGCTCGGAGACGAACCACGGGAACACGGCCGTCATGACGTAGAAGTTCCACCCATACGCGACGATCCCGAACGCCAGCCCGATGGCGGCTTCCATGCCCACGCTCGAATCGAAGCGGAAAGGCGCCATGATCGCGGCGAGCATCACCCCCATGATCGCGCCGAGCACGTAGTGCAGCAGCAGCGCCATCGCGACGATTTCAAGGTTGAATTGCGTCATCTGGCCGAGCGCGCTGCGGCCCATCACCATCGCCGCGATCTTGTGTGTCGGTTGCCACGGGCTCGAGCCGAGCACGAGTGTCGACCAGACGAATTCCAGCGCGATCACCAGCGCACCACCTGCGAGACCGGCCACGGCGGCGGCGACCCAGTCCGGCGTCCGACGCGCCCAATGGTGCGATTGCATGTGCAGTTCCATACGACCTCCTTGCCGACGCTTCGACGTCGGCGCTTCGGTTCCGGGGGCGTCACGCGCGTCGGGCCTGCGTCACTCGAGCGATCCGGAAGCAGGGTTGCGTGCGCAACAGGCGAACGCCCTTCTCCGCGCGCGGCCGTGCGCTCGACGAAATGCGTCGATGAACCCGGGTATCGGGCAGGCCGGCTTGCTGTCGCGCGTCAGGGGAAGATCGGTGTCGTGGGCTCGGCGCCTTCCAGGTCAGCCGTCGGAAAGTGCCTGGCGACCATCTCCTCGATTTCCTGCTCTCGCAATGCCGGCACATCGGCCATGATCAGGATCTGGCCTTCCTGTATGGCCTCGCGAAATCGCTGGAGTCGCGCGTTCGGCTCGGCGATGCCGATCATCGCGGCGGTCCACGCCCCGAAACCCGCTCCCGCCAGCGTCAACCCGACAACGGCGCCGCCTGCGATCACGAGTTCCGCCGGGGGAAATACCAGCGCGACGAGGCCGATCAGTGCACCCGCCGCGCCGCCAAGCGCGACGCCGCGCTCGAGCGCATGCACGACATCGCTGCTTTGCAGCAACGATGCTTCGGGCAACTGATCGAGTGTGACGCTGTGATCGGCGAGGACGTGGATATGGCGCCAGATGATACGTGCGCGCAATAGATCGTCGACGATGGCCTTGGCCATCTGCGTATCGGGTACGAGGAAATAAAGGCGTCTCATGTTGGCACCCCTTTGTGCCGTCAACTACTCTTTCCATTCTATGTCAGCAACGGCAACACAGTAGGTGCGCGCGGGCCAGCGCCGGTGCCCTATGCAAAGCCGTTCGGCCCCGAGCGACGCTATCCGCGTTTGCGCAACGGCTCCAGCAAGTCCCGCAGGCCGTTGTGGTCGATTTCATGCATCAGCGCAAGCTGCCGGCCGATTTCGCCGCGCGGGAACCCTTCGCGGGCCAGCCAGTTGAGGTAAGGCCCGGGCAGGTCGGCAATGAGTCGGCCCTTGTACTTTCCAAAGGGCATGGTGACGGTGACGAGGTGTTCGAGATCTGGGGTCTGCATGCCGGTATTGTGCACGGCTTTCCGCTCCCGTCGCACGCCAGTGCTGACATCCGACGCGGCAAACCCTCCGGCGACCGCCTTGCGGAAACGGGCGCTGCAAACCGCCCGCGCCCCTTTTCTGGCCTGCTAGACTGAAATTTCCCCCTGCAAACGATGGAGGGAATCATGTTGTCCGTCTATGTCGTGAAGACCGGCGAGCAGTTCCTGTGCACCGCCGAGGATGGCGATATCGGCATGGCACCGGCGGTTGAAGATGCCACGTCGTTTCGTTCGTATGAGGAAGCGGAAATGGCGGCGCACCTGCATGCCGACCCCGGATACGAAATCGTCGCTGTTTGCGTGCTCAGACACTGACGTGGCGCCCGCTACCGGGCGCCCGGTTTGTCGGCCTCCGGAAACTGCTTCGTCACGCGCGCGGTCGTCGCGGAATTGAACAAGACCAGCATCGGCTGATCCACGCCTGCGTCGCCCGAACCGCGCGGCACATCCGACACCCGCCGGCCGCCGCGTCGAAGGCGGCGCGGCCGCTTAATCTCAATCTCAAGCTCAACCACCGGCAGCCGTCGCATACGCCACGCATTGACGCGCGAGCACGTCGGTCGGATCGACCAGCGTCGCACGCCCACCGTTCGGCGCGACATATTCGCGGCCCGGCAGCAGGATCGGAAGCTCGGTACAGCCGAGAACGATCACGTCGATACCGTCGGCAATCAGCGCGTCGACGGCGGCGCCGATGTCCGCTTTGCACTGGCCGGTCGTAAAGCCGGCCTTGACACCCCGCTCGCCGTAGATCGCTTCCATCACGCGTGCCTGCAGTGCCGGCGCCGGCGCGACCTGTCGGAATCCATACGATTCGAGCGCCTTCTCGTATACGCCGCTTTCGATCGTGCCCGACGTTGCCAGCACGCCGACCTCGCGCAGCCACGGATACGCATCGCGCAGATGGGCGGCCGTCACGGTCAGCATGTTCACGATCGGAATGCCGAGGTGCGGTTGAACCCGCTCGACAAACGCATGCGCGGTATTGCACGGAATCGCGATGAGATCCGCCTCCCCGTCCTCGAGCCGCCTGCACGTCGCATATAGAGAGATCGTGGGGTCGGTACCGACACCGACGAGGTTCGCCGTCCGGTCCGGGATCTGCGGATTCTGTTCGACCAGCAGCTTGATGTGCTCCTGGTCGCGCGAAGCCGGCGTGTTTCGAACGATCTTGTCCAGGAAGTCCACCGTCGCGGCCGGCCCGACGCCACCGACGACCCCGATCTTGAATACCGGTGCACGGGCCCCGCATCGGGTCGAAACCGCGTACTGCGCATACGCGAGATTCGAATCGATCAGCGGGATCCGCAGCGGCCCGATTTCGTCCGCCACAAGCGCGATCTCCGTCAGCCCCGGAACGATGACCTCCGCGCCCTGGTCCGCCAGATCCTCGCATGCGTCGCGCAGCAGCTCGACCGGCCGGCCGCGAAGATTGCCGCGCTTGATGCCGTCCGCCCCGTAGATCGCCTCGGTGACGGGATCGACATCGCCGCGCGGCCGCGGATGGACGATCTCGAACTGCGGCGCCGGGAAATACCGTTCGAACAGCCCGTCGGCCCGCACATGGTCCGAAGCCAGCACGCCGACGCGTATGGCGCCGGGATACGTGCGCTGCACGTGGCTGCGAACGGCTTCGACGATGTCCACGATCGGCAGGCGCGTATTGGCCTTCAGTTCGTCGATGAAGGTGTGGCTCAGGAAGCACGGCAGCACCACGGTCGTCACGCCGCGTTTCTCGAACGCGCGGATCATGTCGAACACGTACAGCTTGCGCGCCGTCGTCGCCGCGCTGCCCGAACCCGAACCCCTGAACGGGTGCTGCTCGAAGATCAGGTCGACGTGATCCTCGTCGGACGACGCGGGCGTCGCCCTCACCAGCTTGAAGAACACGTCGGCGCTTCCCAGCGGCCCGAGGCCGCCGACCACGCCGAACGTCCGTCCCGTGCCTGCGATGTCCCGGTGCGTCATGCGTTCAGCTCCCGCGGATCGAACGCGGCGCTGTCCGGCTGCGCGGCGCGCGCGCCCTCCCACTTCGCGATCACGGCCGTCGCCACGCTGTTGCCGATCACGTTCGTCATCGTGCGGCCCATGTCGAGCACCTGGTCGATCGCCAGGATCATGGCCACGCCGGCGGCCGGCAAATGGAACATCGGCGCGACGGCCGCGACGACGACCACCGATCCGCGCGGCACGCTCGCCATGCCCTTGCTGCTCAACATCAGGATCAGCAGCATGAACACCTGCTGCGAAAGCGGCATGTGCACGCCGAACGCCTGTGCGATGAAGAGGGCCGCAAACGCCTGATACATCATCGAGCCGTCCAGGTTGAATGCATAACCGAGCGGCAGCGTGAAACCGACGACCTTCTTGCCGACACCGAACTTCTCGAGCTGCTCGGTCAGGCGCGGATACGCCGCTTCGCTGCTGGCGGTCGAAAACGCGATCAACGCGGGTTCGCGCACGGCCCTCAGCAACGCGCCGACGCGCCGCCCGAGGAACAGGTATCCGGCGCCGATCAGGATCGTCCAGAGGACGAGCAGCCCGAGATAAAACGCGCCGATCAGCTTGCCGTACGTGTAGATCACGTCGAGCCCGCGCAGCGCGACGGACGACGCGATCGCACCGAAGACACCGAGCGGCGCCGCGCGCATCACGTAGTTCGTCAGGCGCAACATCACCGGCACCATGCCGTCGATCGACCGGATGACGATGCCGACACGCGGATCGTGCTTCAGCGCGCTCAGCGCGATGCCGAGAAAGACGGAGAAAACGAGAATCTGCAGGATGTCGTTGCGCGCCATCGCGTCGAGCAGGCTGGTCGGAAACGCATGCGTGATCACGTCCCTGGCGTTCAGTGCCGCGGTATTCAGGCCGAGGTTGGCCTCGCCCGCGGCTTCCGTCAGGTGCAGGCCGGCGCCGGGCTGCAACGCGTTGGCCATGACGAGGCCGAGACCCAGCGAAACCAGCGATGCGCAGACGAACCACGCAACCGAGCGCAGGCCGATGCGCCCGACGTCTTCGCCGCTGTCCATGCCGGCCAGGCCGGAAACGAGCGTCACGAACACCAGCGGCGCAATGATCATCTTGATCAGCCGAAGAAAGATGTCCGTCACGATCGAGAAGTACCCTGCGACCGTCTTGAGCGTGCCCGCGTCCGCGATGCTCGTGTGACACGCATAGCCGGCGGCGACGCCGAGGACCATGCCGATTGCAATGCTTAAGGTAAGCCGATTTTTCATGTCCATCCGTCCTTGGGTGAGGCCCGACCGCCGGCAGGCGACGGGCCGCGCGACGCGAGCCGCGCGTCACATTTGCCGTTGGAACGAATGGTAGGGACGGCCGAACAGACCATGATGCCGGTACATCATGGCGGTATGCGAGACTCGCATAAGGCGGGAAAACCCTAGCCGCGCCGCGACGGTTCGGCGCGCAGATGCTGCCAGAGCGTCTCCAGGAACTCGCTGCGATTGGACGCGTCGCGATAGACGCGCAGCTCGATTTCGAGGTTCCATGCCGCCGGCCCGGCCGGTACGAGTTCGCCGGCCGCCAGCTCGGCGGCGATCGCACTCCGCGGCAGCCACGCCACGCCTTCGCCTTCCATCACGAGCTTTTTCAGCACTTCGGCCATGTCGGATTCATAGTGCAGCTGCAACGCCGGCGCATCCGCGGCGCGATCGAGCAGCAACGCGAGGCAGCGCCCGAAGTAGCTGGTGTCCGTATAGGAGATCAGCGGCAGCGGGTGCTGCTTCGTTCCGGGAAGGCGAAATGCGGGCGCCGACCGGCGGTTGGGCCGGCAGGCCGGCATCAACGTGTCGAGGCCGACCGTCACGTGTTCGTACCTGACCGGGTCCAGATGGAGCGGCAGCTCCGGATGGTGATAGGCGAACATCAGCTCGCAGTTGCCGTTGACGAGCATCAGGATCGAATCGTGGACATTCGTCGGAACGACGCGTGCCCGCACCTCGCCGAAATGCGGCGCAAGCGCCTTGAGCCAGGACGGCAGGAAATTCAGCGCGATCGTATGGCCCGCCGCGATCTGCAGGCTCTTGCCCGCGATGCGCTGCTCGGTGCGGATGATCGCGCGTGTGTCGAACAGGCGGCTGAGGACGTCTTCCGCCGTCTCGCGAAACAGCCGCCCTGCCGGCGTCAGCACCGGCGGAAAACTGCTGCGGTCGATCAGTTCGGCGCCGATCCATTGCTCGAGCGACTGGATGCGACGGCTGAAGCCCGACTGCGTGACGTTGCGGAACTCCGCCGCCCGGGAAAAGCTTTGATATTGAGCGAGGGCGATGAAATCCTCGATCCACTTGATTTCCATGTTTGCCTTGGAGGTCAGCAACCGGATCGACTTGCTGCCGACCGGGGCACGGCGCCGATTGACCGGGCACATCGTGATGGAACGCACGGCGGTCGTCATGCCGACGACCGCCGCGGAACGCGCGAAAGACATGGACAGGGTACAGGATCGGGAAACCCGGCGGTCGTACGCTCCGCGTTCGGTCCCGCGCCGGCTGTCCCGGTTCGCCACGATCGACGCGGAGCGCGACGGCAGCGGAGCCGGCAGCGGCTGCCGCGCGCGACCAACGTTGAACATCATGGCGACGATACGGCCGCGAGGGATGCGGCCGCGAGCCGGCCGCCTTCGCCGGTAGTGCTCGCAGCCCCCACCCGCTACTTCTGCAGCAGGATCTCCACGCGTCGATTGCTCGCCCGCCCTTCGGCGGTCTCGTTGGAGCCCACCGGATCGGCCTCCCCCTTTCCGGTGGCCGTCACGGAATCCGCGTTCACGCCGTGCTCGCGCAAATACGACCCGACCGCCTCCGCGCGGCGCATCGACAGCGCCAGATTGTGCGCATCCGAGCCGACCGAGTCGGTATAGCCGGTCACCTTCACCAACGAGAAATGCCGGTCCGCCTGACGGCTCAGCAATGCGTCGAGCGAAGCGCGCGCGGCGGGCGTCAGCGTTGCGGAGTCGGTCGCGAAATACGTGTCGCCGGTCAGGCTGACCTTTTCCACGGCGGCCGGTGCCGCCGCCACCGGCGCCGGAAGCGGCGCGGGTGCCGCACCGCACTGGAACTCGATCGATCGCGGATCCGCGCCGTCGTGGAACGGCGCCGCCGAATCGACCAGCCGAACCGGCTGCGTGTCGCACATGCGCGTCGCGACCTTCATGCAGGTCTTTGCGTTCGACAGGATGCCGTGACAATCGACGCGAAACGTCCGCACGCCGTTCCTCGGCTGCAGTTCGTAGGCATTGAACGTCGGCCCGGACGCGCTCGAGCAGGCGGCCAGGGAGACCACGGACACGAGCAGGGCAAGAGAGGTTTTCTTCACTGATTCACTCCCGAAAATCGGTTCGATATCGCGCATGCGGCGCGGCAGTGCGGCCGCATGCGGATGCGTTCTCGTTCAGCGCGAACCGTTCCGGCGCTGCACGCCGGAACGGTTCGCTGCGCACGGATCACTTCCACTGATACAACATACCGGCGCCGACCACGCGCTGACTGCCGGCGAAACCGCCGTTCAGCGTCGCCTTCAGGTTCTCCGTGAGGCGCGCCTGCATGCCGACGGCCATCGCCTTCTGGCCGAGGAAGCTCGCCGTACCGACCCCCATCGCGAAGTTCGAGTCGCGGTCCATGTGCGGGATCGACGCCATCGCGGCCGTCGCGGCAATCCCGTCGCGCGCCATCGAATCGGTCTGCTGGATCTGCTGCTGCATCTGCGTGAGCTGGTTGTTGACCGTGTTCAGCGATTGCGTGAACTGGTTCGATACCGCGTTCAGCTGGTTCACGTTGACCGCGTCGGTGCCCTGCGTGCCGGCCGCGACGTTGACGACCTGGCGCGCCGACTCCGCCGAGCCGACCGCGACGACGTTCGAGCGCCCGCCGTCGTTGCTGCCCGTGCCGATCGCGGTCGACCCGTTGCCCGTTGCGGTCGAGCCGACGCCGATCGCGGTCGATCCGTTGCCGGACGCCAGCGAGCCGTTGCCGACCGCCGTGCTGTTCGAGCCCGATGCGACCGCGCCCGAGCCGCCCGCCGACGAATTCGGCCCCGTCGAGCCCGGCGGCACGTTCGTGCCGGCCGGGTTCGTCGTGTACGACCCGCCGAGGTTGGACGTGCGCTGGGTGATCAGCGTCGTCAACTGGTTGGCGACCGAGTCGAGCTGCGACACGTTGACCGCGTCGGTGCCGCTCTTGCCGGCCGCGAGGCCGGTGATCTGCCGGTTGCCGATGTTGACTTCGCCGGCCGACGACTGCGGACTGCTCAGGCCGTACGCGATGTAGTTCGCCTGCGCGCCGACGGTGGTCAGCGAACCCGAACCGAGCGCGATGCTGTTCGCGAGCGTCGCCGATGCGCCGGCCCCGAACGCGAGCGCATCGGTTGCCGTGGCGTGCGCGCCCGACCCGAGCGCGACGCTGCCGACGCTCGCCGCGACCGCGTTGGCGCCCTGCGCGACCGATTGCGCGCCGGTGGCCGTCGCGCCGCTGCCGAGCGCCATCGCATCGGCCTGCGCGGCGCTTGCCGCCTGGCCGATCGCGACGCCGCCCGGCGCGGTGGCATCGACGATCGCACCGTTGCCGATCCCCACGCCGTTGTCGCCGTTGACCACCGTCGTCGGGCCGACCGCGACCGACTCCGCGCCGACCGCGAGCGAATCGACGGCCGTCGAGTTCGCGTGGAAGTACTTCGTCGTCGTGACCGCGAACGACTGCAGCGCGCCGGCCAGCTGCCGCACGGTCACCGCGTCCTGCTGGCCGGTTCCGTCCGCGACGTTGGTGATCTGGCGATACGTCTTGCTCGTCGCGTCGCCGACCGATACCGCGCCCAGCAGCGTCTGGTCGGTCGTGTTGAACGGAATCGACGCGCTACCGTTGCGGATGGTCCCCGAGGCCGGCACCGTCGCGCGATCGGACACCGACCCAGCGCCGAGCGCGATGCTGCCGTCCACCTTCGCGACCGCGTTCGGGCCGATCGCGACGCTGTCGAGCCCGAGCGCCTGGCTGTCCGGCGCCGTGGAGTTCGCGTGGAAATACTTGATGCCGTGCGCGTTGATGTTGTCGATCGCCGAGCCGACGTTGTTGTTGACCGTCGTCGAACCGTCGCTGTTGTACGTCACGTAAGAAGGCGCGGAGATCGTGCCGGTCGTCGGATCGTAGGTGGCCCCGCCGCCGATCGCGCCGGCCGTGCTGTTGCCGAGATTGCTGTTGTTCGACGCGATCGAGCTGAGGCCGGTCGACAGCGAACCGATGCCCGTCGACGTCGCGGTGGACAGCGACGTCAGGTTGCTGTTCGTGCTCGACAGGCCGGTGGACAACGAGCCGACGGTCGTCGAGGTCGACGTCGACAGCGACGAAATCGAGCTGGTCGTCGAGCTGAGGCCGGTGGACAACGAGCCGATGCTCGTCGACGTCGCGGTGGACAGCGATGTCACGGTGCTGTTGGTCGTGCTCAGGCCGGTGGACAGCGAGCTGATGCCGGTCGACGTCGAGGTCGACAGCGACGTGACCGTGCTGTTCGTCGAACTCAGGCCGGTGGACAGCGAGCTGATACCCGTCGACGTCGAAGTCGACAGCGACGTGACCGTGCTGTTCGTCGAACTCAGGCCGGTGGACAACGAGCTGATACCCGTCGACGTCGAAGTCGACAGCGACGTGACCGTGCTGTTCGTCGAGCTCAGGCCAGTGGACAACGAGCTGATGCCGGTCGACGTCGAGGTCGACAGCGACGTGACCGTGCTGTTCGTCGAACTCAGGCCGGTGGACAGCGAGCTGATACCCGTCGACGTCGAAGTCGACAGCGAAGCCACCGAGCTGTTGGTCGAACTCAGGCCGGTCGAAGTCGACGTGGACAGTGAAGAAATCGCGCTGTTGGCCGACGACAGCCCGGTCGACGTGGACGTCGACAATGACGTCACGGTGCTGTTGGTCGAACTCAAGCCCGTGGACAACGAGGAAATGCCGGTCGATGTCGACGTGGACAACGACGTGATCGCGCTATTGGCCGACGACAGGCCGGTCGACGTGGACGTCGACAATGACGTCACGGTGCTGTTGGTCGAACTCAAGCCCGTGGACAACGAGGTAATGCCGGTCGACGTCGACGTGGACAGCGACGAAATCGCGCTATTGGCCGACGACAAGCCGGTCGACGTGGACGTCGACAACGAAGTCACCGAGCTGTTGGCCGAACTCAAGCCCGTGGACAACGAAGTAATGCCGGTCGACGTCGACGTGGACAACGACGTGATCGCGCTATTGGCCGACGACAAGCCGGTCGACGTGGACGTCGACAACGAAGTCACCGAGCTGTTGGTCGAACTCAAGCCCGTGGACAACGAAGTAATGCCGGTCGATGTCGACGTGGACAGCGACGAAATCGCGCTGTTGGCCGACGACAAGCCGGTCGACGTGGACGTCGACAACGAAGTCACCGAACTATTGGTCGAACTCAACCCCGTCGACAGCGAGCCGATCCCGGTCGACAACGACGACACCCCCGTCGACAACGAACTGACGCTCGACGCGGTCGACGTCGACAGCGAATTCACCGCCTGGTTCGTCGCATCGAGCTGCGACCCGTTGATCGCATCCGTGCTCGCCGAATTGATGCGCCCGGCCGCGAGGTTGGTGATCTGGCGCTCGGTGCCCGCCGCACCGACGCTGACGACGCTGGTCGGGTTGGTGCCGTTGAAGTTGTAGGTGACGCCGCCAATCACCGCGCTCGCCGTCGGATTCGGCGCGGCCGTCGTCGACCCGGAACCGAGCGCGACGTCGTTTGCATTGTTCGCCACGGCCGACGCGCCGAACGCCACCGCACCGGGTGCCGCTGCCGTCGACGTATTGCCGAGCGCGAGCGAGCCCGTGCCCTGCGCGATGTTCGAATTGCCGATCGCAACCGCGCCGTCGCCGTTCGCGGTGTTGTTCGAACCCATCGTGACCGCGCCGGTGCCGATCGCGGTGCTCGGGTCGCCGATCGCCACCGCACCGTTGCCGCTGACCGTCTGCCCCAGGCCGAGCGCGACCGCCCCGACGCCGCTCAACACCTTCGAGCTGTTGCCGCCTGCGATCGACCCCGCGCCTGCCGCGGCCGCGACCGAGTTGCTGTCGCCGATCGCCACGGTGGACGCCGCGGCCGCGACACTGTTGATGCCGATGGCCGTCGCATTCGTGGCCGACGCCGTCGCACCGGGCCCCAGTGCGGTCGCCGAGATGCCGCTGCCGAGCGCGAGATTGCCGAGCGCGACCGCAAACTGCTGCGTCGTGGTCGACTGCACACCCATCGCGATCGAACTGACGCCCGACGCATTTGCGCTCAGGCCGTACGCCATTGCCTGATCGGCACCGGCCGTCGTCTTCGAACCCAGCGCGATCGAACTGACGCCAAGCGACTGCGTGCCCGAGCCCGGTACGCCAGCCGTGCCGCCCCAGCCGATCGCGATCGATGTTGCGCCCTTCGCGCCGCTGTTGACGCCCATCGAGATCGAGGAATTGCCCGACGTCAACGCACCGCTGCCCACCGCCACGCCGGCTGCGCCGGAACTCGTCGACTGGTTGCCGAGCGCAATCGCGCCCTGATTGGTCGCCTGCGACGAATAACCGAGCGCAACGCCGCCGATGCCCGACGAAACCGCACCGAGTCCGAGCGCAACCGCATACTGACCCGATGCCGTTGCATTGTTCCCGAGGCCGACGGCGGACGTGCCGTTCGCGGTCGCGCCACTGCCGATCGCCACCGTGCCCGTCTGCGTCGCCTGCGCCGAATTACCGACGGCAACCGAATATGCGCCCGAACCGATCGCCTGCACGCCGAGCGCCGAACTGTTGACGCCGGTGGCCTGCGCGTTGATGCCGACGGCCGTCGACGCATCGGCCATCGCATGCGCGCCCGGACCCAGCGCCGTGGCGGAAACGCCTGCTGCCGTCGACAGGTTGCCCAGCGCGGTCGAGTTCTGCTGCGCGGCACTCGACCCGACGCCGATCGAGATCGACGTCACGCCGCCGGTCGCGGAACCGCCGTCCGGCGCGTATTGCGCGTGCGCCCCCGCATGGAACAACGCAAGATACGTGGACGCCATCAGCACGGCCAGCCGTCGCGGCGACGGCGCCGAAAGCGGGCCCGCGCGTCGCGCGGCACCCTCGTTCGCCGCCTGCTCGCGCGGGCCGCTCGCCGACGCGACACGCTTGCCGCGCGCACGGTCAAGCTCGGAAGCCGCGACCCAGGCCCCCAGTGCTTCGTTCCAGATCGACTTGAACGACTTGTTCATCTTGTGTTCCCTCGGTTCTCATGTGCTGGATGACGCGGCAGCAAACGCGACGGCAGGCGATGACGCACCGGTCTGCCTCCTCGTCCGTGCCGCGACGCTTCGCGCTTCACTTTGGATAGCTAACTAAACGATCGAACAACACTGCTCGGTAATCGCGATCGCGCGGGCGATCGCACGACTGCACGCCGCACGCGTGCATCGGCACGCGGCGCGGCGGCACTCGCCGGTTATCGGTTCATCGAAGCCGAAGTCGCGCGAAAGACGGCAACGCGCGACCCCGCGCATCGCGAATCCGCGTGCGTGTGCCGTCGCGCCGAGCCGGCGGCGACCTCGAATTTCATGGGAAGGCGTCGTTCAGACGCCGGATGGACGGATGCCGACCCGAACCCCGGGACGGCCCGTCACGATTCATTCAGGAGGAGGATGACGCCGAGTGGTCCCCGGGTATGAAGCATGCGCACCCGGTTCGCTCGAACCGGTGCGTTGACCTGCCATGCCTGTCGCATTCATGTTTTTCGTGCCCGCCTGATTCGAGAACGCGCTGCGCGATCGCACCCGGACGGATCAGGCCGCCGGGCTGCGCACGCAGCCGCTCACTCTCTCCGCCGGCAGTCAAACGCCTTTCCGGATTTCCGGAAATAGCGCCTGACTTGCCGAACGCCCCCGCATCGATTTAATCGGTCGAATTTTCTTGACGATTTTTTCCGGTCGATGCGTCACACCCTGACCAACCTCACAATCTTTCCGCTTGTCTTTTATACGTACTCGTTCGGAAAATTATGAAATTTGTATTACCCTCGTGCCAATTTTCTTGTCCATCATCGCATTCCCACATCCTGAGAATTGCCATCATTCGATGTCACATTGGATATCGCGTCATCCGAATATGGCAGCGGCAGGAATCCATGCAAAACCGTTCCCCTCGAAGAACCGATTCCAGCCGCGCCGGGGCTAGTGTGCGGTCATCCATTCAAACGCATCTTTTCTCGAGCGGAAAAAAGCTTTTCCCGAGCGGACGGTATTTACATTCATACATTCACGCCCGAAATCCGGCTTTCATCCAGATAAATCTTGACCACCCCGCAAAAAGACATTAATCGGGCGAGCGTCGAGTCAGTGCATCAACTTCACACTGGAAAGCATCGTCTCTCGACACAACTCGCTCGAATTCATTCTGCGGGCCAATTCGATTCGGCAATCGATAAAACCCGGAAATAAAGACCGACATTAAAATGCACTTCGGCATGTTTTTCCACTCCGATTCCATTCGGCGGAGCGCCGGTGCCGAAACCGTGCAGCGCCCCGCCGAATATGCCCACACGGGCCGCACGGAATCCTCACAATCGGTACTGTTGTCGACATATAATTTTTCGCAACAATCGCGCTGAAAGCGAAGCTTTCAATCCGACCGACCACCCTTCCACCGCGTCCGCCACCATGTCATCCCGCTCGTCCAGCCCGGCGTCGCTTCGCTCCACGCCGGATCTCGCCGACGCCCATATTCTTGTCGTCGACGATCGCCCGAACGACCTGCGGCTCCTGACCGAAATCCTGCGTGCCGCACGGTGCCGGATCAGCGTCGCGTTCGACGGGCTGCAGGCGTATCACCGCGCCCAGGCGATCGCACCCGACCTGATCCTGATGGATGTCCGCATGCCGCGCATGGACGGCTTCGCCGCGTGCCGGCTGCTGGCGTCGACGCCGTCGACGCAATCCATCCCGGTCATCATCCTCACGGCCGCGGGCGATCTCGAGGATCGCATCGCAGGGCTCGAAACCGGCGCGATCGACTACATCGTCAAGCCGTTCGAGCCGACCGAAGTGCTGGCCCGGATCCGCAACCACCTGAAGCGCGCGCGGCGCAGCCAGCCGTTCGCGCACCTGCCCGAGATGCCCGACAACCCGGAGGCGGCCCTCGTGCGCGCGGCGGCCGAGGTCCTGCTGCGCGACCTGCGCCATCCGCCGGCGCTCGAGGATCTCGCCCGGCAGGTCGGCACCCACGAAAAACGGCTGTCGCGCGTGTTCCGCGACCAGCTCGGCCAGACCGTGTTCGAGTACCTGCGCGACACGCGCCTGCGCGCCGCGATGCATTTCCTCGCGGAGACGTCGATGGGAATCGGCGACATCGCCGAGGAAATCGGCTTTTCCACGCCCGGCAATTTCGCGACGGCGTTCCGCGAACGCTTCGGCATCACGCCGTCCGACTGGCGGCGCCAGCGCCATGCGGTCAACGCGCCGCCCACACCCGGCGGGCATCATCCCGATGTGTAGTCGCGGCGCGGCGTGGGCAGCCGGATGGCGCGCGGTGCTGCTGCTTCTGATCGCACTGGCCGTCACCTGCGCGACGGCCAGCGCGGCAGCGACGCCGAACCCCGCGCAACTGGAAGCCGTGTCGGTGTTCGAGGACACGAGCACGACGATGACCGCCGAACAGGTCGCCGCGCGCGTTGCCGATCGGCCGCACGATGCGTCCACGACGACCGCGCCCTCGTTCAACATCGAGTTTTCGCGGTCGGCATGGTGGGTCAGCGCGACGCTGACCAACCGCGACAGCGCCGCCCGGCCGCTGGTGCTGGCGATTCGCGATGCGCGTGTCGACCAAGCCGACTTCTATGTCGGCCGGAACGGCCGGTGGACGCTCGACAGCCGCTTCCCGGCCGCCGATGCCGGCGGCGATACGGCCGGCCCCCCGTCGCGCTACCCGGCACTCGACGTGACGCTGCCCGCCGGCGCAAGCATCCCCGTGCTGATCCGCGTCACGTCGCGCAAGGAGATGCGGCTCGCGCCGGTGGCATTCACCCGTGCGGCATGGGATGCGCTGGAACGGCGCGCGACGATGTGGGACTTCGGTTTCTTCGGCGGGCTGCTCGCGCTCGTGTGGTGCGCGCTGCTGATCGGGTTCTTTTCGCGCAGCGGCGTGTTCTACGTACTGGCCGGGATTGCACTGGGCACGACGCTGTTCGAGGCGGCCTACCGCGGTTATACGGCGATGGCGCTGCCGCCCGCGCTGCGCGAGTGGTCGGCACGCGGCGAAATCATCTTCGTGTACCTCGCGATCGCCTGCTTCATCGTCTTCATCCTGACGGTCGCCCGGCGCGAACAGGCCAGGCTGCCGTTGCGCGCGGTCTACATGGCATTCCTCGCGCTCGAGTTCGTCGGCACGGCCGGCGCCGCTTGCGGCGACCTGCTGACCTTCACGTGGTTCTGCCTGCGGCTGAACGCGGCGCTGGGGATCGTCAACATCAGCCTCGCGCTGTGGCTCGCCGTCCGCCGCACGCCGACCGGCCGCGTGATGCTGATCGCGATCGCGTTCGCCACCTTCAACATGCTGATCCGCGTGCTCGACGGCATCGACGCGTTACCGCCGGTGCTGTCCTGGCTCAAGTCCGACATCTATCCGAACCCCGTCATCGCGATCGTCGGGCTTGCCACGCACCTGCTGGTGCTGGCCGCGTGGATCCACCACGTGGGCCGTCAGCGCACCGAGGCGCGCAAGCGGCTCGAACACTGGCAGCTCACCGAACAGGATCGCCTGCGCGACGAAGTCGCACGGCGCACGCTCGCGCTCAACGACGCGCTCCAGCAGGTCACCACGCACATGCAGCAGAAGATCGAGACGCTCGGCTACGTCAGCCACGACCTGCGCGCGCCGCTATCGACGATCAACGGCTACGCGAAGCTGCTGCTGCAAGGCGCGACGCGCGGCCAGGCGCGGCTGATCCGCTCGATCGACCGCAGCATCCGCTACCAGCTCACGCTGATCGACGAACTCCTTGCGTTCACGAAAGCCGAGCTGCAGCCGCTCGGCGTGTCGCCGGACACGACCGACCTGCCCGGCCTGCTCGACGACATCGGCCACTATGCGCTCGCGCTGTGCGCGCAGCAGGACAACCGGTTCGTGTACCGGCCGGCCAGCCCGCTGCCGCGCACGATGTCGATCGACGGGATGCGGCTGCAGCAGGTGCTGCTGAACCTGCTGTCCAACGCATCGAAGTTCACGCGCGACGGCACGGTCACGCTGTCGGTGCATGCGTCGCGCGAAGGCGACGCATGGCGCCTGCTGTTCGAGGTCGCCGATACGGGCATCGGCATCGACATCAGCGGCACCCGCGACATCTTCCGCGCGTACCAGCAGGTGCAGGCCGTCAACGGCGGCACCGGGCTCGGCCTGTTCATCGCGCAGCGCATCGTCGGCGCGATGGGCGGCGAGCTGGCCGTCGCGAGCCAGCCGGGCGTCGGCACGTCGTTCTCGTTCGCGATCGTCGCGCCGGCCGTCGGGCACGTGCTCGTTCCGGCATCGGAGCTCGTGCGGCGGTTTCATGCGGCGGACGAGGTCGTGCCGGGCGGCACCGCGCCCGCGATGGGCTGCCCGCCCGACGATGCACTCGACGCGCTGATCCGGCTCGCCGGCAACGGGCAGCTCACCGATATCGAGGAATGGCTCGGCCAGTACGCGGACGAACAGGAATACGCGGCCTTCGTGCAGGAGGTGCGCGAGCATCTCGATACGCTGGACCTGCATGCGATCGAGAAGCTGGCCGGTACGCTGAAACGCGCGCGCCACGCGGCGGCGACGGATGACGCGGAGACGGACGCGGCCGGGCCGGCCTGATCGCGCGGGCGGGACGCCGCCGGCACCGCGTCAGGCCCGCGTTCCGGGTTCCGGGTTCCGCCGCACCGAACGTCGAGCCCGCGACGCGATCGCTTCGCCAGCCGTTCCCCCGCTCGCGCTTGCCGATACGCGCCCCGTCGAGCACCCGGCACGCACACGTTTGCGTGCCGCGCCGCGCCCACTTGCGTTGCATCCGGGCCTCGATTTCTTCGACGACCTGCCGTTAACCCGGGTTTCAGCGCAGCCCGGTTCATCGCGCCGGGCCTCCCCCTGCGAGCGCCAGCATGTCCGCATCCACCTCCATCGAGAAAATCGCCGACTGGGCGGGACGAAACCATCTTGTCGTCGGCGCGTTGGGCACGCTGATGTCGCTCGCGGCGATCGGCATCAGCGCGGCCACGCTCTGGGCCACGAGAAACGAAGTCGTCGAACACGCGCACGAAACCTCGCGCAACGTCGCCGCCGTGCTGGTCAGCGAGATCGCGCGGACCGTCGAAACGTCCAACAACGCGCTGATCGCACTCTCCGCCGATCTCGGCAAGCCGGAGGTGCGACGCATGGATGCCGGGCTGCGGCACGACCTGCTGTTCCAGCGCGCGGCCGCGCAATACGTGACGGGGATGGGCGTGACGGACCGCGAAGGCCGGCTGATCGACGCGTGCTGCGGCCCGTCCCACCACTGGAACTTCGGCGATCGCGACTATTTCAAGGTCCATCGCGACTCGCCGAACGTCGGCCTTTACGTGTCGGAGGCCTATCGTGCGCGCTCGCGCGGCGGCACGGAATCGATCGCGCTCTCGCGGCGCATCGAACGACCGGACCACACGTTCAACGGCATCGCGGTGGTCGCGATCGATCTCGCCTATTTCGATCAGCTGCTGTCCCGGCTGGACGTCGGGCCGCACGGCATCAGCGCGATCGTGCGCGCCGACGGCACCATCCTCGCCCGCAACCCGTCGCTGAACGATCACCAGATGATCCGCCTGCGCCGCTCGAAAGCCTTCGATCGCATGCTGAACCAGGATTCGGGCTTTTATGCGGCGTATTCGCGCATCGACGGAACGCTGCGGCTCTATACGTTCCAGCGGGTGCCCGGCACACCGCTGATCGCCGTCGTCGCGCCGGCCGAAGCCGACGTGCTGGCCGGTTTCATCCGGATGTCGTGGTCGGTCGGCGTGTCGGCGTCGCTCCTCTGCGCGCTCTTCTGCGCGGTCGTGTGGCTGCTCGCGTTCGCGTTGCGGGACAACCTTCGCAAGCAGACGCTGCTCACCGATCTCACGCGCACCGATCCGCTGACCGGCCTGCACAACCGCCGCGCGCTCGACGTCGCGCTGGCCGACGAATGGGAACGGCTCCAGCGCGGCCACGACGGCAGCCTGTCGGTGCTGTTCATCGATGCCGACCACTTCAAGCAGTACAACGACCGATACGGGCATGCACGCGGCGACACGGCGCTCCGGTTCCTCGCCGCATGCATCCGTGCCCATACGCAGCGGCGCGGCGACTTCGCCGCGCGTTACGGCGGCGAAGAGTTCGTCGCGGTGCTGCCCGACACCGACGAACGCGGCGCCGCGAAGGTCGCGGAGGCGATTCGCCGCGAGGTCGAACGCAACCGGCTCGACGGGTTTGCGGAACCCGTTCCGCCGTTCACCGTCAGCATCGGCTGCGCGACCGGCCATCGCGCACGCCCCGCCTCCGTGCATGCGCTGTCGCATCAGGCGGACATGGCGCTTTACCGCGCGAAGCGCGAAGGCAGAAACCGGGTATGTTGCGCGGAAACGGAACCGCTCGCGCGCTCGGCATGACGGCCATCGGTCGAGTCGCGGTTCCGGGCCGCAGGTTGCACACAAACGATTGCCCTGGGCCACTGTTCCGTCATGGGTCGTTCCGGCAACAGGGATCGTTTTCGATTTCGAAGCCGCCGGACTTTCCATCCATACGCATGGCCGGCGCGTAGCGGCACGCCGCCAAATATCCGTCTCGGGCGCGAAAAAATGGCATCCGCGATGTTCAGTATCGGGAATTAACCAGATAGTGGGAATTTTCGCGCACGGAGCACGACACGCAACAAATCCTTAACGGCCGCGTAACGAATCGTCACCACAATTCGCCATCTTTGACCATCAGGATGGAGTCTTGCATGTTTGCGTCACGAAGCCGTTTCCCGCTGCATGTCGCCGCGCTGTCGAGTGCAATCGTTCTCGCCGCGTGCGGCGGCGGCGACGATGTCGCCTCGACCACCCCGACCAGCGCGGCCATGCCGGCGCCGCCGGCCGACCCCGGTTTCGTCGACAGCGCGCCGGTTCCGGGCGTGCCCGCCTTCGTCGACAACGTCGCGACCAACCAGCGCGGCGACGCGCGTTACGCCACGCTGTCGACGAACGCCGCGGTACGCGTGGTCAGCCGCTTCCTCGACCTGTGGCAGCCGGCGACGATGCTCGTCGATGCGGGCGTGAGCGCGCCGGCCAACGGCGCGTTTCCGGCCATTTCGCCGTCGACCTGCACGGGGCTGCCCGGCAACGGCACGCCGTGCGGCACGATCCTGAACGATGCGGTGCTGCAGGCGAACGTGCAATACGTGGTCAACGCGACGACCGCACGCACGCCGCAGCAAGCCGACGCCGCGTACTACGACGACCGGCGCGGCAAGGGCTACAGCGTGACCGACGGCATGGGGCCGCTCACTTCCGCATGGCGCACGGCCGCGCAGCAGACGACCAGCATCACCAGCGTGCCGGCCGACGCGACGACCGTCCTGTACAACGACACGGGCAACAACGTGGGCGTGGGCGGCAGCGCGAACGCGAGCTTCGGGAAAGTCGTCGACCTGCTCAACGAGATGGGCAACAACGCGTCGACCGAACCCGCGAAACGCTTCTACAAGTATGCGCGGCCGTACCGCTGGAGCACGAGCGTCGTCGTCGCCCCCACGCTCGTGCCGGCGGAAAGCACGACGCCCGCGACCGACGGCGGGTTCATCAGTGGCCATCAGGCGGAAGCGATGCGCGACGCCGTGACGATGGCGTGGCTCGTGCCTGAGCGCTACCAGGAAATGGTCAGCCGCGGCCTCGAACTCGGCGAGAACCGCATCCTCGCCGGCATGCACTCGCCGCTCGACGTGATCGGCGGGCGCATGCTCGCGCTGGCAATCAGCGCGGCCAATCTCGCGGCGTACGCGAACGACGCGCAGGCCGCCTACGGGCAGGCGCACCAGACGCTGCAGCAGCTCACCGGCACGACCGGTTCGACGTTCGCGGCATTCGCGCGCTCGGGCACGACGGCGACCGACCGCTTCGCCGACTACGCGACGAACAAGGCGGCCTTCGCGCGCCGCATGACCTACGGCTTCGGCGCGCTCGACGCGACCGGCGCGCCGCCGGTCGTGCCGAAGGGGGCGGAGATCCTGCTGCAGACGCGTTTCCCGTACCTGGGCGCGGATCAGCGGCGCGTCGTGCTGAAGACCACCGAGCTGCCGTCCGGCTACCCGGTGATGGACGACGCGGAAGGCTGGGGCCGGCTGAACCTGTTCGCCGCCGCCGACGGTTACGGCGCATTCAACGGCAACGTGACCGTCGCGATGGATGCGTCGAAGGGCGGCCTCAACGCCGCCGACCTGTGGCGCAACGACATCGCGGGCGCCGGCAAGCTGACGCTGCAAGGCAGCGGCGCGCTGACGCTGGCGGGCAACAACAGCTATACGGGCGGCACGCAGGTCAGCGGCGGCACGCTCGCCGCGGCGTCCGCGACGGCGTTCGGCAACGGCGACGTGTATGTCGGCGCCGGCGGCGGCGGCATCCGGATCGCGGCGGGTGCGCCCGTCACGATCGCGACGCGCTATACGCAGCTCGACAACACGACGCTCGAACTCGACATCGACGGCAACGGCGGCGGCCGCCTGCGCGTGGGCGGCGCGTTCACCGTCGCGGGCGGCACGCTGCATGTGAAGTTCGTGAACGGTTATGCGCCGAAGGCCGGCGACACCATCGCGCTGATCGACGCGGCAGCGGGCGCGGCGAAGTTCGCGACGGTGACCGTCGACGGTTTCAAGGCGACGCCGGTCTATACGGCGACGGGCGTGTCGATCGTGCTGTCGGCTACGTAACCGGCACCGGTGTCGAACCGCGCGACGTCGCCTCCGACCGGCGGCGACGTCCATGCGAAACGACCGTGCGCCGCGTCCGGGTCGTTCCGGCGAAGTGAAACGTGGCGCCATCGAACCCGGTGAGGGAGTCGAGCCCGGTTCCCCGGCTCGCTCCCGATTCCGGAATCATCTACTTGACGCCATTCCCGGCGACCCACTGAAAGCCGAGACCGGTGATCCCGTTCACCAGGCTCTGGAAATCCTGGAACCCGGGCGTGCCGAGGTCGGGCTCGAGCCAGAACGGATGGAAGAAGAAGGACGCGAAACCATCCCGAACCGTCAGCGCGTACTGTGCATTCGTGTAGAGATCCTGCCACGTGTAGGACAGGCACGAGAACGGATCGATACTGCAGATGTTGTATTCGATGTTCCCGAGGTTCTCGGGCAGCACCCGTTGCCCGTAATAGTCGGAATTGATGATGTACGGGAAGAATTGCCCGACCGAATAATCGTGATTCGGCGCGGTCGAATTCAGGTTCGGCTGATCCGACGTGTAGTAGACGACCCGCTGGTACGTCGTCTTGAACAGCGGCGGAACGGCCTTGATCGAAAGGGGCGACGACTGGTAGTGCGGCGCTTCCCATGCAAAGGGAACATAGCCGTTCGTCGACAGTTCCAGCAGGCCCGCTTTCAGACGGTTCGATGCCCACTGCGTCGAATCTTCGTCCACCGGACGGTTCTGCGTCGCCAGCCAGAACTCGTAGTCATTGCCGCTGACCGCGTTGTCGATGTTCGGCGTCGAATTGTATTGATGCGTGTAACCGTGCATCACGATACTGCCGCCCCGGATCAGCGCGTAATTGAGCGCCTGCTTCAGGCTGCTCGCCTGCGCGAGGTGTACGGTCAGCGGCACACCGCCGTTATAGGCACCGAGCGGATCCTGGTACAGCGGGATGGTCGCAATCGAAAACGGAATTTTCTTGGAATACATGTAGTCGGTCAGCGTCTTCATCGACGCCGAGGTCGTGAACGCGTTGACGTCTTCCAGACGCACCATCGCGCGATGCAGCACCGGCTGGTTGGTCCCGAGGATGTCGTGCAGCAGATCGCAGATCACCAGGTACCGGTCTCGCGGCCCGATGTACGAGAACGGCATGTCGGCGAAGTACCAGAAATTGCCCGCGCGCATGACATAAGGCGCCTGCGCACCGGTCTGACTGTCCTTGATGGTGACGAGTACACTGGCCTTCGTCGCGTCGGACACCGCGGTGACGCCGATGTCGGGGTCCGCGCTGACGACGCCGGTGCTCGCGTTGAACGCATAGTATTTGACCATGCTCATGTTCTTGTAGAGCACCGTGTCGAAGAAGTCCGGGTTCGGGTTGCTGCTGGTCGGCGCGTAGGCCAGCCCGCTGATCCCGCTAAAGGTGAATCCGTAGCGGGCCGTGAAGTTGTACGACGGGTCCCACGCGACTTCCCACAGGTTGTCCTTGAACCACACCACTGTCTTCGATGTCTTGACGACGTCCGACAGAAATGCGGCTGGAAGCGTGTTGTTGTAATAGTTCCCCAGGTAGAAAGTCGCCTGGTACTTTTCGACGGTTCCGGCCGTATAGCTGTCGACGGGCGCAAGCGTGACATTGGTGTTGAAATGGCCAAGCAGATTGCGCAGCATGATCGCGTAAGCCATGCCGAGTTTCGTGTACGGGTCGTTCGGTGGGGCGTCATAGAGCACGAGGACGTTCGCCGTGGTGGTCTGGGCGAGCACGGTGGATGGCATCTGGCCGAATGCGAATCCGAGCACCAGCACCCATGCGAGGATGAGCTTCTTCATTGTGATCTCCTTCGTGCTTAGTCGCGCTGAATGTCGCCGTTGGCCCGACGATGTTTGCCTTCGTTGAAGGTCGGTCCCCTGCCGTGCTCGCGCTCGGCATTCCGCTTCTCGTCTTCCGCCACGCCTGGCACGATCTCCGTCGCGACGGCCGCGCGCGGTGGCGGCTCGACGCGTTTGTGTGAGGCGGAAGCACCGGACGCTCCCGCGTTGCAAACGGGGCTCATCAATGCCGTCGCGGACAAGATCGCTGCACATGCCACGGCAAGCTTGAGTGGGGATTTCATTGGAGAACTCCTTTCACTGGTCTCTGCGCGAAAACCGGGGGTCTGTCATCGGAACAACGCCTGGCCTGAGCATTGAGTGTCCGGGGATCGCGAACCCTGGGGGATGTCGATGCCTGAAACAACCTCATACGAATTGCGCCCCGCATCGTCACTTGCGTGACGACGGAACCGCCGCCGGCGTCGGTCACGTCGCCCTGTGATGACCGCGACTGCACCCGCAAACGGCAGACACCCGATGCGCGTATCGAGCGTGCAGTTGCGGCCCTCGTTTGCTCATCACACCGACCACGCATGCATTAACGATGCCATGCACCGTTCCACCGAAGCGGGCCGGCAACAGACGAAGGAGGAGGACATCGCAACGCAAAAAAAACGTAACGCCAAAGAAACGCGGGGCCGCGATGCAACGTGGTACCGGCTCCATGGATCATCGATGCCGGCAGGGGGAGAGGAAATGCGTTTCGACGCTGCGCCTGGTTTGCGGCCGAGCCGGTGGGGTAAAAAATGCTATGGATCACGAATCGTGGGGCCTCGACGGCCTGCATGTCGAAACGTTTCGATCCTGAGAATTCGCGCTGTTCCGTGAAGACGGTCCTGTCTGGCGCAATTCGCCCGTGGCCGCGCGAACGTGTCCGGGAGTTTGAATACTTTGTCGTATGACAAAAGACGATCTTCCTGCAATCGTCAATCAGCTACGAGGATGGCTTTCATCGCATGCGGTCATTTGGCGACGCGCCTCGGCAGCGTGGCCTGACGATACGACGGCCGTGACACGGCGGAGGTTGGCACCGAACACGGCCGGCCAGGCCATGCGGCCGAATACGTCCGCCGGAAAGTCGACGCACGCACCTTCGCCGACGCAGCCAGCCGTGCCGGATACGCCGCCCACACGTTCGCGGGCTGCGCGACGCCGGGCAGCACCTGCACGAATGCGCACGCTGTCGAGCAGCGTGCGCACGTCCCATATCTAGCGCAGCACGATGCCGCGCCCCGATTTCAGGCACAGGTTCACGACGATCGCCTGTAGTAATGCTGCGCCAGCGCGACCCAATACCGGACACCGGCCGGGATGATTTCGTCGTTGAAATCGTATTTCGGGTGATGCAGCGACGGTGCCGCCGCGCCCTCCGGCGCATTGCCGATCAGCACGTAAGCGCCGGGCCGCTCCTCCAGCATGAAGCCGAAATCCTCCGACGTCATGTTCGGCGGCACGTCGCGGTACAGGCGTTCGCCACCGAACGTGTCGCGGATCACCGCTTCGCACAGCGCCGTCTCGGCCGGCGTGTTGACCGTCGCCGGGTAGTACTGGAAAAACTCGACGTCGACCTGCGCGCCATACGCACGCGCCAGCCCCTCGCACGTGAGCTGCACATCCGTCTGCAGTTTCTGCTGCAACGCGGACGACAGCGTGCGGATCGTCCCGCGCAGCTCGACGCTGTCCGGAATGACGTTGTCCGTCGTGCCCGCATGGATCATGCAGACGGAAATGACCGCAGGGTCCACGGGATCCTTGTGCCGCGCGGCGATGGTCTGACACTGCAGCACCATCGAACACGCGAGCGGAACGGGATCGATGCCCAGATGCGGCTGCGCCGCGTGCGCGCCCTTGCCGGTCACCTTGATCCTGAAGCGCGAGCCTGCGGCCATGATCGGGCCGGTGCGCAATCCGAAATGCCCGGCAGGCAAGCCGGGCCAGTTGTGCATGCCGAACACCGCTTCGGTCGGGTATTGCTCGAACAGCCCGTCGTCGATCATCTTGCGCGCGCCCGCGCCGCCCTCTTCGCCCGGCTGAAACACGAAATGAACGGCACCCGGCAATGGCGGCAGTTCCTTCAGGATGCGCGCGGCGCCGAGCAACATGACGGTATGGCCGTCATGCCCGCATGCGTGCATGATCCCGTGCGTGCCCGATGCGTGCGCGAAGTCGTTGGCTTCCTGGATCGGCAGTGCATCCAGATCCGCACGCAGCACGATGCCGCGCGCCGGGTCGGCACCGGGCAGGCTCGCGACGACGCCCGTGCCGCCCAGCCCACGCGATACCGCATAACCGAGCGCGTCGAGCTCGCGGGCAACGACGTCGGCGGTCCGGTGTTCTTCGAATCGCAGCTCGGGATGCGCATGCAGATCGCGCCGCAGCCTTGCCCAGTGCGCGTGATGCGCCTGCAGCGACATATCGGGAATGACAGGTTTTTCCAATTTCGGCACCTTCCGAAGGTAAGCGGCTTCCAGTCCGTGCTGCCGCCGCGTTCGCACGCAGCGGCTGCGTCAGTCGTAAAAGCCGATGATCGACTTGATTTCCATGTAGTCCTCCATCCCTTCGATCCCGTACTCGCGGCCGTTGCCCGACTGCTTGTAGCCGCCGAACGGCGCCTCTTGGAGGAGAACTTTTAACATCCTTTCCGGACAAGCTTACTCAGCCAGTTTGTATACGTCGGCAAGGTCGGACAAATCCCAGTTTCCGCCACTCAAAACCGCGCACACTTTTTCATCCGGCTTGACTTTGATGGAACCAGCCAGCAAAGCACCAATACCAATCGAGGCGGCCGGTTCAGCGATCAATTTCGCATCCCTGGCGAGTGCACGCATGCCCGCGATGATATGTTCGTCTTCAACGAGAACAATCTCATCCACATACTTTTCGATAATGGGATACGGGTTTTGGCCCGGAACACTGATTCGCACCCCATCCGCAATGGTATTTTTCAATGGAAGCGATGTGCGTTCCTTATTGATCCGGCTGTAATAATACTTCGGGGTCAAGGCGGGCTCTGCGCCGATAACACGCACCGACGGCTTCGTTTCCTTGATGGCGGTAGCGATGCCTGAAATCAGGCCGCCGCCGCCCAGGGGAACGATGACGGTGTCGACATCCTCCAGATCCGCCAGGATTTCGCACCCGATGGTTCCCTGGCCGGCCATGACCAGCGGGTCCTCGAAGCCGTGGATCGCCGCGTACTTGTTCTCTTCGGCGATCTCGCACACCTTTTTCCATCGGGCGGCCGTGTCGCCATCGAAAAGAACCACTTCCGCTCCCATGGCTTTGGTGTTCTCGATCTTGATTTTGGGTGTAGTCACCGGAACGACCAGGATCGCCTTGACCCCCAGCATCCTGGCGGCATAGGCGATCCCCTGGGCATGATTGCCCGAAGAAGTCGCAATGAGGCCGTTGGCGATTTCATCTCTCGTGAGTGACAGTGCCTTGTTCAGAGCGCCTCGAATCTTGAAGGCGCCCGTGATTTGCAGGGTTTCAGGTTTGAGATAGAGCTGGCAACCAACGGCGTCCTCGATTTTTTCCGCGCGCAATAACGGCGTATGCTTGATGTGGGGCTTCAGCCGTTCCTGGGCTTCGCGAATGTCCTGGATGGTAGGGGAGTTGCGCATTTGAAAAGTCCTTATTCAAAAAACTCGAAGAATGTTCCGACCTTGCTTTCGATGGCGTTCCGGTAGATTTTCGTCGACGTCGTGTTGTCCTGGATGGCCATCCCGGTGGAGTCGAAGATCGTGATTTCCTCATCACTCTCTCTACCAGGCTTTTTGCCCAGCAAGACCTCGCCGATCTCTGCATGGATGCTGTCTTTGGTAATGATGTTCTTGTTCAACGGATGCTGGATTTCTCCTTTTTCGCTGCACTGCATGATCGAGTCGACGACCACTTTGGCTTTCCTGAAGATTTCCGGATCGAACTCCTGCTTCCCATTTGCATCGGTTCCGATCGCAACGATGTGTGTCCCGGGCTTTACCCAGTCGGCTTCCACCAGGGATCCTTTCCCACGTGTCGTCGTAATCAGGATATCCGCCTGCTCAACTGCTTCTTTCTTGGAATTCGCGCTCACAACGGGAATCTCAAACTCACGTTCGATATCCACTTTGAACTTTGCCGCAGACTCCGCAGTGTGGTCCCATGCATGGATCTCTTCGATCTGCATGACCTCCTTGATTGCACGGATCTGCATCCGGGCCTGATTCCCGGTTCCGATCGATGTGATCTTTTTCGCGTTCTTCCTTGCCAGTGCTTTGACCGAAACGGCTCCGCATGCCCCGGTTCTGAGGCCTGTGATCAAACTGCCATCCATCACGCAGATCAGCGCACAGGTCATGGCATCAAACAGGAGAATCGTCCCCATGCCGCTTGGCACGCCGTACTCTGTCGGGTTATTGGGGAAGCCGCCGGAAGACGCTTTCATGGAGATGATTTCGTTGCCCTTGTAGTAACCAAGCTTGAAATCGATATCCCCACGCGGCGGATGGAGATCTATCCCAATATAGTCGGGCTGCACCACCTGGTCACTGTTGAAGGCTTTGTATGCTTCCTCCACCGTACCGATGACTTCCTTCATGGATATCAGTTGGCTTACTTCCTTTTTTTTGAGCAACAATGTTTTCATTTGCATCACCTATCTATTTTTTGAGCATTGCTGGCGGTGAACCAGGCTCCAATGTTGATCAGCGTCCCATCGCAATCGAAGGGATGTAATTTCGGCCTTGAGCCGGTCGTCAATTTCCAAGCATCTCGGTCGATGGTCCAACCGCACGGTAGTCATGGTTCTGGCGATATTCCAGACGAAAAGACCGGTTCCCTTTGTCATCGCGCTACAGAGCCGCGCAACGGGCGATGTCGTGATCGACCGTCCGATCTTTGTGTCCGGCGTACCGGCGGCTCCGCTTACGAAGCGGCGAATGTCGATCGACTCAGTCAGGGCTCTTGTGTTTCCCGTATAGATCAGCTCACTGCGCTCGTACTAGCGCGCACCGTTCTCCGTCGCGCGCCAAAATCCAGCAGTTCCGGCAGCCTCTCATCAAAGAGAAGCCCACGCGACTTTCTCCACCGAACTCCTACAGGCTCAACTGGCTCATGCTTGACTTACGCCGACCCCTCCATCACGTTTCCTCCCGCTATGCGATATGGGAACAGGTTGAAGCGCTGGAACTCCATACCGACCTTGTAGGGAAGCCGATTAATATGGCGCGAGCGCTGCTCAACAAACAACCTGATGCAGAAGTTTGATCTCGCCCGAATCGTAGGCCTCGAACGCATTGATGCGCCGAAGCAGCGTCGACTTGCCGGAGCCCGACGCCGGACTCAAGCACACTGCCTCGCACTCGTTTACCTTCAACGTGATACCCCTAAGCACCGGCACGTCGCCGAAGCTTTTGTGCAGGTCGGTCATTTCGATCATTTGCAACCTCACTTCACCTTGTCCGCAGATTCGCCGTTGAGGGCGGAACGCTCACGACGCACTACTGTTTCATTGAGCGTACTATTCCAAACGGTGCTGTTCCGCAGCCGAGTGGAACCGAAGACGTGAGTTGGTCTCACTGCGCGTTTGTCGAGTCAGCCCTTCCGGCGCCCGCGGCGTATCCACCTTGTTTGCCACGTTCCAAACCAGTTCAAATCTCGGCTGCCGCATCGCACGCATGGCCTCGTCAATCGTAGTAGCCCAGGACCGACTTGACCTCCATATACTCCTCCATCCCTTCGATCCCGTATTCGCGACCGTTGCCCGACTGCTTGTATCCGCCGAACGGCGCCTGAGGATCCCAAGCCGGGTAGTTCAGATGCACCTGGCCGGCTCGGATGCGTGCGGCCACCGCGCGCGCCTGCGCCTTGTCGGTGCCCTGCACATGCGCGCCCAGCCCGTAGACCGTGTCGTTCGCAATGGCGATCGCCTCGTCCACGGTATCGTAGGGAAGAATCGCGAGCACCGGACCGAAGATCTCCTGCTGCGCGATCGTCATGTCGGTGCGGACATCGGAGAAAATCGTCGGCCGCGCATAAAAGCCCTTGTCGAACCCTTCGGGCCGGCCGGGACCGCCGGCGATCAGCTTCGCCCGTTCGTCGAGGCCCGCGTCGATCATCTGCGCGACCCGGCCGAATTGCGCGCGATTGGCAAGCGGCCCGTGCGTCGTCGTCTCCTCGAACGGATCACCGACCACCAGCTTCTGCGCGGCCGCGAGAGCCAGCGCCTCGACCGTGCCGAGCAGGTTGCGCGGCACGATCATGCGGGTCGGCGCGCTGCACGACTGACCCATGTTCCGGAACGCGGCGGCCACGCCGGGCGCAATGGCCCGCTGCAGGTCCGCATCCGGCAAGACGATGTTCGGCGACTTGCCGCCCAGCTCCTGCGCGACGCGCTTGACGGTCGGCGCCGCCGCCTGCGCCACCAGCACGCCGGCACGCGTCGAGCCGGTGATCGACACCATGTCGACTTCCGGGTGCGAAGACAGCGCGGCGCCCACCACAGCGCCGTCGCCGCTCACCAGGTTGAATACGCCCGCGGGCACGCCCGCATCGGCGATCACTTCCGCGAACAGCAGCGCGCTGAGCGGCGACAGCTCGCTGGGTTTCAGCACGACCGTACAGCCGGCAGCGAGCGCCGGGCCGACCTTCGCCGTGATCTGGTAGATCGGCCAGTTCCACGGCGTGATCAGCGCGCACACGCCGATCGGCTCGCGCACGATCGCGGTCGTTCCCCGCCGCGAGACGAACGGATAACGCGCGAGATTGTCGCGCGCGACGCGGATATGCTCGGCCGCGAGCGGCACGTGCGCGGCGCGCGCATAGCTGATCGGCGCGCCCATTTCCGTGGCCAGCGCCGCGGCGAAGAGCTCCGCGCGCTCCAGCATCAACGCGTGCACGCGATCGAGTAGCGCGGCGCGCGCCTGCGGCGACGTGGCCGCCCACGGTTCGAAGGCCCTGCGCGCGGCGCTGACGGCCCGGTCGGCGTCGCGCGCGTTGCCGAGCGGGATCTCGCACAGTCCGTCTTCGGTGGACGGGCTGACGACCACGAACCGGTCGCCGCCGTCGGGCACGACCCAGTCGCCGTCGATGAAGAGGCGATCGAGCCTTCCGTTTTGCATCAGGTGAACAACAGGTGAATTCATTGCAGCGTGTCCTTGAGTCGATACCAGGCACCGACGAACGGCAGGAACCAGGGTTTGCCGAAGTGCCCGGGAATGGCCGGCCAGTCGAAGTCTTTCCAGGGGTTGAGATCCGCGCGCCCGTCCATGATCTCCGCCATCAGCGTGCCCATCAGCGTGGCCATGTGCGTGCCGTGGCCGCTATAGCCCATCGCGTAGTACACGCCGTCGCGCTCGCCCGCGCGCGGTAGTCGGTTGGCGGTCATGTCGACCATCCCGCCCCAACAGTAGTCGATGCGTACGCCGGCCAGTTCGGGAAACACGGCGGCCAGCTGCCGCCGCAGGATCGCCCCGCTCTTTTCGTCCGAACGCGGGTTCGACGCGGCGAACCGCGCGCGGCCGCCGAACAGCATCCGGTTGTCGGGCGTGACGCGAAAGAAATTGACGAAGTTTTTCGTGTCGGTGACCATCCGGCGCGTCGGCAACAGCCGGTCGAGCAGGTCGTCCGGCAACGGCTCGGTGACGATGATGAACGCGCCGACCGGCACGATCCTGCGGCGAATCCAGCCGAACGGACCGACCTGCGAAATGCCGCTCGCGAGCAGCACCTGGCGCGCACGGATCTCGCCGAGCGGCGTACGCACAGCGTAAGCGCCGCCCGCTTGCCGCTTCAGCCCGAGCACCGGCGCATGCTCGAGGACGTGCGCGCCGCGCGCTTGCGCGGCGCGTGCCAGGCCGCGCACGTAACGGCCGACGTGCATCCCGGCACTCTTGCCGAACAGCAGCCCGCCGTGATAACGGTCCGAGCTGATCTCATCACGCAACTCGGCTTTCGTTACCATGCGCGTGTCGGGGTCCACGCTCGCCGCGAGGAGTGCCTGACTTCGCGCGAGCTTGTCGTAATGCCCGGGTTTCGCCGCGAGCTTGAGCTTGCCGCGGCGCACGAAATCGCAATCGATCGACTCCTCCCTGACCAGTCGCTCGACCGTGTCGACGCCGGCGTCGAACGCGCGATAGAGCCGATTGGCCAGTTCCGTACCGATGCGCTGCGACAGCGCCGCGTAATCCTGCGCGAAGCCGTTGTTGCACATACCGCCGTTGCGTCCCGATGCCGCCTGCCCGACGGTGTCCGCCTCGCAGACGATCACGCGTGCCCCTTTCCTGGCCAGCGCCAGTGCGGCCGCCGAGCCGGTGATCCCGCCGCCCACCACCAGCACGTCACAACTGCCGTCGCGCAACGCCGGCGAGTTGCTCGCGAATGGCTCCGATGTATCGAGCCAGTAGGAACCGAAACGCATCCGTCACTCCCAGGTGGCCGCACCAGACGGTCAGGCCGGCGAAGGTTCGCCGCGCCGGTCCGGCCGCTCGCGTGCGAGCGTCGCGGCCTTGCATCAGAAATCCGCGACCTTGCCCCACGCGGAATCGCTGAACCGTTCCGGCCGATACGGCACCGGGTCGACCAGCGGTTGCGCACCGGTCGCGAGATCCGCGATCAGATGCCCGGCGCCCGGCCCGATTCCGAAGCCGTGGCCGGAAAACCCCGCGGCAAGGATCAGCCCCGGCACACCCGGCACTTCGCCGATGCCCGGCACGCCGTCCGGCGTGCTGTCGACGAACCCGGCCCATGCGTGCGTGATCTTCGCGTCGCGAAGTTCGGGAAACAGTTCGGCGGCGCGGCGGTAGGTTTCGTTGACCGTCGGCATGTCCGGTTTCGGATCCAGAATGCGTACCGCCTCCATCGGCGTCGGTTCATCGAGCCGCCAGCGCTTCAGCGTTTCATGCCCGCCGCGCACGCCTTCGAGCCAGCCCGGCAGAAGATTGCGCCAGCGCTTCGCGAACATCGGCAAGAACTGCGGCGCGAAGCGCAGGAACTGCGGCGTCACGTCCACCCGCGCGCGACCGCTGATCGCCAGCGCGTAGCGTCCGTCGCTGCGGCGCGTCACGGACACGCCGGACGTATACATCGCACCCGGCAGCGGACGCTCGACAGGCGACACGCTCAGGATCGACTGACGGATTGACGCCTGCGGAAAGCGGATGCCGAGCTGGCGGCAGAACGACGACGCCCATGCGCCGCCGGCAAGCACGACCGTCCTGGTCTTGATGACGCCGGCCTCGGTGACGACACCGCCGACACGCCCGCCCTCGAGTTCGATGCCGCGCGCCGCGCAGTGCTGGTGGACACTGCCGCCGAGCTTCATCAGCGCTGCGGCGACGGCCGGCGCGGCCTTCTCCGGGTCGGCCGTGCCGTCGGTCGGCGAAAAGACGCCGCCTTTCCACGTCCGCCCGGTCGCATGCCCGCGCTCGGTGGCCTGCTTGCGGTCGAGCATGTACGTCGTCACGCCCGCGGTCTTCGCGAACTCGCCCCAGTTGGCCCAGCGCGACAGCTCGGCCTCGTCGTTACTCAGGTACAACAGCCCGCAGCGATGAAAGCCGGTGTCTTCGCCGGATTCGGCGGCGAATCGTTCCCACAGATCGATGCTCTTGCTCGCCATCGGCAATTCGCGTTCGTCGCGGTTCTGCTGCCGGCACCAGCCCCAGTTGCGGCTCGACTGCTCGGCACCGATTCGCCCCTTCTCGACGAGCGCGACCGATACCCCGCGCCGGGCCAGGTAGTAGGCGGTAAAGACGCCGATGATGCCGCCGCCGATCACGACGACGTCGGCCGATGCCGGCGGCGTGGGCGAGGTTTCTATAAGGCGCAGCGGTGGGGACATGGTCAGTCTCGTTCGGTTGAGGCACGTACGTTCTGCACGACGTAAAACTTCGCGACGCGTTCGCTGCTTTCCCACCCGATCGATGCGCCGCGCGGCACGAACAGCGCATCGCCGGTGCCGAGCGACAGCACGCTGCCGTCGGGGTCGGCGAACCGCACGCTGCCGGCCAGCAGGAGCATGAACTCGTTGACGCGATGCGGGCGAACGATCCGGTGATAGGGCGTCGAATCCCACGTACCGGCGCAATACCCGGCACCGTCGTCGAGGAACACGTTGTCGCTGCGGCATTGTGGTGCGGGGCCGAGCAGCACCTCGGGCGGCAGCGATGCGGAAGGCTTGAAGTCGGCGTCGGCCCGCAGCGGAAACAGGCCGTGTTTCGTCGGCGTCGTGCACGCGGCTGCGCAGAACATCAGCAACACGCGCGATTCCGCGTTGATGCGAACCGCCGTGCCGGCGCCGATGACTGCCCCTTCCCCCGGCCCGAGCACCAGCGGAGCGGCCCCGGCCGCTTCGAGCGTCAGTTCGCCTTCGATGACCGCGATCGTTTCGATGTGCGGAAAGCGCGCCACGTCGAGTTCGCCGACGAAGGCGATACGTCCCGCGGCCATCGAGTCGGGCCCTTCCCACGCGATCTCCCGATGTCGCGCAAAAGGATCGCCCTCGCCGAATGCCTGCTTGCGGAACGAGGTGGAACAAGGCGCGCCATCGGCACGATGCAACACGAAAGCTGCGGTCATTTCTGCTCCTCTGCAGTGCGCGGCGGCCGGATCGAAAACCGTCGCGCAATATTGGAAATCTCCGTTCGCCGGCGAACCCGCCGGAATCCCGTCAGGTGTGCAAACCGCCCGCACTTGCGCCCGCGCGGCGTTCGGTGTGCGCGCGCGCCGACGTCGTGCGCGCCGACGCACCGCCCGGTCGCGCGACCACGCAAGCGCGCGGCGTGATCCCGAGCACGCGCCGAAAATGCCGGCACAGATGGCTCTGGTCGAAGAAACCGACGTCGGTCGCGACGACCGACGGCGCAACACCGGCACGCAACAGGTCCTGCGCGCGCCGCACCCGGACGAGGCACAGATACCGGTGCGGGGACAACCCGGTTTCGCTGCGAAAGCGCGCGGTGAAACGCGATACGCTCAACCCGGCCACCGCCGCGAGCGTGTCGAGATTCAGCGGCTGCGCGAACGACGCGTCGATCGTGCGCAGCACATCGCCGATCGCCGGCGAGACGGGCCGCGCGACGCGCGGTGTGCATGGCGTCGTGTCTTCGACCGAATCGTGAATCAGGTCGAGCATGCTGGCAGTCCTCATGTCGCCGCCTGCGGTGTCACGCCCGGCAAGGCGGCGCCCGCTGACGGGCAAACGAAACGCGCTGTCATGTTGAATTCTCCCCGGCGCCCGCTTCAGTGCAGGAAATCCTGCACCCGGTAATACGCGCCGACGAACGGCAGGAACCACGCGTGCCCGAAATGCCCGGGCATCGCCGGCCAGTCGAGCTCGCGCCACGGATTCGAGGCCGTCGCGCCATACAGCACGTCGGCCATGACGCGACCCATGTGCACCGACATCTGCACGCCGTGGCCGCTGTAGCCCATCGAGTAATAGAGCCCGTCGTGCTGGCCCGCACGCGGCAGCCGGTCGGCGGTGATGTCCACCAGCCCGCCCCAGCAGTAGTCGAGCCGGACGTCGGCCAGTTCCGGGAAATAACCGGCCATGCCGGCGCGCAGGATGTCGCCGCTTTTCGCGTCGGAGCGCGGGCTCGACATCGCGAAGCGGGCGCGGCCGCCGAACAGCAGCCGGTTGTCGGGCGTCACGCGGAAGTAGTTGCCGATCTGGCGCGACGTCACGTACGCACGGCGATGCGGCAACAACCGGTTCAACTGCGCGTCGGCGAGCGGCTCGGTCACGACGATGAAGCTGCCGACCGGCGCGATGCGCCGCCGGAACCATCCGAACGGGCCGTGCTGCGATGCGCCGGTCGCGACGAGCACGCGATCGGCGACGATCCTGCCGCGCGTGCAGGTGATCGCGTGCCGCTCGCCGTCGAGCCGGTCCAGTTGCGTGACGGCCGCATGTTCGTAGACGCGTGCGCCCGCGCGCACCGCCGCGTGCGCAAGCCCGACACCGAACTTGCCCATGTGCATCTGCGCACCGTTGCGCTGCAGGAGCCCGCCGTAGAAGCCGTCGGACGCGACTTCATCGCGAATCCGCGTAGGTTCGATCAGTTCGATGTCCGGATCGACGTCGCGCCGCAACGCGTCGAACGTCTTCGCCAGCCCCGCGAAATGCTGCGGCTTCGCGGCGAGCTTCAGCTTGCCCGCGCGCCGGAAATCGCAGTCGATCGCGTGTTCGGCGACGATCGTCTCGACGCTCTTCACCGCGCTTTCGTAGGCGCGATAGAACTGCTTCGCCGGCTCCGCGCCCATGCGCGCGGCCAATGACGCGTAATCCTGCGCGACGCCCGTGTTGCACTGGCCGCCGTTGCGGCCGGACGCTTCGCCTGCGACCTGCGCGGCTTCGAGCACGACCACCGATACGCCGCGCTGCGCCAGCGCGAGCGCCGCCGACAAGCCGGTAAAGCCGCCGCCGATCACGACCACGTCGGCGCGCCCTTCGACGGGGCCCTCGCAGCCCGCGCGAAATGCGGGGCGGGTATCCAGCCAGTACGATTCGAATTTCATCGGGTCCTTCTCGAGCTTGTCGGCGACGACGATCGGCTGCCGTTCATGGGAAATCATTTAATCACCATCAAAAACCGCAGTTGCCGCGTATTCGCGCACGGCACGCGCGCAAATCGCCGTTTTGTGCGACCGCCGCAGCAGACTATGCGGTGCGCCAGCCGCCACGTCGCGCGCGCCGAACGGCGGCGTGTCGCGCATCACAGCCGCACGGGCTGCCCGGGCGCGGCACCCGCCTGCGTCGGCTCGGCCTGGAAGCGCGCCAGGTCTTCCTCGTTGCGATGGCACAGCACCTGCGCGCCGTTGTCGAGCTTGCGCAGCACCGGGGGCGTCCGGTTGCAGACGCCGTCGACCCGCATCGCGCAGCGCGACAGGAACGGGCACAGCTCGCCGTCGTCCGCGCGCTCGCCGATCGGCACCAGCGGCCGATGGCAGCGCTCGGCCGCATCGTCGAGCCAGCCCGCGCACAGCTCCGGCGCGGACGACACGAGCAGGTGCGAATACGGGTGATAAGGCGGCGCGCACAACGCATCGCGGCTGCCCGTCTCCACGCGGCGGCCCGCATACAGCACGACGATGTCGTCGCTGATCGCGCGCACCTTCGCGATGTCGTGCGTGATGAACACATAGGACACGCCGAGCTTCGCCTGCAGGTCGCGCAGCAGGTCCATGATCGCGGCGCCGACCACGGTGTCGAGCGCCGACGTAACTTCGTCGCACAGGATCAGGTCGGGTTCGGCCGCGAGCGCGCGCGCGAGGTTCACGCGCTGCTTCTGCCCGCCCGACAACTCGCCGGTGCGCCGCGCGGCCACCGCCGGCGGCAACCGCACGAGTTCGAGCAGCTCCGCGACGCGCTGCCGCGCACGCGCGCCCTTGATCCCGTGGTAGAACGCGAGCGGCCGCGCGAGCGTGCGCTCGACGGTATGCACCGGATTGAGCGCGGTGTCGGCGTTCTGGAACACGATCTGCACGCGGCGGTGCTGCTCCTTGGTGCGCTTGCCGATATCGCGCGCGAGCGGCTCGCCGTCGAGCAGGATCTTCCCGGCCGCCGCCGGCACCAGGCCCGCGATCACCTTGGCGAGCGTCGTCTTGCCGGAGCCCGATTCGCCGATCACGCCGACCGTCTGTCCGCGCCCGATGCGCAGGTCGACTTCGTTCAGGATCAGCTTCGCGGGCCAGCCCTTCGCGTTGCGGCCGCCGTAACCTGCGACCGCGCCGCGCACCTCGAGCAACGGCGCCGGGTCGGCCGGCGCCGGTTTCCCGTCGCGTTGCGCATCGTTCGGCGTGACCGCCGCGATCAGGCTCTGCGTGTACGGGTGCGCCGGTGCATGCAGGATCTGTTCGGTATCGCCCGTCTCGCGGATCACGCCGTCGCTCAGCACGACGATCCGGTCGGCCATCTGCGCGACCACGGCCAGGTCGTGCGACACGTATACCGCGCTCATCCCGTAGCGCCGGATCACGCTCTTGAACGCCTGCAGCACGTCGATCTGCGTGGTGACGTCGAGCGCCGTGGTCGGTTCGTCGAGAATCACGAGCTCCGGATCGGTGATCAGCGCCATCGCGGCCATCAACCGCTGCAACTGCCCGCCCGACACCTGGTGCGGATAACGCTTGCCGATCGTCTCCGGCTCCGGCAGCGCGAGCGCGCGGAACAGCTCGACCGCCTTTGCCTGCGCATCGCGCTTCGACATCGTCCGGTGAATCAGCGCGCTCTCGATCACCTGGTCGAGGATCGTGCGTGACGGGTTGAACGAGGCAGCCGCGCTCTGCGCGATATACGCGACCTTGCGCCCGCGCAGCGCGGCCAGGCCCGACGCCGACAGCCTGCACACGTCCGTGCCGCCGATCTTCACCGAGCCGCCGGCGATCCGGCAGCCGGTGCGCGCGTGGCCCATCAGCGACAGCGCGATCGTCGTCTTGCCCGAGCCGGATTCGCCGATCAGCGCGAGCACCTCGCCGCGCCCGACCTCGAAGTCGACGTCGTGGACGATCGTCGTTTCCGCGGCGCCCGGGCGACCGCCGACAACGCGCAGCCCGCGCACCTCGACGAGCGGAGTCGATTGATCTCGCATCAGTGTTCTCCGGCGGCCGCGGCCGCGCCCTTGCGGCGGCCGCGATGCGGCAGACCGTCGATCAACAGGTTGACGCCCACCGTCAGGATCGCGATCGCGACCGCGGGCATGATCGCGACAGCCGAACCGTCGCCGAGGCTCGCGATGTTCTCGCGCACGAGCGAGCCGAGGTCCGCATACGGCGGCTGCACGCCGAGCCCGAGAAAGCTCAGGCCGCTCAGCAGCAGCACGACGAACGTGAAGCGCAGGCCCGTATCGGCGAGCATCGGATGAATCATGTTCGGCAGCATCTCGACGCACGCGATGTACAGCGCGCTTTCGCCGCGCGCCTTCGCGACCTGCACGAATTCGAGCGTGCTGATGTTGACCGCCAGCGCGCGCGCGATCCGGTACGAGCCCGGCATGTAGCTGACCGCGGCGGTCAGGACCAGCAGCGGCAGCGACGAGCCGAACGCGGCGACGAACATCAGCGCGAACATCTTCGACGGAATCGACGTGAGCGCGTCGAGCAGCCGGCTCATCGTCTCGTCGACCGCGCGGCCCGACACGGTCGCGAGCAGCCCGAGCGTCGTGCCGGTCAGCGCGGCGAGCAGCACCGCGGCGAGCGCGAGCAGCACGGTCAGGCGCGTGCCGTACAGGATCCGGCTCAGCATGTCCCGGCCGAGGAAGTCGGAGCCGAACGGCAGCTTCGCGTTGAACCGCGCGAACACGTCCGGCGTGACGATCGCGCCCACGTCGTGCGGCGCGAGCAGCGGGGCGAACACCGCGATGAACAGCATCAGCCCGACCATCGACAGGCCGACACGGCCGCCGGCCGTCAAGTCGATGCGTGCGGCACGGCGCTTGCGCGGCTGGTCGGGGGCCGGGGCGGCGGGCGGCGTCGCGCCGCCCCACGGCGGGCGCGGTTCGCCGGACGGCGGCAGCGTGTTGCTGCGTTGAACGGGGTCGGTCGGGTGCATGGGCGGCATCTCGGAAGAAGGACGGGACGGTCAGGTCCGCAGTCGCGGGTTCGACACGATCGAGCACAGGTCGGCGAACAGCACGAGCGTCAGGTACGCAACGCAGAAGATCATCGTGCACGCCTGGACCAACGGAAAATCGCGGTTGCTGACGGCGTCGACCATCAGGCTCGCGAGGCCCGGATAGTTGAAGATCGTCTCGACGACGATCACGCCGCCGAGCAGATACGACAGGCTCAACGCGATCGCATTGGCGATCGGGCCGATCGCGTTCGGCAACGCATGGCGCAGCACGACGCGTGCGGGGCTCGCGCCCTTGAGCACGGCCATCTCGACATACGACGCGCTCAGCTGCTCGATCACCGCGGCGCGCGTCATGCGTGCCATCTGCGCGATCACGACCGCGCACAGCGTCAGCACCGGCATCGCATACGCACGCAGGAAATCGTGCAGGCTTTCGATCTCGCCGCTGTACGACAACGCGGACAGCCAGCGCAGCTTCACGGCGAACACGAGCACGGCGACGGTCGCGATCAGGAACTCCGGCGTCGCGACGAGCGACAGCGTGCCGAGACTGATCACGCGGTCGACCAGCGACTCGCGCTTGACCGCCGCGAGGATGCCGAGCAGCAGCGCGATCGGCACCGACACGGCGGTCGTGATCGCCGCAAGCGTGAGCGACTTCGGCAGGCGTCCGCCGATCATCTCCGACACCGGCATGTCGCCGGACAGCGAACGGCCGAAATCGCCGTGCATCAGGCCGGCGAGCCAGTGCACGTAACGCACGTGCGCGGGCATGTCGAGGCCGAACTGCTGGCGCAGCGCGGCAACCGTCTCCGGTGTCGCCGACTGGCCGAGCGCGGCCTGCGCGGCGTCGCCGGGCAGCAGGTTCGTGATCGTGAAGATGATCGCGGACACGATCAGCAACGTCAGCGCGGTGACCGCGATGCGTCGGACGATCAGGCCGATGAGAATTCGGTTCATGAAGCGACACTCCCGAAAAGGCCGCGCGTGGCCGGCGCGGTCGCCCGCACCGGCCGCACGGCGGCCGCCAGCAACGACGTCACGCGTTCCACCACACGTGCTCGGCGAACATGAAGCCCATCATCCCGCCGGTCGGGATCGAACCGAGACCGGCGAGCCTCTTGTCATAACCGTCGAGGAAGCTGATGAAAGCCGGAATGCCGACCCGCCCCTGCTGCGCCACGATCACCTGCATGTCGCCGTACATCTGCTTGCGCTTCGCGTCGTCGGTTTCCGAACGCGCGGCGAGCAGCAGCTGGTCGAACTTCGCGTTCTTCCAGCCCGACTCGTTCCACGGCGCATCCGACTTGAAGAACTGCGTGAACAGCACGTCGGCGCTCGAGCGCGGGTTGATGTTGCCGAAGGTGAGCGGGTGCTTCATCCAGTGGTTCGACCAGTAGCCGTCGGGCGACGCGCGGTTGACCTGCAGGTTCAGCCCGATCTTCTGGCCGGCCTGCTGCAGCAGCACGGCCATCTCGACCGACCCGTTCGCGTCGGACGTCGCATACATCGGCGGCAGCGTGACGCCCAGCGCGCCCGCCTTCTGGAGCAGGAATTTCGCCTTGTCCGGATCGTGCGCGCGCTGCGGCAGCGACGCGTTGAAATAACGATGCCCCGGCGGAATCGGCTGGTCGTTGCCGATCACCGAGTAGCCGCGGAACACCGCCGAGCGGATCTGCTCGCGATCGAACAGGTACTTCATCCCTTCGACGAAATCGGGATTCGAGACGATCGGGTTGTCGCTGCGCATGATCAGGTCGGTATAGAGGCCCGACTTGGTTTCCTTCAGCGCGTAGCCCGGCGTCGACGAGACCCGCTGCGTCGAGCGCGGATCGATCGCGTTGATCAGGTGCACGTCGCCCGACAGCAGCGCGTTCAGGCGCGCGGCGCTGTCGCCAATGCCGATCAGCTCGATCTCGTCGAGATACGGCCGGCCCGGCTTGAAGTAGCTGTCGTTGCGCACGCCGACGGTCGACACGCCCGGCTTGAACGATTTGAGCTTGTAAGGGCCGCAACCGATGCCGGTGCTGAAGTCGGTCGTGCCGTCCTTGACGATCACGAGCTGCGGCGTCGCGAGGATCACCGGCAGATCGGCATTCGCGCTGACCAGCGTGAGCGTGACTTCGTCCGGCCCGCTCGCCTTCGCGTCGGCGAACTGGTCGGCGAGCGGCTTGACCTTCGATGCGGTGGCGGCGTTCTTGTGGCGCATCAGCGAATACACCACGTCGGCCGGGCCGACCGGCTTGCCGTCGTGGAACGTGACGCCCTTGCGCAGCTTGATGACCCACGTCTTCGCATCGGTGGTCTGCAGCGACTCGGCGAGGTTCATCTGCGGCGTCAGGCTCGCATCGAGCTGCGTGAGGCCGCTGTAGAACATGAAGAAGCGAATGTAGTCGGCGCCGGTCGAGCCCTTGGCCGGGTCGAGCGTATCGGCCGTCGAACCGGATTCGTTCGCGACCCGGATCTTGCCGCCGCGTTTCGCCGCGGGCGCCGCGAATGCGGACGCGGGGTTCATCAGGAGTCCGCCGGCGCCGGCGGCCATCATGCCGCTCGCCGCCATGACCTTCATCATGTCGCGGCGAGTGAAACCACCGTTGCCGCCGCCGTTGTCGATATCGTCGCTCATCCGAACTGCTCCTGACTGTTGAAAGTGGGTCCTGGGGTCCAGCGTGGTTCTCGAATCCCGCAGTGCCCGCTTGCTGGTAGCGGGCGCAACGTCGTACACATGCAATTCATTTAAGCATCGCCAAAATGCGGTTTGTCGCGATTCGGCCCGCCCGCACGATACGAATCGACCGTTTTGAGCCGCCCGCGCAGCATGAATTGCTGCGTGCGCCCACGTGTCGCCGTGTGCCCGGCGGCGTGTCACGGCGGCTGCCCAACCCGTGTCGATGCAGGAAATCGTAAGGCCGCAGCCGCCGCAGATTGCGCCGACAAAATTGTCCGTTCGGCATCCGGCGCGCGTTTGGCACACGCAAACCGCACGTTTGTGTCGAATGCGTGTCCGCATGCCGATGACGGCCGAAACGCACGGTGTATTGCGGCAGATCGCCGCATGCACGGGCGTCGACGGTGGGGATCGCGACGGGACGTCGCGCGGGAAAGTTCAGAAGAATGCCGCTCGATCGGAACGGCTTGGCGGGAAGACGGGAGGATGACGGGGCCGCCGGGAAACCGGACCCGTGCGGCCGTGCGGCCGTGCGGCCGTGCGGCCGTGCAGTCGTGCAGTCGTGCAGTCGTGCAGTCGTGCAGTCGTGCAGTCGTGCAGTCGTGCAGTCGTGCAGTCGTGCAGTCGTGCAGTCGTGCAGTCGTGCAGTCGTGCAGTCGTGCAGTCGTGCAGTCGTGCAGTCGTGCAGTCGTGCAGTCGTGCAGTCGTCAGGAATCGTATCGCCATGCGGCGACGCGCGCGTCACCGGCATGTCGGCGCGCACGCCGGGCGCATGCCGGCGCGGCGCGAGGCAGGCGCGATGATGCGCTGGCCGGCAGTGAGCGGCGCGAAGCCGTCAGGCAGCGAGCCGGAATACCGATACGGCGGCCCGCAGGCGCGCCGCCTGCTCGTCCAGCGACGAAGCGGCGGCCGCCGCCTGCTCGACGAGCGCGGCGTTCTGCTGGGTGACTTCGTCCATTTGCGCGACCGCCAGCCCGATCTGTTCGATGCCGGTGCTTTGCTCGGCCGACGCCGCTGAAATCTCGCCCATGATGCCGGCCACCCGGTCGATCGACCGGACGATCTCCGTCATGCGCTCGCCGGCCGTCTCGACGAGCCGGCTGCCGCTGCCGGCCCGCTCGACCGACGCGTCGATCAAGCCCTTGATGTCCTTCGCGGCCGCGGCGCTGCGTTGCGCGAGCGAGCGGACTTCCGACGCGACGACGGCGAACCCGCGCCCTTCCTCGCCGGCCCGCGCGGCTTCCACCGCGGCGTTGAGCGCGAGAATGTTGGTCTGGAATGCGATGCTTTCGATCACGACGGTAATGTCGGCGATCCGCACCGACCCATCCGAGATCTGCCGCATCGTTTCGACGACCGCCTGCACGGCGGCGCCGCCGAGTTCGGTCGCATCCTTGGCCTGGGCCACGAGCGCATTCGCCTGGCGCGCGTTGTCGGCGTTCTGTTTGACCGTGGACGTGATCTGCTCCATGCTCGCCGCCGTTTCCTGTAGCGACGCGGCCTGCTGCTCCGTGCGCTGCGACAGATCCAGGTTGCCTTGCGCGATCTCGCCGGTGCCGGTGGCGATCGAGTGGGTCGTGGTCTGGATCTCGGCGATGGTGTCGGTCAGCCGCGCCTTCATGTCGCCCAGCGCGACGAGCAGGCTGCCGGGCGCGGCGTGCGCCGTATCGAACTGCACGTCCAGTTCGCCGGCCGCGATGCGGGCGGCGATCTGCGTCGCATGCGCGGGCTCGCCGCCCAGCGTGCGCCTGACGCTGCGCAGCACGCCCCAGGCGATGGCCGCGAGCGCCGCGGCGATGACGAGCGCGACGGCGCCGAGCACCATCGCGAGCCGGGCAAACGCCGCGTTGATGTCGTCGTAGAAAAATCCGGTGCCGATCCACCAGTTCCAGTCCGGAATCGCGACCACGCCCTGCAGCTTCGGCTCCAGGTCCGCGTCCGGGCTACGCTTGATCAGCACGTCGACGAGCGCGAAATGCGCCTGCGCCATCCCCGCGCGGTACGCCTCGCTGTCGGTCATGCCGCTGGTCGTGCGGTTGCCTTTCGCGCGCGTGCCGATGAATTTCGCGTTCGGGTGCACGAGGTTGACGCCGTCGGACGTCGTGACCCAGAAGTAGCTCTTCGAATTCGCGTTGAGCGCGGCCAGCGCGGCCTTGGCCTGCTGCTGCGCCTGCTCCTGCGTGAGCGTGCCGCTCGTCTGCAGCGCGCGATACGAATCGACCAGATGCTCGGCCTTGGTCAGCAGAATGACGATCTCTTCGCGGCGGCTGTCGATCAGCGCGTCGCGCAGCGTGTGCAGCGACAACGCGGCGAGCAGGACGACGCCGAGCAGCGCCGCGGCGACGAGCATCAGCAGTTTGGTGGACAACTTCATGCGGGGGCCTCGAAATATTAACCGTTCGGTACATATATCGGCCGGGGCGGCCCCGCCTTGAACGACTCGATATCGGTAATTACCCTCGTTTCGTACGCTGATCGAACGCGTGACGGGGCGCGCCGGCATCGCGGCCGCGTCCCGTCGCGCGATGGATCGGCCGGCCCCGGCGGCTTACAGGCCGAGCTGCGTCGCGAGATGGCCGATATCCGACACTTCGTAATAGTTGTAGAACGGCGTGCCCGGCTCGTGGCCGCGATTGACGAACGCCTTGTGCTTGATGCCCAGATCCTCGGCCGTCATCAGGTCGTAACGCAGGCTCGACGACACGTGCAGCACGTCCTCGGGCTTGCAGCCGAGCTTGCCGAACATGTACTCGAAGCCCTGCATCCGCGGCTTGTACGACTGCGCCTGCTGCGCGGTGAACACCGCATGGAACGGCGCGCCGAGCTTGTCGACGTTGCTCATGATCTGCTCGTCCATCGCGTTCGACAGGATCACGAGCTTGTACTTGGTCGCGAGCCGCGACAGGCCCGCCGGCACGTCCGGATGCGGGCCCCACGTCGGCACCGCATGATAGAAGCGCTCGGCCTCGGCTTCGTCGAACTTCACGCCGACTCGCGCGCAGGTGCGCCGGATCGCGTTGACGACGACGTCGCGGTACGGCTTCCATGCGCCGAGCACCTCGTCGAGCCGGTAAGCGGCGAACGCACACACGAATTCCTCCATCGCGACCGGCGAGAGCCGGTCCGCGTAGATCTCGCGCGCCAGGTCCGCCATCTGGAAGCGGGTCAGCGTGCCGTAGCAGTCGAACGTGATGTACTTCGGTTCAAATTGGATCATGGTGACGTCCTGTCGGTGTGAAGCCCCGGCGGGGCCGGGGACGGGCTGGGTGGTACGAAATTGAATCAGGGCAAAAAACCCGGCGCACGTCGTTCGACGCCGCCCAAAACGCAGAATCGCCGCGTGTTGCGCGGCGCGGGCAGCACGATCTGCGGCGCTTGCCGGCGCGCGCCCGCCGCACCGGCGGGGCGGCTCGCCGGCAAGCGGCCGCGACACCGGTGTTTTCATCGTAGTGCCGTTCCCACAGCAGGCGCTGTCGGATTGACGGGCCGCGGCGGCACGATCCGCGCGTTCGCACGCGCCGATCGAGCCGGTTTGCGTCGATCTTGCACGGCCGCCCGCCGTCGCCGGAAAACAGGCGAATCATCCTATCCGTGCCGCGGTGTCGCTGGCAGAGTCGATATGTCATTCCTACCCATCCGGAGTCCAGCGTGTCCGATCTCAACCCTTCCCGCACGCTTATTTATCGTCGGTTCGCCGAAACCGACCTGCCCGCCGCGCATCGTCTGTCGGAAGCAGTCAAATGGCCGCACCGGCTCGACGACTGGCGCTTCGTGCTCCAGCTCGGCGACGGCTTCGTCGCCGAGGACGAAACCGGCATCGTCGGCACCGCGCTCGGCTGGCGCTTCGGCGAAGCGCACGCATCGCTCGGCATGGTCATCGTGTCGCCCGAGCACCAGGGCCGCGGCATCGGGCGCGAACTGCTCACCCGCGTGGTCGACAGCTTCGGCACGCGAACCATTTTTCTGCACGCGACGCCGGCCGGCGAGCCGCTGTACGCGAAATTCGGGTTCGAGGTGATCGATACGATCGACCAGCACCAGGGTGCCGCCTTCCAGCCGCCGCTGATATCGCTGCCGCCCGGCGAGCGCCTGCGGCCCATCGGCGCAAACGACGGCCCGCGACTTGCCGCGCTCGCGTCGCGGGCCGCGGGTTATCGGCGCGACGAGGTGATCGAGGCGCTGCTCGGCGTCGCGAACGGCATCGCGCTCGATCGCGACGGCGAACTGCTCGGCTTCGCGCTGTTCCGCCGCTTCGGCCGCGGCCATGCGATCGGCCCGGTGGTCGCGCCGGACGCGCAGCGCGCGCAGGCGCTGATCAGCCATTGGCTCGCGCTGCACGAAGGGAAGTTCGTGCGGCTCGACGTGCCGGGCGACAGCGGGCTGTCCGACTGGCTGCAGGGGCTCGGTCTGCCGCGCGTCGACACCGTCGTCGCCATGGCGCGCGGCGCAACGCCCGCGCGCGACCCGGCGCTGCGCGCGTTCGCGATCGTGAACCAGGCCCTCGGTTGAGCGGTACCGACGATGAGCTTTCTCTACAAGGCCGACCCGGTGCGCGGTGCGCAATGGGCACAGCGCTTCGCGCAGCAGGCGCCCGAGCTGCCGTTCCGGATCTGGCCGGACCTCGGCGATCCTGAAGCCGTCCGTTATCTCGCCGCGTGGCAGCCGCCCGACGATCCGGCCACGCTGCTGCCGAATCTCGAAGTCGTGTTCTCGGTCGGCGCCGGCATCGATCAGTTCGACCTGTCGCGCGTGCCTGCGCATATTCCGGTCGTGCGGATGATCGAGCCGGGCATCGTCGAAGGCATGGTCGAATACGTGACGCAGGCTGTGCTGACGATCCACCGCGACCTGCTCGACTACGCGGCGCAGCAGCGCGCGCAAGTGTGGCGCGAGCAGCCGGTGCGCGCGGCCGCGTCGCGGCGCGTCGGCGTGCTCGGGCTCGGCACGCTCGGCCAGGCCGTGCTCGATACGCTGCGCCGCTTCGGCTTCCCGTGCGCCGGCTGGAGCCGCACGCCGCGCACGCTCGACGGCATCGACTGCTACGCGGGCGACGCGGCACTCGATGCGTTCCTCGCCCGCACCGACATCCTGATCTGCCTGCTCCCGCTCACCGACGATACGCGCGGGCTGCTCGGCGCACGCGTGTTCGATGCGCTGCCGGCGGGCGCGTCGCTCGTGCAGGTCGGGCGCGGCCCGCAGCTCGACGAAACCGCGCTGCTCGCGGGGCTCGCGAGCGGCCGGCTCGACAGCGCGATCCTCGACGTGACGGACCCCGAACCGTTGCCGGCCGGCCATCCGTTCTGGACGCACCCGCGCATCCGGATCACGCCGCACATCGCGAGCGCGACGCGGCCGGACACCGCGGTCGAGGCCGTGCTCGCGAACCTCGCGCGCCATCGCGCGGGGCAGCCGATGATCGGCGTCGTCGATCGCGCGCGCGGCTACTGACGCGTGTGCCCGGCCCAGCGGGGCGCGCAGCAGAAAATGCCGCAGCGCCCCGCACAAACGCCGCGTTCGTATGTTTCAGACTGCAAATTGAAAACGCATGAGAATGGCTCGCCCGGTAGCATGAACTCATCGCTGACACCCGACGAGAGTCCCGCCCTGCCATGAACCACGCCGCGCTGATCGAAGCTGATCGTCAACACCTGATCCACCCCGTCGTCAACTATCGTGCGCACGAGGCGCGCGGCGTCACCGTGCTCGAATCCGCCGACGGCGTGTTCCTGCGCGACGCCGCGGGCCACACGCTGCTCGATGCGTTCTCGGGCCTGTGGTGCGTCAACGTCGGCTACGGCCGCGACAGCATCGTGAAGGCCGCCGCCAGCCAGCTGGCGAAACTGCCCTACGCGACCGGCTATTTCCATTTCGGCTCGCAGCCCGCGATCGAGCTGGCCGAACGGCTCGCGGCGCTCGCGCCGCCGTCGCTGAACCGCGTGTACTTCACGCTCGGCGGCTCGGACGCGATCGATTCCGCGGTGCGCTTCATCACGCACTATTTCAACGCGACAGGCCGCCCGTCGAAGAAGCAGATGATTGCGCTCGAGCGCGGTTATCACGGCTCGTCGTCGATCGGCGCGGGCCTGACCGCGCTGCCCGCGTTCCACCGCCATTTCGACCTGCCGCGCGCGGACCAGCACCACATCCCGTCGCCCTACCCGTACCGCCATCCGCTCGGCGGCGATCCGCAGGCGCTGATCGCCGCGTCGGTGGCCGCGCTGGAAGCCAAGGTTGCCGAACTCGGCGCCGACAACGTCGCCGCGTTCTTCTGCGAACCCGTGCAGGGCTCCGGCGGCGTGATCGTGCCGCCGGCCGGGTGGCTGAAGGCGATGCGCGACGCGTGCCGGCGCCTCGGCATCCTGTTCGTCGCCGACGAGGTGATCACCGGCTTCGGCCGCACGGGCCCGCTGTTCGCGTGCGAGACCGAACAGGTCGATCCGGACCTGATGACCGTCGCGAAGGGGCTGACGGCCGGCTATGCGCCGATGGGCGCGGTGCTGATGTCCGACGAAGTCTACGAAGGGATCGCGGGCAGCCGTGCGGAGTCGGCCGCGGTCGGGCACGGCCATACGTATTCCGCGCACCCGGTCAGCGCGGCGATCGGCCTCGAGGTGCTGAAGCTCTATCACGAAGGCGGGCTGCTCGCGAACGGCCAGGCGCTGGCGCCGCGCTTCGCGGCGGGGCTCGATGCGCTGCGCGCGCATCCGCTCGTCGGCGACGCGCGGTCGGCCGGCCTGCTCGGCGCACTCGAGCTGGTCGCCGACAAGGCGCACAAGACGCGCTTCGACGCGGCGCTGAACCTGCCGGACAAGATCGCGGCGGCCGCCTACGCGAACGGCGTGGTGTTTCGCGCGTTCGGCGACGGCGTGCTCGGCTTCGCGCCGGCGCTGAGCTTCACCGCGGGCGAGTTCGACCTGATGTTCGAACGCGTGCGCAAGACGCTCGACGACGTGCTGGCCGATCCGGGCGTGCAGCGCGCCCTCGACGCCGCGCACGCGCAGCCGGCCTGACCGGCCAAGGGAAAGCCGGGCTTGTGGCGGCCATCGTTCGACTCTAAAGTAACCGGACATTCCATTTTTTCCGACTCACGTGAACATGACGGACAGCAAGCTGGATCGCATCGACCTGCGCATCCTCTCCCAGTTGCAGAAGCGCGGCCGCATGACCAACGTCGAGCTGGCGGATGCGGTCGGGCTGTCGCCGAGCCCCTGCCTGATCCGCGTGAAGCGGCTCGAGAAGGCCGGCTACATCGGCGGCTACGGCGCGCACATCCAGCTCGAGAAGCTCGGCGACGTGCAGGTCGTGTTCACCGAGGTCACGCTGGCCGACCACCGGCGCGAGGACTTCGACCGCTTCGTCGCGGCGATCCGCAACGTCGACGAGATCGTCGAATGCCACCTCGCGAGCGGCGGCTACGACTATCTGCTGAAGTTCATCACGCGCAGCGTCAGCCATTACCAGACGATCGTCGAAGGGCTGCTCGAGCAGAACATCGGCATCGAGAAGTATTTCAGTTACGTGATCATCAAATCGCCGTTCGTCAAACGGCACTACCCGCTCGAATCGCTGTTCGGCGAACGTCACTGACGGGCGGCGTGCGGCAACCCCGAACGCGGCAACGTGCTGTCCGCGCGGGGTAGCCGCGCGCCCGCGCCTTCGCCGACCCGCTTCCTCCAAGGACCTGTCATGCCGCTTACGCTGTCCCGAACCGAACTCGTTCGCACCGCCAACCTGATCGACGGAACGTGGCGCGATGCGCTCGACGGCCGTCGCTTCGACGTCGTCGATCCCGCGACGCTCGACATCGTCGCGCACGCACCCGACAGCGGCGCCGCCGACGCGCGCGCCGCAACGGACGCGGCCGCGCGCGCGTTGCCCGCATGGCGCGCGACACCCGCCCGCGAACGGGCGGCGATCCTGCGCGCATGGCATGCCGCGATCGTTGCGCATACCGACGATCTCGCGAAGCTGATGTCGCGCGAACAGGGCAAGCCGCTCGCGGAAGCGCGCGGTGAAGTCGCATACGGCGCGTCGTACGTGCTGTGGTTCGCCGAGGAAGCGACACGCACGTATGGCGACCTGATTCCGCAGCAGCAGCGCGGCAAGCGGCTGAGCGCGGTGAAGGAGCCGATCGGCATCGTCGCCGCGATCACGCCGTGGAACTTCCCGCTCGCCATGATCGCGCGCAAGATCGCGCCCGCCCTCGCGGCCGGCTGCACGGTGGTCGCGAAGCCGGCGGAGGACACGCCGCTGACCGCGCTCGCGCTCGCGTTTCTCGCACAGGAAGCCGGCGTGCCGCCCGGGGTGCTGAACCTGATCGCCGCGTCGCGCGAACGTGGCATCGATGCAGTGGCCGACTGGCTCGCCGACGGCCGCGTGCGCAAGATCACGTTCACCGGCTCGACGCCTGTCGGCAAGCTGCTGGCGCGCGAGTCGGCGGCGACGTTGAAGAAGCTGTCGCTGGAGCTCGGCGGCAACGCGCCGTTCATCGTCTTCGACGACGCCGAGCTCGATGCCGCGGTCGACGGGCTGATGGCCGCCAAGTTCCGCAACGGCGGGCAGACGTGCGTGTCGCCGAATCGCGTCTACGTGCAGGCCGGCGTCTACGACGCATTCGCCGCGAAGCTCGCGGCGCGCGTCGCCGCGCTGAAGGTCGCGCCGGCGACCGACCCGGCCGCGCAGATCGGCCCGATGATCAACGCGCGTGCGGTGGACAAGATTGCCCGCCACGTCGGCGACGCCATCGAGCGCGGCGCGCGCGTGCTCGCCGGCGGCAAGCGTCTGGCCGAACTCGGCCCCAACTATTACGCGCCGACGGTGCTCGCCGACGCCACCGCCGACATGCAGCTGACCTGCGAGGAAACGTTCGGCCCGGTCGCCGCGCTGTTCCGCTTCGACACCGAGGACGAAGCGGTCGATGCCGCGAACGACACGCCGTTCGGGCTCGCCGCGTATTTCTATACGCAGGACGTGCGCCGGATCGCGCGCGTGTCGGCGCGGCTTGAAACGGGCATCGTCGGGATCAACGAAGGCGCGCTCGCGAGCGAGGCCGCACCGTTCGGCGGCGTGAAGGAATCGGGTTATGGTCGCGAAGGCTCGCGCTACGGGCTCGACGATTATCTGTCGATCAAGTACCTGTGCCAGGGCGGGCTCGACTGATCCGATGAATCCGGGCCGTCCGCGAGGCGGCCCTCGCCGCGCCCGGTCGACGGGCATGCGTTGACATCGGAACCGATCGGTCCATATAATGCATCCAACTTTTGGCACCGCATCGTTTGCGACACCGATCAATGGCAAATCCGGCTGGCGTGGGCCGCCCACGCGAATTCGAACTTGGCGATGCCGCGCGCGACGCGATGGACGTTTTCTGGGACCGCGGATACGAAGGCGCGTCCCTGCCCGACCTGATGGCCGGCACCGGCCTGTCGCGCGGTAGCCTGTACAAGGCGTTCGGCGACAAGAAGGCGCTGCTGCTGGCGGCGCTCGACCTGTACATGGCCGACGGGCTCAAGGCGACCGCGGACATTCTGTCGCAACCCGGCGCCGTCAAGGATGCGATTCGCGATTCGCTGCTGCGCTATGCGCGCCTGTCCGTCGGCGAGGCGGGCCGGCGCGGATGTCTCGCGGTCGCGATGACCACGGAACTGGCCGCGCGCGACGCGGATGTCGCGGAGCGCACCGGGCGCATGTTCCGGCGGCTGCAACAGCTCTATGCCGGTGCGATCGTCCGTGGCCAGGCGAGCGGCGAGATCGCCGAGCAGGACGAGCAGGTGCTGGCACGTTTGCTCGTCTGCCAGATCGAGGGCATGCGCGTGCTGGGCAAAACCGGCGTGTCGGAGCAGGACATGCTCGCGCTGGTCGATCGCACGATGCGCATCCTCGACTGATATTTTTTTACCCAATTTGGAACCGATTGGTTCCGTATGGAGAACCGTCCATGTCATGGAATGACCCCGTATCACCCGACCCGCGCCGCTGGGCGATGTTTGCGGTCCTGCTCGTCGGCGCGTTCCTGCCGCCGCTGGATTTCTTCATCGTCAACGTCGCGCTGCCGTCGATCCGCGCGGAACTGGGCGCCTCGTCGTCGGCCGAGCAACTCGTCATTTCATCGTATGCGGGCCTGTACGCGGTGACGCTGATCACCGGCGGGCGATTGGGCGACCTGTTCGGCCGCGGCCGCGTGTTTTTCCTCGGGTTGATCGGCTTTGCGATCGCCTCGACGCTGTGCGGTTTCGCCAGTTCGCCGTGGACGCTCATCGTCGGCCGCGCGTTGCAGGGCGTGACGGCCGCGATCATGGCGCCGCAGGCGCTCGCTTCGATCCAGGCGATCTTCCCCGAAGCGGAAAAGCCGCTCGCGCTCAGCTTGTACGGCGCGGTATTCGGCCTCGCCGCCGTGGTCGGGCAGGCGCTGGGCGGGATCCTGATCTCGCTGAATCTGTTGAATCTGGGCTGGCGCACGATCTTCCTCGTCAACCTGCCGCTGGCGATGCTGGTCGTCCTGTTCGGGATTCCGCTGTTGAAGGAAACGCGTGCGCAGCATGCGCGCAAGCTCGACCTCGGCGGCACGGCGCTGTCGATGCTGACGCTGGGCGCGCTGATCGTGCCGCTGATCGAGGGGCGCGAGGCAGGCTGGCCCGTATGGGCATGGGTGTCGCTGCTCGCGGTGCCGGCCCTCGCCGGGTTCTTCTGGCGCTACGAGCGCCGGCTGGGCAGCCGCGGCGGCGCACCGCTGCTCGATCCGGCCGCGCTGCGCGCACCGGGGCTCGGCCGCGCGTTGCTGATCGCGCTGCTGCTGTACTCGATCGGCGCGTTCTTCCTGCTGTTCTCGGTGTATCTGCAGAATGCGTTGCACGTCGACGCACTGAGCGCGGGCCTCGTGTTCTTGCCGTTCGGCGTCGGGTTCCTGCTCGGCCCGTTGTCGACGCCTGCCTGCACGCGTGTCATCGGCGCTTACGTCAATCCGTTCGGCATGAGTCTGGAGATCGTCGGGCTCGTCGGCCTCGCGTGGTTGATCGATGCCACGCCGATCGGGATGCCGCTCGCTGCCGCGCCGCTCGCCGTCGTGCTCTTCGTCATCGGTTTCGGACAAGGTCTCGCGCTGCCGACGCTCATGCGCATGGTGACGGGGCGCGTCGCACCGGCGCTGTCCGGCATGATCGCCGGCATCGCCAGCTCGACGCTGCAGGTCAGCACGTCGCTGAGCGTGGCGATCATCGGCGGCATTTTCTATACGACGCTCGGCACGCGCCACGATCCGGCGGCCATCGCGCATGCGTTCATCGTCGCACTGCTGTCGATCTCGGTGTTCCTCGCCGTGGGCGCCGCGCTGGGCATCTCGCTTGCACGGGCGGGCGCCGCGCACACGTCGATGCGGGCCGCCGCGCGTCCGCGCTTCGGCCCCGAACGCGAACGGCCGTGATCGTTTGTATTTGCCCGTATTTTCCCGTACCGACATTCATCGCCGCGTCAGTCCGACCTGGAGGTTCTTCGTGTATTTCATCGTCTCCTATCGCCGAGCCGCGGGCACGCGATTCGATGCCCGTTACTACGTCGAACGACACATTCCGCTGGTGGAAAAATCCTGGAAGCCGTACGGGCTCGACGCTATCGACGCTTTCTTTCCAGCACGTGAGGATAGCGAACTGATCGTCGTGGCGATGTGCCGTTTCAAGGACAGTGCTGCGCTGGACGCTGCGTTCGCGTCCGCGGAGACGGCAGACGTCATGGCAGATATCGATGCGTTCACCGACATCGAACCCGATCGACTCATCACGGACGTGTTCCCGCGCGTGTCGTAGTGGCGATCGCGCGCCGCCATGCATCGGTTTCGGCCGGCGCCATCGGTCACTTGTCCGATGGCGCCGCGAACGATCGGGTGTCAGGATAGGCAACCGTCACGCGATACCGGACCGGGAGGATCACTGCAATGTCGGGACGTCAGATCTTCATCGTCGCATTGGCGAGCGGCCTGCCGCGTGCGTTCGGCGTGCTCGCTATCGTGTCGGGCCTGTTTCGGATCGGCACCGCAGTGCATCGCGGGAAACACGCCGACGCGCCGGCGCAAATGGTCTCGGGTGGAGCGCGAATGGCGCTGGCCGGTGCGCTGCTTTCCTGCGAAGCCGTCGGTGCCGTCTACTTCGCAATCGCGACGTTGGGGTACGGTTGGGCCGACACCGACGCGACAGCCTCGGATCGCAGGGAGCGGATCAACGACTGGTCGACTTGAATGGTGCAACCGCCATCTTCGATACGCGGGATAAGCCACCGGACAGGCGGAGCGTCAAAGGTCGCGCCGGCCCGACGGGCCGTCCGCGCACACACGAAAGCGAATCCGCGTCGCGGAGCGCGTCAGAGCAGCCCCAGCGCCGACGCCTTGAGGGTCGCCGCGGCGCGCGTCGAACATTCGAGCTTGCGGAACGCCTTCTCGACATGGGTGCGCACCGTGCTCGGACTCATCGCGAGCGCCTGCGCAACCTGCTTGTTGCTCGCGCCGCGGGAAATTGCCCGCAGGACGTCGATTTCCCGCGCGGACAGGCGCGGGCCAACGGCCGACGTCGGGATGTGCTGCGCGGTACGGAAAACGTCACGCATATCACGGTGGAGGGTCGGCCTGTCGAATCGGCCCGGCACGCGGCGATTGCGCGCCCTGCCCCACGGGTTAAGGGTCAGGAGCAAGTGTAGCCGGGAATCTGACAAGCAAAAGTCGCCCATCTGATAATAGGAGTTATCAGATGTGCAGGTTCTAGGACCTCCCCTAAAAAAGCAGCCGCGCCCCCTGTTTTTCCCGCCCAGAGTGACTGATGATCCGGATAGCCCCGGCGTCGACGCGACGCAAGCGACCGCCCGGCCTAATACGTCGATCCAGCAACGCCACGTCCCCTAACGCGAGTGCCAATCTGTACTCGCTCGTCGAGACCTGCAAGGCCAACGGCATCGACCCGTATCGCTATCTCACCTGGCTGTTCCAACGCCTCCCGCTGGCGACCACCGTCGACGACTACGACGCGCTGCTGCCCTGGAAAATGCCGGCCGACCTGCGCTGATCCACTTCCTTACCGCACCTCAAGCGCTCCACCGATTTACTCTGAGGGACGTCGTTCGTGGATCGCAGTTTGGATCGCCACATGCAACTCACACCGCACTTCACACTCAAGGAATTTACGCGCAGCGATACCGCGCGCGCTCGGCAGGTCGACAACACACCGTCGCCTGCGGCCGCTGCGATCTTGCGGCGGCTCGCGCAGACCCTTGAGCAGGGCGACCGCGGGGGTGTGCGGCAACACGCCTCCCGGTTGTTTTTGGTGCGTGCTATGTGGGGTACTCGTTATTGCTGAATGGCGAGTTATTTTATTTCTTAATTTATATTTATTTCGTGTAATTGAGTGTAATTGATCTTCCGCGCACGAGCTTCTATATTTTTTTGTGCGCGGGCTTTCTTATTTTGCGCCGTGAATTCAAGCGGATTTGAATTTTTTGCCAAAATCATGATGGCTAGGTCGCATTCGTCGTCAAATTGAAAACCGGAGAACGAAAATGTCAAATTATGTGCAATATGGCAAGAATATCCGCATTAGCAATCTTTACGGAGGTGAAGGTAATCCCAGCTATCTCGGCATCAATACCAAACAGACTACGAGTATAACCAGCGCCCTGGACCCCATTGGAACGTACAAGTCATTTAGCGATTATGTAAATGAAACGCAATGGACAATAGGGTTGGTGGAATCCTCTGGTGACGGCAGCTCCGTTTATAGTGGCGATACGATTACCCTGGTAAATGCTAGTGATGGTGGTAATTTGGCATTATTCAACAGCTATGCCCCGAGCGATTCCGGCTACCCCGTGGCAACAACCACTGATACGGATGATGCTCTGGTTACTATCAACTGGACCATCATTATTACCACCAAAAAAAGCGGCAAAGATGTCGGCTTGAATTACGAGGACAACATAATTTTGGTGGCTAATTTTAATAATTTGGCAGGCGTTCTGGACACCAACGGCGCAGGTAATAATAAACCCTTCCAATATTTGGTCACGGGTTCGCGTCTCGCCAATCGTGACGGCGGCAGCGGCACATGGAAGGTACTGACAGTGCAGGGCTGAGCTTAAATTTCGTGAACCTCAACTGTTGGGGACACTGATGGCGGGCGTAGCCCGCCATCGGCAGAGCGGAAATAGATCGGTCAAATCTCGCAACATCGATCGTTCGGCAGTCGAATCAATGCGGAACGGCATCGTGCACAAAATAAAATTTTGGAGGCATCATGGCTTCTGTTTATGCCGTCTTATACGATAAAAGCGGTACGTTTCTAATGGCTAAAAAGCAGATGAAGTCATATTATACCCAAGCCGGCGGGGGGAAGGTCAATGCGCTTGGGTGGACGATAAATAGCGGTCCCGGAGAATATGCATTGCCTGGAGGCAAGCTAGAGGAACCTAACATCGAGGACGGTGCTAGGCGCGAGTTCCTGGAGGAAACTGGATTCAATTTGCCGCTTAGCCCCGATAATAATCCGCCGGAAACAGTGAAATTCAATGTGAACGGTGAGGCATTGCCGCCCAATGCAACGAACTATGCTTTTTCGGCAGTATATTTTTGCGCAAGCGAAGAAGATGTGAAAAATACGTGGAGTAATATATCAGAAATCGCCCTACCTAATTCCAGGGATATTGTCGGGGCGATTATGCGCAGAGACATTAAAACGTATTCAGAAATAACTTTATATGCAAGGAAGCACGGTATAAAAGAGTGGCCGGCCGATAACGAGCTGAAATGGGTTTGGCGCTGGAGTTTTTCTAACAAAAATGACTGGGCCAATATAGAATCAATGAAGAACGATGACAATATAGGTTGGTACTACTGCATTTTGGAGTATTTGTGTTTTCACATTCTAAATCGCAAGGCGTAAGGTTTTCGGGTGAATGTTAGTTCGATCCGAATGACGGCATCTGGCCGAATGCCGATCAATACGACAGGGGAGCCATTCCGAGGCGGCGGTCACCATCTCAATCCTCGTCTTCGACCCAGAGACAACCGGACTGAAGGGCACCGATCACGAGGACCCCTGTGTCGAACGTGGCTTCGGTAACCGAATACCCGTTATGGGTGAAGTACCGAGCTTGAGCGCCGAACTGCTCAAGAAATTCTGCTGTCAGCTGTTCCGCCTGAGCCGCGGTCATTAATTCAGCGCGGTACGCTTGGTCGCGATGTAGCGCCTCAGCAATAATCCAACGTGCCTCACTTTCATCGATTTCGCGGTAACAGGCGTCGTCATCGCGCAACTCGAACGCTTTCGCTACAGCAGCGGGACTCGGCGCCGGAAATGGTAAAACTCCGCAGCGTACAATGCCGCAGCCGCGTATATCCCAGATGTCTTCGTTTATTCCCAAGGTAATTCTCTCCGGTTCAAACAACTCGTCGACGATCTGCGCTGGCCTGTCGACTGACCGCATCTGGCCGGATGCCGCCCGACGCGTTTGACTATAGCTACCCCAGAGAAAACGCCAGCCATTCCCCATACCAGCCTTCCGCACCGGTCAATGCCCCCGGCCTGACCCACATCCCTACCGCCCACGCAACGCCTGAGCCAGCGCATCCCCCGCAGCCAGAATATGCGCGGACAGCGCCGCACACGCCGCGTCCACATCCCCCTCGCGTATCGCCCGAACGATGTCCCGATGTTCGTCGTTCGAGCGATCCTGCCAGTCGAGTTGCTGCCACGTCGCATACAGATGCCGTGAACTGGCCCGATGCATGTCGCCGATCGCGGCGACGAGCCGCGGCATCCCGCACGGCGCGGTCAACGCCCGATGAAACCTCAGGTTCAGCGTGCCCAGCACGGCTATGCCGCGCGCCGCGGCCTCTTGATCGAGGATCACATCGAGTTCCTCCAGCGCCCGTGCGTCGAGCGCGGGAATCGCCTCACGCAGCGCCAGCGCCTCGAAAGCCGCACGCATCTTCGCCATTTCAAGCACGTCCGCCGGCTCGAGCGGCGCCGCCCGCACGCCCCGTCGCGGTTCCACCACGGCCAACCCCTGCGCTTCCAGCCGTCTGAACGCCTCGCGTACCGGCACATGACTCGCGCCGAACTCTGCCGCGATGTGGTCCTGACGCAGCCACTCCCCCGGCGCGATGACGCCCGAGATGATGCGGTCCGCCAATGCGCTGGCGATCCGATCGGCCAGCGAGCGATCCTCCTTGACTTCCAAATTCATTCCGACCACCATGCATAGATTATCTATTAAATTGTAACAAACCCGGAGGCTCGATGCGCCACCACCGTCCTGTCCGTCTGCAGCACATTGCCGGCATCGGCGTCGATCGCATGGGGTCGATCGCCGATCATGCCGACGTCGACTTTTTGCGACTCGAAAATCTCGACACCGACCTCCCACCCACTTCAGAAGCGCTGGCCTTCACCCGAGAAGCCATCCAGCGAGACTCGGCCAACTCCTATTTGCCCTTCGTCGGTCAGGATCGGCTGCGCGCGAGCGCTGCCGCCCACGTGTCGGCGCTTTCGGGGCAGCGCTTCACGGCCGACCAGGTGGTGGTGTCGGCGGGCGGACTCTCCGGCATTCTGAATACGCTGCTCGCCACCGTCGAGACGGGCGACGAAATCATCGTCACCGATCCGACGTACGCCGGTCTGCTGAACCGCATCCGCCTGGCGGGCGGTGTGCCCAAGCAAGTCCCGTTCACCTTCACGCCGGGCGGCGAATGGAAGCTGGACCAGGCAGCACTGCGGGCAGCAATCGGTCCGAAAACGCGGGCCATGCTGCTGATGTCGCCGTCGATGCCGTCGGGCGGCTTTTTCGATGCGTCCGACTGGCAACTGATCGCGAGCCTGTGCGTGCAGAACGATCTGCTGCTGATCCTCGACAGCGCGATGGAACGGCTGCTCTTCGACGGACGCACGGTCATCCATCCCGCCGGCCTGCCCGGCATGGCCGAGCGTACGGTCACGGTCGGCGCGGCGTCGAAAGAGTTGCGCATGATCGGCTGGCGGGTCGGCTGGATCGTCGCGCCGGAATGGCTGATTCCGGATCTGGTGGCCGTGTCGCTCGCCAACGTCGTGGTACCGGTCGGCATAGCCCAGGAGGCCGCGGCGGTTGCGCTCGAACATTCCGCATCCGATCTGCCTGGCTACGTGAGCGAACTGGAGAGACGGCGGGATACGGTCGCCGCCGAACTGTCGGGACTCCCGTTCGGCATGCCGGCGGGCGGCTGGTCGATGCTGCTGCGCGTCGCCGATTTCGGTCTGACCGGATCGCAGATGTCGGAGCGGTTGCTGCGCCGGGGCGTATGTGCGACGGCCATGACCGGATGGGGCGTCGCCCACGGCGAGCAGTACGTCCGTTTCGTGTTCTCGAACGAACCGGTCGACCGGTTGCGCACGCTCGGGGACAAGGTGCGCTTCGCACTGGAGGACGCATGACGGCCGCTCACGAGAAAGCGGAGTCGCGCGCCGGGCGTCCCTGGGTGGAAGTAGACGGAATACCGCGTGTGGTGGGCGAGCAAACTCACACAAGATCGATCCGCGCGACGTGATGCATCCGGCGCCGAGGCGGCACGATGCCCCCGCCCCGGCCGGACGTAACGTCGCGCGAACGCCCTACCGCCCCACCGGCGGCCGCAGGATATCGCTCGGAATCGACGCGATCAACACGCAGCTGATTAGCAAGCAAGCGCCCAGCGCATAAGTCCCGTTGTTGATGTTGCCGGTCATCTGCTTGGCGACGCCGGTGATCATCGAGCCCGTGAAGCCGGACAGGTTCCCCACCGAATTGATCAGTGCGATGCCGGCGGCCGCGGCCGTGCCGGACAGGATCTGCCCCGGAAAGGTCCAGTAGATCGGCATCAGCGCGAGGATGCCGCAGGTGGCAATGGTCAGGAATACGATCGACAGCGCCACGTTGTGCGCGAACGCCGCGCTCAGGATCAGGAAGACGCCGCCGATCAGCGCGGGAATCGCCGCATGCAGGCGGCGTTCGCCGGTCTTGCGCGAGTGCGACGCGTTCCACACCATCGCGAAGATCGCCGTCAGGTAAGGAATGGCCGTCAGCACGCCGATGTGCAGCGGGCTGTGCACGCCCGACGCGCGGATGATCGACGGCAGCCAGAAGGCCAGCCCGTAGAAACCGGTATTGAACGTCAGCAGAATGAAGGTGAGCAACCAGACGCGCGGGCTGCGCAGCGCGGCGCCGATGCTGTGCGACTTGTGCGCGGCCTCGGATTCGAGGTTGCGCGACAGCACCGCCTTTTCGTCGGCGGACAGCCACTTCGCCGTCTGCGGGCCGTCGCCGAGGCAGGCCAGCACGATGAACGCCACCACGATCGACGGCAGCCCTTCGAGCAGCAGCATCCATTGCCAGCCGCTCATGCCCGACAGGCCGTGCGTCTGCTCCATCAGCCAGCCGGACAGCACGCTGCCGAGCGTCAGGCTCAGCGGGATCGCGACCAGGAAGCCCGACATCGCCACGCTCTGGCGCCGCGCCGGGAACCAGTAGTTCAGGTACAGGATGACGCCCGGGAAAAAACCCGCTTCGCACAGCCCCAGCAGGAAGCGCAGCGTGTAGAACATCGTGGTCGTCTGCACGTGGAAGAACTGCGCGAGCGGCACGATGAACGCCATCGACGACGACACGATGCCCCACGTGATCATGATCCGCGCGATCCAGAAGCGCGCGCCGTAGCGGTGCAGCAGCAGGTTGCTGGGCATCTCGAACAGGAAATAGCCCCAGAAGAAGATGCTGGCGCCGAGCGCATAGACGCCGTCGCTCAGGTTCAGGTCGTCGAGCATCTGCAGCTTCGCGAAGCCCACGTTGACGCGGTCCAGGTAGGCCACGACGTAACAGAGCAGCAGCAACGGCAGGATGCGCCGCATGACCTTGCGGTAAAGGGCGTCTTCGGACGAGTCGGCCGCGGCCGGTGCGGCAGCGGCCTGCGTAAGGGATGGCATCGGTCTGTCTCCTGATTGGGTCGATCTTCTTCGTACCGTCGCGTGCGCTGCGCGCATCGATGTTACCGGTAACATCCGGTACCCAAAAAAAGCCGACGAGGCGACGGGAGCGATCGGCAAGCTGATACCGGTAACACATTCGAAGGTAGCATGCGGCGACACGCGTGTACAAGTGCCGCCGGACGCGTGGTTTCCCTAGTGCGACTCTCACCGCGGCGGGCACGCCGCGCCCCGCCTGCGCGGTATGCCGCACCGGTATGATGTAGCCTTTCCGGCCTTCTCCCGATCGCGATTCCGATGCCCAGTCCCACCGCCGTCCGGCCCGCCGGGCCGCCACGCATGTCCGACGTAGCGCGCCTCGCCGGCGTATCGAAGATGACGGTGTCGCGCGTGCTCGCCGGCCACAGCGTGGCCGCCGAGACGCGCGCACGGGTCTGCGAGGCCATCGACCAGCTCGGCTACGTGGCGGATGCCGCTGCCGGTGCGCTGTCGTCGGGGCGCTCGGAATTCGTCGCGGTGCTGGTGCCGTCGCTGTCGAGTTCCAACTTCTCGGACACCGTGCGCGGCCTGACCGATGCGCTCGAGCCGCATGGTTTGCAATTGCTGCTCGGCGATACCGACTACGACCTCGAACGGGAAGAACGGCTCGTGCGGTCGATGCTGCGACACCAGCCGCGCTGCATCGCGCTGACGGGGTCGCAGCACACCGATGCGACGCGCAAGGTATTGGAGCGCTCGGCAATTCCAGTGGTCGAGATGTGGGACCTGCCCACGCGCCCGATCGACACCGCCGTCGGCTTCTCGAACGTGCGCGCCGCCCGTGCGATGGTGCGCCACCTGGCCGAGCGCGGTTACCGGCGCATCGGCTTTCTGGTCGGCGCGAGCGAACTGGATCGCCGCGGCCTGGACCGGCTCAAGGGCTACCAGGCGGAGATCAAGGCGCAGGGGCTGGGCGAACCGCGCGTCGTGCGGCTGGGCGAATCGCCGATCACGATGAGCCACGGCGGGCCGGCGATGGCCGCGCTGCTGGAGCAATGGCCGGATACCGACGCGGTGATGTGCGTGAGCGACATGTCGGCGTTCGGCGCGATCATGGAGTGTCACCGGCGCGGGCTCGCCGTGCCGGCCGACATCGCCGTAGCCGGCTTCGGGAACTTCGAAGTGGCGACCTGCTGCCATCCGACCATCACGACCGTCTCGGTCGACGCGTACGGCATCGGGCTGCGCACGGGCGAAGCGTTGCTGGCGGCGCTGCAAGCGCGTGACGGCGGCGAGCGGACCGAATCGAAAAGCATCCGTATCGACTACACGATCATCGCGCGGGAAAGCGCCTGACGGGCCGACGGCCGCACGCATCCCGACCGCCACGCGCGCGGCTTCGTACCGCCCCCTGCCCTCATCACCTTCGCCACGCGCGCACGAAATCCCTTCCGCTGCGCAAAAAACCCGTGCTAACATCCAAACGATGTTACCGGTACCATCCGGCATGCAGAATGAAAAAAGCCCCTCAGGAGACAGCCTGCCATGTCACACACCCCTCGCCGCCTGCGCAGCCAGGAATGGTTCGACGACCCCGCGCACGCGGACATGACGGCACTCTATGTCGAGCGCTTCATGAACTACGGGTTGACGCGCGAGGAACTGCAGTCGGGCCGCCCCATTATCGGCATCGCGCAGACGGGCAGCGATCTCGCGCCGTGCAACCGCCATCACATCGAGCTGGCCGAACGCACCAAGGCGGGCATCCGCGACGCGGGCGGCATTCCGATGGAGTTCCCCGTGCATCCGCTCGCCGAGCAAAGCCGCCGGCCCACCGCCGCGCTCGACCGCAATCTCGCGTACCTCGGGCTGGTGGAAGTGCTGCACGGCTTTCCGCTGGACGGTGTGGTGCTGACGACCGGCTGCGACAAAACCACGCCCGCGTGCCTGATGGCGGCTGCCACCGTCGACATGCCCGCGATCGTGCTGTCGGGCGGCCCGATGCTCGACGGCTGGCACGAGGGCAAGCGGGTCGGATCGGGCACGGTGATCTGGCATGCGCGCAACCTGCTCGCGGCGGGCGAGATCGACTACGAAGGCTTCATGCAGCTGACCACGGCCTCGTCGCCGTCGATCGGCCATTGCAACACCATGGGCACCGCGCTGTCGATGAACAGCCTCGCCGAGGCGCTGGGCATGTCGCTGCCCGGCTGCGCGAGCATTCCCGCCGCCTATCGCGAGCGCGGCCAGATGGCTTACGCGACCGGCAAGCGCGCGGTCGAGCTCGTTCGCGAAGACCTGCGCCCGTCGACAATCATGACGCGCGCGGCATTCGAGAATGCGATCGTCGTCGCGTCCGCGCTGGGCGCATCGACCAACTGCCCGCCGCACCTGATCGCGATTGCGCGCCACATGGGCGTCGAACTGAGCCTGGACGACTGGCAGCGCCTGGGTGAATCGGTGCCGCTGCTCGTCAACTGCATGCCGGCCGGCGACTACCTCGGCGAGAGCTTCCACCGCGCCGGCGGCGTGCCCGCCGTGCTGCGCCAGCTCGATTCGGCCGGGCTGCTGAGGCGCGACTGCCTGACCGTATCGGGCCGTGCGATCGGCGAGATCGCCGACACCGCGCAGGACGCCGACCGCGACGTGATCCGCACGCCCGACGCGCCGCTCAAGCATGGCGCCGGCTTCATGGTGCTGTCGGGCAACTTCTTCGACAGCGCGATCATGAAGATGTCGGTGGTGGGCGACGCGTTCCGCCGCACCTACCTGTCCGAGCCGGGCGCGGAGAATACGTTCGAGGCGCGCGCGATCGTGTTCGACGGCCCCGAGGACTATCACGCGCGCATCAACGATCCCGCGCTGAACATCGACGAGCGCTGCATCCTCGTGATCCGCGGCTGCGGCACGGTCGGCTACCCGGGCAGTTCCGAAGTCGTGAACATGGCGCCGCCTGCCGAACTGGTGAAGCGCGGCGTGACGTCGCTGCCGTGCATGGGTGACGGACGCCAGAGCGGCACATCGGCCAGCCCGTCGATCCTGAACATGTCGCCGGAAGCGGCGGTCGGCGGCGGCCTCGCGCTGCTGCGCACGAACGATCGCGTGCGCGTGGACCTGAATCGCCGCAGCGTCGACGTGCTCGTCGACGAGGACGAACTCGCGCGCCGCCGCGAAACCGAAAGCTTCACCGTGCCGCAGGCGCAAACGCCGTGGCAGGAACTCTATCGCCGGTTCGTCGGCCAGCTGTCCACCGGCGGCTGCCTCGAACCGGCCACGCTGTACCTGAAGGTGATCGAGCAGCGCGGCAACCCGCGCCATTCGCACTGACCCACCGCCCCCGACTCTTGCCGAGCTGACCATGCATACGCCTTCCGTTTCCGATTGCCTGCCGCACGACCTCGACCACGCGCTGCTGATCGGCCGCGTCTGGCGGCACGACGGCGCCCACGCGGGCCCGAGCGTCGTCGCCGTGCGCGGCGGCGAAGTGTTCGACATCACGCGCACCGTGCCGACCACCGCCGACCTGTTCGATCGCCCCGATGCAGCCGCCATCGCGCGCACCGCTGCCGGCGATTCGCTCGGCCGTGTCGAGCCGTTGTTGCAGGCCGCGCTGGACGGCACGCCGGGCGCGACGCACCTGCTCGCGCCGTGCGACGTGCAGGCGATCAAGGCGTGCGGCGTGACCTTTGCGGTCAGCCTGATCGAGCGCGTGATCGAGGAACAGGCGGGCGGCGATCCGGCCAAAGCGCGCGAGGTACGCGACACCATCGCCGCGACCATCGGCACCGATCTATCGAAGATCGTGCCGGGCTCGGAAGCCGCGCTGCGCCTGAAGGCGGAGCTCGAACGCCGCGGCGCGTGGTCGCAATACATGGAAGTCGGCATCGGCCCGGATGCGGAGGTGTTCTCCAAGGCGCAGCCGATGTCGGCGGTCGGCTTCGGCGCGGACGTCGGGCTGCTGCCCGTGTCGGTGTGGAACAACCCGGAACCGGAGATCGTGCTGGCGGTCGCCCGTGACGGCAGGCCGGTGGGCGCGACGCTCGGCAACGACGTGAACCTGCGCGACATCGAAGGCCGTTCGGCGCTGCTGCTCGGCAAATGCAAGGACAACAACGGCTCGTGCGCGATCGGCCCGTTCGTGCGGCTGTTCGACGACGGCTTCACGCTCGACAGCGTGCGGGCATGCAGCGTGTCGCTGCGCGTCGAAGGCGCGGACGACGGCTTCGTACTCGACGGCATCAGCCACATGCGCGAGATCAGCCGCGACCCGGCCGACCTCGTCGCACAGACCTGCGGCGCGCATCACCAGTATCCGGACGGCTTCATGCTGTTCCTCGGCACGATGTTCTCGCCGATCCAGGATCGCGACGCGCCCGGCGGCGGATTCACGCATCACCTCGGCGACCGCGTCACGATCTCCACGCCCGCGCTCGGCGCACTCGTCAACACCGTGCGGCTTTGCACGGAGATCGCACCGTGGACCTTCGGCGTGCGCGCGCTGTATGCGAATCTGGCGGCACGCGGGCTGCTTGCCTGAGCGGAACGGCAGCAACACCGGCCTCCCCACGGGTGATCGATCGCAGTCAGCCACGGCGTGGGCGACGTACAGCGGACCGGTGCAGGATACGAACGAAATCCCGCCCGTCGTCGGCGGGTGCGCCAGCCGGACTGGCTTCGCCGCGCCGCATGAAACCGGGGCCCGCCGGCCCCGTCACGCGAACCGTCACGCCGCCACCGCGCGCTCCGCGAGCCTGAACTCGCCGACCGTCTGCGCGAGCCGGGCCGCCTGCTCGCGCAGCGACGTCGCGGCAGCCGCCGATTGCTCGACCAGCGCCGCGTTCTGCTGCGTCGTATCGTCGAGCTGCGACACCGCCTGATTCACCTGCTCGAGCCCCGTGCTCTGCTCCTTCGCGGCGACGCTGATTTCGGCGATCACGCTCGTGATGTTGCGCACGCCGTCGACGATTTCGTCCATCGTCGCACCGGCCGTCTGCACGAGCCCGGAGCCGCCCTCGATCTTCTCGACCGACGAGTAGATCAGCTGCTTGATTTCCCGCGCGGCCTGCGCGCTGCGCTGCGCGAGCGCACGCACTTCCCCGGCGACGACCGCGAAGCCGCGGCCGTGCTCGTTCGCGCGGGCCGCCTCGACGGCGGCGTTCAACGCGAGAATGTTGGTCTGGAACGCGATGCCGTCGATCACGCCGACGATGTTGGCGATCTCCGCCGACGCCTGCGTGATGTCGTTCATCGTCGACACGACGTCGCGCACGACCGTGCCGCCCCGCAGCGCGACGTCCGACGCCGATTCCGCCAGACGGTTCACCTGGCTCGCCGCATCGGCCGGGTTGCGGGCCGTGCCGGCGATCTCCTCGAGCGCGGCGGCCGTTTCCTGCAGGCTCGACGCCGCGTGTTCGGTGCGGGCCGACAGATCCTGGTTGCCCTGCGCGATCTCGGCGCTCGCAAGGTTCACGGACGTGCTGAAATCGCGGATCTGCCGCAGGATCGTACTGATCTTCTCGGCGAACGCGTTGAACGCTCTCGCGATCTGCGCGGCTTCGTCCGCGCCGTCGGCCGGCAGGCGCTTCGTCAGATCGCCGTTGCCGCTCGAGACGTCCGTGAGCGCGTCGCGCACTATCAGGATGTGCTTGAAGGCCGCGTTCGTCATCGCGCCGACCAGCGCCGCCGCGATGATGGCGACACACGTCGCAAGTATCCGTGCGCGAATTGATGACAGCATGATGACTTCGGTCTCCGTTACCGCGTGATTGAAATGGGATCGCTGAACAAGGCGAACCTGATCCGTTTAACGGCACGGCGGGCGAAAACAGCGCCGTTCTCCGGCTCAGCGTGACGAATGCGGATCGCGGTCGGATTTATTTTGACGACAGGCAACCCGCAAACGATTGCCCCGCAGCGCCGGCCCTAAACCTTTCTTTCACCATTCCGTTAATCAGGAAATCTATTTGATAACCACAACCGGATTCCTCCCATGAACGATCGACGATTAACCGTTCGCACGAAGCTGACCATGTCTTTCGGACTTCTTACGTGTACGGTCGTGCTCGTCTCCGTCGTCGGCATCGTCTCGCTCGGCAACGCGAACGCGGCATTCGACGACTATGTCAACGGCACCAACGCCCGCGCGAACCTGGCCGACAAGATTCGCTTCGCGGTCGACCGGCGCGCGATCGCCGCCCGCAACCAGGTTCTCGCGGCCAGCCCGCGCGACGCGGACATCGAGAAGGAAGCGGCGCTGCAGGCCGACCGCGAAGTCGGCGCGCTGATGGGTGAACTGACGAATGCGGTCCGCGAGGGCAGCGGCGCATCCGGCAAGGCGCGCGAACTGGTTCGGCAAATCGGGGCGGTCGAGGCGCAGTACGGCCCCGTGGCGCGCGCCATCGTCGACGCGGCGGCGAACAACCGGCGCGATCAGGCGATCACGATGATCAACGAACAGTGCCGACCGCTGCTGGCCCAGCTCGTCGCGGCCACCGACACGTATGCGACGTACTCGCGCGCGCGGGCCGCCCAACTGGTGAAGGAATCGGACGACCGTTATACCTCGCGACGCCTGATGCTGATCGCGATCTGCATCGCCGCCGCCGCCGCGGCCGCGCTCGCGGGCCTCTTCATCACCCGCGGCCTGCTGCGCTCGCTGGGCACGGAGCCTGCCGTGCTCAGCGAGATCGCCGGCCATATCGCCGCCGGCAATCTCGGCGTCGAAGCCACCACCGGCGCCGCGCCGGCCGGCAGCGTACTGGCTTCGATGCGCGACATGCAGGCGAACCTGATCCGCCTGATCTCGGAAGTCCGTACCGCATCGGGCAACGTAGCGACCGGCGCCGGCGAAATCGCGTCCGGCAACCAGGACCTGTCGTGCCGCACCGAACAGCAGGCCGCGTCGTTGCAGGAAACCGCGTCGAGCATGGAGCAACTGACCTCAACCGTGCGCCTGAACGCCGACAATGCGCAACAGGCGAGCGGCCTGGCCAACAACGCATCGGAGGTCGCGCAGCGCGGCAGCTCGGCGGTCGGCCTGATGGTCGACACGATGACCGACATCAGCGCGAGCTCCGCCAAGATCGCCGAAATCACCGGGATCATCGAAGGGATCGCGTTCCAGACCAACATCCTCGCGCTCAACGCGGCCGTGGAGGCCGCCCGCGCCGGCGAACAGGGCCGTGGCTTCGCGGTGGTGGCAAGCGAAGTCAGAAGTCTTGCGCAGCGTTCGTCGAGCGCCGCGAAGGAAATTCGCGAACTGATCTCGCAATCGGTCCGGAAAATCGAGGATGGCTCGCATATCGCGAACAACGCGGGCGATACGATGAGCGAGGTCACGCATGCGATCTCGCGCGTGACCGACATCATGGGCGAGATCGCCGCGGCGTCGAGCGAACAGAGCCGCGGCATCGAGCAGGTCAATCTCGCCATTACGCAAATGGACGGGGTCACCCAGCAGAATGCGGCGCTCGTCGAGCAGGCGGCCGCCGCCTCGAAGTCGCTCGAGGAACAGGGAAACCGGCTTGCCGAGGCCGTCTCGTTGTTCCGGCTCGACGCGCGCATGGCCGGCGTGTAGGTCGGCGCCCGCCGCCCTGCCGCCGGCTCACCTCGACACAGAGTTCCAGCGCCCGTGCGCGCGTCTCGGCGAGCAAGCCCTTCTCCAGGTCGGAGAGATGATCGTCGCGGCCGATTTCGCCGATCGCCGGCTCGCTCATGCGGGTTTCCATCGCGGCTTCTCCTTCGCTGTCCGATTGCGCACGCGGTCGCATGATTTCACTCATATTTCTCGCGCAGGCGTGACGAAAGCGCTATCCGGCCGTCACCACGCCATGGTTTGTTTTCCCCGCCGTTCGGCATTTCAGGAAATCCACCCATCCCCTCGCTCGCATCCGTGCGCCCCACCGTTTCGCTCCCCGTACCAATCCTCAAAATTACGATTGCAAATGCCTCTCATTTGCATTAAATTGCCGCGCAAATGTACTGTTTGGAACACCGATGTCGGCGCAAGGCCGCCCGCCGTGCCCGAACGCGAACGACACGAAAGGGAGAGGTATGAGCAGGAAGAACTGGGCGGCCGCACCGATGGCCATCGTCGTCGGCGCGGCCGGCGTGGGCACGGCCGACGCGCAGGAGGCGACGCTGCCGACCATCGAGATCTCGGGGCAGCGCGCGAGCGCGCCGTTTCGCACACGTGACTCGACGAGCGCGACGCGCGGCGACGCGGACGTGATGGAGATCCCGTTCGCGGTCAGCAGCGTCGATGCGAAACTCGTGCGCACGGTCGCGGCGACGCGCGGCGAGGACCTGTACGACTGGGTCGCGGGCGTCGCGCGGCAGAACAACTTCGGCGGTCTTTGGGACAACTACGCGGTGCGCGGCTTCGCCGGCGACGGCAACACGTCCGGCACCGACTACCTCGTCAACGGCTTTTCGTGGAATCGCGGGATCAGCGTGCCGCGCGACACCGCCAACCTCGAGCGCATGGAAGTGCTCAAGGGGCCCGCGTCGGCGCTGTACGGGCGCGGCGATCCGGGCGGGCTCATCAGCTACACGACGAAGCAGCCGCAGTTCGCGCGCGCGAACACCGTCGGCGTGTCGGCCGGCAGCTACGGCGCATTACGCGAGACGCTCGATTCGACCGGGCCCGTGACGAAGTCGCTCGCATACCGCTTCGTCGCGATGAACGAGAACAACGGCAGCTTCCGCGATACGGTGTCGAGCAAACGCTACCTGTTCGCGCCGTCGTTCACGTGGGACATCGGCGCCGACACGACGCTTCATTACGAATTCGAGAGTGCGCGCCAGCGCGCGCCGCTCGATCGCGGCGTGGTCGCGGTGGGCGGGCAGCTCGGTGCGATTCCGGCATCGCGCTTCCTCGGCGAGCCGCGCGACGGCGACTACGACGTGCGCAACACGGGCCATCAGTTCACGCTCGAGCATCGCGTCGATGCGAACTGGTCGGTCAACGCCGGGTTCGCGCAGCGCACCACCGACCTGTCCGGCCGCTCGTCCGAGGCATTCGCGCTGCAGCCGGACGGCCGCACGCTGTGGCGCCGCTACCGGCAAGTCGCGTTTCATTCGAACGACCTGCAGGGCCGCATCGAAACGGCCGGCAAGTTCCGCACCGGCGGCATCGGCCACACGCTCGTGCTGGGCGTCGATGCGTACCGCTTCAACTACGACCAGTTCGTCGCGCGCTCGACGCCCACGGCCGCCGCGCCGTATGCGATCGACATCTTCGATCCCGTCTACGGCCAGCCGGCGCCCACGCCGCGCACCGCGACCAACCTGCTCGAGCGCGACGACGGCCAGGGGCTCTACGCGCAGGACACGCTCGCGTTCGGGCCGCACTGGAAAATCCTCGCCGGGCTGCGCTGGGATCGCTTCCACCAGTCGGTCGAGAACCGCCTGAAAGGCACGACGAGCAGCCAGGTGCAGACCGCGTTGAGTCCGCGCATCGGCATCGTGTACGAGATGAGCCCCGCCCTGTCGCTCTATGCGAACACCGCGTATTCGTTCCGGCCGAACAACGGCGCCGACGTCGACGGCCGCGCGTTCGATCCGGAGAAGGGGCACGGCTACGAAGCCGGCGCGAAATGGGCCGGCGCGCGCTGGCTCGCGACCGTCGCGGCGTTCTACGTCAACAAGCGCAACGTGCTGACCGCCGATCCGGCGAACGCCGGCTTCTCGCGCGCGGCCGGCGAGGTGCGCAGCCGCGGCGTCGAATTCGAATGGAACGGCGATCTCGGCCACGGCGTGCGCGGCCTCGTCAACCTTGCGTATGTCGACGCCGAAGTCACGCACGACGCGGTGCTGACACCCGGCGCACGCCTCGTCGACATTCCGCGCCTGAGCGGCAGCGCGCTGCTCCTGTACGAAACCGCAGTACCGTTCGCGGACAAGGCCGGTGCCGGCGCCGGCCTGATCTACGTCGGGCGCCGGGCCGGCAATACCGCGAACACGCAGGACGGGTTCGAGCTGCCGGCCTATGCGACCGTGCAGTTGAACGGCTATGTGCAGGTCAACAAGCACCTGCGTGCGTCGGTCGTGCTGAACAACCTGTTCAATCGCACCACCTACGTCAGCTCCTACAACAACTTGTGGGTCACGCCGGGCGCGCCGCGCAGCCTGTTCGCGTCTCTCGCCTATACGTTCTAGCCGGGGTTGGCCGGCCTGCGCTGTGCTTCATGCGCTTCACGCGCCGAGCACGAGCCGCGCCGCCAGCGCGAGCAGCAAGGCCGGCAACATCACGCACGCGCCGACCGCGAGGAACGCGCCGAACCCGACCTGCAACCCTTCACGCCGGATGGCCGCGAGCCACAGAATCGTCGCGAGCGATCCGGTGACGGACAGGTTCGGCCCCAGATCGACGCCGATCAGGATCGCGTCGATCACCGTTTGCGGGCTGCGCGCGGCGTCGACCGTCGAACTCGCGATGAGCCCGGCAGGCAGGTTGTTGACCAGGTTCGACGCCAGCGCGATCGCAACGCCCGCCGCGGCCGCGGCGGTCTGCTCGCCGCTTGCCGTCAGCGCGCGCAGCAGCCCGGCGAGCGCACGCACCGCTCCGCTCCGGTCGAGCGCCTCGACGAGTACGAACAGCCCCGCGACGAGCGGCAACACGCTCCATGAAATCGCGCGAACGATCGGCACGCATGCGGTGCGATCCTTGACCAGCACGCATGCGACGGTGACGATCCCCGCCGCCGCGGTCGGCAATCCGAGCGGAAGATCGAGCGCCGACACCGTCATCAGCGCGGCGGCCGTGATCGCGATGCCGGCCAGCGCGATACGCCCGCCGCCGGTGAGCGACCGCGTCGGCAAACCGGATTCGCACCGGCCGCCGAGCGCGTGCCGCTGAGTCATCCGAAGCATCAGGAACGTGCATGCGATCGATGCGACGGACGGGATCGCGAAGTGGGCGAGCCATACGCCGAGCGACGGCATGCGCGCGCCGTACAGCACGAGATTCGCGGGGTTCGAGATCGGCAGCACGAAACTCGCCGCGTTCGCGACGAACGCGCAGATGTACAGCAGCGGCAGCGGATCGGCCTTCGCCCGGCGCGCGGCCGCGATGACCGCGGGCGTCAGCACGACGGCGGTCGCATCGTTCGACAGGAAGACCGTCGTCACGGTGCCCACCAGGTAGACGAGCGCGAACAGGCGCCGGGGCGAACCCTGCGCGAGATTGACGACGCGCGTCGCGACCCAGTCGAACAGTCCTTCGCGCCGCGCGACCTCGGACAGCAGCATCATGCCGGTCAGGAACAGGTACACGTCGCCGCCCTTCGCGACGGCATCGAGCGCCGGATGCACGGGCAACAGGCCGCACACGACCAGCAGCAACGCGCCGCTCACGGCCCAGGTTGCCTCGGGCCAGCCGAACGGGCGGGCGATGACGCCCGCCGTGGCGAGCGCGGAAATCAGCCATGCAAGCGAAACGGAATTCATGGGCAGGTCGGGAATCGCAGGGAGAAGGAAAGCACGTTCAGGACGACGCGGCCGGCAGGTCGGCCGGCTTGCCGCACACGCTGCTCAGCGCTCGCGCATGGCCGAGCCAGAGCGCGAGCGCGCCCGTCGACACGGCGCCCAGCACGACGAATGCGACCGGATAACCGAAGTGCTGCGCGAGCACGCCGCCCAGCACGGGACTGAGCGCCGCGCCGATCCCCTGCGCGGTCGCGACGGCGCCCTGCCCGGCGTTCACGCGGCCGGAGCCGTGCAGCAGGCGCACGACCAGCGCCGGCACGACGACGCTTTGCAGGCCGGCACCGATGCCGTCGAGCACCTGCACCGGCCAGACGCCCGCCTCGCTCATCAGCACGGCGGCAAGCACGCCCCTCACCGGCAACACCAGGTAGGAAAGCAGCAGCACGCGCCAATAACCGTGCGCGCGAATTAGCCGGGGCGCGACCCATGCGGCCGCGATCATCACGAGCTGTGCGATGACGATGGTTTGCGCGGTGAACATGCTCGCGTTGCTGCGATGCGTGGCGACCACGCCCATTCCGTAGAGCGGCAGCATCGCCGCGTTGCCGAGATGAAACAGCGCGAGCGACGCGCCGAGCAGGACCAGCGGCCGGTTCGAGACGAGCGTGCGCAAGCCGCCGGCGGGCGGCGCCGACGCGCCCATGGGCGGATCATCGCGCACGGCATGCGTTCGCGGCTCGACAGGGTCCCTGTCGAGGCCGCGTGCGCACGCGTGGTCGATGGCCCGTGCGGGAATCGCCAACGTACTCGCGATCGCGAGGAGCGTGAACACGGCGACGAGCGCGAACACCGCGTCGAATCCCGCATGCCAGCCGAGCCATCCGGCGAGCGCCGCGCCGACCACGTTGCCCGCATGGTTCGCCATCTGGTTGCGGCCGAACTGCCGGTCGAAACCCTGCCGGCGCGCGATGCCGAGCGTCACGCCCGCGACGGCCGGCGCCAGCGCCGCGCCGCCGACGGCGGCCAGGATCTGCGACGCCGCCACCGCCGGATAACCGTCGGCGAACATCAGCGCCAGCGAGGCCAGCGCCGTCACGGCGGTGGCCGTGACAATCAGCGCGCGCTTCGCGCGCAGCGCATCGACGAGCGCGCCGGCCGGCGGCGTCGCGGCCATCGCGGCGAGCCCGGCCAGCGTCATGACCGAGCCGATCGCGTCGGCGCTCCAGCCGCGCGACAGCAGGATCACGCCGACGAACGGGCCGATGCCGGCCTGCACGTCGGCCAGGAAGAAATTGAGCGCCTCGAGCGCGCGCGCCGCTCTCATCGTCGACGGGCAGTCATTCGTCGTCCACATCGACGAGCTCGGCGATCTCGCTCACTTCGAGCACCGCGCCGTACCGCGTGACGACGCCTTGCCCCCACGCCATGACGTGGATACCGGCGCGCAGATAGTCGCTCAGCTCGGCTGCCGCATGCGGCGGCATCCGCAGCACGACACCGTTCGTCAGCAACGCGCCGTTCAGCTCGCCTTTCGGGCCGTGCAGCGCGAACGCGACTTCGCCGCTCATCTCCATCAGCTTGCGGCCGCCATGCGGCGGCTTAGGCGCACCGGGCACGGGCCCGTTGTCGACGATGTCGACGCCGTGGCGCCCGGTCAGCTGCACCGCCACGATCATCGCGGCGCCGCGCGACTTGACGCCGCGCACGCGGATGCGGTCGCCCACCTCGACATGGCGAACCAGTTCGCGGCCCAGGTGCGGCGGCACGTGAACCTGCAGGTCGCCGTTCAGGATCAGGCCGTCGATGTCCCCGTGCGGGTTGAGCAGGAACTGTGTGACGCGGCCACGCGTTTCGGGCAGGCAGGCGGGATCGATCCAGTGCATGGCAGGACTCCTTGTGGGATGGCAGGAAGACGACGCGCGATCAGCGCACGACGTCGTCATAAAGATTCACGACGCGGCCCGGCGAGCCGAACGCGGTGGCCTGCAGCGCTTCGCCGTAGGCATTGCGCGTGCCGTATCCGACCGCGGCAACGCGCGCGCCGGGTACGAGCAGCGCGCCGAACTGCTGGGCGGCCGGCACCGTCAGCTTGACGATCGCGCCGCTGTCGAGCATCACGCCGTCCGGCTCGCCGCGCGGTGCGCGCATGACGCGCCGCACGACACCCGACACGCTGAGGCGGGCCAGATTGACGCCGCGCAGCGCGGGCGGCATCGGCGCGGCGGATGGCGGCGGCTGGTCGGACAACGATGCGCCGCTGCGGTCGTTGCGCACGACGCGCGCGTGGATGTCGTCGCCGACGCGACGTTCGCCGGCCACCGTTACCCGGTCGCCCGGCCGCGCGAGCGCGATCAGCTGCGTGCCGAGATGCGGCGGCACGCCGACGAGCGTCCCGTCGGTCAGCACGAAACCGTCGACCGCGCCTTCCGGGTTGATCGTCAGGCGCGAAAGCGTGCCGGACACGAGTGTGTCGGAGGCGACGGGCGACAGCGGCGGAGGCGGAAGAGGAGCCGGTTCGAAACCGGCGCGCGGCGGCGCACCGGGCGGTTCGTCCGCACGCGGCGGGGGTGGAACCTGCGCGGCGCAGGCGGTCGCCGCGGCGATCAGCGCGGCGGCGCACAGTCCGGCACAGCTGCGGCGCACGGCGACGCGGCGCGGCGGCCGCGAACGCGCGGCGCGTGGGGTCGACTTCATGGCGGGCTCCGGCAACGGGTTGCGATGCCGTGATATCTGCAACACGCGTGCCAGCACGCATGTGCCCGCCGGGCCGTGTATCGAACGATGAACCGTGCAACACGTGTCGGGATTCCCGACACGTTTTACCCGCCGTTGTCGGGAATCCCGACAGGCGTCATGGCGCCGCTAGTCGTCGCGCTCGATGCCCAGATGGGCCATGCGCGCATAGAGCGACTGACGGCCGATGCCGAGCTGCCGTGCCGCCTCCGCGCGATTGCCGTTCGCGCGCTCGAGCGCGCGCAGGATCGCGGCGCGCTCGACCGCCGCCAGCGCGTCGGGCAACGGCATGTCGAACAGCGGCGCGGGCAGCGCAAGCGCGTCGTCGCCGGGTGCCGGCACCGCCACGACGCCGAGCCCGAGATCGGCCGCGCCGATGGCCGGCCCGGGCGCCAGCGCGGCCGCCCGCTCCATCACGTTGCGCAGCTCACGCACGTTGCCGGGCCAGCGATGATCGAGCAACGCCCGCTGTGCGTCGTTCGTCAGGTGCAACGGGCGCGCGCCTGCCGCGCACGCCAGGAAATGCGCGGCCAGCGGCAGGATGTCGGCCACGCGATCCGCGAGCGGCGGCAGGTGCAGCGGAATCACGTTCAGCCGGTAGAACAGGTCTTCGCGAAACGTGCCGGTCGCGACGGCCTCGGCGAGATCGCGATGCGTCGCGGCCACCACCCGGATGTCGATCGCCGTCGGACGATCCGCACCGAGCGGCGTCACCTCGCGCTCCTGCAGCGCGCGCAACAGCTTGGCCTGCATGGCCGTGGGCATGTCGCCGATCTCGTCGAGAAACAGCGTGCCGCCGTCGGCCTCGACGAGCCGCCCGGCGCGATCGACGTGCGCCCCCGTAAACGCGCCGCGTCGATGCCCGAACAGTTCGCTTTCGAGCAGGTCGGCCGGAATCGCCGCGCAGTTGACCGCGACGAACGGCCCGGCATGCCGCATCGACGCGGCATGCAGCACGCGCGCCGCCACTTCCTTGCCGGTGCCCGTCTCGCCGGTGACGAGCACGGTCGCGTCGCTCGTCGCGGCCCGGCCGATCTGCTTCTGCACGTCGCGCATCGCGGCGCTCACGCCCAGCAGCCGGGGGCGGGCCGACGCGGGTTCGCGCGCAAACCCGCCGCCGTGCGGCTCGACGGCCGCCGGCGGCGCGTTCGCGGAAACGATGCGCGCGAGCAGTTGCGCGATGTCGCGACGCCCGATCGGCTTGGTCAGGTGATCGAACGCGCCGAGTCGCATCGCGTCGATCGTGTTGTCGCTGGTCGCATGCGCGGTCAGCATCACGACCGGGATCGCGGCCAGCGCGGGATCGTCGCGCAGCTGCGCGAGCACCGCGAGCCCGTCCAGGTCGGGCAAGCGGAAATCCAGAAAGATGCAGTCGACGCGGCCGCCGTCGCGCAGCGCGCTCAACGCCGCGCGCCCGGCTCCGGCTTCGACGACCCGATGACCGAGATCGGCGAGCGTCTCGGCCAGGCCGTCGCGAAATGCCGCGTCGTCGTCGACTATGAGGATGGTTGCCATGGGATTTCAATGACGAAGGATGCGCCGCGCGGGGCGTCGTCGAGCCACGCCTGGCCGCCATGCGCCGCGGCCACTTCACGGACGACGGCAAGACCGAGGCCGGTACCGTCCGCCCGCCCCGTCACGAACGGCTCGAAAATCCGCTCGCGCTGTTCGGCGGGAACCCCGGGTCCGGTATCCGACACGGTGATCCGCAGCCAGTCGCGTCCGGCGAACGTGCGACGCGCGGCGGCGAGCGTGACCGCACCGCCGTCGCCGGCATGGCGCAGCGCGTTGAGCAACAGGTTGTCGAGCGCGCGACGCATCTGGTCGGGATCGAACATGGGGAACGCGGCGGGCTGCGCAAGGCGTTCGCCCTGCTCGCCGGGCAGCCATGCGAGATCGATCGCCTGCCGCTGCGCGAGCTCGCGGTGCGTGTCGACGACCTGCGCGAGCCACGCGTCGACGTCGACGCGCGTCGCATGCGGGCTGACCGGCTGCGTCAGCGCGAGCAGGCCCGACAGTTGCGCATCGATGCGTTCGATCTGCGCCAGGATCACGCGCAGCGCGTCCTGCTGCCGTCGGCTGTCGCCGGCCAGCGCGTTTTCGGCTTTCAGCCGCATCGCGCCCATCGGGTTGCGAATCTCGTGCGCGACCTGCGCGGCCAGTTTGCCGAGCATCCCGAAGCGTTCCGCCTGCGCGAGCCGCGTGCGGAGTTCGGCGGCCTGCTGTTGCAGTTGCTCGGCGCGCCGCGCATGCGTGTTGAACGCATCGATGATCCGGTCGAGATCGGGCTCGCCGACATACGGCAGGTGCGGTGCGCGGCCGTCGGGCGCCAACCCGGCTTCGATCCGCGCGAGATTGCCCTTCCAGCGCCGCAGCGCGATCGCGAGCGCCGCCGCGATCGCGAGAATCACCGCGAGCACGCCGGCAAGGCCCGTCGCCAGCAGCTCGCCGTGCCGGCCGAGCGGCGGGCGGGCGCGCGTCAGCATCCAGACGAACAGGCCCGATCCGGCGCGGACCGGACACGCCGCCGCGATCACGGCATCCTGCGCGCCCTCGACGGCATTCGACGTCGTGGCACGCGTCGCGGCGGCCGCGCGCAGCGTGCGGAGAATCAGCGGCGTTTCCGCGTCCGGCACGTCGCGCTTGATGCCGCTGCCTTGATAAGTCGGAAAGGAATACGCGAGAAAACCGCTCGCCGCGGGTGCGCCGCCGGCCGTCCAGAAACCGCCTTCCATGTCCGGCGCGCGCGCCAGAACAATATCGAGAATCGCATGCATCAGCGCCGAATCGGGCTGCGCGCCGGCCGGCGCGGACGCATCGTAGCGCGACGCGACCGCTTCGCAGGCCGCTTCACCAGCGGCCCGCGCGCCGGCGATCTGCTGCCCTTCGGCGGAACTGGCCATCACCCAGACGACCGCGACGAGCGTCGCGCAGAGCGTCGCGACGAGCGCCCAGAGCATGACGAGTTGAGTGGAAAACGGCGGACGCTTCATCGGATCGGGCAGGCGGTCGAGGGCGACAGGATAACGTAAAGCATACGACGCCGGGATCCGCGCCGCCGGCCTGCCGGATCGGGCAGGCCATCGCGCCGGACGGCAGCGGCCGCCATCGGGAAAGGCCGCTGAAAGATCGAACCGCTAGACTGCCTCCGGCTCGACGCCTCCAACCCTCCCCCTCGAGGACCGCATGCGCGCCCTTTCTTTCCGAAGGCTATCGGTCGCGTTGTTCGCCGTCGGCGCGCTGCTCGGCGCCGCGTCCGCCAGCCGCGCATGCGACGTGCCCGCGCCGGTGCGGACGATCGATCCGCCCGGCTATTACGACGACCCGACCGGCTACGCGCGCGACGTGAAGCCGATGCGCGATTTCATCGCGAAGCTGAACGCGGCGGCGGAACACGCCGACTGGTCGTGCGCGCTGACCCTGCTCGACAGCTGGGCGCAAGCGGATGCGCTGATGGGCAAGATATCCGGTTATCAAGGGTATGACGAGCGTTCGTGGGCCGGCACCGACTTCGCGATGGTGATCCTGCGCATGCCGCGCGGCATGCGCGAAGCGAACCGTGCGCAGTTCAACGCAATCGACCCGTGGCTCGAACGCATCGCGATCGCCACCCGCGATTCGGAAGCGATCAACCACCTGCACAACAACCTCGTGTATTGGGCGGGCCTCGACCTGATCGCCATCGGCACCGTGACCGACAACGCGAGCCTGATCGATTCCGGCCTGCTGCGGGTACGCGAAGGAATCCGCGACATCGCCACCGACGGTTCGCTCGCGCGTGAGGTCAAACGCGGCAACCGCGCGCTGCACTATCACACCTTCGCGCTGCTGCCGCTCGTGTTCGCGGCGGAACTCGTGCAACGGCGCAAGATCGACCTGTACCGCGAGAACGGCGGCGCGATCGGCCGCCTCGCCAACCTCGTGATCGACGCGGTGGAGAATCCCGACAGTTTCAGGACGATCACGCCGGTCAGGCAGGACCTGTTCCCGTGGACGTTCCGCGACGAGCTGAGCTGGGTCGAGCCGTACTATGCGCGCTTCGGCGATCGCCGCCTGCCGGCGATCATCGCGCCGCGCCGCCCGTTCAGCGAATGGCGGCTCGGCGGCGACGTGACCGCGGTGTGGGGTGCACCGCTGCCGTAACGGTCGCCGCGCGCGTTCGGGAGGTTTTGCCGTCGCGAACCGCCGCGACGGCGAAACGCGCCGGGCCATGATCACGGATCGTGTCGACGCCCGTTTCAGCCGCTTTCCAGTACGAAATTGTTCGGGCGACGCACGACCTCGCGCAGCCTCGCGCGAACGGCGTGCCGGCCAGGCCTGGCCATTCACGTATCAGCGCGCAGCGCCCGGGACGGGCTCGTTCATCGCGTCGCCGTATCGCTCCGCGCGCTCGACGATGCGCGCGAGCCGGATGATGTCGGTCAGCGCGAAATCGTTCGCATCCGGCCTCGGACGATCGTGCTCGTCCGCCACGCGCATCGCGAACGCGAGCGCTTCCGAGCGCTCGCGCAACAACGTGCGCAGCGCATCCGCGATGATCCGGCGGTCGCGCGGATCGCCCAGGCCGAGCGCGGCCCCGCGATCGTATTCGACGGCCGGCGTCGCGAGCGGCGACGCCGTCAGCATGGCGATCCCGCGCATCGGTACCGTGTTCCGTTTCATGTCCACCTCCCGTTGACGGGCGGCCAGGGCGCGACGCCTCACCGCCGGTTCGACCGCGACACCACGTCGATCCACACCGCGAGCACCAGCACCGCGCCCTTGACGATCATCTGCCAGTACGCGTCGACGTCGAGCATCGACATGCCGTTGTCGAGGCTCGCCATCACGAGCGCGCCGATCAGCGCGCCGTACACGGTGCCCGAGCCGCCGCGCATCGACGTGCCGCCGATGAAGCACGCGGCGATCGCGTCGAGTTCGCCCATCGTGCCCGCCGACGGCGAACCGGCCGCGAGCCGCGCGGTGTTCACGATGCCCGCGAACGCGCACATCAGCCCCATCAGCGCGAAGATCGCGAGCTTCACGCGGTCGGTATCGACGCCGGACAACCGCGTCGCCTCGAGATTCGAGCCCACCGCATAAATGCGCCGGCCGAACACGGTCTGCGTCGCGATCCACGAGAACACGCCGAGCAGCGCGAGCAGCAACAGCACCGGCACCGGGATGCCGCCGTAGCGGTCGAGCGTCGCGACGAACGCGAACAGCACGGCCCCCGCGCCCACGATCTTGACGGCGTCCTGCCACAGCGGCGCGACCGCGAGCCGGTAGCGACGCCGCGTGCCGCGCTGGCGCACGACCAGCAGCGCGACGAGCGCGAACAGCAGCAGCGCGAGGCCATCGCCGGCCACGCGCGGCAGGTAGCCCTGCCCGAGGAACACGAAGCCGTCGGACACCGGGGCGATCGTCGAGCCGCCCGTCACGCCGAGCAGGATTCCGCGAAACGCGAGCATCCCGCCGAGCCCGACGATGAACGACGGCACGCGCCGGTAGGTCGACCACCAGCCGTTGAAAAGCCCGATCAGCACACCGAGCGCGAGCACCGCCGGGACCGTCGCGGCGACGGGCCAGTGGCGGTTCACGTCGAGGATCGCCGCGACGCCGCCGAGCAGCCCGAGCAGCGAGCCGACCGACAGGTCGATCTCGCCTGCGATGATCACGAACACCATCCCGCACGCGAGCATGCCGGTGATCGACATCTGCCGCAGCAGGTTCGACACGTTGCGCGGCGTGACGAACGCGCCGTCGGTCAGCACCGAGAAGAACGCCCAGATCGCCGCGACCGCGAGCAGCAGCGCGAGGATCTTGTAGCGCACGAAGACCTGGCGAAGCTGGCTGCCGGTCGAGCGCCCGGCCGGGTGCCCTGCTTCGTGGCCGCTTGAACGGCGCGCATCCGCGTCCTGCGTCGCCGGGGTGGAGGAAGAAAGTTCGGAATTCATGTCGCACTCGTTGCGGTGGGTTCGGTCGGCCGCCGGCCGGATTTCAGCGCGGCGCCGAGGATCTGTTCCTGTGTCAGGCCGTCGTTGACGAAGTCGCCGCGCAGCTCGCCTTCGCCGATCACCAGCACGCGATCGGCGAGCCCGAGCACCTCGGGCATTTCCGACGACACGACGATCAGCGCGACGCCGCGCTTCGCGAGCGCGAACACGAGGCGGTAGATCTCCGCTTTCGCGCCCACGTCGACGCCGCGTGTCGGCTCGTCGAGAATCAGCACCTGCGGCTCGGCCAGCAGCATCTTCGCGAGCACGGCCTTCTGCTGGTTGCCGCCGGACAGGCTCGCGATCGGCAGGAACGGATGCGCGGCACGCACCGACAGCCGCTGCATCTCGGTGCGGATCGCGTCCAGCTCGGCGGCCGCGTCGATCCGGCCGCGCGCCGCGAAGCGCCGCAGCACCGTCAGCGTGATGTTGTGGCCGACACCGAGCTGCGGCACGATGCCGTGGCGCTTGCGGTCCTCGGGCACCATCGCGATGCCGGCGCGGATCGCATCGGCGGGCGTGCGGATCGACAGCGGCCGGCCGTTCATCAGCACGGTCGCCGTGCTCGCGCCCGGATACGCGCCGAAGATCGCCTGCATCAGCTCGGTACGACCCGCGCCGACGAGCCCCGCGACACCGAGGATCTCGCCGCGCCGCACGCTGAACGACACGTCGTCCACCCGCTTGCGGCGCGGGTTCGTCACGTCGCGGCAGGTGACGTGGCGCGCTTCCAGCACGACGTCGCCGATCTCGTGCGGCTCGCGCGGATACAGATCGCGAATCTCGCGGCCGACCATCATCGCGATGATCCGGTCGGTCGTCAGCGCGCGCATCGGCTCGGTCGCGACATGGCGGCCGTCGCGGATCACCGTCACCGTGTCGCACACCGCCTCGACCTCGTCGAGCTTGTGCGAGATGTACACGCACGCGACGCCGCGGCGCTTCAGGTCGCGCACGATGTCGAGCAGGATGCGCGTTTCGGACGCGCTCAGCGACGACGAAGGTTCGTCGAGGATCAGCAGCTTCGCGCGCTTGTTCAGCGCCTTCGCGATCTCGATCAGCTGCTGGTGGCCGCCGCCGTAGTTCATCACCGGCTGCGCGACGTTGATCGAGTCGATCCGCAGTTCGTGCAGCAGTGCCTCGGCACGCTGCACCATCGCCGCATAGTTCATGCGCCCGCCCGGCAGCGTGATCTCGTTGCCGAGAAAGATGTTCTCGGCCACCGACAGCTCGGGCACGAGCATCAGTTCCTGGTGGATGATCACGATGCCCGCACGCTCGGTGTCGCGCACGCCGGACGCGACGAGCGGCGCGCCCTCCCAGCGGATCTCGCCCTCCCACGTGCCGTGCGGATACACGCCCGACAGCACTTTCATCAGCGTCGATTTGCCCGCGCCGTTCTCGCCGCACAGCCCCACGCATTCGCCCGGCCGCACCACCAGGTCGATGCCGTCGAGCGCCTTCACGCCGTCGAATTCCTTGACGATGCCGCGCATCGTCAGCAAGGGTTCGGTCATTCGCTCATGCCTCGCAGTGTGCGCGCGGACGCACCGGTGGGCCGCCCGCGCGCCGCGCCGTTACTGGCTCGCCAGCTGCGCCTGGGTATAGAAGCCGTCCTTCACGACGACGTCGACGTTGCGCTTGGTCAACAGCGTCGGCTGCAGCAGCACCGTGTCGACCTTCTTCTTGCCGTTGTCGTATTGCGCGTTGAACGCCGGTTTCGTGCCCTTCGCGAGATCCACCGCGAGTTTCGCCGCTTCGCTCGCGATCAGCTTGAGCGGCTTGTAGACGGTCATCGTCTGCGTGCCGGCGATCACGCGCTTGACCGCCGCGAGATCCGCGTCCTGCCCGGACACCGGCACCTTGCCGGCCAGGTGCTGCGCGGCGAGCGCCTGGATCGCGCCGCCCGCGGTGCCGTCGTTCGACGCGACGATCGCGTCGATCTTGTTGTTGTTCGCGGTCAGCGCATCCTCGACGATCCGCAGCGCGGTCGACGCGCTCCACTCCGGCACCCACTGCTGGCCGACGACCTTGATGTCGCCGCGATCGATCGCCGGCTTCAGCACCTTCAGCTGCCCTTCGCGCAGCATCTTCGCGTTGTTGTCGGTCGGCGCGCCGCCGAGCAGGAAATAGTTGCCCTTCGGCTTCGCGTCGACGACGCCCTGCGCCTGCAGTTCGCCGACCTTCTCGTTGTCGAACGAGATGTAGGCATCGACGTCGGCGTCGAGGATCAGCCGGTCGTACGACACCACCTTGATGCCGGCCTTGCGCGCTTCGGCGACCACGTTGCCGAGCGTCTTCGAGTTGAACGGGACGATCACGATCACGTCCACGCCGCGCGAGATCAGGTTCTCGATCTGCGAGATCTGCCGCTCCTCGCTCGCGTCCGCGGACTGCACGGACACCTTCGCGCCGAGCTTCGTCGCGGCGGCCACGAAATAGTCGCGGTCGCGCGACCAGCGCTCGACGCGCAGGTCGTCGATGCAGAAGCCGATTTCAGGCTTGTCCTTGCTCGCATGCGCGAGCGGGGCGCCCAGCGCGAGAACCGCCAGCGCGGCGGCGCCGGCCAGTGCATTCAATACGGTACGACGCGTTACGGATTTCATGTCTGTCTCCATTCCTCTCTTTATTGGACTACTCCACGAACGCCGGGCAGCCGCCAAAGCCGGTCGCCCATCGTCTTGCCACCGCTTCGTGCGGCCTGTCACACGCCCGTCACGCGCCTGTCGCAAACACCGGTTCGAGCGCCCGATACAGCGCGCGAAACGTCGGCCGCCGCGCGTCGCGATACCACGCGTGGCGCGCCATGTCGGGCTCCCGTACCGCGACGACGGGCGGCTGCGGGCACACCGCGTCGAGCGGCGCATCCGGTTCGAGCGCGAGATGCGCGAGCCGCGCGGCGCCGAGCGCCGGGCCGACTTCGCCGCCCGCGCGCAAGGTCAGCGCGCGGCCGCTCAGGTCGGCCAGCATCTGCGTCCAGTACGCGCTGCGCGAGCCGCCGCCGATCACCGTGATGCCGTCGGGCGCAAGCCCGGCCGCATGCAGCGCGTCGATCCCGTCGAGCAGCGCGAAGCCGACGCCTTCGAGCGTCGCGTTCGCGAGATCCGCGCGCCGCGTATCGGGCGTCATCCCGTAGAACACGCCCTTCGCATTCACGTCGTTGTGCGGCGTGCGCTCGCCGCTCAGGTAAGGCAGGAACCACGGGCGCTCCGCGCGTGCGTTCGCTTCCGCGTCGGCGAGCAGCGCGGCAACGCCGTCGTAGCCGGCCAGTTGCGAGGTGAAATCGACGCAGCCGGCCGCGTTCAGCATCACCGACATCAGGTGCCATGTGCGCGGCAACGCGTGACAGAAACTGTGAACCGCCGATTCGGGATTCGCGCGGAAACCGTCCGACACCGCGAAGTAGACGCCCGACGTACCGAGCGACAGCAGCGCATCGCCGGGCTGCACGATCCCGACACCCACCGCGCCGGCCGCGTTGTCGCCGCCGCCCGCGACGACCGGGATCTCGCGCAACCCGAGCGCGCGTGCAACGGCCGGCAGCAGCGTGCCGGTGATGCGGTTGCCCTCGAACACGGCGGGCATCTGCGCGCGCGAGAGCCCGCATGCGGCGAGCAGCGTGTCGTCGTAATCGCGCTTCGCGACATCGAGCCACAGCGTGCCGGCCGCATCCGACGGATCGGTCGCGAACGCGCCGGTCAACCGGTAGCGCAGATAATCCTTCGGCAGCAGCACATGGGCGATCCGCGCGAATACGTCCGGCTCGTGCCGGTGCACCCACAGCAGCTTCGGCGCGGTAAAACCCGGCATCGCGAGATTGCCGGCGACGGCGCGCAGCGTGGGCGCGAGCCGCTCGAGTTCCGCGCACTCCGCATCCGCGCGGCCGTCGTTCCACAGGATCGCGGAGCGCAGCACGTCGCCGCGCGCATCGAGCAGCGTCGCACCGTGCATCTGCCCGGTCAGGCCGAGCGCATCGATGGTGCGCGGATCGATGCCGGCCGCGCGCGCATCGGCGACGAGCGCCGCCAGCGCGCCGCACGCCGCGTCCCACCAGTCGCGCGGCGCCTGTTCGGACCAGCGCGGCCGCGGCCGGCTCACCGCCAGCGGCCGGCTCGCGCTGGCCCGCACCGCGCCGTCGCGGTCGAGCAGCACGGCCTTCACGCCCGACGTACCGAGGTCGACTCCGATGTACATGGCGTCAGCGCAGCCCGTAGATGGCCTGGTTCACGATGTTCTCGAGCCGCTCCTGCCCGCCGCTCGCATGCTGCGGGTTCACGCCGCGCGCGAGCGCGTCGGCGGCGAGCGATTCCAGCGTGTAGCCGCCCGACAGGATCTCGCGGCCGAACGCGCTGTCCCACTGCGCGTAGCGCTGCCGGCGCAGCGCGTCGAGCCGGTCGTTCGCGACCAGCACGGCGGCGCGCTCGAGCGCGAGCGCGAGCACGTCGATCGCGCCCACATGGCCGTGGAACAGGTCTTCCGGATCGACGCTCTGGCGCCGCACCTTCGCGTCGAAGTTCATGCCGCCGGTGGTGAAGCCGCCGTGGCGCAGGATCTCGTAGAACGCGAGGGTCAGCTCCTCGACGCTGTTCGGGAACTGGTCGGTGTCCCAGCCGTTCTGCGGATCGCCGCGATTCGCGTCGACGCTGCCGAACACGCTGAGCGCGAACGCGTTCGCGATCTCGTGATGGAACGAATGGCCGGCGAGCGTCGCGTGGTTCGCCTCGATGTTCACGCGGATCTCGTTCTGCAATCCGAATTGCGTGAGAAAACCGTGCACGGTCGCGACGTCGTAGTCGTACTGGTGCTTGGTCGGCTCCTGCGGCTTCGGCTCGATCAGCAGCGCACCCTTGAAACCGATCCGGTGCTTGTGCTCGACGACCATCGACAGGAAGCGCGCGAACTGCTCGCGCTCGCGCACGAGATCGGTATTGAGCAGCGTCTCGTAGCCTTCGCGGCCGCCCCACAGCACGTAGTTCTCGCCGCCGAGCCGGTGCGTCGCGTCGAGCGCGTGGCGCACCTGGGTCGCCGCCCACGCGAACACGTCGGGATTCGGGTTGGTCGCCGCGCCCGCCGCGAAGCGCGGATGCGAGAACAGGTTCGCGGTGCCCCACAGCAGCCGCACGCCCGTGGCCTGCTGACGCTCGCCCAGGTAGTCCGTCATCCGCGCGAAATTCTCGACGTACTCGCGCAGGCTGTCGCCTTCCGGCGCGACGTCGGTGTCGTGGAACGTATAGAACGGCGTGCCGAGCTTCGTGAAGAACGCGAACGCCGCATCCGCCTTCTGCCGCGCCCGCTCGAGCGGGTCGCCCGGCTGCTGCCACGGCCGCCGGAACGCGCCCTGGCCGAAGATGTCGTGCCCCGGCCACACGAACGTATGCCAGTAGCACACCGCGATGCGCAAGTGTTCCTCGAGCGTCTTGCCGAGCACCTGCTTCGTGCGGTCGTAATGGCGGTAGGCAAGCGGGTTGTCCGATTGCGGACCTTCGTAGCGAATCGCGGGAATCTGTTCGAAATACGACATGGCGTCTCCGTCCGGTTTCTTGTTGCAGTGCGGCGCGCGGCGCGTTGGCGTGCGGGCCGAATTCGATCTGGCTGGATCGTGCCCGCGCGCCCCCGCCCCCGCAATTGCGAAATTGCGCAGCACGCTTAACGTTTCTTGCCAGCGCGCTGCGCACCGCACGCGTTCCGTCCTACAATCGCCGGACACCAGACAAGCGCGCGGCACCGTCCGCGCCCCCGGAGACAACGGCGCGACGCCCCGCACGGCACGCGCCTCGAGACCGAGATGACCCGCGCCCCTTCCAGCCAGACACCGCACCGCATCGCGCTGCTGTTCAACGCCAACAAGGTCTACGACCGCGAGATCATCAGCGGCATCGGCCAGTACCTGCGCTCGACGCGCGTGGTGTGGGACCTGTTCCTCGAGGACGACTTCCGCTGCCGGCTCGCCGGCATCGAGCATTTCGACGGCGACGGCATCATTGCCGACTTCGACGATCCGGCCGTCGCCGACGCGCTCGCGGGCTCGCCGCTGCCGATCGTCGCGCTCGGCTCGTCTTACGAAGATCCCGCGCAGTATCCGGACGGCGTGCCGTATATCGCGACCGACAACGCGAAACTCGTGTCGCTCGCGTACACGCACCTGATCGGCGCCGGGCTCGCGCACTTCGCGATGTACAGCCTGCCCGACGCGCCGCAGAACCGCTGGGCGCAGCAGCGCGAGCTGGCGTTCGACCGGCTCGCGCGCGCGGATGGCCTCGACGCGCCGATCTACCGCGGGCTGTCGACGAGCGCATCGGCATGGAATCACGCGATCGAGCAGCTGACCGGCTGGCTGCACGCGCTGCCGAAACCCGTCGGCATCATCGCGGTGACCGACGCGCGCGCGCGGCACCTGCTGCAGGCCTGCCTGATCGCCGGCCTCGCGGTGCCGGAGCAGGTCGCGATCATCGGCATCGACAACGATCCGCTCACGCGCACGCTGACACGCATCCCGCTGTCGTCCGTGATCCAGGGCACCGAGGAAATGGGCCGGACCGCCGCGCACCTGCTGCACCAGATGCTGCGCGGCGTGCGTTTTCCCGACCGGCGCATTCTCGTGCCGCCCGTCGGGATCAACGTGCTCGAATCGACGCGCCACCAGCCGCTCACGAGCCCCTACGTGATGCGCGCGCGCCACTTCATTCGCCAGTACGCGTGCCAGGGCATCAAAACGGAACAGGTCGCCGACTACGTCGGCGTGTCGCGCTCGCTGCTGGAGGAACACTTCCGGCGCGAACTGCAGCGCACCGTGCACCAGGAAATCCTGCGTCACAAGCTCGAAGCGGCGCAGGCGCTGCTTGCCGGCCGGCAGGCGTCGAGCGCCGAAGTCGCGATCCGCTGCGGGTTCACGTCGCTTCAGTACATGTACGCGGTATTCCGCCGCGAGCTGGGATGCACGCCGCGCGAATACCAGGAACGCACGATCGCCGCGCACTGAAGCCGGCCTTACCCATCGAATCCACCCATGCATATCGATACCGACTCTCCCCGCCCGGCGCCCGGCGTCGCACGCGTCCCATCCGAACCGTGGGGCACGCTGCCCGACGGCGACGCGGTGCGGCGCTACACGCTGCGTAACGCGCACGGGATGCGCGTCGTCGTCAGCGACCTCGGCGCGACCGTCGTGTCGTGGCTCGCGCCCGACCGCACCGGACGCTTCGCCGATATCGTGCTCGCGCACGACACGCCCGCCGAATACGTCGAATCGGGCGCCTACCTCGGCGCGACGGTCGGCCGCTGGGCGAACCGGATCGCCGGCGCGCGCTTCACGCTCGACGGCGTCGACTACCGGCTCGATCGCAACGAGCGCGGCAATCTGCTGCACGGCGGCGCGAACGGCTTTCACCGCCAGCGCTGGACCGTCGTCGACGACTGCGGCGGGTTGACGCTGCAACTCGATTCGCCGGAAGGCGACGCGGGTTTTCCGGGCAACGTGAGCGTGCAGGTTCGTTATGCGCTCGACGACGACGGCACGCTGACGATCGACTACACCGGCGTCACCGACGCGCCCACGCCGCTCAACCTGACGAATCACAGCTATTTCAACCTCAGCGGCCGCGCGGGCGGCGACGTGCGCGGCCACGTGCTGAGCATCGACGCCGACGCGTTCCTCGAAGTCGACGACGCGCTGATCCCGACCGGCACCGCCGACGTGACCGGCACCGCGTTCGACTTCCGGCACAGCGCACCGCTCGGCGCGCGCCTCGACTGGCCGCACGCGCAACTCGCGCGGGCGCGCGGGTTCGACCACTGTTTCGTGCTGCGCGACGGCGCGCACGCACTCAGGCCCGTCGCGGCGATCTACGATCCGGAAAGCGGCCGCGAGCTGCTCGTGTCGACGGATCAGCGCGGCCTGCAACTCTATACGGGCAACTACCTGGACGGCGTGCGCGTGAGCGGCGGCACGCGCTGCGCGCGACACGCTGCGCTGTGCGTCGAAGCCGGCGGCTTTCCGGATCAGGTCAACATGGACGACCTGCGCGACGCCGTCATCGTGCAACCGGGCGCCGTCTATCGACAGACCACGCAGTACCGCGTCGGCGTTCGCGCCTGACGCGGTGCGCGCCGACGGCGCGGCTACGTCGCGCACCGCTGCCCGGTCGATCCCGCTCCGCTGCACCGCACGCGCGGTGTGATGCCCGGTGTGATCCCCGGTGCGATCGCCTACGCGCGCCGCATCGTCGACACGAGCGCCGCATCCTCGCCCGTCCCGGCCGGCCGTGCCGATGCGGCGTCGGCCGGCCGCGGCCGCTCGCCCAGCCCCGTGCCGCCAGTGCGCCGCCGCGCGGCATGCCGCTCGATCACCCGCTGCAGCACGCAGAACACGCACAGCAGCGCGCCGATCACGATCCGCGTCCACCACGAGCTCAACGTGCCGTCGAACGTGATCAGCACCTGGATCGTGCCGAGGATGCCGACCCCGAACACCGAACCGATCACGTAGCCCACGCCGCCCGTGAGCAGCGTGCCACCGATCACGGTCGCGGCGATCGCGTCGAGCTCCATCCCCTGCGCCTGCAGCCCGTAGCCCGACAGCACGTACAGCGTGAACACCACGCCGCCGAGCGCCGAGCAGAAGCCGCTCAGCGCGTACACGCCGATCTTCGTGCGCGCGACCGGCAAGCCCATCAGCAGCGCCGACCGTTCGTTGCCGCCGATCGCATACACGTTGCGGCCGAACCGCGTGAAATGCGCGACGTAGATCGCGGCGGCCAGCGTCGCGAGCGCGATCAGCGCGCCCGCGCTCAGCGTGCCGCCGCCGACCGGCACGCTGATGCCCGCGATCGCATGAAACGTCGGCTCGTTGATCGTGATCGACTGCGTCGTGATCAGGAAGCACGCGCCGCGCGCGAGAAACATCCCCGCGAGCGTGACGATGAACGGCTGCAAGCGGAAGGTGTGGATCAGCGCGCCCATCGCCGCGCCGTACAGCGCGCCGAACGCCAGCACGAGCGGCACGATGACCCACACCGGCCAGTGCAGCCGCTCGGCGCCGACCGCGCAGAGGATCGTTGTCAGCGCAACGACCGAGCCGACCGACAGGTCGATCCCGCCCGACACGATCACGAACGTCATCCCGATCGCGACGATCAGCAGGAACGCGTTGTCGACGAGCAGCCCGGTGAGCACCTGCATCGAGAAGAATCCCGTGTACATCACGGACCCGAAACCGAACAGCGCGACGAACAGCAGGATCGTCACGACGATCGGCAGCGTGCGCGGGTCGGCGAGCCGGCCAAGGAATCGGGTCATCGGGGCGTCGCTCCGGTGGTGGCGCGCGAACGCGCGGAAGGCAGCAGCCGTGACGCGTGCCGGACGACCAGCGCGCGCGCCGCCTCCGACTGGATCAGCGTCACGACGATCACGACGACCGCCTTAACGACGAGCGTCGCCTCCGGCGGCACGCCGATCGAATAGGTCGTGTAGGTGAGCGTCTGGATGATCAGCGCGCCGAGCACGGAGCCCGCGAGGCTGAAGCGGCCGCCGAGCAGCGACGTGCCGCCGAGCGTCACCGCGAGGATCGCGTCGAGTTCGAGCAGCAGCCCGGCGTTGTTGCCGTCGGCGCTGCGCACGTTCGAACTCGCGAGGATGCCGGCGAGCGCCGCCATCACGCCCGAACACAGATACACGCCGAACACGACCGCCCCCGCGCGCAGCCCGACGAGCCGCGTCGCGACCGGATTCACGCCGATCGCGCGTATGAACAGCCCGAGCGCCGTGCGGTTCACCAGCAGCGCGGTCGCGGCGATCGTCGCGATGGCGATCCACACCGCGCATGGCACGGTCGCGAGATAACCGCCGCCGAGCGCGAGATAGCCGGGCGCGCCGATCGGGATGATCTGGCCGCCCGTCAGCAGCTGCGCGACGCCGCGGCCGGCCACCATCAGGATCAGCGTCGCGATGATCGGCTGCATCCCGACGAACGCGACGAGCAGCCCGTTCCAGGCGCCCGCGAGCAAGCCGACGCCGAGCGCGGCGGCCAGCGCGGCACCGACCCGCGACGGATCGGCGTCGAGCACGATCGCCGCGGCCGCGCCGGCGATCGCGACGATCGCGCCGACCGAGATGTCGATCCCGCGCGTCGCGATCACGAGCGTCATCCCGAGCGACACGATCACGAGCGGCGCCGCGCGGTTCAGGATGTCGACCGGTGCGCCGAACAGGTGGCCGTCGAGCAGCGCGATCGACAGAAAACCCGGACGATGCGCGACATCGAGCGCGAACAGCAGCGCGAGCGTCAGCACCGGCCACGCGAGCGAATGACGAAACAGCGTGCGCAGCGGCGTCATGACTGGCCTCCCGCGATCAGACGGTACACCTGCTCCTCGGATGCATCGGCGCCGCTCAGCTCGGCGACCTTGCGACGGTCGCGCAGCACCGCGATCCGGTGGCTCACGCGCACGACCTCGCCGATCTCCGACGAGATGAACAGGATCGCGAGCCCGGTCTTGCACAGCGCGAGCACGCGCTCCATGATGTCGAACTTCGCGGCGACGTCGATCCCGCGCGTCGGTTCGTCGAGAATCAGCAGCTTCGGGTCCGTCGCGAGCCAGCGCGCGAGCAGCACCTTCTGCTGGTTGCCGCCCGACAGCAGGCCGATCGGCTGCTCCGCGTCGCGCGCCTTGATGCCGAGCCGGGCGATATACGACTCGGCGATCTCGCGCTGGCGCGCGCGCCCGATCAGCCGCCACCAGCCGCGCCGCGCCTGCAGCGCGAGGATGATGTTCTCGCGGATCGACAGCGCGGCGACGATGCCCTCCTTCTTGCGGTCTTCCGGGCAGTACGCGATGCCGTGCCGCACCGCGTCGTGTGGCGACGCGAGCCGCGTGCGCGTGCCGTCGATCTCGATCGCGCCGGTGTCCGGGCGCTCCGCGGCAAACGCGAGCTGCGCGGTTTCGGTACGCCCCGAACCGAGCAGCCCGGCCAGCCCGACGATCTCGCCGGGCCGCACGTCGAGATCGAGCGCGCTCATCATCCCGCGCCGGCCGACCTGCCGCATCGACAGGAACGGCGCGGCGTCGCCCGCGGTGCGCGCGGCGGCCGCGGCACCCGCCTGCAGCGTATCGGACATCCGCTCGCGGCCGGTCATCTTCGCGACCAGCACATCGACCGGAAGGTCGCGCGCCAGGTACTCGCCTTCGCGCTCGCCGTTGCGCATCACGGTGATCCGGTCGGACACCGCATAGGTCTGCTCAAGGAAATGCGTGACGAACAGGATCGCGATGCCCGACGCCTTCAGCCGGCGCAGCACGTCGAACAGCCGCGCGACCTCGCCGTCGTCGAGGCTCGACGTCGGCTCGTCGAGGATCAGCACGCGCGCGTCGACGGAAACGGCGCGCGCGATCGCGACCATCTGCTGCACGGCGATCGGGTACGCGTCGAGCGAGCGCGTGACGTCGAGCGACAGGTCGAGTTCCGCGAGCGCCGCGCGCGCACGCGCATGGATCGCGTTCCAGTCGATCGCACCGCGCCGCATCGGCTGACGGCCCGCGAAGATGTTCTCGGCGACCGACAGGTTCGTGCACAGGTTCACTTCCTGGTAAAGCGTCTGGATCCCGGCCGCCTCGGCTTCGCGCGGCGCGGCGAAGCGCACGGGCCGGCCGCCGACGCGAATCTCGCCCGCGTCGTGCGCATGCACGCCGGTGAGCACGTTGATCAACGTCGACTTGCCCGCGCCGTTCTGCCCCATCAGCGCATGGATCTCGCCGGGAAACAACCGGAAGTCCACGCGCTGCAGCGCGCTGACACCCGGAAATGACTTGTCGATGCCGGTCATCTCGACCACCGGCGATTGCGTCATGACCCCTCCGTCGAAACGGTTGCGAAGCAGTTGCGACTCGGGCGGCAGCCGCGCCGCCGCCCGCGCGGGACATCAGTACTTGCGGGTCGGCAGCACCTGCGCCGCGACGTTCATCGGGAATACCGTCTCGTTCGTGACGATCCGCTTGGGCAGCTGCTTGCCGGCGACCACGTCCTTCACCGCGCTCATCAGCTGCGGGCCGAGCAGCGGGCTGCATTCGACGTCGACGTTGATCTTGCCGGCGATCATCGCCTGGAAACCGCCCTTCGTCGCATCGAACGACACGACGCTCACGTCCTTGCCGGGCTTGATCCCGGCTTCCTCCATCGCCTGGATCGCGCCGAGCGCCATGTCGTCGTTGTGCGCGTAGACGACGTTGATCTGCTTGCCGTAGGTCTTCGCGAACGCTTCCATCACCTGCTTGCCGCCGGCGAGCGTGAAGTCGCCGCTCTGCGACGCGATCACCTTGAATTTCGGATTGTTCTTGATCACTTCGAGCAGGCCCGCGCGGCGATCGTTGGCCGGCGCCGAGCCGACGGTGCCCTGCAGCTCGACGATGTTGATCGGGCCCGCGTCGTTCTTGTAGTGCTCCTCCATCCAGTGGCCGGCGCGCCGCCCTTCCTCGAGGAAGTCCGAGCCGATCATCGTCACGTACAGCGACGGGTCCTTCACGTCGACCGCGCGATCGGTCAGGATCACCGGGATATGCGCGGCCTTCGCTTCGGTCAGCACCGGTTCCCAGCCCGATTCGACGACCGGCGAGAACGCGATCACGTCGACCTTCTGCGCGATGAACGAGCGGATCGCGCGAATCTGGTTCTCCTGCTTCTGCTGCGCGTCCGAGAATTTCAGGTTGATGCCGGCGTCCTTCGCCGCGCCCTTCACCGACACGGTGTTCGCGGTGCGCCACGCGCTTTCCGCGCCGACCTGCGAGAACCCGAGCGTGATCGGCTTTTGCTGCGCGAACGCGCCGTGCGCGAACACCGTCGCCGCGGCGACGAGCGCGCCGGCCGTCAGCTTCCTGAAAAATGTCATGGTCCGTCTCCGATGATGTCGTTGTATGCCGCTGCGCTGTTGTGGTTCTGCTTGGCGCGGGGATGCGGGTCGGGACTGCAGACCGGGCTGGCGCGTGCGGCCGGCCCGGTCTGCATGCCCCGCATCAGTCTATGAACAAGTCCGATAACCTTCCAATGAAATATTGGATTCAGGCGATATCGGAATCGGCATACGTATAAACACCTAAACGGGCTGGGGGACGGCGCGGCGGAGATGGGGAAAGGCGCCGGCTATACGAGTGCGCAAGGCGCGATCATGGGCGGCTTCCTGAACTGGGGCGGCACGCCGGGCTCGGTCGCGAGCGGCTGGCTGATGGATCGCTTCGACCGCTACGGGGTGAGCGCCGCGAGTTTTTGCGTGCCGGTACGGTCGCTCCGGGCCGTGCACGGGATGCAGTCGACGTTCCGGGCCCGGCAGATGCTCGCCTTTGCTTGGGGATGATTCATTCCCGGCGCCCATACCTGCATGAACGCGCTGACCGCGCGCTTCTATCCGACCGTCGCGCGTTCGACCGGCTTGAGCTGGTGCATGCGTTCCGGCGCCTGGGCGCGATCGGCAGCGCATTTGCCGGTGCGGCCCCCCTGAGCGCGGGGCTGAGTCTCGGCCAGATTCTTCCGCTGATGGCCGACGTGCCGCTGACCGGCGCGGTAGCGAGGCTCGTGAAGCGCCGGGCGCTGGCCGACGAATCGAAGGGAACGGCCGTGATTTCTGCGGCGGAGGTTTCCGCGAATACCTGACGAGAGCCGTCGCGACAGAACTCAGATCCGGCAGGTCGCCACCTTCCTGTCGGTCTCGCCAACCATCTCCGCGGTCAACGAGCGGATAACGACTTGTGTCCCGTTGCCTTCAACGCGACATTGACATCATCGCGCGTGTTGACGATACGGCCTTCCACCTTGCAATCCGATTGCACCGGCTTCGCCCCGTCTGCAAATCCCACGCCGCCGAGATCGGTTGCTACCCATTGCGCGTTGCGCCTTTCAAGCGCGAACTTCATGATCTCGACCTGGTCATCCGTCATCTCCAGGCTGCCGTCCTTATCCGTCAAACCAACACATGCGAAGGCGGCATCACGATCCTTGATCAGGTCGACCACGAAATAGCGGTAATCCTTCAGGTCCGGTTCGCTGTCGTTCAGCCGGTGAACGGCAGCCAGTATATGGGCGCGGTCAGGGTCGCTCTTGTCCAGATCGCGGGCATACGTCACGTTGGCGACGGTCGCGACGAGGATCAATGCGCATGCAGTAAGCCTGGATAGCTTTGTCATCAAGATTCGAGAAAAATAGGTAACCGGGATCGCCCCGTCATCGAGCGGCAGAGCGAACGTCTCGCTGGACATCGCAACACCCCGCCTCGGGCAAAAGTACATCCAACGAGTCGATGCGGCCGTCATCGATGTGCTGCCGTCATCCGGCACAAGCGCCAGTCGATAGTCGTCATCCGTTACGTCATAGCCGATCGGGAAGCGATACGCTACCACCAAAGACGGCGACAGATGGCTTTTGTTCACCTCATGCGCGTTGCCCTGGTTCCTACCCAACGTTGCCAACGATTGCAGATGTTGATGAGCATCGAAGCGATCGCGCCGTACACCGGCTTGTTCCCCTTGGTCGGCTTCCCCCACTTCAGGAAACTGCTTGCCATCGCATTGGTCTTTCCCTTCGTCCCCTCATAGCCCGCGCGCTGCAAACGCCAGTTCAAGAACGCCGCACAGTATGCTGCGGAATTCGGATCAGCGTTGGTTTGCGACGTCGCACCGAAATACGCCTTGATGTGCCCGGTGGAAACGTCTCCTCCCTTGCGCTTGATGCCGACGCGACACTCCTCCTCTGCATACGTCATCCACGGTGCATGCCTGGCACTCAGTGCCTCGGTTTTCGGGTGATCGCTCTCGTCCCGGGAACGGACAGCATGCACTTCCGGCGCCGGCTTTGGACGGACGATCCGGCGCCCACAGGTGCCGCCGCAGATGATTAGCCTGCCGCCACCGGTGCGGCGGCCGTTGCCGCGTCCGGTGACGAAGACGGATGCGCATGTGCCTTCGGTACGGCCAGCACCTGATGCGGATACAGAAAGTGCGGCGATGCAATGCCGTTCAGACGCGCCAGTACGCGATAGCGCGTCGAGTATTTGTCACGGCGTGTTCGTCGCATCACCCGCGCCGGCCGGATGACGGGCCGGTCGCTCACGACGGCCAGGATTACCGCGCATCGCCATCGCCGGCCACGCCGAGCCGCCGGCCGATGCCGCTGTCGCGACCGCGCGACGTCTCGCCGCCCCGATTCGGCACAACGCCGGCCGCATGCGGCCGACCTTCGTCGGCCGCGCGCGCCGGGTTCAGCGCTTGCAGCACGCTCGCTCGCCCGCCGTCGTCATCGGGCAATTGCGGCATCCCGCGTGCAAAGGCCGGCGCGACCGCCGCCGCGAGCAGCGCGGCGATCGCCAGCCGGGAAAGGCGTTTCATCGCCTGTCTCCCGGTCACTGCGCGCTGACGGCCGGCACCGGCGTCGACGCGGTCGCGGTGGCCTGCTCGCCGTGCGCGATCGCATAGAGCTCGCGATTGCGCGCGACCGTCTGCGGGCTCGGCGGATAGTCCCAGTTCGACATGGGCACGGTGCCGTCGCGCTGCGCCTGAACGAGCTCGGCGATCACGTCGGCACGGGTCGGGCCCGACGACGACGCTTGCGCGAAAGCGGCAACCGGCGTGCCGATGGCGAGGGCGAGCAGCGCGGTCGCTGCGATCAGTCTGCGATTCATGATGAAACTCCCCAGAACGGTTCGATGAGGACGCATCGTCGATGCGCCGCCGGCGGTGCCGCGGATGCGGTTCGCCGCCCGACATCTTCATTCTGGTGACTGCGGCCGGCACGACGCTGACCGCCACATGACAATCCTGAAATCTGCGGCGCCACGCGCAGATAACCGTTTCGTAATCTTCGAGTCAGGGCCGGGTCAACGCGGCAACGGCAGACTGCACGCTCGTCGCATCCATCGCGGCGCCCTTGCCCTGCTTCGAGGAAAACATCATGTGGATCGTCCGGCTGGCATTGCGCAGGCCCTATACGTTCGTCGTGCTTGCGCTGCTGATCTTCATCGCGGGCACCCTCGCGATCCTGCGCACACCGACCGACATCTTTCCGAACATCGACATCCCGGTCGTCAGCATCGTCTGGTCGTACAACGGCTTTTCCGCCGAGGACATGGCCAAGCGCATCACGACCAACTACGAGCGCGCGCTCACGTCCGACGTCGACGACATCGAGCACATCGAATCGCAATCGCTGAACGGCGTGTCGGTCGTGAAGATCTTCTTCCACCCCGGCGCGGACATCAATCGCGCGATTGCCGAAGCCTCGAGCAACTCCGCGTCGATCCTGCGGATCCTGCCGCCGGGCACGCTGCCGCCGAACATCATCACGTACAACGCGTCGACGGTGCCGATCCTGCAGCTCGGGCTGTCGAGCAGCACGCTCGCCGAGCAGCAGCTGTACGACCTCGGCAACAGCTTCATCCGCACGCAGCTCGCGACCGTCCAGGGCGCGGCCGTGCCGCTGCCGTTCGGCGGCAAGGTGCCCGAGATCGTCGTCGACCTGAACATGCGCGCGCTGCAGGCCAAGGGGCTCGCGCCGATCGACGTGGTCAACGCGATCAACGCGCAGAACCTGATCCTTCCCGGCGGCACCGCGAAGATCGGCGCGCGCGAATACAACGTGCAGATGAACGGCAGTACGCAGACCGTCGCCGCGCTGAACGACCTGCCGGTGAAGACCGTCGGCGGCAACGTCGTCTATGTGCGCGACGTGGCCCACGTGCGCAACGGCTACGCGCCGCAGACCAACATCGTGCGCAGCGACGGCAAGCGCGCGGCGCTGCTGACGGTCGAGAAGACCGGCAGCGCATCGACGCTGACGATCATCGGCCAGGTGAAGGCGATGCTGCCGAAGATCGCGGCCGGCCTGCCGAAGGCGCTGCACATCACGCCGCTCGGCGACCAGTCGGTGTTCGTGAAAGCGGCGATCCAGGGCGTCGCGCGCGAGGCGCTGATCGCCGCGTGCCTGACGGCGCTGATGATCCTGCTGTTCCTCGGCAGCTGGCGCGCGACGCTGATCATCGCCGTGACGATCCCGCTCGCGGTGCTGACGTCGCTGTGCGCGCTGGCCGCGCTCGGCGAGACGATCAACATCATGACGCTCGGCGGGCTCGCGCTCGCGGTCGGGATTCTCGTCGACGATGCGACCGTCGCGATCGAGAACATCACGCACCACCTCGAACGCGGCGCGCCGCTCGAGGAGGCGATCCTGACCGGCGCGGGCGAGATCGCCGTGCCGACCTTCGTGTCGACGCTGTCGATCTGCATCGTGTTCGCGCCGATGTTCCTGCTGACGGGCGTCGCGCGCTACCTGTTCGTGCCGATGGCCGAAGCGGTGATCTTCGCGATGATCGCGTCGTACTTCTTCTCGCGCACGCTGATCCCGACGCTCGCGATGGTGCTGATGCGCGCCAAGGGGCACGGCAAGACGCCGCGCGGCATCTTCGCTCGCTTCGCGCGCTTCCAGGCCGCCTTCGAGCACCGTTTCGAAGCGGTCCGCGCGCGCTATCGCGCGCTGCTGTCGGCCGCGATCGCGAACCGGCGCCGCTTCGCGGCCGCGTTCCTGCTCGCCTGCGTGGCTTCCACGAGCCTGTTCGCCGTCGCCGGGCAGGATTTCTTCCCGTCGGTCGATACCGGCGAGATCCGGCTGCACCTGCGCGCGCCGACCGGCACGCGGATCGAGGAGACCGCGCGCCTGACCGACGAGGTCGAGACGCGGATCCGCTCGGTGATCCCCGCGAACGAACTGGCCGGCGTGCTCGACAACATCGGCGTACCGGTCAGCGGGATCAACCTGACCTACGACTCGTCCGATCCGGTCGGCGCCGGCGATGCCGACATCATGATCACGCTGAAGCCGAACCACCGGTCGACCGCGCAGTACGTGACGAAGCTGCGCAACCTGCTGAACCAGGCGTTCCCGGGCGTGACCTTCGCGTTCCTGCCGGCCGACATCGTCAGCCAGATCCTCAACTTCGGGTTGCCCGCGCCGATCGACATCCAGATCGTCGGCAACCGGCTCGATGCGAACCGCGCGGTCGCGAACCGGTTGCTCGCGCAACTGCGCGGCGTGCGCGGCCTCGTGGACGCGCGCATCCAGCAGCCCGGCGACGCACCCGCGATCAACGTCGACGTCGATCGCACCAAGGCGATCCAGGCCGGGCTCCAGCAGCGCGACGTGGCGCAGAACCTGCTGATCGCGCTGTCCGGCAGCTCGCAGACCACGCCGAACTTCTGGCTGAACCCCGCCAACGGCGTCAGTTACCCGGTGCTGGTGCAGACGCCGCAGTACGACGTCAATTCGCTGCAGTCGCTCGCGAACATCGCGATGCCGACCGCCGCGCAATCGCCGCAGACACCCGCGGGCGGCCCCGCGGCCGGCGCGGGCGCGCAGAACCTGCTCGGCACGCTGGGCACCTTCTCGCGCGCCGAGCAGCAGGCCGTCGTGTCGCACTACAACGTGCAGCCGGTGCTCGACATCTTCGCGTCGGTGCAGGACCGCGATCTCGGCGGCGTGACGGCCGACGTGACGAAGCTCGTCGACGCCGCACGCGCGCAACTGCCGCCCGGCTCGTCGATCGTGCTGCGCGGCCAGGTGCAGGCGATGCACCAGTCGTTCGCGGGGCTGCTGAGCGGCCTCGTGCTCGCGATCGCGCTGGTCTACCTGCTGATGGTCGTGAACTTCCAGTCGTGGCTCGACCCGCTCGTGATCGTCAGCGGCCTGCCCGCGTCGCTCGCGGGCATCGCGTGGATGCTGTTCGTCACGAACACGACGCTGTCGGTGCCCGCGCTGACCGGCACGATCCTGTGCATCGGCATCGCGACCGCGAACAGCATTCTCGTCGTCAACGCGGCGCGCGAGCTGAGCGCCGGCGGCACGCCGCCGTGGCAGGCCGCGCTCGACGCGGGGTTCAGCCGGTTCCGCCCGGTCGTGATGACCGCGCTCGCGATGCTGATCGGCATGCTGCCGATGGCGCTCGGCCTCGGCGACGGCGGCGAGCAGAACGCGCCGCTCGGCCGCGCGGTGATCGGCGGCCTCGCATTCGGCACGGTGTCGACGCTGCTGTTCGTGCCCGTCGTGTTCGGCTTCGTCCATGCGTGGCTCGAACGGCGACGCGATGCGGCCGCCGCACGCCGCGTGACGGACACGCCGGCACTGCCTTGAGCACGGTTGCCCGGATACCTGGATACCCGCCGATTTCCTCCGACTCGCCCGACTTCGAACCCATCATGAACGACTCGACCGAACCTCTCGCCCCGCTTTCCGCCGAAACGGCGGCGGTGCCGCCTGTCGCGCGCGACACCGCACCCGACGCGCCGCTGCCCCATCGCGGCCGCAGGCTCGCCGTGCCGCTGGTCGCGCTCGCACTCGCCGCCGCGCTGCTGGCCGCCGGCATCGTGCCGCGTATCGATGCACGCGCCGCGCAGCGCGTGCAGGTGGCCGCGCAGCAGGCGCTGCCGGTGTCCGTGATCCGGCCCGGCGCCGCGCCGGCCGACCAGACGCTCACGCTGCCGGGTGCGGTGATGCCCTACGCGGAAGCGTCGATCTACGCACGCACGAGCGGCTACATCGCGCACTGGAGTGCGGATATCGGCACGCACGTGAAAGCCGGGCAGACGCTCGCGCAGATCACGGCGCCCGACCTCGACGCGCAGTTGCGCCAGGCGCACGCCGACACGTCGACCGCGCAGGCGAACTACGACTACGCGAAATCGACCGCGCAGCGCTGGCAGGAGATGCTGAAGACGCAGTCGGTATCGCAACAGGACACCGATACGAAGGTCGCCGACATGAACGCGAAGCGCGCGATGCTCGCCTCCGCGCAGGCGAATGCCGCCCATCTGAACGAACTCGTGTCGTACGAATCGGTGACGGCGCCGTTCGACGGCGTGATCACCGCGCGCAACGTCGACGTCGGCACGCTCGTCACGGCGGGCGGCACACCGGGCAGCCCGGGGCTGTCGGGCGAGCTGTTCCACCTCGAGCAGACCGACACGCTGCGCGTGTTCGTCGACGTTCCGCAGGATAGCGCGACCGGCGTATCGGCCGGCACGCCCGTGTACCTGACCACGCAGCAGTATCCGGGCCGGCGCTTCGCCGCGCGCGTGGCGCGCAGCGCGGGCGCGATCGATCCCGTGACGCGCACGCTGCGGGTCGAGATCGACGTCGACAACCGCGACGGCGCGCTGATGCCGGGCGCGTATGCGCAGGCGCACCTGCTCGTCGCGAGTGCGGCGCCCGCGTTCGAGCTGCCGGTCAGCGCGCTGCTGTTCCGGCCGAACGGCGTGACGGTCGCGACCGTCGCCGCGAACGGCACCACCGCGCTGAAGACCGTGCAAATCGGCCGCGATTTCGGCACGCACGTCGAGATCGTCGCGGGGCTGGCCGCGACCGATCGGGTGATCGACAACCCGGGCGATTCGATCGCCAGCGGCGAGACCGTGAAGATCGTGGCGGTCGAGCCCGGCGCGGCGCAGGCGGCTGCGCGGGCCGGCTCGGCTACCGGCGTGCCGGTGGCGCCTCACGCGGTAGCGGCCGCGACAGCACCGGCCGCCGTCGCGGCGCCCGCGTCGACGCCGGTTGCGACGTCGACGCAGGCCCACGGCTGACCGTTCATGACAACCCGCGAGATCTCCACCATGTGCCTCTTTCGTCCGCTTCCGTTCGCGCGCCGCGTCGTCGCGCTCGGCATCGCCGCCGCGTTGACCGCATGCTCGACGCTACCCGCCTACTCGCCCCCCACCGTCGCGGTGCCTGCGCACTATGCGGGCGTACCGGCTGCGGGCATACCGGCTTCGGGCGTACCGGCTACGGGCGTACCGGCTTCGGCCGCCCCCGTCTCCCAACCCGGCTGGAACGTCGCCACGCCCGCAGATGCCGCATCACGCGGCCCGTGGTGGACCGTCTTCGACGACGCCGCACTGAACGCGCTCGAAGCCCGCGTCGACATCTCGAACCAGACCGTGAAGAAAGCCGTCGCCGATCTCCAGCAGGCGCGCGCGACGGTCGGCTACCAGCGTGCGGGGTACCTGCCGACCGTCACGGCCGGCGTCGCGCAGAGCCGCTCGCGCTTGTCGCAGAACAAGCTCGGCTCGTCGCTCGCCGGCAAGACGACGCCCGACTACCAGGCCGGCGTCGCCGCGAGCTGGGAACCCGACCTGTTCGGCCGCGTGCGCGACGCCGTGACGGGCGCGCAGGCGAATGCCGACGCGAGCGCGGCCGACCTTCAGGCCGTGAGGCTGTCCGTCACGGCCGAACTCGCGACCGACTATTTCGCGCTGCGCTCGCTCGACACGCAGAAGCAACTGCTCGACGAAACGGTGCGCGCGTATGCCGATGCACTGACGCTGCTGAAGCAGCAACTCGCGGCCGGCGCGATCGACGCGTCGGCCGTCGCGCAAGCCGAGACGCAGCTCGAATCGACGCAGACGCAGGACACCGACATCGACGCGTCGCGCGCGCAACTTCAGCATGCGCTCGCGACGCTGGTCGGCGAAAGCGCGTCGACCTTCACGCTGCCGCCGCGCGTGCAGGCATTCAACGTGCCGACGATCCCGGCCGGCGTGCCGTCGCAACTGCTCGAGCGGCGGCCCGACATCGCGGCGGCCGAGCGGCGCGTCGCGGCCGCGAACGCGCAGATCGGCGAGGCGCGCGCCGCGTTCTTTCCCGACCTGGTGCTGTCGGCGAGCGCGGGGCTCGAAAGTTCGTTCTTCGCGCCGTGGCTCACCGCGCCGAGCCTGTTCTGGTCGCTCGGTTCGCAGCTCGCCGGCACGCTGTTCGACGGCGGGCGCCGCAGCGCGTCGCTGCACGCCGCGCATGCGCAGTACGACGGCGTGGTCGCCGATTACCGGCAGACCGTGCTGGCCGCGTTCCAGCAGGTCGAGGATCAGCTTTCCGCGCTCGATGCGCTTGCATCGGAAGCGAACAGCCAGCAGCGCGCGACCGACGCGGCCGAACTGTCGCTGAAGCTGACGACCAACCGCTTCAACGCCGGTGCGGTCAGCTATCTCGACGTCGTGACCGCGCAGACGATCGCGCTGTCGAACCGGCGCCTGGCCGACCAGATCGCCGCGCGCCGGATGGAGGCGGCGGTCGCGCTGCTGACGGCGCTCGGCGGCGGCTGGAACAGGGGTACGGATATGGATGCGCACGCAACGGTCGCCGCGCACGCGGCCGCTACGCCGTCGGCATCCTGACGAACGTGAGGATGAAGCGCGTGCCGGCCGCGTCGCTTTCGACGCGTGCGGTGCCGCCGTGCAATTCCATCACCGAGCGCACGATCGCGAGGCCGAGCCCGGCCGTGCCGCCCGGCACGCCGCCGCTGCGTGCGGGGTCGCCGCGCACGAAACGCTCGAAGATGCGCGGCAGCAGCGCGGGATCGATCGGCTCGCCCGGGTTCGCGACGACGACGCGCACCGCATCCGCCGTTTCGTCGACGCTCATCGCGATCACGCCGCCCGCCGGCGTATAGCGCAGCGCGTTGGCCAGCAGGTTGCTGACCGCGCGGCGGAACAGTTCGAGATCGGCGGTCAGTTGCCCGTGCCCGTCGACGCGCAGCGTCGATCCCGCTTCGTCGGCCAGCCCTTCGAAATAACCGGCGATACGCTCCAGTTCGTCATGCACGTCGAACGCACGCTGCCGCGTGACGAAACCCGGATGCTCGGCGCGCGCGAGAAACAGCACGTTCTCGATCATCCGCGCGAGACGGTCGTATTCCTCGAGATTCGATTCGAGCAGCGCCTGGTACTCGTCGGGCGAACGCGGCCGCGCGAGCGCCACCTCGGTCGCGCCGCGCATGTTGTTCAGCGGCGTGCGCAGATCGTGCGCGAGATCCGCGCTGAATTGCGACAGGTGTCCGAACGCCTGCTGCAGGCGGCCGAGCATCGCGTTCTGCGCGTCGACGAGCGCCGTCAGCTCGCGCGGCGCACGCGACGCGTCGAGCCGCGTGTCGAGCTTGTCGACGGTGATCCGGCCCGTGTTCGCGACGATCTCGCGCAGCGGCGCGAGCGATGTGCGGATCAGCCAGTAGCTGAGCAGCATCGCGAACAGCGCACCCAGGCCGCCGGCGATCTTCAGCCGGTCGCGGTAGCCGTCGAGCATCGCGGCGCGATCGCTCATGTTGCGCGCGATCGCGATCCGGATCGTCGAGTGGTCGCGCAACTGCGCATCGCTGACGACGCCGCGCACGGACACGCCGCCGCCGGCCGTCCAGGTCGCGATCCGGTCGGTGGTGATCCGTTCGTTCGCGGGCACCGGCGTCGCGTGCGGCGGGAACAGCTCGGCGTCGGGCAATGCCGGCAGCGCGGGCGAGGTGGGCGAGGTGGGCGAGGTGGGCGTCGATGCGGCTGCCGCCGGCTCGGGCGAGTCCTCGAACCCGGTGCGCTCGACGTTGTGGCGCGCGAGCACGTTGCCCTGCCCGTCGACGACGGCGATCGACAGCGCCGCGTTGCCGAGCACCTGGCTCGTCAGCCGGTCCGCATGCGTGCGCACCGCGTCGAGCGAATCGAGCTCGCCCGCCAGCCGGCGCGTGTGCCGCGCGGCGAGCACGATGTCGAGGTCGTCCTGCGTGCTCACCTGCCGCTCGAGGGCCGTATACACATAGGTGCCGACAAGCGCGAAGACGGCGAGCATGGTCGCGCCGAACGCGAGCGCGAGCGTCGCGCCGATCGAGCGGCCGATCAAGCGGGCGATCAAGCGGCCGAGCGTCATGCGGCGTCCTTCGGTTCGAGCACGTAGCCGACGCCGCGCACCGTATGGATCAGCTTGACCGCGAAATCGTCGTCGATCTTCGCGCGCAGCCGGCGGATCGCGACTTCGACGACGTTGGTGTCGCTGTCGAAATTCATGTCCCACACATACGACGCGATCTGCGTGCGACTCAGCACCTCGCCCTGCCGGCGCGCGAGCAGTTGCAGCAGCGAGAATTCGCGCGGCGTCAGGTCGATCCGCACGGTGCCGCGCTTCACGCGGCGGCGCACGACGTCGATCTCCAGGTCGCCCACCGCGATGCGCTCCGTCTCGCGCGGCGGCCCGCGCCGTGCGAGCGTGCGGATCCGCGCAAGCAGCTCGACGAATGCGAACGGCTTCACGAGGTAGTCGTCGGCGCCGAGTTCGAGGCCGTGCACACGATCCTGCACGTCGTCGCGCGCGGTCAGGAACAGCACGGGCGTCGCGTGCGTGTCGCGCAGCCGCTTGAGCACGCTCCAGCCGTCGAGCACGGGCAGCATCACGTCGAGCACGATCACGTCATAGCTCTCCTCCTGCGCGAGCGTCAGGCCCTCGCCGCCATCCTTCGCGAGATCGACGCTGAAGCCGGATTCCTCGAGCCCTTTCTTCAGGTACGCGCCGGTCTTCGGTTCGTCTTCGACTATCAGGATGCGCATGGTCGGCTCCGTCGCATGGGGTGGTGACATGCGCCGATGTTACCGGGAAACGCGGCGCGCGAGCCGCATCGTGCAAGCGCGAAACGGGCGGATTACAAAACCGTAATCAGCGGGTCAGCGTCGTGACTGCCGCGGCAAACAGAATGGGATACGTGGGGCCGCCCCACTCGCCCGTTCGTTCAACCCACCAGGGAGTCGCCATGAAACTCTTCACTGCCTTTGTCGCCGCCGCGCTGAGCCTGCCGTTCGGTACACAGGCCTTCGCCCAGTCCACGCAGGCGCCGCTTACGCGCGCCGAAATCTACCAGCAGCTGATCGATGCCGAAGCCGGCGGCCTGCTGCCGACCGACCGGAACGACTATCCGCCGTCGCAGGCGCAGATCGCGCGCAATCGCCAGCTTTACGCGCGCGCGCATCCCGATGCGGCGCCGGTCGCGACGGCATCGGCCGGCAATTGATCTCCGCCTGTGTTCGGCAGCCGGATCGCGCGCCGACCCGGCGCCTGTCGGCGGATTTCGCGGCGCCCGCAGCCGTGCCCGCGAAATCCTTGTCGCTCAAGCGCTTGAGCGCAGCGGCCCGACGGCCGCCCTCCTGCCCGACGACGTGAAACGATGAACGCGAAAAAAAACGGGCCGTGCTCGGCCCGGGCGTGCGGGCCGCATGCCGTGCCAGCGCGATCCTGCTCATTGGCCGGTTCCCGGCCGCCGCCTCACGCCTCGCCTCCCGCCTCGCCGCTCACTCGCGACGGTGCGGTCGAGCGCCCGTCTCGGCGACGCGGTCGACCCAGCCCCGGTAGAACGCGCGGTACTTGAGCACGAGCTTGTCGTACCTGCTGTACGCACCGCCGCCGTCCGGCTTCATCCCGTTCCAGATCCTGACGTCGTACCCCGCGGCCTGTCGGGTCTGCAACCCGAACAGCACGTAGTCGGTCGCGCGGCGCAGGGCGCCGCCCACCTTCTTGATCGAGATGAGCATGTGCATGACGTTTTTGCCGTCGCTCACCGGCGTCACGCACTGGAGCAGCTTGTATTTGAAGTCTCCGTCCAGCGCGACGGTCATCACGCACCCGCCGGGGTAGCCGTCGAAGTGCAGGTTCATCTGCGACATGTTCAGGCCGAGCGCGCGCGACAGCATGCCGAGGGGCCCGAAGTACCGGTTCACGGTGAAGTCGATCCCGGCACCGAACCACGCGCCCGCCCGGGCCAGCGACTCGACCTCCGGCCACGGGCGCCAGTCGTCGAACAGCTTGAGTTCGAAGGCCGAGATCGGGAGCGCGTGCACCGGGGTCGCGTGTTGCGCGTCGTAGAAGTTCTCGACGATCCGCAAGACCGCCGTCGTCGTCTCGAACGCGAAATGCAGGTGCATGAAGTCGCCGTTGTCGACGTCGGCCGCGGCGATTTCGGGCAGCGGGTGCAGCGGCTGCGGGGAGCCGTACCAGACCCACACGTAGCCGTACCGCTCCGCGGTGACCCACGTCGGCTGACGCGCGCCGCGCGGAACGGGCTCCAGCTGCCGCACCACCTGGCTGTGCCCGGGGATGTGAACGCACCGGCCCTGCTCGTCGTACCGCCAGTGGTGAAACGGGCACTGGATGCACCCGTCCGTGACCCGCCCGTCGGCCAGGTTCGCGCCGAGGTGCGAGCAGTGGCGATCCATCACCACCGCCCGCCCGGTCGCGCCGCGCCACGCCACGCACGGACGGCCGAACAGCGTCAACTCCGTCGGCTTGTCCTTGAGGTCGTCCGAGCGCATCGCGACGTACCAGCTCGCGGCCACGCGCGTGGTCGCGTCGTACACCCCCGGGGCTTGCTCCGTGGCGACCGCTTGATCGAATTGAACGTCGTTCATCGTTTTCCTGGCGGTGTCGGCCGGCTACTTCAGCGCCAAGCCGATGCGGGTCGTGATGTACGCCTTGAGCAGCGCGAACATCGGGTTGTAGTCGAAGTACCGTTTCACCTCTGCCGGTGCACTGGTTTGCGTCCAGTGCATCAGCTTCATCGCCGGCACCAGGCTGTACTTCGAGTTGTTGAGTTGCGGCCTGGCCCCGGTGATGCAGTACCCGAAGCCGAACATCGGCCTGGCGAACTCGCGTTCGTCGATGAGGGCGTGAATCCGCGCCGCGGCCTCCCCAGCCTCCTTGTGCCCGGCGCTCACGGCCTCGACCTCGGCCTTGGCGTCGTTGAACAACTGGTAGTACCCCTCCATGTCCGCGCACAGGTATCCGAGGTACGGAGGGTCGTTGTCCAGGTGATCGAGGTCGCCTTCGTCACGCGACGCGCGGAACCTCGCATGGGCCTGCACGAGCCGGAACTGCCCGAGGATCGTGCCGACCGCCCACAGCCGATGGAACGCGTCCCACAGGCGGAAGTCCGCGAACGCCGTATAGCAGCAACTGACGAAGTCGTCGTTGTGGTCCAGCAGCTTCTGCTGCAGGCGCTCGATGTACTCGAAACGCTCGGGAGAAAAGTCGTCGTCGCGCAGCGCCTTGATGAGGCGCGCCGCGAGCGCATGGATGGTCACCGCGGTGTTCTCGAGCCCCCGGGAGAACAGCGGGTCGATGAACCCGTTCGCATGCAGCATCAGGCAGTAGCGGTCGCCGACGCAGGCGCTCGACGAGAATTGCAGGCGGTCGGTCTTGACCCAGTCGCGCACCGGCACGGCGTCGCGGAACTGCGCCGCGATGCTCGGGAACCGCGCGAGGAACTCGTCGAATTCCTGCTGCGCGGAGATGTCCGTTTTCGGGTAGACACGCGGGTCGAGCTGCAGGCCGACGCTCACCAGGTTGTTGGTCGATCGCGGATGGTTGTTGAACGGAATCACCCAGAGCCAGCCGCCCGCGAACATGTGGTGCAGGGTTCCCTCGTGCCAGCGCCAGCGCTGCCCCTTGACCTTGAAGATGTCGTCGAACGGCTTGACGCCGAGCATGTGCGTGTAAATGCTGCGCGAGTGCGTCTTGAAGCGGCACGGCTCTTCGCGGAGCTTGAACTTGGTCGCGAGCGGCGCGCGCGGCCCGCCGCAATCGATCATGTACCGGCCGGTGAACCGTTCGCCCTGGGCGGTGGTCACCGCGACGCCGTCCTTGTCGGCGTGGTATTCGGTCACGTTCGTCTTCTGGCGCACCGTGCAGCCGTACTTGATCGCGGCCTGCAACAGGTAGGCGTCGACGTCCTGGCGGTAATAGTGGCTCTCCGGGCCCCACGGCAGCTCGGGAATCACGCACTGCGTGAATTCCTTCGGGTCGTGCTCCTGACCGGGCTTGTGGAACACGAAGCCGAAGTTGCGCTTGATGCCCGTGCTCGACGCGACGTAACGCTGCGTCGCGTAGAACGACGTGATGCGGTCGAGCTCCGGAATGCCGTAGCGATCGGCGATGATGCGATTCATCAGGGACGTCTCGGGGATCGACGATTCGCCGATCGTGAAGCGCGGGTGCGACGACTCCTCGATGATCAGCACGCGAAACTGCTGGTTGGCCAGGATCGCCCCCATCTGGGTGCCGGACATGCCCGACCCGAGGATGATCACGTCGAAGTGGTTGCTGTCGCGCCCGTTCGCGGGGCTCTTTTCAGTCATGAGGGCACACTCTCCTGGTGAGATGGAACACATGGCCGCACGCGTCGGGCGTCGGGTGTCAGGGCTCGTCGAGCGCGGCGCGCAGGCGGGACCGCACGGCACGCGTGAGCGTGAGCAGATCGCCGAGCATGCTGGGCGCGTATCCCCCGCTGCCGATCGTCGGGCCGCTTCGCCCGACTTCGTATGCCCGCTCCGCCAATTTGACGTGCGGCGCGCGGAAGCGCAGCAGGATCTCGAAGACCCGGTCGAGGGCGGCCAGCCCGGCCACGACGGGCTCGCCCCGCGCGCCGGACGCCTGCACCTCGCCGAGCACGCGGTCGACGAGCGACGGCGCCCCGGCGAACCGCGCGTAGATCGCCCCGAACGCGGGAAGCACGTAGGGCAGGTACGTCTCCTTGAATTCCCGATAACCCGGGTGGTCCGATTGCGACCCCCACAGCACGTGCTCCAGCACGAAAAGCGGCATTTCCACCGCGCCGGGGCCGAGGTAGCTCCGGCCCCCGACCCGAATCGGTTCGTAGTACGGCCGAAGCTCGTCGTAGAAGACCTGCACCGAGATATAGCGGTACGCGTAAACGATCGATTCGACCATCTTGTGGAGATAGTCCGCCAGCTCGTCGCACCCTTCGGCGAACGACGGCGACCGCAGGGGCACGTCGTACAGCTCGACGGTCATCCCGATGGCCGCCTCGAGCGCCGCCATCGAGATGCGCACGCTCTCGAGCAGGTGCGCTTCGTCGCGCAGCCCGGTGTAGCTCCGCTGCGCGTCGGCCGCTGCCGGGTTCCAGACCGTCACGTGCAGGAGCGTCTCGCGCGGCGGCAGGCCGGTCACGCGCGCCAGGTCGAGCAGCACCGGCTCGAGCCCGGGCACCGCGTCCACGGGCTCATGGCCGTGCCGCTTGAGCGAGCCCAGGAAGAACCCGATGTCCCGCATCGCGGCGGCGGCTTCGACGAAGCCCCAGCCGGCGGGCACGCCGCGCACCGGGAGGAACTCGCGCAACAGGCCGACGATGCCGGGCACGTCCTTTTGGCGGTTCAGGCCCGGCAGTTGCAGAACGAGTGCCCGCGCCCGCAGCGGATCGCAAGCCGCCACCGCGGCGTGCGTCGCCGCGAATGCGCATGCGCGGTCCAGGGTGCGCTCCACTACAGGATTTCCGGCGCCGCGAGCGTCGACCCGGGCTGGCTGCGAGACAGCCCCGCGCCGCCGTCGCGCAGCGACCGCAGGTAGTCGTAGTTCGTCGGCAGGCTCGTCCGCAGACGCTCGGCCTCGCGCCGGATACGGGCGAACATCGCCTCGGCCTTGTCGATCGACTCCGGCCGGTGCTGCAAGAGCGGCAGCGACCGGTCGGGCAGCAAGCCCAGGCCCGCAAAGATGCAGTAGTAGTTTCCGTTCAACCAGAAGTTCCTGAATTCGTAGTCGAACGTTTCGTAGTACGTGGAATCGTCGAACGACGTGGTGGTCAGCGGCAATCCTGCCTTGTAGCGCTGAACCTTTTCCTTGATGGCGTCCGAGAGGCGCAGGTCGTGCCGGTTCGCGAGCCAGAACGGCGTGTCGTCGCGCGACGCGGTGAAATAGTGCGCCTGGACGAAATCCCGGCAGTCGTCGAACATGTGGACGATCTCGGCGTTGAATGCGTCCGCCAGCCGCGGGTCGAACGAGGTATCGGGGAAGTGCTTCACGAGCTGGTAAAGCGCCGCGTAGATGAAGTAGATTCCCGTCGATTCCAGCGGCTCCAGGAAGCACGACGACAGCCCGATCGCGACGCAGTTGTTGACCCACGCCCGCCCGTTGCGCCCGACCCGGAACTTGATCTGGTTGAGCGGCTGCTTGTCCGACAGGCCCCAGAGGTTGAGGAAGTCGGCGGTGGCCTGGTCGCGCGACGTGAACTTGCTCGAGAAGACGTAGCCGCTGCCGAACCGGCCCAGCATCGGAATCTTCCAGGTCCACCCCGCATTCATGGCGATCGCCGAGGTGTACGGCTCGACTCCCACGCGCGCATCGGCGTTCGGCACGGCGCTGGCGACCGCGCTGTCGCACAGCAGGTAGTCGGACATGTCGATGAAGGGCTCTTTCAGCGTCTGGTTGATCAGCAGCCCCCGCATGCCGGAGCAGTCGATGAACAGGTCCGCCTCCAGCGTGCGCCCTTCCTTGGTGGACAGGCTGGCGATGTGGCCGCGTTCGTTCAGGTGAACCTGCTCGACCTCGTCGATCACCTGTTTCACCCCGCGCTCGATGGCCCAGCGCTTCAGGAAGTCGGCTACCAGGTGCGCATCGAAGTGCCACGCATGGGACATCTGGCGGGTGCCGTCGGACAGGCACGGTGCGAGCTTGGCGTCGAGCGCCCCGGGCTGCGGGTAGCACGCGTACTCCATCGGCTGCTGGAAGCCCTGTTCGCGCTTGCGCATCCAGTAGTGGGTAAGCGGCACGCCGTCGCAGTTCGGCACGGTGCCGAACAAGTGGTAGAAATGATCGTCGCGCGAGCGCTCGGGGGATTTCCTCCAGTTCACGAACTTGATGGCGGCCTTGAACGCGCCGTTCACCTGGGGCATCCACTCCCGCTCCGGTATCCCGAGGAAGTCGAAGAACACCTTCTGCAAACTCGGGATGGTCGCCTCGCCCACGCCGATCCGGGGGATCGCCGCGGACTCGACGAGCGTAATGCTCGTGTGCTGCTGGAGTGCCCGGACGAGGTACGAAGCGGCCATCCAGCCCGCGGTGCCGCCGCCCACGATGACGATATTCTTGATCGGGTTGCTCATGACACGGTTCTCATAGGATTTGAAACCTGAAGGGATAGTGCCGCCTGATCGAGCTGAACGCGTAAATCGTCCGGTAACGCGTCATGAATGGATTGGCTTGCCGATGCGGCAATTGCCATTAGCGTATCGAATACACTTAAAACTTCAGCTTCCCGAAGCTTTCCATACCGTTCGCGTAACCTGCCCGACACACCTTAACAGCGTTCACGTCGACACACCCCGCAAAATTTCATATCAATTTTCATTGCCCCAGAGAAATATTCAATCCATAAAATATCGGCGAGATATTTTCAAGATGAGCATTTACATTTTTAAAAATCAACCATTTCATTTTTAGGCAACGCATCAATTTATTGTATAAAAACGATAAATTAACTACCCAATTAACGGGAAACGAATGAGGTCGGCACCATTTGCGAAACGATGATGTCGACCCTTGCGCATTTCGGCGAACTTGACCTGCCCCCGGCGATGAAAGGGTGCTGCCCGACAGGCCTTAGCGGTTGAGTACGGAAAACGCCAGCGTGCCCGCGAACATCGCCAGCACGACCGACGCGCCGCGAAGCAGCGTTCCGGTATGGGTGGCCAGCGACCGGCGCGCCGTCAGGACGCCGCCGACCACAAGCCACATCGAACCGATCGTCACGGCGAGCACCGTGAAGACCGCGATCGAGCAGAGATAGAACGGAACCGATACGAAAGCCTGCGGGGGAAAGATCGCCGTGGCGAACAACAACGCCTTCGGGTTCATGGTTGTCGCGACGAACATGTCGCGAAAGCCGATGGTGCCCGACCGGATGCCATCAAGGTGCGGGCTTTTCCATAGCTGCAGGGCGAGATAGAAGATGTAGGCCGAACTCCCCAGCTTCAGCACATCGTAAAGCCAGGGCCGCGTGGCCGCGAAGGTCGCCAGGAAGAAACCCCACAGTGATATCGCGAAGCCGTAGCCCGATGCCTCCGCCACCAGGAGTCGCGACGATTGCCGGAAGCCGACCTTGATTCCCGAGGACAGCAACAAGGTATTTGTCGGGCCTGGCGTGGCCAGGACCAGCGAAACGTAGAGTGCCATCTTCAACATCACCTGGAATGTCGGCATCTTGCTTCCTTGGTGTCGATGACGGTCGCCATGTGTCGGGGCGAGCTGTCGTATCGGTTGTGGGTCATTCTGCATTCGGGCCGCTGTTGGCGTCCGCAACAGGCGCTGGCGGTGCCCGGAAACCATGCTTATGGCGATCAAGAGCAAACCAACCGGGTTCGAGGGGCTTTGGGGGAATGATGAATTTGTCACGGCATTGCCGTTTCGCAGCGAATTGTACGTCTCCGATCCGAATTATGCTGCGCCTTAAAATTCCTGCTCGCGATTATAAATAGACGCAACCAATGTTACTCAATCACACATTTTTTTGCGGCGCAAAGTAAAGCGGAATTTTCCGTGTGATTGATTCAATTACGCGTTATTAATCGTTTAATCGGGTCACGACGATCAGGATGGCCCCAATAGCCGCGAAAAGAACCGCACGGTAAAGGCAAGCATCATCTGTACGTCACTTTGAATATGCTGCGGGCCAAATCCGCCAATGCCGCCAATGGCCAGAGCCATATAGGTTCATAACAGGCACCGACCCTGCCGTTCGGCACGCAGACGTTCGCACAGATCACGCGCGCCGAAGTCCGCCAGCAACCGATCGATGCCGAAGCCGACGCGCTGCTCCCGATCAACCGTAACGACTGTCCGTCGTCGCGCGCGCAAATCGCTCGCAACCGCCAGCCTTACGCGCTCGCGTATCCCGACCGGCCCGACACCACCATCCCGTCCGGCAACCGCTTTACCCGCGTAGACGCCGCCGTGAGTCGCCGCTTCCCCGGCTCCGCCATTTTTCGAAATCCGGCGCTATTCGCGTGTCACTCTCATTCATCGACCTTCCACTGGATTGAAGGCATCCCCAGCCCAACGAAGTGAAGCGATGAACGCGAAACAATGGGTCGTGCTCGGCTCGGGCGTGCCGGGCGCATGCCTTTCCGTCCAGCCGGCGATGGCCGGCATTTCGATCGGTCTCGGCATCGCCGCGCCCGCCCGCGTCTATGTCGCGCCGGCATCCGTGTACGTCGCGCCGCCGGTCGTCGCACCGGCACCGCCCGTCGCGTACGCGCCCTATGCACCGGTCGTCGCCGCCGCACCTGTGATGGTGCCGACGGTGGGCATCTCGCTCGGCTGGCACTACGGCCGCGACCGGGACGGCCGCCGCTGGTGGGGCCGGCGGGAACGGGCAGCCCGCCGTCACGGGTAAGCCGCTCCCGATCCCGGGCCGCGCGCGGCCTCCCGCCGCCCGGCAGCACCGGCCCTTTCGGCCGTCCACGGTTTCACCGGTAACCGCGGCGCCGCGTGTGCCGTCACGCGGCGTCGGGCGAAATTTCCCGGCGATACAGCCTCTGTCCAGGAAACCGGGGAGCGGCCACCTTGTTATCAACCCAGCGCGGCATAAGTAACCTGCCATTCGAACCAATCGATGGTATCGCGAGGGTCGTTGGTTACCGCATGAATCGTGAAGCTTTGTGGCGTCGGAAAGTCCACGCGTAATCCCGACCAGGGTTCCGGCTTAGGATCGTTCTTGTAGATATGAATCGGCAAGACCGTCACCGAAACGATACCGAAACCCGGTGGAATCGTCGGGTTGATACGTGCGGGCAGATCAGCGTTACCTGTTACGCCGGATTTCCAGCCAATGCGGGTCGGGCTCGCGCCTTGACGTCCCTGGAAGGTCTGCCAGATGAACCAGTCGATACTGTCGCGCGGTTTAGTCCCGTCCGAACTGAGAAATATCGAACCGGATTCCGTAAATTCGGCAATCAAGCCGGGCCAAGGCTCGGGATTCGGATCATTGGAGTAAATGTGAATTGGCAGAACCGTGACCCCGGCAATGGCCTCATTGGGGGAGAGTTGCGTATTGATTTTCTGTGGCAACGAGGCGTTCGGGGTCACGCCGGATTTCCAGCTTCGTGGCTGATAGCCCGCCGGGGCGGTCCCATATGTAACCTGCCACATGAAAAACTGGATTGAATCGCGCGGATTATAAGGCTCGGCCGACAATATGAATCCGCGCCCGTCAGTCGTGAAGTTGGTCTGTAGCCCGGGAAACGGCTCGGGATGCGGGTCTTTGGAATAAAGGTGGATGGGCAAGACCGTCAGCCCCAGGATGATCGTGCCAGCTGGTAACGGCGGAAGTACCGATATAGAGCCATTTTGCTGCAGCGTGTTCTCGGCCGTTCCTGAAATCCATCCCGAGGGAGAAAATCCGGATACTCGATCGTCTGACATAGCATGCCCCGTTTTTAAAGGTGGTTTAAGAAGCCCCTCATGTACGTTTACATTTCTGCTACAACAGTTGCCCTATTTTTTTAATGCAACTCATTTGTGACAACTGATCGATTATTTCCCATTGCGAGTGAAAGGATAATAGTAATGAAAATGGCACGACGATACCTGTCAATCCTGGCAGGCCGAAGCCGATGATGTGGCGCGCATTATCGTGACGCGAGCGGCTGATAACTGATGCGAAGCTGACGTCCAAATGCCGGTTCAGCAAGACAGGCAAACGACGCCACATGGCCGGAAGCCGTCAGCAGCAGCCGAGCCGCCACCGACCATACATTCCTCCAGGGCGTGTCCGGAGTGCGGCATCTCGACGGAACGATTCGCATACAGAGGACCGTATATAAATCATGCCCCTACGGTCGTGCGGGGGAGCGTTCGACGCGAATAGACGACTTCGCTTCGGACATGGACCGGGCGACGCCAGCCGCTGCTCGAACTGATGACGCATGTCCTCGACAAACGTGGCGCATCGTCCCGGGGCAGCCACTGCACCCTGCCCCGTCGAACCCTGGCACGCTCCGGCGGCCCGCCCTCGTCAACGGCGATTCCTCCGGTTACCGGTCGTGGAAGTCGGAGACCATCGGAAAATACGAACGACCCGCATGGTCTCCTCCCTGCCCCCGCTTCGTTCAATTGCCGGGCGCGAGGTCGTTGGCAAACCGGTTCGTATAACCGAGCGTACCGACGCCGCCGATGGAGTTGCACGTCGACGATGCGGCGCCGGGCGGGCAATCGACGTCACGGTCGAACGACCAGAAGTGGACACCCACGAGGCCATTCTGTTTCACGAACTGCGCAACGGTGTCCGCATCGGCCGGCGTAAAGGTTTCGCCGCTCACATCGTTGCCGCCGATCATCGGCGTCAGCTCGATCTGGCTGTACGGCACGCCCCAGTGATCGTGCAGGTTCATCGCCGCCTGGATCGCCGACTGTCCCATCTGGCAGGTGCCGTTCGCCACCACGCAGTTCCCCGCCCCCGCCGACCCGTAGTCCATCGTCATCAGGTCGATGGTGTAGTTCTTCAGGCCGTGCGCCTGGATCGCCTGCATGACCCAGTCCCCATACACGTTGAAGCTGTCGGGGGCGCTGGCGCCCCAGGAGCTGGCCGTGGTCGCGCCCTGCTGGGAAGGGGCCAGTGTCGCGAGCGTAAAGCTGAAACGCAGGCCGGGATAATTCTGCTGGGCGACTGCCACGCGCCGGACGAGATCGTCGATCACCTGTTGTGTCTGCCCGCCCTCGATATCGAAGTCGATCCCGATGAGGTTGCTCGACGCATAACGATTGATGAAGGCCGCCATGCCCGCATCCGACCCGCACGTGAACATGCCGGCCGCGCCGCCGGTGGAAATCACGTAATTCACATTGGCCGCGGTGAAAAGCGGCACGTTGGCGGCCGCCATCGCGCCGCCGTCGACGCCCGCCCAGTTCTCGCTGCCGCATTCGCCGGTCGCAAACGCGAGCGTCAGCGTGCGGACACCGGCTGGCAGCACCGACAGCACCGGGCTCATCTGACCGGTGACGTTCGACGAGATGACGTTCGTGTTCCAGTTCATCGAAATCGTCGCGTCCTTGTACGGGCTATAAACGAATGCCGGCGCCGCGCCGGTACCCGTCCCGGCTGCCGCGGCGGTGCCGGTGCCAGTGCCGAAGGACGACCATGCCAACAGAAGCGCCAGCGCGCCCTTCAGGGTCGATCGCTGCATGATTCCGGATCGGTTGATCTTCATTTTCACGCCCTCATCGCGTTTTACGCATTACCGGCATCGGTCTTCCACGCGATCCATGCCGGGGAATATTTCAGGAAGACGCGCTCCGCCCACGCAGGCGTAACGGAAACCCGCCACGTCACGCGGACGGCAAGCGTCGGCATCATTGATACGGACTACAAAATCAATATCGTGATCAGATCAGCCATGTGGCTCCTCCACCCGGTGGCTTCCCCTTTCGATCGACAAAGCTCCGCCCAGGTCGAATTCACAAGAAATCAACCTTACAAATTGCCACCTGAAGACGAATTTCTATATCGATTCTGTTTTTATATCTACGACGGAAAAAACGACGACTTCGGTCTATGCTGGTGAAGCATGTGCACGCCACTTTCGCGCAGGGCCGGATGTCCGTCACAAGCGCGATGCAGGCGGTACGTGAAGCCGTTACGCAGGCCTGGGATAGCCGTGCCTGCCACGCGGCGGCGGATACCGGTCTTTTGCCGGCCGATGTAGTGATGCTTCAATCCGACGCCCACGTTTCGTTTGGTTATACTACATAATCGTCAGGCATCAACCCTTGAATCGAGTATTTTCACCCATATCGAAACCGGAAATATTCACGCGATCGCATTGCCATATTGAAATTATCGCCATTCGATAATTCAACCGGATATCCCGCAGCCATTTGGCTGATTGTTCAAATCAACGAAATTCAGGCGATGCGATCGGGCTTCATCGTATTGGCGGCCGACCTGCGATGACGTCACGTTGCCGTCCCTGATGCATACACCGAACCCGGAGGCCGAACATGACTGTCCATCTCGCCCCCCAAGCGTCGACCCGCACCGCCCAACTCATCACCCGGGTGTACGCGAGGCTCCTGCTGGTCGGCTTCGCGCTGGTGCCCGCCTATCTGATCGCCTACCTGTACTTCTTCCAGGACCCGTCGCTGAAATTCGAGAATCACGCCTTTCACGAGCTGGCGATCGCGGCCGCCACGCTCGAAGGCGCGTTCGTCACATATGTCTGCTGGCGCTGCTATCGCCTGTCGGGTGAGCCGTTGCTTCGCTGGCTTACGCTGGGCTTTCTGGGCTTTTCCGTCATCTATGCGTTGCATGGCCTGTTCACCGGCATGGCGCATCACAACATCTGGCTGTTCCTGCTGTACGGGCCGGCATCGCGCCTGACCATGTCGATCCTGATCCTTGTCGGGCAGCTCACCTACAGTCACAAGGCCGACAGCGCAGCGACCCGCGCCGATCCCCGCATCTGGTTACCCTGGCTCGCGCTGTTCGGGCTCGTCGACGTCGCGGTCGCCGTGATCGCCTTCTCGCCGGTGGCCGGCCACCTGTGGGTGCGCCTGTCGATGGAAGGCGGCGCACTGCTGCTCTCGGCCGTGAACGTCGTCGCGCTGGTCATACGTCGCATCCGCTCGCCGCTGATGACGATCTACGGCATTTCGGTCACGTCGTTCGCCCTCTCGTCGCTCGCCTTCATCCTCGGGCGGCCGTGGAATCACATGTGGTGGCTCGCGCACGCGATTTTCGCAGCCGGCTTCTTCCTGCTCAGTTTCGGCGTGGTACAGGCCTTTCAAACGACCCGTTCGTTTTCGAAGATCTACAGCCAGGCGGAACTGTTTGCCCGGTTGAGGGACGCGATGGCCAGGACGGAGCGCGCGTTGCAGGCGCTTCAACACACCAACGAAAAACTCGAGCACCTGGCGGCCACGGACCCGCTCACGGGCGCGGCCAACCGGCGGCAATTCATCGAAAGCGTGGAAGCGGAGATCAACCGGGCCAAGCGCAACGGCGCGCCGTTCTCGCTGCTCGCGCTCGACCTCGACCACTTCAAGGCGATCAACGACAGTTACGGGCATCAGGCGGGCGATCAGGTGTTGCAACGCTTCGTCGACAAATGCGCCGATGCGATCCGGCCGTACGATGGTGTTGCGCGGGTGGGCGGCGAGGAATTCATGGTGCTGCTGCCGCAAGCCGCGCTGGACACGGCCCGGTCAATTGGTGAGCGCATCCGCGCGGCGATCGCCGGCGCGCCGTTCGAAGCAGGCATCGGCGAACCGATCAAGGTCACCGTGAGTGTCGGCGCCTCCGAGTTCGGCCGGGACGGCGAGACGATCGACGCGATCCTGCGCAAGGCCGACGAACGCCTGTACCGCGCGAAGCATCAAGGCCGCAACCAGGTGGTCGCCGGATAAGCCGGTTACCGCGTGAGTGCCGCCCACCGCGCTCCTCACGCGGGTTGTTCATCTCATGACGCGCCGGGCATCGCCGGGCGCGTCATGTCGCGGCCGTATCAGAACGGGCTGCGTGTCGTATCGCCATTCGTGAAGATCGCGTCGACGACCTGATAGAACGCCATCGCCGTATCCGCGACTTCCCAGACCGCGAGGATCACGTGGTAGCCGCTACGCATCGGCAGCCGGCACGCGTGAATGGTCGGCTGCTGGGGCACCAGGTTCGCGTTCGGGTTCCAGTACGGCTGGCCGGGATTCTGGATCGTGCAGAACGGCGTGGGCTCGAACTGCGCACGCGTGAGCTTTTCCGACGGGTTCCAGTCGGCGCGTGTAATGAAGTAGTTCCAGCGACGCGTCTTGTGCACGGCGCTGAACTCCCATTTGAAATTCTGCACCGCGCCCGGTCGTAGCGGGATCTTCTGCCAGCGGCCCGGCGACTGCTCGTTCAGCACGGGCAGCGGGCCATTCGTGCTGGCGCCGGCGATTTCGCCGTCCTTCGGTGGCGCGGCATTCTTCGCGTCGTCCGGCGCGAACGGGTCCGACAGGCCGCTTTGCGTCGCGGGGAAGAACTTGCCGTTCTCCATCGCGTTCGCGTGCCACGCGTCGACAGGGCAGTTCGGATTCTGGCCTTGCGTGCACAGCACGATGCGCGAAGGCGGTTCGGTCAAGCGGCCGTGCGCGTGTGCACCGGCCGCCGCGACCAGCAGTGCCACACCGGCCAGCGCGCGTGGCATGACGGAAGCAACGTAGCTGCGGATGTTCTTGTTCATGAGCCCTCTCATGGCATGAATGTCGAAACGGATATGCGCACATCGAGCCTGTCGCAAGATTCCGCGAAGAGATTCCTGTCGACGCGTCGTCGCGCATGCTGATCGGCGAAAGCGGCGGTCGAATGAAACCGCGGCAAGCAATGATCAATCGCCATGCTTTCTGACAAATCACTTTCACCGAGTCGAACCTTATCCGCAAAAACCGGAAAAATAAACGTCCCTCATTGTTAATCTTTTGATTCGCGGCATCGAATCATCCATTCCCGCTTGCTTCGCTCGTCAACCCTGACTTAACGCGGATTCTGGTGCTTGACGATCGTGAATGATCGATCCCGGTATTTCGCGTTTGGAGGCTACCGGTATGGCCGCCGCCATTGTTCAATAATTTGATTCCTTGATTGATATTTGAATTGGATCAAGCCCGCCATTCATTCAAAATCCGGATCGGGAAGAATGATTATTTCGCTGGAAATTACGCCTGATTTGAAAATAGCTCAAATTTCATCGTCGACCGGGAGCTTCCAGATCAGGGCATATTCCAGCGCTGACGCGCTGCGCATCAATATCGGTCGCGTTGCGACGCGCGGCGTCAACTCCCCCGCGATGCGGCCAGGAGCATGCCCGCCTCCTGGAAGGGCGAACGGGTCATCACACCCCCAATCCCCCACCCCAAAGCGAACAACCCACAGCGCCCAACACCCGCGTTGTCGACCGCCCGCAGGCACGAAACCAACGCAAAAACTGAAAGACTGAATTGCCGATCCGCACGCTTTTGACGCAGCTATATTCTCGACGACCAGCCCTTTAAACAAGGACTGCGAACAATATCCGTCAACCTACGTTCGAGACCTTCATCCATGAATAAAACGACACGGCTGTTGCGCATGACGTGCGCACTCGCCTGCTGCAGCCTGTTCTCCCACGCGCATGCGCAAAGCAGCGTCACGCTGTACGGCATCATCGACACCGGGATCGACTTCGCGTCGAACGTCGACGGCCAGCACTTGTGGCAGATGGCGAGCGGCGTCAGCGCCGGCAGCCGCTGGGGGCTGCGCGGCAAGGAAGATCTCGGTGGCGGGCTCGCCGCGATCTTCGATCTCGAAAGCGGCTTCAATTCCACGAACGGCGGGCTCGGCAGCGGCCTCGCGTTCTCGCGCAACGCTTACGTCGGGCTGTCCGACCAACGCATGGGCACGCTGACGCTCGGCCGGCAGTGGGATCCGATCGTCGACCTGATCGAGCCGTATTCGCTGAACGACTATTACGGGGGCTGGTATTTCTCGCACCCGAACGACATGGACAACCTCGACAACGGCTTCGCGATCAGCAATGCCGTGAAATACACGAGCCCGACGATCGCCGGCTTCACCGCCGAGGCGCTCTACTCGTTCGGCGGGCAGCCCGGCCGCTTCTCCGACAACGCCGCGTACAGCGCGGCGCTCGCCTACACGAACGGGCCGTTCTCGGCCGGCGTCGGCTACCTGCGCGTCAACGATCCGGAGCAGGCCGTGCAGAGCTACCAGAACGGCGGCGGATACACGAACGCGGTGTACGGCGACGCGCTCATGAACGCGCGCAGCCAGAACATCTTCGCGGCCGGCGCGTCGTACCAGATCGGCAACGTCAAGCTGATGGGCAACTTCACCAACGTCGATTTCCAGCAAGGTGACGACGAACAGGACGTGAAGTTCCAGAACTACGAGATCGCCGGCACGCTCGCCGCCACGAGCCAGCTCAATTTCGGCCTCGGTTATACCTACACGACCGGCCGCGACCATGCGACCGGCCAGGAACCCAAATACCGTCAGCTGAACGCGAGCGCCGAGTACGAACTGTCGAAGCGCACGGCGGTCTACGCGCTCGCGGCACTGCAGATGGCGTCGGGCGGCGCCGTCGCGCAGGTCGCGGGCTTCGATCCGTCGTCGAGCGGCCGGCAGGCGGTCGGCCGGATCGGGCTGCGCCACACGTTCTAGGCGATCGCGCGAAGGGGCCGGCTTCCCGTGTACCGGAAGCCGGCCCCGGCCGGTGCGATCGACCCACGCGCCGAATCAGTTCGGCAGGCTGACCACCATCTGCTCGTCCTCGAGCAGTTGCGTGAGCGACCCGTGCAGGCGCTCGAGGCTCCGCGGCGGCAGCGCGAAACTCGCCCAGCCGAGCCCCGTATGCCGCAGCAACAGCACCGCGCCGCCGTACAGCGGATGGCGCTCCGCATACCAGCACGGGTCCATCTCCGTCACGAACTGCTGCGCGCGCGGCGGCATCTCGGGCACGGCCGGCTGCATCGACGCGCGCAACAGGCTCAGATACTGGATGACCGCATCGACGTCCTCCGGATCGAGCACCGCGGCACCCCGTTCGATCGACACCAGCACCACCGGCTTGCCGTGTTCCTGGATCATCTTGATACTCAGCGGCTGCGTCATGATTGCGTTCCTCGTGGCTACTCGCATCGGCCCATTATCGGCAGCCGCGTCACGCGCGCACCTGAAGATTTGATGCAGCTTCATTAATTTATTTTTAGGTTGTCTGCCGTTGCGGAAAACGCGTATTCGTCGTCGCGACGCACGACGATCTCGACGGTATGGTCGGGACCTTCGACGACACGCGTGTTCAGTGAATCGCAGCAACAGGCGAGAACGCCGTCCCGCACGCGCACGCGTCTTCCCCCGCGTCGTCCGCCGCTTCCTTAAACGAAATTTCATCCATTCCGCGTCGTTTTTTAAGCGTCCGGCGCCGGCCCGCATCCCATAATCGGCTCGCTACCTTGCCGGTCACGCGCGGCGGCACGCATCGAGCGATGCGTCGGCGGCGCATGCGAACGGTCAATTCTTTCCTTCGGCGGACCATGAACCAACTGCAAGCGATGCGCGTGTTCACGCGCGTAGTCGAGTTGTCGAGTTTCAATCTCGCCGCGCGCCAGCTCGGGATGTCGGCGGCCGCGGTCACGCGCAGCGTCGGCATGCTCGAAGCGCACCTGAACATGCGACTGCTGAACCGGACGACCCGCAGCCTGTCCCTCACCGAGACCGGCCGCGAATATCTCGACGGTTGCCGCTCGATCATCGAGAAGCTCGACGAGATTGAATCGAACCTCGTGCAGGTCACGCGCGACCCGCGCGGCACGTTGCGGATCGCCGCGTCGGCGACCTCCGTCGCGGCCGGCCTCGGCGTGCTGCTGTCGGCGTATCGCGACGGGCATCCGCGCGTCCGGTTCGACGTGACCACGTTCGACACGCACGTCGACATGGTCGAGGGCGGCTACGACGTCTGCTTCTGCGACGATCGCCGCCTCGTCAACGCGACCTTCGTGTCGCGGATGCTGACGAGCGTGCGCGACGTGGTCGTCGCGTCGCCCGAGTACCTCGCGCGCCACGGCACGCCGAACGATCCCGTCGAACTGAACGAACACAGCCTGCTGACCGTGTCGAACGGCACGGCGCGCAGCTGGGAATTCTCGGACGTCGACGGTTCCTACCGCGTCTACACCGGCAACGCACTGGCCTCGACCGGCAGCATGATGGTGCGGATCGCGGCGCTCAATCACATGGGCATCACGCAATTGCCGCACCCGCTCGTCGCCGACGATCTCGCACGCGGCGCGCTGGTGCCGCTGCTCGAACGCTACGAAGTGAACGGCGGCGCGCGCTGCATCTCGATGCTTTACCCGAGCCGCAACCATCTGTCGACCAAGGTCCGCAGCTTCATCGACTACGTGGTCGAACACTATCGCGCGCCCGAGCGCGCCGCCGCCTGATTCCGCCCGGGCCGCTCCGTCCATGCCCCACATCCTGACGATCGAAGACGATCCGCTGATCGCGGATCACATCACCCGGACGCTGCGCGCCGCCGGCCACCAGGTGGACGTCGCGCGCACCGGCCGCGACGGCATGGCCAGGGCGATGAGTGCGGACTACGACGTCGTGACGCTCGACCGCATGCTGCCGGATCTCGACGGGCTCACGATTCTCGCGACGATGCGCGGCGTCGGCCTCGACACGCCGGTGCTCGTGATGAGCGCGATGTCCGACGTCGACCAGCGCATCCAGGGGCTGCGCGCGGGCGGCGACGACTATCTCGTCAAGCCGTTCTCGCTCGACGAGATGTGCGCGCGCATCGACGTGCTGATCCGCCGCCGGCCGCGCGGCGCACAGGTCGAGACGGTCCTGCGCACGGGCGAGCTCGCATTCGACCTGGTGCGGCGCCGCGTCACGCTCGGCGCGAGCGAGCTCGCGCTGCTGCCGACCGAATTGCGCGTGCTCGAATTCATGATGCGCCACGCCGGGCGCGTGCTCACGCGCACGATGATCTTCGAGGCGGTGTGGGGCTGCCGTTTCGATCCGGGCACCAACCTCATCGACGTCCACGTCGGCCGCCTGCGCAAGAAGGTGAACCGGCCGGGTGCGGCACCGTTGATCCGCACGATCCGCGGCGCGGGCTACATGCTCGGCTGAATCCGGCCGCCGCCACCTAAAACTTCTTTCATCTTTTTAGCGACCGGCTGTTAGGGGCCGCTCCGCAGAATGCGGTCATCGGCTGCGTATCGGTGTTTTCCCGAAGCCGCGCGCATCCGGCTCTTCTTCACGACGCCTTTGAACGGAGCAGCACCCCATGCTGAAAATTGTCCGGCTCGCGCTCACCCGGCCCTACACGTTCGTCGTGCTGGCGCTGCTGATCCTGATCGCGGGTCCGCTCGCGGCACTCCGCACGCCCATCGACATCTTCCCGGATATCCGAATTCCGGTGATCAGCGTCGTCTGGAACTACGCCGGCCTGCAGCCGGACGACATGTCCGGACGCGTGATCACGTACTACGAGCGCACGCTCGGCACGACGGTCAACGATGTCCAGCATATCGAATCACAATCGTTCCGCGGCTACGGCATCGTGAAGATCTTCTTCCAGCCGACCGTCGATATCCGCACGGCGACCGCGCAGGTCACGTCGATCTCGCAGACCGTGCTCAAGCAGATGCCGCCCGGCACCACGCCGCCGCAAATCCTCAACTACAACGCGTCGACCGTCCCCGTGCTGCAGATCGCGCTGACCAGCAACACGCTCGACGAACAGAAGCTGGCGGATTACGCGGTCAACTTCATTCGACCGCAGTTGCTGTCGGTGCCCGGTGTCGCGATTCCGACGCCGTACGGCGGCAAGTCGCGTGAAGTGCAGATCGACCTCGACCCGCAGGCGCTGCAGTCGAAAGGGCTGTCGGCGCAGGACGTCGCGCACGCGCTCGCGCAGCAGAACCAGATCATCCCGGCCGGCACGCAGAAGATCGGCCGCTTCGAATACAACATCAAGCTCAACAACAGCCCGCTCTCGCTCGACGCGTTGAACGACCTGCCGATCAAGTCGGTCGACGGCACGACGATTTATATCCGTGACGTCGCGCACGTGCGTGACGGCTACCCGCCGCAGGGCAACATCGTGCGCGTGGACGGCCATCGCGCGGTGCTGATGAGTATCCTGAAGAACGGCTCGGCATCGACGCTCGACATCATCGCGGGCGTGAAGGCGAAGCTGCCGCTGGTCGAACAGACGCTGCCGCCGGGCCTGAAGCTCGTCACGATGGGCGACCAGTCGACCTTCGTGAACGGCGCCGTCAGCGGCGTCGCGCGGGAAGGCATCATCGCCGCCGCGCTGACGTCGCTGATGATCCTGCTGTTCCTCGGCTCGTGGCGCTCGACGCTGATCATCGCCGCGTCGATCCCGCTGGCCGTGCTCTCGGCGATCGCGCTGCTCGCGGCCACCGGCGAAACACTCAACGTGATGACGCTCGGCGGCCTCGCGCTCGCGGTCGGGATTCTGGTCGACGATGCGACGGTGACGATCGAGAACGTGAACTGGCACCTCGAACAGGGCAAGGACACGCGCACCGCGATCGTCGACGGCGCGAAACAGATCGTGATGCCGGCGCTCGTCTCGCTGCTGTGCATCTGCATCGTGTTCGTGCCGATGCTGATGCTCGACGGCATCTCGCGCTTCCTGTTCGTGCCGATGGCGAAGGCCGTGATCTTCTCGATGATGTCGTCGTTCGTGCTGTCGCGCACCTTCGTGCCGATGCTCGCGCAATACCTGCTCAAGCCGCATGCGTCGGCCGGTCATGCGTCGGGCGAGCTCGCGGCGATCATGGATTCGCATGCGGGCCATGCCGGCGCGCACGACGCGCCGCCGTCGCGCAATCCGCTGGTGCGCTTCCAGCGTGCATTCGAGCGCCGCTTCGAGTCCGTGCGCGCGTCGTACCGGATCCTGCTGGGCCTCGCGCTCACGCGCCGCAAGCCGTTCGTCGTCGCGTTCCTGTGCGTGGTGGCCGCATCGTTCCTGCTCGTCCCGTGGCTCGGCCGCAACTTCTTCCCGACGATCGACTCGGGCGAGATCTCGCTGCACGTGCGTGCGCCGGTCGGCACGCGGGTCGAGGAAACCGCCGCCGAGTTCGACCGTATCGAAAACACGATTCGCGGCGTGATCCCGCCCGCGCAGTTGCGCGAAGTGGTCGACAACATCGGCCTGCCGAACAGCGGGATCAACCTGACCTACAACAACAGCGGCACGCTCGGGCCGCAGGACGGCGACATCCTGATCTCGCTGTCGCACGACCACGCGCCGACCGCCGACTACGTGCGCGAGCTGCGCGAACGCCTGCCGCGCGCCTATCCGGGCACCACGTTCTCGTTCCTGCCTGCCGACATCGTCAGCCAGATCCTCAACTTCGGCGCACCGGCCCCGGTCGACCTGCAGGTGGCCGGCCCCAACCAGCAGGCCAACCTCGCTTATGCGCGGGAGCTGTATCGCAAGCTGCGCCTGATCGCCGGCGTGGCCGACCCGCGCATCCAGCAGGCCAGCACCTATCCGCAGTTCACGGTGGCGGTCGACCGGACGCGTGCCGACCAGCTCGGCATCACCGAGCAGGACGTGACGAACTCGGTGGTCGCGACGCTCGCGGGCACCAGCCAGGTCGACCCGACCTACTGGCTCAACCCGCGTAACGGCGTGTCCTATCCGATCGTCGCGCAGACGCCGCAGTACCGGATGACCACGCTGTCGGCGCTGCAGAACCTGCCCGTCACCGGCGCGAACGGCCAGTCGCAGCTGCTCGGCGGTCTCGCGACGATCACGCGCGGCGTCGGCAACGCGGTGGTGTCGCACTACAACATCGAACCGCTGTTCGACATCTACGCGACCACCCAGGGCCGCGACCTCGGCGCCGTCGCCGCCGACATCGGCAGCGTCGTCAAGGCCACCGCGAAGGACCTGCCCAAGGGCTCGACCGTCACGCTGCGCGGCCAGGTGCAGACCATGAACGGCGCGTTCACCGGCCTGCTGCTCGGGCTCGCGGGCGCCATCGTGCTGATCTACCTGCTCATCGTCGTGAACTTCCACTCGTGGGCCGATGCGTTCGTGATCGTCTCCGCGCTCCCGGCGGCGCTGGCCGGCATCGTCTGGATGCTGTTCACCACGCACACGCCGATGTCGGTGCCCGCGCTCACCGGCGCGATCCTGTGCATGGGCGTGGCCACCGCGAACGCGATCCTCGTCGTCAGCTTCGCGCGCGAGCGCCTCGCCGAAACCGGCAACGCGCTCGCCTCGGCGCTCGAAGCCGGCTTCACGCGTTTTCGGCCCGTGCTGATGACCGCGCTCGCGATGATCATCGGCATGGCGCCGATGGCGCTCGGCCTCGGCGACGGCGGCGAGCAGAACGCGCCGCTCGGCCGCGCCGTGATCGGCGGCCTCGCGTGCGCGACGATCGCGACACTGTTCTTCGTTCCCGTCGTGTTCAGCCTCGTGCATCGGCGCGATGCGCTGAAACACGACGCACCCCGCGCTTCCTCCCCTTCCGCGTCCGGAGCTTCCCATGTCCACTGAGATCGAAATCAAGTCGCCGAAACGGCTGCCCAACCTCAAGCTCGTCGCCACGATCGCCGCGCTGGTCGCAGCCGGCATCGTGACGGCCGGCGTCGCAGGCCGCGCGCACGCGAAACAGGAAATGACCCGATGGTCCGCCGAACAGGCGGTGCCGACCGTGGTCGCCTACACGCCGACGACCGGCGGCGACGGCGCCGCGCTCGTGCTGCCCGGCCACCTGTCCGCGTTCGAAAGCGCACCGATCCATGCGCAGGTGTCCGGCTACCTGCATGCGTGGTACACCGATATCGGCGCGCACGTGAAGTCGGGCCAGCTGCTCGGCCTGATCGACACGCCCGAGCTCGACCAGCAGCTGCAGCAGGCGCGCGCCGACCTGCAAAGCTCGCTCGCCAACGAGAAGCTGGCCGCGTCCACGGCCGCGCGCTGGACCAGGATGCTCGCGCAGGATTCCGTGTCGCAGCAGGAAACCGACGAGAAGACCAGCGACCTCGCCGCCAAGCAGGCGATCGTCGCGGCCAACAAGGCCAACGTGCGGCGTCTCGACGCGCTGGAGGCATTCAAGCGCATCGTCGCGCCGTTCGACGGCGTCGTCACCGCGCGCAAGACCGACATCGGCCAGCTGATCTCGGCCGGCGGCGGCACGGGCCCCGAACTGTTCGCCGTGTCCGACGTGCACCGGATGCGCGTCTACGTGAGCGTGCCGCAGAACGAGGCCGCCGCGATCCGCCCCGGCATGAGCGCGACGCTGACCGTGCCCGAGCATCCGGGCGAGACCTTCCATGCGACGCTCGCCGACACCGACGATTCGATCGCCGATTCGACCGGCACGCTGCTCGTGCAGCTGATGGTCGACAACCGCGACGGCAAGCTGATTCCGGGCGAATACACCGAGGTGCATTTCGCGCTGCCGGCCGGCAGCAGCCACGCGTTGACGATTCCGGCCAGCTCGCTGATCTTCCGCCAGGCCGGCCTGCAGGTCGCCGTGGTCGGCAAGGACGATCGCGCGGTGCTCAAGCCCGTCACGATTGCAACCGACCTCGGCACGCACGTGCAGATCGCGACCGGCCTCGCGCCCGACGATCGCGTGATCGACAACCCGCCCGACTCGCTGTCCGCGGGCGACCGCGTCCGGCTCGCGACGCCGGCCGGCACCGTCGCGGCGGCCGTGCGCGACACGGAGCGTGCGAATGGCTAACCCGCGTCGGCTCTGCGCGATGCTCGCCGGCATCGCGTTCCTCTCCGCCTGCTCGTTCGCGCCCGTCTATCACGCGCCGACCACCGCGCTGCCTGCCCGTTTCAAGGAAGCGGGCGGCTGGCAGCCGGCACAGCCGGCCGACCGCATCGCACGCGACGGCTGGTGGAAGGCGTTCCGCGATCCGGTGCTCGACCGGCTCGAAGCGCGGGTGGCCACCGCCAACCCCGACGTGGCCGCCGCGGTGGCCCGCCATGACGAAGCCGGCGCGCTGTTCGATCAGGCGCGCGCGGGGCTGTTCCCGACCATCGGCCTCGGCGCGCAGGTCTCGAGCAACCGGCAATCGGCCACGCGCCCGCTGCGCGGCGCGAACCAGCCGAACGTGTACGGCTCGAACACGCTCGAGGCCGGCTTCGACTACGACCTCGACCTGTGGGGCAAGGTGCGCAACGAGGTCGCGGCCGGGCGCGCGAACGCGCAGGCCAGCGCCGACGATCTCGCATCGGTGCAGCTGAGCCTGCAGGCCAGCCTCGCGAACGCGTACTTCAACCTGCGCGGGCTCGACCAGCAGCAGCAGTTGCTGTCCGACACGATCGACACGTACCAGCGTGCGCTGAAACTCACGATGAGCCGGCACGCGGGCGGCATCGCATCCGATCTCGACGTCTCGCGCGCGCAGACGCAGCTCGACTCGGCCCGCGCGTCGGCCGAGGACGTGCGGGCGCGGCGCGCGCTGTACGAGCACGCGATCGCGACGCTCACCGGCGTGCCGGCCTCGTCGTTCTCGCTCGCGCCGGACCTGAGCGTGGCGTATCTGCCCGCGATCCCGGCCGGCATTCCCGCCACGCTGCTGCAACGGCGGCCCGACGTTGCGGCCGCCGAACGCCGCATGGCGGCCGCCAACGCGCGGATCGGCGTGGTGCGCGCGGCGTTCTTCCCCGACATCACGCTCGGGCTGATCGGCGGGTACCAGAGTTCGGGGCTCGGCCATTGGCTCAGCGCGCCGAACGAGATCTGGTCGATCGGGCCCAGCCTCGCGCTCACGCTGTTCGACGGCGGCCGCCGCCAGGCGCTCACGGCCCAGGCGCACGCGCAGCTGGCCGAGAACGGCGCGAAATATCGCGCGGTGGTCCTCGACGCGTGCCAGCAGGTGGAAGACAACCTCGCGCTCACGCACCATCTCGGCGACGAAGCCGATCGCCAACAGGAAGCGCTCGACGCGGCCGAACGCACGTTGCAGTTGTCGATGTCGCGCTATCGGGACGGCGTCGTCAGCTATCTCGACGTGGTGACCGCACAGACCACCGAGCTCGACACGAAGGTGGCGATGCTGGAACTGGATACGCGCCGGCAGTTGGCGGCGGTCGGGTTGATCGCGGCACTGGGCGGAGGGTGGTCGGCCGACGACGCAGCGTCCGGCGCGAAAGCGCCGGTCGCGACGCCGGCGCGTTCGACGACCTGAGCCCGTTGCGGCACGTGGGGAGCGTGTCGCGTTTGGATGCACCCGTCATCGCGACGGGTGCTTTTTTTACGCGGGCCCGGCCGATCAAAACTTGTGACGGATGCCGGCCGCGACCACCGCCTGGCGATCGTTGCTCGACGCGGCCAGATTGAAGATCCCCGCGTTGCCGAGCACCGCGACACCGTCCGCGCCCGTCACGCGCTGATACACGCCTTCGAGATACAGATCGGTGCGGCGCGACAGCGCATAGTCGGCCTGCAGCATGAACTGGTTCCACTTCGGCGCGATGCTGCGGCCCGCATCGTCGAAGCGGCCCTGCGTGAACGTATACGAGCCGCCCAGCGAGAAGGCCGGCGTCAGGAAGTAGCGCCCGTTCAGTTCGTAGTTGCTGAAGGTCAGCAACTGGCCGTTCACGGTTCCATACGCGCCGCCCTGCGACAGTTCGCGCGGGTCGTTCAGGATCGTTCTCGTATAGACGAAGCCGATCGTCGCGTGATCGAACGCATAGTGCGCGCCGGCGCCGAACGTGCGCCAGCGGCCGCCCGCGAGCATCGCATCGCCGTCCGAGCTGCTCAGCGAGCCGCCGGTGTTCCGCGGCGCATTCACGCCGCCCGGCTGGTTCGACTGCAGGTACGCCACGGCCACGTCGAGCGGACCGTTCGCATACCGCGCGCCGACGCTGTACGCGTTGTTGTTGCTGAACCCGCCGCCCTGGTTGCTGAAACCGTACGCGCCGCCGAACGTGAGGCCGCCATAGTCTGCACTACGGAACTTCACCGCGTTGTTCATCCGCGTGTCGTTGGCGAGGTTGTCGTTGTCGTAAGGGTGATCGGCGATGTTGCCGCCGAATCCCGAGCCCGTCGCCGACAGCGGCGCGACGAAGTCGACCAGGAAATCGTATTGCCGGCCGAGCGTCACCGTGCCCCATTGGCGGCTCGCGAGGCCGACCCAGGCCTGACGGCCGAACTCGTCGCCGCCGTTGCCGAGCTTGCCGTTCGCGACGTTGAAGCCGTTCTCGAGGGTGAACACGGCGGCCAGGCCGCCGCCGAGATCCTCGTTGCCGCGCAGCCCCCAGCGCGACGTGCTGACGTTGCCGCTCTGCACGCCGTAAGCGGGCCCCGCGCCGGCCGCCGATTTCTGGTTGCTGATGTAGTCCAGGCCCGCGTCGATCGTGCCGTACAGCGTGACGCTGCTCTGCGCATGCGCCGCGCCTGCAAGCAGGCACGCAACCGCTGCCGGGATTGCCAGAAGTTTCTTCATGATGGTTTCGCTAGAGTGGATCGGTCTTCTCGCATCGCCGGCCGGTGTGGAACGGCCGATCCGTCCGCGATGCGATGGCGCACAATTTAGGCAGCGGGCATGACAGCGCCGTTATCGAAACGGCCCGAAAAATGAAACCTTCTTCATCCTCGCGATGCGTCGCATTCATGTCCGTGCGAAACGCGCCGGCGCATGAATTTCTTTTCACGTTGCGTATGCCGATCCGATAGCGCCGCTCCCCTATGCTTGTCCTCAACCCGACGCGCGGCGTCGACTGGCCGCACCGGGGATGATCCATTCAATCATCATGAGGATTCCGAACATGAAAACCACCACGATCGTCGCTTCCACGCTGCTCGCCGCGTGCGCCGCGCTGTCCGTTCCCGCGTTCGCGCAGACGAGTACCCAGGCGCAGATGACGCCGGCCGCCACCAAGGACGGCGTGCCCGGCGCGCAGGCCGCCGGCCAGTGGGTGCCGCCGTACGGACAGCCGATCCACGAGAAGACGCGTGCCCAGGTCTACGCCGAACTCGTGCACGCCGAACAGGACGGGCAGATCAAGTACCTCGACTCCACGCTCTATTCGCATTGATGCGCCCCGCCGTGCGGCCGGGCGTGCTGCCCGGCGCGCGCCGCCCGCCCCTCGCATCACCCGTCATTCATGAAGCTTCGTCCCTTACTCGTTCGTTCCGCCCGTGTTGCGCTCGTCGCGATCGCGGCCGGCGTGATGCTGTCGGGCTGCGCCGGCGCGCAACCCGACGGCCCCGGCGATTGTGTCGGCCCGCCCGATTTCTGTGTGCCGTTCTTCGGCTCGTAAACGCACGACGGGCGCGCTGCCATCGGCAACGCGCCCGTTCGTACAGGGGGGGCCGCGCGGCTATGCGTCCGGCAGCGTCACCTGGTAGCCGTAGCGGCTCACCGTATCGATCCGGACATCGGGCAGATGCCGCGCGAGCTTGCGGCGCAGCCGCGACACCACGAGATTGACGCTCGATGGATCGACATCGTCCTTGTCCTGCCACACATACCGGATCAACTGGTCGCGCGGCACCGGCGCGTTCGGATGGCGCATCAGGCATTCGAGCAGCAGGCATTCGCGCCGCGTCACGGCGAGGCGCAGCTTGCCGTCCTTGAGTTCGCGCGCGAGCGTTTCCAGCATGGACACCGCCGCGACCGGGCCTTCCGTGTCGCGCGGCCCGGCCAGCCGCTGCAACGCCTGCAGGCGCTCGTGCAGCTCGATGAACGAATACGGCGCGCCGAAACACGCATCGGCACCTGCGTGCAGCACGCGGATGCGCTCGCGCGCCGACGCCTGGCCGATCAGCACCACCAGTGCCGCGCCGCCGCCGTCGGCGACGAAACGCGGCAGCATCGCGATCAGCGCGGCATCGCTGCCCGGCTCGAACGCGGTCGCGACGATCGCGTCGAACGTCTCCTGCGACGCGAGGAACAACCCGTCGCGCAGATCGTCCGCACGCTGCAGGCTGTGCCCGCTCTCCTGCAGCGCCTTGTACAGCCACGCTGCTTCCGGGTGCGGCGAAGTCACGAGCAGCACGCGCATCGTCAGCCCCCTTCGCGGCGGCAATGCGCGCGCACGTGCAGCCGGATGCGAACGACCGTCATCCGAGCGACCTCGGCCAGCATTCGATCGTCACGCGCGTGCCCGGCTCTGCATTGCCGATGCGCAGCGTGAAGTCGTGCACGTTGACGACCGTCGACACGATGCTCAGGCCGAGCCCGGCCCCGGCGAGGTGCCCGGTGCGGCGGCTGCGGTAACGGTGCTGCAGCACGGCCTCGCGCTCGTTCGCGGCGATACCCGGGCCGTTGTCGACCACGTCGATGCGCGGACCGGCCGCCGTATCGTGAAGTTCGAGGCGCACGGTGTCGCCCGAGGTCGTGTACTTGAGCGCGTTGTCGAGCAGGTTCGTGAGCGCCTCGAACAGCAGCGCGCGATCGCCGTGAATCCGGGCGACAGGTTCGACGAGCACGACGAAATGGATGGCACGGCTGTCGGCGAGCGGTTCGAACAGTTGCCCGACGTCCGTCACGAGATCTTCCAGCGCGAGCTCGGCGAACCCGCCGCGCCGCTGCAGCGACCCGATTTCGGCGATGCGCAGCATCGCGCGAAACCGGCTGAGCAGCACGTCGGTCTCGTTGCGTGCGCGGGCGACGAGCGACGCCAGCGCGGCATCGTCGAGCCCGTCCGCGCGCTCCGCCGCATGCGCAAGCAGCGTATGCACGTGCGCGAGCGGCGTGCGCAGGTCGTGCGCGATGCCGTCGCAGACACCCTTCACCTCGTTCATCAGGCGCTCGACTTCCTCGAGCATGTGATTGACCAGATGCGACAGCAGGTCGATCTCGTCGTGCCCGCCGATCGGCAGCCGCTGCCCGAGGTCGCCCTGCGCGATGCGCTGCGTGATGCGCCGGACTTCCTTCAGGCGCCGCATCTGCCGCACGCTGAGAATCAGGCCGCCGACGACGCCCGCGCCCAGGCAGAACAGGCCGCCGCCGACCAGCGCCTGGATGATCGCCGCGCGAATCCGCAGGATGTGCGTCAGGTCGCGCCCGAGCACCAGCACGTCGCCGTTGGCGCGCCGCTCCGCCATCGTGCGAACGACCGGCGGCACCTGGTCGCCCGCGATCGTCATCGTGTGGTCGAGCGTCACGCCGTTGCGATCCGGCCGGATGCCGTCGGGCATGGCCAGCACGTCGCCGGCGACATGCCTGCCGTCGGCCGTGAAGAGTCCGTAGTAGTTGGTGTGCATCCGCTCGTGCTCGATCCGGTGCTGGATGGCCGCGGCAAGCTGGTTGTCCTGGAGCGAATCGAAGTAGATCATCTGCCAGTCGATCACCACGTCGGTTTCGCGCTCCATGTCGTGCGTGATGATCGATGCGATGAAGCCGAGCAGCAGCATCACCGACACGGAAAACGTCACCGCGTAGACCGACACGAGCCGGAACGTGCTGGAATACCAGTGACGCTTCGGCGCCGGCTGGACGTGATCCGTCGAGGACATCAAGGTCGCGGACTCAGCCAAGGATGTAGCCCGCGCCGCGTACCGTCTGGATCATCTGCTTCGCATCGGGTGGATCGATCTTCTTGCGCAGCCGGCCCATGTGCACTTCGATCAGGTTGGTGCCGGGATCGAAGTGATAGCCCCAGACGGCCTCGAACAGCATCGTGCGCGTGATGGTCTGGCCGGCATTGCGCATCATGTATTCGAGCACGCGGTATTCGGTCGGCAGCAGCGCGATTTCGTCGCCGTCGCGAAACACCTTGCGCGAGATCAGGTCGAGCTTGAGCGGGCCGACGGTCAGCGTCGTGGCGAACGGCGCCGGCGCGGTCTGACTCCGGCGCAGCAGGACCTCCAGGCGCGCCGCCATTTCCTCGGGATCGAACGGTTTGGTCAGGTAATCGTCGCCGCCCGCACGCAGGCCGCGCACGCGTTCGTCGACATCGCCGAGCGCGCTCAGCATCAGCACCGGAGTGCGCACGCCGACGCTGCGCATCGTGGTCAGGATCGTGAGGCCGTCGACGACCGGCAGCATGCGGTCGAGCGTGATCACGTCGAACTCGTTGCCGAGCGCGCGGGCCATGCCGTCGCGGCCGTTCGCCACCCATTCGACCGTGAAACCGCGCCCTTGCAGTTCCCTGACTATTTCGTTCGCGGTGATTTCGTCGTCTTCGATCGTCAGTACGTGCGCCATGGCCGTACCGCTCCTGGCCAGCCTGTCGGGCAGGGCCGGCGTGTTACCGGGGGAAACTGATGATGCCATTTACGATTCTCGTCTTCAGCGAAGGGACGCACGCGCTTCGACACCCGAAGGGCGAGCGCGTTCGGATGGAGACTACACGCGCGCGTGTAAATCGTGCGCGTCGACTTCATGAAGAAAGTTTCATATACGGCGGCAACGCCCGCCGGCGTTACCGGCGCGCGTTGTTGCGACAGGATGCCGCACGGCCCTTCGCCTTCGCGCACGGACGGTTGCAACCGATCGCGTCGAAAGGTATCGGTAAAGAATCGCGCATCAGCTTCGGTGCGGCTCCACGCCGGGCTGATCGACGCGATGCGAAGCGACGCGATGTGCCGCGTTCTCCACACGCTGCATGCGCTCGGCCTTCTCGTGCGCGAGCGTCACGTCGGCAATCGCGAGCCCCGTTCCCTGCACCTTCGCGAACGCCAGCACCGGTGAGCACACCAGCGCGATGAGCGCGGCCATCCTGACGGTCTCTTTCATTGCATTACCCCGATGCAGGCCGCGCCGTGCGCAGCGTCGATTGATCACGGGTTCGACGATACGCCCGCACGGCTAACCGTTCGGTCGCGCGTGCGTGAAGGTTTCTTTAAGGTTCGTTGCGTGCGACGACGATCGCTTCCGCGCGCGGTCGATGCGGATAAAACTAGTTTCATCTTCGCGCGGCCGTTTCGATAGTCCGCGGTGCCTAACCTGTGCCGTGAGGTCGACGTTGGCAAGCCACCGTACGGCCGGTTCCCAACGCTTCCCAGGAGTCGAAGATGAAACATCCCGCCCGTTACCTCGCCTGTTCCGCGCTGCTCGTGATGAGCTTCGCCGCGCACGCCGCGCCGACGCTCACGCCGGCGCAATGCCACGACTATCCGTTCGTGCATACGCACGGCCCGGTCTCCCACCGGCAACTGATCAACGAGCTGAACGAGCTGGAATCCGTCGGCTACAACCCGTCGTCGGGCGACGAGAGCAGCTATCCGGACGATATCGATTCGGCGCAGGCGCGCCTGATGAACGAGTATCAGAAGGATTGCGCGGGCGCAGCCAACACCGTCGCGTCGAACGGCAACTGACTCGCCAACGGCGAACGATCTCCGAGTTTGCGCGCGTGCCTCGCGGCCGCGCGTTTTTTTCGTCGATGCCGCGCACGCTACGCGACCGTTTTTTTTCAACGACGGGCGGATCGCGACGGAACGCAACGTCGTGATCGTGAACGTCGCCGGACGTGCGGTGATCGGTACGATCGATTTCACCGGCTACCACGGGCCGCCGCGACAGCGCGTTGTCCCCCGTATGGCAAGCACACACGCGCTCGCGATCGGCTTCAACGTGCGGTGTCGCTGTTCGGCGGCACGACGCCGCTCGTCACCGCGGCGCGCGTCGATCGCACCGGCGTCGCGCGCGACGGCACGCCGCCTGCCGTCCTATCCGACGCGATACATCGGCAGCACGTTGCTGCCGGCCGCTTCCTGACCCGACGCGAGCGGATGGCGCGCCTGTTCGAGCAGCCAGTTGGTCAGCACCGCGATGTCGAACTCGTTGCACGCATCCGGGTTCTGCACCAGCACGTAACTGCCCGATGCGACCGTGCAGTGCGCGAACAACTCGACGAGCCGGCCCTGCTTCAGCAACCCGTCGACCAGCGGCCGCCGCCCGATCGCGATGCCGTGCCCGTCGACCGCCGCCTGCACCAGCTGGTCGTACTGGCTGAAATGCAGCGCGCCGGCAGGCCGCAAGCGCGGCACGCCGAGTTCCTTCAGCAGATGGCTCCACCCGTGCCACGGCCATTCGCAGCGCGGATCGTCGAGATGCAGCAGCACGTGCTTTTCAAGGTCCTCCGGCTTCATCGACGCCGCATCGCCCGCCGTCGCCATCAGGCTCGGGCTGCAGACCGCCACGACGCGCTCGCGAAACAGCACGTCCGTATCGTCCGTCGACGTATACGGCCCCGCATATCGCACGGCCAGGTGCAAACGTTTGCGCTTAAGATCTTCAATTTCGCTCGTTGCCGATACGCGCACGTCGATGTCGGGGTAGCTTGCGCGGAACGAACCGAGGCGCGGAATCAGCCACAGCGCCGCGAACGATACGGTCGTCGACAACGAGATCGCGCGCTGTCCCACGCTCGACGACAGCTTGCCGATCACCGATTCCAGGTCGGACAACGCGAACGAGATCGCGTCGTACAGCTCCCGTCCCTTGTCGGTCAGCGTCAGGGATCGAATGTGCCGGTGAAAGAGCTCGATCCGGAGTTGCTCCTCGAGTGCCTTGACCTGCCGACTCACGGCAGATTGTGTGACGTTCAGTTCCTGCCCGGCGCGTGTAAAGCTCAAATGACGCGCCGCGCATTCGAAGCCTCTCAGGAAATCCAGCGAAGGCATACTTCTCAATCGTTTTGCCAATCTCACATTAGCCATACCGCCGCCTCAAAGTTGCACCCATCGACAGGCAAGTCGCCTTTCGTTCCCCTGAATCGTTTCTCCTATTTGGATTCTGAAGCGATTTTATATTGAAGGATGGATGCGGATCATTCTTATTTTCAATCGTGACACTTGTATTTATCTATCGATTTTAGCCACCACGGAAATTCTTACATTAAAATTATGAAGTAGTGATTTTGTAAATAAATATCCGGGTGGAATGATGCCGGAAACGGCCTGAAAATACCCGCAAAAACAGCGCATTGCGGGCAAAAAACGATGTCATGACGGGCATCCCGACGTCGCAACGGAATCACGCACCCGCGCCTACAATACAATTTCAGCCGCCCGACATATTTATTAATTTGCCGCATTACGGAAAGAAAACATACCTCAACATACACGCGGAATACCATTTAAATCCGGAATTCCATGTTTATAAAAATATACTAAACGCATGAAATTTGATTGAACCATGCAATAACAGGAAATTGATGAACCAATTGTGTCCGGAAATGAATATCCCGCCGGCCGGATACGGCGCGCCGTGCTCACTACGTCATCTTGCCGGCCGGAATCGGTTCCGCCCATGCTGGGCGGAACACGCATCCGCTATATGGCGTCCACCATGCCATCCGCCACACGGTTCGTCCGCGCGGTCACTTCTCGGCGATAGCGGTTCAGCTCCTGCGCGGTCGTGAATGTGCGCTCGAACAGGATCGACAGGTTGTGCAGGATCCGTTCGACGACCCTCTTTTCCCACTCGCCGTCGAACCGGATCTGCTCGTCGAGCCAGCGCTCGAGCCATTCCGGATCGGGCAGGCGCGACTGCACGGTATCGCGCGGGAACAGCGCCTGGTTCACGTGCAGGTTGGTCGGGTGCAGCGGCTTCTCGGTGCGGCGCGCCGATGCCATCAGCACGCCGATCTTCGCGAACGCCGCGCGCGCGACGTCGCCGCAGTCGTTCAGCGCCTTCTTCATGTAGCGCAGGTAGGCGCCGCCATGGCGCGCCTCATCGCGCGAAATCGTTTCGTAGATCTGCTTGATGACCGGCTCGGTGTGCCAGTCGGCTGCGCAGCGGTACCAGTGGTTCAGGCGGATCTCGCCGCAGAAGTGCAGCATCAGCGTCTCGAGCTGCGGCGCCGGGTCGAATTCGAAGCGCACCGCGTGCAGCTCCGCTTCGGTCGGCACCCTCTCCGGCCGGAAGCGGCGCAGGTATTCCATCAGCACGAGCGAATGCTTCTGTTCCTCGAAGAACCACACGCTCATGAACGCGGAAAAGTCGCTGTCGTGCCGGTTGTCGCGCAGGAACATTTCCGTCGCGGGCAACGCCGACCATTCGGTGATCGCGTTCATCCTGATCGTCTCGACCTGCTCGTCGGTGAGCAGCGAAGCGTCGAACCGGTTCCACGGAATGTCCGTCTCCATGTTCCAGCGCACCGCTTCCAGCGACCTGAATAATTCCGGATAGAGCATCGTCGTCACCGTCGTTGAACAACGTTCCGGCACGGCACGCAAGCAGGCGGCCGGCCCCGTCGCGGTCATGCCGATTGCGTGGACGCCGGCGCCGCCGCTTCGGCATCGGGCGCACGCTCGTCCGCATCGTCGTCAACCGTGCGCGGCGACAGCCTGCCGCGCAGCAGCGCGTAATAGAACTGCCGGTACGTGCGGTGGTAATAGCGGATGCGCGGCCCGATCGCGCCATGCAGGTCGTGCAGCCGCTCGATCGGCAGGTTCGGCATCATGTGATGCTCGACGTGATAGTTGTTGCCGTTCGTGAACCACGTCATGAATGCGTTGCTCTCGATCGTCCGCGTGTTGCGGAACGGGTCGGTGCTCGTCAGGTCGCAGCGGTAGTGCTCGGGCATCTCGACCAGCGCATGCACGGGCGCGGCGACGAACACCAGCGGCACGACCCACACCCACACGGCAAACCACGTGTGCAGCACGACCGACACGCCGGCCAGCAGCGCGATCGCCGCGACCATCAGCAGGTGATCGCGGCGGATCGCGCGTGACACGAGCGGGTTGTCGCCGAAGCGCGCTCCCGGCACGACGAGCTTCGCGACGTTCTTCGCGAACTGGATATAGTGCGCGGCCATCGACAGCCGCCACGCCCACAGGCCGAGATTGACGACGGGGCTCGCGCCGTACTGGTCGCCGTAGTCGAAGAACTCCTTGTTCTCCGGCGTGCCGAGCAGCCGGTGATGACGCAGGTGGCTGTCCTGGTACGCGTGGAACGACACCAGCATCGGCATGCCGAGCAGCACGCCGAACACCATGTTGAGCCGCTTGCTCCGGAACCCCTGGTAGTGCAGCGCCTGGTGCTGCAGCTCGACGCCGTGTGCGTACATCGCGCCGATCAGCAGGATCCCGACGATCTTCAGGATCACATACGTCGACAGCGCGAACAGCATGCCGTGCGCAACGAGCGCGACGTATACCGCGAGCTTCAGCGAGAAGACGACGCCGCTCGGGCGGCTCTTCATGTCTGCAACCGGTTTCTGACGGGCGACAAGCGATGAGGTGACGGACAAGACGCTCTCCTTGAGCCGGACCCTGCCCGGCGCCATGACACGGCGACGCTGGCGCGCTGCCGGGTTGCAATTCTTCTGTGAGTCGATGCTTCGGACAAACGAATTTTCCGAACGCATTGCATGACGCCCGCGCATGAGCGCACCACATCGTGAACTAGACGACCGGTCGAATGCGTACCGGCCATTCACCCGGCGCGGGTTCACATGCATCCGTGCGGGGCAGACACGAGTGGATGCGTGGCGCTCATGCATAGCCTGCAAATATTCCGTTTGTCGCGTCATGTCGATCCGGCAAGAATCCCCCTCACTCGACGAACGGCGCCGCCGGCACCGTGGCACGAGCGGCCGTGTTCCTCAACGGGAGATTCTCGTGACGAAGTGCGCATCCACCATTCATCGCCTGATCGAATCGCTCGAGGACGTCGCGGGCGCCACGCATCGCATGACGTTCGTCGACGAGGCCGGCAACGAGGCAGGCATCACGTACCGGCGCTTCGCGGAAGCAGTGTTTCACCAGGCCGGCGCGCTGCGTGAACTCGACGTGCGCGAGAACGACCTGGTGATGCTCGCCTTGCCCGCGTCGGTCGAGCACGCGGTCGCGATGATGGCCTGCGTGATGACGGGCGCGCTGCCCTGCACCGTGCCCGTTCCCGCGCGCCGCGCCACCGCCGGCAGGCAAGTGATCGACGTCGCGTGCGAGCTGTACCGGCCGCGCCTCGTCATTGCCGCCGATGCGCAGGCCGCCGCGTGGCGCGACGACGCGTTTCCCGCGGCATCGACGCGCGTGGTCGATCTCGACACGCTGTCGATCGCCGCGGATGCCGGCGCACGCGCGCTGATCAGCGCGAAAAGCGGCCGCGACCCGCATCATGTGCAGCTCACGTCGGGCTCGACGTCGCATCCGAAAGCCGCGGTGCTCAGCCATGAGAACGTGATCGCGAACGTGCTCGGCATCGGCGGGTCGGTCCGCTTCGACATCGCGGCCGGTGACGGCACCGCCTCGTGGCTGCCGCTCTATCACGACATGGGGCTGCTCACGCTGCTGTCGAACCTGCATTACCGCGCGCCGCTGCTGATGATGCAGCCGAACAGCTTCATCCGGAATCCGCTCGGCTGGCTGAAGCGCATCGCGTCGGCGCGCGCGACGACGACGTCGGTGCCGACCTTCGCGCTGCGCTACTGCGTGCGCCGCTTCAATGCCGCCGCGATGGAAGGCGTCGACCTGTCCGCGTGCCGCAACATCTTCATCGGCGGCGAACGCGTGGACGACGCGACGCTGCACGACTTCGCCGCGACGTTCGCGCCGTATGGCCTCGCCGCATCGGCGCTGCAGCCGTGCTACGGGATGGCCGAATCGACGCTCGCGGTGTCGATGCACCGTGCGTGGCATGAAGGCACGGTGGACGGCGCACCGTACGTGATCGCCGACACGCTCGACCGGCGTGCGCTGATCGAGCGCCGCGACGCGCAACCGGCCGCCGCGAACGACGGCGCCGAGACCGAAACCGAAACCGTGCTCGCGATGGGCACGCCGATCGACGGCATGGCCTTCCGGATCCTCGACGACGGCGACCATGCACTCGCGAACCGCGCCGTCGGCGAAGTCGCGATTCGCGGCACGTCGGTGATGCTCGGCTACCTGAATCCCGACGACGGCTCGATCGCCGCGCCGCTGACGGCCGACGGCTGGTTCCGCACCGGCGACATCGGCTACGTCGCGGACGGCCAGCTCCATATCCTCGGGCGCAAGAAGGAAGTCATCATCATCCGCGGCAGCAACTACTTCCCGCACGACATCGAGGAAGCGCTGGCATCGCATCGCACGCTGCGCAAGAACACGTGCATCGCGTTCGGGTTGCCCGACCCGGAGACGGGCACCGAGCGGCTGGTCGTCGCGATCGAGGCGCGGCCCGCCGATGCGACGCCGCAGACGCGTGCCGAGTGCCAGCAGCTGCTCGCATCGCGCATCGGCTTCGCCGCGCAGGATCTGTGCTTCGTCGAGCCCGGCTCGTTGCCGCGCACCACGAGCGGCAAGCTGCAGCGCCTGAAATGCCGCGACCTCTATGCGAACGGCGCGCTGCCTGTCATCCATGCAGCGGCGGCGGTCGAAGCCGGCCAGGGAGCGTACGCATGACGGCCGCCCCGCTCACGCCGGTGCTCGAGCTGCGCGACGTCACGCGCGTGTACGAGGGCGCGGGCCGCGTCGTCGCGGTGCGCGACGCGACGATCTCGATCGGCCGGCGCGACGTCGTCGCGCTCGTCGGCCCGTCGGGCAGCGGCAAGAGCACGCTGCTCAACCTGGCCGGCTTTCTCGACGTGCCGAGCAGCGGCGAACGCTGGCTCGAAGGCCATCGGATCGACGACGCGCCGGACACGCTCGAACGGATCCGCCGCGAGCGCATCGGCTTCGTGTTCCAGCAGTTCAACCTGATTCCGGTGATGTCGGCGCTCGAGAACGTCGAGCTCGGCTGCTTCGCGTGGGGCACGCCGCGCACGCGCCGCGAGCGCGCCCGCGCGATGCTCGACGCGGTGGGGCTCGCCGCGCGCGAACGCCACCGCCCCGGCGAGCTGTCCGGCGGCGAGCAGCAACGGGTCGCGCTGGCGCGCGCGCTCGCCAAGGAGCCGGCGATCGTGATCGCGGACGAGCCGACCGCCAGCCTCGACAGCACCAACGCGCGCGCGGTGGCCGAGCTGATCCTCGACACCAACCGCACGCTGGGCACCGCCTTTCTGATTGCGTCGCACGACGATCGTCTGTGCGCGCACCTGCCGCGCCGCATCGAGATGCGCGACGGCGTACCGGGAGTGAATCGTGAACTGGTCGACGTTTGCGTGGCGTAACCTCTGGCGCAACAAGCGCCGCACCGTGCTGACGATGGCGATGATCGGCGTCGCCGCGTTCGCGTCGAGCCTCGCGCTCGGCTACGTGATCGCGACCTTCGACGCGGTGCGCGAAGGCTCGATCGACAGCGGCGTCGGCCACGTGCAGGTGCTGCACCACGGTTATCTCGACCTGATCGGCGAACGGCCGCTGCAGTACGGGCTGACCGCCGACGAGCAGGCTGCCGCCGCGCGCGCCGTCGCCGCGCTGCAGGGTGTCGCCACCACCGCGCGCGGCATCGACTTCGACGGGCTGATCTCGAACGGCGATCTCAGCTACGGCTTCGTCGGCGAAGGCATCGAGCCGAACCGCGAGCCGCCCGGCTTCTTCGACTATCACACGGTGCTGTCGGGCCGCTACCTGTCGCCCACGAATGCCGGCACCGAAGTCGTCGTCGGCGCCGAACTCGCGCGCAAGCTCGGCGTGCACGTCGGCTCGGTCGTGCAGTTGATGGCCTCGACCGCGCACGGCGGCATCAACGCGACCGACGCGCAGATCGTCGGCGTGATGAGCACGGGCAACAAGGACGTCGACGAACGGATCGTCAACGTGACGTTCGCGGCCGCGCAGGCGCTGCTGCGTACCGACCGCGCGTCGCGCATCGCGGTGTTCCTGTCGGACACGGCGCGCACGCCGGCCGACGCCGCGACGCTGCGCGCCGCGCTGCCCGCGCTCGACGTGAAGACCTGGGACCAGCTCGTATCGCTCTATCACCAGGTCGTCGCGCTGTACAAGAACCAGTTCTCGGTGTTCGGCGCGATCCTGTGCGTGACGATCCTGCTGTCGATGAGCAACTGGATCCTGATGAGCATCGTCGAGCGCCGCCGCGAGATCTCGACCCTGCGCGCGCTCGGCGTGCCGGCCGCGACGGTGCGCGGCGTGCTGATCCAGGAGACTGCCTTCCTCGGCCTGCTCGGCGCGGCCGCCGGCATCGCGGCGGCGCTGCTGACGATGGTCATGCTCAACCACGCGCAGATCCACCTGCCCGCGCCGCCCGGCCGCGTGAAGCCGATCCTGCTCGAATTCACGGTTTCGCCGGCCGCCGTGGCCGCCGTCGAAGGCGCGTTCGTCGTGCTCGGCGTGGCCGCCGCGCTGCTCGCGACGCTCGGGCTCGCCAAACGCAACATCCTCGAAGGACTCGCCCCATGAACCGCATTCGCCTGATGGTCGCCGCGCTCGTCGCGTGCGCGCCGCTCGCCCACGCAGCCGACGCACCGGCGGCCCAGACCATGCTCGCCCGTGCCGACGCGTACCGCAGCACGGCCGCCGATACGCAGACGAACATCCAGATCACGAACGAGGTCGGCGGACAATCCGGCGACGCGACGCGCTATCTCGTCTACACGCGCGGCAACGGCGACACGCTCGCGCTGACGCGCAGCGGCGAGAACGACGGCCAGAAGTATCTCGCGACGACGCGCGGCCACTGGTTCTACGTGCCGAACACGCGCAGCGCGGTACGCATCAACGGGATGCAGCGGCTGCAGGGCGAGGTCGTGATCAGCGACATCACGCGCACGCACTGGGCGGACAGCTATCGCGCGTCGGCCGCGCCCGGCGCGACGACGATCGCCGGCAAACCGGCCACCGAGCTCGACCTGACCGCGACCGATCCCGACAACGTCTACCCGACGATCAAGCTGTGGGTCACGCCCGACACCGACGTGCCGGTGCGCGCGCAGTTCTTCCTCGCGAGCGGCCTGCTGTTCCGCAGCGCCGATTTCTCCGCGCCGGTCGATGCGAACGGGCGCAAGGTGATCCGCAAGATCACCTATCGCAACGAGATCGAGAAGCAGCGCGCGAGCGTCGTCGACATCCTCGACGGCCAGCCGCGCAAGATTCCGTCGGGCTGGTTCAACCCCGACACGCTTGCCGATGGCCAGTGACCACGACGCCCATGCCGACGCCCGTCGTGACCGCCCTCGCCCCTCGTCCGGCCGCCTCCGGCGCGGCATCGTACTCGCCGTTCCGCTCGCGCTCGGCTGCCCGCTCGCGCACGGAGAATCGCTGATGGAACAGTTGAGCACGCTGAACGGCATCGCCTACGCACGCTCGGTCGACAGCATGGACGGCCATGCGCTGCTCGGCAGCCTGATCGGCGACCAGCCGCGCAACCAGCAGGAAGCGGGCCTGCTCGCGCGCATCGACGGCGAGAACCTGTTCCTGAACGCGCGCGCCGTCGCGAGCAACCACTCGCTCGGCGCGCAGGCCACCCGCTTCAACGAGGCCGGCGTGCGCTACGCATTCGACAACGGCATCACGCTCACCGCCGGCAAGCGGATCGACCCGCTCGACACGTCGCAGGCGTTCTTCCCGCTCGGCTTCTTCCAGAAGCGGGCCGCGACGGCCGACATCTACGACCGCTACGGCGACGTCGAAGGCACGCCGCTCGTCGAAGCGAAATGGGCCGGCGAACAGGCCACGCTGCAGTTCATCGCCGGCGAGAACCGCACGCTGCGCAACGACGTCGACAACCGCGACGTGCAGGGCGCGACGCAGCTCGTGCGCGGCGCGTACAACTGGTCGGGCGGCTCGGCCGCGCTGCTCGCCGGACGTCATGCGGGCCACGGCGGCGCCGGCGCGACGCTGTCGTTCGACGTCGCGCGCTCGAACACCGTCTATGCGAGCGCATGGCTCGAACGCGGCACGACACGGCCGCTGCCGGCCTTCATCGCGAACGGCACGCCGCTCGATTCGCCGGCCGCATACGACGCCGTCGATCGCCGCAACGACCGCCAGGTCATGTGGCGCAGTGCGGTCGGCATGCAGAGCGCATTGCCCGGCAACCTGTCGCTGATCGTCGAGTGGTCGCACGACGAGGCGCGATACGACGCGAACCAGTGGCGCCGGATGGTCGGCGCGGTGCGCGCGAACAACGCGCTGCTGCCCGTCGCGCCCGGCCCCGCGCTGGCCGGCCTCGGCGGCACCGCCGATTTCGTGAGCGCGGACGGCAACCTGCGCGACTACCTGTTCGCACGGCTCGGCAAGAAGATCGGCCGCGTCGAGTATTCGCTGCGCGGCGTCTATTCGCCGCAGGACAAGGGCCTGCTCGCGATCGCCCAGGTCGTCGCCGACGTGAACAAGCGCGTGAGCGTCGATGTCGCGCTCACCCGCGCGTTCTCCGACAGCAACTCCGAGTACCGGATGGTCGGTCTCGGCACTCGTATCGACGCCGCCGTGCGCGTGCGCTTCTGACAGGAACCCCGCCCCATGTCCACGCTTTCCGCCCCCGCTTCGTCCGTCGACCTGCCCGCACCGCTGCTGCTGCGCGTGGCCGACCAGGCCGCGTATCCGGTGCTGCGCCACCTCGACTCGATCGGCACCATCGGCACGCCGCCGCGCGCGGCCGCCCGGCTCGTCGAGGCGGCCGCCGTGCGGCTGCTCGACAGCGAGATGGTGATCGCGCTGCGCGCTGCGACGCCGGACGTGCTGCCCGATTCGTCCGCATCGACGCCGCTGCGGCACGACGAGGCGCCGCTCACCGAAGCGCTGCTCGGCCAGATCGAACGCGAAGGGTTTCACCACCTGTTCAAGCCGTTCATGCGCGCGTTCATCCGCATCATGTTCGGGCTGTTCTTCTCCGACGACCAGAACCGTCGCGCATGCGACTGCATCGACAGCGGCCACAACTTCGCGTTCCTGATGAGCGACGGCGGCGGCCCGACCCTCGCCGCCTGGCGCACGGTCGTGCGCAGCGACGACAACGGCCTCGCGCTCACCGTCGACAAGGTGTGGGGCATCGAAGCGCATCGCGACTGCATGGCGGTCGTCGCCGCGCGGTTGCCGGGCGTGATGTTCCCGGCCGCGTACCTCGTGTGGCCCGACGAATACCGCAAGCTCGAGCGCACGACCTGCGGCGCGCCGTTCCTGGCGGGCAACCTGCAGCTCGCGAACGTTGGCGGCCAGGTGCGCGTGAGCGCCGAGGATCGCCTGCGGATCGGCGGCCCGACCGTGTTCAACAAGTACCTGACCGTCGTGCGCCCCTACTTCGTCCGCGCGCTGATGGCGCACGTCGAATGGCTCGCGCAAACCGGCCGCGTCGAGCTCGACGCCGACGCGCGCGCCGTCCACCGCTTCATCGCCGACGCCGCGCGCAACCAGACCGACGACGCGCACTACAGCTTCGGCAAGGTGCAGCGCGTGCTCGCGATCAAGCTGCTGTCGAACGAGTTCCTGACGGCGCTCGTGCGCGACGGCCGGGTCGCGACGTTCGACGACCAGCGCGACCTGCTGGCGTTTTCGAAGATGGAAGGCAGTTCGTACCGTTGTTATCACGAGCTTCGCAAGAGCCTGCGCTGCGAAGCCGGCAGTTGACCCACGCGACAGGCCGATCGATCCCGATCAACCCACTTCATTACCAGGAGCTCCTCTCATGACGACCCAGAACGTTCCGGCCGACGCGCTCGACATCCTGTCCCGCGAAGTCGCGAAGATCCTCAATGTCGAGACCGTCGACACCGACGCCGGCATCGGCGAACTCGGCATCGATTCGCTGAACATCGTCGAGCTGATCGTGTTCTGCGAACAGCTGTACGGTTCGATCGACCCGGAAGCGCTGAACATCACGCAGTACACGACGCTGCAGCAGCTCGACGCGCAACTGCGCCGCCAGCAGCACGCCGCCTGACACGACGATGCTCGCGCCCCTTGCGACCGTGGCGGCCGCCGCCGCCGAGCCGCTCCCGACGGCCCCGGCAGCCCCGGCGACCGCGCTGACCGTGCAGGCGCTCGCGTACCGGCACGTCGCGCCGTCACGCGACGGCGCGGCCGTGCCGCTCGACGACACGGCCCGCGCGATCGGCGCGCTCGCGTGCGCCGAACGCGAGCGGCTGTGCGGCGCGGTCGGCGCGGACGACTACGTGGTCAGCTCGACGATCCTGTCGATGCTGCTGATGAACGATTCGCCGCAGCATCGCGTGTTCGCGCAGGCGCTCGCCGGTGCGAACGACTACACGCCCGACTGGATGACCTGCTCGTACGAATGCGCGGGCTGGGGCTACGTGCTGCGCCGCGCGCTCGCCACCGCGGCCGAAACCGGGCCGCGCACGCTGCTGCTGCAGATCGTCGACGTCGACGTGCACGGCTATACGTATTGGCACGGCAACCCCGCGTGGGGGCGTTCGGGCTTCGGCGTGTGCACGCTGCTCATCGACGTCGGCCGCGAAGCGTCGCCGGCCGCACCGTCGGTGCTCGCGGACGCCGCGCCGCCGGCCAGCGCGGTCGTGCGGCTCGGCCGCGACATCCGCACCTTCTGCGCGGCCCGCCCCGGCGTGCACGCGGCGCTGCCGTTCTTTCCGGCGACGTCGCGCCGCGCGCTGCTCGCATCGGTCGGCAAGACGCCGCTGCTGCCCGACGGCCACGGGCTGTTCGGCCATTCGTTCGGCAGCGATCCGTGGCTGTCGGTGCTGCTCGCGCATCGCGACGGCGACACGCCGCACCGCGCGGCCGTCTGCTCGCTCGCGCTGAACGGCTATTACGCGGTCGCCGACGTCGCATTCGCGCCGGACGCGACGTTCTCTCTCGACAGCGAGGCATGACATGGTGCGGCCCGTTCACTTCACCTACCGGATCGAGCGCGATGCGCGGCAGCCGGTCGCGGTCGCCGCGAGCGCGTACCGGATGCCGCTCGACACGCCGGCCGACTATGCGCGCGCCGCGCTTGCGGAAGCGGCCGGCGAACCGTACGACGCCGGCGATGCCGGCGACGCATCCGGCGGCGAGCGCCGCGTGCTGCTCGACCACGTCCAGTATTTCGCGTTCCTCGCGGAAGCGACCGCGCGAATCCGCGACGCGGTGCATCCCGACGCGCGCGTGTTCATCGAAGTCTGCGCGCCGTACTTCGGTGCGCTGCCGGCCGAACTGCTCGCGCCGCATGTCCTGCTCGGGGTGCACCTGTACGACGAAGCGCTGCGCGACGCCGCGCGCGGCGCGCCCGTCGTGTGGATCGGCGACCGGATCCTGCGCGATGCCGAGTTCTCCGGCGACAACCGCGTGTGCTGCGCGATCTGGCCCGCGCGGCTCGCCGATGCGTTCGACGCGCAGCTGCGCGGCCCGTGGCCGTCGTATGCGATCCGCCTCGTGCCGCATCCGCCGACACCGCGCGCCGCCGCCGCGACGCATACCGATTCCGCCCATCATTCCGGCGCCGCCGCGCGGCCGGGGAGACCCTAAATGACTGACACGCTCACCGTTATGCAGGACACGGCCGACATCCGCTGGTCGATGCCCGTCGACGCCCTGATGTCGAACGACTACGCGCTGCGCGAAGAGGCGCTGAACCGGCTCTACGAAAAGGCGAAGGCCGCGCAGTGGGACGTCGCGACCGACGTCGACTGGAGCCACGACCTCGACCCGGCAAATCCGCTCGGCATGCCCGACCCGACGCTGCTGATCTACGGCACCGAGCTGTGGAGCAAGCTGTCCGACGCCGACAAGCGCGAGGTGCGCCATCACGCGCAGGGCTGGCTGCTGTCGCAGATCCTGCACGGCGAGCAGGCCGCGCTGATCTGCGCATCGAAGCTCGCGTCGGCCGAGGATGGGCTGAGCGCGCGCCTGTGCGCCGCCGCGCAGATGATGGACGAAGCGCGCCACGTCGAGGCATACGCGAAGCTCGTCAACGAGAAACTCGACGTCAGCTACCCGATGAGCCGCTCGCTGAAGGGCCTGCTGCACGACACGATCACGAGCAGCGCGCTCGACATGACGAACCTCGGGATGCAGGTGCTCGTCGAAGGCATCGCGCTGTCGATCTTCCAGAGTGTCGTCGCGTACAGCACCGATCCGTTCATCAAGGATCTGTTCCTGCGGATCCAGCGCGACGAGGCGCGTCACTTCGCGGTCGGCCGGATCACGCTGTGCCGCGTGTATGCGGAGATGAGTTCGACCGAGCTGCGCGAGCGCGAGGAATTCGTCTGCGAAGGCGCGGCCGTGCTGTACGAGCACCTGTGCGCGGACGACATCTGGGAGCCGATGGGCCTGTCGAAGCGCGAATGCAGCGCGATGGTGCGCGAGTCGCCGGTCTCCAGCTCGATCCGCCGCTCGATCTTCCGGCGCCTGGTGCCGACGATCCGCGAGATGGGCCTGCTCACGCCGACCGTGCAGGCGACCTTCGAAAAACTCGATGTTCTCGACTACGCGGCGATGCCGCTCAACTGAACCATGACGAACTCCTCCCAGGCATCACGCGATTTCTGGATCGGCATCGACGCGGTGGCCTACGAACTGCCGGGCCCGCCGGTCGACATCGAGGCATGGGCCGCCGAGCGCGACTACCCGGCGCAACGGGCCGCGGCGATCGCACAGTCGGGCAGCCGCTACTTCCACATGGCGCTCGACACGAGCGAGACCGATCTCGCGATCGCGGCGGCGGGCCGCCTGCTCGACACCGCGCGCGTGCATCCGTCCGACATCGGCGCGATCGTCCACGTGCACACGCAGCAGTTCAGCGTGCCGCCCGCGCCGCGCAGCCTGCCGCACGAGCTCGCCGCGCAGCTCGGCATCGAGCCGCTGTGGCTCGGCTCGGTCGCGCAGCTGAACTGCGTGTCGGTCGCGGCCGGCATCGAGACCGTTCGCGCGCTGATGCGTCGTTATCCGCAACTCGACGCGGCGCTCGTCGTGTCGTCCGACCGCGTGTACGGCGAGGATTACCGGATGCGGCAGATGACGGGCGTGCAGTGCGACGGCGCGGCCGCGATGCTGATCGCGCGCAACAGCACGAAGAACCGGCTCGGCGGCATCGCGATCGAGACGCACGCGAAATGGCATCGCGGCTCGGACACCGTCGCCGCGAACGAGGCCGACCTGATCATGATGGAGTGGCCGTACACGCGCAAGGCGATCGACGCGGCGGTCGCGCTCGAACCGCATGCGCTCGACGCATACGAGCTCGTGCTGCCGCACAACGCCGACCTGCCGGGCTGGAACGCGCTGTGCCGCGCGATGCGCGTGCCGGCCGAGCGGCTGTATGCGGAGAACATCCATGCACGCGGCCATGCGTGCTGCTCGGATTTCCCGATCAACCTGGCCGACGTCGGGCTCGACGCGGTCGCGCGCGGGCAGCGCGTGCTCGGCGTGATGCAGTCGAACTGCGGCGCGTATGCCGCCGCCACGCTTCATCCGGTGGGCCGCCATGACGCCTGAGCGCCCGCTTCCCCCCGCCGGCGACCACGCGTGGATCCCCGACCTGCGCACGCCGTGCTACGTGTACGAGCCGGAAGTCGCGATTGCGCGCTACCGGTCGCTGAAGGCGCGGCTCGGCACGCGGCTGATCGTGTCGCTGAAGGCGAACCCGAACCAGGACATGCTCGCGCGCTGTGCCCATGCGTACGAGGACGGCGTCGAACTCGCGAGCCGCGGCGAACTCGACGCGGTGATCGGCCGGATCAGGACGCCGCGCTACCTGAACAACCCGTCGATGGACGAGATGTTCATGCGTGCCGGGCTCGCGTCGCGCTGCCATTTCGTGCTCGACAACCCGGACGCGGTCGCGCGCTTCGTGCCGCTGGCGCGCGAAACCGCGGCCGGCGGCGGCACGCCGGGCCCGGTACTGCTGCGCGTGAACGCCGGCGCGCTGGCCGGCGACGACGCGCGGGCGCTGTGGCACGACCACTTCGGGATGACGCCGAACGAGGCACACGACGCGGTGCGCACGCTCGCCGCCGCCGGCCTGCCCGTTGCCGGGCTGCACGTGTTCTCCGGCCCGCATTCGTTCATCCGCCAGGACGCGACGCAGCCCGACACGCTCGTGCTGCCCGAGCGGCTCGCGGCGCTCGCCCGCGATCTCGCGCCGGCCAACGGCGCACCGCTCGGCTCGCTGAGCCTCGGCGGCGGTTTCGCCGACGATCACCCGGGCGATGCCGCGTTCGAGCGCTATGCGGCCGCGCTCGCCCCGCTGGCCGGCCGGTATTCGCTCGCGCACGAATCCGGTCGCGCGATCTTCGCCGACGCGGGCGTGTTCGCGACGCGCGTCGTCGCGGTCAAGACATGGCCGGACCGCACGATCGCCGTCTGCGACGGCGGGCTGTCGCATGCGTTCCTGCTCGCGCAGACCGAATCGGTGATGCGCCGGCTGGCCGCGCCGTCGCTCGTGCGCCGCATGCCTGCACCGCCCGCGCGCGGCGTGCCGACGATCTACGCCGGCAGCACGTGCAGCCGCGCGGACGTGATCGGCCGCGACGATGCGGGCGCACCGCCGCAGGTCGGCGACATCGCCGTGTTCGCGCGCTGCGGCGCCTATCACCGGACGTACTCGATGGCGCATTTCCTGTCCCACGAAGCCGCACACGTGTACGTGCGGCCCGCCTAGACCCACCAGAGAGAGGAGCCGATCATGAACGCCCTGATCAGCATCGCCGACCTGCTCGACCACGGCGCCGCGCGCTGGCCGCATCATCCCGCGTATGCCGACGGCGGCGGCACGATGACCTACGAACAGCTCGCGCGCGCGGTCCGCCGCGCGGCCGCCGCGCTCGCGTCGCGCGGCGTGCGGCCCGGCGAGCGCGTCGCGATCTACGCGCCGAAACGCATCGAAACCGTGGTCGCGATGCTCGCGGCCAACGCACTCGGCGCGATCTTCGTGCCGGTCAATCCGCAATTGAAGGAAGCGCAGATCGAACACATCGTCGCCGACAGCGGCGCGGCGCTGTTCATGACCGGCGCGCAGCGATTGAAGCGCCTGCCGGCACTCGCCGCGCTCGTCGGCACCCGCGCGATGCTGATCGAGGAGCTGGCCGATGCGATCGCCGCGTCCGACGCCGGCGCTTCGGCACCTTCGGCACCTTTGGCCGCCGGCCGCCCGGTCGACGACGATCCCGCCGCGCTGCTCTATACGTCCGGCTCGACCGGCAAGCCCAAAGGCGTGGTCGTATCGCACCGCAACCTGGTGTCGGGCGCGTTCAGCGTCGCCGCGTACCAGGGGCTGGCCGACGACGACGTCGTGCTCGGCGTGCTGCCGCTCAGCTTCGACGCGGGCCTGAGCCAGCTCACGACCGCGCTGGCGTTCGGCGCATGTTATGCGCCGCTCGACTTCCTGCAGCCGGCCGACGTGCCGCGCCATTGCGACGCGTTCGGCGTGACGTCGATCACCGGCGTGCCGCCGCTGTGGATGCAGCTCGCGTCGGCCGGCTGGAGCGATACGGCGCGCACGCGAATCCGCCGCTTCGCGAACACCGGCGGCCATCTCGCGACGCCGCTGCTGCACCGCCTGCAGGCGCTGTTCACGCACGCCGCGCCGTACCTGATGTACGGATTGACCGAAGCGTTCCGTTCGACGTACCTGCCGCCGGCCGACGCGGCGTTGCGCCCGACGTCGATCGGCAAGGCCGTGCCGAACGCCGAGATCCTCGTGCTGCGTGCGGACGGCAGCGAATGCGCGGCCGACGAGCCGGGCGAACTCGTGCATCGCGGCGCGTTCGTCACGCTCGGCTACTGGAACCGGCCCGAGCTGACCGCGCAGCGCTTTCGCCCGCTGCCGCGCCGGCACGGCGAGATCCCGCGCCCCGACGTCGCGGTGTGGTCCGGCGACATCGTGCGGCGCGACGCCGACGGCTACCTGTATTTCGTCGCGCGCGGCGACGACATGATCAAGACCTCCGGCTACCGCGTGAGCCCGACCGAAGTCGAGGACGTGCTGTTCGCGCTGCCCCACATCCGCGAGGCGGCGGTGTTCGGCGTGCCGCACGCATCGCTCGGCGAGGCGATCGCCGCGTGCGTCGTGTCGACGCTCGACGCCGACGCGTGCCGCGCCGACATCGCACGCGCGTGCCGCGACGCGTTGCCGACCTACATGAGCCCGCTCGTCGTCGAGCCGCTGCCGGCGCTGCCGCGCAACCCGAACGGCAAGATCGACCGCCCCGCGCTGAAAAACCAGTATCGCGACGCGTTCGCACGCACGAACGAGGAGACCGCCGCATGACCCTGTCGACGCTCGATGAAACCTGCCTCGGCGCGCGCCGCGTCGCCGCGCCCGGCACGCTCGCCCTGTCCGGCGGCGTCGTGGTGCTGCCGCCCGCCGTCGTGTTCAGCGCGATCCAGGCACAGGAGCGCCATCCCGGCTACCGGCACCTGCTGCTGCCGCAGGCGCGCTTCGCGCGGCCGCGCGGGATGGGCGCGCTGACGCCCGAGGAAGGCACGCGCCTCGCGCCCGGCGGCCGGCCCGCGCTGCGGGTCGCACCGCCCGGGCGCAGCCTCGCCGATCTCGCCGCCGACGCCGCGCTCGACCTGCGCGACCAGCTCGGCTCCGGGCAACTGGCCCGCACGACCCACGTGATCGTCGCGAGCTGCGCGCTCAACGAAGGCATCGGCGACTCGGTCGTCGGCCGCATGCAGTACGAACTCGGCCTGCAACGCGTGACGCCGTTCGCGCTCGGCCAGAACGGCACGCTCGGCTGGTATTCGGCGCTGATGCTGCTCGACGGGCTGCTCGACGAAGGCGACCAGGCGCTCGTGATCCTCAGCGACAAGTGGCTCTACCCGTTCTTCCGCCAGTTCGGCGACCTGGTCGGCTACGGCGACGCGGCCGCCGCGCTGCTCGTGTCGCGCGCGGGCCCGGCGCCCGAGCCGGCCGACTGGGGCGGCGTGCGGTCCGTCGCGCTCGAGTTCGGGCCGTCGATCGCCGATCCGTGGGCCGACGCGCCGGGCGCGCTGCGCGACACGCTCGCGCCGCTCGCCGCGCGCGCGATCCGCCGCGCACTCGACATGGCCGGGCTGCGCGCCGATCAGATCGACTGGTGCGTGCCTCCCGGCTTCGATCCCGGCTTCGCGGCGCGCGTGGCCGACGCCGCGTCGATCCCGGTCGGCGCGCGGATTCAGCACGACGGATCGGGCCACCTGTCGTCGGCCGAATCGGCCGCCGCACTGATCCGGCTCGCCGGTGCGCTCGACGAAGGCGAGCGCCGCACGGTGCTCGTGTGGGATGCGGCACTGCATGGCGCGGCGGCGGCGGCCGTCGTCGACCTCGCCGGCGGCCTCGATGCCGCACTCGATATCGAAGGAGACGCATGATGAGCGCCTACAAGGTCAGCCTGCGCGAACTGCGCTTCTTTCTGTGGGAACTGTTCGAAGCCGACAAGCGGTTCCTGGCGGAACACGGCCTGTACGGCACCCATGACCGTGCATCGATCGACGCGCTGCTCGAACGCGCGCGCGACTTCGCGCTCGACCTCGGCCGCAGCTACCAGCAGGCGGACGTCGAGGGCTGCACGCTGCTCGACGACGGCCAGGTGCGCATTCCGTCGCATTTCCACGCGTTGTGGGCGCGGTTTCGCGACGAATGGTCGAACACGCTGTTCGGCACCGCGCACGGGCTGCCGCCGATCGTCACGCAGATGATCTACGAGATGTTCATGGGCGCGAACCCGTCGTTCATGACGTACGGCGGCTTCACGCGCCCCGCGATCAAGCTGCTGCAGATGCACGGCACGCCGCACCAGAAAGCGCTGATCGCGCCGCTCGAGGCGTACCGCTGGGATGCGTGCTTCTGCGCGACCGAGCCGCAGGCCGGCACCGACCTCACCGCGGTCGCGCTGCGCGCGACGCCGCTCGAACGCGACATCTACGCGATCGACGGCGAGAAGGTCTACATCTCGGCCGGCATGCACGAGCTGACCGAGAACACGCTGTATTTCGTGCTCGGCCGCATCGACACCGCGTCGCCCGATTCCTTCTCGCTGTCGTGCCTCGTCGTGCCGCGCTTCTGGCCGGACGAGGAAACCGGCGAATTGCAGCCGAACCATGTCGACTGCATCGGCCTGCCGCGCAAGATGGGGCTCAAGGGCTGCGCGAACACGCACCTGGTGTTCGGCGCGAACGGCACGACCCGCGGCTGGCTGCTCGGCGGCCGGCGCAACGTCGGCCTGCTGCAATTGATGCCGCTGATGAACCAGGCGCGGATGAGTACCGGGATGTTCGGCGTCGGCGTCGCGTCGAGCGCGTACCTGCACGCGGTCGAGTATGCGGGCCGCCGGCTGCAGGGCCGGCCGATCGAGCGCGCGTCGAACACGAATGCCGCGCGCGTCGCGATCGTCGAGCACGCGGACGTGCAGCGCATGCTGGTCGACATGAAAAGCCGCGTCGACGGCTGCCGCGGCCTGCTCGGCAAGCTCGCCGCGACCGCGACGCGCGCGGCGATGCTCGAAGCGACACCCGACGCCGATCCGGCCGAGATCGAGCGCCACCGCAAGCTGCAACTGCTGCTGACGCCGGTCTGCAAGGCGTTCATCTCCGACCAGGCGTGGCGGATCTGCGAAACCGCGATCCAGGTGCACGGCGGGCTCGGCTACACCGACGCGAGCCCCGTCGAGCAGAACGCGCGCGACGTGAAGATCCTGTCGATCTGGGAAGGCACGAACTACATCCAGGCGCAGGACCTCGTGCGCGACAAGCTCGGCTTCGGCCGCCATTCGCGGCTGATCCAGTACTACCGCGACGAACTCGACGTGTTCCTCGCGCGCCAGCATCACACGGGCACGCATGCGGAGCTGCGCCCGCTGTTCGACGCGCTGCGCACGGGCGCCGACCGGATCGCCGCCGCGCTCGACGACATCGCGCGCGACGTGCAGGACGGTCATACGCACCGCAGCAGCCAGTTCTATACGCGTTTTCTCGAGATGTTCGGCGTCGTCACGTCGGCGTGGGTGCTGCTCGAATCGGCGACGATCGCCGCGCGCCGGCTCGACGCGCCGGACACGGCCGACACGCCGGCCGAACTCGCGTTCTATCGCGGCAAGCTGAAAAGCGCGCGCTACTACTTCGCGAACGTGCTGCCCGTGGTCGACCAGCACGCGGCCGTGATCGCCGCGATGGCGCACGCGGCGATCAGCGTCAGCAGCGAAGAACTCGTGCAGGCGGAATGACATGGACACGACACTCGATTCCGGCACGAACGTTTCGACTGGCACGAACGCTTCGGCCGCCTCGACCGGCGACGCCCCGCGCAACCTGCTCGGCCGCCCGGCAACGCGCCATCGCGGCACCGACATCGACGGCGCGACGCTCGAGCCCGAAGCGCTGCGCGTGCGCGATCTCGACCTGAACGCGCTGATCGGCGCGACGACCTTCGAAGGCGCACTCGCGCACCTGTGGTTCGACGTCGCGCCGGGCAGCGCCGCCCATCGTGCGCACGAGGCGGCGATCGGCGCGCGGCTCGCGGCGTTCGCCGGGGTGCTGGCGCCCGGCTCGGCTGCGCAGTCCATCGCCGCGGATCTCGGCGCGGCGGGTGTCGCGCCGGTGTTCGCGGCCGCGTCCGGCCTGTTGCGCGGCTTCGACGACGTGACGGCACGCATGCCCGGCAACGCGCCGGACGACGCCGATCTCGACACGATGCTGCTGTGCGCGGCCGCCGCGCCGTTCCTGCTGCACGCGGCGATCGAAGGCCGTCCGTTTGCCGCCGGCACCGACGGCGGCGCTTCGCTCGATACCGCCGCGACGCAAGCGCAACGCATGCTCGTGCTGACCGGCGCGACGCGCCACGATGCGCAAGCGCAAGCCGCAATGGACATGCTGCTCGTCGCGTGGCACGCCGGCTTCGGCTACATCACGCCGACCGTGCTCGCGCCGCGCGTTGCGATCGGCACCGGCGTCACACTCACGCAGGCGATCGCGTCCGGTTTCCTCGCGAGCGGCCCGTCGCACGTCGGCGCGGCACTCGAAGCGATGCACTGGCTCGCCGCGCTCGCACGCTCGGTCCCGGGCGGCATCGACGCACCGGCCGCCGCGCTCGACGCCGCCGGCCGCGCGGCGATCGATGCGGCGCTCGACGCGAAACACACGCTGTACGGCTTCGGCCATCCGCTGTTCGTCGCCGATCCGCGTCCGCCGCACATGCGCGGCCTGTTCGCCGCGCACGGCTTCGACGGTGCATACGTGACGCTGTTCGACGCGTGCTGCGCGCAGGCCGACGCCCGCCGCGCGTTGCGGCCGAACATCGATTTCCTGACGGCGGCGACGCTGCTCGAACTCGGTGTCGCCGCGCCGTCGTGGGGCGTCGGTGTCGGGCTCGGCGCACGCATCGCGGCGATGGCCGCGCATGCGGTCGAGCGCCGGCGACGCCCGGCCTTCGGCGTCAACAGCGCGACCGCGCGACGGCTGCTGGCCGCCGTGCCGGTCGGCTGGTTGTGAACCTTCATCCATCGGCACCATTCAGCAAAAGGAACGTCATGCTGCTCAAGAACCTGCGCCCGGCGAACGACTACGATCGCTTCGCCACCGAAACGCTCGAACCGTGGGACCTGCTGTTCATCAGCCGCATCCGCCAGCTCGCGCGCGGGATGACGCCCGGCGTGATCGCCGACATCGGCACGGCCACCGGCGTCGTACCGGTGCGGCTCGCCACCGACCCGGCGATGCGCGGCTGGCGCTACGTCGGCATCGACCTCGATCCGGCCATGCTCGACGAAGGCCGCCCGCGCATCCGCGAACTCGATCTCGACGACACGATCGAGATGCGCGTCGGCGACGCGCTCGCGCTGCCGTTCGACGACGGCACGCTGACGATGGCCGTCGGCCGCGCGACGCTGCACCACCTGCCCGACAAGGCGCTCAGCCTGACCGAGATGTATCGCGTGCTGGAGCCGGGCGGCATCGCGCTCGTGCACGACATGCGCCGCGACGCGCCGCAGCACCTGCTCGACCGCTTCACCGAGATGCGCGCCGCCGCCGACTATCCGCCGACCCACGTCGAGGAAAAGATCACGCTCGACGAAGCGCATGCGCTCGTCGCCGAAGCCGGCCTCGCGGACGTCGCGTCGATCTACAGCCCGAGCGCCGGGCTCGGCGCGCTCGGCTTCGAGATCCTGCTGAAGAAACCGGCGCTGGCCTGAGCGATGACCGACCTCGCCTTTCTCGCCGCGCACGCCGCCGTGCGGCTCGGCGCCGACGACGTGCACTGCGCGGCGGTCGCGCCCGGCGCGACGCTGCCGCTGTGCGTGACGCCGCGCAGCGCCGAGCTCGCGACCTCGCCGGAGATGTTCGTCGCGTGGTACCGCTCGCGGCTCGACACGATCGACACGCTGCTCGACGCGTGCGGCGCGCTGCTGTGGCGCGGTTTCGCGGTGCCCGACACCGCCGCGTTCGGCCGCCTCGGCGCGCTGTATCCGGCGCACGCGAACGGTTACACGGCGGGCGCCGCGCCGCGCAAGCAGATCGACGGCCAGGTGTACGAATCGACCCGCATGCCGCCGCCGTTCAAGATCGGGCTGCACCAGGAGATGGCCTACATGCCCGCGTTCCCGCGCCTCGTCGCGTTCTATTGCCGGCAGCCGGCCGATGCGGGCGGCGAAACGCCGATCTGCGACATGCGGCGCGTGACGGCACGCGTGCCGGCCGCGCTGCGCGAACGGTTCGCCGCGCGCGGCGTGATGTACCTGCGCAACTTCGCGGCGCCCGGCGATCGCGCGGACGGCCTCGCCGCCAACCCGAACCTGCCGTTCGCCGAATACCACCGGCCGTGGCACGACGCGTTCGGCACGCGCGACCGCGACGAGGTCGAGCGGCTGTGCGCGGAACGCGGCGTCGGCTGCCGCTGGCTCGACGACGGCAGCGTGACCGTGTCGCACGTCGGCAGCGCGCTGCGCGCGCATCCGCGCACCGGCGAAACCGTCTGGTTCAACCAGGCCAGCGCGCAGCACCCGAACCCGCGCTCGATGGGCGAGCTCAGCTACCGCTACCTGCAGCGCATGTACGGCGCGCGCGCCGCGTTCCCGTACGAGATCCGCTACGGCGACGGCTCGCCGATGCCGTTCGACGATCTCGTCGCGATCTACGACGCGTTCGACGAAGAGGAGCTCGCATTCCCGTGGCAGGCCGGCGACGTGCTCGTCGTCGACAACATGCTGGTCGCGCACGGCCGCAACCCGTACCGGGGCGCGCGCGACACGCAGGTCATGCTGTTCGACTGACAGGAAGCCGACGATGAGCGATTCGTTCCTCGCCTCCGTGCGCGCGCTGTTCGGCCCGCACGCCGCGTTCGACCGGCCGCTGCGCACGGCCTCGCAGCCGCCGCCCGATGCGCACGCGCCGGGCGCGGCGCTCGGTGCGCGCGCGATCGACGTCGCGGCCGGCGATTTCCGTTTCTCCGCGCGGCACGTGCGGTTCCGGCTCGGCGCGGTCACGGCGATCGTCGGGCCGAACGGTTCCGGCAAGACCACGCTGCTCGAAACGCTGCTCGGCTTCCGGCGCGGCGGCACCGACGTGCGCGTGCTCGACGTGCCGGCCGCGCGCTTCATGCGCGACACGCCGTCGCTGCGGCGGCTCGGCGCGCAGCTGCAGAAGGTCGAGTATCCCGACCATCTCCGCGTGTCGGAGATCGTCGCGCTGCACCGCGCGATGTACGTGCAGGCGGACGCCGCGGTCACGGAGGCGCTCGGCATCGCCGAACTGCTCGACAAGCCGTGCCGCGCGCTGTCGAAGGGGCAGCGCCAGCGCGTGGATCTCTACGTGGCGCTCGCGCACCGCCCCGAACTGGCCGTGCTCGATGAACCGTTCACCGGCCTCGACCGTCGCTATGCGGGCGTCGTGATCGACCTTCTGCGCCACCGCGCGCGCGGCACGAGCGTCGCGATGATCTGCCACGCCGAGGAGGAGCTTGCCGTCGTCGACGATCTCGTCTGGGTGCGCGACGGCGCCGTGCGCTACCAGGGCGACAAGGACGCGCTGCGCGCCGAGCTCGTCGGCGAAGCGCGCGCGGTCCTGCATTGCCGCGACGAAGCCGACGCGCGCGCGCTGCGCAAGCGGCTCGCGGCGCTGCCGGGCGTGACCGGCGTGCGCGTGTCGGCCGCGCACGTCGTCGAGGTGTTCGGCGATGCGACGCTGCATCCGAACGTGCACCGCATCGTCGGCGAACAGGGCATCCAGCATCTCGCGCTCGCGCCGAGCACGCCGGGCGACCTGCTGCGCCTCTGTACCGAGGGCCCCGTCCATGACTAAGGTGTTCCTGATTCTCGTGCGCAACGAGCTGCTCGGTTATCTGCGCAGCCGCTCGTCGCTGTTCTGGACGCTCGTGTTCCCGGTGTTCCTGCTGAGCGTGATGCTGTTCGCGTTCGGCGGATCGGGGTCGCTCGGCACCGCCGACATCGCGTTCGACGTGCCCGGCGGCGCGACGCCGTACAGCCGCGCATGCGAAGCGCAGATCGTCGCCAGCCTCACGCACAGCGACACGGTGAAGGCGACCTTCGGCGGGCACGGCGCGGCGGCCGATCGCGTGACCGTCGTGCTCGGCGCCGACGAGCGCACGCCGGCGACGATCCGCTACGACTTCAACGGCTCGCTCGCGGTCAAGGCCGCGTCGCGCGTCGTCGAGATCGCGCTCGCCCGCTGCGCCGCGCAGCGGCTCGGGCTGCCGGCCGCGCAGGCGCGCTTCGAGAACGCGGCACCGGCGCGCCGTCCGTTCGACTATGGCGCGTTCTTCGCGACCGGCATTCTCGTGATGGCGTTCATGGCGATCGGCCTGAACTCGACGACCACCGCGATCGCGTCGCTGCGCGAACGCAATACCTTCAAGCTGTACGTGTGCTTCCCGGTCTCGCGCGGCGTGTTCCTCGCCGCGCTGATCGTCGCGCGGATGGTGATGATGGCGCTGTCGGCGCTCGTGCTGCTGACGGTCGCACGCGTCGCGTTCGGCATCGCGCTGCCGATCGCGACGCCGGACGGGCTGCGCGCCTTGCCGATCGTGCTGCTCGGCGCGGCGATGGTGCTCAGCATCGGCGTGCTGCTCGCGAGCCGCACGCGGTCGCTCGCGGCCGCCGAACTCGCATGCAACGTCACCTACTACCCGCTGCTGTTCTTCAGCGACCTGACGATCCCGATGCACGACGCACCGGCCTGGCTCAAGGCGGTACTCGCGTTCCTGCCGACCAACCAGTTCGCCGTCGCGCTGCGCGGCGCGCTGGTCGACGGCGCCCCGTACGCGCAGCTCGCGCCGCAACTGCTCGGCATGACCGCGAGCACGGCGCTGTTCCTGTTCGCCGCCGCGCGGCTGTTCCGCTGGCACGACGCATGACGCATGACGCGTCGCCCATTGTTTCGACGTTTCGACGAAGGAGAATCTCCCGATGAAATCGAGCAATCCCATCACCGACTACCTGCTGCACGCGAGCAACTTCCTGCCGGCGATCGTGTTCCTGTTCTACGGCCGGCTCGGGCCCGGACAGCCGGATGTGCGCTGGACGCACGCGTTCCTGATCGGCGGCGTGCTCGCGCTCGTGCACGGCGCATGGCTGATCCGCCGCGCGGACCGCAACAGCATCGCGATCGGCGTCGACCTGTTCCTCGTGATCGGCGCGGTGCTGGCGCTCGTGTCACCGACAGGTAGCCGTTTGTGGGGAGAAGAACTCGGGCCGGCCGCGATGCTCGTCTGCGTGCTGGTCGTCGGCATCGTGCATACCGCGTGGTCGGACGGCGGATTCGTCGACGGCACGTTCGTCGACCATGCGCGCGCCCGTTCGCTGTCGATCGTGCTGCTCGCCGTCACCGTCGTCGCGCTCGCGGTGTCGATCGCGATGCGCCACAGCCCGCTGTGGGGCGGCGTCGTGCCGCTGATCGCGCTGGTCGTCGTGCGCGGCCGCCTGCGCAAGCAGCTCGTGCGGGCCGGCTGACGATGAGCGCGCTGCCCGACCGTGCCGCGCAACGGCACGCGCTCGCCGCGACGCTCGGCGACGGCTGGCTCGACGGTGCGTCGGCCGAAGCCTGCGAGCCGTACGCGACGGACGTGACGCGACACGGCGGCCTCGCGCTCGGAGTCGCGCGGCCGGCGTCGACCGCCGACACGAGCGCGCTCGCGCGGGTCGCCGTCGCGCACCGCGTCGCGCTCGTCGCACAGGGGGCGCGCACCGGGCTCGTCGGCGCCGCCGTGCCCGATCGCAGCGGCACGCAATGCGTGGTGTCGTTCGACCGGATGCGCGCCGTTCGCGCGTTCGACGCGGCGAATCGCAGCATCACCGTCGAGGCCGGCGCGCGGCTGTCCGACATCAACCGCGTGGCGGCCGACGCCGGCCTCTGCCTGCCGGTCGACCTCGGCAGCGATCCGGCGGCCGGCGGCCTCGTCGGCGCCAACGCGGGCGGCAGCCGGCTGATCAAGTACGGCGACGTGCGCCGCAACGTGCTCGGCGTCGAAGTCGTGCTCGCCGACGCGGCGGGCACCGTGATCGACGCGCTCGCGCCGCTGCGCAAGCGCAACGCAGGCTTCGACGTCACGCAATGCTTCATCGGTGCGAACGGCGCCCACGGGCTCGTGACGGCCGTGTCGTTCGCGCTCGCACCGCTCGAACGGTCGTCGTGTGCCGCGTTCGTCGCGTTTGCGTCATACGACGCGGCGCTCGCCGGCCTGCTTGCGTTCGAGCGCGCGTTCGGCGAGATGCTGTCGGCGTTCGAATTCATGTCGGCCGCGACCGTCGGTTGCGTCGCCGCCGCGTTTCCGGCGCTGCGCATTCCGTTTGAAGCGGATGCCGCCGCATGCTACGCGCTCGTCGAGATCGCGACCGGCATGCCGGGGCTCGACGGGCTGCTCGAGGAACGCACGCTTGCGACGCTCGACACGCTGGCGGGTGAACGCGTGGTACTCGACGCGGCCTGCGCGCCGGCCGAACGGTTCTGGCGGATCCGCGATGCACTGCCGGTCGCGGTTGCGCAGCACGGCATTCCGCTGTCGTTCGACGTGTCGTTTCCGCGCGGCGCGCTGGCCGCATTCGTCGCCGATGCCGAGCAATGGATCGCGGCGGCGCATCCGTCGCTGCGCTGTCACGCGTTCGGTCATTTCGGCGACGGCGGCTGCCATCTCGTCGTGTCGATCCCCCACGCCGGCGCGGAGCGCTACGGGCCGCTGCAGCAGGTGGCGCTGCGCGGCGCGCTGTACGAGCGCGTCGTGCGGGCCGGCGGCTGCTTCAGCGCGGAGCATGGCGTCGGGCCGGTCAACGTCGCGTATTACCGCAAGCACGTGCCGGCCGCGCAACGGGAACTCGCCGCAGCCGTCCAGAACGCCGTCGATCCGTTGGGGTTGATCGGGCGGGTCCGTTATTGATGCGCCGATTCGCGGCGCCAGGGAGAATTCGCATGATGCTTCGACACCCGCCCGGCCCGGGTACGGCTTCCGAACCGGATACCGACCCGCCGCTCTCCGGCATTCCGGCCACGCTACCCGACTCGGGAGCCGTGATCAACGTGCGAGGGGTGGCCTACGTGATCCCGCTGCCGCCGCGCGATCATGCACGTCCGGCGCTGTGGCGCGAGCTGGCGGAGTGGCGCGACGAACGGCCGGCCGATGGAAACGGCGAACCGGAGGCGCGGCGGGATTGAGCGGGCATGTGCGTTCCGGTGAATTCAAAGGGCGCCGCGCAAACAAACGCGGCGCCGGACAACCTCGGTCGTCCGGCGCCGCGTCAGGCAACGCATCCGGTCAGAACACCGCGTGCCCGCTGATCAGGCTGGGCAGCCAGGTCGAGAAGAACGGCATGTAAGTGACGATGTTGATCGCACTGAAGATCGCGAGGTAATACGGCCACGCCATCTTCGTCGTCTCCCCGATCGACACGTTGCCGATCGCGCAGCCGACGAACTGCACCGAGCCGATCGGCGGATGCACGAGGCCGAGCGAGCAGTTCAGCAGCAGCATGATCCCGAACTGCACCGGCCCGACACCGCACGCCATCGCGATCGGCAGGAACAGCGGCGTCGTGATCAGGATGTGCGCGGCCATGTCGACGAACGTGCCGAGGAACACCTGGATGATGTTGATGTACAGCAGCATCAGCCACGGCGCGGCGGTCGACTGCTTCAGCAGCCCCTCGATCGCATCCGGAATCTCCAGGTACGACATCTGGAAGCGCAGCATGTTCGACACCGCGATCAGCAGCAGCACGACCCCCGTCGTGCGCGCCGCATGCGACAGCGCGCGGCGCAGCTTCTCGGCCGTCAGCGTGCGGTACACGAACGCGGTCAGCACGAGCGAGTACACGACGGCGATCGCGGCGGCTTCGGTCGCGGTCGCGATCCCCTTCGCGACGCACACGAGGATGATCGCGATCACCATCAGCCCGGGCACCGCGCCGACGAAGCTGCGCAGCACCGCATACCAGCCGGGAAACGCGGGCAGCGCGGACGAACCGTCTTCGCGGCGCGGGTAGCCGTGGCGCACCGCCTGCCAGTACGCGGCGGCGAGCACGAAGCCCATCACCCACAACACCGGCAGCAGCCCGGAAAACAGCAGGTCGCCGATCGACACGCCACTCACCGGCTGGCCGTGCAGCATCCCGGTGATGCCCTGCGCGGCGAACGCGTAGATGATCATGTTGGTCGACGTCGGCATCAGCGCGCCGGCGAGCGACGCGTGCGTCGTCACGTTGACCGCGTACGCGGCGCTGTAGCCTTCGCGCTTCATCAGCGGAATCACCACGCCGCCCATCGCCGACGTATCGGCGGTCGGCGAGCCCGACACGCCGCCGAACAGCGTGCAGGCGACGACGTTCGCCATCCCGAGGCCGCCGCGGAAGTGGCCGACGGTCGCCTGCGCGAAGCGCAGGATCCGGTCCGCGATGCCGCCGTGCAGCATCAGTTCGCCGGAGAAGATGAAGAACGGCACCGCGAGAAACGAGAACGCATTCATCCCCGAGATCATCGCCTGCATCGCGGTCGCGATCGGCAGGCCTTCGACCATATAGGTCAGCACGCAGGCGATGCCGAGCGCGAACGACACGGGCACGCCGAGTACGAGGAAAATCAGAAAACTGACGGACAGGATCGCGAGTTCCATGGCGTTATTGCCCCGGCGAAGAACGACGAAGCGCGAGCAGGTGCTCGAGCGAGAAGAGGATGATGGCGATCGCGGCCGGCATCGTGATCAGGTAACGCACGCCTTCGGGCAGCCCGATGATCGGAATGCGGTCGCCCATCGTCTCGGCGGCCATGCTGCCGCAGCCGGCCATGATCATGATCGCGAACGCGATCAGGCTCACGTGCTGGATCGCGATCACCACCGTGCGCGATCTGGGCGGCAGCCGGCGCACGAGCGAATCGAGGCCGATGTGACCACCGTCGCGCACCTTCATCGCCGCGCCGAACATCGCGATCACGATCACGAGCAGCAGCGCGATCGGCTCCACGAAATCCGGCGCGTTCTCGAACACGTAGCGCATCACGACCGCGTAGAACACCAGCACCGTCAGCACCGCGAGGCACGCCGACGCGATCACCGCCAGCACGCGGAACAGCACGTCGTTCACGCAGCGCAGGAGCGGCGCGACATGCGGCCGCGCCGGCTCCGCGCCGTCCGGGGCGGCCGCCCCGCCGGCGGCCGCGGCGCCGTTCAGGGAAGTGCGACGCGTCACTTGGTGGCCTCGATCTCGTCGACGATCTGCTTCATCTGCGGCGTCTTCTCGTACTTCGTCCACAGCGGCTGCATCGCCTTCACGAACGCCGCGCGATCGATCTGCGCGGCCGGCAGGACCTTCGCGCCGCCCTTCGTCACAGCCTGCTGCGCGGACGCCTCGCGCGCGGTCCACAGCTTCTGGTAGTACGGCACCGAATCGGCCGCGGCCTTCCTGATCGCCGCCTGCTCCTGCGGCGACAACGTGTCCCAGACCTTCTTCGAGAACACCAGCACTTCCGGCGTCATCGCGTGCTGCGTCTCCGAGTAGTCGGGCGCCACTTCGTAGTGCTTGGTTTCCTCGTATGACGGCATGTTGTTTTCGGCCGCGTCGACGAGGCCCGTCTTCAGCCCCGTGTACACCTCGGCGAACGGCATCGGCGTCGGCGTGCCGCCCATCGCCTTGATCTCGTCGACCATCAGGTCAGACGGTTGCACGCGCACCTTCAGCCCCTTCATGTCGGCCGGCGAGCGCACCGGGCGCTTCGCGTAGATCGAGCGCGCGCCGCTCTCGTAGAACGTCAGCGCGATCATCCCCTTCGCGGTGAACGCGTCCAGGATCTTCTGGCCGGCCGGGCCGTACATCGCCTTGCGGAAATGATCGACGTCGCGGAACAGGAACGGGAACGACGGGATCAGCGATTCCGGCACGATCTCGTTGAACGACGCGCCGTTCACGCGCGCCATGTCGATCGCACCGATCCGCACCTGGTCGACCGTGTCCTTCTCCGAGCCGAGCGCGCTGTTGCCGAACACCTTGATCGAATCCTTGCCGCCCGTCTGCTTCGACAGTTCGTCGCCCATGAACTTCACGGCCATGTTGGTCGGGAAGTTGTCGCCATGCACGTCCGCCGAGCGGAACACGCGCGCCTGGGCGGACATCGCGAAGCCGGCCAGCAGCGCAACGGCCAGGGCGGTACGGGAGCGGGTGAATCGGTGCTTCATCGTCAGTCTCCTTGATGGTTGTACTCGTTGTCGCGCGGCGATCGGCCGGCATGCGCACGCTTCGACGCCGTGCTCGCCGACCGCAGAGTCATACGTCGTATGACGTGTTGACGCGAATGTACGTCGGTTAATCGTTTAACTCACTTGGTGCATACCCGTAGAAGCTCAGCCACGAAGGGTTTGCAGCGAATTTCGGGGAATCGTATTCTCTGTTTAGGCGGCGCCAGGCGAAACGTTTTCCGGAAGCGGGTTCGCCTTTGCGCCAAGCGGCCGGCTGATTGCCTGGGCTGACAGGGGAAATCGATCGATCGCTTCGCTTTCGATTGTTATAGGATGACTGATCTCAACGTGTGTACGTCGGCGCAATGTCATGCGCACGCGCCGCCGGCGGCGCGATTCAGGAAGGAAAGAACGAGGGGGAAAGCGTGCAGCGACAGGCGCGCTCGCCTGCCGTTGCCGTCATGTCTGCATGACCAGCGACGTCAGTTGCGCCGCGCGTGCCACGGCCGTCTTCGCGTAGATCGACTTGATCTGCGTGCGGATCGTGCCGATCGACACGCCGCGCAGCCCCGCGCATTCCTGCGGCGACAGCCCGTCGCAGCACAGCAGCACGGCGAGATCGGCCTCGGCCGACGACAGCCCGTAAAACACGCGCAGCCGCTGCGCGCGGGCCGACGGCGAACGCAGGTCGGCGGCCGTCATCAGCGTCGCGACGCCCGGCCGCTCGCGCATCAGGCGCGACTGCTCGGGCACCGGCATCAACGCCAGCGGCAACGGTTCGCCCGTCGCGCGCCGCAACAACAGCCCGCCGCGCGCGTACGCGTGCCGCCATTGCACGTCGTCGACGCAGCCTTCCGGCGCGAAACGCCCGTTCACCACCCGCAACGCCGGCTCCGCCGCGATCAGCTGATCGGCCGCGCGATTCGTATAGCGCAATTCGCGCTGCGCGCCGAGCAGGAAGACCGGCACCGGAATCGCATCGAGCGCCGATTCGGCCGCGGCCACGCGCGCCTCGAGCTCGCCGATCCGCGCCTGGATCTGCAGCGCGCGGCTGATGTGCATCCCCATGTTTTCGATCGCGCGACGCTGATCGTCGGACAGCCCCTGCGATTCGAGGCCGCCCTGGACGCTGAGGAATGCGCCCGAACCCTCGCTGCGATGGATGTACAGGCCCGAGATGCTGCCGATCCCATAAGGGTGAAGGAACTCCTGATAGAACTCGCTGTGCGCGCGCTGGTGCGCGGACAGGTGCTTGACGTCCTCGAACCAGCGGCCCGCCGGCCAGTTGCCGGCGACCGGCACGACCGGGTCGTACCGATAGAACTCGGTGTTGTACGTGTGATAACACGCGGCGACCCATGACGCGTCGTCACCCGCCGCCTTCTCGATCGCCGGCACCCGCGCCGCGTCGTCGAACGACAGCAGCGTGACCATGCGCACGCCGACCCACGATCTCAGCCCGTCCAGCACCGTTTCCCAGCGTTGATCGCCCAGTGCCGCAGCATAGACGTCATCGATCCATGCCGATGGAATCAACCCGTTCATTTGCATCTGGCTACCCCGCGCCGTGCGTTTTTGTCGAACGTCTTGTGCGCATCTTAGTCAATTGACGCCAACGTTTGAATCACTCGTTCGCATTTGATCGAAATACGACGTTTGTTACCGTCTATCGTCAGACGTAATGGGCGTTTTGCCGGTGTTGCGGCTCGATCGAATCCGGCGCACACGGGGTGGCGCGCTTTTCTTCCGGACCGCGGTATGCCATGATGCGGCGCATGACGATTCGAAACACCACGCTCTCGCTGCACCATCACCACGGACGCCCCCTGTTGCGCCGTGGTTCGTTTCGCATCTAGCAATTGCATCGGGTGAATGCCCGATCAAGACGACAACCAAGGCGCCTGCGGCGCCTTTTTTGTTTTTTGCCGCCTTAAAAACCTGCTGCGCCGATCAATCGATACCGTACGGAGTGTTTTCAATGCAACAGACCTGGAAAGAAGTCGCCTTGTCGGATCTGCCGCTGCGCGAGGACCTCAGGTTGCAGCACGCGTACGGGGCGCCGCAGCTCGACGTGCCGGTCTGCCTGAACGTCAACGAGAATCCCTATCCGCCGTCGCCCGCGCTCGTCGAGCGCATCGCGACCGCGGTGGCCGACGCCGCGCGCGCGGCGAACCGCTATCCCGATCGCGACTTCGCCGAGCTGCGATCGCATCTGGCGGCGTATCTGACGCACGACACCGGCGTGACGGTCGACGCAGCGGGCATCTGGGCCGCCAACGGCTCGAACGAGGTGATCCAGCAGATCCTGCAGGCATTCGGCGGCCCGGGGCGATCGGCGCTGGCCTTTACGCCCGCGTATCCCATGTATGACGAATACTGCCGCACGACTTTCACGCGCCTCCATACGTTGCCGCGCACCGGGGATTTCGCGCTGGACGTGGATCAGGCGCTCGACAGTATTCGCGCGCACCAGCCCGGCGTGGTGCTGCTGACGTCGCCGAACAACCCGACCGGAACCGCGCTGCCGGTCGGCGATATTCGCGCCATCCTCGACGTCGCGCCGGGCGTGGTCGTCGTCGACGAAGCCTATGCGGAGTTCCGGCGTCACGGCGTACCCAGCGCGGTGACGCTGCTACCGGATCATCCTCGGCTCATCGTGACCCGCACGTTGAGCAAGGCATTCAAGTTCGCGGGCGGCCGCGTCGGGTACTGCGCGTGCGTGCCCGCGGTCGTGCAGGCGCTGAAGCTGGTTCGATTGCCCTACCACCTGTCCGCCTTCACCCAGGCGGCGGCCTGCGCGGCGCTGGTCGCGCGCGACGAGATGCTGTCGCAAGTCGAGACGATCAAGGCCGAGCGCGATGCGACCGTCGGCTGGCTGCGCGGCCTGGGCCTCACGGTGGCCGATTCCGATGCGAACTTCGTGATGTTCGGCGAGTTTGCCGACCGGCACCGGATCTGGAGCGGCCTGCTGCGCCACGGCGTCCTCATTCGCGAATCGGGCCCGCCGGCGTATCTGCGCGTGTCCGTCGGCACCGCTGCGGAGATGGCCGCATTCCGTGCGGCCCTGCTTGACGTGATGGCGGCCGGATAAGCGACCGGCCATCCGGTCGACGACGCGACGAAACCCATGCCGGCGCCGTCTCCGACGATGTACTTACTTCATCGCCGCGAAGCGCATTTCCATCTCGTCGATCTTCGCGAGCACCGCTTCGCTGAGCTTTCTGATGTGGCGCGGCACATCGGGCGCCGACAGCAGCTCCTCGATTCGCCCGCGCCAGTAGCTCGGATGCCGCACACGCCCCGCGCCCGACATCGACACATCGTCAGCGTTCTGTTCGCTGTCCAGGAGAGCCACCATTCTCTGGATGTGAGAGAGCTCTCGTTCCACATAGTCTCGTGCCAGCATATTGATTGAAATTCCCCGAAATACGACAGCAGGCCTTCCGTCATCAACGCGCCATCGTGTTGCGATGAAAACGACTCACCGCACACGTCGAACGCCATCGTACGCAGAAGCTGTGTCAACAAACTGCGTGGACATGTGTTGATTTCGACTCGGAATGGCGGGCTTGCCCGCTTGTTCTGATGCCATCCGTCCCCGATGCCCTGTGGTCAATCGTAGGCTTACTGTCGGGCAATGGCATCTCCCAAAGTGGGGATGCCGGCAGATATTGGCGGGGGGATTTCCGGAAATCGTGGGGCGTCGGGAGGCGCGCATGCGGCGGCCGGCCGGGGATGAATTCGCGATCGGCCGGCTACTTGAATGGCGTGCAACCGGCGCACTGCCGCCGCGCAGGCAAGGGGCGAGGATTTGCAGCGCGCACGAGCGTGGCTAGGGGTTCGTGTTCACGACGATTGCGGATGGGAACGTGTGGCGTGTGACGTGTGCCGTCCGTCGTCCGCCGTGCGCATAGACAACGTTTGCGCCTGCTTGACGCGCCAGCGTGCGAGATTGTTTCGACACGGGGTGCGCGACGGCGCAGCCCACTTGCCCGGCTCGCCGCGCGCATTCATATCGCCGGTATCGAACGCCGCCTGACGCTTCGTCAAATCCTTTGGATCGAGCAACCTGTCGAAGTCCTTCAGCGGGTGTTTTTTGGGGTATTGCAAGCGCTTGTCGGTAGTGATTCGCGTGTCACGCGCGAATATCCGGATGTTTCGCGAAACGACCTACCCGCGAGATACAGCCCGTCGGAATCAGATACCGGCATTGCCCGGCTTCAACCCGAAAATGAAATCCGCTTCCACCGATGCGCCTTTGGGCAATTGAAGCACGCCGACCGATGTACGCGTATGAACACCGGCGTCGCCAAGCACCGCATACAACACATCGGATGCGCCGTCGGCAACTTCGCTTTGCATCGTAAAGCCGGGCGCGCTTCGCACATACACGGTCATGCGAGGCACCGTCGTTATGACATCAAGCGTGCCGCAACGCTTTCTGATCAGCGAAAGCGCACGCAGTGCCGATACGCCGGCAGCCCGGCGACCTTCATCGAGCGAAATGGATTCCCCCACTATGCCAACGAAATGCACCGCTTCGCCGATCCGTGGAATCTGGCCGGCAATATAGGCCGTATTCCAGTCGACCAGAACGGGTGTGTACTTTCCACCAATCCTGATTTCCTCGTCCGGATTGAAGCCGAATTCGGCGGCAATCTGAATCAGCTTCTCGTCTCTGTTCATCAGTGAATTCCCCGATACTTCATAAAAATGTAAAGAGCCGTTAAATCCCGGTTGCCTGTCTTGAAGAAGAAAACCCGTGCGATCGGTCAACTTGACATGCCGGTGCCGTTAAAGACGCCCGGGTAATCCTCTACGTCTTCGTCAATACGACACACTTCTCAGGTGTTCGAAGCAGTCCTGCATCGCCATATTGACGACAAAACACGTAGTCGACGAGAATTTCCTCAAAATTTTCCGTTGAAACCGCTATCATGTGAGTACTCAACCTGAAGAGCGATACATGGCAACTTACAAGGAACTGAAAGCCCAAATGGAAGCTTTGGCCGAGAAAGCCGAAGCTGCACGTGCCGCGGAATTCCAGGCGATCGTCGACGACATCCGCACCAAGGTTGCGGAATTCGGCATTACCGAGAAGGACATTTTCGGTAACCGTCGCGGCCGTCCGGCCAAGCAAGCGGCCGCCCCCGTGCAGGCAAAGTATCGCGACCCGAAGACCGGGGCAACCTGGTCGGGCCGCGGTCGTGCGCCTGCATGGATCAAGGACGCGAAGAATCGCAATCGATTCCTGATCCAGGAATAAGATTCTCGACGCATACCGGCGCGCGGTTTTGCGCGCCGTCCTGCTATTTGGGCATCGATACCGGCGGTATTCAACGACCGTGCCGGGTTGACGAGGCTTTGTCTCATTCGGCGCGCGGCGGCATGCTGCGCGCCGGATCGTATTTTGCCCCGCCCAATCTTTCCTGATTCAACGTTCGTAATAGATCGCAAGCCAGACAGTTTGCGTTTCTTCGTGCGTCCACGCAACGCGATGGCGGCAATGCGGCTCGATCAGCACGTAGTCGCCGGGGTGCATTTCATGGCGCGTCGGGCCTTCCTCGAATTCGAGCACCGCTGCCCCCGACAACAGCACGACCCATTCGGCGCGTGAGTCGTCATACCAAAAACCATCCGGGCTCGTGTGGCCCATCGATACGATTCGCTCGACGTTCAGACGCTGGCCCGTGACGAGGAGGTCGATTTTTTCGTCCTCATCGCGCCGGCCATCGGCGGTGAACAGGTTGCCGGTTTGAAGTTGCATGGGATGGCCTCGTCGGCGGTATTGGATGGGCGCCGGGGTTGACGGTGGCGGGAAAGGTTCACTGTAGCCCAATGGATGCGATTGGAACCGGCTCGTTTCGCCGGAAGAAGACGATGGGGGTGCCTATTTCCCTGATCGGCCAACAAGAGACGATCATCGTCCTTTTCTCAATGGCCGCTGTCGGGAAGCATCGCGTCGAGCAGACGGCGGGTCTGGTTCGCGATCGTGTCGGAATCCTTGACCTTGCCAACCGTCGATACGTTTTTACCGCTACACGAAAGCACGTTACGCCCTGGAAACGTTGCGCACTGGACATCCGAAGGTCGCAACGCTACAGAATCCGAATGCCCCGTTCGAGTTGCTTTCCCTGACATTCGAAATGAAGGGAAAGCGAAGCATACGGCGAAAATTGATACTGTTTTCGAGTCGGCTGCACGCTTCGCCGCATCTTTCGACCCGGCAATATGCTCGGCTGGTTCATCGCTGGATCGCGTCCATCGGCTTGGACGACACGGCGTATGGCACGCACACCACGCGGCGGAAAAAGATCTCTCTGATTTACCGACGAACGAAGAACCTGCGGGCCGTTCAACTGCTGCTCGCGCATACAAGGCTGGAGATTACTGGCCGATACCTCGGCATCGAGGTTGACGATGCGCTTGAGATGGCGGAACAAGCGGAGGCCCGACCCAACGGCCGGCGAGCGGTCGTTTGCCGGCCACAAGCGGTCATTGGCCCATCCAAAGCAAACGGCCGCTTCCCGTCGGGATGCGGCCGTTCCTGGCGGCAACTGTCACGTTACGCAAATCGTCCGGTTTAGCCGGTCGTTCACGCCATTGGGTCGGTCACGCGAGCCAGGTTTTGATAGACGCAGCCATTAGCAGGCTGATCGCCGACACTGGACTTGCCGTGCTGTTCGGCTCGCATCGGATGCGGGATATCCGTCAGATTGCCGCCATCTGCATGATCGTCCACGACGGCGCATGTGATAGGCCTCCCCGTCAATCGCGTTCGTTTGCCCGCGTATCTGCAGTCCGGGCGGCCGGCTTCGTTCACGGAGATCGTCAGCATCTCCTGCATCAGCCATGCAAAAGCAACGGCGGGTTTGCGTCTACCCGTAAAGGCGCCCGAGAATCGAAGCCCGCCAGTGCTACGTATGGTCACGTACCGCAGGCAAAAGCCACCGCGCGTCAATCCGTCGCCGGAATCCACGAGGCCGTCACCGCGTCGCTTGCGCGGAACGCGGGAAACTTCGCGCCGAGCTCCGCGATCGTGCGGATGTCGTTCTTCACGAGATCATCGCGCGTGATCAGCGTCGGCTTGACGACGATCCGCCGGCCCGGATCTTGCCCCGCGACGAGCAGCGCGGCGGCCCGCACCGACACCGCGCCGACGACTGCGGGATTCGTTGCGGCCGTCGCGACCCATGCGCTGCCGGGGGCGCGGATCGCTTCGATATCGGCGGTCGAAATGTCGGCGCTATAGATGCGCAACTTCGACGCCAGCTTCGCCTCGTCGGCCGCGAGCTTCGCCCCGCGCGCGAATTCGTCGTAAGGCGCGAACACCACGCGGATGTCGGGATGCGCACGATAGGCGGCCGCGGCCTGGTTCGCGACCGATTGCGCGATCGGATTGTCGACGGTGCCCCAGCGCGCCTGCTCGCGCACCTTCGGATGCGCGCGCTTGAAGTCCCGCCACGCGGCGTCGCGCCGGTCGAGCGGCGCAAACCCGGCGACATACACGTAGCCGGCCGAGAACGCATCGCCGTTGTCCTTCACCGCCTGGTCGAGCAGCAAATTCGCGAGGTCGCGATCGCTCTGTTCGATCTGCGGCACCTTCGGGTTACCGAGGTCGACATCGAACGCGACGACCTTGATGCCCTTGTCCAGCGCGCGCTGCACGACGTCCTTCAGCGATTCGGGGAGCCCGTGGTTGACGATGATCGCCGACACGCCGACGCTGATCGCCTGCTGGATCTGCTCGCGCTGCTCGGTTGCGTCCTGGCGACCTTCGTAGATGCGCAGGTCGATACCGAGCGCCTTCGCCTGCTTCTGCGCGCCGGCCTCGTATGCCTGGAAGAAATCGCCGGTCGACAGGTAGTTGACGAGCGCGACCTTCACGCCGCCCTTGTCGAACGGCGCCGGTGCGCCTTTGAGCGGGCCGGCATGCGATGCGGGCATGGTCAACGCGGCAACGGACAGGAGCGCGAGCGCGCGGATCATCCGGACGGGGCGGGACGGACGGCGAAACGGGAATCGCATGCGGATCTTCCTTGGCTGGTGTCGGTATCCGGAAAATCTATCAGCGCGGCGAACCGGTTCAAACCGAGCGATTCGGCAATCGATATTCCTTCGGATGGCAAATCGTTGAAGCCCGCCGCGCCGCCCCGGCACAAGCATTCGAGCGCGCGCGTGATATGCGTAGCAGGAATCGATGGTTAGCGTGCGGGCGCGTTGTCATTAGAGTCGCAAAGTTCAGCCCCCCTCTTTTTTCAGCGCCCATCGACGCCATGACCCGTCCCGCCCGAACCCGTCGCACCGTTGCCGCCGCCCTGCTGACGCTCGCCGCCGTCGCCGCGCTCTCCCCTGCCCGCGCGCAAGGCGATGCGGCGACAGGTAACGCCGCCGTGCCGTCGCTGAAAGGCAAGCGCATCGGCATCACGGCGATCGGCACCGATCATTACTGGGACCTGAAGGCATACCAGGGTGCGATCGACGAAGTGAAGCGGCTCGGCGGGACGCCGATCGCACTCGACGCCGGCCGCAACGACAACCGCCAGATCGCGCAGATCCAGACGCTGATCGCGCAGAAGCCCGATGCGATCATCGAGCAGCTCGGCACGGCGAGCGTGCTCGAACCGTGGCTGCAAAAGATCCGGCAGGCCGGCATTCCGCTGTTCACGATCGACACGGCCTCGCCGTCGAGCCTCAACGTCACGACCTCGGACAACTTCTTCATCGGCGAACAACTCGCGCTGAAGCTCGTCAACGACATCCACGGCGAAGGCAACATTCTCGTGTTCAACGGCTTCTACGGCGTGCCGGTGTGCGCGATCCGCTATGACCAGTTGAAGGCGGTGCTCAAGTACTACCCGAAGGTGAAGATCCTGCAGCCCGAGTTGCGCGACGTGATTCCGAACACCGTGCAGAGCGCGTACGCGCAGGTCAGCCAGCTGCTCGCGAAATACCCGAAGGGGCAGATCGCCGCGATCTGGGCCGCGTGGGACGTGCCGCAAGTCGGTGCGACGCAGGCCGTCGACGCCGCGCGCCGCAGCGAGATCAGGACCTACGCGGTGGACGGCAGCCCCGATGTCGTCGCGCTCGTGAAAGACCCGAAATCGAGCGCGGCGGCCGTGGTCGCGCAACAACCCGCGCTGATCGGCAAGACCGCGGTCGACAACGTCGCGCGCTACCTGGCCGGCGAGCGCACGCTGCCGCCCTATACATACGTCCCGTCGCTGCTCGTCACGAAGGACAACGCCGGCTCGGCCCAGCAGACGCTCGGGCAGGCCGCCGCCCCGAAATGAGCGCCGACACGCGCCCGCCCGCGCTGGCGCTGCGCGGGATCGTCAAACATTTCGACGGCGTGCCGGCGCTGCGCGGCGCGTCGCTCGACGTCGCGAGCGGCACCGTGCACGGGCTGATCGGGCAGAACGGCGCCGGCAAGTCGACGCTGATCCGGATTCTCGCCGGCATCGACACGGCCGATGCCGGTACGATCGCGATCGACGGTGCGACACAGGCGCTCGCACACCGCGCGCCGCCGGAAGGCATTGCGTTCATTCACCAGGAGCGTCTGCTGCCGGCGACGTTCACAGTCGCCGAGGCGCTGCAGTTCGGCAACGAACCGGCCTATGGCGCGGGGCCGCTCGGGCTGCTGGCGGCACGCCGGATGCGACGCGATGCCAGCGACGCGCTGCACGCGCATTTCGGCCTCGACCTGCCGCCGAACCGCCTGATTGCCGAGTTGAGCGTCGCCGAGCGGCAGATCGTGCAGATCACGCGCGCGCTGATGCGCGACCCGCGCATCCTCGTGCTCGACGAACCGACCGCCGCGCTCGTCAGCAGCGAGGTCGACCGCCTGCTTCAGACACTCGACCGGCTGCGGCGCCGCGGGCTAACGATCCTCTACGTGTCGCACTACCTGAACGAGATCGCGGCGATCTGCGATCGCGTCTCCGTGCTGCGCGACGGCACCGACGTCGCGCACGTCGACGCACGGACCACGCCGACCGAGGCGCTCGTCGCGGCGATGATAGGCACCGGGATCGCCGCACGATCGCAAGCGCCGGTACGCGTGCCCGGCCCGTCCGCGCTGCGGGTCGCCGGCCTCGCGGCGCCCGGCCGGTTCGACGACGTGTCGTTCGAGGTCCGGCGCGGCGAGATCGTCGGTGTCACGGGGCTGCTCGGTTCCGGCGGAAAACAGGTCGTGCGCAGCCTGTTCGGTCTCGAACGCGGCGTGCGCGGCACGGTGACGCTAGACGGCCGCGTGACGCGGCTGCGCAGCCCGCGCGACGCGGTGCGTCGCGGCATCGCGTTCGTGCCGGAAGACCGCCGCTCGCACGGCATCGCACCGAGCCTGTCCGTGCGCGAGAACATCACGCTCGCGAGCCTTGCGCGCTTCACCCGATTCGGTCTGGTCGCGCGGCGCCGCGAGGACGACGCGGTGCAACGGCTGATCGCCGCGCTCGACGTGCGGGCGCCCGGCCCGGACGCGCCGGTGCGCCAGCTGTCCGGCGGCAACCAGCAGAAAGTCGCGCTCGCGAAATGGCTGAGCCGTGGCGCCGAGCGCACGTCGCCGGTGTATCTGTTCGACGAGCCGACGGTGGGCGTCGATATCGGCGCCAAAGCGGAAATCTACCGGCTGCTCGATCGCCTCGCACGCGACGGCGCGGCGATCCTGCTGTTCTCGAGCGACCTGATCGAGCTGCTGGACGTCACCGATCGCGTGCTCGTGATGGCACGCGGCCGGATCGTGCGTGACGTCGCGACCCGCGACGCCACGCGCCACGATCTGCTCGCGTGGGCGACCGGCGCACGCGGCCACACGCCGCGGCAGGAGGTGGCCGCATGAACCGGACTCTCGATCGCGCGCCGCCCGGAGCGGCGTTCGCGCGGCTGCCGGGCACGTTCGGCGCGCAATTCTGGCTGCGCTGGGGCGCGGCACTGGCGTTCGCCGTCGTGTGTGCAGTGTTTGCCGCGAGTTCGCCGCTCTTTCTGACCGTCGCAAACCTCGCGAACGTGCTGCAGCAGTCGGCCGTGGTCGGCATCCTCGGGTTCGGGTTGACGGCCGTGCTGATCGGCGGCGGCCCCGATCCGATCCGCGGCGGTCTCGACCTGTCGGTCGCGGCGAACATGGGCCTCTGCGCAGCCGTTCAGGCCGTCGCGCTACGCGACGGGGCGCCGGACGGCGCGGCGCTTGCGCTGATGCTGGCCACCGGCGCGGCGGTCGGTGCGCTCAACGCGTTCGCGGTGATCGCGCTGCGCATCGTCCCGCTGCTGGCCACGCTGACGACGATGAATCTGTGCGCCGGCTTCGAACTGGTGCTGACGCAGAACACGTCGGTCGCGGCGGCGAGCCCGGTGCTCGCCTTTCTGATCGACAGCGGCCCGTTCGACGTACCGCATCTCGCGCCCGCGTTGCTGATCGTCGCGCTGCTGTTCGGCGTGCTGCTGCACCGAACCCGCTTCGGCCTGCGGCTCGCCGCGACCGGTGCGCATCGCGATGCCGCCCGCGCGGCCGGGCTGCGCGTGAACGCGTATGTCGCGGCCAGCTACGTGCTGAGCGGCGTCTCCGCCGCGCTGGCCGCGCTGGCGTCGAGTGCCTTGCTGAGCGGCAGCTCGCCCGGCGCCGGCGAAAACCTGCTGGCCGTCGTCGCGGTCGCGCTGCTCGGCGTCGTGTTCTCGCGGCGGCTCGTGCCGACGATACCGGGCACGCTGCTCGCCGCGCTGTTCGTCGGCATCGTCGGCAACGGCTTCCAGCTCGACAACGTGTCGAGCTACTGGGTCAACGGCGTCGAAGGCGCGCTGATCCTGTTCGTCGTCGCGACGACCGCGCTGATTCGGCGCCGCCATACGGAACACCATGCTCATGACTGAACGGATCGGCCGCCTGCAGCGGTTCTCGCTCGTGGCGGCACTGCTCGCGGTGATCGCCTTCTTCGCCGTGTTCGCACCGGGGTTCATGCGGCCCGCCAATCTCGCCGACGTACTGGTGAACAACTTCGCACTGCTGGCGATCGCCGCGCTCGGGATGACGCTCGCGCTGTCGATCGGCGCGGTCGACCTGTCGCTGGGCACCGCGATCGACGTCGCGAGCCTCGTGTTCGTGCAGCTGGTCGCGCACCAGGTAGGCGTGCTGCCGGCCCTGCTCGGCGGCCTCGGTGCGGCGGTGCTGGTCGGCACGTTCAACGGCGCGCTGGTCGCCGGGCTCGGGATCGCGCCGTTTCTCGCGACGCTCGGCACGCTGTTCATCGGCCAGACCGTCCAGCAGCTCGCCACCGGCGGCGGCCAGCCCGTCTACCTGCTGAACGTGGCGCTGCCGCCGCTGTTCGGCGCGCTCGCACACGGTACGCTCGCGGGCGTGCCGGTGCCGCTGTGGTGCGTCGTCGTCCTCGCCGCGGCCGTGCATGTCGTGCTCGCGCATTCGGCGTTCGGGCGCCACAGCGTCGCGCTCGGCGCGCAGCCGGGCGTCGCGCGCCATTCGGGGCTGCCGGTCGCCGCGACCGTCGTGGCGACGTTCGTCGCGAGCGCGCTCGTCTACGGCGTGGTCGGCCTGCTGCTGTCGTCGACGGTCAAGGCCTATGTGCCACAGGCCGGCAACGGCTTCCTGCTGAACGCGATCGGCGCGACCTTCATCGGCACGACGCTGTCGCCGACACGCCGTCCCGGCGTCGCCGGCACCCTGCTCGGCGTGCTGCTGATCAGCCTCGTCGCCAACGGGCTGTTGCTGATCGGCTGGAACTTCTACTGGCAGCAGGTCGCCACCGGCGCGCTGATCCTCGCGGTGCTCGCGCTGAGTTTCATGGGGCGGCGTGTACGCACGGCGTGAGCCGCCGCACGCCGTGCCCCCGCCCCCTACGCCGCGCTCAGGCGCGGGCGTCCGCGCGCCGGCCGATGCCGAACGTGAACGCCAGCGCGAGCACCAGCAGCGCCCCTTTCACGAAATCCTGCAGGTAATACGGCGCATTCAGCATCGTCAGGCCGTTGAGCAGCACCCCGACGAACACGGCCCCGACCACGGTGCCGAACACGTTCGGCCGTTTCGCGCCCCACACCGCGTACCCGACCAGCGCGGCGGCCACCGCGTCGAGCAGCAGCGAGTGCCCGGCGCTGACGTCGCCGCGCCCGACGCGGGCAGAGATCAACACGCCCCCCGATGCCGCAATTGCGCCCGATACGACATACGCCGCGACCCGGTAGCGCGCCGCAGGCGCACCGGCCAGCCGCGCGGCCGTCTCGTTGCCGCCGATCGCATAGATCACGCGGCCCCAGCGCGTCGCTTCCATCGCGATGCAAGCCAGCACCGTCACCGCCGCCAGTATCAGAACCGGCAACGGCACCACGTCGAACACGCGCAGGCGCCCGAGCGCGAGAAACGCGTCGGGAAACATGCCGCTCGCTTCCGTGCCGTCGGGCAGCACCGAACCGGTCGCGAGCGAACGCCCGCCGGTCGGAATCAACTGCAGGCCCGCGAGCAGGAACAGCGTGCCGAGCGTCGCAAGCTGGTCCGGCACGCGCAGGCGCGTGATCAGCACACCGTTGAACAGGCCGGCTGCCACACCGAGCGCAACGCAGGCCGCCACCGCCGCGAGCGCGCTGCCGTGCCAGACAACCAGCACGTAGCTCGCCGCCATCTGCGCGGATGCGGCGATGCTGCCCACCGACAAGTCGAAGCCGCCCGCCGCGAGCGTGATCGTCACACCGATCCCGAGCAGCGCGACGATCGACACCGCCTGCAGGATGCTGAACAGGTTGTCCACGTTCAGGAACGCGGGCTCGTTGACGGTAAAGACGACCACCAGCGCGGCGAGCACGAGCAGGATGCCGGTGCGTTCGAGGCCGGCGCGCAGGCGGGCCGACGCGGACAGCGCCGGCCTGGTGGACGGCGCATCGGGTGCAACGGCAGGTGTGGCGGATTTCAGCATCGTGATGGGTCAGTCCGACGGGTGGGAGGATGAATGATCGAGCGTCGCGCGATCGAACCGGACGACTCGATCGGCGACTTCGACCGCTTCCTCGAGATCGCTGACGAACACGAGCGTCGCGCGTTCGTGCGCATGGCGCCGCAACATGTCGACGATATCGGCGCGCGCACCGGCGTCGATGCCCTGGAACGGTTCGTCGAGCAGCAGCAGCCGCGCGGGTTCCGCGTGCCAGCGGGCGAGCACGACCTTCTGCTGGTTGCCACCGGACAGCCGCACGAGACGGTCGTCGGGGCCCGTGCAGCGAATCCCGAAGCGCGCGATCGCGGCGGCGGCCGCCGTGCGCTCGCGCGCGGCGCGCACCGCGCCGCCGCCGAACCAGCGCGACAGGAACGGAAAGCTGATGGTGCCCGCGATCGACGCAAACGGCACGCTGTCGGGAAACAGCGACGTGCGCCAGCGGTCCTCGCCGGCGAGGAACACGCCGGCGCGAATCGCGTCGGCAGGTGAACGCGGGCGCCACGGCCTGCCGTCGAGCGTCATCGCGCCCTGCGCCGCGCGCACGGCGCCGAAGATCGTGTTTGCGAGGCGCGACTTGCCGCCGCCGACGGGCCCCGCGATCGCGACGATCTCGCCGCGCCGCACGTCGAGATCGAACGGCGCGCTGGCCTGCGTCAGGCGCAACCCGCGCACGCTCAGGCCGCCGTCGCCGGGCCGCGCGAGCGGCGCCGGGCCGGGCACACGCGCCTTCGGCAACGGCCGCCCGATCATCGTTTCGACCGCCGCGTCGAAATCGACCGGTGCGGCGAGATCGGCGACGATCCGTCCGTCGCGCACGATCGCGACGCGATCAGCGATACGGCGCAGGTCGCCGAGCCGGTGCGACACCAGCAGGACCGCGACGCCTTCGTCACGTAATGTATCGAGCAGCGCGAACAGGCGCTCGGCCTCCGGCGCCGACAGGCTCGCGGTCGGTTCGTCGAGGATCAGCAGGCCCGGCTGCCCGGCAAGTGCTCGCGCGAGCGTCACGCGCTGCTGGTCCGCCAGCGAAAGCGACGCGAGCGGCGCCGCCAGGTCGGCGTCGAGCCCGACGCGTTCGGCGAGCGGCCATGCGGCATCGCGCCGGGCGGCCGGCGGCACGCGCCACGGCGATGCCGGATCGCACAGCCGGTCGAGCAGCAGGTTGTCGGCGATCGACAGCGTCGGCACCACCGCGTCGGCAACCGACTGATGCACGGTCGCGATGCCGAGCTGCTTCGCCGCGTGCGGCGAAGCGGGCCGGTAAGGCGTGCCGCGCAGCGTCAGCGTGCCGCCGTCGTGACGGATCACGCCGCTCAGGATCTTGACGAACGTCGATTTGCCCGCGCCGTTGGCCCCCATCAGCGCGACGACCTCGCCGGCGCCGATCGACAGGTCGAGCGATGCGAGCGCGGTCGTCGCGCCGAAGCGCTTCGACACGCCGATGGCCGTCAGGACGGGCTGCCGCGCGACGCGATGCCGTCGATCAATTCGGGAATTTGATGAAGTCGTCGTCAATGGCGTGTCGAAAAGATGTGCCTCTCGGCGAGCGGCGCCATGTGCGCAACGCCACCCGGTCACCGGAAACGTGCGGCGGGATGCTTTGCGCAGGGGCAATCCCGCTTGGGCGGGGACCGCGTGCCGCGGCTTATCGGCTTCGGCCTCCACGTCGATCCACGTTGAGCATGACTGCGCCGGGCAGGCACCGACGCCGGTTCGGCCAATCTAGCGTGCCGCACGACGTACCCGCAAACAACGATTTCTGTCATCGATATGACGTGGGCGAGAATCCCGACTCCGCACCCTGTCACGATCCTTACGCTGCCGGAGATGTGCGAACCGCTGCGTGACGCGCTCTAATATTTTTTCTTTACCAGACTTTGTTTACCTGAAAATATAGCCCAGCAGTTCGCGCGATTCGCAAAGAGTCCGGACATTTGCGGATACGCGTATCGTCGGCCCGGCATCGATCTGAATACGCGGCACCTCGTCACGCTTGGAGTAAGCAGTGCCATGAGCGGCTGCGAGAATCAATTGCGTTTCCAGCCTGGCGCTGCCTTGCATCTCGGCGTATTGGCGTATCGCGCCGAGCAGATCCGCGAGGTATTCATTGCAAGGTTTTGCCGGGAATGCGCGGGCGTTCAATGCGGCAGCCATTTTCAAATCCGTCGCCGACACGTTTCAGAATAACGAATAGCATGATGCCCTCGACCCGGTGGCAACTGATCGTGACGTATGTGTGCGCCGACGCAGCCGTGACGGTTTCGTCTCGCATCCTGCAGTTCTATGCCACCTGGCTTTTGCTGAAGGGTCTCGCGAACCCGTCGGCACTCACGCTGACGCTGATCGCAACGTGGGCGACGACCCTGCTGATCCTTCCGTTCACCGGCATCGTCGCCGACCGGGTCCGCAAAAGTACGGTTTTGCTGGGCGCATCGCTGCTTGCCCTTGCGTCGGTGATACCGGTCGTCGTCGTCGCACTTGCGCTTCACGGCACCAACACGAACTGGCTTATCGTCGTCATCGTCGTCGCAAGCGTGACTTCGAGTGTCGCCGTGGCGGCCCTCATGCCGCTGAGCACGCCGCTCATACCTGAAATTTCGCCGGATGCCGACGAGGTTCGTCGAGGTCTGCGCCTGAAGGCATCGGGTTTCATCCTGAATATCCTGTTCGGCCCGACGCTGGCAGGTTTCATGATCGGGGCATTCGGCGGCGAGTCCGCGCTATGGGTGAGTGTCGCAAGCAGTTGTTTCGGCGTCGTAGCGGCGCTCGCCTTCCACATATCGTTCAGCGCGGGCCAATCGGTGCACGCGCACTCCGGCGAAGCGCCGTCGTTTTTTCAGGATCTGCGCCGCGGGATGCAGCGGGTGCTCGGTATTCGAGCCGAGCGGGCGATCGCGACAGCGTCGCTGCTTGCCAACATGCTGTTCGTCCCGTTCGTCTTCTTCCTGTTGCCGGCCAAGGTTCTCGCGGAGGGCGGCTCGATGCTGAACGTCGCCGGCATCGAACTGTCATTGGGTGCGGGCGTATTGGCGGCTTCGGCCTTGCTGATCCAGCAAGCACGACGCATTGTTTCCGATCACGCCATTTCGGTCGTCGGCATTGCAATGATCGGCGCCTCCATCTTCGCGTTCGGTTGCTCGCACACGCTCCCCGTCTGGTGCATGCTCGGTTTCGCATTGGGTACCGGATTGACGATGTTCAACGTCACCGTCAATTCGAAACGGGCAATGGCCATTCCAGCCGGGCATCGTGCCGGCATGGAATCGAGCCTGATGTTTCTTTGCACGGCCGCTGCTCCTTTGGGTATCTGGATGTCGGGCGCGGCGCTGAAAGCCTTGTCGCCAAACGCTGTCATCATCTACGGCAGCGAACTTTTCGTACTTGCGCTCCTTTGCATTGCCTTTTCCAGGCCGTTGAGGCGCATGCTCAATTCCGACGATGGTGGCTCGCCCCACTATCTCCAGACCAACCGCGAACTGTTCGATCTTCAATCGCCGTCGTGACCTGTCCATTCCTGCCAGTGCCGGGTGTGGCTTCGTCATTGTCAACGGGGTTCGAATCCCGGCTGAAGTCCGCGTATGACGATCGGCTCGAATAACGCTCGACGCATGCGCCAGAGCTGTTTCCCGACAGGGTTCGCGCATACTTCGCGGCCTCGCAGCCAGGCGAATCAGTTCACAAATCAAAATCAATGTGCCAACATGACCGGCATGGAACTCCGTAACGTCCCGAACCAATCTCGTCATCATCACGGCCGTCACTCGATGCGCCGTGGTTCGTTACGTCCATAGCAGGACATCCGGGATTGCAGTTCCCCCTTCCTGTACAAACGACCAAGGCGCCTACGGCGCCTTTTTTATTTTTTACCCCGAGGAGAACGCTCATGACCATGATTCGCGGAACACGCTTCATCGTCGGCAAGGAAGCCGCGCAAATTCGCGCTCTGGAAACTCGATTCCGGAGCTATCTTCATTAACGTTGGGGCAGAGGAGGCGATTGTCCCGGCGTTGTGGTCGCAAGATACATTCATTCAAAAGGCCGGGGGCAGCGAGATCATCGGCCAGATGTGGGCCTTTCCCGACAAGAAAGGACGCGCTTGCTGCCTGATTCCCGAGGCAACGGCACTGTTCCAGGAGCGATGCAGCGAGTTGCTGGGCCGACAACGGGAGCGGATGCTGTTTTATATCGCTCGATGCTACCGCTATGAACGACCGCAAGCCGGTCGCTACCGCGAATTCACCCAACTAGGATTTGAGTATCTGTGCCCCAACCCGGAATCCGCGGTCAAACGCAGCCAGGAGGTGGCGACCGGTTTTTTCGATTCACTCGGCCTTCGCTATGAAATCGACGATTCGGCCCGCAGAGGCCTCAGCTACTACCTGAACGGTCGGGGCTTCGAAATGCGCTGTACCGAACTCGGCGCACAACAGCAGGTGGTTGGTGGCGGCGCCTATCGGGAGGGGGCCGGCTTCGGCATCGGCGCTGAACGACTGTTGTTGGCGATGACCGCTCAAGGGCTTGTGTAGTGAAGTGCCTGCCGACGCGGCTTGCGGGTCGGGACAGTCGCAAGCGCCATATCGCCGGTTATACGTAGTAAGGCGATGGTGCGAACGTCGGGGTTCCGCGATTTCGACTGTCGCTTGTGGGTCAATTACGGCCTACTGTGTCGGGCGGTAGTCGGTCACGAGGCGACGCTCCTCGAGAGCACCACCCGGACATTCGAACGTCAGCGGCAACCAGGAGGCGGTCGTCTGATCGCGACGCAACCAGCCCCGCCAACTTGCTGGGGGTGGATACGAGATGCGTTTTATCTGTCGATGCACGCAGAAGGTGCTGTCGCCGTGTCGAACGCCAGACGCACGGACTTTCCTACCGTCATTTCACCGCATGGAAGGTACGGCAAGCGCTTATTTAATCGATATCACAAAATTTCGCGAATAATTCTTCTACAATAACACGGCGAAACAGTGGAAGAGAAATCTTAGGTGATCGGTTGTGCCAGTTGATTTCTGACTGACGACTGATTCGGCGTCGAAGACTAAAACGAAGACTAAACGGGGTGGCAAGTGGCGTTCAGAAAGGCGGTTACTATCCCGGCGATTTACGCCGTTCACGGATTGGTTGAAGGCAATAGAGTGCTTCAACTGGAGAGGGATGCGCAGACGCGTGAAGTATTGGTGAGCGAGCCACTAGGCCGCGCTCGCAGCTACTTGGTTTTGGAAGGATTCGACGCCGAGAAAATCGCGGTCGCGACAAGGTCGATTCCCGTTCCAGAAGGTATGGACCGCCTTCTGGTTCTGTCAGATTCGTCTGAGATTCCTTCTGAGGGCTCAAACTGGGACCTTTCGACTCGGTCTACGCGCTGGACGTTTCCAAAGGCATTGAATGTTGGCACCGAGCCAATTGACGAAAGCACATTGCGGACCGCGTCGATTGTCGAAAGTTGGGAGGACGCATTTCTATATCGTGAAGAACGCATAGAGGAAGATGGAACGATTCGTCCCGGATTGCGTGCGCCACAGATTGGCGCACTGCATGCGGTGTTAGGTCATTGGCGCGCTTCCTCGAAACCGGCAACCGTAGTGATGCCAACCGGCACCGGAAAAACGGAGACAATGCTTGCATTGCTTGTCGCTCAACGTATTCCGCGGTTGTTGGTTCTTGTTCCCAGCGATGCCCTTCGGGAACAGATTGGCTCCAAGTTCGTCACACTCGGATGGCTAAAAAAATTTGGGGTTGTGGGTTCCAAGGCTCAGTTGCCCGTGGTGGGTATCCTCAAGGCCATGCCGAGAGATGCAGAAGCCCTTCAGCGCATCCTTGAATGCTGCAACGTCGTAGTGGCAACCATGAGTATTGCGGCGAACAGCCGAGCGTCGCATCGGGAAGTCCTCGCAAGTTGGGCAACGCACCTGTTCATTGATGAAGCGCATCACGTCTCTGCGGCAACTTGGACCGCATTTCGCGACCGATTTGGCGAGAAACCCGTCCTCCAATTCACGGCAACGCCATTCCGCACGGACGGAAAGTTGGTTGATGGAAAGGTAATTTTCAATTATCCACTTCGACGTGCTCAAGCTGAGGGTTACTTCAAGCCGGTGAGCTTTCGGCCTATTGTTGAGTACAACAATGAGCGCGCAGACGATCGCATCATGGAGCAGGCGGTTTCTGTGCTCAGGGCAGATTTGGCTGCAAAGCGCGACCATGTCCTCATGGCCCGGGTCCATTCAATTTCGCGAGCTGAGGCGATACATCAAATTTATAGTGCGCACGCGGCTGACCTGTGCCCGCTGATTGTTCACAGCCGTCAAACCACGGTCACTAGGCAGGCCAATCTGCAGGCCCTCCGCACACGGGTCTCTAGGGTGATTGTCTGCGTCGATATGCTGGGTGAAGGTTTCGATATGCCACAGCTCAAGGTTGCCGCGCTTCACGATATGCACAAAAGTCTCGCAATCACGCTGCAGTTTACCGGACGGTTTACACGGACGTCGGGCGACGACATCGGCGACGCTACAGTTGTTGCCAACATCGCCGATGTAGAGGTCGGCGAGCGCTTGCGCGCACTATATGCAGAAGACGCGGAATGGAACGAACTGCTGAGAGTACTGAGCGAGGGGGCCACGGAAGACGAAATTCGGCGTTCCGAGTTTCTTGAAGGATTTCGAGAATCTGCGCCACAAATTGCGTTGCAGAACATTGCGCCGAAGATGAGCGCCGTAGTCTATCGGACCGGTACGTCGTGGGACCCAGAACGTATTCAACGCACAATAAAGGCAGCGCGCATGTATGCGGGACCCTTCTATAATCCGGCAGAACATGTCAGCGTATTTGTCACCAAGGATCAAGAACAGGTTCCGTGGGGCGACGTACGCGATTTGAAGAACACGACGTGGAACGTATTCGTATTGCACTGGAGCGAAGAACAAAGACTTCTGTTCATCAACAGCTCTGACAACTCTTCGGTGCACGAGGAACTCGCTCGAGCTGTCTGTGGTCCCGATACGACTCTAATCAAAGGCGAACAAATCTTTAAGTCGTTGCACGGCGTCACGAGATTTCTCATCATGAACCTCGGTCTACGCCATCTGATAAGCAAGACGGTCCAATTTTCGATGTACAGCGGCGCTGACGTTGGGAATGCACTCACGCTGGCCCTGCGCCAGAATCGGTCAAAGTCTAACTTGTTCGGTCGAGGCTACGAAGGCGGTGAGCGAGTTACGGTAGGCTGTTCTCAGAAGGGGCGTCTTTGGTCACATCGAATTGCCTACGACCTTGCAAAATGGGTGAAGTGGTGTCATGAGGTCGGCTCAAAGCTAAACAATCCCGATATTTCAACGGAAGATATTTTCAGGAATGTCGTCATTCCGGAGGTCATATCGGCGCGGCCGGCGGCCGTCCTGATTGCTGTCGACTGGAGTGAAGAGATGTTGCACCGGCGGGAGGACGCGGTCGACGTCGAAATCGACGGAACGCTGAGCGCTCTCTATGACGTAGACCTTCAGCCGGATTTGACCGCCGCGGAAGGTGCATTGCGCTTGAGGCTCAGAACGCCAAACGGTGATTCCGTGTACGAGGTGCGCTTCCGTGCGGAGGATGTATCTTATGTACTCGTTGAGGGTATCGCAGCGCATATTGTATCGGGGCGTAAGCGTGTACCGTTGGAGGAGTGGTTCCGCGCTGAGCCGCCTAGTTTGTACTTCGCTGATGGTTCAACGCTCGTTCACAATGAGCTTTTCAGACTTCCCGCGACTGAGCGTCGGGTCGCATTCGAACGCGAACGTCTGGTCGCTTGGGATTGGGCCGGCGTGAACATCCGGAAAGAATCGCAGGGCGCAAACAAAGATGCAGACTCGATTCAACGAAGAGTTATCGAAAGTCTTCTTGCGTACCAAGGTGAGGACCAAATGGACATCATCTTTGATGATGATGGCTCTGGCGAGATGGCTGATGTAGTCGCAATGAAAGTTCTCCCTGGACAGGTCGCGGTTTCCTTCTACCATTGCAAGTACTCGGGAGGTGATAGAGCTGGGGCGCGCATTGATGACCTTTACGTGGTTTGTGGCCAGGCGCAGCGAAGCGTCTATTGGAAGGGCGAGTCCGTGCGACTGTTTAGGCATCTGCAGCACCGAGAGGTTGGTCGGCAACGCAGCGGACGCACACGATTCGAACGAGGGGACTTGAGGGTGCTCTCGACCGTTGCGCGGTCACTTCAATCTAGCCGGTTATCACTCAAAATTTACGTCGTGCAGCCGGGCGTTTTGAATGCAGACGTGAGTCCCGCACAGCTTGAGCTGCTTGGGGTAACCGAACTTTATTTGCGTGAGACATACGACTGCGCTTTTGAGTTTATCGGAAGCTGAGGCAAGGCCCGGCATGAGTTGCCTGAAGATGACGGGATTTCTGATTATGCAGAATTTTTTGGCGGTACTCGGCGAGCCGTACCAACAAAAAATCCACGCTTTCGCCCAAACTGTAGAGTTGCATCAAAGAGGGGCGCTTGTGAAATCCCAGCCTGAGTCCGATTTGGATGCGAAGCGACATGACGTAGCTTCACGGGTTCAGGCATCATCTGCCGGCACTCAGTCCTTTGGCAGTGTTCTTCAGATAAGCGGTCCAGTTAAACAATCTGGCTGACCCTCATGATCTGGATCTATATAATGAATTGATTTCAATCATAACTTCGCCGATCGTGAAAAAATAGACATTCGAAAATGGATAGAAAACTTATCGTAAAAATTGATCGATCGACGTGGCCAGGACCGGGAATTCGGCCGCTATTTCCGAGAAGTTTCACAAACGGGACGAGTTCCTATGACCTAAACATTCCTGCGATGCTGATGGTAATCGGGTATCTGACGACCCCGACTTCGTCGACGGGCGTTTCCCTGAGCGAGTTTTGGGCGTGGGTACGATATCTGGCCGCAATATCGAACGAGCCGCACGTTAGTCTCACCCGCAGCTTCGCGGAGCTCGACGCACATCAGCGGACTATCTTGAGCGACGACTTCGGTATGGGGGTGCCGATCCTCTGGCTGTTCGACAAGCTATCGCTGACAGAAGTCGTCGACGGTAGGTATTTCATGCAGAAAATTGCAGCATCGGTCGGCGCGACTCAGAAGCGAACCGCAAAGCGAGGACCGAATAAGACCCCCGATTTCGTTGCCCGAGATGTAGCCGGTAGATGGCATGTCATTGAATGTAAAGGTACCCAGTCGGGTCCAGAGTACAGCATTAAACAGCTTGGGTCCAAAGGGCCAGTCCTAAAGGGTGGCGTTGCTCAGAAGCGGTCAATTCAGTTTCCCGCTGGACACACCGGCCAGCGACTTGTCTGTGGTCTTGACATTGATGTCGAGGGTGGAAGGGAGGGCGTCCTCCGGATTGTAGATCCGGAGCCAGAAGATCCATTCGAAATTGCAGCAAACCAACTTATCTTTGCTGACGACGCCGCAAATCGGGGTGTAATGTCCAAAGCGCTTCGTATGGCTGGCTTTGAGGTGACTGCAGAGGCGGTGGCTTCACCGTTTGGTCGTCGACCGGATGCAATGCGTGCAAGATCGGCTAAAGCGGAAAGCGTACGACAGGAAGAAATGAAGGCACGCGATCAAAGATCGCGAGATGAGCTTCGCGATGAGGTCGATCATCCAAGGGTGTTTGATGGGCGATTCCGCGGGCGGGAAACTGTCATTGAATTACCGCGAGAGGTTTGGGTAGATGAGGAGCCTGTGAAGCAGGTAGTCATCAGGCAGGGGGTAAATCGTGACGCTTTGGCCGAGCTCCAGGAGCGACCAACGGTTGAAGATTTAGCGGACAGGGATCGCGCGCCGTGGACCAAGCTGATGGGGAGAAGCATTATCGAGTCGGATGGAATGGCTGCGACAATGAAAATCGGCGATGTGTTCCGTTCTGAAATCATTCTGCGGGGGCGCAACGGATAGCCAATTTCGACCGTTGAGAGATGAAGGTTTCAGTGCCGGTAAACAGCTGCTTGTTGGAAACCGGCCTGCGACCGTCCGCTAAAACCGAGAAGTCGCTGAACCTCGGACTAGACGGATGTTCGTTTGACTTCAGAAGTGGTCGTTGAGGTCGCGCCAGCTTGGCTGACCGTTTAGGGTCTATCTGCGCCGGTCGCGCGTCACAGGGCGGCGGCCGGCTGCGTTCGGCCACTCGCAGCCGTTCGACATGGCGTCTCATATCGGCCACAATCGATCTTGCGGATGCTCGCGACGTCGACTTCTTTGATCTTTCTCGGATTTTAGGAATGCGCTGAAGTGTGCTTCAGAAAGAAAATCGAAATCTTGTTCTGATTCGGTCTCCACTAATGAATAATCAATTGATCGTTGTTGCACCGGACGAGGTGGTAAAGGCAGCTGAGGAAGCAGAAGCCGCTGCTCTCCAACCCAAGAAGGGAATTGACTTTGCAAAGATTGGCGAAAACGCGCTGAGGGCGCTCTACGGCGCAAATCTAGCAGGCGTCTTGGTTGCTGGTGCGGAAGCTTTGATCGCATGGAGCAAAGCGCGCCAGAGCGGGCTCGACATCACCCAGATAAGCCGGACGCAAGCTAACTCACTGACCTTCCCTCCGGGCCACCCACGCGACGGCGTACTGTATGTGGCCCACCCGGCGGTAAATGGGATTTATTTCACCGTTGCCTCGTTTCATCGCCTTGCTTTTGAGCACAAATTCTCGGAAGCGATTGATCTACTAATGTCTTTGGGAGCAAGTGAAATTAAGGTGGAGCATGTAAGAGGCTGGTCGCGAGAATTCGCAGCCACCCTCTCTGCTCCAATGTCGGACGCTAATGCTGGCACCGAAATTTCCAGCAAGCAGTCGGGCGTGTCCGCACTTTTGTATGAAGCTCACCTCTGTGGAACCACTCAACCCTCTCTACCTGAACCGCTCGTATGGTACCCTCACGAGCCCACGTGGCAATCAATTGCGAAAGGCAGAATCAAATTCGGATTGACTGAATTTTCACTAACCGTGAACTACGAAGACGACTTCGGGATCAATGCAGGACTGAAGCTGACTGCCGGCAAGTCGGGTTTGGACCTCGGCGGGTCGTTTGAGGATCATTGCGCTACCACTTGGAAAATCCACGGAAAATTTCGCGAAAAAGAATCGGTAACGAGTTAATAAGATAGCGTCGCCTACCCGGGCCGAACAGGTGGACGACTGACTGCTATCACCGGTTTCATTTGACCGTTATGAGCCGGCTACGGAGGTTGGCGGCTGACGCAGATGCGCATGGGCGGTACCTAGCGCCGAACTTCCGAGGTCGGCGGCGAATTCAACCGGTCGATGCAACACAATAGGCGCTGCGTAAGCAGTGGAGGTGTTGCATCGACCGGTTGAATCCACCGTCGACCACGGTCAACCAGCTCCGACCAGCTGCCCAGAACCAATCGCTCGACGCCACGTGCCAGTCTGTTGATAATCAGGACATGATCCGCCGACGCAAGGCGTCGGTGGTTAACCAAACAATCGCGATCGACACGTCTTTTGCGCATTTCTTGCCGGAGTTCTTTGTGTACATCGATGTACCCCGCGGTCTCGTGTTCTTCGACCAAACTGACGCTTTCCTTCCCGAGCCGGCGTTAGTGCAATACGACCGTGATTCGAAAACGATTACATCGGTCGCCGGCGCGCAGACGGACGATACGGTGTGTGATGTATCACGCGACGGCCGTCGTCTTGCATTGGCATCGGCGTCGTGGATAATCGCACGCAATACCAACCGCAGCCGCTTGACCGTGGTTGCCGATGGCGCCGTCCTGCATCAGACCGACAGGTTTCTGTCGTTCTGGACGCGCCTGGATACTTCCGGGCGCTATGCGCTGGTAAGCGCCTTCAAGAGCAATGACAAAGGCCGTCCGGTGGTGATCGATCTGGACACCGGCGAGCTTGGCGATCCTGTCGCGCGTGATTTCGATGCACGTTTCGGCGACGTGGATCCGGTCGACGGACTCCTTTGGGCTCCAGACGAACGAACCAGGAACTCGGTGCTGACCGTGAATTGCCGCAGCGGCGAGATCAACACGGTCAATCTCCCGGCGGGCGGCAAGGTCAAGCGCCTGCGCTTTGCGCGCGATGGGTCAGTCATGTTCGTCGCGAGCGATACCAATCAATTGCTGTGCTGTGACCGGAACGGCTCGGTGGCATGGTCGCGCGATATTGGCGAATTTGGAGAGGTTCGCTCGGCCAACATCCTGTTCAACGAGAGTGGCAGCCATTTGTGCGTACCCTTGCCGGAAACGGCACGCTGCAATTGGGGCGAGGATCTGGTGATCGACGCACATACCGGTGCGGTCGAACATGCCATTCAACGTCACCGTGGGCCGCCCGCGCGACTGGCAGCAGATTGGTTCGGCGACCGGCTGCTGACGCGTGGCGGTGAAATCGTCGATTTTTATACCGGCAAGGTGACGGACATGCTGTCGTTCAAAAACGGCAGCAGCGCGATCGCGGGGAACCTCGGCGGCTGACATATTGACACCCCACCGCCTCACTCGGTCAGCAACTCAACACCGCGACGCAACGAGATCGCGGCCAGCTGTTCAGCAGGCTGCGGCCGCGCGAACAGAAACCCCTGCACCTGGTGGCAGCCGATTTCCTGCAGGAACGCCAGCTGTTTCTCCGTCTCGACGCCCTCCATCACGACATCGAGCCCCAGCGCGCGCCCCATCGCAACGATCGCGCGCACGATTGCATCATCCGTGCTGCCCGAACCGCAGTCCGTCAGGAACGACCGATCGATCTTCAGCGTATCGACGGGCAGATCCTTCAGGTACACCAGCGACGAATAGCCCGTACCGAAATCGTCGATCGCCAGGCTGATCCCCCGTGTCGCCAGTTCGCGCAGCAGGATGCCGATTTCCTCGCGGGTGTTCATCGCCATGCTTTCAAGCAACTCGAGCTGCAGGCATTCGGCCGGCAGCGCGGTTTCGCTGAGGATGGTCGTCAGGTCGCTGAGGAAATGGTCGGTAAAGCACTGCCGTGCCGACACGTTCACCGACACCCGCCCGAACTCGAAACCCTCGTCGAGCCAGCGGCGCGCCTGCCGGCAGGCTTCGCGCAGCACCCACCGGCCGATCGGGACGATCAGCGCCGACCGCTCCGCCAGCCCGATGAAGTCGCCCGGCGGCACCAGGCCCTTGCGTGGATGCAGCCAGCGCAGCAGCGCCTCCACGCCGACGATCCGGCCGCTGGCCAGATCGTATTGCGGCTGGTAGAACAGCCGGAATTCGTTCTGCTCGAGCGCGCGGTGAAGCTCGCCGAGCGTCTCCAGCTGCTCCATCGCCGACGACGTCATCTTGCTCTCGAAGAACTGGAACACGTTCCTGCCGCGGCTCTTCGCGCCGTACATCGCCTGATCCGCGAGCAGGATCAGGTGCTCCGCCTCGGTGCCGTCGTCCGGATAGATGCTGATGCCGATGCTCGGCGTCACGAAGATCTCGCGACCGCCGACATCGATCGCCCGCGCCACTTCGTCCAGCAGCTTGCGTGCAACGCGCCCGACGTCGCGGACATCGTCGAATTCCTCGAGCACGAGCGCGAATTCGTCGCCGCCCATGCGCGCCACCGTGTCGTTCGCGCGCACCGACGTGACGATGCGCTCCGCGACCTGCTTGAGCACCTCGTCGCCGGCGTTGTGGCCGAGCGTGTCGTTGACCAGCTTGAAGCGGTCGAGATCGAGGTACATCACCGCGACCTTGCGACCGACCCGCTTCGCGTGAGCGATCGCATGCGCGAGCCGCTCCTCGAACAGCGCCCGGTTCGCGAGATCGGTGAGCACGTCGTGCGTGGCGAGATAGCCCAGCCGCTCCTCCGCCTGACGCCGCTGCGTGATGTCGGAGAAGATCGCCGCATAGTGCGAGATCTCGTCTTCGTTGTCGCGAATGCTGGTGATCGTCAGGTATTCCAGAAACAGCTCGCCGGTCTTGCGGCGATTCCAGATTTCGCCTTGCCAGTGGCCGTCGGTCGTCAGCGAATGCCACAACTGCTTGTAGAAATCCGGCGTCTGGCGCCCGGAACTCAGCAGGCCCGGGTTGCGCCCGATCACTTCGTCCGCGGTGTACCCGGTCAGGCGCGTGAAGGCCTGGTTGACGCGCTCGATCCTCGCGTGCCGATCGGTGACCATGATGCCTTCGAGCGCCGATTCGAACACCCGATCCGCCATGCGCAGGTTGAAGCGCGCGAGACCCAGCGCTTCGTCGCGCTCGCGCACGGCGCTGCGCAACTCGTTCGCGTATTCATGCTCGATGCTCTGCAGCACGTCCGCGAAACAGAGCAGCCCGGTCAGTCTGCCCGCCTCGTCCCGAATGCCGACGTGCCGCATATTGTGCTCGGTCATGAAGCGCTGTGCTGTATACAAACTCTGCTTCGCGCTCAGCATCTGCAGCGGCTTGCTCGCGTAGGCCCCGACCGCGCCCTGGGACGCGCCTTCCGCCAGGAGCCGAACGATGTCCCGCTCGGTCAGGATGCCGTGCTCACCGTCGTCGTAGCCGACCAGGATCGCATCGAGTCGTTGCGTGCGCATCCGCGTGACAACGTCGTGCAGCGCGACCTGCTCGGACACCACGACGGGCGGATGAATGCGGATCGATTCGATCGGCTTCAGGTGCAGAAAGAACTCCGGCCCCTGGTTCACGACGACGTCGGTCTGCGTCAGCACGCCGATCGCGACGTTATCGCGGACCACCACGAAGTGCCGGACGCCCGACTGCTTGAACTTCATCGCGGCCTCACCCAGCGGCGTGTTGGCCTCGAGCGTCAGCACCGGATGGCTCATTACCTCGCTGACCGGCCGATCGAGCCCGTGCGGATCGTCGCCGGCCGACAGTGCATCGCGCTCGGTCCAGATCCCGACGACCTGTTCATCCTCCATCACGACGATCGAGCTGCAACGCTCGATGAACATGCGTCGCGCGACCTCCCGCACCGGCGTGGCGGGCGTGCAGGACAGAATCTGACGCGCGACGAGGCGCGCAATCGGAACATCGTAGCTGCTCGGATACATTCTCTAACCAAGACGAAAAGCCCTCGCCGGCGCGCTTCGATCCGGCAACCTTCAGGCTCGCCCGCGGCGACAGGCACGGTGCGATCCCGCTTGCCTCGAATGGTTGCGTACTCATCGAACTCGCAGACGGGGCATTGACCCATCGCGTGAGGCGTCGCGGCGGCGAGCGTGGCCATGGGCCGCGACGTCGCATTTGACGATCCCTTGTCCAGCGGGTTCAGACGCCGGAGCGCCGCCCACTCGGAGGCAGCCGCCCTGAGTTAACGACAGATTCGTGGAAGAGTTGAGTGCCGCGACGACATTCGTGCTGCGCGCCGGCAAGTCGAGCGGCTGCGGGACGGGTGAACCGTCAATGCGGCCGAGACACCCCCGGCTTCAGCAGGACTTTTGTTACACGCGGGTGACAAGGCGTCGCATGGACCGGCGGCGGCGCTCATGGAGGAATGGAAGCCGTCCACGGCTGCGGTGAAGTCCGGGCGATTCGTCGAACGAGGCTCGAGATCGGGCGGCCAGCTGCGCCCCGGCCGCTTGCGGCCGTCTGACACGAGCGCTCGAATCGTTGACGATCCGAGCGCTCATGGTCCATGTGGAACCACCAGAATGCTGCCAGCCCGGAGTATTGCACCCACTACTCCGGGCTTCCGGGCCTGCGATTTGAAGATCAGAAGCTATGGTGCATGCCGATGTTGACCTGAACCTGGTTACCGCCCGATGAGGTGTTGCCAAAGTCGGCAGCCGAAGCCTGAGCGCCCTGGGCATGGACGTAGGCGCCCACGGCGTAAACCGACGTGCGCTTCGACAGCGCGTACATGGCACCGAGCGACGCCTGGTTGATCGAAGCCATCGTGCGGCCTTCGGCAGCCTGGCTGGGCGTGGCTGCCGAACCGTAGACATACGTGTACCCGGTGGCCAGCGACAATGCCGGGGTGACCTGGTACTGCAGGAGCGCACCCAGCACGTTGAAGTGGATCGACGGCTGGCCGTTGTTGCCTTGGTACTGCGCGTTCGAGTATCGCAAGCCCGCCGTGTACGGACCGATCTGGTATTGAGTTGCGACCTGGGCGATGCCCGCGCTCTTGAACGCATTGCCACCGTTATAACCCGAGCTCGGATAGCCCAGCGCGGTACCGAAACCCGGTTGTGCCGTTGCGTTCTGCCACCCGTTCTCACCCTGGTTTGCCGCGCGGAAGTAACCGCCGGCGACGGTCAGGCCGCCTTGAGCGTAGTTCGCCGCCACCGACCACGATTGCCCCGAACCCATCGCACCGGCAACACCGCCGAACGAGTACGCACCTTCAGCCTGGAAGCCGTTGATGACCGGCGAAATGTACTTCACGGCGCTGTTCTGGTTCGTCGTGTTGTCGTTGTTGTCGACGTCGCCCGGCGTCGAGAATGTCGATGCTGAAATGGCGTCGCCCGTCAGGCCCTGCACCATTTCCGTCACGGCGTCGAGCTGGCGCCCCATGCGCAGGGTGCCGTACCGATCGGAAGCAATGCCGACGTAGGCCTGGCGGTTGAACAACGAACGCGTGGCACCAATCGGCCCCTGGCCGTTTATGCCGCCTGTACCGATGTTGAAACCGTTTTCGATCTTGAATACCGCCTTGAGGCCGCCGCCGAGGTCTTCGTCCCCCTTGAGGCCCCACTTGTTCGAACCTACGGCGCCCCCGTCGAGGCCGAACCGCTTGTGGCCATTGATGTTCGAGGTGTAGCCGATACCCGAATCGAGCATGCCGTACAGGGTGACCGACGACTGCGCCATTGCTGCCGAAGATGCGGCGAATGCGGCAACAGCGATAACGCTGACGTTGATGTTTTTGTTTTTCATCTGTATTTCACAGTCAGGAGTGGTTTTGGGATTGTTTGAAACGGGTTGTGTCGTATTCGAATGCAGACGACGGCGCACGGCCTGCGCGTCGTCTCGGCCGCAACGGCCAACGTCATATTCGCCAAATCGGCATAATCAAATCAATCATTTCGTCATCCTCAAAATTGCATGCGGAGAGGTACCACGCATCTCGACCTGTCCGGCACTCTTTCGATTAGACCAATCGCGGCGCCCCTACCTGGATCAAAGCCGCTTCCTTGCTTCCGTTGTCGCTCCGGCCATATGGCACCGTGAATCGAGAATGTGCCGGGTCGCCTGTTTGCTGCATCGATACCTTGCCTTCCAGCTCCGGCGAAACTTCACCGTCGATCACGCGAAGAAACTTGCCCCCTGCGCGGTGATTTCCGGGCGCGCCTTGGCCACGAGCGCGCACTAGAGGATTCATTCGAACTGACATCCTCCCGCCGCATTCATGATCCGGCGAACCGATGTGCCGAATCCGCGAAGCCGGATAACTCGAGCGGATCACCGCGCCCGGCCGAACGTTCCCCGATGGCATTTCGGAGCAGTCCGACGTCGTCACGTCCAGCGCCCGTGCAATGCCCGCGAGCAAGGTCGGCGATGACGAAACCGGATCACGCTCCACCTGCTACAAAAGACCGTCTGGAAGTACCGGCCGCCATTGCAGGCTGCTTGAGCGTCCGGTTCAACCGCTGGCGAAGTACGCGAACCTAATCGCCGGGCACCAACGTGGCCGGATCGCGCTTAGCGAGTGCGAAAGACCATATCAGGAACATAATTTTGCGTCAAAAATTGTTTGATATAAGTTAATCTGGTTTGATAACGTTGCGCCATGCCGGACTTACCCTTATAGGAACTGGCCCGAGGACACCGCGTCAGCAAGATCCGCGCCGTGACGCTGATCCACGATCGGACGAAAACCCGGTGTCGAACGGGAGCGCTTACGCGCTGACGGCAGACGCTCCCTATCCAATGTCGGGCCGGGGCCAAAATGGCAGCGGGAAGCGAGGTATCCTGGCTCGCATCGCAGGGCACCACCCCGTTGAGACAGACGCTGCACGCCGTTCTCTCGAAGTGCTCGCTGCCATCGAGGTTTCCGTCGCTTCCGCATCCGCTGCCCGGGCCTTGATGATTCCGTGACCGCGTGTGACTCCTTTCGAGAAATGCGCCTGGCAGCTTCCGGTACCTGAATGAATTCATGCCCCGTTCGACTCCGTGAACACGTACCGTCCGACATCGAGCGATTTTGCGAATTGCAGATGAGCTCGCAAGTGGCCCGCCATGTGTCGTGGCTCCCGCGCACGAGAGCGCAATGTGAACATGCGTTGGCAGACGCGATCGCACAGCAACGATCCGCGGAGCGGATACGCTTCTTCTACGCGGTTGAATGTCAGCACGTGAAAGGAATGATCGGGAGTGTCGGCTACACGATCCGCGACTCGGTTTCGGCTGATTGTGGCTGGTTTTTATTGCCTGACTTTTGGGGAAAGGGCTACGCAGCTCATGCGATTCGTGCGCTGCTCGTTCTCGCGTTCGGCTCGGGCAGGATGACGAGCTTGACGGCGTCATGCGCTATCCGGAATCGAGCCTCTCTTCGAGTCGCCGAAAAATGCGGGTTTCGCCTGATAGCCACGACAGGTGATCGATGCACCTTCGAAATCCACAAGGAAGAAGTCAATCGCCACAGCGCGACAATGTGAACCTCTTGGTGACTTCGTAACCGCCAATCACGTGACATCCGTGCTTACGACGAAATATCAAATAATTCCACAGTCGATTGATATTGATTCCGCACGCAATGAATTTACTAACGCTTACCTCGCATTCAAGGATGCACTTTTTATTTGCAAGCTTTGCTCATTGAACAATCCTCCCGAAAAGTGACGGTATGATTTTGTCAAGCCATGACAACGCTCCGTTAATTCCGGGCGTGCGAGGCAGCCATCACATCGCTGCGTCCGGGCCCGACACCTTTAACCCGCAAACGCAAACCTCAAAGCACTGGGAAGGCCGACAGAATCGACGGCTCGCGACTACGGACATGGGAAATTTGTCAAAGCAGCGACCTTCTCTGTGCACAGGGTTCACATCACATTGGGTCTTTTGAGGGCGACATGGATGGAATAGCCAAGGCACTTGTACTGGCCGTGAGGTACATCGATCAGCGGAGTAACTTGCACGCCGAGGACGACGACGTCAACGCGCTTGAGGAGATCGCAGCGGCACTTGCAGTTGCATCGACAACAGAGCAGGATGCCTTTGCCAGGATGGCAACGTCGCTTGGCTTCCCTGAGATAGTGGAGCAACTCGGCCTGGATTCGCCGCGATGACCGCCTTGCGAGCCCGACATTTCATCTGAGCCAACATCAAGGGCTGCGTGGTTCAGCGCGACGGGCGGCGTTTTCGGGGTGACCGGCGGCCGCTTTGGCGCATTCCCGCTGACCGCATCAGGCGGCAGTCAGCCAGCCAAAAAGCGACAGTCGACCATTGTGTCAAGATTGATAACACTGCGAACCATTCCAACAAAGGCAAAACAATGATGACTTCCGGCGACGGCCTGACCAGTCCCGCGCGGCTCCTGCGACTCGCCTCATGGGTGATCGCGATCATCTTCGCCGTCTTTCTGAACATGCTCGGCAGCCTCGTGATCCGCGACATGGCGTTTGCCCCGACGGGCGGCCCACCCGCCATCGAGCAATTCGCCGATGCGCCGACGAAAGCGCGGCTGGACGCGGCGCGGCGCAATCTGCAGACGCAGCACAACGCGCTTGCCGACAAGGCCGACACCATGGAGGTCGCGCGCAGCCGCGCCGCGAAGGAGTATGCGGCCGAGAAGGAAAGCTTCCGCAACTGGCTGGCGACGCGCTCGGTGACCGGCGACAGTGCGCGGGACCCAGACATTCTGGCGAGAACTCGCAAGCTGGATTCGCTCCAGGCCGTGGTGGTCAACTGGCAGCATCAGATCGATGCGATCAACGATCAGCAACGGGCGCTGGCATCGCAGCAGACTCAAGTGGACACGCAAATCGCCGAAGCGGACGCAGCAGCCGAACGGCGCTTCGACGAAGCGACACGGCACTACGAGCTGCAAGTGTTCGGGCTGCGGCTTGCGCTGACGCTGCCGATACTCCTGGTTGCGATCTGGTTGTTCATACGCTACCGCAAGATACGCTACTGGCCTTTCGTGTACGGTTTTGGCCTGTTTGCACTGAGCGCGTTCTTCATCGAACTGGTTCCGTACTTGCCGAATTTCGGCGGTTATGTCCGGGTCCTGGTGGGCATTGCGCTCACGGTGTTCGCCGGCCTTTACATGATGAAGGCCTTTCAGCGCTATGCCGAACGAAAGCGGCTCGAATTGCAGCAGGATCAGGGAGAACGCGCGCGCACGATCGGCTACGAAAAAGCCGTTCGTTCGCTCGAAAAGAAGCGCTGCCCGTCATGCGACAAACAATGGAATCTCGGCGGCGACGACTCCACGTTCTGCGTGCATTGCGGATTACGACTCTTCAATGTCTGCGAATGCGGCGGCCGGAATTTCTTCTTTTTCCCGCATTGCCATCAATGCGGTGCGGCTCAGGGAAATGAGGTGCCGGCGTCGTCCGACTGACAGTCGTCGTGTATTCAACACGCACCGGTGTCGATAGCCTTTAGCGAACCGGGTCAGGTCAGTCGCGGATTGTCGGAGCAGGCAGTGACCGGGTTCCGCGGCGGATTCAAAAGGTCGTTCGGCACGAGCCGCTCGATCATTCACAATCCTCTGCCCGTCGCCCCCGGCGCGTTGAATCCGCAACCATCCGCGAACGCCGCCGATGCCGTCACGCGAGCGTTTCAGCGACAGCTTCGCCCGGCTTCACTGCCATTCACCGGGATGACAGACCACCCAGCCCGGATGATAGCTGTCCATGTCCGTATGCCCCCAGCACCAGCCGTGCTGGCGAATGGTTTTCATCATCAGCTCGCGTTGTGCGCACGCACTGCCCGGAGCATATTGCCCGTCAGGCAATAGTTTCGGTGCCGCGCCGTTCCTGCATTGGCCATCGACCACTTCTTCCTGACGCATCAACTCCTGGACAGCGGGTGGAACGGTGCGGGCCAGCGTCGCCTTGTATTCGATGCAGGCGGCCGCCTTGGGGTCGCTGGACTTGCCGGCACATCGGGACTGGAGCTTGTCGATGTTTCTCGACACTTCTGGCGGATACGTCTCGGCGTGCGCCGCGGCAATACATCCCGCCAGCAACAGGCAGGCGGCGGCAAGAGATCTGATCAAAATCATTTCGTGAAGGACACGATGCGTCGGGTAGCCCAGGAACCGGCGAATTATGGCACGTGCGCGTTTTCAACGACTCGCCGGGCAAGGGTGTCCGGACAACCACCGGCGCCGCAACGGGACACTCACGAACACGGCCGGCGCCCCGCGGATTGCTCCAGTCGCGCGAGGTAAGCATCGCCCCATTGCTTCATTGCGTCGAGCACCGGGGCGAGCGTTCTGCCGAATTCGGTCAACGTGTGTTCGACGCGGGGCGGGACCTCGGCGAAAACCGTCCGGGTCACGATGCCATCCGATTCGAGCTCGCGAAGCTGCAACGTCAACGAGCGCTGGGTCACCGCTCCGATCAAGCCGCGCAACTCGCCGAACCTTTTGGTACCGCCCAGCAGATAGTGCACGATCAGCGGCTTCCATTTCCCTCCTGCAACATCGACCGTCGCGGCGACCGAGCACGGATACGTGCTAACCGAAGATGTCATGCCGGCTCCCAATAGGATAATTTCTTTCCCTATATATCAAAGACGTGCCTTCTTGTGCAAAAGCGGTCGACCGCCGATAGTCCCGGCATCGTTACATCGGCCGCCGATAACCGGCGACCGGACTCATTCAAGGGACCCGATCGATGAAGGCCGCTTATTACGAACGTCAGGGCAAAGCTTCGGAAGTGTTGAGGCTCGGAGATTTTCCGGTTCCGCAACCGGGTCCCGGCGAAGTCCGGGTGCGCATCCACGCATCGGGCCTGAATCCCAGCGACATCAAGGCGCGTACCGGCTTCTCCGGCCCTTCCGCATTCCCGATGGTCATTCCGCATCAAGACGGCGCGGGCGTGATCGACGCGGTCGGTGCCGGCGTTGCGCCGACACGGACCGGCGAACGGGTGTGGCTGTTCGAAGCGCAATATCGCCGCCCCTTCGGCACGGCCGCGGAATATGCGGTCGTGCCGGAAGCACAGGCCGTTCCTTTGCCCGACAACGTTTCGTTCGAGGTCGGCGCCTGCCTGGGCATTCCGGCACTCACGGCCCATCGCTGCCTCTTCTCCGACGGCGACATCAAGGGTCGCTCGATACTCGTCCAGGGCGGCGCGGGAGCAGTCGGAACCGCGGCAATCCTGCTCGCAAAATGGGCTGGCGCGTGGGTCGCGACGACCGTTTCAACGCCCGGACAGGCGGACGCCGCACGGCGTGCGGGTGCCGACCTCGTCATCAATCGACGGCTGCAGGATGTGGTCGCGATCGTGAAGTCGGCAACACGGCAGCGGGGAGTCGATCGTATCGTGGAAGTCAGTCTGCAAGACAACCTCGACATCGATATGCGTTGCCTCGCCAACGGCGGCATCATCAGTTCGTATGCCGTAGGATCCGCTGCCGATCAGGTGCCGCTTCCCCTGCTCGACGCCATGATCGCAGGCTGCACATTCCGGTTCGTCTACATTTACACCGTCCCGGCGACCGCCAAGTCCGCAGCCGTTTCGGCGATCGGCCAATGCCTCGAGGACGGCGCCTATGTGCCGACCATAGGCATGCAAGTCGCGCTCGACGCCATCGTTGAAGCCCACCAGGCGCAAGAATCTGGCCAGGTTATCGGCAAGATCATCGTCAGGCCGTCGCTCGTCCGGTCGCATGGGCCGGAGGACATTCAGCCGAATGATTGATCACCGCAAGGACGTGTCGGCAAACCAGCGTCCCCGCATTCGCAAGCCGGGCACCTCCTGCGAAGGACGGCCGCGATTCATGAGCCCCCCTGCCGCGAAATCGAACCGACGACGCTCATGTTCGAACGTGTCGTGGTCAGCGTCATGAAGCTCCCTCGAGAATGACGAAGGTCCCGGTTGCCGCCCCGGCGCGGAGTGCCTTGGCCGTCTGGTATTCGGGGCTCTCATAAAAACGCCTGGCCTCGGCGAACGAATCGAACTCGAGGACCACATGCCGCTCATGGGCCTCGCCTTCGAGGTTTTCATACTGCCCCCAGGCCGCAATGACCTTGGGGCCGAAAGCCTTGATTGCATCGCCCGCGGCTTCCGCATAAGCAGCATAGGCGGCCGGGTCTGAAACGCTGACATGTGCGACTAGATAACCCTTTGGCATGTCGATCTCTCTTTGGTAACGGGAACACGCAATTCAACGCGGGGGGCGATCTTCAACGACTTGCTTCGACCGGATTGAGGTGCATTAGCCGGTTCTATTCCGACGCGACGCGCCGGAAAGGTTGAGGGCGCCTGCCCGCCTCCTGACGCTCGATCATCCAGCCGGGATAGCAGGCCGGCAAAGCACTCACGGCATCGAGACGCGCAAGCTCGGCCTCGGTCAGGACGACATCGACCGCGCCGAGATTGTCTTCAAGCTGTTCGATCCGTTTGGCGCCGACAATCACGCTCGTGACGTGCGGCCTCGCAAGCAGCCACGCGAGCGCGATCCGCGCGACCGAGACATCGTGCGCATCGGCGATGGCGCGCATCTCTGCCACGCACGGCCAGGCTCGCTCAGGATCGACCGGCGGAAAATCGAAATGGGTGCGCCGCGAACCGCTGTCGGTCGACGCACCGGGACCGAACTTCCCCGACAGCAACCCGCCGGCGAGGGGCGACCAGACGAGCAGCCCCATCTGCTCCTCGACGACGAGCGGCACCAGTTCGCGCTCGACGTCACGTCCGGCGATCGAATAGTAGGCCTGGAGCGTCTCGAAGCGCGTCGCGCGAAGCGCCTCACTCAGCCCGAGCGCCTTGCCGATCTTGCCCGCGCGCCAATTCGACACGCCGACATATCGCACCAGCCCCTGCCGCGTGAGATCGTCGAGGGCGCGCAGCGTCTCTTCGATCGGCGTGACAGGATCGTTGGCGTGAATCTGGTACAGGTCGATATGGTCGACCTGAAGCCGTTCCAGGCTTCTCTGCACGGAATCCATGATGTGGCCGCGCGACGCCCCCTGTTCGTTGGGCTTCCGGCCCATCACGCCGGCCGTCTTGGTCGCGAGCACGATCTCGCTGCGCGGCACGCCGATGTCCCGGAGGGCCTGCCCGACGATGCGTTCAGACTGGCCAAAGGAGTAAATGTCGGCGGTATCGATGAAATTGATTCCGTCGGCAAGCGCGCGGGCGATCAGCTGGTTCGCCTCGTCCTGTTCGACGGCGCCGATCGCCTTCCACATGCCGGCGTCGGCGTTGCCGCCCAGCGTCATCGTGCCGAGGCACAACTCGGAAACGTACAGGCCGGTGCGGCCCAGTTGCTTGTATTTCATCACCCTTCCCTTCAAACGTGGCTGGATGGCATGCGGCGGCGTCCGTTGCGTCACGTCCCGCCGCGCATGCCGGGATTTCAGTTGCCTCGAGGTGCTCCGGACCGAAACTGTCCGGCGATCGTCGCGACGCGCATGCCATGGCGGCGTGCCGTCTCGAGGTCGCCCGGCGACATTTCCTCGGGCGACGCATCGGCAGGCGTTTGCGCCATCGGCCCGATATAGGCGCCCATGCGATTCAGGTCGTCACGCATCGAGGCTTTCACGTTCGCCGGCTTGATGTCCATGCTGACCCAGATGCCGCCGTGCTGCCCGGCCAGCAGGAAGAAGTATTCGAGCGTGTTGAGCTTGTCGCCGTTGATGCTTGCGCTGTTGGTGAAGCCGCCAAAGACCTTGTTCCGCCATCCGCCTTCGAACCAGACCTTCGAGGATGCATCGGCAAACTTCTTGAACTGCCAGCTCGGGCCGCCCATGTAGGTCGGCGAGCCGAACAGGATCGCGTCCGCGCCGGCGAGCGTTTCCCAGGCATCCGCTGGAATGTTTCCCTCGCTGTCGATCGCGACGAGCACGGCGCGGGCGCCTTCGGCGACAGCGCTTGCCATGCGCTCGGTATGCCCGTGGCCGGAGTGGAATACGACGACCGTGTTGACCGGAGCGGCGTGTGGTGTCATGGGTGCTTCCTTTCGTTCGGGTTGTCCGTCGTGGACAACATGGGAAGCCACTCTACCGAGCCGCAACTGAGTTATAAACGATGACAAATTGAACGTTCTGTTACTCCCTGGGTGAACAATGCAAAACCTCGACGCGCTTTTGATCTTTGCCCGTGTCGCCGAAATGACGAGCTTCACGCGCGCGGCCGAAAGCCTCGGTATTCAGAAGGGACGTGTGTCGATGGTGATCCGTGAACTCGAGCGGGATGTGGGCGTTGCGCTCCTGCACCGGACCACGAGACGCGTTCAGCTGACTGAAGACGGGCGCGCCTTTTATTCACGCGCGCGCGACCTGCTGGCCGAAGTACAGGAGTTGCAATCGATGTTCTCCGGCAACGGCACACCGTTGCGGGGAAGGCTGCGCGTCGACATGCCCACCGAGCTGGCACGCAGCGTCGTGATTCCCGCACTCCCGCAACTGATGGCGGCGCATCCGGAACTGGAACTGGAACTTTCGAGCACCGACCGGCGTGTCGATCTTGTCCAGGAAGGATTCGATTGCGTGATCCGGCTCGGGCCGATCGTCGACGAGACGCTGATTGCCCGGCCGCTGGGAAAACTGCGGATGACCAATGCGGCGAGCCCGAGCTATCTGGCGCGGTACGGCACACCGCACACGCTCGATGATCTGCGCACGCAGGGACACCGGATGATCCAGTACACGCTGACACTCGGTGCCAGGCATGCCGGATGGGAATACCCGGACGGCGACGGCTATGCGTCGCTACCGCTGCCGAGCGCGATGCAGGTCAACAGTGTGCAGACCTATCATGCAGCCGGGCTGGCAGGCCTTGGGTTGATCCAGGCGGGATATCCGACACTTGCGCATTACATCGAAAGCGGCGCGCTGGTTGAGGTGCTGCCCGACTTGCGGCCCGAGCCGCTCGCCGCGTCGCTTGTCGTGGCCCATCGGCGCAATCTGTCGCCTCGCGTCCGGGCCTTCATGGACTGGATCGAGGGGGTGTTGGAGCCTTATCTTGATTGAGCGGCGGGTGTGGTGGTTTATGTCCGGCGCGGGTCGTTCGGTCGTTCGGTCGTTCGGCGACACCTTCGTCGATCACGCCTTGAATCGCGCTGGCGCTGGTACGTTCGTCGAAGGTCGCTTACTGGAACGCAAGTCGAATGGTCGTGGCAAATCGCAAAGTTGCGAAGCGTTGGATCAGAATCCATAGGTCAGGCGACCATAGCTGGACGGTCCCTTGATGTCCGCAGGCAGCACGATGAATGTCCGATTTGGCTTTCGACGCAGGTCAAGAAGGGTTGAATCCGCAACCATAAATGGTCAATCGACGCGAGAGGATTCCGGAATGCTCACAACAGCGTTCGTCGTTGAGGTTCCCGCAGCCGAGTCAACAGTAGCGGACCTTCGGAGCCGGTTTGATGCCACCTCTGACCTGGGCATGCCGGCGCATATCACGGTTCTGTTTCCCTTCATGCCGCCTGACGAAATTACGCCCGATGTCCTTCGCCGGGCGCAAAGCGCGCTGAGTGTTGTGCAGCCGTTCGAATTCTCGTTGACGAAGGTCGAGCGGTTTGCGGTCACCACTTATCTTGCTCCCGATCCACCAGAACCGTTCGTCGCCTTGACGACTGCGTTGGTCGAGCGCTTCCCCATGTTTCGCCCCTATGGTGGTGCACACGATGGCATCGTTCCACATCTGACTGTCGCGCACGGAGATGCTGCGACAGCACATTTGGCTGCCGTCGAGCTCGAACATCGTCTGTCTGTGCGGGGCGCCATTCGAACGCGCTGTAGCGCTGTCACTCTGCTGGAGAACTCGTCGGGCCACTGGAGGAAGATGCATGTGATTGATCTTCCAAATGTCTACGTGTAGCGACGATCGACCGCAGTCCGGTCTGGACTGTTCCATGGGACTAGGCGTTTGCCCCATCTGAAGCGAATGGCCGCTTTGTGGAAAGCAGGCCGGCCGCGTTCGGCCACGAAGAGACCGTCGACGACGGCGTCTACATCGTCGACAATCTGCGAGTCGTCAAAGTAACCTTCTCATGCAAAAGGGCCCCGCGATGCCAAGCTCGACCCGCGAGCGTAGCGCGCAACTTTGGAAGCGCACGCTGTCCGACAGCCGCCATCGGCCTGTTGCGTTGTCAGCCAGTGTCCGCCACGTACAGCGGTGACGTACCTGCGCTCGGGCTGCTTTTCTTCGCGGCCTTTCATGGAACGATCGACGATGCTGGGCACACTGAAACTCAGTATGCGTTAAAGGCAGCGGCGATCCTTGGCGGACGGTACGGCGAATGGATCCCCGAGGCATCGTGGATAGTTGAGCAGACGGGCGGTCTCCAGTCGGCCTGCCTTGTTTGCGACTATCAGCCTTATGGATGTCCGGTAATAGCTGTCGTAGCCACAGCACCCGCCAATCAGAGGTTCGGCACAGCCGGAACGTTGCTTGATGCCGCACTGGCTACATTATCCGCGCTCGGTCATCCCGAATGCTGTGCGATGGTTACCCAGGGAAATGTCGCTTCGGAGCGTTTATTCGGAAGTCGCGGATTTTTTCCTCACGCTGACGTCCGCGGTTCGTAACGTGGTGTCCGCTTCATTTCGGCCATACCCCGCCGCTCAGCGAGCGCGGAAACCTGCCGTTGGAATGGCTGCAGCGGCCCGCAAGCGGTCCACGATGCCCGCTCAAGTCGTACGCGTAACGACGAACAACGACTCGACCACACGAGCTGGCCCGATTCAGCACGTGGATGCCGGCCGACCGCGATGAAGTCGTGCGATGGGTCACCGTTGACATTAGCGAGGTTCGGCCGTCAGTTGCAGCAACTGTTCGAGCAGTTTGACGGTGGGGCTCGATAATAAGCAGTGCCGACGCCGAAATGCGGTCAGCGTACGCCGCCCGACGCCCGCCGGCGATTCGAGCGTATCAAATCGTTCGGCAAGCGGAGGCCGTTTGCGACGAATACCTGCCGCATGTGCTCGAATGGCGCGGTACCGCGAGGCGGAATCTCGCATGCTGTTGATCCATCGTAACGGTCAGCGTGATCCCCTGCTTTCCCCGCAGCGAGTGATCGAGCGTCGCCACCACGTAGCTGGGTTGCGTGACGTGCAAGGTCTAGGCCGCGCGTCCGAGACGGCAGACTGAGGCGATCGTGATGAAAGCGTGAAACTACTGGCGATTGAAAGTCATGCCTGACGGTAATGCCTTTTGGCGAAATCGGCAATTCCGGATTCTGCCGGATGTTTAGATAATGCGTTCACCAGAACCGTACTGAACAATAGGAGACTCCAATGGCGCACAGCGTTCCGCCACAAGGCCATCAAGCCGGCAATGCGCAGGGCATGACAGTACGCGATGCGGTGATCGCTTGCGCAAACGACAACCGCTACGGTCTCGCGGCGGCCGTGTTTAGTCGGGACAGCGCACGCGCGATGAACGTTGGCCGGCGCGTCGAATCCGGAATCTGCCGTATCAATGGGCCGGTGGTACACGACGGAGCTCAAATGCCGTTCGGCGGCGCCAAGGACAGCGGCTTCGGGCGATTCGGCGGCCGCGCGGAATTTACCGACTTGCGGTGGATCGCCCTGCAGCCCCCCCGCCACTATCCGTTCTGAGGAGCATGCCATGCAGATCGCCATTCTGGGCGCCGGTGCGATGGGTTCGTTCTTTGGCGGCCGCCTCGCGCTGGCAGGTCATTCCGTCAGCCTGCTCGATATCGACGAGGCTCATCTTGCCTCGATTCGCGCCCACGGCCTGCGGCTGTCGACCGATTCGGGCGAGCAAGTTGTGCGCAATCTCGTCGCGCTGAGGCCGGAGGAGGCCAGCAAGCCCGTCGACCTCGTCATCGTTTTCACGAAGACGATGCATACGACCGCCGCACTCGCTGCCGCAAGCGCCGTACTCGGCTCTGACACCGTCATCCTGTCTTTGCAGAACGGCCTGGGGAATGCCGAACGGCTCGCCCGATCCGTATCGTCCGACCGGGTCATGGTCGGCGTGACCACGTGGCCAGCCGACAAGTCGGAGCCTGGGGCCGTCCGCTCGCATGGCCAGGGCACGATTCGACTGATGAACGCGAACGGCGCGCATACGAGCGCGCTCGAACAGACCGTGCAAGCCTTGAACGACGCCGGCCTCTCGTGCCATGTCGATCCCGACGTCTGGGCCGCGATTTGGGAGAAGGTTGCATTTAACGCCGCCCTCAACAGCCTGTGTGCCGTGACGCAATGCATGGTCGGCGAGTTGACCAATACCCCTGACGGCGAAGAATTGGCGCTGAAGATCGTTTCGGAGGTGATGGCCGTCGCCCGTGCGCTCGGTATTTCGGCAACTGAAGAGCACGTGGTGTCGAACGTGCGCGATGCGCTCGCCCATCATCGTACGCATCGGCCATCGATGCTGCAGGACGTGCTGGCCGGGCGGCGTACCGAGATCGAAGCAATCAACGGCGCCGTAGTCGAGGCTGCTCGCAAGGTCGGTGTAGAAGTGCCGTATACGAACAGCCTGGCGTGCCTCGTCAGGCTCGTCGACGCTCGTGCACGCCAGTCGGATGGAGCGACGGCTCGACATTGAAGCACGTGGCGGTTGCCGCCACGCGCGTCGTCGAATTGTCCGTCGACCAATCCACGCAGCCGGCGCGGTGCGGAGCGTCACGCAACCCGCCGCGGCCATTTCAAAACACAAGGGCACGCTGCGCGCACCACAAGACAAGATGAGCCCCTTCCTTCCCGCGTCGTCTGACGGGCGAGCCCCATTAAGCGATCTCGGCACTGCTCCGCGCGCGCGTGTGCGATGGCGGTCGCCCGCTACGGTTCGCGTGCCCCCCTGCTTCCGTGCTGCATCGGTGGCGCCGTCAGCATGACTGACCCTTGGTGCGGACATGAAGCATTAGGCCGCACTCCTGATCACTGGAATCGGGCTGCACGGTCTGTTCGTCAACGCAGTCCAGTCGACGATGTATGCACGCTGCGCGTACGTCCATTCGACGGGCGTGCGGGCAACCGGCACGGCGTCCGCGCCGGCTTTCGGCCGGCTAGGCGCAATCCCTGGCGCATTTGCCGGTGCGGCCGTGATCACCGTGACCGGAGGACCGGCTACCTGCTGATGTCTGGATCGGCGATGATGGTCGTGTTCGTCGCCCTTGCCGTCGTTCGTCAGCATATTCCTCAGGTTTAACGCGACCTTAGGCATACGCGCTTCCGGTGATCGGCACATCGGAGACGCTTATCGGAAGCGCGAACCTGTCGCATCGAAAAGAACATTGCACGCAGCGAATCGCCGGTTGACGCTGGAATTTTGCGGAACCATATTTATGCGGATGACTCATGCGGCCCCAGCCGCCTGCCGTAGGAAGATCGAATCATGGGATCGCCAGACAACCCGAATACGAATTGTCGTGCCAACGAATCGCTCGCCCAATGGGAGCAGGCGGCGGCGCAGTGCTGCGTTCCGCTTGCCATATCGCACGAGCGGGATGCGCACTTCTCGGGAAGTATACAAAGCGCGACCATCGCCGACGTCTGCATTTCACGGATTTCGGCCGGTAGGCATGTCGCCGTGCACGATGTCCCGTCGATTTCCAGAACGGGGGGCGACTATATCCTTGTCGGTCTCCAGTTGGAGGGAGCCGGCAAACTGATTCAGGACGGGCGTTGCGCGTCGGTCGAACATCACGACCTCGTCCTGTTCGACTCGCGCAGACCGTTTCGCTGGGAACTCTCCGAGCCGTTCGAGCAGATCTGCATCCGGTTTCCGATGTCGCTGGTCGTGCACCGGATCCCGCTTCGGAACACCTTCGTCGCGCATGCGATTTCCGGCGCGGAGGGTCTGGGCATGCTCGTGGCCCAACACCTCATCACCCTGTGCGCCGAACGCGACCGGCTCGCCCGTTCCCCGAGCGCGCCGCAAATTTCCGCGTCAGCCGCCGATCTGGTCGGCGGGCTGCTGGCGGAGTGGATGCAGGTTCGCCCCGGCCCCCGCACCAATCTTCATTCAATGCACTTGCAACAGTTGCGTCAGTTCATTTCGAACAATCTTCGCAACCCCGATCTCAATGCCGATTTGGCCGCAGCAGCGCTCGGCATGTCGGCACGCTACCTGCATCGCCTCGTTCAGCAGGATGAAACCACCATCGGCCGCATGATCCTCGTCGCGCGACTGGAGCGCTGTGCACAGTGGCTCTCGCTGAAATGCTACGCAAATTGCTCGATCGAGCAGATCGCGGGAACCTGGGGGTTTGCAAGCGCGGCGCATTTCAGTCGGGCCTTTCGTGCCCATTACATGAGAACGCCGCGCGAATACCGGCTAATTCATCAGTCGATGCCTTCCTGAGCGTCGTCGGTGCCGCTCCATGCGCCATCTCGCGCCGGCACCAGCAGCCTCCGCGACACATCGTTTTCGCCGGCATGCTCCACGCACCGCCGCGGTTGCTTGTCGAACCAGAGTTTCAGCACGTCGGGGCGGGCATAGTGTCCGACCGGATCCGCCGAGGCCTTCGCGAGCGAGATGCGCCCGAGATCGATGTCGACGTACAGCAACCCTTCAGCCGTCTCCGGCAGTTTCTCCACAAGCGCCTTCCCGTCCGGCCCGTACGCCGTGGCATGCCCGCCGCCGGCGCGGATCATCGCACGCTTGTCCGCCGTATCGCACAACATGTCGACCATCTTTTCGCTGATCACCGCACACGGCGCGAGCACGAAGCACGAGCCTTCAACGGCATATACGCGGCTGACCGCGTTGTTCACCTCATGACCGAGTGCGGGCGCGAATTCATACATGGAGAAACTCGGCCACGCCGCGACGTGCACCTGTTCGTGCTGCGCGTACATCGCGTACTTGGTCAGCGGCTGAATGTGCTCCCAGCAACACAATGCGCCGAGGCGTCCGATGTCGAGATCGTGCACGGCCAGGTCGCTGCCGTCGCCGTCGCCGAATACGGTGCGCTCGATATGCGTTGGCCGCAGCTTGCGACGCGTGGCGACAGTCGCGCCGTCCGGGCCGATGATCCACTGCGCGATATAGAGACTGCCACCGCAGCGCTCCGACAGGCCCAATACCACGGTCATCTTGTTGCGTGCCGCAGCTGCCCGCAGGACATCGGCCTGCGGACTGTCATACGTCATCGAATGATCGAAATAGCGCTGGACGAAACCGGAGCCAAGCGCCCATGCGGGCGGTCCGAGCCACACGTGGAACGGATAGCCGGGCAGCCAGGTTTCCGGAAATGCAATCAGCGCGGCTCCGTTTCGTCCGGCTTCATCGATCAACGCGACCGTTTTTTCGATCCCGCTGTCGAGGTTCAGGAATTCGGGCGCGGCCTGGACGACGGCCGCGACGTACTTCGGATGTTCTAGTGCCATTTGAGTACCTGTGATTGAATTGATCACCGCTTCGGCTAGAACCGGTGTTGAATGCCGACCGACGCGGCCAGCGTATTGCCGTCCGGGATTCGGGTGAGATCGCCGTTTGCGGCGACGCCCGTTCCCATGCCGCCGTGATTGTTGACGAGCGCGACCTGTGCATAGAGCGACGTCCGCCTCGACAATGAATACATCGCTCCGCCCGAATACATCAGCGAATGACTGCCGCTTGCCGATCTGTCCTTCGAGTAATACACGCCGCAGTCCAGGAGAATCGAAGCGGACGGATTCCACGAGAGCCCGCCCGCGTAGGTCATATAGTTCGGGTTGCCAGGCACTTCGTTATTGCGCAGACGAATGGCGAATGCATAACCCGTCACCGATTCGAACGAATACGACGCACCGAGCGTTGCGCCGTCGATGGCTGTCTGGCCCGTCGCCGTGTCTTTCGCCTGGTAGTACGCCGCGTCGGCGGAAAATGGTCCGGCCGCGTAAGTCAGCGACCCGGAGAGCCGCCGCCCCTTTACGCCGCTACCCGCGATTCCGCCCGGTGCGTACTGGACGCTGCCGGTGAAACCTGCGAATGTTGGGGATGTATACACGAGCGAGTTGGAATCGAAAATCCCGTTGATGCCGACCTTGCCGAGATACTCCGTGAACGCGCTCGCGAAATTGGACATGGCGCGCGGGTCGCGACCGTCGATCGCCAGAAGGAACGGCGAAAATTGCAGACCGGCCTTGATGTCGCCGAAACCGCCCGTTGCCTGGACGTATGCATGGCGGCCGAAGATACCGCCGTTGGAATTGCCGAATTGCCCTGTCGTCGTCGAGAACCCGTCCTCAAGCGCGAACCCGATCTTGGTCCCGCCGCCGATATCCTCCTGTCCTTTCAGCCCCCAGATCGACGGCGCCCACCCACCATCGAGTGCGCCTTTCAAAGCGCCGGAGTTACCGGAAGTCTTGGATTGATAGACGAGGCTGGTATCGACGATGCCATACAACGTGACACTCGATTGCCCAAGTGCATGAGTGGATACGCCGCCAAGGGCTGCCATCGCCAGCAAGGCGGCTGACGGACGATGAAGCTTTTTCATTTGACGATCTCCGATGGAATCAGTTTTTCTGTGCGCCCAGGCTTTCATGCGTAATGGCATGGTCTCGCTTTCCCGGTGCCGTTTCCCGCAGCAGAAAGGCGAGCAGAAAGCCGGCACCGAGCGCCGCGGAGGCAAAGAGGATCGTCAATTGAAGGCCCATATGCTGGGCAATGAACCCTGCAATGGCCGGGGCGACACCGCCGCCAAAGATCTCGCCGGCGCCTATGACGGCGCCCACTGCGGACGAGGTCAGGGACGAAGGCACGGCCTCGGCGGCAACTGGCCCCCCCATCAGCGAGATTGCGCCGCAGCAGAAAAATGCGATCGCAAACAGGAGTACGAACAACACTGTCGGAATAGTCGGTGCATAGGCGAAGGCGAGCAGGGACGCACAACCGCAAAGGAAGGTGATCTTCGCGGCATTCCTGCGCCCGATGGAGTCGGATATGCCGCACACGAAGATCTGGCCTGCAAATCCGCCAAATCCGAGGCCCGACATCACGAAGCCCATCTGGGCCGTCGACATGTGACGAAAGTCGGTCAGATACACGGGGGTGATGGCCGCGAGAACGAACAGTCCGGCCATTGCACAGAAAATGGCGCCCATGCCGACGCGTACGTTGCCGTACCGAAGCACCGAACCCCAGCTCTCCCGGCGCGGCGCGTGTTTGGGCGACTCCGTCGGGGCGATATGAACTGGCTCACGAATCGTTCGATAAATCAGGAATGCGAGCAGAAGCCCTGGTGCTGCGACGATGGCAAAAACGAGGCGCCACGACGGAACGACCGACAGCAGTTGCGTGGCGATGATCGGCCCGAGGCCGAGCCCGAAAAGTGCGAAGCATCCCTGAATGATGCCGAGATTCAGGCCGCGGCGGCCCGGAGGCGATGCGTCGTCTCCGGCCGCGAAGCTCGCCGGACAGTACGCGCCTTCGGTGACGCCCATCAGTACACGCGTCAGCATGAGCACGCCGACACCGCCGACGAGGCCCGTCGACCCGGACAGCAGCGAAAACAGGACGATGGCGGGAATCAGGATCTTGCGTCGGCCGACCGTGTCGGACAGACGACCCATCAGGATCGCCGACGCGCCCCAAGCGAGGCCAAGAACGGCCGTGACGTTCCCGAGATCCTGATACGTGAGGCCAAGGTCCCGCATCATTTGCGGGAACAGCGGTGTAATGAGCCAGCGGTCGAGACCGACCAGCCCAAAGCCAAGCGCAAGCAGCGCAATCGCCCGCCGCTCATAAGTCAAATCTGATCGGATGTTCGTATTCATGGTGCAACCCCTTTGCGTCTCCCGCAGTCAGTCTTCAGCACGTACATCAACCCGTTGACCCGCTCCGGCACGTGCCACGTGTCGGAGCGGCGTCAGGGCAATCGTGCGTCGCGGAAATTTTCAGAGGTTGACTGACAGCGAACTGCTTATTGACGCGGAGTGCCACGCGCGAAAATGAGGGTTGACGCTACAGGTTGGCGGGTGGACTGGAGGCGATAACGGGGGCGATGTTCCGGGAGCGTCCACTTCTTCAGTGAGCACATGCGGAAATCGTTGAGTTAGTCCATCGGGACACCCGTCAGGTTTTCTCAACCCTTGCGCTCGGCGAGCACGCTCAACAATCGTGTTTCCGAAGTGTTCATGGCACTGAGAAATGGCGATTGCGCCGAATGTTCGCCCCGCCCGAGATACCAGCTGTTGGCAGCACAACAACCCGATAGTCTGCAACGGGCCGGAAGTCGCCGGCCGAGCGCCGGAAGGCCGCGACCGGCCAGGAGCGGACCCTCGACAATGACTGCCGAATTGCCCCCAACCGCGCGGCTATCACGCTTTGAGATGCGCGCGATAGTCCTCGTCCCAGAGCCGAGCAATCCAATAGTCTTTCACGTAAATCGCGATCTGGCTGTGTGCAGTGGTTAAGGGCAACTTTCGCGCCCACGCGACGTATTGCAAAAACGCGGAACGTCGAGCGTCTAGCCAGGCTACTGCCTCATCGACGGAAAGAGCCGAGTACACCAATCGGCCAAAGGGCGGTGCCATCAAGCGTGCAGGGTCGAAAACCCACTCGCTCGGTTTGCCGCCAATCAGGTTTTCGCAACTGAAAACCCAAGGGTAGTCTCCAGGATCGCGCGGTATGCCGGTCGGTTGGCTTTCGGACTTCCCTCGCAGAAACGAATGACGGAAGCAAACTAAATGGGCAACTGCCCCCGGTCCGGATAGCCGTCCGCCCCCTCGTATCCATGCGAACTGACAGTTGGCATCGCCTCCGAACAGGCTTTTTCCTTGTTTTTGAAAGCCGTCCGCTTCAAGTGGGCGAGCCACGACGTCGTTAAACAACTCGTCAAATTCTTGAGCGCGCATCGCGAAATAACCGGGTCGTTCGATGTCGAAGTCTACCGCACTGACTGGCCGCTTTGAGGCAAAACGACCGTCCCCTTCGGGTCGGATTGCGCCCGTCGCGGGTCGTTGGGACTGCAACCGGCTGGGTTCGGCCAGCATCGGACCTTCGATATCATGGTCAGGATGGGCGACAATCGCCTGCCACCCAAGAATGTGAACTATGCCTTTTCGCTCGCTATTTCGATCGCCCCGCTCAAAACAAGCTGCGCAGCAGCGGACCGATTCTATTCATAGAACCGTCGATTGCAAGCGGTTTGCCCATCCGGAATTCCAGATCCAGGTCACCAACGGTGCAATCCCCGATCAGGACATCAGTCGGCTGCTACGCTTCCTTGAGCAGCGTGTCGCCGACGGCGAGCGATTCCGCGCGGGCGAGACCCTGCAGATCGGCTGGATGCTAACGATGCTCGATGAAGGGCCGACAGACACACTGCGCATCACCGAACCCGATATGAAAGAGATTCCGATCAGGTTCATCGATTCCGTCAACAGCACGCTGATGCATCTGCGCAATCAGAAGGACGTGGTTGGAAGCGTCGCCATGGATCTGCAACCTGACTTTCCTTCGCTACTGCAAAGTGCAGTTGTGCATACCGAATACAAGAGCGCATGTCGTGTACTGCTGACTCGTGATCTTGCTCATGAAACAGACTCTGGTTGGTCGCTCACAGATTTGAATGATGAACTAGATTCGCAGAATCCCGGGCAATTCATCAGAATCTCGCTTTATCAATTGGGCGTAGATAGACCCGATTTGATCAAATTCTTTGCCTTGCCGCCGGGGCTGCAAGTTGCCGTCAATGATCCGCAGATTCGCGTGATAGGACCTGAAGGCGAGATGCAACCAATACCCGGCTCATTTCTTGACGCGTTGAATAGTCGCCACCTACAACGTCACAGTGAGTGACTGCTTCGGGGAAGGTGCGCTGTCCGCTTCGGGCTGCGGATTCAACCGGTCGATGCAACAACCTGATGGGATCGTTCAGCAGGTGATCGGAGAAACGTTGGAACCGGGCATTGTCACGCACCCGCGTTGTCGGCGGATTCGCGAGTGACCGCACGAACAACGAGCACGCCAGCACATAAAAGGCTTGAACCCACCCAGCCCCCCTCCCTCTACTCCGCATGCTCACGATCGAACGCACGATTACTCGCCTCGATCGTCGCGAGCGCATTCTCCGCCCACGCCTTGAGATCGATGACGAGCGGAAGCAGCGTACCGGCCAGAGAACTCAGCGCGTACTCCACACGCAGCGGCAGTTCGTCATAGACATTGCGCACCACCAGTCCGTCACGCTCCATCGCGCGCAGCGTCTGGGTCAGCATCTTCTGCGACACACCTTCCAGGCGACGCTTGATGTCGCCAAAACGCATCGGCCCATCCTTCATCGCGACCATGGCCAGCACGGTCCACTTCTGCCCGATACGCGCGAGCACCGCGCGTGACGGACAGACTTTCAGGAACGCATCGGGCGGCAACTCGATCTTCTTCGTCATGGTTACCCTCGGGTACCTAATTGATTGCAGAAACCGGAATTGAAAGAATGATGCCACCCAATCAATCGTGAGGTACATGCCATGAAGATCGCATTCCTGGGCGGTGGAAACTTTGGCGGGAATCTGGCCGAATTGCTGGTCACGGCGGGACATGATGTCGTGGTCGGCTTGCGCAATCCCGAGAGGGCGCGCCCGGGCGCCCGGTACCGAATCGTGTCGCTGGAAGAGGCTGCGGCGCATGGTGATGTTGTCGTCATCGCCGTCCTCTATCAGGCGTGCGCCGAGGTACTTCCCTCCCTTGCGCATCGGCTGGCCGGCAAGGTCGTTGTTGACGCAACGAATGCGCTCAAGGACGACTGGTCGCCACTTCCGCTGGGGGCCGACGGATCGGCAGCCGAGGCGATCGGCCACCTGCTGCCGGGCGCGCGTCTGGTGAAGTGCTTCAACACGGTGTTCGCCGACATCATGACGGCGGATCGCATCGATCGCGGTGGCCACGCCGTTACGGCATTCATCGCGGGCAACGACGTCCAGGCCAACACGACGGTCGCCGGGATCGCGGAAAGTGCGGGGTTCGCGCCCGTCGTGACCGGCCCCTTGAACAACGCCCGTTATCTCGAGGCCATGGCACACCTCAATATTCAGATCGCCGTAGGTCGGGGCGGCGGAACGAATGCCGGCTTCGTGTATCACCGCGCGCTCGCTTAGAAACCTGGGCGTTCAACCTCGACGCGGTCGCCAATGGAATCCCGGCCGCGCAGAAATGGCGCGGCGCCAGCGGGCGGCGCTCGCTTCGGCTCTCAAGTGCCATGCACTCGCAACGCGTCGCCTGCTTCCCGTTGGTTCAGTTGACACATAGACACCAGCGACGCGTCGTTTCCCGTCGACATTCGCTTCGCCACGAATCCACGATCGCTACCTGCGTCCGACTTCGCCCCCCGGCCCCGCACCATGCTCGATCAAATGCTCGACGAAACGAGTCAGCTTCGGCAATGGCCGCCGATCGTGCCGATACACGATATGAACCGGGTGCGGCGCCGGCAAGTACGCTTGCAGCACCGGTACCAGCGCGCCACTCGCCAGATCGTGCGCCACCAGAACTTCAGGCTGCAGCAACAATCCCGCGCCCGCGATGGCGGCCATGCGCAGCCCGTTCCCGTCGTCGCACGTGAAGACCGAATCCTGCGAAACCTGCGGCCCGTCCCACCCGCCGAGCTTCCACCCGTTACGGCCGTTCCACACCGAGTGAGACAGGCAGTGATGCACGCCCAGATCCTGCGGCGTCTCCGGACGTCCATGCCGCGCGAGGTAACCGGGCGATGCGCAAATCACCATGCGATACATGGTCAACGGCTTTGCGATCAGATCGACGTCACCCAGTTCGCCAATTCGAACGGCGAGATCGAAACCCTCGTCCACCAGGTCGACGACGCGATTGCTCAACGCCAGCTCGATGCGCACGAGTGGATGCATCTGCTGGAACGTCGCGGCCAGCGGCGCGACGACGCATGCACCGAAGGTAATCGGCGCGCTGATCCGCAACGTGCCGGACGGCGACGCACGCAATCGCTCGACCGATGTCTCGGCGATCCGCACCTGTTCAAGCGCGCGCTTGGCGTCTTCGTAGAACACGCGCCCCGCGTCCGTCAGGCTCTGCCGTCGCGTGGTGCGCTCCAGCATGCGCGCGCCGAGGCGCTCTTCAAGTTCGCGCACGTACTTGCCGACCATGACCGCCGACATGCCAAGCCGCTGCGCCGCCTCGGTGAAGTTGCCCCCTTCCACAACGGCAACGAAGGTTTCCATTGAACGCAGCTTGTCCATATTGCGAACTGGCGATTAGTAGTGTCGGAAATTAGAGCACATTTATCTCAATATTGGTTCGGAGAACAATGGCTGCTCCAACCTGAAATCGAAAAGGAGTGGTTCCATGAAGATCGTTGTAATCGGCGCTGGCGGAGACGTCGGACGTGCCGTGGCAGATGAGCTTGCGCGTGACGGAAGACACGAAGTCGTTCGCGTGGGTCGCACCTCCGGTGATCATCAGGTCGACATCACCCGTGACGAGAGCGTGAATGCGCTGTTCGAGAAGATCGGGCAAGTCGACGCAATCGTCGCCGCCGCGGGCAATGTCATCCTTGCCCCGATCGAGAAGATGACGGCGGCCGACTTCCATAAGGGATTGCAGGACAAACTGCTGAGCCAGGTGCGCGTCGCACTGGTGGGCCAGCACTATCTGGTCGACGGCGGGTCGATCACGCTGACCTCGGGCATCGCGGTCGATGATCCGATTGCGCAAGGCGCCCATGCCGCCGCATCGAATGCCGGGATTGAAGGATTCGTGCGCGGGGCCGCGTGCGATTTTCCGCGCGGTATCCGGATCAACGTCGTGAGCCCGACGGTGCTGACGGAATCCATGGATCGGTTCGGTCCGTTCTTTCCCGGCTGCGAGAGCGTGCCGGCGTCACGTGTGGCCATGGCCTATCGACGCAGCGTGGAAGGCGTGCATAGCGGTCGCGTCTATCGGGTCGGTCATTGACGTTGAGGGCTCGCCCCGCGAGCCCGGATTCCTCGCGCCCCTGCCTGCCCCAGATTCCGCCACGCCATCACCGCACCGGCCACCAGCAACAGAACCGAAACGATCAACGCCCGCGCCATCCCGTGAACGAACGTCGCGCCGTCTGCCGCCCGAACGAAGAAACCAAACAGCGCGACGCCCAACACGCCGCCCACCTGTCGGGCCGTATTCAACAACCCGGACGCCACCCCTGACTGCGCGGCGCTCACCGCCGCGAGCGCCGCGTCCGTGATGGTCGGTATCGTCAGCGCGATGCCGCTGCCTGCCAGCAGCATCGGTATCGCGAGCAGCGCGTTGGAGTGCACGGCGATCGCCGGCCACATCGCGAGATACCCGACCGCGGATATCGACAGGCCGGCCGTCGCCAGCGTGCGCGCACCGAGCCTGCCGGTGAGTCTGCCGGAAGCGATGCTCATGACCATCAGCACGCCCATCGCCGGTGTTCATGGGCGACGACGATCCCGGGTTGCAGCGCCTGCCGTTCGACGGGGAACCGTATGCCCGGGATCTCTGGCTGGTCGTGCATGCCGACCTCAGACATGCGCCGACGATTCGCGCGGCAATCGACTTCATCGTGGACGTGACGGGCAGGACGTTCGCGCCGGACGCCCGACCGTAGCAACGGCGACCACGGCCGCCCGATCGCGCTGGCCGAGCCGGCCGTCAGCACGCCGCTTCAACGTCGGAAGCAGCCGGTCTCGCTCATCGTCAACCGCCCGCCCCCGGCATCCGCGCGCCAATCAGGCCACCGCCCTCAACCACGCAAGCACATCCGCCTGCGCTTGCCCCGCCACCACCGGCTCCGGCGTCAACAGGCAGTAGTGCGAACCATCCTCGACGAACCCCATCGGCGCGACCAGCACACCGCTTTCGATATCGTCGCGAACGAGATGCCACGGGCCGATGGCGACACCCAGCCCCGCAACCGCCGCCTGCAGGCTGAAGTAGAAATGATCGAACACCTGCCCGCGCCCGCTCACGGCCGGCTGATGCGCGGCAACCGCCCATTCCTTCCATGCGTCCGGCCGTGTCCGCGTATGCAACTGCGGAACGTCCGTCTTCAACGAACGCTCGCCGCGACGAGCGGAAAACCACGCATCGACCTTGTCCGGCCGGCAAACCGGCCCCACCCGCTCCGCGAACAGACGCTCCGCGTGATAACCCGCCGGCCACGCAAAGTCGTTGCGTCGAATCGCCATGTCGATGCCGCTGTCGAATGAAAACGGGCCACCCGCGGCCGCCAGGTGAACGTCGATGCCCGCATGTCGCGCCTGAAAAACCGGCCAGCGCGGAATCAGCCAGCGCATCAGAAGTGTCGGCTCGCACGACAGGACCCAGCGCCGCGCCCGGGCGGCCTCGGTGCGCAATTCCTGCGCGGCGTGACGCATCAGCCCCAGCCCGTCGTGGACCGCCTGCGCCAGCTTGCGGCCCGCGTCGGTCAGGAACACGCGCCGGCTGCGCCGCTGGAACAGCGCCACGCCCAGGTCGTCCTCGAGCAGCCGCACCGCGCGGCTGACCGCGCCGTGGGTCAGGCACAGCTCGTCGGCGGCACGGCTGAAATTCTCGTGACGCGCCGCCGCCTCGAAGCAACGCAGGGCCATGAGCGAAGGCAGGTTCGCGCGCATCGATTGTGAATCCACCTCACCATTCTGGTCAGAAATCATCGCTTTTCCGGATGAAACATGACCCATAAGATTGCGCCATCAAGCCATCAATCGCAAGGACAGGACGATGACCGAACTGATAGTTGTAGTCACCATCACGCTGCTGGCCGTGATCAGCCCGGGCCCGGACTTCGCGATGGTCACGCGCAACAGCCTGATGCTGTCGCGCCGCTCGGGCGTGCTCACCGCGCTGGGTATCGGGCTGGGCGTGACGGTTCACGTGAGCTACACGCTGCTGGGCGTCGGCCTGCTGATCCGGCAATCGCTGTGGCTCTTCAATGCCGTCAAGCTGATCGGCGCGATCTACCTGGTCTACCTCGGCGTGAAGATGCTCATGACGAAGGCCGGCAACGGGCAGGCCGACGCGCCGGCCGCACCGCTGTCGGACCTGGCCGCGCTGCGCACCGGCTTCCTGACCAATGCGCTGAACCCCAAGACCACGGTGTTCATCGTCAGCCTATTCATGCAGGCCGTGCGGCCCGACACGCCGTTGATCGTGCAGATCGGCTACGGTGCATTCATCGCGCTGGCGCACGCCGGCTGGTTCAGTCTGGTGGCCGTGTGCTTCTCCGCGACGGCCGTCCGCGATCGCCTGCTGTCGCTGCGGCACTGGATCGACCGCACCTTCGGATGCCTGCTCGTCGGCTTCGGCGTCGCGCTCGCCATCGCGCGCGGCGGGCGCTGATCCGGGCGTCCTCGCCGCACGCCGACACAAGCGCCGGGAGCACACCGCCGACGCACCGACTCACCGGCGCACCGGATACGCTGCGCGGCAACGTCAGAACCCGCGCGCGATCGATCGGGCCTCGTCGATCGCGCGGCTGCGATCGACCTTTCCGTCGGCACCGAACAATGTACGCTCGACGACGATGCCCGTGACGTCCGTCACGCCCACGAACCTGAGCCAGGTTTCCATGTACGGGCGCTGAAGATCGAACTCGGCGGCCGGCGTAAACGAACCCGGCGACTGATAACCGAGCCCGCGCGCGTAGACCACGGCCGCCTTTTTTCCGGCCAGCTTGCCGGTAAAGCCCGCGTCGTCGAACGTGAACAGCACGTCCTTCTGCGAGATCGCATCGATCAGGTGCTTGAGCTTGTACGGAATGCTGAAGTTCCACAGCGGCACGCCGAACAGGAACTTGTCCGCTGCGTGAAACGGCGCTGCGAGCTGCTCGATCCGCTGCCATGCCGCCGTCTGCGACGGTGTCAACGCGGTGCCGCTCAGCCCCGCATATTTCGCGGCCAGCGCATCTTCGTCGAATTCGGGCATCGCCAGATCCCACACGTCGAGCTTCCGTATTTCATGATCGGGGTGCGCGTGCCGGTACGCGTCGAGAAACGCATTGCACACTTCGATGGATGCGGAATATGCCTTGTTGGGTGAACCTTCGATATAGAGCACGCACGTCATGGAGCCGGTCCTTGCCAGGAGTGACGGCGACGCGCCGGATGCGCGGTCGCCCACTACGGTTCGCAGCGTATCGAGCCCGCTTATAATTTGGAAACGATATTAATTGATTGAATTAACCCGGATTTGTGATCAATGGAGAATCCTCTCGACACGGCGCTGCTTCAGACGTTCGTCGCCGTCGCCGACGTGCGGAGTTTCACCGGCGCCGGTCGCAGGCTGAATCTCAGCCAGTCCGCGGTCAGCGCCCAGATCGTTCGTCTCGAAGAACAGGTCGGCCAGGCGCTGCTCGTGCGCAATACGCGCAGCGTCACGCTCACCGCGCATGGCCAGACGCTGCTCGGTTACGCGCGTGCGATGCTCAATCTGAGCGGGGAAGCGAGGGCGCGGCTGGGCGCCGGCGACGCAGCCGATACCCGGCTGCGCATCGGCGCATCGGAGGATTTCGCGGAAGGCTGGCTGCCGGACGTGATGCGTCGCCACTCGGCCACGCGGCGCGGCTTGCGGCTGGATCTGACGGTCGACATCGGCGACAGCCTGTTTCGGCGGCATGCCAGCGGCGAATTCGATCTCGTGATCGGCAGCCGGTGCGCGCACACGGATCAGGGCGCGACGTTGTGGCAAGAGCCGCTCGTCTGGGCATTTGCGCGCCACGAGCGGTTGCCGGAAGGCGAGGTGCCGCTCGCGTGCTTCCCCGATCCTTGCCCGTACCGGGGCGCCGCCCTCAAGGCGCTCGCGCTGGCCGACCTGCGCTACCGGATCGCATGCGAAAGCCCGAGCGTCACCGGCATCCGGACATGCGTGCGCGCCGGCATCGCCATCGCACCGGTGCCGCGCAGCGCGATCGACGGCACGCTCCGGGAGCTCGGCGTGGCCGACGGCTTGCCGGAACTGCCGGAAGTCGAATTCGTGCTGATGCATGACGCGCGGATGCCGGCCGCGGTCGAATTCGCCGCGACGATCTTCGACGAAGCCGCCGTTCGCACGGGAGCGGGCAAGCGCACTACGCCCTAGCAGGCATCGTGCGGCCGCGTTCAGCGCTTGGCGCTCAATCCCGCGCGCACGCCCACCGGTTCCCGGCTCCGCCCGAGCAGCGCCGCCAGCGAGAGATCCGCGAGCTTGCCGAACGGCGCGCGCAGCAGGCTCGGCAGGTTCCAGCGCCCCTGTACGAACACGCCCTTCGCGTGGCTCATCGCGCGGAATCCCTCGATGCCGTGATACGCGCCCATCCCGCTCGGACCGACGCCGCCGAACGGCAGGTCTTCCTGCGCGACGTGCAGGAGCGTGTTGTTGATGCCGACATTGCCCGACGTGGTGCGCTTGAGCAGCGACTCGCAGTCGCCGTCCTGCGCACCGAAGTAATACAGCACGAGCGGACGCGGACGCGCATTCACGTAGTCGACGACTTCGTCGATCGTGCGATACGTGCGCACCGCCAGGATCGGCCCGAAGATTTCTTCCTGCATGACGGCCGTGTCGTCGCCGGCCCCGACGATCAGCGTGGGCGCGAGCGTCCGCTTGCGGGTCGCCGCCTGCTGCGGGCTCACGCCCGCCTCGATCACGCGCGCGCCCTTGCTGCGTGCTTCGTCGACGAGCCCCTTCAGGCGGTCGTAATGCCGGTCGCTGACGATCGACGTGTAATCCGGGCTCGTCGGCCCGTCCGGATAGAAGCGCGCGACAGCCGCATCGTATTGCGTGACGAACGCGTCCAGGTCGTCTTCATGCACCAGCGCATAGTCGGGCGCCACGCAGGTCTGTCCGCCGTTCGACAGCTTGCCGAACACGATGCTCGACATCGTCCGGCCATCGACATGCCCCCGCGCGACGATCGCCGGGCTCTTGCCGCCGAGTTCGAGCGTCACCGGCACCAGGTTCTCGCTGGCCGCCTTCATGACCTTGCGGCCCACCTGCGTGCTGCCGGTAAACAGCAGATGGTCGAACGGCAGGCCGCTGAAGGCTGCACCGACTTCCGGGCCGCCGAGCACGACCGCGACTTCTTCGCTCGGGAAGGTCTCCGCGAGCATCCGGCGCATCACCTCGCTGATGCGCGGCGTCAGTTCCGACGGCTTGAGCATCGCGCGATTGCCCGCGGCCAGCGCAGTCGCCAGCGGAATGAAGGTGAGCGAGAACGGGTAATTCCACGGCGCCATCACGCCGATCACACCGAGCGGCTGGTACTCCACGTGAGCCTGCCCGGCCCGATAGAAAATCCCGACGTGCCGGCGCTGCGGCTTCGTGAAGCGGCGCAGGTTGCGCGTCAGGTAGTCGATCGCCTGGATCACGCCGACCAGTTCCATGATCGCGGTCTCGTGCCGCGAGCGATTCCCGAAATCGGCGTTGATCGCCTCCTCCACTTCGCGGCGATACGCGAGCACCACGGCGCGCAGCCGCGCGAGCGTGGCCTTGCGCTGCGGCAAGGTCGGCGGCCCCTCGCTGACGAACGCGTTGCGCTGGCGGGCCAGCAGCACCGCCGGGTCGAAGCTCGAGATGGATTCTGCGGAAACGGCCATGGTGCACCTCACGAGGTTGCGTCGATGTAGACACTGTCAACTTGCATGCGGCGGATCATAGGACCACAATGTGTTCCCTGTCAACATAGGAGCAACACGATGTCGTCGGATGAGGATGCGGACGCCGGGCAAAAGGCTTATCACCACGGGGATCTGCGTCGCGCGATCATCGAAACGGCGCTCGACACGCTGCAGGAGCAGCAGGGCTGGCAGTTCACGCTGCGCGAAATCGCGCGGCGCGCGAACGTCAGCCACTCCGCGCCGTACCGGCATTTCCCGGACAAGGCCGCGTTGCTGCACGAGCTCGCACTGATCGGCTTCGATCGCCTGCACGACGAGCTCGCCGCGTCCATCGATCCCGCGGCGAGCGCACCGGACGTGCTGCTGGCGCTCGCGTATGCCCATCTCGCGTTCGGGCAGCGCAACCCGGATCTCTATCGACTGATGTTTGCCGCGGATGCCGGGGAGCCCTCGGACATCCATCTCGATCCGCGCGTGCAGGCGCCTTTCCTGCTGGTCGTCGACATCCTGGAACACGGCCAGCGCGCCGGCACGATCCGCCCGCGCCCGGCGCTCGGCCAGGCAACCGCCTGCTGGGCGCATCTGCATGGCCTGACGATGCTGGCGATCGACCGGCGGCTGGTGCGCGAGAAGGTCGGCGATCACGCGATCGAAGATGCGCTGACAACCTTGCTGGACGGACTCATACTGCCCGCCAGCCCTGCGCGGGCAGCGAAGACGAAAACGAGAACGAAAGCGAAAGGGTCTTGACCTTCAACTTTTCTTAAAGGTTATGGTTTGCCTCGGCAGCGTATCGAGGCCATGGGTATGTGTACTGCCATCCGACAATCCGGCGGCGGCCTCGCCGCCATCCGCCGCATTCCCCGGCGGGACCCGCGACAGCAATCGTTTCGCATGGGTCGCACAATCGACCGACGCCGGTTTCGCCGCGATTTCGGCGATCAGCGACAAGACCTGTCCCTTGCTGCGCGCCAGCCGCGCCTCCAGTGCCTCGATGTCCCGCACCTTGCGGTGCAGCGCCTCCAGCAACGAATCGCACGGCCACTGCGCGAGGCCGGCCGGAATCAGCGTGCGAATCTCGTCGAGGCTGAAATCCGCCTTCTGCGCGGCCGTGATCAGATCGAGCACCGTCACCGCTTCCTGCGGATAGGAGCGGTAGCCGTTCGCTTCGCGCGCGACGAGCGTCAACAGACCGATGCGCTCGTAGAAGCGGATGCGCGAAGGAGTAAGGCCGGTGCGTTCCGCCAGTTCCCCGATCTTCATGTTCCGATACTCCTTCGCCGGATCGCATCCGGCCATCCGTCCCGTCGTGACTGCGGGTTGTCTCCTGAAATTGATTCGTTATCCGATCTTTATTGGCTTCCTGTCGCAGGGCGGACGGCACACACTCTCAAATCACGTCGAAACGCAGCCCCGCATGGCGAACCAGGCGCTCGATGTAGCGCTCGTCGAACATCGTCGCGGGCGTCCAGAAGCCGCCGCCGCGGCCGGTCTTGACGCCGTCTCCGCTGTAATCCAGTGCGAGACCGATCGCGGCCTGGCCGAGCATCTTGCCGGTGGAGCCATAGCCCGGATCGCGGTCGCCGGTGACTTTCACGCGCAAGGTCCGCCCGTCGTCGGCACGACCGAAGAAACGCAAATCGTAACGGCCGGCCAGCTGGGCGGCCGCACTCGGCCCCTCGCCGGGCTTCGGCAGCAGGAAACGCTCCATCAGGCTGCGCACCGGCTTGACGAGGACACCGACCATGAACGCGCCGAGGCCGGCCACCATCGTCAGCGCCGTCAGGCGGCCCTTGAGGCCCGTGCCCGTCATCACCGCTTCGTCATACGTGAAGCGGCTGCCGTACGCGTTGCCGGCCAGCGCATTGGAGCGGTGCACGACACGCTCGTTGATCGCCGCCATCACGAATGGCGCGATCCATGCGTCGAAGTCGCGATCGAACGCCGCGGACCGCACCGCATGCTGGCGTACCGTGAAGCCGTGCCCCTTCGGGCACAGCGAATAAGGATCGAGCAGCTCCCTGCGCAACGCGGGATCGGCGGCCGCTTCGCGGACGACGTTGATCACGCTCGCCACCGTGCCGCCCGACGCACCGCCCTTCAGCGTCCTGACGCGCATCTTCACCTGCGCGGCCGGCACGCCCCACCGCTGCCGCGCCTGCTGCTGCAGGAAGAACACGCCCATGTCCGACGGCACCGAATCGAAGCCGCAGCAATGGACGACGCGCGCGCCGGATTGCCGCGCCGCCGGTTCGTACCTGTCGATCATCCGTTTGATCCACTGCGTCTCGCCGGTGAGGTCGCAGTAGTCGGTGCCGGTTTCCGCGCAGACCCTGACCAGCGGCTCCCCGTAAAGCGCATAGGGGCCGACGGTGGACACGACCACGCGCGTCTGCGCGCAGAGCGCTCGAAGCTGCGCTTCGTCGGCCGCATCGGCGACGATGATCGGTACCGACTGCCCGGCCGCACCCAGCGTATCCCTGACCTGCCTGAGCTTCGCTTCGGAGCGGCCGGCGATGGCCCAGCGCAGCGTCTCGCCGGAGCCCGACAGGTACTCGGACAGGTAGCGGGCCAGGATCTGCCCGACGAAACTGGTGGCGCCAAATACGACGAGATCGTGGGTCGGCCGGGTCATGGGCGGTTCCTCATGGGGGATTCCTTCTGCGCGGGGGTGCCGCGAACGGACGTGGCGTCAGCGTTGCTTTCCGGGTTCATCGAAGGCCTTCAACGGGGTCGGCAGGTTCAGGACCAGTTGCGCGTCCTTCACCACGTCGAGACGCAGGATGGTGGACGCGCCCAGCCCGTCGAGCAGCTGGCTCAACGGACCGCCGTGCCGCACGAGCTCGACGTTGCGCGGCAACAGGCGCTGGGCGAACGATAGCGCATTCGTCTGCACCGATGTCTGGTGCCATTCGCCGTCGATGCGATTGATCATCGTCGTCGAGCCCATGTGCGACTGCGATGCAACGTGGGTCAGTGCCGGCAGCGGCACGCTCAGGCTCAGGTCCGGCCGGCCGCCCGGGCCGGCGATGCGGGCGCGGGCGGTGGCGCCGAGGTCCACGTCGATGTCGGCGAGCCACTTGGGCAACTGATAACCGTGCACGCCGCGCACTCGCGCGATTTCCGTGGTGACCGGCAGCGCCAGCACGTGCGCGAAGAAGCTCCGGCGCCGCATCGAATCGATCAGCTCGCGCGCGTGCGACCCTGTCGCGCCGGGCCGGCGGATGACCACCGCGACGGACACTTCGTCATACGGATCGTTGTCGCACACCGAATACGAGAAGAAGGTCAGCGCGACCAGCCCGTACCCGGGCAACGCACGCAGCGGTTCGAGCGGCACCGGCAGCGTGGTCCGCAGGCGTTCGAGCGGCGCAAGGAACAGCAGCTGGATGCTGCTGGAACGGTAGTAGAAATTCGGCGCCCAGGTCGGGCCGACCCGCGAAGCAACCTGACGCTTCGGAATCCGACGGAAAAAATCGATGCTCCCCGCGGCGGGATCGCGCGCCACCTCGTCGAGGTCGGGATTCATCCGGAACCGGTCGTAGTACCCGCCTTCGGGCACGTCGACCGTGTGCGGCCCGAATTCGACCTGTGTAAACCGCCTGTCCATGTTCGTCGCCTCTCGTCGATGATCGACCGTGGCAGGCAACACCCGAAGCCTGCTGACTCACCGCCGTCAGCAAGCACTCTAGGCTTGAAGTCAACTTTAAGGTCAAGGACCGGAATAGAGGGGCACGTCGGATCGCGTCGGGACGGCCGCCCCGTTCTACGGCTACAACCGCGACAGCGCCAAACCGTCGCAAGGCGTCATCCGGAACGGGTGGCGGCAGGGCATGATGGGCAGCGCGAAGACCCACTACGACGGCATCGTCGCGTTCTCGCAGACCGACTTCACCGAAGACCTGAACACCTCATGTCATGTATTCGAGCTAACGTGCGCTCATGAAAGCAAGCCGCCTGTTGTCGATCATGATGATGCTGCAAGCGCGCGGATCAAGACCGCGCCGGTCTTGCAGCATGCGGGCAGCGCGGAGGTACCACCGGGATGGAAGGAGTGTCTGTTGCCGATCGAATCGATCGAGCACGGCGCGCGGACACTGCTGGGGTACGGCGCACACGTGAAAATCCTGGGGCCGCAGGCGCTCAAGGATCAGTTCATCGACGCGCTATCGCAGGTGAAAGCGCTTTATCAGGCGGGGGGCGATTGAAGCCTGGGCTTCGATCGCAGGGCTGCCGTTGCGCGATGCTCTTCCACGCTGCGGGCTCGCAAAAAATGCCCACGACGGTTCATGCGAATCAATTCACCTGCCCCCCCACTTTCCGCCCAGCCGCCTGACCCGATGCACGCCGGTTCGCGGAACACTACCTGTTTCACTCGAACAGGCCGACAAGCAGTTTGTCGTACATTTCAATCTGCTTCGGATTTGAAGACAAAAACCGACCGATTATTTCCCGTTGCCGCGCTCGATAACCCTGCCAATCCTCATCGTGAGAATCAATTGCGTGCAAGAGTTGCCGAGAACCTTCTTCCGCATCGTTTTTAGAATAGAAGTAGCCCAGCTCGGAGCAGAGTGAGGCGTTATGAACCAGCGCGTAGCCGTTCCAGCAAACATCGAAATAGAAGTAATTCAGGGAAAGCCCCGATTGATGGGATATTACAATATCGGTGAACTCGGAAAGAAACTGAGGCGTGTTGTAGTAGCCGACAAAGCTTATCTTCGAATCCCGAACAAGATCGAGGTGATGCGCGATGCCAATGAATTCCGGGCTGCCATTTGCCAGGTGCTCCGTGTTCGTCGCGTGTACATAGGATATCTTTGCGCCACACTTCCGATAGCCCAATTCCGCGATCAAAAGCGGATAGAGGCAAAACTTGGTAACGTCGATATTCGGCTCCATGATGGATAGCCGTTTTTCCTGCCCGGTCGGGCGATACTCTCCGCGATGCGGAAGAGTAGCCGATCGTTCTTCAATGCATATCGGATCCCAAACGAACGGTACCTCACGAACAGGCTGACGTCGCAATACGCTGAAAAAGCTTGCGCTGGTATCGACGACTTGCGGGATGATCCACACCTGATCATAACGTTGGTTGATGAATACCGTTTCCGCATGCCGCCTGCCGAAAATCATGGCTTGCATCATGTGTACGTATTCCGGGCCGCAACAGTAGCTCACAACTTTTGTGCCGCGCGCCTGCAGATACGCGGTTTGCTGTGCATCGATTTGCCCGCCGAGTTCGATCAAAACATCGAGCGAATCCTTGGCGTCGTCGAAGGAACACACCGGGAACCGCTTGATATCCCACGGAAGATCCGACGTGACCCTGACGTTCGTCGTGTTGACGAGCGTCACCCGATGATTGAGCGGCGAGTGCTGGAAGAGTTTCATCAGATACAAGGCGTTCTGCTTGATGCCGTTGACCCAGAGACTCTCTCCCGCGTGGTGAAGGCCTATTGTGATGCCGATATTGAGCGATCTTGCCGAACTCATGGATAGTGCTCCGTTGCGCGTATCTCGGACCGAATAAGATGATGGCGTTGTATTTATTTTTTACTGTAAATCACGGTGGAAATCCATGGCTCTCGCTGAAGCCACGATTCAGCACCAGCGGACGCTCAACTGCATTCGGCTTCCCTTCGGATTCCGCTGGCGCACGCACGCCCACGCAAGCCCCTGTCAAATTCCAATGTGACCGGGCATCCGGTGCCCAGCCTGCAAAAACGTATCGCGTGCTTCTCCGATTTTTTTATGAGAACACGATCTCTGCATTTCGCAATGCAACACGTTCAAGAGGCAATTTCCCTTTGTTTAAATCGATCAGCCGGCGAACCAGGCCCGCCGCCAATTATTGCTGAATGTAGCTGGAGATCATTGAGACAGCCGCAGATCAATCGACATATGACAAAATTTAACAGTCCAGCTTTCAGGCAGAAAGGATGGATGGAGGAAATCGTCCGCACAATGAAATGAAGTCGTCATTCCCGAGTCGGACCGACTGCTCATCCGAAGGCTTCGTCGACGAAATCAGATCTCGTCTGCAAACTCGTCGAGAAACCGCTGCAACCGGTCGCGACGAACGATCGCCATCCGGGTACCGGTGGCGGTCTGGAAACCGGTTGAAAGCCTCAGCAGTTTCGTGCGGAAGTGATCGATCGCGAAACGCGTGTCGTCGAGTTCCCGTTCCGATGCGTGCGGATCGGCCGGGTCGTACAGCGCGCTGCCCATCCGGCCCGCGACATAAAAGCACCGCGCGACGCCTACCATCCCGATCGCATCGAGCCGGTCGGCGTCCTGCAACACCTTTGCTTCGCGCGTCATCGGCGCGACACCGGCCGAGAAACTGTGCGCCTCGACCGCGTGAGCAACGGCGTCGACCTTCGCGTCAGGCCAATCCAGCGACTTCAGCACCTGCCGGGCCTTTTGCGCCGACAGCCGCGATGCCTGCGCGCGAAGCGGAGAATCTTTCTCGACCGCCACGCAGTCGTGCAGCAATGTCGCGGCGAACAGCACCTCGGCATCGCCGCCCTCCTTCGCGTGGATCGCGGCCGCGTTCTTCCACACGCGTTGCAGATGCGAAGTGTCGTGGGAACCGTCGCCGTCGGCGCCGCTCCAGTGAGCCAGCAGGGCCTTGGCCAGATCCTGAAAGGGTGCGAACGCAGGGAGGGTCATGAGGGGCGGCAGTCGAGGTCGGGATGCCGATTATCGCCGCAAGTGCCGCACGGCACACGGTCGACAGCCCGATCCGCCGTTGATCCCGGCGCCTGCGCGTCGAACGCAGTGCCGGGTTCGCCACACGATCGTGTGGATGCATCAGACCGCGGCGGCTCACTCGGTCATCGCCGGGCGAAACAGCCACGATCGCAACGGATTCAATTCCACGCATGGCGTGCCGGGCGCACGCCGTTCAGATAGTAGTTGCCGACGAGGTGATATTTCCAGCGCACCGGATCGTGCAGCGTATGCGTGCGTGCATTGCGCCAGTGCCGGTCGAGGTTGTGCTCGGAAAGCGTCGCCTGCGTGCCGGCCAGCTCGAACAGCTTCTCGCCCGCGAGCAGCGCGATCTCCGTCGTCAGCACCTTCGCCTCGCCCACCGCTACCGACGCGCGCGCAACGTCGTCCTCGGTCACGTCGCCGCGCGCCGCGATCTCGTCGAGCGTGCGCGCCGCGCGCTCGAGCAACGCCTCCGCCGCATGCAGCTGAATGTGCAGATGGCCGATCTCGCGAATCGTCAACGGATCGTCCGCCGCGCGCTCGACGCCGCTGTCGACCCACGGCCGCGTGCGTGTGCGCACGAATGCCAGCGTATCGTCGAGCGCGGCCCTGGCGATGCCCGCATCGATCGCGGCCTGGATGATCTGCGACAGCGGGCCGTTCAGCGTCGGCAGGTCCGACACGCGTTGCGCCGGCAGCACGTGCGACGCAGGCACGCGCACGTTGTCGAGCACGACCGTGCCGCTCGCGGTGGTCCGCTGCCCGAATCCCGACCAGTCGTCGATCACGGTCAGCCCCGGCGCCGGCTGGCGGATGTATGCGAGCCACGCGCGGCGCTCGTCGTCGAGGCCGAGCACCGGCACGTAATGCGCGAACAGCGCCCCGGTCGAATAGAACTTGGTGCCGTCGACGACGTAATCGTCGCCGTCCCGGCGCACGCGCGTCTTCAGGTCGAGCACGTGTTTCGTGCCCTTCTCCGAAAAACCGTTGCCGAACCGCTTGCCGCTCAGCACTTCCGAGAAGAAAAGGCGCTTCTGCGCGTCGGTGCCGGTCAGCGCGATCACGTCGACCAGCCCGAAATGATTCTGCGGCAACTGCCCGAGCGACGGATCGGCCGCCGCGACGATCTTCACCACCTCCGTCAGCGTCACATGCGAGACGCCCGCACCGCCATAAGCCTTCGGCACCGTGATGGCCCACAGCCCCGACTGCGAGAACCATTCGATCTCGTCGCGCGGTAACCGGCGCTCGCGGTCGCGCTCGGCCGCGCCTTGCGCAAGGCGTTGCGCAAGCGCATGCGCGGCCGCGATGGCCTGTGCGTCGTCGGCGATCACGCTGGCCGCCTGCGGTTGCGTATCGGCCGGTCGTTCCTGGATCGTGGCGCTCGTCTCTGACATCGGGCTCTCCTGCTGGTTGACGGAAACGTTCAATCTAGCAGCGCCCCGAGCGCCGGCAAACCGAGCGATTCGCACAACGATATTCCTTCGAACGACAAACGATGCGGCACGCCGCGCGCAAGAAACCGCGCGTCAGCAGCGACATCGACGCCCCGGCATCGATGCCACGGCGCGTCGCCCGCGTAATGCCCGGCAGCGATAAGGATGTACGAATCCGTTATTGGATCGTCCGCATCGTGCTTCCTATACTGGCCTGCCGGCATCGACGGCCCCCGCCTTTCAAGGACCACCGCATGACTTCATCTCCCGCCGCAACCGAACTTTCCACCGGCACCGACTATGACGCGCTTGCCAGCCGCTTCAGGCCGATCTTCGAACGCATCGCGGCCGGCACCGCGGAACGCGAACGCCGCCGCGAACTGCCGCACGAGGCGATCGGCTGGCTGAAGGCCGCCGGCTTCGGCGCCGTCCGGCTGCCGGTGCGCGACGGCGGCGCCGGCGCATCGCTGCCGCAGCTGTTCCAGTTGCTGACCGAGCTCGCCGCCGCCGATTCCAATCTGCCGCAGGCCTTGCGCGGGCACTTCGCGTTCGTCGAGGACTGGCTGAACGCGCCGCCCGGCGCCGATCGACAGACGTGGTTCGACCGCTTCGCGAGCGGCCAGCTCGTCGGCAATGCGTGGACCGAGACCGGCGACGTGTCGCTCGGCCAGACCATCACGAAGGTGTCGGAAAAGAACGGCCGGCTCGTGCTGAACGGCCGGAAGTTCTACAGCACCGGCAGCCTGTTTGCCGACTGGATCGACGTGTTCGCGCAACGCGCGAGCGACGGCAGCGACGTGATCGTCGCCGTCGCGACCGCGCAACCCGGCGTGATCCGCGAAGACGACTGGGACGGCTTCGGCCAGACGACGACCGGCAGCGGCACCACGCGCTTCGAGGATGCGACGGTCGACGCACGGGACGTGATCGACTTCGCGCGACGCTTCAAGTACCAGACCGCGTTCTACCAGCTCTTCCACATCGCGACGCTGGCCGGCATCGGCCACGCGATCGTGCGCGACGCCGGCGAGCTGGTGCGCCACCGCACCCGCGTGTACAGCCACGGCAACGCACCGCGTGCCGGCGACGACGCGCAGCTGCAGCAGGTGGTCGGCGAGATCGCGTCGTGGGCCTACGCGGCCGACGCGCTCGCGCAGCGCGCCGCGCAGCCGCTGCAACGGGCCTACGAAGCGCACTTCGGCGGCGACGCGACGGCCGAGCACGACGCGAACGTCGCGGCCGAGATCGAATCCGCGCAGAGCCAGCTCGTCGTGTCGGAACTCGTGCTGCGTGCGGCGACGCACCTGTTCGACGCGCTCGGGGCGTCCGCCACCCGCAGCACGACGGCGCTCGACCGCCACTGGCGCAACGCGCGCACCGTGTCGTCGCACAATCCGCTCGTCTACAAGGCGCGGATCGTCGGCGACTGGGTCATCAACGGGCGCACGCCGCCGTTCGTCTGGCAGGTCGGCAACGGCGCGGGCACGCAAGCAGAGACGGGAGCCGCGCAATGAGCAAGACCGGCAAGACCATCCGCTTCAACGCGTTCGAGATGAACTGCGTCGGCCACCAGTCGCCCGGGCTGTGGGCCCATCCGCGCGACCGGTCGTGGCAGTACAAGGATCTCGACTACTGGACCGACCTCGCCCGCGTGCTCGAGCGCGGAATCTTCGACGCGATCTTCATCGCGGACGTGATCGGCTACTACGACGTCTACAAGGGCAGCAACTACCACGCGCTGCACCAGGCCGCGCAGATCCCGGTCAACGATCCGCTGCAGCTTGCCGCGCCGATCGCGATGGCGACCGAGCATCTCGGCATCGGCATCACCGCGTCGACGACGTTCGAACACCCGTACACGTTCGCGCGCCGGCTGTCGACCGCCGATCATCACACGAAGGGCCGGCTCGCGTGGAACATCGTCACGTCCTACCTCGAAAGCGGCGCGAAGAACATCGGCGATCACGGACTGCGCACGCACGACGATCGTTATGCGGTCGCGGCCGAATACGTCGAGGTGCTGTACAAGCTGTTCGAAGGGAGCTGGGAAGACGGCGCGGTAGTGCGCGACCGCGACGGCCGCGTGTTCACGCATCCGGAAAAGGTGCACGAGATCGGCCACAAGGGCCGCTTCTTCGACGTGCCCGGCTACCACCTGTGCGAACCGTCGCCGCAACGCACGCCGGTGCTGTTCCAGGCCGGCGCGTCCGGCCCCGGCAAGGCGTTCGCCGCGCAGCATGCCGAATGCGTGTTCGTCGCCGCGCCGACCCGCGCGCAGCTCGCGCGCTACGTGGCCGACGTGCGCGTGCAGGCCACCGCCGCGGGGCGCGATGCGAGCAAGGTATTGATCTACAACCTCGTCACCGTGATCGTCGACGAAACCGACGAGAAGGCGCAGGCCAAGTTCGACGAATATCGCAAGTACGTGTCGTACGACGGCTCGCTGGTATTCATGTCCGGCTGGACCGGCATCGACTTCGGCCAGTACGCGCCGAACGATCCCGTCCGGCGCGTCGAGACGAATGCGATCGTGTCGGCGGTCGAGCACCTGTCGGGCGGCGACACCGCCTGGACGATCGAGGAACTGGCGGCCTGGGGCGGCATCGGCGGCCTGGGCCCGGTGTTCGTCGGCTCGGCGGCGACGGTCGCGGACATCCTGCAGGAATGGGTCGCCGCCACGGACGTGGACGGCTTCAACCTCGCGTATGCGGTCGCGCACGAAACCTTCGAGGACGTCGTGCGTCATCTCGTACCCGAACTGCAGCGGCGCGGTGTGTATCCGACCGGCTATGCGCCGGGCACGCTGCGCGAGAAACTGTTCGGCGGGTCGGCGCGGCTGCCGGACGAACATCCGGCCGCGCAGTTCCGCGACATCGAGCAGGTCAAGCGCGATGCCGAGCGGGTAGCCGCCTGAGCGGACGGCATTGCGGCGGCTGGTCGGCCCATGTGCGGGCCGGCCGGCTTCACGACAGGCAGCAACCGGTGCGGCGGGCCGCTCGCCCGACACCTCGCCCGATCGCTGCGCTCCCCCTCACTCGAAGAAGCCCGGCGCAGCCCCGCTGCGTGTTCTGCCTGCGCACTCGCGCATCGAGATGCAGTGTAGAAATCGCGGTAACGACGACGCGCGCACTGATGAAAGCGCGCGCGTTTCCCAGCCGACGAACGATCCCGACCGCCTTCACTCTGCGCCGTCGTCGTCGATGTCCCGCGCCGTCGGCTCATAACGCACGATCAGCAGGAACACGATCGGCGTCGCGGCGCTGATCGCGACGACCCAGAACATGTCCGTGCCGAGACGCGCCTGCAGGATCGGCAGCACGAACAGCGCCAGCGCCTGGCCGATGCCGCACAGCGACCGCCCGAAGCCGACACCGGTACCGCGGATCGACGCCGGATACGACAGCGTCGGATAGATCATCATCTGCGCGCCGGGCCCGAAACCTTCGGCGAACAGCCAGGTGCCGAGCATCAGCAGCACGAAGCCGATCGCGAGTGCGCCATGCGGATGCCCGGCCAGCGCGAGCGCCACGAGCGCGACGAACTGGAGCGCGAAACCGGCGATCGCGACATGGCGCGACGCATGGCGATGGGCCAGGCGCATGCCCAGCAAACCGCCCGTAAACGCGAACAGCACGTTCAGCGCCAGCGACGCCGCGATCGTTTCGAACACGCCCGCACCGAGAAACTGCGACAGGATCGACGGCAGGAAGAATGCGATCGCCGTGTATTCGAACGGGATACACAGGTTCATCACGCTGGCGACGATCGTGCGCCCCAGGTACGGGCGCTGGAACAGCACGCGAATGCGCACGGGCGGCTGGCTCGGCGCGCGTCGCGCGTCCTCCGCCTCGTGTGCGTGAATCCCGTACGACTCGCGCAGGATCCTCGCGGCATTGGCCAGGTCGCCCTGGTTCGCGGCCCACAGCGGCGATTCGTTCATGAAGCGGTTCCTGAACAGGATGATGACGAGGGCCGGCACCGCGCCGAAGATCAGCGATGCGCGCCAAAGCCATCCCGCGTGCTCGGCCGGCAGCAGGAAATACAGCCCGAAGATCAGCAGGAAGCACGCCGACGACGCCACGTACCACATCGGGCACCACGCGGCGAGCCGCGACGCCTTGTTGCCGCGACCGTTGAACTTCGAGAATTCCGCGAGAAACGCCATCGCGACGGGCAGGTCGATGCCGACACCGAGCCCCATCACGAAGCGCGCGGCGATCAGCACCCATACATTGGGCGCAAGACCGGCCGCGATCGCCGCGACCACGAAAAACAGCATGTCGGCCATGAACACCTGATAACGGCCGATCCTGTCGGTCAGCCATCCGCCGATCAGGCTGCCGAAGATCGTCCCGATCATGATCGCCGACCCGACCAGCCCGGTCAGCGCGGGTGTCAGGCCGAACTCGCGTGCCACGTCGTCGATCCCGTAGGACAGCGTCGTCAGGTCGTATGCATCGAGAAAGACGCCGCCGAGCGCCAGCAGCACGATCATCCGGGCGTGGCTGACGGAGCTGTCCACCGTGTTGATCAGGCGCGCGACGTCGCTTGCCGAGCGAATGGGGGAGGAAGCCGGGGAGACGGCATTCAGGTCGATCGAACTCATCGCACTCCTTTGTTTTTCGCCGACGGGCCGGCGATGTCCGCATGAAGCCGGAAGTCGTGCGTGTTCAATCGCGACCGGCAACGACCCTTCGCAACTGCACGCCTCTCGACACGCGACGCCGTCGAGCTCCGGCAGCAGGCATTCTGTTCTCCCGATCCGGTTCTCCCAAGCGATATAAACCGATAAATTAATCGACCCGCGTCATAAAGTTGCCCGCCGCCCGCGCTTAGCAGCAACGCGCATGTTCAATCGCGGATTTCTTCGTTACCGAAACCCCGCGGCTTCGCTACATTAGCCGGTCACCCTGCCCGTCCCCGGCTCGTTGCCGTTCTTCCGGAGAATCCCCGATGAAGCTGTCCTGGTCCCGCGCATGGCAATCCGCGGCCCTCGTCGTTGCCGCGTTCGCCGGCCTCGTCTCGGTGCACGCACGCGCGGCGACGCCCGCGGAAATCCGCGTCGACTACGCGTACTACTCGCCGGAGAGCCTGGTGATCCGCCACTTCGGCTGGCTCGAGGACGAATTCAAGGCCGACCGCACGTCGATTCGCTGGGTGCTGAGCCTGGGCAGCAATCGCGCACTCGAATACCTGAACAGCGGTGCGGTCGACTTCGGTTCCGCCGCGGGTCTCGCGTCGGTGCTCGCACGCGCGAACGGCAATCCGATCCATACCGTCTACGTGTTCTCGCGCCCCGAGTGGACCGCGCTCGTGGTCCGCAAGGATTCGCCGATCCGCTCGCTCGCGGACCTGAAGGGCAAGAAAATCGCCGCGACGCGCGGCACCGATCCGTTCCTGTTCACGCTGCGCGCACTGCATACGGTCGGCCTGACCCGCGACGACGTCGAGATCGTCAACCTGCAGCATCCCGACGGGCGCACCGCGCTCGCGAACGGCCAGGTCGACGCGTGGGCCGGCCTCGATCCGCACATGGCCGCGGCGCAGCTCGACGACGGCGCCCGCCTGCTCTACCGCAATGTCGCGTTCAACACCTACGGTTTCCTGAACGTCCGCGATGCCTTCGCCAGCCAGTACCCGCAAGCGGTCACGCGCGTACTGAAGGTCTACGATCGCGCGCGCCAGTGGATCGTCGCGCATCCGGCCGACACCGCGCAGATCGTCGCCGACGAATCGAAGGTGTCGCTGCCGGTGGCGAAACTGCAGCTTCAGCGCAACGACTTCAGCGACCCCGTACCCGGCGAAACGCAGCGCGCGGCACTGAAGGCGGCCGCGCCGGTGCTGACGGCCGAGCAGTTGACCAAGCCCGGCGTCGATCCCGCGAAGATCGTCGATACGCTGATCGATCCGGCGTTCGCACGCCCGCTCGTCGCCGCTTCGCACTGAGCCTGCCGCCCATGACGAACAGCGCCGCCCGCGACGACACGCTCGCGCCTCGCCGCCCCGCGTCGCCCCGCGCCGGCCGGCGCGATCCGCTTCGCCGGTGGCGGCTCGCGGGCCTCGCGCTGCCGTTCGCGATGCTCGCGTTGCTGGAGGTCGTCGTGCGCCAGGGCTGGCTGCCGGACCATCTCGTTCCGGCGCCAAGCGAGATTCTCGCCACGCTCGCCGGCATGGGCATCACGCGCGTGGCGCGCCACGTCGGCGCGAGTACGCTGCGGGTCGCGGCCGGTTTCGCGGCCGGCGCCGTACTCGCGCTCGCCGTCGGCGCGGCGATGGGCCTGAGCCGACGGATCGACGCGCTGCTCGAACCGACGTTCCAGGCGCTGCGCGCGATTCCGTCGCTCGCGTGGGTGCCGGTGCTGTTGCTGTGGCTCGGCATCGATGAAGCACCGAAGATCACGCTGATCGCCATCGGCGCATTCTTCCCCGTCCACCTCGCGGTGGTCGCCGGCATTCGCGACGTCGACCGCAAGCTCGTCGAGCTTGGCGCCGTGTACCGGCTCGGCCCGCTCGCGCTGTTCCGGCGAATCCTGCTGCCGGCCGCGCTGCCGCAGATCGTCACCGGCCTGCGTACCGGCCTCAGCCTCGCGTGGATGTTCATGGTCGCCGCGGAGCTGATCGCGGCCACGCGCGGCCTCGGCTTCCTGCTGAGCGACGGCCGCGAGACCGGGCGGCCCGATCTCGTGTTCGGTGCGATCCTGCTGCTGGCGTTGCTCGGCAAGCTGACCGACGGCGCGATGGCGCGCATCGAGTCGCACTGGCTCGGCTGGCGCGACGCATTCGATCACGCGAAACGCAAGGCGTCGACATGAGCACGCGCGCTTCCGCACATACGGCAGCAGACGCGGCAACACCGCTGCTCGACCTGCGCATCACCCGCAAGCTTTACGGCGGCCGCACGATCCTCGCCGACGTCCCGCTGCAGGTCACGCGCGGCGAGATCGTCTGCGTGGTCGGCCCGAGCGGATGCGGCAAGAGCACGCTGCTGCGGATCGTCGCCGGCCTCGACACGGATTTCCGCGGCAGCGTGAAGCTGGGAGGCGTCGCGCTCGACGGCCCCTCCCCGCGCGTCGGCGTGATCTTCCAGGAGCCGCGACTGCTGCCGTGGTTATCGATCGCGGACAACGTCGGCTTTGCGGCCGGCCCGCGAGGCGGGCGCGCGCCGGCCGTCGCCCGGCTGCTCGACGAAGTCGGCCTTGCCGGCGTCGCCCGGCAACTGCCGGCCACGTTGTCGGGCGGGATGGCCCAGCGCGCCGCGATCGCGCGCGGGCTGTTCGGCGAACCGGACCTGCTGCTGCTCGACGAACCGTTCAGCGCGGTCGACGCGATGACCCGGATGCGGTTGCAGACGCTGCTGCTCGATGTCGTCGCGCGGCACCGGATGGCCGCGATCGTCGTCACGCACGATCTCGACGAAGCGCTGTACCTGGGCGATCGCGTGCTGATGCTCGCGCCCGACCCGGGCCGCATCGACGACGAGATCCATGTCGAAGCCGCACGACCGCGCGACCGCCGCGACCCGTCGCTGGCCGTGCTGCGCGCGCGGCTGCTGGACGCGTTCCAGCATCTTCAGGATCGTGCCGGCGGGGCGAAGCGTTTGACGCACGACAACCCGGGTGGGGAATCCGGCATTCGCGCGGGTTGATTTCGGGCTGATTCCGGGTTGATTCATCGCCGATTCGTCGCCGGCATCTCCCGACCCCGATCCGGCACACGTTCAACGCCTGGGCGACGCATCCGGAGTGTCACGCGCATGCGGCGAGAATCATCGTCGTATCGGCGCCCCAACAGGGTGCGCGGGAGATCGAGCGTGCCCGCTCACGTCGCGGCCCCATGCAGTGCCGCGACGCGCCGGTGCACCGACGCACATCAACCGTGCTCAGCCGTGCGTATGCCGCAATTCGCCGTCGATCGTCTGCGGCAGCGTCAACAGGTTGAAGATCGGGCACACGGCCTCGACCGCCTGATGCAGTGCACGAATCGTCTCCGGCGGTTCGGGCGACACGATATCGAGCGTGTAGCGGAGGTTGTGCGGAAACACCGGCACATGCTCGAAGCCCGGCTGCTGCGCGAGCGGATGCTGGTCGCCGGTCACCTCGACCTCGATCGAGTCGATCTTCAGGCCGCGCTCCGCGGCCTGGATCAGCGTGATGTGCGTCAGGCAACTGCCCAGCACGCCGAGCTGCAGCTCCGGCGACGCCGGCCCGAGGTTGTAGCCCGCAAAATCGGGCGGACTGTCGCTGATCACCTGGAAGTCGCGAATGCGGATCTCGCGCACGCCGCTGCGGCCCAGTGCACGCACGGTCGCTTTCAGCGGCGTCGCCTTGAATTCCGGATCGTTGCGCGCGGCATCCTTTTTCGCGAGCCAGGCGTCGCGCTTCTGTTCGAGATAGTCGTTCAGTGTGGTCATGGTCGGGCCGGTACGGTCGCAATCATCGGCCTCGCATGCGACGGCCGGTTGAGGGAAGTCGTCATGCTATTCCGATCCGCTTCGGCCACTAAACGATCTTTCCAGCAAAGCAATTCGCGCCGCGCGATGTCACATTGCAACCTCCGCGTTCAGGGACGCGTCGGCAGTTATGCACCGCCCTCCGACTTATCCACAATTTCCGTGCATAACCCTGTGGAGAACCTGGCGGCAATCGCGCGGCCGCCCTTGCCGACAGGCGTCGCCGCGCCGCCGTCGCCGCATCGCGGGCACTGAACGCGAACAACTGCGCATCGGGTTCGACGCTCGCCCGGATCCGGTTCCTCATCGTGCCGGCGCATCGGTTGCGTCAATATCGGCAGTCAGGATGTCCGCACCAGAAGTGTGCTGCTTCGACGACGTCCGCACCGTGTCGTGCCGCGAGCGCGGCCCGACGATCCGGTACCCGCCGCCCGCCTCGAGGCATCACGCGAGCGCGTCGTCACGCAGACGGAACTGCGCGACCGCCGCGCTCAGCCGCGCGCCTTGTTCGTCGAGCGACAGCGCCGCGGCCGCGGCCTCCTCGACCAGCGCGGCATTGCGCTGCATCGCCTGCTCCATCTGGATGACCGCGGCGTTCACCTGCTCGATGCCCGACGATTGCTCTTCGAACGCGTGGCTGGTGTCGCTCATGATCGTATTGACGCGCTCGACCGCGGCGACGAGCTCGGCCATCGCCGAGCCGGCCAGTGCGACGAGACCGCTGCCGTCCTCGACGCGCTGCGCGGAATGGCCGATCAGCTCGCGGATTTCCTTCGCAGCCGACGCGCAGCGCTGCGCGAGCCCGCGCACCTCGGTCGCGACGACCGCGAAGCCGCGCCCTTGCTCGCCCGCGCGCGCGGCTTCGACGGCAGCGTTCAATGCGAGGATGTTGGTCTGGAACGCGATGCTCTCGATCACGCCGACGATCCCGGAGATCTTCGCGGAACTGTGCGAAATCGCCGACATCGTCTCGACGACGCGCCGCATCGCGTCGCCGCCGCGCGACGCGATGCCCGCCGCGCCCTCGACATAGGTGCGGGCATCGCGCGCGTTGTCCGCGTTCTGGCGCACGGCCGCCGTCAGTTGCTCGACGCTCGCCGCCGCCTGCTGCAGCGACACGGCCTGCTGCTCGGTACGCGCCGACAAGTCGACGTTGCCGCTCGCGATCGTGCGCACGTCGCCGACGATCGTCTCCGTACTCGTGCGCACCTGGTTCACGGTGTCGACGAGGCCGTCCTGCATCCGCTTCAGCGCATGCAGCAGATACGCCATCTCGTTCTCGCCGGGCACGACGACCGTGCCGGTCAGGTCGCCCTTCGAGATCTTTTCGAACTGGCCGACCGCGAGCCTGATCGGCTCGATGATCGCCTTCGCGAGCACGCGCTGCGCCACGAAGCCGACGACGAGCGCGAGCACCGCGACCGCGACCATCCCCCACACGATCCGGTGGAACAGGACACCGGCCGCCTCGTAGCGCGCCTTTTCACGCGCAACCTGGAACGATTCGAGCGCATCGATCGCCTCCTGGTACGCGGTGAACAGGGCGGGCGGCGCGGTGCGTTGCGTGTCGAGGAAGCCGAACGCATCGTCGCCGTCGAGTTGCGCGAGCGCCTTCAGGAACACGCCGTCGAGCAGGGCCCGACGGCGATTCTGCAGCGTGTCGAACAGCGCCTGTTCGTCGGCGTTGCGCGCGTGCAGGCGCGCGTAGGCCTCCAGTTCGTCGTTGCTCTGCTTGAGGAGCGCGTGGACTTTCGCGACCTCTTCCTTCGCCGACCGGCCGGCGCTGATGACCTGCGCGACGTCGCTCATCCGTTCGCGCAGCACGAGCATGCGCTCGGAGCTGGTCTTCAGGTGCAGCAGCGACGCGGTGTCGTCGCGGTACATCGCCTCGAGCGAACCGTTGCCCATATAGAGGGCCGCGATGCATGCGCCGACCACCAGCACGAGCAGCACGGTATAACCCGCGATGGTCGCGACGAGGCCACCACGGATAGTGAGTTGTTTTCGCATGACGTTCCCTTGCGCCGGCCGGGCGCGGCCAGCGGCGGATGTGGATTCCGGATCACGAAAGACGCGCGCCGTGTCGCAACACGCGGCGCATGGGCTGCGAACGGGTTAACGGCGGGTGGAACGGGGAGGTTTTATCCGCACGCGACGCGAATCTTGACGATTGCGACAAAGGAAGCAGAAAGATGCGCTCGACTCGTGCGCCAAGCAGTACCAACGATTGCGTGGGTCACTTTCCGCGAGCGTCGGGCGGAACACGAGGAACACGAGGCACGCGAATCGCTCGACGCGCCCGACAGGTATCTAACCACCGTCGGCCAGCCGTGAACGGATCTCGTCGACCGAGAGGTCGCGCTGATGCGTGGCGATCTGCCATGTATTTCCCCAGCGGTCTTTCACCATAGCCCGCCTGTCGCCATACGGCATGTCGGCCGGCGCTTCGAGCGGGACCGCGTGTGCCGCGAGCGCCCGCCGATAGGTCAGGTCGGTATCCTCGACATAGACATACAGAAACGCGGGCATCGGATCGCGCAGGCCGTCTTCGCCGCTGATCATCACGACGGAATCGCCGATCCGGATTTCCGCGGGCAACCCGGGTCGGAACGCGCCCTGGGCGTGAAACACCGATCGCATGAATTCGATCAGGTGTTCCGGATCCGGCACCACGATGCGGGGCGTGACGGTATGCCATCCGTCGGGCTGGAATCGGGCCATGTCGGGCAGCCTCCGAAGGGATTTCCGGGGGGTATTCTCCTCCGGCTCCGGCGCGCTGCAAAGGGCACGCCGCCGCCGGCCGGAACGCGTTTGGTTCAATCGACGATGAGCGGTTTCGCGCCGTCCCGGCGGACGATCGACGGGCCTCCCTTACGAACCCGGCCTGACGATGCCGGCTTCGTCATAAGCGACGATGTTCAACCCTTCCGTCGCCGTCGGCGCGACGAAGTACCGCGTCATCCTGTCGAACTCGGCGTCCGATGCCCGGAACGGATGATCGCCTCGCGCGTTGCGCGCGCGCAGCCGCGCCTTGCAAACGGCATCGCTGACGTCGAGGTAATGCAGCCGATGACCGCAGCCGGCGGCCTGCGAAACGGCGAGCCCCCATGCGCGCGCGGCGACGGTATTGAACGGCACATCCAGCACCACCGATACGCCGGCCTGCAGCACCGCGCGGGCCTGATCCGCGATCACGTTGCCGACGCGCCGTGCACACCGGACGTAGTCGTCGATCGACAGGATCTCGCCCGGATAAAGATGCGCGAGCCACGCGTCTTCGCTGATCGCAACGACCGGCCCGGCGCTCGCGAGCCGCGCGACGAGCGTCGATTTTCCGGAAGCGATCTTGCCGCATACCATGTGGAGCAACACGGCATCGTCCGATGCCGTCGCGTGAAGTGACTTCGTCTGCATTTCCAGGTTCTCCGTCGAATGCCCGGAAAGCAAAAACCCGCCTTCCAGGCGGGTTGTGACGATATCCATTCAGTCGATCGCTACTCCGCCGGCAATATTGCGGCGCAAATAATCGAACGGATCGGCGAATGGGTCATGCGCGTCAGAATAACCAGCGGCCCGATTGCGGGCAAGCGAATTGGAAGCGGCATACTTCAACCCGCAGGCTTGAAACTGATACCCTTGCCGGAAAACAGATATGGAATTCCGTGGCGGCTCCGTGCCACCTCCATTCAGATAACAGAAAACCAAAAAGAGGGCATTCCGAAATGAAACGTGGTTTTGTATTTGCCGGCCTGCTGGCAATGTCGTTATTCGCCGCGCAGGCGGCACGGGCGCAGGAAAAGGCCGCGCCGCCTGTTTATACGTGGCTGTCCGAGCGTTTTCCGGATTACACCCGCTACGATTCCCCGGTATTGACCGTCAGCGATTCGGGTTTATCGGCCGACCAGGGCATCGTCGACGCGCAATTGACGCTCGTCCAGTCTCCGCAAGGCGTCGATTCGGTACTGGGGCTGGCCGTCGCGTTCCATACGACGCAGAAGTGGAATTTCAATACCGTGCGCGATTACGGGACATACGGCACCCACTACCGGCAGCCGAAGATCCCGGTCGTGATTCCGACGCTGAACGGCGGCGGCTACGCCGACACCCCATACTGGAACACGTCAGCCGATGGCGCCAAGGCCTGGCCCGTCAACGGCGGCGTCTTCGTCATGCTGGACCGCCTCTACTTGAAGACCTACGAGATCAGCGGGACCGACCTCGTGCTCAGCCTCTCGGACTACGACGCGACCGACAAGGTCTTCAGGATCCGGATTCCGGCCGCGCACCTGTCGCGCTTTCTCGCCGGCATTCCGAACGACCGCCGTCTGGTGCCGGAGGAACTGAAGGGCCGTCCGATGGGCTTCGGCGTGCATTTTGTCGAGCTGGACGAAGGGATACAGGAGGGGATGAAAGTCCCCAGCAGCGCGATGCAGATCCTCGGTGTGCTGCCCGGCACCGTCGCCGATCGCGCCGGCCTGAAGAACTACGATGTGCTGATCCGGTTCGGCGATCGCCCGCTCAAGACGATGGCCGATCTGGCCGACGCCGTGCATGCGACCGCCAAGGGCACCGTGGTGCCGCTGACCGTCTGGCGCGATGCCAGGGCGGTCACGCTGCAGGCGCAATTCTGAGCGCGCCGCCGGGCCGGCGCGCGAACGCGGCCTGACGCCGCGGCGCATGCGTCACGCGTCACGCGTCACGCGGCCCCGTCGCGCCCCTTCGGAAACTCGCCACGGCTCATCGCGTCGAGTTGCCGCTCGATCTCCGCGCGCAATTCGGCGGAGATCTCGACGCTGTCGAGCAACTGCGAAATCCATAGCCCGTCGGCGGCGAGCCGGCAGATCATCAGCGTCGCGGCCTGCTCGAGCGGCACCGGGTCGGGGCGCGTCCATTCCCGCATCGGCACCGACCATCGTTCGCGCGTGTCCTGGTCGGTAATCATCGACGCGACGAGCACGCGCAGCACATCGGTACTCGCGACCGGCTGCGACTCGTCGAGCACCGCGTGCATGTAGGCCCGCGCCGCCGCACCGGCGCCGCCGGCATCCGCCGCCACCCGCTCGGCCATCTGCGCGGCGAACCGCCCGGTCGCCTGACCGAACAGCGCATCCAGCAGCCCCTGCTTGTTCGCGAAGTGATACTGCAACGCGCCCTTCGTCACGCCGGCGCGCTCGGCCACCGCATCGAGCGTCAATGCGGCCACGCCGTGATGTGTCGCGATTTCCGATGCGGCCGCCAGCAGCTGCGCGCGCACCTGGTCCGGTGCTTTTTTCCGACGCACGCCGACGGCGGCGACGGCCGGCACCGACGATGCTTCAGGCGCCCGCGCACCGGCCACGGCGGCCGGTTCGACAGGCTCGGCCACATCGTGCGGCGCGGGTTCGAGGTGCTTTTTCATGATGCGGATGTTAGCACCGGGCGTCTCGATATAAACATTCCGGCTGGATGGTATGATCCGCCGCATGACTCAATCCACCCCCTCCCCCTGGTCCGCGCTCGACACCGCCATCGCCCGTGGACGCGACGCCCTCGTGCGTCTCCAGCAGCCCGACGGCAGCTGGTGTTTCGAACTCGAATCCGACGCGACGATCACCGCGGAATACATCCTGATGATGCATTTCATGGACAAGATCGACGACCTCCGCCAGAAGCGGATGGCGCGCTACCTGCGCGCGAACCAGCGGCTCGACACGCACGGCGGCTGGGCACTGTACGTCGACGGCGATCCGGACGTGTCGTGCAGCGTGAAGGCGTACTTCGCGCTGAAGGCGGCCGGCGACAGCGAGCACGCGCCGCACATGGTCCGCGCGCGCGACGCGATCCTGAAGCTCGGCGGCGCGGCACGCTCGAACGTGTTTACGCGCATCCTGCTCGCGACGTTCGGCCAGGTGCCGTGGCGCGCGGCGCCGTTCATGCCGATCGAATTCGTGCTGTTCCCGAAGTGGGTGCCGATCTCGATGTACAAGGTCGCGTACTGGGCGCGCACGACGATGGTGCCGCTGCTCGTGCTGTGCTCGCTGAAGGCGCGCGCCCACAATCCGCGCAACGTCTCGATCCGCGAGCTGTTCGTCACGCCGCCGGATGAAGAACGCCGGTACTTCCCGCCCGCGCGCGGCATGCGCAAGCTGTTCCTCGCGCTCGACCGCACGGTGCGTCATGTCGAGCCGCTGATGCCGAAGGGCCTGCGGCAGCGCGCGATCCGCCACGCCGAAGCGTGGTGCGCGGAGCGCATGAACGGCGAGGACGGGCTCGGCGGGATCTTCCCGCCGATCGTGTACAGCTACCAGATGATGCAGGCGCTCGGCTACCCGGACGATCATCCGCTGCGGCGCGATTGCGAGAACGCGCTGGAAAAGCTGCTGGTCACGCGGCCGGACGGCAGCATGTATTGCCAGCCGTGCCTGTCGCCGGTGTGGGATACCGCGTGGAGCACGATGGCGCTCGAGCAGGCGCGCGGCGTGGCGGTGCCGGAAGACGGCGAGCCGGACGACGCGCGGCGCGCACTCGACGCACGCATCGCGCGCGCGTACGACTGGCTGGCCGAACGCCAGGTGAACGACCTGCGCGGCGACTGGATCGAGAACGCGCCGGCCGACGTCCAGCCGGGCGGATGGGCGTTCCAGTACGCGAACCCGTACTACCCCGACATCGACGACACCGCGGTCGTCACCGCGATGCTCGATCGCCGCGGCCGCACGCATCGCAACGCGGACGGCACGAATCCGTATGCGCCGCGCGTCGCGCGCGCGCTCGACTGGATGCGCGGGCTGCAATCGCGCAACGGCGGCTTCGCGGCGTTCGACGCCGACTGCGACCGCATGTACCTGAACGCGATCCCGTTCGCCGATCACGGCGCCCTGCTCGATCCGCCGACCGAGGACGTGTCGGGCCGCGTGCTGCTGTGCTTCGGCGTGACGAAACGCGCGGACGAACGCGCGTCGCTCGCGCGCTGCATCGAATACGTGAAGCGCACGCAGCAGCCCGACGGCAGCTGGTGGGGCCGCTGGGGCACGAACTACATCTACGGTACGTGGAGCGTGCTGGCCGGCCTCGCGCTCGCCGGCGAGGACAAGTCGCAGCCGTATATCGCACGCGCGATCGCATGGCTGCGTTCACGGCAGCATGCGGATGGCGGCTGGGGCGAGACGAACGACAGCTATATCGACCCGAAGCTGGGCGGCACCAATGGCGGCGAGAGCACGTCGAACTTCACCGCATGGGCGCTGCTCGCGCAGATGGCGTTCGGCGACTGCGAATCCGATTCGGTGAAGCGCGGCATCGCGTATCTGCAGTCGGTGCAGCAGGAAGACGGTTTCTGGTGGCATCGTTCGCACAACGCACCCGGCTTCCCGCGCATCTTCTACCTGAAGTATCACGGCTATACCGCGTACTTCCCGCTGTGGGCACTCGCGCGTTATCGGCGGCTGGCGGGCGCGGCGGCGGCAGCGCCCGCGACAGTCGATGCGGCCGACACGGCCGTCGCCTGAACGATCGCGCGCCGCGGTGCCGGACGGCACCCGGCGCGCTTGCTGTCGCTGTCGTATTCCCCTGCCCGCCGAATCATGCGGCGCCCTTCTCCCGCATCCTCGCAAACGCATCGCGCAAATCCGCGCAGAACGCATCGCCGATCATCGACAGCGGCTGCGACGCGGACGTCGCCATCGGGCACGGCCTGCCCGAACGTCTTGACCGCCACGCACTTGCCCGCCACGCACTTGCCCGGATACGCGGCCATTACCCGATCGATCAGCGCGCCGCCCGGCGCTCAGCGATCGATCGGCAGCGGCGCATCGGCCGCGACGAGCTGCTGCTCGCGCATCTCGCGCCAGAAATCGGCGGGGATATCGAACGTCAGTGCCGCTGAATCTTCCGCGATCCGCTCGGGCCGGCTCGCGCCCGGAATCACCGCGGCCGTCGCCGGATGCGCGAGCACGAACTGCAGCGCGGCCACCTTGACCGGCACGTCGTAGCGCGCCGCGATCGCGCGGATGCGCTCGACTTTCGCGACGATGTCGGGCGGCGCCTTCTGATATTCGAAGTGCGTGCCGCCGACGAGCACGCCCGAGCTATACGGGCCGCCGACGACGATCCCGACGTTGCGGGCCGCCGCCGCCGGCATCACGCGCTGCAGCGCGCGTTCGTGGTCGAGCAGCGTGTAGCGGCCGGCCAGCAGCATCCCGTCCGGTTGCGGTTCGGCCAGGTCCAGCACCCGTTCGATCGGCTCGACGCGATTCACGCCGAGACCCCATGCCTTGATCACGCCTTCTTCGCGCAGCTTGCCCAGCACGCGGAACGCGCCCTTGCGCGCCACTTCGAACTGCGCGAGCCATTCGTCGCCGTAGAAGTCCTGCGCGATGTCGTGCACCCAGACGATGTCGAGGCAGTCGGTGCGCAGGCGCTTCAGGCTGTCCTCGATCGAGCGCAGCGTCGCGTCGGCCGAGTAGTCGCTCACCAGCCGGTTCGCGCGGCCATGCGCGAAGATCCCGCTCTTTTCGCCGTAGTCGCGCGTCTTCGCGTCTTCCATTTCGTCGAGCACGAGGCGGCCGACCTTCGTGCTGATGACGTAGTCGTCACGGCGATGGGCGGCGAGCGCATCGCCGAGGCGTGATTCGGCCAGGCCGGCGCCGTAAGACGGCGCGGTATCGAAGTAGCGGATACCGCGCGCCCACGCGGCTTCGACGGTGGCGATCGCTTCAGCGTCGGGAATGTCGCGGAACATGTTGCCGAGCGGCGCCGCGCCGAAACCGAGCCGGTTGTCCGCCGGCAGCGTGTCTTTGAGACTCATCAGTTGCTCCGGGTCTGACAGGAAAGTGAACCCAGTCTAGGTTGCACACATAAGTCTGTCCAAGACATAATTCGTCAAACTTGAGTCCCAATAGGTCTTATATGCTCGACATCCGCCAGCTTCAGTATTTCATCGCGGTCGCGGAAGAGGAACACGTCGGTCGCGCGGCCGAACGCCTGCACATTTCGCAATCGCCGCTCAGCCGCCAGATCGCGCAGCTCGAGGAAAAGCTCGGGCTGACGCTGTTCGAACGCAGCCAGCAGCGCATTCGTCTGACGCGTGACGGCCGCACGTTTCTCAGCGAAACGCACGCGTTCCTGCGTCACGCGAACCGGCTCGAATCGCTCGCGCGCCGGCTCGGCCGCGGCGACGAAGGCGGCCTGTGCATCGGCTACCTCGAAACGGCCACGCACTCGGGCGTGCTGCCGCGCGCGCTGAAGACGCTGCGCGCCGATCGCCCGTCCGTTCACATCGCTCTGTACAACTATCAATCTGCCGCGCAGCTCGAAGGCTTGCGCGAACGCAGCCTCGACATCGCGCTCGTCACCGAGCCGCCTGCACCCGACGACCCCGAACTCGATTCGATGAGGGTGCTGAACGATCCGACGCTGCTCGCGATGCCCGACGGGCACCCGCTCGCGAAGAAGAAGACGCTCGTCGCCGACGATCTCGCCGCGCAGGCGTGGATCGGCGTGACGCAGCACGAAAGCGCGCCGCGTCACGGCGCATTCGTCGCGGCGTGCGCGAAAGCCGGCTTTTCACCGGACATTTCGGTGGAAGCGACCGAGCCGCTCGCGGCGCTCGGCCTCGTCGCCGCCGGGCTCGGCGTGACGATGATCCAGCAGAGCCTGCGTCACCAGGTGCCGGAAGGCGTCGTGCTGCGCGAGCTGCCGTGGTTCAGTTACCGCACGCCGCTGTGGGCCGCGTGGCACAAGGTCAACCTGCGGCCGCTGGTCGGCATCTTCCGCGAAATCCTGACCGGCGAAGAAGTCGTCGCGGTGGCCGGAAAGTAACGCTGCGGATAGCCGGGGGGCCTGCACATCGGTGCGCTCGCGCATGCGAAGCAAACATGCCAACGCCTTCGCTACGAGCCTGAACCCGCGACGAAGGCGCTGACGAAGCCCGATATCGCCAGGCTCCTGCTCACGCGATGCAACGCGACGCAATGCGCCGAGTTGCGCTGCCGTCAGGCCGCCGCGAACCGCTTCGCCAGTTCCGCGAGGCCGTCTTCGTAGATCCCGCGGAACAGCCTGACGGTGTCGTCGTCGGTCGCGCCGTGCGGCGTGAACGTGCCCGACCACTCGACGGTCGACGCGTTCGGGCCGTTTTCGTGCACGCGCAGCGTGGAGCGATAGTTCACGACCGGGAACGGCGCTTCGAGGATCGCGTAAGTGTAGCTGCGTTGCGCTTCGTCGAACGCGACCAGCCGCTCGACGATCGCCTCGCCGGCCGGGTTCGCGAGACGCCGCACGCGTCCGCCTTCGCTCAGTTCGCTGGCCGGAATGTACGACAGCCAGTCGGGCAGCGACCCGAAGCCGCCGATCAGTTGCCAGATCGTCCCGGCCGCAGCCGGGAGTTCGATGCTTGCATTGGCCTGTGCCATGTCATCACCTTTCAGGATTGACGTCAGGATCAACGATCGGCCGGCAGCGGCGCGTTGGCCGCGATCAGACCTTGCTCACGCATTTCGCGCCAGAAGTCGGCCGGGATCACCACGTTCAGCGCTGCCTGGTCTTCCGCGATCCGCTCCGGGCGGCTCGCGCCCGGAATCACCGCGACGGTGGCCGGATGCGACATCGAGAACTGCAGCGCGGCGGCCTTGATCGGCACGTCGTAGCGCGTGGCGATCGCCTTGATCCGCTCGACCTTCGCGAGGATGTCCGGCGAAGCCTTCTGGTATTCGAAGTGCGTGCCGCCCGCGAGCACGCCCGAGCTGTACGGGCCGCCGACGACGATCCCGACGTTCTGCGCGGCAGCCGCCGGCATCACGCGTTGCAGCGCGCGCTCGTGGTCGAGCAGCGTGTAGCGGCCGGCCAGCAGCATGCCGTCCGGTTGCGGTTCGGCCAGGTCCAGCACCAGTTCGATCGGCTCGACGCGGTTCACGCCGAGGCCCCATGCCTTGATCACGCCTTCTTCGCGCAGCTTGCCCAGCACGCGGAACGCGCCCTTGCGCGCCACTTCGAACTGCGCGAGCCATTCGTCGCCGTAGAAGTCCTGCGCGATGTCGTGCACCCAGACGATGTCGAGGCGGTCGGTGCGCAGGCGCTTCAGGCTGTCCTCGATCGAACGCAGCGTCGCGTCTGCCGTGTAGTCGTTGACGATGCGGTTCGGCCGGCCGTGTTCGAACAGGCCGCCCTTTTCGCCGAGATCGCGCGCCGACACGTCTTCGATTTCGTCGAGGATCACGCGGCCGACCTTGGTGCTCAGGACATATTCGTCGCGCGGGTGGTTCGCCAGCGCATCGCCGAGGCGGATTTCCGCCAGGCCCGCGCCATAGAACGGAGCCGAATCGAAATAACGAATGCCGTGTTGCCATGCCGCTTCGACGGTGGCTGCGGCTTCCGCATCGGGGATGTTGCGGAACATGTTGCCGAGCGGGGCCGTACCGAAACCAAGGATCTTGTTACCGGGCAGCTTGTCTTTGAGACTCATGATTTTCTCCAGGGAATGAGGGAAAGCGGGTTCAGTCTAGGTACGTCGGTTAAGTCTGTCCAAGACGGAATTCGACACACTTGAGTCCCAGGAGGTCTGAATGGCCGTTTCAAGGCCTGCCTCGATGCCCCGCCCCGATACCCCGTTCCGGCAGGACGCCCGACCGGCAAGGCTTTCGACCGAATTCACACCCGATTCGTGATTCCAGATCAAAAATCATTTGGGCCGGCAGCCGTTTTTCCCTGGCGCCGCGATACCTATATTGACTGCACTCGCAACGACATCGACGTGGTTGCGGTTCACTCAACCCGACAGGTACCCATGATGAAAACGCTGATTTCTTCCACGCTTGCCGCACTGATCCTTTCCGCACCGGCGCTGTCGTTCGCGCAGCAGGCCGACCATCAACCGACCCGCGCCGAAGTGAAGGCCGAAATGGCCCGCCTCGCGGCGGTCGGCTACACCCCGGCGCAGGATCACAACCAGTATCCGGTCGCGATCCTCGCCGCCGAAAAGCGCGTGCGTGAAAACGCCGTCGCACACAATGCGCCGGGCACCGCACCGGCCGCCGCGACGTCCGGTTACGGCAGCGAAGCGCGCACCGCCGGCGAATCCGGCCGCGTGACGACGGTCAACGGCCGCGACTCGATCTATCGCGGTCATTGAGCCGCGCCGACGCGCAGGAGCGCCCGCCTCCCGATACGCGCCACCGCTCGTCCACCCTTCCGCATGGCCGGCCCGAATCGCCTGAACAGGCATTCGGGCCGCGCGTCGTCGCTTCACTCCTCGCCCTCGCGCTGCCCCGCCGAACCGGCTCGCACGTCGTCACCGCACGCAGCGATTCGTGACTGCGCAGTACAAGTTCTTATGCCGCTTCATCCGTTTATCCGCCGCGCGCCGCGCCGGATACTGCGCACCATCCGGCGCGAGGCGCCCCACTCGATATTTCGCACACGTATGAACCGATATCCAGGATTGAAGCGCATCGCGCGACCGGCCGTGCTGGCCGCCATTCCACTGGCCGCGCTCGTCGCGTTGTCCGGCTGCCGGTCGGACGACAAGGCGCCGGCCGCGACGCCGAACGTGATCGTCAGCGCGCCCGTCGCGCGCGACGTCAACGACGTCGACGTCTATACGGGCCGCTTCGAAGCGGTCGACACCGTCGACGTGCGCCCGCGCGTGAGCGGTTATCTCGACAAGGTCGCGTTCCAGGACGGCGCGACCGTCCGCAAGGGCGACCTGCTGTTCGTCATCGACCCGCGCCCGTATCAAGCGGCCGTCACGGCCGCGCAAGGCACGCTCGAACGCGCGCAGTCGCAACTGAAGCTGAGCCGGCAGGATTTCGAACGCGCCAGCATCCTGATCAGGACCGACACGATCGCGCAGAGCCTCTACGACCAGCGCAGGCAGGCCGTGCAAAGTGCGCAGGCCGAGGTGACGAGCGCGCAAGGTGCGCTCGAACGCGCGCGGCTCGACCTGTCGTTCACGCGCATCGTCGCGCCGATGTCCGGCCGTATCAGCCGCAAGCGCGTCAGCGAGGGCAACCTCGTGAAAGGCGGCGACAGCGACGCGACCGTGCTGACGACGATCGTGTCGCAGGACCCGATCGACATCTACTTCGATGTCGACGAGGCAAGCTACCTGCGCTATACGCGCGAGGCGCAAAAAAGCGGCGGCAGCGCGTCGTCGCGGCAGGTCGCGATCGCGCTGCCGGGCGATGCGCAGCCGTCGCTGACGGGCACGATGGATTTCGTCGACAACCGCCTCGACGACTCGACCGGCACGCTGCGGCAACGCGCGCGCGTCGCGAATCCGGACCGGCGCCTGAGCCCCGGCCAGTTCGGCCGCGTTTATCTGTCGAGCCGCGTCGCGCATCACGCGCTGCTCGTGCCGGATGCGGCCGTCGCGACCGATGCGACGCGCCGCGTGCTGTATTTCGTCGACGCGAACGGCACCGTCGCGATCCGCCCGGTGACGCCCGGCCGCCTGTACGGCAACCTGCGCGAAATCGACGCGGGGCTGAACGCGGGCGACCGCGTGATCGTCGACGGCTTCCAGCGCGTGCAGGCCGGCGACAAGGTCAAGGTCGTGCCGCGCGCGATCGAAGCCGCCACGTTGGCCCGCGCGGCGAGCGGCACGACCGGGAGCGCGCAATGAACCTCGGCCGTCTGTCCGTCCAGCAACCGGTGCTCGCGATCGTCCTGTCCATCGTGCTGACCATCGCCGGTGCGCTAGCCTATTTCTCGCTCGCGGTGTCCGAGTATCCGGACATCGCGCCGCCAACCGTCGTGATCCAGGCGACCTATCCGGGCGCGTCCGCGGAAACGGTGTCGCAAACGGTGTCGACGCCGATCGAACTCGAAGTGAACGGCGTGGAAGACATGCTGTACCTGTACAGCCAGGCGACGTCCGACGGCAGCCTGAACATCACCGTGACGTTCAAGCCCGGCACCGACGTCGACAAGGCGCAGGTGCTCGTGCAGAACCGCGTCGCGCTCGCGACGCCGCGCCTGCCGGAGCCCGTGCAGCGCAGCGGCGTGTCGGTGCGCAAGTCGTCGCCGACGCAGCTCGGCACGATCTTCCTGTACTCGCCGGACCAGCGCTACGATCCGCTGTACGTGTCGAACTACGCGATCCGCAACGTCGCGGACGTGCTGAAGCGGATCGAGGGCGTCGGCGACATCAACCCGCTCGGCGCACGCGAATACTCGATGCGCATCTGGCTCGATCCCGAGCGCGTGGCGTCGTTCGGCCTGAGCCCCGGCGACCTGATCGCCGCGGTACGGGCGCAGAACACGCAGCTCGCGGGCGGCGTGGTCGCGCAGGCGCCGATCACGAACCAGGCGTTCCAGCCGAACCTGATCTTCGAAGGGCGGCTCAAGCGCCCCGAGGATTTCAGCGACATCGTCGTCAAGCAGGGCAAGGACGGGCGGCTCGTGCGGCTGAAGGATGTCGCGCGCGTCGAAGTCGGCGCACTCGCGTATGCGACCGACAGCTACATGCTGCGCCACCCGACGATCGCGTTGCAGGTGCTGCAGCAGCCCGGCGCGAACGCGGTCGCGACGATGGATGCGGTCGAGAAGAAGATGGCCGAACTGGCCAGGGACTTCCCGAAGGGCATCGTCTACAACATCGGCTACAACCCGACCGCCTTCATCGGCGACAGCATCCACGAACTCGTCAAGACCATCTACGAAGCCGTCGTGCTCGTCGTGTTCGTCGTGCTGCTGTTCCTGCAGGGCTGGCGGCCGTCGATCATCCCGATCCTGTCGATTCCGGTGTCGCTCGTCGGCACGTTCGCAGCGATGGCCGCGCTCGGCTACTCGATCAACAACCTGACGCTGTTCGGCCTCGTGCTCGCGGTGGGGATCGTCGTCGACAACGCGATCGTCGTGGTCGAGAACGTCGAGCGGCACCTGTCGGCCGGTGCCGGGCCGCGCGACGCGACGCTGCTGACGATGAAGGAGGTGGGCGGCGCGCTGTTCGCGATCACGCTCGTGCTGTGCGCGGTGTTCGTGCCGACCTCGTTCATTCCGGGCATCTCGGGCCAGTTCTTCCGCCAGTTCGGCGTGACGATCGCCGTGTCGACCGCGATCTCGTTCTTCACGTCGGTAACGCTCGCGCCCGCACTCTCCGCGATGATGCTGAAAGCGCACACCGGCGATCATGATGTACCTGCACCGGCGTCGCGCCGGGCCGCGCCGTTCGCGCCGGCGATGCGCGTCGCGCGGCGCTTCTCGAACGCGTTCAACCGCGTGTTCCAGCGGCTGTCCGATGCGTATGGCCGGCTCGTCAGGAAGGTCGTGCGGATCATCCCGGCGATGGGCGTGCTGTACGTGGTGCTGATCGCCGCGACCGGCTACCTGCTCGTGTCGAGCCCGAAGGGCTTCATTCCCGCGCAGGACCGCGGCTACCTCGTCGTGCTCGTGCGGATGCCCGACGGCGCGACGCTCGAACGCACGAGCGCGGTCGCGCGCAAGATCGAGGACATCGCGCTGTCGGTGCCCGGTGTCGCGCGCGTGCCGGTGTTCTCCGGCGTGAACGCGGCGACCGGCACGAACTCGGCAAACAGCGCCGGCCTGTTCCCGGTGTTCGAGCCCTGGCCCGAACGCAAGGCGCGCGGCCTGACGATCGACACGATTGCCGCCGAGATGCGCAAGCGGCTCGCGGCCGTCACCGAGGCGTCGATCGTCGTCGCGATGCCGCCGCCGGTGCAGGGCCTCGGCAGCACGGGCGGTTTCGCGATGCGGCTCGAAGACCGCAACGGCCTCGGCACCGCCGCGCTCGCGAAGGCGACGCAGGATCTGGTGGCGGCCGCGAACCGCACGCCAGGCATGGTCGGCGTCTATACGCCCTACTCCGCGACGAGCCCGCAGGTGCATGTCGAGCTCGACCGCGAGAAGGCCGAAATGCTCGGCGTGCCGAGCCACGCCATCAACGACGCGGTCGAGACGTATTTCGGCTCGACCTACATCAACGACTTCAACATCGTCGGGCGCACCTATCGCGTGACCGCGCAGGCCGACCTGCCGTTCCGCGTCGGCGCTTCCGATCTCGCGCGGCTGAAGGTGCGCAACCGCGACGGCGAGATGGTGCCGATCGGCAGCGTCACGCGCATCGACGACACGCTCGGCGTCGATCGCGCGCCGCGCTACAACCTGTATCCGGCCACCGAGATCAACGGCGATACGGCACCGGGCCTCGGTTCCGGCTTCGCGATCAAGACGATGGAATCGCTCGCGAAACAGGTGCTGCCGCCCGGCATTTCGTTCGAATGGACCGATCTGTCGTATCAGCAGACCACGGCCGGCAACACGGGGCTGCTCGTGTTCCCGCTGTGCGTGCTGCTCGTCTACCTGGTGCTCGCCGCGCAGTACGGCAGCTGGAGTCTGCCCGTGTCGATCCTGCTGATCGTGCCGATGTGCCTGCTCGCCGCATCGCTCGGCGTGCGCGCGCTCGGCCAGGACGTGAACATCCTCACGCAGATCGGCTTCATCGTGCTGGTCGGGCTGGCCGCGAAGAACGCGATCCTGATCGTCGAGGTCGCGCGGCAGCTGGAGGCCGACGGCACCGAACTCGTCGAGGCCGTCGTCGAAGCCTGCGTGCAGCGGCTGCGCCCGATCGTGATGACGTCGCTCGCGTTCATCCTCGGCGTGCTGCCGCTCGTGATCTCCGAAGGCGCCGGCGCGGAAATGCGCCAGGCGGTCGGCGCGGCCGTGTTCTTCGGGATGATCGGCGTGACGTTCTTCGGGCTGCTGTTTACGCCCGTGTTCTATGTGATGGTTCGCCGGCTCGCGTTGCGCAAGGCCGCTGTCGCGACCGTCGCGACGGAGGTGGTGCAATGAAGTTCGTTCGACTCGTGGCCGCGCTGTCCGCGGCGGCCGTCCTGACCGCGTGCACGAGCGCGCCGGTCGCCACCGTCACGCCGCCGCTGGCCGCGACCTATGCGAACGCGGATCTCGCGGCCGGCGGCCCGGCCGCCGATACCGGCGCGTGGTGGCACGCTTTCCACGACCCGATCCTCGACCGGCTGGTCGACACGGCGCTCGCGAACAACCTCGACCTGCAGGCTGCCGTCGCACGCATCGACGCGGCGCGCGCGGTGCGGATCGGCACGGCGTCGCAGTGGTTCCCTTCGGTCGACCTGAACGCGGGCGCCGGCCGCCAGCGGCTCTCCGCCTCGCAGGCATTCCCGACCGATACGCCGACGACCGGCAACGCGTTCGACCTGAATGCGAGCCTCGCGTGGGAAATCGACATCTTCGGGCGCATCCGCCAGGGCGTGTCGGCCGCCGACGCGGATATCGCGTCCGCGCAGAACGATGCGGCGGCCGTGCGGATCGCAACGATCGACGAAACCGTGCGCACCTACGTGACGGTGCGCGGGCTCGAGCAGCGGCTCGCGCTGGTCGAGGCCAACGCGTCGAGCCAGCGCAGCACCGAGGAATCGACGCGGCGCCTGTTCGACGCGGGCGTCGTGCCGGTGGCCGACGTGGACCGCGCCGCCGCGCAGACGGAAACGACGCTGGCCGAGCTGCCCGCGCTGCAACTTCAGCGGCAGGCCGCGATCCACCGGCTGTCGATCATCACCGCATCCACGCCGCAGGCCATCTACGCGCGCGTCGATCCGCCCGCGCCGGAACCGGTGTGGACAGCCGCCGCGCCGGGCGTCGGCACGCCGGCCGACTTGCTGCGCCGCCGGCCCGACGTGCGTGCGGCCGAGGCGCGCGTCGTCGCCGCCTATGCACGGATCGGCGTGGCGGAGGCCGACCTGAAGCCGCACCTGCAACTGATCGGCGTGATCGGTGCGGCGATCGACGGCTTCTCGGGCGCGACGCTCGCGCGTTCGCTCGCATGGATGGCCGGCGCCGGCGCGAGCGCGCCGCTGTTCGACGGCGGGCGCCGGCGCAGCGTCGTCGCGTTGCGCCGCGCGCAGGCCGCACAGGCGGTCGCCGCGTATCGCTCGACGGTGCTGACGGCCGTCGGCGACGTCGAGACATCGATTGCCGCCACCGCCCGCGATCACAGCCGGACCGAGCGCCTCGAACGCGCGGTGTCGAACGCGCGCGGCGCCTATACGCAGATCAACCGGTCGTGGCGCAGCGGCGAATCGGCGTTCATCGATACGCTGGAGGTGCAGCGTTCGCTGCTCGCGGCCGAGGATTCGCTCGCGCAGGCGCGCACCGAGGAAATGCTCGGCCGGGTCAGGCTGATGACTGCGCTGGGGCAGTAGGCGCGCGGTTCAGGTTCGACCGCTGCCGCGCATCGGTCGATACGCAAAGGGCGGCTGGTTCGATGTGATTCGAACCCGCCGCCCTTTTGCATGTCGCGTGGCCAGCTGCGTGCGGCACCGGCTCAGTCGATGTCGCCGCCTTCCTTCAACTGCGCGCTCAAGTAGTCGAGAAAACTGACGATGCGCGACGACAACGTCGCGTTGCGATAGAACACCGCGTGAATCGGCTGGCGGAACTCGACGGTATCGTCGACGAGCAGCTCGACGAGGCTGCCGTCGCGGCGATGCGTGCCCGTCATGTAGTCGGCCAGGCACACGATGCCGGCACCACTGAGCGCGAGCGTCAGCAGCGTCTCGCCGCTCGACGCCTGCAGCGCCGGATGAATCCGGTACACGCCGCCGTCGGCGCTGCGCAACGGCCAGTGGTTCAGCGTTTCCGGCTGCACGAAGCCGAGCAGCGCATGGTTCGCGAGATCGGCGACGCTCGTCGGCACGCCGGCTTTCTCCAGGTAAGCCGGGCTCGCCAGGATGCGCAGCCGGCTGCTGCCGAGCCGGCGCGCATGCAGCGTCGAATCGCGCAGCTCGCCGATCCGGATCGCCACGTCGGTGCGCTGTTCGAGCAGGTCGATGATCTCGTCGCTCGTATGGAGTTCGGCCGTGATCGCCGGATAGGCTTCGCGGAAGCCGGGCATCATCGGCGCGATCACGTGCTGCATGAACGGCATCGCCGCGTTGATCCGCAAGCGCCCGGACGGCGTCTCGCGCTGGCTGACGATCTGTTCCTCGGCAAACTCGACCGACGCGATGATGTCGCGCGCGTAGTCGAGAAAAAGCTTGCCCTCGTCGGTCAATTCGAGGCGGCGCGTCGTGCGGCGGATCAGCGTCGTGTCGAGCTTCTCCTCGAGGCGCCGCAGGATCCGGCTCATCACCGAGGTCGGTTGATGCAGCTTGTCGGCCGCACCCGTCAGCGAACCGGTATCGGCGATGGTCACGAACGCGAGCATCTCGTCCAGGGTCGTCTTCATGGTCGGCAGTCTTCGGCAGTTTCAGAAACCGCCACGATAGTGCCGCCGCGCCGCTTTGATAAGCCGGCGCGCGCGCGAATCACAGTTGATTTCGATTCAATGATTCGCGGCGACTATTGTCCGAACAATCCGGCACGAAGCGGGAGGCCGCATACGCAAACGCGCCCGGGCGGGCGCGCTTTTCGTCAGACAAGGCAACGCCGTGTCAGGCCGCGACGGGCATCTCGTCGCGAATCCAGTCGAGCATCGCGCCGTGCGTCGGCGCCCACCCGAGTTCCTGCCGCGCGCGCAGTGCCTTCACGCGGCTGTTCGACGCAAGCGAGTAATGCGCGCGCGAATGGCCGAGCGCCCGCGCCGCATCCGCGATGTCCCATTCGACGATGGACGGCAAGCCGAGCCGCTCGCCGAGCGCATGGCCGATTTCCGCGAACGACGCTTCGCCGTTTTCCGCGAAGTAGAACGCACCGGGCGGCGCGGCATCGATCGCGCGCAGATACAGATCGGCGACATCGGCGACGTGCACGTTCGACCAGCGGTTCAGCCCCTTGCCGATCACGCGCACCGCGCCGGCATCGCGCGCGATCGCCGCAAGCAGCGGCAGCTGCGCGCTGTCGCGGCGGATGCCGAGGCCGTCGCCGTAGATCATGCTGTTGCAGATCACGGCCGAACGGATGCCGAGGTTTGCCGACGACATCACGAGCCGGTCGATCGCGCGGCGCTCGGCCTTCGCGGGCTTGACGACGGGCGTCGTCTCGTCGAATACGGGGGCAGCGCCATGCGCGCCCTGTGCGTCGTCCGCGATCACGCTGGTGCCGCTCGTATGCACGAACGTCTTGCCCGAGCCGCTCAGCGCGGCGATGATCGCCTCGACGGCCTCGCGATGATCGCTGCTCGCCGCGTTGACGACGCAGTCAGCGTCGCGCGCGAACGCGTGCAGCAGCGCCGAGTCGTCGAGTGTGCCGACGACCGGCATGATGCCGGCCGCCGCGAGTTTCGCGGCGTTGTCGCCGTCGCGCGTCAAGCCGGTGACGACGTGCCCTGCCGAAACGAGCCGCGCGGCCACCGAGCCGCCGATGTAGCCGCTCGCGCCCGTCACGAATATCCTGATGCCTTTCATCTGCTGCTCCGAAAGCGAGACAGTCGGTACGGCAGACGTCTCGCGAAATGTCGTGCGTCGCAGTATCGGCGGCCGGCGTTGCGCGAGGAAGGGCGGCGTCGCGAAAACAGTTTTGAGCGCAACGGGATGATCGGCCGCGTCAGACGAATCCCTCGTCGACCAGCGTGCAGCCGTCCGCGGTGATTTCGTGCCGCTGGCCCGAGCCGCCGGCCACGCGGCTCCAGCTCTCGGACACGAGCATCGCCGCATCGCCGTCGGTGTGCAGCGCATAGCCGAATCCGCCATACATGCCCGGCACCGCGAACCACATGCGTTCGGCCTGCGCGTCGAGTTCGAGTAGCGGTTCGAGTTCGGGCAGGCGCAGCGCGTCGACGCGCAAATGTGCGATGCGGCCGAGCATCATCGCGTGGAAATGGCGCTGGATGGCGAGCAGCGTGACGCCGGGCACGAAGCGTCGCGGCTGCGGCGCCAGCAGGTCGACCAGATGCCGATGCCCGCGCCGCCCGGCGATATCGACCGGGCGTTCGCCGTGGGCGTCGCGCAGCATGCGCCACGCACCGAGCCGCAACAGTTCGGCGACGACCGCCTTCGGTGCGCCGCCGCAGGCGGCCTGATGCAGCGGCGCACGAAGCGACGTGCCGCCGAGCCGGGTCGCGTTGACGAGCGCACGCTCCTTCGCGACGAGCGCGAGCATCGTCGCCCAGTCGCCGTTCCTGGCCGCGTCGGCCAGCGCGTGCCGGGTCGCGACCTGCGCGTTGACGAGCACGTCGGCGCCCGTGATGCCGTCCCATGTGATGCTCAACCGGATCTCCTCGTGTGTCGCGTTCGCGTGACCGCGTCGATCGCCCATCATAAGCGTTCGTCGCGCCTGCGCGATCGCGCGGCGCTGCTTCGGGCCGGGATTCCCCGGCGCCCGATCCGGCCGCTGACCGCACAGGCCCGTCGATCTGCGATGATGTCGGACGCGAGGCCACGCATCGCGATCGCCTCGCACGGGCGCGCCGCGCGCGCACCCGATCCATCCACCCCGACGAAGCATGCTCATCATGATCGACGTTTCCTCCATCACCGACGCGTTCGCCCCGGGCGGCGAGCCGACGCAGTACCGCGTATCGCCCGAGAAACTGATTTCCGGCGATCCGCTGCACACGCTCACACCCGGCTTCGCGAGTCCGTGCGGCCGCTTCTCGACCGGCATCTGGGAAAGCACGCCCGGCTGCTGGCACGTCGCGTACACCGAAGCGGAATACTGCGAGATCCTCGAAGGTACGTCGGTGATCACCGACCTCGAAGGCAACCGGAAGACCCTGCGTGCCGGCCATCGTTTCGTGATTCCGCCGGGTTTCCGCGGCACGTGGGAAGTCGTCGAACGCACGCGGAAGATCTTCGTCGCGTACGACGAGCAGCCGCCCGAATGAGTGGCGAGCGGGCGCGATCGATGCAGCATTGCACGACAGGTCGACGATCCGCCAGCCGCGCTGCATCGCCGCCGTGCGCAATCGTTCGTCCGGGTTCGTCGCGACCGCATCGGTCGCCTTCCCGGCAGCTCGGCACGCCGGCCGTGCGGCACGACCGGCGTGCCGGCGGAAACGTTACCGCCGGCCGTCGAGCGCCCCGAGAATCCCGTACGCGGCCTTCACGCGGTCTTCGTTCGGAAAGCTGCGGTTCGCGAGCATCACGATCGCGATCCGCTTCGACGGGACGAACGCGACATAGGTGCTGAAGCCGTTGGTCGAGCCCGTCTTGTTGATCCACGTATTCGCGCTCGGCGCGAGCGGCGGCTTGATCGCGGAGGCCGGCAACCCGTCGCGCAGCATCTTCATCGAGTTGCCTTCGAGCAGCGTCGGCAGCGCGACCGGATACGGATACTGTTCCCAGATCAGGTCCTGCGTCAGCGGCCCCGCGCGGAAATAGCCGGTGTGAGTGCGTTCGAGCGCGCGCTGCAGGCGCGGCGCGGTTTCGATCAGCCCCATGTTCGCCTGCACGAAGCGCAGCAGGTCGGCCGCCGTGGTCCGCACGCCGTAGGCCGGCTGCCACAGCATGCCGCCCGTCATCCGGATCGGCTTGCCGTCCTGCGTATAGCCCTGGGCGTAGTCGGCCTGACGTGCTTCCGGCACGTTGATGTACGTGTGCGTCATGCCGAGCGCGGGAAAGAGCCGCTGCTCCATCAGCACCGCGAAATCCTTGTGCATCGCCTTCGCGGTGAGCCACCCGAGCATGCCGACCGACACGTTCGAATACGTCCGGTACGTACCCGGCGCATGCGCGGGCCGCCACGCGTCGAGATAACGGATCAGCCCCGCGTCGTCGCGGATGCTGTCCGGCACCTGCACCGGCATGCCGCCGGACGTGTGCGTACCGAGATCGCGCAGCGTCACGACACCAAACGGCTTGCCTTGCAGGGCGGGCAGGTACTTGCCGACCGGGTCGGCCAGCGACAGTTCACCGCCCTCCTGCGCGTCGGCCGCAAGCGTCGCGGTAAGCGTCTTGCTCACGGAGCCGATTTCGAACAGCGTGTCGCCGGTGACGGGCTTGCCGGTTTGCGTCGACATCACGCCGTAGTCGAACACGTAGGGCTTGCCGTCGGCGACGATGCCGACCGCCATGCCGGGAATCGCGTACTGCTTCATCAGCGGCGCGATGTGGCGGGTCACGGTGTCGTGGAGGTCGTCCGGGGTGGCGGCGCCCGCGCGGACGGCCGTGGCGGTGGCGCACGCGGCGACGAGCAGGGTCGCGGCGAAGCGTGTCGCGTTGAATCGCATGGTTGCGGTTCCTTCGATTTCTGATGGTTGCGTGGACAACAGATCCGGTCGCGCCATGCGGAAATCGCAGCGGCCGGCCTGCCGAAGCAGGACTATCCGCTGTAAGCCGTCCGTCAACAATCGACGTTATGTTGATCGAGCCTAAAGAAAAACTTATGGGCTTGGCGAAGGAATGGATGACCGCTGCCGCCGGCGCGGCGTGCTCGATGGTTTGCGGGGAACGTCGAACGGCACCGTCGCGTGCACTGCCACGAACGCGACACGTCGGTGACGTTGCCGTACAAACGAGTCACGGCACCGACAACACGACGGCTCCAGCGCGTCACCCCGGCAACCGGTCCAGAAACGCCAGCATCGCCGCGTTGAACCGCGCGGGCCGCTGCAGCGGCGCGAAATGGCTCACGCCGGGCAGGATCGTCAGCGTCGCGCCCGGGATCGTGCGCGCCAGGTACGCCGCATGCTCGGGCTGGATGAATTCGTCGTGCTCGCCCAGCACGATCGTGACCGGCACGGCGATCGCCGCGAGATCCTCCGCGCTGTAATCCGGTTGCGTGCGCATCATTTCGCTGACGGCCGCGACGAATGCATCGAACTCGCCCGGTGTCGCTGAAAGCGCCGCATAGTCCTTGCGATGCCGCGCGAAGCAGCGATCGAGCAGCGGGCCCGGCACGATCTCCTTCGTGCCGCCCGGGTCCATGTTGCATGCGAAGAAGAACACGCCGGCCGCACGCTCCGGCGCGCGATCGGCCAGCACGAGCGCGATGCACGCGCCGTCGCTCCAGCCGACGAAACGCGCACGGTCGACGTGCAGCGCATCGAGCACCGCGAGCACGTCCGACGCCATGCGTTCGTAGGAATAGGGTTGCGCGTCGCGCGTGCTGCGGCCGTGGCCGCGGCTGTCGATCACGATCGCGCGGTAGCCGGCCGCGAGCAGCGCCGGCACCTGGTTGCCCCAGTTGCCGCCGTGGCCGAGGCCGCCGTGCAGCAGCACGACCGGCGGGCCGTGGCCGAACGACGCGTGCCAGATGCGCGCGCCGTCGTGTTCGAGCCATCCTTGCGCGTCGGCCGCCGGCAGCGGCGTGCCGCCTTGCGCGTCGAAGCGGACGAGGTCGTCGTCGTCGAGTTCCGCATGCATCGTTCTGCCGTCCTGTCGAGGGAAACGCGCTTGCGATTGTAATGCGTGCGGCCGACGCAGCCGCATCCGCTCAGGCCTGCGTCGACACCAGCCCGCCCGCCGACGAGCCGCCCGTCTTCTCGACGGCCGCCGCGAGTTGCGAGATCGCGGTCGCCAGCGCCCCCGCGATCGCGCCGGCTTCCGCGCTCAGCGACTGCTGTTCGACCGCCGCGGCCGGGTCGTCCTTCGCGCGCTGCGCGGCGCTCGCCATCTGGCGCTCGATCGTGGCCAGCTGCTTCTGCAACCGGTCGATCAACGCTTTCAGCTGCGCGACCGCCGGGTCGTCGGACGACGCGCCCGATGCGCCGAGCGTTTCGCCGGCGGCACCGGTCGAGCCCTGCGCGCCGGAAGTGCCTGCCGTACTCGTCGTACCCGTCGCGCCCGCGGCATTCGTCGCGCCATCGGAGGATGACGTCGCGGCGGGCGCAGCCGACGAAGCGTTCGCGCCCGGGCTGGCGTCCGCCAGCGAGGTGCGCGTGGTCGTGGAGAAATCGATCTGCATCGTGTCGGTCCCTGTATCGGTAAGCGAATCGTGGCTGGGGGAGAAATTACCTTCCAACTCGTTTACGGCATTCGTCACACGAAACTTGAGTAGCGGGGCCCGACAGATTTGGCGGAAGATCGCCGGTTTTAGTCGCGAAAGGGCCAGATTCGCGGCACCGCAGCGCTGATAAAATCGCGGCTTCGCCGGCGGAAGTCGCGCGCCCGTCGCCCCGGCGCACGAGCGCGCAACGCCGCCGGTTATACGACTCCCGCCCTTCCGGGCGCGGCACGCGGCACGTGCCGACGCCGCGGTCGCGGCTGCGCGGGTCGCTTTTTCCGTTCGCCTGCGTGCCCCGCTCGCCGCTTCAAGCGGCGAACGCCGTCCGGCGCGCGCTCACTTCATCACGCATTCGAGGAACACACGATGGCCCGCATCGGCGCCTTCTGCATCACGACGTGGCTTGCCGCCGCGATTCTCTACTTCGGCCAGCACTCCGTCGCGATGATCGTGTTGAGCGGTGTCGTCGTGTTCGGCGGATTCGACCTGCTGCGTCCGTAAGCGCGCAGGGCCACGCGGCCACACGGCCGCGCCCGGTCGGGATGGCCGGCGCGACTGTGATAGCCTCTCCCGCACCGTCTGTCACGCGCACGCCTCGCCGGCAACCAGGAGAACGGAATTTGAATCATGGTTCGAACCGCCACCCGGCCGCCCTCGCCTGCAAGGTGTGCTCGGCCCGCGCCCCCATCTGCGGGCTGGTCGATTTCTCGCGCTGCGGCGCCGACTTCATTGCCGGGAAGAAAGTCGACCCGTATGCGGGCGTGCCGGTCTACTACCATGCTTGCGAGCAATGCGGCTTCACGTGGGCGCCCATGTTCGACAGCTGGACCCACGACGATTTCGCGCAGCATGTCTATAACGCCGACTATGCGCGCCACGATCCCGAGTATCTCGAGGTCCGTCCGCAGCAGCATGCCGACCTGATCTGCACCAGTTTTGCGGACATGCGGGAAGGCCGGATTCTCGATTTCGGCTCGGGGCTGGGCTTGCTGGAACGGAAACTGGCGTCGCGCGGCTTCACGGACGTGACGTCGTACGATCCGTTCTCGCACCCGGTTCCGCCCGAAGGCACGTTCGACACGATCCTGTCGTTCGAGGTGTTCGAGCATCATCCGGCGCCGTTCGACCTCTTCGACCAGATCATGCGTTACCGGAAACGCGACGGCGCGCTGCTGTTCCAGACGTCGCTGATCAGCCGGGAGATCATCGAGCGCGGCATCGAGCAGTGGTGGTACTGCGTGCCGCGCAACGGGCACATCTCGTTTCACACGCCGCAGTCCCTGACGCTGCTTGCCCAACGCCACGGGCTCGAATACGGCGCGTTCAGCCCCGAGTTGCACGTCGTCTTCGATCGCGCGGCGACACCGCGCTGGCTCGACAGGTTTCTCAAGCCGTAACGGCTCGCCGGCGATCGGGCATGCGACGAACGCCGCGTGCCTTCACGCGGCGCTTGAACGGCTCGCCGCCGCTTGCACGGCATCGCGCCCACGCCCACGCCCACGCCCACGCCGCCCTCAGCATGCCCCGAACGTCGGCACCGCCGGATCGACTGCCAGCGCGCGCTCGTTGAACACGACCGGCACGCCGCCGAGCCCGAGCCTGCAGTTCGGGCGGTCGAGCCGCCACCCGTCGACGCGCAGCGCGGCGCGCGACACCGGCGCACCGCTCGCATGCGGCAAATCGATCGTGATCCGCCGCTTCGCGCCCGGCATCAGGTTCAGGTAGTTGTCGCTGTAGAACGCGGGCAGCACGCGCGCACCGGTCGACGAATCGAATACCTGCAAGTGCGTCATCAACGCGAACGTCGTGCCGATGTTCGCGACGTCGACCGTGATGCGCGTCGTCGTGTCGTCGGTCTCGGCCGATGCCGCGCCGATGGCAACCGCCGCGCCCGGCATCGTATCGAGCGACGTGTACGCGGTGTCGCCTCCGTCGCGCTGTCGCCAGTACACGTTCTCCGCGAGCGTATTGCCGCCCGCATCGGTCAGCACGAGCGACACGATGCACACGTCCGACTTCGCCGCGGCCATCGCCGCCTTCAGGTTCGCCACCACGCGATACGACGCCTTCGCGACGCCGCCGACGTCCGCGACAGTCCGGCTGCTCGACGTGCCGTCGAGGTTGTACACGCGCATCTCGACGCGGCCGGTGACGGCCGTCGCCGTGTGATTCGCGATCGTCACGTCGGCGGTATTCGCATCGAGGATCGCATTGACGCGACGGCACCCATGCCGCACCGCGAAGAACGACGCATGCGCGTCGAGGTCGTGGCTGTACATCTGCCACACGAAGCTCGGTTGCGCGGGGTTCGTCATCCACATGATCACGCCGGTGGCCGGCGACGTGATCTTCCCGGCCACCGGGCCGATCATCACGGCCGCGTTCGCCTCGTAGATCGAGCGGATGCATTCGTAGTTCATCATCTGCGCCTTGCGCACGAAGTCCGCGAGATTGCGGATCGCGCCGTAGCGCTGCGCCGTCATCGCGATGTAGCCGGCGCCGCCCTGCTTGCCGACCGCCGGGTAATACGCGCCGTTGCCGTTCATGTCGCGATCGGCCCAGAAGTCGTCCGGGCATTCATACGAGCCGGGCGGCAGCATCGATTCGACGCATTCGAGCGTCGGGATCGAATGCGAGCCGACCTCGTTGTGAAACGCGATCGACGTCGTGCCGTAGCCGCGGCTGAATGCCGCCTGCGGCGAGGCCCAGTTGTACGGGCCGCCGGACGAATAGCCGTTCACCGCGCCGGCGCCCGTATCGCCGGCCGAACTCGTGAGGCACAGGCGTTGCGGGTCGAGTTCGGCGACGAGCGCGTCGAGCCCCTTGACGAGTGCCGGCGGCGGCGCACCTTCGTTGCCGCCGCACCAGAGCAGGATCGACGGACGATGGCGGTTGCGCGCGATCACGTCGCGGATGTTGTCGAGATCGCGCGGCACGTTGGCCGGCCCCGACCCGTCGCCTTCGGTCGAGAAGAAGAAGTCCTGCCAGACGAGGATCCCGTAGCGGTCGCACGCATCGAAGAAATCGTCGCTCGTGCTCTGCCCGTTCCAGTTGCGGATCAGGTTGAGGTTCGCGTCGCGATGAAGCCGCACCTGGTTGAACAGCCGTTCGCGCGGAATGCGCTTCAGCGCTTCGTCGAGCCCCCAGTTGCCGCCCATCACCAGGATCGGCAGGCCGTTGACCGTCATGCTCAACTGCGGCCCCATGCCGATGTCGCGCACATATTCGATGCGGCGCAGGCCGACTTTCAGCGTGCGCTCGTCCGAGCGCCTGCGCGCCACCTCGATGCCGACCGTCACCGCGTAGAGGTTCGGTTCGCCATACCCGTTCGGCCACCACAGGCTCGGCTGCCTGATCGAAAGCGCTGCTATATCCGACGACGTGAGCGACACCTTCGTCGTCGTACCCGATGCGGGAATCGCGATGTCGTGGCGAAACGGCGCGCCGTTGCCGACGGTGCCGACGACGGTCGCGACGAGATCCGCGCCGGAGCCGTTGTCCAGTTCGAGATCGAGCCGCAACTCGGCGCGCGACAGGTCGGTGGACAGCGTGTGCGCGACGTTGAGCGCCGCGATCCGCACCGCGCCGGTCGTGAACCATGCCACTGGCTGCCAGATGCCGAGTTCGCGATCGGGGATCGTCGGCAGCCAGTCCCAGCCCGCCGAGCAGAAGAAGGTCGGCCCGTTCTTCAGCGTGACGCCGGTCGGGCCGCCGTTGCGCCCGCCGCGCGTAACGCCGCTCGCGTAGCTCGGCAGCAGCGGCCCTTCCGAGAAATCCGGCTTGACGACGCGCACCGCGAGACCGGCCGCGCCGCCCGCTTGCGGCACCAGCCTCGAGATGTCGAATGCCCCCTGCTTGAACGCACCTTCGAGCCGGCCGACGGGCGCGCCGTTCAACCAGACCTCGGCGCAGTAGTTGACGCCGCCGAAGCGCAGCCACAGCCGCTGCCCCGGCTGCCGTGCGGGCGCCGTGAAGGTCGTCCGGTACCAGTAGTCGGTGTCCTTCAGCGTGTCGGGAATGGTGTCCGTGACGATGCGGCCGTAGAACGGGTCGGGATACTTGCCGTTGACGATCATGCTGTTCAGCACGGTGCCGGGCACCGTCGCCGGCGCCATGCCCGTCACGCCGGCCGCGCCCGACAGTTGCGCGCCGCCGGCGCCCGGCAGGCTGCTCGCCGGGGCGAACGTCCAGTTCTTCGTGAGATCCTGCGCGGCCAGCAGGCTGTGTTCGGGGTCGCCCGGCGCGACGGGCGTGCCGGACGCACCGGCGGGCGCATCCATGTCGCCACCGCAGCCGGCGAGCCAGCCCGTGCCGACCAGTGCGGCGCCATACGACAGGAATGTCCGGCGTTCTTTCGACGTCATGTGGTTGTCTCCCGGATGATGCCGCCATCGTCGCGGGCACGCGTGCGGTGCGAGACCATACGCGCGCCGGTCACGTTCACTGCGCGCCGGCCCGGTGCATGCGCATCACCGTCGACGGACTGCCGGCCGTCATCTGCGTATAGTCCGCGTTCGGCCCGGACGGCGGCGTCAGGTTGTCGGCGGCCGCCCATTGCGTCGGCGCCGCCGACAGCGTGTAGCTCATCGTGCCGCCATTGGCGATCTTGCCCAGCGGCAGCCATGAGCCCGCGTAGTCCGCGCCGTTCACCTTCAGCGACTGGATATACGCAAACGACGGGTGCCCCGCACCGTCCATCGCCACCTGCTTGTCGCTTTCGAGCCGCAGCGTCTTGCCGTTGCCGAACCAGACGGTGATCCCGCTGAACTGCGGCGTGGACAGCGCGAGCCCCGCTTCCGAAGGAATCACCGGGAACATGCCGAGTGCCGCCCACACGTACCAGCTCGACGTCGCCCCCATGTCGTCGTTGCCCGGCAGCCCGTCGCGCGCGGTCGTGAACGCCTTCGACATGATGATCGGCAGGATGTACTGCGCACCGCTCGGCTGCCCGGCCCAGTTGTAGCCCCACGGCGACTGGAACGACGGTTCGTTGCCGATGTACAGGCCGGTGGACGATTCGCCGCCGTTCAGGTCGCCGGAGGCCGGCACGGTCGAGAACGGCGTCGTGATCGCAAACAGCGTGTTCAGCCGCGCGACGGCCGCCTGCTTGCCGCCGATCGCGTCGATCAGCGCGCTCCAGTCCTGCGCGAAGGTCCAGAAGTAGTTCGGCTCGGTCGATTCATGGAACGAACCCTGCACGAGCGTCCCCAGCGTGCCCGGCGCCGAGCCGGCCGGCGGCGCATTGCGCGCGGCGATCACCTTGTTCGTGTAGTCGAAGATGTTGCGCCACCACCCGGCCCGCGTGTACAGCGTGCCGATGTTGTCGGGCGTCACGCCGACCGACGGCGCGTTCAGTACGCTGGCGGGCAATGCCTGCAGGAACGCGGCCGCGGAACGGTCGCTCAGCACGCGCTCGATGGTGGCCGAAGACGAGTGACCGTCGTCGCCCTGCGACAGGTAGTGGGCCGTCAGGAAGTTGGCGAGCCCCGCGGCGCTCGTGCGGTCGTTGCATGCGCTCGACGGATCGAACACCGACTGCTTCGTCAGCCGCGCGGCCGACACCAGATCGAAATCGGTCGCGCCGAACCTGTACGCGCCGGCGATCACGTTCAGCGCGTTGTCGCCGGCCATCGGCGTCGAATCGTCGCTGCCGTCGACCCAGTGCGGGAACGCGCCGCACTGAAGCCCGTCGACCACGAGCGACTGCATCATGTCGCTCGTTTCCTTTGGCGCGAGCAGCGCCAGCAACTGCGTCTGCGACCGGTACGTATCCCACAGCGAGAAGCCCGTGTAGTGGTTGCCCGCGCCGCCCTGCGATCCGTCGGTGCGCCGGAATGCGTAGTCGCCGACCCTTGCCGTCGCGCGCTGCGGAACGGTGCCGGTCTGGTCGACCGACGCCGGATAGCCGCCGCTCGCGTTCTTCGGCTGGCGCATGCTGCGGAATTCGCCGTTCGTGTCGCTGTAGAGCGTCGGCGTGCCGAACACGCGATAGAGCGCGGTGTAGAACTTCGTCAGGTTCGCCTTCTGCGTCTCGTTCAGCGATGCGGGCGCGGCGGCCTGGTCGATCTGGATCGTGTTGAGGCGGTCGTTCCACAAGCCGGACGCGTTGTTGCGCGCGTCGTCGAACGCGAGCTTTTCGCCTTCGGCTTTCAGGTTGGCCTGCGCATTCTGGATGCTGACGGACGAGACCCCGACCTTCACGGTGACGGTGCGGTCCGCGTCGGTCAGGTCGAACTGCAACGTCGCCGCACCGTTGCTGACGGTATTCACCGCCGACGTGCCCGCCTGCTTGCGCAGCGGCTTGTCGAAGGTCGCGTAGAAATACACGGGCGCGTTCCACACCGTGCCGTACGGCGTGCAGAACGCCGGCGCGACGGCCTGCCCGCTCATCGACCTGCCGTCGCTCGCGAGCGCCAGCGCGACGTTGCTGGCGGTGACCTTCGTGCTGCCCGAATCGCTGTTGCCGTTCAGCTTCGCGTCGATCGAGAAGAAACCCTTGTCCTTGTCCGTGTACGTGAAGCGCGCGATGCCGGAACGCGCCGTCGCGCTCAGCTCCGTGACGATGCCGTTCGCGAGGCGGACCTTGTAGTACCCGGGTTCGGCCGTTTCATCCGCATAGCTGTACCCGATTCCGGTCGGCCGGCCGCCCGACGCGATCGCCTTCGCCGCATCGGACGGCAGCATCGCGACCGTGCCCTGCCCCGGGCACCCGACACCGCTCAGGTGCGTCACGCTGAAGAAGTCGATCGTGCCGCCCGCCCCGCCCGTCGACAGGTAGCCGCCCGAGCCGTTGAAGTTGTAGCGCGGCGTGTTGGGCCCGAAATTCACCATCCCGAACGGCACCATCGCGCCCGGGCTCACGTTGCCCGCGTAACCCGAGTCCGAGTTGACCTGCGTGCCGATGAGCGGGTTGACGAACCGGGTCAGCTGCATGTTGGTGCGCCTGGGCGGCGCCGGCTGATCGGGCTGCGACGGCCCGGAGGGGTCCGAAGTCGGCGGCACGGTCGACGGCGTGTCTCCCGCGCCGTTGCTGGCCGTCTTAACACCGTTCACGTCGTCGCCGCCGCACGCGGCAAGCGCCGCGCAAGTCAGCGCGGCGACGAGCAAGAGTCGTGGATGTCTCATTTTTTCGTTTAGTACCGTTAATCAAAACGATTGTTCCGGCGCCGTACTCATCCGGCACGCCGCGCGGCTTGCGGCCCCGCGCGGCACATCGATGCCGCGCGGCGTGACGCCGACTGGCCCTCCAGGCGACGTCACGCCGGCTCGTTACATGCGAATACCCCGCGACGATCGTTGCTGACGCAACCGTCGCCTCACCGCCCTGTCTCCGGGAACGTCACATCCTTCCCTGGGGCTTACAGTGCCGTAACGACTGTTTATTCACCACGAGAAGTTTCCCGAATTTTCAGTTTGTTTAACTAAACAATCGAGAGTTAAGCAGCTTCGGGTATGCATTCCCGCCATTTGTTGCGTTGCAACGGCGGCGCACCGGGAGGTGCATTGACGGGCGCCCGGCGAACCCGGGCGCCGCATGAACGTGAAGAACGGGACGAACGGATGCCGTGCGCGTCAGCGCGGCAACGTCCGCAGCGACGACGGTCCGCCCGTCAGCGCGATCCGCTTGCCCGTATCGCGCAGCTTGCCACCTTCCACCGCATAGAACGCCAGTTGCCGCTCGACGTTGAACTGCACGATCACGTGCCGGCTGTCCGCGGTGAACACGATGCCTTGCGCGGCTTCGCCGCCGGGCACCTCGCTCACCTTCACGGCCTGCCCGTTACGGATTTCGAACAGCAGCACCTTGCCGATCTTGTGGCGGCCCGGATTGTCGGCCGTCAGGTTCGAGCCGTCCATCGCCTGCACGGCGATCCACTTCCCGTCCGGCGAAATCGCGACGCCTTCCGGCAGCGACGGCACCGTCAGGTACTGGACCGTGCGGAACGGCACGCGCGACACGTCGATCAGCGCGACCGAATCGGCATCGCCCGCGAGCGTGCCCGTATAACCCGGCAGCCCGGCCAGCCCCACGTTGCTGACGACGGCCCAGCGGTTGTCGCTCGACACGTCGATCGTGTAAGGCGCGACACCCGTGCTCAGGCGCGACCCGCTGTCGGTCACCTTGCCGTCGTCGACGTTCAGCACCGCGATGCCCTGCTCGTCGCGCAGCGACACGAGCGCATGCTTGCCGTCGTGCGTGAAGCTGATCCCGGCCAGCCGCTTCTTGCCGATCTTCAGGCTGCCGTCGAGCGTCACCTGCGTGCCGTCGATGCGAAGGATCGACACGCTGCCGTCGACGTTCGCGACGAGCGCGAGCTTGCCCGAGCGGTCGATCGCGATCCCCTGCGGATGCGTGCCGAGCTCGATGCGCGTGACCGACGGCGGCGCGGCGTCGAGATTCACGACCTGCAGGAACGTGTCGAACACAAGCTGCTTCGCGGCCGTGTCGTAGCGCGTCGGCGCGCCGACAAGCGCGAGCTTCGCGTCGGGCGTGATCGCGACGGCCTGCGGCGGCCCCTGGATGCCGTTCTCGACGTCGACCTGCCGCGCGACCTTCGGCGGGAACGTGCTGGCGTCGAGCAGCGTCAGCGTGTCGGCGGGCGGCGACGCGAGATAGGTGTCGCGGCCCTCGACGCGCTGGTACTTGCCGTCGTTGCCGGACACGATCCAGTCGGCGGCGTGCGCGGCAACGGCCGTCGTGGCAAGGGTCAGCGCGGCGAGCAGGCGCGCGCTGCGCGGGCGGAAAGGATTCGAATGCATGGCGGTCGGTTCTCCGGATCGGTTGCGGATGCAATGGTTGGCTCGACCCTGCTGCTCGACGGGTCAAACCACCGCATGATGCCCGAAAGCCGCCGAATCCGGCGTCCCGCACCCGGTTCGTTTCGGTCAACCCGTCCGTCGCGCGCCGGACGACCACTCGTCGACGTTATCGAGCGGATACACCGGCCGCGCCAGCCGCTCGTAGTGAAACAGCCCGTAGTCCGAGCCCGTCACGCCGCGGCTGTCGCACTCGACCAGCGCGGCCGCGATCGGCACGAACACCGGCCGGCAATACATCCGCGATTTCAGCAGCAGGAAGCGTGCGCGGCGCGGATCGACGCCGACGCTCTCGAACACGCCGAGGTCCCACGGCTCCTGCGTACGCTCGGTGATGACGAGCGTGGCCGCGCCGATATCGAGCACGGCCGTGCGACCCATGTACGCGCGCTGGCCCGTGTAAGTCGGCCCCGTGATCACGTATTCGCCGTCGGTGAGCGCACGCACAATGCCGGTCGCGCGAAACGGCTCGCGCCGCACGCCGCCGTGCGACGGCAGGCGGTTGCCGACCGGCACCGTCACGGTCGCGCCGACGCCCGCGTCGATCAGCGCGGCGACGGCCTGCGGGTCGCACAGCGGCCCGCTGACGATGCCGTCGAGCCCGTGCGCGAGCGCGGCCTCGAGCAGGTCCATCGTGTCGCACGGGCCGCCCGACATGCAGTTGTCGCCGTGATCGAGCATCAGCACGGGGCGATCCGCGTCGCGCGCGAATGCCGCCGCCTGCGCGACCGATTCGGCGAGCGGCGCGCTGCGATAGACGAATTCGTCGCGCGCGCCCCAGATCTGCCGAGCGATGCGCTCGGCCGCCGCGTCGGCCGCGGCGCGGTCGCCGTCGGCCACCACCACGACGCTGATGCACGGCGCCGGAATGTCCGCAAGCGAGAAACCCGGCAGCACCGATACCGCGAGCATCCCGTCGGCCTCGGCCGCGCGCGCGGCCTCCACCGCGCGCTTCATCGCGCCTTCCGCGCTCGCGCTGCGCAACGTCGACGTCATCAGCGGCGGCTGCCGCCATGCGAGCACGGGCCACGCTCGACCGTGGAGACGATCGAGCAGCACGCGCGCCGCATGCTCGCCCGTCTCGTACATGTCGACGTGCGGATAGGTCTTGAAACTGACGATCACGTCCGCGTGATCGACCATCTTCTGCGTGACGTTCGCGTGCAGGTCGAGCGCGACCGCGATCGGCGCATCGGGCAGCGCCGCGCGCACGCGTTCGAGCAGGTCGCCCTCGCCGTCCGCGCTCTGCTCGGCGACCATCGCACCGTGCAGGTCGAGCATCACGGCATCGCAACCCGGCGCGGCCGCGACGATCGCATCGCAGATCGCCGCATACGCGTCGGCCGCGACCGGCCCGCTCGGGTTCGCGGCCGCCGATACGGGCGTGACGATCCCGGCGCCTTCACGCTCGGCCGCGTCGAGGAACGCGGCCATTGCGGTGCGCATCCCGCGATTCGCGCGATACGCATCATCGCCCCAGTCGGGGCCGTTGCGGCCGAACGCGGCGAGCGGCGTCGGCACCGGCGAGAACGTGTTCGTCTCGTGGTTCATCCGGGCGATCAGGATCTTCATCGTGTACTGCCCTTCGCGTTCGCGGCCGTATCGCGTCGGCCCGCTGCCGTCTCCTTCACCCGCATCGTCGAACTCCCCTCAATCGATGAAACGATGAAACGACGCGGCACGCGCAGCGTGCCGTCGCCGGAATCGCGCCGCCGCCCGCCGGCTCGCTCGTCGCTTGTCGTCGCGAACCGGGGCAGGGGCGCGCGTCGCTCAAGCGTACCCCGTCGTGCCCTTCGTCTCCAGATATTCGACGAGGCCGAACTCCGCATACTCGCGTCCGTTGCCCGAGCGCTTGTAGCCGCCGAACGGCGCGGCCGGGTTCCACGCCGGATAGTTGATGTGCACGTTGCCGACCCGCAGCCGTGCCGCGACCCGGCGCGCGCGCTCGAGGTCCTTCGTCTGCACGTATGCCGCAAGCCCGTAGACCGAATCGTTCGCGAGCGCGATCGCCTCGTCCTCGGTGCGGTAGGTCAGGATTGACAGCACCGGCCCGAAGATCTCCTCGCGCGCGATCCTCATGCCCGGCGTGACGCTGGAGAACACCGTCGGCTTCACGTAGAAGCCGTCGCCGAGCCCGTCGGGCCGACCGGGGCCACCGGCGACGAGCGTCGCGCCTTCGTCGATCCCGCACTGGATCAGCTGCTGGATGCGATCGAACTGCGTGCGGCTGACGACCGGCCCGATGCCCGTTTCCGTCGAACGCGGATCGCCGACGACGGTGCGCGCCGCCTCGTTGCGCGCCGCGGCCTCGGCTGCGGCAAGGTGGTCGACATGCACGAACATCCGCGTCGGCGCGTTGCACGACTGCCCGCTGTTGCTGAAGCAACTGCGCGCACCGCGCGTGACCGCATCCTCGATGTCGGCATCGGGCAGGATCAGGTTCGGGCTCTTGCTGCCGAGTTCCTGGTGCACGCGCTTCACGGTATCGGCGGCCGCCTTCGCGACCTCGACACCCGCGCGCGTCGAACCGGTGAACGACACCATGTCGACGTCCGGATGCCGCGACAGCGCGTCGCCCACTTCGTGCCCGTAACCGTGCACGAGGTTGAACACGCCCGGCGGCACGCCGGCTTCGTGCAGGATCTCCGCGAACAGGATCGCGCTGAACGGCGCGATCTCGCTCGGCTTGAGCACCATCGTGCAGCCGGCCGCGAGCGCCGGCGCGACCTTGCACACGATCTGGTTGATCGGCCAGTTCCATGGCGTGATCAGCGCGCACACGCCGATCGGCTCGTGCGACACCAGCAGCGAATCGGTCTGCGTGCTGAAGCGGAACGCCTGCAGCGCGCGGATCGTCTGCTCGAGGTGCGCGGTGCCGACCGCCGCCTGCATCGCGCGCGCGAATGCGATCGGTGCGCCCATCTCCTGGCTGATCGTCCGCGCGACCTCCTCGTAGCGGCGCTGGTAGATCTCGAGCACGCGCCGCAGCAGCGCGACGCGCTCGCCCACCGGCCAGCGCGAATACGTGTCGAAGGCCTGCCGGGCCGCGCCCACCGCACGGTCGACGTCGGCCGCGCCGCCGATCCTGAGCTGCGCATACGGCCGCGCCGTGCTCGGGTCGATCACGTCGATCGCCTTCGCATCGGCCGGGTCGAGCCACTGGCCGTCGATATAGGACTGTTGTGACGTTCGCATCGAATGCTCCTGTGGTGACGGGTGCCAGTGTCGCGCTCAGCGCGTCGCGCGCGCGAAGGTGTCGACGAGAATGTCGCGGATCTGCGCGACGAACCACACGATTTCGTCGCGCGACATCACGAGCGGCGGCGAGAACTGCACGATCGGCGTGCCTTCGTGATCGACGCCCGCGCGGCACAGCAGCCCCGCGTCGAAGATCGCGGGCGCGAGCAGCGTCGACACGAACGCCTGCGCGCTGATGCCGGCCGCCCAGCGGCGCGCGGCCTTGTCGGTCACGAGTTCGAGCGAGTAGTGGTAACCGTCGCCGCGCACGTCGCCGACGCACGGCAGTTCGAGCAGGCCGTCGAGGGTCTGGCGGAACACCGCTTCGTTGCGTCGGACGTTCTCGAGCACGCCTTCGCGCTTCATGATCGCGAGGTTCGCGAGCGCGGCCGTGCACGCAACCGGATGGCCGCCGTATGTCGCGCCGTGCAGGAACATCTGCTGCGGGCCGTCGAGGATTGTTTCCACGACCGCGTCGCTCGCGATCACGCCGCCGAGCGGCACGTAGCCCGACGCGATGCCCTTCGCGAACGTGATGACGTCCGGCTTCAGCCCGTAGCGCGCGGAGCCGAAATATTCGCCGAGCCGGCCGAACCCGCAGATCACTTCGTCGGCGACGAGCAGCACGCCGTGCCGGTCGCAGATGTCGCGCAGCCCGGCCGTGTAGCCGGCCGGCGGCGTCAGGCTGCCGCCCGCGTTCTGCAGCGGCTCGACGACGATCGCGGCGACGGTATCCGGGCCTTCCTGCACGATCAGCGACTCGATCTCGTCGAGCAGATGGCGCGTGAACTGCGCTTCCGTCTCGCCCGCCGGGCGGCCGTAGCGTTTCGTGTTGCCCACGTGGCGCACGCCCGACATCAGCGGCTCGAAATGCTTGCGGAAGTTCGTCATCCCGTTCAGCGCGAGCGCGCCGAACGACGTGCCGTGATACGCGACGCGCCGCGCGATGAACTTGCGCCGCTGCGGCTCGCCGCGCGACTGGTGATACTGGCGCACCAGCTTGATCGCCGCTTCGTTCGACTCCGAGCCGCTCGACGTGAAGAACACGCGGTTCAGCCCGTCCGGCGCGAGCGTCGCGAGCTTGTGCGCGAGCGTGATCGCCGGCTCGTGGCCGACACCCCAGTTGGTGGCGAACGGCAGCCGCACCATCTGCTCGCGGATCGCGTCGCCGATTTCCGCGCCGTGGCTGTAGCCGACCTGCACGCAGTACAGCCCGGCCAGCGCATCGAAGTAGCGCTTGCCGTGGCGGTCGACGAGCCAGCAGCCTTCGCCGCGGTCGAACACGGTCAGCGCGTGGTCGCGATACGCATCGGCGTGCGTGAAATGCATCAGCAGGTGGCGCTTGCCGAGCGCCTGCAGGTCCGCATCGAGATTGACGTCAACAGCGTTCATGGTTCACTCCTCCTTCAGGGTTTCAGGTCCGGCGCGGCGCGCCCGGTCATTCAATTCATCGACAGCGTCGGCGCCGGGCGCGTGAAGCCGCGCGTCAGCCATGCGAGCTGGCAGAGCCCGAGCACGAGCCAGCCGATGCCGACGTAGAACGTCTGGCGCGACAGCCCCGACCAGAGCCACACGTTCATCGCGAAGCCGAGCGCCGGCATCACGCCGAACGTGATCCAGCCCGCGAAGCGGCGATGCTCGGCGCGGCACAGATAACTGCGCATCACGCACAGGTTCACGACCGCGAACGCGACGAGCGCGCCGAAGCTGATCATCGTCGACGCGAGATCGAGCGTGACGAACAGCGCGGACAGCGACACGACGCCGACCGCGAGCGTCGCGCGCACCGGCGTGCGCAGCCGCGCATGCAGGTGGCCGAATACGCGTTCGGGCAGCACCCGGTCGCGGCCCATCGCGAACAGCACGCGCGTCACGCTCGCCTGCCCGGCCATCGCGCTCGCGAAACAGCCGGCCACGTACACGGCGACGAAGAACGCCGACAGCGTGCCGCCGCCGATGCGCCGCATCAGCTCGAGGCTGGCCGAATCGAGATCCTTGAATGCGTGCCAGTCGGGAAACACCACCTGCCCGACATACGCGATCAGCATGAACAGCACGCCGCTCGCCAGCGTGCAGAGCAGGATCGCGCGCGGCACCGTGCGCTTCGGCTCGCGCGTTTCCTCCGACAGGGTGGTGACCGCGTCGAAGCCGAGGAACGACAGGCACAGGATCGCGGATCCGGCGAAGATCGCGCGCGCATCGCCCGACGACGGCAACGCGACGGCCATCGACAGCCCCTCGCCTGCCGCGACCCGCGCCGATGCGATGACGAAGATCGCGATGAACACGAGCTGGCTCGCGATGAGGATCAGGTTCACGCGATTGACGAGGCGGATGCCGACGATGTTCAGCCCGGTGATCAGCGCGATGCTCCCGACGATCCACACGCTGGCCGGCACCATCGGAAAAATCTGCTTCATGTAGATGCCGATCGCGAGGTAGCTGATCATCGGGATGAACAGGTAGTCCATCAGCAGCGCCCAGCCGACCATGAAGCCGGCCGACGTGCCGAAATTGCGGCTCGCGAACGTATAGGCGGACCCGGCGCTCGGCATCAGCCGCGCCATGTGGCCATAGCTGCGCGCGGTGAACAGCATCGCGACCAGCGTGACCGCATACGCGGCCGTCAGGTGCCCGTTCGTCTCGCTCGTGACGAGCCCGTAGGTCGTGAACACCGTCATCGGCAGCATGTACGCGAGGCCGAAGATCACCAGCGTCGCGAGGCCGAGCAGGTGCGGCTTGCGGCGTTCGTCCGCGTCGCCGCGAAACGCGTGCGCTGCGAAGTCCTGCGTCGCGGCGGCCGATGCGTATCGACCGGGGCTGTCGTTGTCCATGCTGTCCTCACGTAGGTGGCGTTCACGGCTTCAACACTCGTGCGCCCGGCACGGCCGGCGGCGCACGACTGGAAGAAAGTGTGGTGCGCCAAAAATTCCGCCACGAATGAGAAATGCGGACGTAATCAGGGGATATTTCCGGACACCCCGCCGCGTATCGCGCCGGCGCGTCATGCATGGTGCTGTGCCGCACTGGCGTTTTGCGGACATTCCGGCTATGTTCTACGCGACCCAGTCGCCCCGTCAGCACCATGGACACTCGATCTCATCGAAACCAGAGCCGGGCCGAGCGCAGCCTGCGTTCGTCGCTCGGCCTCGCACGCCCGGCCGGACGCCAGGAGGACATTCCCGCCACCGTCCACGCGATCGCGGTCGCGCTGGACGAGTGCCGCGTGCGGCATATCGACGGTGCCGCGCTGCTCGAAGGCACGGGGCTCGGCGCGGACGAAGTCGCGTCGCCGAACCTGCACGTGAATCGCGGCCAGGAGCAGCGCTGCTTCCACAACCTGCTGCAGCGCAGCGGCGTGCCGTCGATCGGGCTGTCGATCGGCGCGCGGCTGCACGTATCGACACTCGGCCTCGCCGGCTACGCGATGCTGATCAGCGGCTCCGTGATGCAGGCATTCCGGTGCATGAGCCAGTTTCCGCTGTTCATGGGCCTGTATTTCGACGTGCGTATCGATGCGCATGCGGACGGCATGAGCGTGACCATCAGCCGCTACAACGGCGAGCCCGATCTCGAGGTGTTCCAGGTCGACATGTGCCTGTCGAGCCTGCGCCTGATCGTGTCCGACCTCGTCGGCAAGCCGGTCTGGCCCGCGCAGGTACAGCTCGCGCGCCGCACGCCGCGCAACGCGGCCGACTACACGCGCCACTTCGGCTGCAAGGTCGCGTTCAATGCCGGTGACAACCGGCTCGTGTTCACGTCCGTGAACGGCACCGAGATGCCGCTGCTCGCGAACGAAGTCAGCTTCAATGCGCTGCACGGCCAGTGCGAGGCGCTCGAACGACAGTGGGCCGCGTCGGTCGGCACGCGTTTCGCCGATCGCGCGAAGGAGCTGATGGCGCGCGACCTCGCGCGTTTCAAGTCGATGACGTCGCTCGCGAACGCGCTGCACCTCACGGAGCGCACTCTGCGCCGTCGGCTCGACAAGGACGGCCTCACGTTCCAGTCGCTGCTCGACGACGTGCGCCGCGACGAGGCGGTGCGGATGCTCGACGATCCGGAGCTGACGGTCGCGGCCATTGCGGAACGTCTCGGCTACAGCGAGCCGCGCAGCTTCCGCCATGCGTATCGACGCTGGACCGGGCACCCGCCGCGCGCCGGCGCCGAGTCCGACACGTAACGCGCCATGGGCGCGCGGTCGAAAGGCCCGGCGTACAAGCCTTCGCGCCGACCGGCCACGAGCCGGATTCATCGACGGCATCGGTCATTCCCGCACACGCAATGCATCACCTGCGTCTGCATGAGGTCGCGTTCGAGATGGCGGTTATCGCCCGGGCCGACTCAAGTAGAATGCGCGCAACCATCAAGCCGAGCGGGGCCACGCTTCCATTCCACTCGCACCGGCGCAACGCGAACAAGACGACACGAAACTGCGCAGCGGCATCCGCGGGCCGCGCCGCCCCATCCGGGCGCGCGCCACCGCGACGATCGCCCGCCGACGAAGCCTCCATGAGCAAACCGATCCTGTACCTCCTCGCCGGCAACGGCAGTGCGGCCGACTGGTGGGACGACACGCTGCCCCACTTCCGCCATTACCGGCCCGTGCCGCTGGAACTGCCGGGCTTCGGCGACAACCCCGCGCCGCCCTGCGAGGATCTCGCCGCGTATGCTCAAGCGCTGCTGGACGCAACCGAACCGGGCCACGCGATCATGGCGGTCGGCGTGAATGCGCTGCTGGTGCTGCATGCGTTGCAACGGCGCCCCGGCCACTTCGGCCGCAGCGTGCTGCTCGCGCCCGTCGGTGCATTTCTGTGGGAACGGCGCCTGCCGAAACTGATGGCGCCGAAGCCGCTGCGCAAGACCATTCACTGGCTGCTCGCGCACTACCCGGCGCTGTTCGCCCGCAAGTTCTCGAACCTGACCTGGACACGCGCGCAGTACCGCCGCATGGGCGCCGGCTACGCGCGCTGCCGCGCGTTCCTGCCGCACTGGGATCTCGTGCGCGCCGATACCGCGCTGCCGCTGCTCGAGTGGGTCACCGATCGCATCGAACTCGTGTGGGGCGATCAGGACGCCGTGCTCGGCGTGCGCCAGGCCGCCGCATGGTCGGCCATCCTCGCGCGCGCCGACCTCACCGTCACGCTGCAGGCCGGCTGGGGACACTATCCGTGGATCGACGCGCCGGCGGCGTTCGCGCAGTGGCTCGAAGCGGGCGACGCCGGCTTCGTCGCGCACACCAAGGGCGGGCGCCTGGCGCTGGCGACGATGGCCGGCCTGCCCGTGCCGCCCGCGCTGTCGCTGACCCGCGCCGACGACCCGCGCCTGCCCGGCTTTCTCGCGAGCCAGCCCGACGCCGAGTGGGCGATCCGCTCGTCGAGCCATGGCGAAGACCAGGCCGATGCGGCCAACGCGGGCCTGCACACCACGTTCCTGCGCGTACCGGCCTCGCAGGCAGCCGCGCGCGTGGCCGAGCTGCTCGACGGCGGCCTCGAGGAAACGGTCGTGCAACGCTTCATCACGCCCGTGCTGTCGGGCATCGCGTTCGTGCGGCATCTCGCGGTCGAAGTCGAATGGGTGGAAGGCCACCTCGAATCGCTCGCCGACGGCCAGGCCAGCCCGCAACGCGCGATCCTGTCGCGGCTGGGCGAGCCCTGGCAACGCGGCACGTTCCCGGGCGCGCACGGCCTGGGCGCGACGCAACTGTGGACCTTCCTGCAACGCGTGCTGCGCGCGTTCCACTACGTGCCGGGCGATGTCGAATGGGCGTGGGACGGCACGCAGCTGTGGCTGCTGCAATACCGCCCGATCAGCAGCTACGGCTGGCACCGGCACCTGACCGCCGCGAACATCGCCGAGATCCTGCCGCCGCAGCCCAGCCGGCTGGTCGAGTACGCACAACGGCGTGCGGCCGGCAGCATCCCGGCCATCATGGCGCGCTGGGATGCGCGCGTATTGCAGGACAACGAACCATTCACCGCGCTCTACGGCGGCGCGTCGTACATCAACAGCGACCTGTTCCTCGCCCGTCTCGCCGACTGGGGCGTATCGGCCGGCAACTACAGCGGCGAGATCGGCGGCGCGACCCCGCCGCTGCGCTGGCGCCCGCTGCGGCTGCTGCGTTCGCTGCCGGTGTTCTGGCGCATGCTGCGCGCCGCACGCGGGCATCTGCCGACGCTCGAACGCGGTCTGCAGCGCTTCGACCGGGAACTCGCGACGCTTGTCGAGCAACGCGCCGACGGCCGGCAGCTGGCTGACTGGTTCACGCGCTTCTACGTGTTCGTCGTGCAGGGCAACCTGTGCATCGCGTCATCGCTGGCCAGCAGCGGCGGCGCACTGTGGGGCCGTCCGCCGACCGCGTATGGCCAGCTCGAGAACAGCCCGCATCGCCTGCCGTGGGAAACCGATCCGGGCACCGCACGGCCCGCGCCCGCCGATCTGCCGTTGCAGGCGTTTCCCGACTGGCCGCTGCCCGTCCGCGTACTCCACGCGCTCGGCGCGCCCGGCATGCGCGGCTGGTATCTGCAGGTGCGCGAGTGGTATCGCGACAACCTGATGCGCGTGTTCTTCCGCCTGCATCACGCGATGCCGGCCGCCGACCGCGACGCATGGTTCGCGCCCCATCCCGATCGCCGCGAACGCAACGGCAGCTTCTGGCAGGACGGCAGCGAAGGCACCGACGAGGCGGCCGGCTTCATGATCTATCCGGGCCACACGCAAGGCGTGCTCGGCCGCGACATCCTGCTGGAAGACACGCTCGACCCGGGCCGGCACGCGCAGTACCAGGCCGCACGTGCGGTGATCGCGCGCATGGGCGGCCGGCTGTCGCACGGCGCGACGCTGCTGCGCGAACTGCGCAAGCCGTCGGCCGTGCTGCCGCGCGTCGACGCGGCGTGGATCGGGCGCGAGGTGCGGCTCAGCGACGGCCGGCTGACGCTGGTCGACTAGGCGCGACGCGGTTGCCGCGGGCCCGGGCGCGTACTCAGCGCACCGGCGTGCGGAGTTTCCCGTCGACCTTCAACGTACGCCGGTCGTGCGCGGCTTCGTATTCGACCGTCTGCGCCGGTGTGACGGCGCCGTAGGAACGGCCGTTCACGTAGACGATGCCGTCCCGCAGCTCGATCCGGTCGCCGTTGACCGTCGCGGTGGCCCGTTCGCCCTGCAGCACCGCGCCCGAGCAACCGGCGGTCGAAAAGCTGCGCACCGACGTGCCCGGCATCGCGGCGATCCCGCCCTGATCCGCCGCATGCGCCGCGCTGCAGGGCGGCGCATCCATGCTGCCGGCCGCGTGAACGGCACCGGCACCGATCCCGCATCCGGCAAGCAACGCAATCGTCATCGGCTTCAGATTGTTCATGGTGGGCTCCGTTGTCCGCCGCCGCGGATCGATGACCGGCCGACACCCGTGCTCGCATGACGGGGCGTCCGGATGCATCGAGTATGCGTCCGGTTCGCGGCACTCCGCCATCCGCGCCAATACCACTCACCGCCCGCCCATCCGTCCCCGTGATCCGCGCCGACGCCGGCCCCGCAAGCACCGCTCGGCACGACGCGTCCCGATGAAAATCCGCCTTGATCAAGTTGCGACCCGCAACTATTATTGATTGCGATCCGCAACCTTTCCGGGCTGACCATGGACCTCATCGACGCTCCCGCCAAGCCTCGCGAAGCAACCATCCTCGAGCTTCGCGACTTCTCCCGCAAACTGGTTCGCGAGCTCGGCTTCATGCGCGCGACGCTGGCCGACAGCGACTGGGCGCCTTCGGCGGTTCACGCGATCCTCGAGATCGGGATGGCGCCCGGCATCAACGCCCGCGATCTGGGCAACATCCTGCGGCTGGACAAGTCGAACACGAGCCGGCAACTCGCGCGGCTCGAGGCGGCCGGCATCGTCGAACGGCGCGTGTCGAGCGACGATGCGCGCGCGACCGAGCTGTACCTGACCGCCGACGGCAAGAAGCTCCAGAAAAGAATCGACGCGTTCGCGACGGATCAGGTGTCGAATGCGCTGCGCCGCATGGTGCCGGCGGATCAACAGGCGCTGCTGCGCTCGCTCGCGCTGTATGCCGATGCGCTCGCGCAGGACAACGCCGCCAGGGCAAGCGCCGCGACACCCGATGCGCCATCGATCCGCGAAGGCTACCAGCCGGGCTGCATCGGCGATATCGCGGGCCTTCACGCGCGCTTCTACTCGGAACACTGGGGATTCGGCGCCTTTTTCGAAAAGCGGGTGGCGACCGAGCTGGCCGAGTTCGCCGGTGCGCTGCCGGCCGACGGCAAGGCGCTCTGGCTGTGCCAGGAAGACGGACGCACGCTCGCGTCGCTCGCGATCGACGGCGACCCGGCAACGGGCGTCGCGCACCTGCGATGGTTCATCGTGAACGATGCGTTGCGCGGCTCGGGCATCGGGCGCCGGCTCATGACGGAAGCCATGCGCTTCGTCGACGCGCAGCGGTTTCGCGAAACCTATCTGTGGACGTTCAAGGGCCTCGATTCGGCACGCCACCTGTACGAGTCGTTCGGCTTCACGCTGACGAGCGAATCCGCGGGCACGCATTGGGGCACCGAGGTGGTCGAGCAGCGCTTCAGCCGGCCGGGGCCATCCGGCGGCTGAGGGTCGATGGGCCGTCTGCGCCGCGACGCCCTTCATGGTTTCTCGACTGCCGTTGCGACTGCCTTTGCGACGACCGTTCCGGCGCGATTCGCGCTGCAGGCCGTCGAATATTCTCATCACTTGACCCGCGTCATGGCCGCTCGAGCCGCGTCGCGTGCGCGGTTCATCCGTTATCGCGATCACGCCGAACGCCTGCATCGGCCTGCGAATCACTAGGGAAAATCCTGAGACATCCTTACAGCGATTTCCCTGATGATTCACGGAAGCGTCATGTTTCGGCGATCCAGCGGTCCGCCAAGCTTTCAGTTTGCGTCTCGAACCCGATGACGCATCGCGGCAAATTCGATGACCGCGGCCTGAAACGGCAGTCGCTGGCGAATCGTCAGGTGTTCAATACTTTCAACAACCCGGTCGAGAGTAAACGTGAGATTCCGTGGCCCGCTGGTGCGGTGGAGACGAGGCGATGCGCGAAACCTGCGCGCCGCGATCGCGTCCACCGACGACCGTGGTGACGGCTGGCAAAGTCCTCGCCTGCATCTGTCGATCTACACCATCCTGTCCTGCCGCTCCGTTCGCCGCCACAACGCCGTCGCCGCACGTGCGTACGTCGCGATCCATACCGACGACGTGGCCTCGCTGCTGCCTTAGCGCTTCCCCCCTTTCCCTGTATCCGTTCGACCTGCCCGCCGTGTCGCCCGACCGGTGACGGAATCCGCTCGCGCTTCGTTTCCGTGCGAGCCGGCCCGCAATCGAACGGATTCCTGATCGTCGCGCACCGCGCTCGCTCACGCCCGCTTCATCCGATGAACCGTCGCGCACCGGCCCGCGCATCGCGGATCGACACGCGCCCTGAAAATGGAAGACTTCGTCATGCGAATCCGCACGCTTGCCCGCAGCATTGCAACCGCCGCCACCCTGTCGGCCGCCGCGTCCGCCGGCACGACCGCCCACGCGGCCGGTGAACTGAACATCTACAACTGGTCCGACTACATCGCACCGGACACGGTCCCGAACTTCCAGAAGCAGACGGGCCTCCACGTCCGCTACGACAACTACGACAGCGACGACACGCTGCAGGCGAAACTGATGTCGGGGAATTCCGGCTACGACATCGTCGTGCCGACGTCGAACTACATGGCCAAGCAGATTCAGGCGAGCGTCTACCAGCCGCTCGACAAGTCGAAGCTGCCGAACCTGTCGAACCTCGATCCGCTGCTGATGAAGATGGTCGCCGACGCCGATCCGGGCAACCAGTACGGCGTGCCATGGGCCTACGGCACCGACGGCATCGGCTACAACGTACAGGCCGTGAAGAAGGCGCTCGGCGAAAAGGCGCCGGTCGACAGCTGGGCGCTGGTGTTCGATCCGGCGAACATGGCGAAGCTCAAGAGCTGCGGCGTGTCGTTCCTCGACCAGGCCGTCGACGTGTTCGCGGCCACGCTGCAGTACATGGGCAAGGACCCGAACAGCACGAACCCGGCCGACTACCGCGCGGCGTACGAGGTGCTGAAGAAGGTGCGCCCGTACATCACGCAGTTCAACTCGTCGGGCTATATCAACGATCTCGCGAACAACGACCTGTGCGTGTCGTTCGGCTACTCGGGCGACGTCGGCATTGCGCACCGCCGCGCCGCCGAAGCGAAGCGCCCGTACGAGATCCGCTTCGCGAATCCGAAGGAAGGCGGGCTGCTGTGGTTCGACATGATGGTGATCCCGAAGGATGCGCCCAACCGCGACGCCGCGCTGAAGTGGATCAACTACCTGCAGGATCCGAAGGTCAACGCCGGCATCACCAACGCGGTGTTCTATCCGACCGCGAACAAGGCCGCGCGCCAGTACGTGAAGCCCGCGATCGCGCGCGACCCGTCGGTGTATCCGGCCGACGAGGTACTGAGCAGGATGACGCTGCTCAAGCCGATGCCGCCCGAGATTCGCCGGCTGCAGAACCGGCTGTGGGCGCAGTTGAAGACGGGGCGTTGAGCGTCGCGCCGCGGGACTGAACCGTGCCCTGCGGCGGCTCACGCCGCAGGGCACGGTTCCGATCGGCTGCGGAATAGTCGGCCTATCCGACAGGGCGTCGACCGCCTGCCCCAACTGACCGACGAGCCCTCGTCAGACTTCGGCTTCGCGACGGACGGCCGCGACTCTCCGCGTAAGGCTGCCGTCGATCGGGCTCCCGCAAAGGCCAGCTGGTCTCGACTTATCGTTTTCCGCTCCGGGGCATCGCGAATCGCAGTAATGCCACGCAGATCGCCACGCTCCCTGCGATCACCCACCAGATGATCTGCAATCCTCTCCATGAAATCTGCCAGAGACGACTAACCCAGTGCATGCTTCTCCGCCTCTCGGTCGGCGTGCGCTTGTTCAAGCCCACCGTCTTGGCCGTCGCCAGCGCGATTTTCCCGCCGATGACAATGGAAAAAAGCACGTAGTAGATCCATCGATAGTGCTTCGACCGACGATCGTCGTTGACCTGCGTCAGTAGTTTCTCTTGCCGGTCGCGAAACGCGACAAGTGTCGAGACGACACATTCGCTTGCAAGCGATGCCGGATTGAACGCATCGTGCCTGACGTCTCGCCCGTCAAGCCGCTCGGGAAACGACGTGCAGAACTGTATCGGGGTTCTCAGGCACCGCGACGATGACGGCGGCAACACGCTGACCCTATCGTCGATCCGCGTCACAGGACACATGTCCTCGTTGTATGTCGCAATTTCGTTTCGCAACGACGTGATTTGCTCCGGTGTCAGACGTTGCCCGTTGATCTGGTACATATCCGCCGCGGCGTGCGGCCCCGTGACGACAAAGACAGCCGGATCTTCTGCCGAGTAATCGAGCAGTGTTTGCTGCACGCTCGACGCCCAGCGGCATGACAGGCTCTCCCCCAGCCTGTTCTGCGCGCACCACGATTCATACCGTTCCGCCTGCTTCAACAGATAGGCGCTCGCTCTCTGCATATCGCGGGAACTCTCCTGCAGAGACTGGACATGCCGGTTCGCTTGCGAATCGAACACGAAAAAAATGCCCGCGAGCAACGCGGCCGCGTACCAAACATGATCGTAGACATGCCCGAAACCGTCGCCGATCGGAAGGAGGTCGATGAGCACAAGCACGCCGCACCATCCCGCGACCAGCCCTAAACCTACCAGCGTCAGCATGCCCCAACCGCTGCCCAGCACACCGCTCCCGCCGATGACGAACGAATCGGGCACAAACGAAATCAAGGGCCACCAGCCCTGCAGTACCAGCAACCCCGGCAGCAAAAGAATTGACAATGCAACCAGGGCCCCCTTCTTCCGGGCGAGCACATATCCCGTCGTGATGTAGAGAAACGCCAACACCAGCAAGAGTATCCAGAGCACGACCAGAATCGGCAGCATCGCTTCGCCTGGCGACCAATAACTCGAAACGATCTGCCCCTGCGCATCCTTCTCGACAAAATTCGACGAGACAAGTCCGAGTCCTTCAAAACTTTGCTGAATATTCCAGGCGCCGCCTTTCAATATCACGAGATAGGGGTATATCAGCCAGCCCAAATATTTGCCGAGAAAATACCCCGACCGCTCCGCGACGATATAAACAATTTCATTCATTTTTCAATCCATTGAATCAACACGATCGACCCATCTAAAATCCCGGCCTTAACCAGAATCATTCTAGGTGTGATATGCCAAAAACAACAATCAACGGATCTCTTTTATATATTCTAAAAAATCAGTCTCTTTGTCTTATTTCACCGGCAATCTCGTCTTGACGGACTGGTTTGCCGGTCGGCGCCTCGCCAGGCATACGAGCACTCCTGCCGGAGCCGCACACCCCGCACCGTGTTGCATGTCACCACCGCGAACACCGTCACGACGTGAACCGCATCTACCAACATGTCGACCGGCGCCCCCCGTGGCGTCTGGGCCAGATGTGGTGCGAGACCATCGGTCATGCCTCTGTTCGCGGCTCGACCATGATGCAATGACTGCCATTCGACCGTGAACGTGCACTCGGCATGCGGGATGACCGGCCGGGACACGAGCGTGTCCGATCTCCACCGAGGCCGATTGCATCAACTATCGCGACACCTGCTCCGCCGAAAACGCGTCTTCCACGAACCGGATCACGTCGTCGAGCGACGACGTGCACGTGGCGCCCGCCGCGAGCACGCGAAACGCACCCTCCGGCCCGAAGCAGACGAGCGGTTTGCGCCAGCGCCGCGCGAGCGCAATCTCCTCGGCCGTGCCGTGCCCGCCCGGCAGCGCGACGATCAGGTCGCTGCTCAGCACGTTCACGTAGTTGCGGTTGATCGTGTGCGGCTCGGCATCCGGCTCGCGGCGCGGCAGCGGCGTGAGGATCGGGATGTCGACGAACGGATGCGGATAGCCGTCGAGCGGCACGAAGCCCGCGAGCGGATCGGCCTGCGTCGGCAGGATGCCGATCGATCGCCCGGCCCGCCCGGGCACGCCGGCGAACGCCCGCGCGACCGCCAGCATCACGCCCTGCCCGCCGCCCGTCAGCAGGTTGAAACCGGCCTGCGCGAGCCATGCGCCGAGCGGCTCCGAGAACACGAGCCACGGCTCCTTGCCCGAGCCCATCACGCCGATCGTCCTGTTCTTCTGCTGCATCGTGGTTTCCGGAGAAATGGTTGGAGTGCGCGCGCTCGCCGCGCTCATTCGAGCTCGACGCCCTTGAGCTCGGGAATCAGGAACAGCGTCGCGACCATGTCGAGCACGTAGAGGCCGGCAAGCATCGCGATGGCCGTCTGGAACGAATAGTGCGCGGCAAGCGCGCCGACCGCGACCGGGCCGAAGCCGCCCACCGCGCGGCCGATGTTCCACAGCACGTTCTGCGCGGTTGCGCGTGCGGCCGTCGGATAACCCTCCGACATCAGCGTCCCGTAGCCACCGACCATCCCGTTGACGAACATGCCCATCAGCGCGCCGGCCCACAGCATCGCCGTCGGGTCCGACAGCTGCGCATACGCGATGACCGTCGCCACCGCGCCGAGCTGGTACAGCAGGAACGTCGGCTTGCGCCCGATGCGGTCGGCCAATTGCCCGAACACCCAGACGCCGATCATCATCCCGACGACCGTCACCGCCGTCCACACCCCCGACTTCGTCAGCGAGAAACCCATCTGTTTCGACAGAAAGGTCGGCAGCCAGATCATGATCCCGTAGTAGCCGAAGTTCTGGACCGAACACAGGATCACGATGCCGAGGCTCGTGCACGCGGTACGGCCGTCCGCGACGAGCAGGCGGAACGCGTTGGCCTTCGGCTGCGCCGCGCGCTGCACGAACGCCTCCGGCTCGTGCAGCTTGTTGCGCATCGCCCACGCGAGCAGCGCGGGCAGCACGCCGACCAGGAACATCCCGCGCCAGCCGATGTGCTGCAGCAGGAACGGCGTCAGCAGGGCGGCCAGCAGCACGCCGGCCTGCCAGCCGAGCGCGACGTAGCACGACACGCGCGCGCGTTTGCTGGCCGGCCACGCTTCCGCCGCGAGCGCCATGCCGATCCCGAACTCGCCGCCCAGCCCGATGCCCGCGATGGTGCGGTAGACGAGCAGATCCCGGAAGCCCTGTGCGAACGCACACAGCCCGGTGAAGACCGCGAACAGCAGGATCGTCCAGGTCAGCACGCGCACGCGCCCGTAGCGGTCGCTCAGCGCACCGAACAGGATGCCGCCCGCGACGGCGCCGATCAGCGTCCAGGTGACGAGCGCGCCGCCCTGCCCGGGTGTCAGGTGCAACGCCGCCGTGATCGCCGGCAGCATGAAGCCGAGGATCAGCAGGTCGAAGCCGTCCATCGCATAGCCGATCGCCGATCCGGCCAGCGCTTTCCACGCGTACGCGCCGACCTGCTCGACGCGCGGGGCCGACGGGCCGCCGAGCGTCGGAGATTTCATGTTTGCTGCCATGATGTCCTGCCACGATTGTCCGGCGACATTCTAAGGCCTGTGCCCGCGAACGAAGGGCCGGCAGGTCGGCACGTGGCGAGGGTCCGCGCGCGCCGGCACCCGCCTGCGGGACGGCATGGCGGCAACCTGCGGGTCATGAACGGGAGAGAAAAACGGCGGGCCGGTGTCGGCGGTGAAGCCGGCGATGTCGCGGTCAGGGCGGACACCGGATGAACGACTACGTGGGGGGAGCGGGTTGCCGGCCGGCCCGCTTGCGCGAGCCGGAGGGCGCCGGATGGTCCGGCGGCCTGGCCGGCTTCAGCCCTGGTCGTCTCCGGGCCACCAGGTCTTGGCCTCGCGGTCGACGGCGAGCGTGTCGAGATCCTTGCCTTCGAGCCATTTCGGCCGCGGGCCGCGGCCCGACCATGAGCGGCCGGTCGTCGGATCGTAGTACTTGGCAGGTGCCTTGCGTTTTCGCTGGACGATATAACCGAGCGCGCTCAGCACTTCCTGCTGCGAAATTCCCAAAAGCTCGACCTGTTCCTTGAATGCCGCGAGCGCGGCCTGCTTCTCCTTCTGCTTCGCATCCGACAGCTTGATATTCAGGTCCCGAAGTTGTGCTTCGAGTTCCTGCAGGGCCTGGGTCATGTATTCATCCTCTTTGGGCATGTTTTCGCAAAAAGCTCCGATGGCGGAACCTACCACGAAGTTCCGCCGATGGGTGCTGTCAAATATATGTATCGTTTGCCTGAGCCGGCGTGGCTTGCGCGATACGCACTAAACGACGTCGCGCGTCAATCGATGACAGACTGAACCGGCCCGGCGACGCGCAGCCCGCCGCATACGAAGGCACGGGCGAACGACTGCGGCAAGTAAGCGCCGCACCAGGCACTGGCGCGGCATGGCGCGAATGATAGCAGTGCACGGCATCGCGATGCAGAAGTCGTCGGCCGGCGTCGATCCGAACCCGGTCGCTTTTTGGCCGCTTTTCGGTCGCTTTTCAGCCGCTTACAGACCGACTTCGCGGGCGTCCCACGCGATCCTGTCGAACAGCGCGCGCAGCTTCGCGCCGCGCGCCGCGTTCAGCGCGGCCGCATGCGCGACGCGCCCGGCGAGATGCGCGCGGAAGTCCGGACACGCATCGCGATTCTGCGACGCCGGCCCGCTCCGGATGCAGTTGGTCAGGATGGCCTTCAGGAGATCGAACTCATCGCGCGCCAGGTTCGGATGACGATTGACGACCACGCCGGCGAGTTGCTGGCGCATGCCGCGCCGCATCACGCGCGTCTTGCGAAGGTGCAGCGCAAAGCCCTCCTCGAGCGCGATCGCGGCAACGCGCACCTGCAGCCGCTCGACGTCGCGCGCCAGCGCGCCGCCGCCGGAAAATGCGAGATCGTCGGCATAACGCGTGTAGGTTGCATCGAGCGAACGCGCGAGCGCGGCGAGCCGCATGTCGAAGCGGAAGGCGCTCAGGTTCGCCAGCGCCGGCGACGTCGGCGCCCCCTGCGGCAGATGGCGTTCGCGATAGCGCTGGCGGCCGATCCAGTCGAACCGGTCACGCAGGTCCGGCGCGAGCAGCCGCGTGGACGGTACGCGGTTGGTGCACATCCCGGTGAGCGTGCGCGCGACTTCGGCCGGGTACCCGAGCGTGACGAACAGCGCGTGAATGCGCGCGGCGCGTATCGATACGAAGAAATCCGCGAGGTCGAAACGGACGACGACATCGCGATCGGCATGCGGCGCCGCGAACGACACGATCCCGTGCCCCTTGCGAAAACCGTGTACCGCATCGTGTGGCGCAATGCGGTCGAGCAGCCCGTGCAGGATGCGGCGCTGCGCTTCGCGCAGCCGGCCCTTCGGGATCTCGACCAGGCGGCACCCGCCGCTGCGCTTGTCGTGCGCCACGTACGTGTAGTGATGCAACGGCGTGGCGCCGCTGCGCGCGTCGACGCGCCAGTGGTCGGACAGCCAGTCGAGTTCAGGCACGCGCACGCCGAGCCAGTCGGCGAGATCGCCGGGCGTCGCCCATTGCGGCACGTCGCAACCGGCCAGCGGCACCGGCAACGGCTGCTGGACGAGCGGCCGCCGCACGACGCGGATCGCGGCGGGCCGATCGCTGCCGTACCACGCGAGCACGAACGGCGGCGCATCGGCGAGGTGCGCCGCAAGCGCATCGATGTCGACATCGGCCCAGCGCGCGCCGAAGCGCACGAGCGCGGCATCCGCGACTTCGTGCGTCCACGGCGGCGCGGCGCCGAGCACCGCCGCCATCCGGGACAGGACGCCGGCACGTTCGGGCGCACCGGCCAGCATCGCCTCGGCAATCGTGCGGGTGGTATCGCGCAGGGATGAAGACATGGAAAAGGATGGGCGGGACGATGAGCCAACGTGACGGGTACTGCGAGGAGTCACGTTGCGCAACGCGCAACGGCGCTCCTTGCGACGCATCGGGATGTCGATCTGATCCACGGGGTAGCCCCGTAGTCCTGGAACATCGGCTGCCTGTTCCGGGCGTGAGCTTGACCCACCGGCCCGCGATGCGACTTTAAAGGCCGCGAACGCGGCGTGTCAAACCGGGGCGATCCGGCGCCGCCGGATCGCGACGACCGACCTACGCGCGCCGGGAAAACAGTTCGCGGTACGCGATCGGCGCGACGCCGACGCCGGCCATGTTGTTCAGCATCGTGGCCCAGGTCGCGTTGTCGAGGCTGACCGGAAACGACCGCACGCGGTTGGCGAGCAGCCAGAAGGTACGCGTCATGCCGTTGCTCATCGCGACTTCATACCCGCCTCCCTCGATCCAGTAGCCGACCGGCGGCAGTGCCACCGGTTCGAGGCGGCCGGCCCGGAACGCGGCGGCGGCCGACGCGTACTTGCTGTTGAGCGGCATGACGCGGCGCGGCACGCAGTCCTGCGAGTTCGGCTGCGGGAATCTCGGGCTCGTGCCGAGCCACAGGCCGTAGAACGTCTGCGCGTCGAGATGCACGACGTAGCGCTCCGTTTCGGCGGGCGTCGCCGCCATGTAGCAGTCGGCCTGGCCCGGAACGGCGACACGCCATATCGCGCGCTGCGCGCTGAGGTCGACCAGTTCGCTCGCCTGCGGCCGCGGGTGGACGGGAGACGGTCGTCCCGCTTCGCGCAGGTCGCGCGCGCGATCGAGTCCGATACGAAGACGTGTCAGCATGGGCCCTCTCTTGCTCTCGTGATTTGTTCGAATGAGCCGGGGTGCGGGCGAAACCATCGTCGCGCGTCGGCACACCGTGTGCCCGGCGCTCCCGGTGTGCCCGGGAACCCGCGCAGTGTAGCGCCTTTCCGTTCGGGCACGAGTCGCGTCGTGCCAGGGATTTCTCCCGCGCTCGAACGATCGAACCCCATGAACGCCCATGCGCTTCGCCTGCCGCGCCGGCACCACCATCGATCATCGCCTCAATATTCGCCGCCGATTATTTGAATATCGAAACAATCAAAAAATAAAAACAACACCATCCAGAATTCAATTAAATCAAATTCAAACAAAAAATTATCGAATCCCATTAACGATAAATTAATTCGATTGGCGCCCTCAAACCCAAATAAATAGTCTGTGTTGTGCGCCGCAACACCGCGATTCAAAAATCAAAGAGGTAACGGAGGCGCAGCACGAATCCTTTCATTCGTGCTTTGTCGCAAAGTTCCAGCTTGCCAGGCCCTCGTTGATTTCCAGACGCTTGCGAATCAGCAATCCGGAAGGACAGACATGTCTTTCCGGACGTGGCCGACGTCGTCAGATCGCATCATTTCATTCAATTCCAAAGGAAAGTCATGAAGAAGATTGCAACCGTGCTGTTTTCAGCACTGATGCTCGCCTCCACGTGCGCGTCCGCACAGGCGCTTTGCAAAGCCGGCAAGATCGACAAGATCGAAACCGACACCACCGGCAACCTGCTGGTGACGATCAACGACGGTGTCTACTCGTTCAGTGCCAAGGAAGTTTATTCGATTATTTACCAGGCATATTCAGAAAACAGAAATCTGTTTATCTATGGAAATAATTGCGCGAATGGCTCGCCGGCGACCCGCTTTGCGATTCGTTAATCGACCTTGAAGCACTCGACGATTATCGATACGTGAAGCCCGGTGCTGGATTGACGGTCTGAATCCAGCACCACCGCGGGCTGGGGTGCCGATACTGCGCGACATGGCACCTGCATGCCCGCGACCTGTTCATCCATCTGCCATTCCCGTCCGGGTACCGATGAAGCCTGCCGGCTTGCCGTTGCGAATCAGCCGTCGTCCGGCGTTTGGCGCCTCCACCGCATCATCGCGACATTCACGCCGAGCCGGATGCCCGGTTCGTTGCGCGAGGCTCGCGTGTGATTCCATGTGCGGCTTGTGAAAGCGCCTGCACGTCCGTAGCATCAGGCATCCCTGCGTCGGCGACCGTCGGGGCCCGGCCATGAGCAGACGCCCGGCTGTCGGATATCGCCATGCGCAGACCGTACCCATCCACGTCGAAGGCGCCCAATGATCGACCACGTTTACATCTCAGTCACCGACATCGAAAAATCACTGGCCTTCTACGCTGAAGCCTTGAAGCCGCTCGGCTGGAGAATTTTCGGCAACTACGACTCCGCTTCGGGCCCGGAAAGCGTCCCTGATCTTTACGGCATCGGCGACGATGTGTACGGCAAGGGAGCGGGCGTTGGATCGAGCATCTGGCTGCGCAAACGTCATCCCGGCGAGACCGGGCTTTACGTCGGGATCGTCTGCGATACCAACGAACTGGTCGACGCCGCCTACGCCGCCGCGATCAAGGCCGGCGGGATTGACGAAGGGAAACCGGCGGATCGTACCTACTTCGCCCCCGGCTACTACGCCGCCAACGTAGCCGACTTCGACGGCAACCGTCTCGAATTCGTACACAAGGCGTGGAACCCGAAGCGACACGCGTAGCACATTGATGCACGGGCGCCCTGGCTGTTCGGCCTGCGCCGCCCGCGCCGACGCGTGAATCGCATGCGGCATGGCGCAACCCGCATCGGCGGAGGGGCGCGACCGCGCGGGCCGTCTCCCGGCGGTCCGCCCCAGGCGACGTCACCGATCCAGCAAGCGCCCCAGTCGCATCATCGTGACGTTCACGCCGAGATGCCGCATCGACGGTTGCACGATCACGCAGTTGTCATACGGCGTGACGATCACATGGTCGCCGTCGCGGGCAATTTCGGTGCCGGCCTTCCCGATCACCTCGAGCCCCGTGAACGGTTGCGAGAACCGGAAATCCATCGAACGCGCGACGACCGGCTCCGTGATCTCGACGAACTTCTGCCGCACCGGCACGGCCTGCGTGAGGAAGGCCGCGACGTCGTCGCGCGCGACCACACCCGCATGCAGCAGGAAGCGCGCCGCGCTGTCGAGCGCGACGTCACGCGCGCTCGCGGCGAAGTGCTGGCCCGTCTCGATCAGCAGCGCATTCTTCGCGCTCGCCGCGTCGCCGAAGCCGCCGTAGTCGCGCAGCCGCGTGCCGTTCGCATGGCCGCGATCGATGATCACGTGTTCCGGCGTGCCGATTGCGGCCGCCAGCGCGATCGCCTTCTCGAGCGGCCCGGTCATCATCAGCGGCGCGGACGCCTCGTGCATCGAATGAATGTCGAGCAGCAGGTCGACCGTATCGAGCAGCGGACGCATCGCGCGCGCACGCGCGAGCTCGCGGCTGTCGCGCGTGCCGTCGAGCGCGGCCGGCGTCCACACGCGATTCATGTCCTCGTCGAGGTAGCGCGTCGCATCGGCGTTCTCCGCACTGAAGTGCTCGTATGCGCCCACGTTGCCGAAGCCGAGCGACAGCCGGCCCGCAACCGGCTGCAGGCCCGCGGCCAGCAACGTGTCCACCGCGATCGCGCCGCTGACTTCGTTGCCGTGCGTCAGCGCGAGGATCATCACGTGCTTGCCGGGCCGGCCGCTGTCGAACGTATGCAGATAGTCGATGCCCGTATTGCCCGCGCGCCAGCGCGAGATGTCGGGGAAGGCCACTTCGATCGGATAGGCCGGCAAGGCGGCGCGGATGGCTTCAAGCGTGGTCATGTCGGAAAGGCTCAACAGGGTTCGGGAAAGGCACGGCCGGCGTGTGCCGGCTGCGCCGGAATCGGGTTGGCGGCCGGCGCGTCACGCCCCGGTCGCGCGTGTCGATGGCGCGGCGGCGGCCGCCGCGCCGCGCATCCGGCGGCCGAGCGAAATCACCGACGTGATCCCGAGCACGGCCGTCGCCATCACGTAGAAACTCGGCGCCAGCTTGTTGTGCGTCGCGTCGATCAGCCAGGTCACGATCAGCGGCGCGAAGCCGCCGAACAGCGTCACCGAGAAGTTGTACGACAGCGCGAGGCCCGTGCCGCGCGTGCTCGTCGGGAAGATGTCCGCGAGCAGCGCCGGCAGCGGCGCGAGGCTCACCGCGATCAACAGGCCGACCAGCGCCTGGACCGCGAGCAGCGTCTCGACCGTCGGATAGCGGTTCAGCACGACGAACAGCGGCCACGTCGTCACGCCGACCAGGATCAGCGCGATCAGCATCACGCGGATGCGGCCGAAACGGTCCGACAGATGCCCGACGACCGGCGCGGCGACCATCAGCATCGCGCCCGTGACGACCGCGCCGAGATACGACGACGTGGCCGGGATATGCAGCTGCTTGACCGCGTACGTCGGCATGTACAGCTTGTGCACGTAGTTGAAGGCCGTGGCCGTCGCGACCACACCCGCGCCGAGCAGCATGTTCGCGCGATCGCGCACGAACACGTCGCGCAGCGGCGACTTCGCGCGCCCTTGCTCGCCCAGCCGGCGGAAATCGGCCGGTTCGTCGATGTTGCGGCGAATGTAGAGCCCGACCGGGCCGATCAGCAACCCGACCGAAAACGCGACGCGCCAGCCCCACGTATGCAGCTGGTCGGTCGTCAGCAGCAGGCTCAGCAGCGCCGATACACCGGCCGCGAGCACCGTCGCGAGCCCCTGCGTCGACATCTGCCAGCTCGCGAAGAAACCGCGGCGCTTCGCGTCGGCCTGCTCGACCATGAACGCGGTTGCCGCGCCGAATTCGCCGCCCGTCGAGAAACCCTGCAGCATCCGCGCGACGATGATCAGCAACGGCGACGCGATGCCGATCTGCGCATACGTCGGCGCGAACGCGATCATCGCGGTGCCGAGCATCATCAGCCCGATCGACATCGTCAGCGATGCCTTGCGGCCCGCGCGGTCGGCATAGCTGCCGAGCACGATCGAACCGAGCGGACGCGTGACGAACGAAATGCCGAACGTGCCGACCGACAGCAGCAGCGAAGTCGCCGCGTCATGCGTGGGGAAAAACAGCTGGCCGATGACGATCGCGAAGTAACCGTAGATCAGCAGATCGTAGAACTCCAGCGCGTTGCCGATGCTCGCGGCGCAGATCTCGCGCCACGGGTTGTGCGGGGCCGGCGTCGCGCCGTGTGTATTGCGGGTCATCCCTTGCTCCTCCGGTAATGCTGGCCGTCAGGATTTTGAAAGACGGCGCGCGGCTTTGCCGGCGGCCGTTCGGGCCAGTCAAGCGCGGAGTGTAGGCAACGTGGGGCGGGCGTTCGTGCCGTTTCGGCACGCAATCGTGCCGATCGGCGCGCAGGCGGCGCGGGCGCTGCCCGCGGAGGCTACGCGGCGCCGTCGTCGCGGGCCGGCGCGGTGCGCCAGATCGCGTCCAGTACCGGGTGCGGGTCGTTCCGTCGCCGGTACAGCGCAATGTCGAAGCCGATCTGCCAGTCGGCGCCCCCGACGATCGCGAGCTCGCCGCGCCGCACGTCGTCGGCGACGAGCCGCTGCGGCAGCCACGCAAGGCCGAGCCCGCGGCGCGCCATCGCGAGGATCGCTTCGTACGAGTCGGCCTGGTACACGGGCCGCAGCGTCGGGCGGCCGGGCATTTCGGCGAGATGGCGCGACAGCACCGCGCGCAGGGTCAGCGTGCGCGCGAACGCGAGCCACGGCAGCGGCGCCTGCCCGGCCGGCAGCCGGTAGCGCACGCTGCCGCGCGCATCGAACGCGCTGACCGGCACCAGCACCTCGCGCGCGACGGACAGCCAGTCGAAGCGGTCGCGATCGATCAGCAGCCGCGTATGCGGGCTCGAATAGACGATCAGCATGTCGGCGTCGCCGGCCGTGAGCTGCAGGATCGCTTCCTCCGCGCTGCCGGTCGACACGGTCGCCGTAAAAAAGCCGGCGCGCGCAACGGTCTCGTCGTACCAGTCGGGGAAGAAGGTGGCCGAGAGCGTGCGGCCGGTCGCGATTCGCAGGTTGTTCTCCAGCACCGGCGACGCTTCCTGGAGTTGCGTGCGGGCGCCGTGCAGAATGTCGAGCGCGTTCGATGCCGCATCGAGAAAGACGGTGCCCGCCGCCGTCAGTTCGAGCGGCTTCGTGCGCGCGATCAGGCGCGCGCCGACCCACTCCTCGAGCGACCGGATACGGCGGCCGAACGCCGGATGCGTGACGAACCGGTTCTCCGCCGCGCGGGTGAAGCTGCGCGTGCGCGCGAGTTCGACGAAGTCTTCGAGCCATTTCAGTTGCATGGCTGGGCTCCTGGGTGGGCGATGATGGGCCGGCCGGTGCGCGCGGGCCGCCTCCGTCGCGCGGCTGCGGCTACGGACGGCTGCGGATCACGCGGCGCGGGGCCGCGGCGTGGCGCCCGATCCTACAGCGTCTGCGGCGCATCGCGCAGCACGGCGCGCAGCGCGATATCGAAAGGCGTCGCGTGATCGATCCCGGCTGCGCGCACGCGCGATGCGTCCAGATGGCAATCGTACGGACGCGGCGTCGCGTCGGTCGGCTGGTCGATCCGCGTGAGCGATGCTTCGATGCCGAGCGCGGCCGCGATCCGCTGCGCAATGTCGTACTTCGTCATCGGCTCCTCGCCCGACCAGTGACGGATGCCCGTGATCGACGCACCCGCGAGATGGCGCAATGTCAGGTCGCGGATGACGTCCGCGACGTCCGGCGTATACGTCGGGTAACGGATCGCCCAGGCGTCCATGCCGACCGCGTCGGTGCCCGGCCGTGCGGACGCGGCGATCGCCGGCACGAGACTCGTGACGGCCGATTCGCTCCAGTCGACGATCGGGCCGTACAGCAGCGGCAGGCGCAGCACGCACGACAGCGGCGACGCGGCGAGGAGCGCCGCCTCGCCTTCCAGCTTCGTGCGGCCATAGATGTTCAGCGGATTCGGGGTGGCGTCCTCGCGGTACGGAGCGGCCTTGCCGTCGAAGACGTAGTCGGTGGAGATGCCGAGCGTCCATGCGCCGTGGCGCGCGGCGAGCGCGCCGATGCGCGCCTGGGCGGTGACGTTGATCGCGCGTGCGCCGTCAGGATCGCGTTCGCAGACGTCCGGGCGGCGTTCGGCCGCGCAGATGATCACGGCGGCCGGCTGGCGGGTGGCGAACAGGTGTTCGAGGGCCGGCTCGTCGAGGACGTCGAGTTCGGCGAGGTTTTCCGCCGGCAACGCAAGGCGTTTTGCGCCTGCGCCGTGCGGGTTGCGGATCGTCGCGACGAGGTTCAACGAAGACTCGCGGGACAGCGATGCGGCAACCGCGCGGCCGAGGAGGCCGGCGGCGCCGATGAGAAGGACGGTCGATTGCGGCACGGTAGCCATCTGTGAAAGGGGAACGGGGATTTCCGAGAGCCTATCCCAACTTTTGCATGCCGGGCATAAACCGATGACCAGCGCGCCGCTTCATGCCGCGCAAACGCAAGGCAGCCATTTCGATCGCAGGGGCTTTAACCCGGAGCGATCCGGCAACGGATGCCCGGGACACGCGATCGTGCGACGAATGACGAGCAATCCGTCGCGATCGTGGCAGCATCGACACCGCCCGAATCAATCAGGAATTCGAACATATCCGCTGCGTGCCGATCAGTGAGCGGCGGCACATGGACTCCGGCTGCTCTGCGGCACCGCGCACGCGCCACACGTCACACCCCGCCCACAAAAACAAAACCCGGCGCACTTTCGTGCACCGGGCTCCGAGCCGAACGGAAACGCCGCCCCGCCTTACTTCCGGTCGAGCGAATACCGCCCCGGCCCGGTCAGTGCGAGCAACAGCAGCCCGCCGATGATGCTCACGTTCTTGTAGAAGTTGATCATCGCCATATATTGCTCCATCCCCTGCAGCGCCCAGTAGCGATGGCCGATCAGCGCGGTCGCGAGCGTATAGGCGGCGAACACCAGTGCGAGCGGACGCGTATAGAAGCCGGCCGCGATCAGCAGGCCGCCGACCAGCTCGACCGCCACCGCGATCACCGCGGCCAGTTCGGGCGCCGGGTTCCCCGTCGACGCCATGTACGCGACGGTGCCCGAGAAGCCGTTCAGCTTCTGCCAGCCGAACAGCACGAACAGGATCATCAACAGCACGCGAGCCGCCAGCAGCAGCTCGTCCTTCTTCGACTCCAGCGAAACGTAACGCATAACAATCACCCTTGAATTGACGGTTTGATGCATCCGGTGCCGGGAGGCGCCGAATCACTCCTCGCACGATCGGACAGCAGGCCGGAGGGCCCGCCGCCGAAGAATCCGTCGGGTTGCGCCGTTCCCGGCGCGCTTCCGATCGGTTCTGGCGAAGCACGGATGCAGTCTACTGTCTCGTCACGAATCATCAATCCGTCAAAGAAGGATTCGCTGTCTCGTTCAAGTGGACAATCGAAGACGAACACGCCGACGAGCAAAGGTCGGCAGGCAGTGCAAATCGACCCGCTCAATGTTTCCGGAACACGGAAACACCCTGTTTCTTTCAGGCCACCTGATTCAATCGATATTTTCGACTTCAATTGACACGAATCGGTCACAACCGCGTATCACGACTATCATTAAACGACGGGTCCGATATGCGATTCACAAAGGCTGGCTTGATTCCCGCAACTCGCCCGGCATTGCAATCGACCTGGCATTCCGTTGCATAAAAAAGCACATGGCCCGGAAACGAACATCGGCAATGCGAAAACGTTTCGCGGGCAGGCGGGCTGGAATCGTCGGTGACGCGCATCGTCCGTCAGACAAGGATTTCAGCCCGGCATCGACCGGGAAACACCCTTTCCACACACCGTCGATTGATCCAATGTTTAGCAGAACCAGCGCAAAACCTTGACCCATCCTTCTCGCCCTTTGCCAGTTTTCAAAACCGTGAAAAATGCTTGAATAAATACAACCGAAACGGTGTGTTTACGGCAAAGAATCGCAGACCTTTAGCCCTCACTCAAACACCCCGCTCCCATCTGCATTTTTCTCGACATGAATTACAAAAAATTACCAAGTAATACCGATTTAAATATACGATAGCGCACGTCCTTACGTTTTCCCGACACTCCCGTGAACCCCGGGAACGCGTCGCGCCGGACGCGCCCTGCCTTCGAAGCGCCGCAGGCCGACCCGGCAGCCGCTCGTCACGGGATCGTTATTCAACCGGAGACCACCCATGGCAACGAACACGCCCGTGACCAGCGGCGCGAACACGAACAGCCTGTTGCAACAGGCGGCGCAATCGATCATCAACGGCTCGACCGGTAATCCGTCGATGGACGTCGGCACGCTCGTCAAGACGCTGGTGAACGCGAAAACCGCCGGCCGGGCCGCGGCGCTCGCCGCGTCGCAGACCACCGGCACGACGCAGATTTCCGCATTCGGTGCGCTGTCGTCGGCGCTGGGTGCGCTCGAGGCTGGCCTTACCTCGCTGGCGAATGGCGGGCTGCAGTCGACGTTCACCGCGGTCGCGAGCGGCAAGGGCCTGACCGCGACGGCGGGTGCGGGCGCGGTGGCCGGCACCTACACGATCGGCGTCACGCAGACCGCGACCGCGCAGGCACTGGCTTCGTCGGGCTTCGACGGGAGCAAGGCGCTCGGCACCGGCACGCTGACGCTGTCGCTCGGCAGCCAGTCGTTCAAGGTCGACGTCACCGGCACGAACAACACGCTGTCGGGCATCGCGGCCGCGATCAACTCCGCGGCGAACAACCCGGGGATCAGCGCGACCGTGATCAACGGCACCGACGGCGCGCACCTCGTGCTCGCGTCGACGAAGACGGGCTCCGCGAACGCGATCAGCGTCGCGGTCGGCAACGTGGCCAACGACAACGGGCTGTCGAACCTCGGCGTCACGTCGACGGCCGACACGACGGGCGGCGCGTCGAAGATCGAATCGGCGAACAGCGCGGCCGCGTGGCGGCAAAGCGCCGTCGCGCAGGACGCGAAGTTCACGCTCAACGGCATCGCGTCGACCAGCGCGAGCAACACGGTGTCGGGCGTGCTGAGCGGCGTCACGCTGAACCTGTCGGCGGCCGCGGTCAGCGCGACCGACACGCAGACGCTGACGGTCAGCACCGATACGAAGTCGCAGGCGGCCACGATCACGAACTTCGTGAGCCTCTACAACACCGTCGTCAAGACGATGGGCGCGCTGTCGAGCTACACCGAAGGGGCGAGCTCGCAGGGTGCGCTGATCGGCGATTCGACGCTGAACACGATCCGCAACTCGCTCGCGTCGATCGTCGCGCGCGGTGTCGCGAACGAGAACGGCAACGGACACACGAACCTGATGGCGATCGGCATCTCGCTCGAGAAGGACGGCACACTGAAGGCCGACAGCGCGAAGCTCGACAGTGCGCTGTCCAGCAACCCGTCAGGGGTCGCGCGCCTGTTCAACTCGACGAACGGGATGGGCAAGCAACTGACCGACCAGATCGCGCCGTTCACGAAGAAGGGCGGGATGATCGAGGTGCGCACGAACGCGCTGAGTGCCAACCTGAAGCGCGTCACGCAGCAGCAGACGGATCTGGCCGACTACGCCGCGCAGTTGACCAAGCAGTACCAGGCGCAGTTCACGGCGCTCAACACGCTGATGGCCAAGATGAACTCCAACACGCAATACCTGACGCGGCTGTTCGGCGGCGCCAACAGCAGCGGCACGCTGGCGAACAAGTGACGAGCGCCCGGGCGGCCCGATGATCGCGGCGGCGGCCGCCGGTCTGTGGATCGACCTGCTCGCGCCACCGCGCGTGGCGTCGTGCCCGGAAACATCGTTCATACCCGGCTGTGCGCAAGCGCGCGCCGGGCGCCCTCCGCCGGTTCGCGCTCCATCCCGGCGGGCTGCTTGCCCGCAGTTCACCCCGAAGGGCCGTGCCGTCAGCCGAGACCTTCGACGCGATCGGCAAACAAATCGATCGCACGCGACACCTGACGCCCGAAATAGCCTGGCCGTTCGCGCTCGTATGCGCGCAGCAGCGACGTGCATTCACGCTCCGCCCAGCGCCACACGGGGCCCTGTTTCGCGAAGACCGGATGATCGTGCAGTTCGGCCGGTACCGCGTGCTCGTCGTCCCAGCCCCAGAAATACGCCTGGTACGCGCGCGCGTACGGCATCCCCAGATGGCTCGCCACGGTCTCGTCGTGGCGCAGCGTGAAATCGACGATTTCCTTGCGCGCACGGCCGCCGATATCGTCATGACGCGCCTCGATCCAGCAGTGATACCTCGCGAGCTGCGACAGATGCCGCGCGGTGCGGCGCCGCTCGCGCGTCGTGCACAGCGCATACAGGTTGCCGCCGCCGAAATCCAGCACCTCGCCACCCGCGAACGGCCGGTACGGCTTGCCGGTCAGCAGCGTCAGCACCTGCGCGCCGACGATCGCGTAGTCGGCACATCGCATGTAGCCGCTGCGCGTCGTCGCTTCCGACACGCTCCGGTGGACGACCTCATCGATCACGGCGTGCAGCATGGGATCTACCGGTGCCGCCAGGATCGGCGGCTGGCTTGTCGTCGTCACGTGTTGCATGGGAAGCGGATGCGGATTCAACGGTTCGTCGGGAAAAGCGCTCGGCGGCGCGATATTACGAATCGTTACAAGAAACGATGAGGGGCGTTGATCAGATTTGTGTGCTTTTGTCGCCCTGCGTGAACATGCAGCGGTCGGCCGGCGGCGGTTGATCGCGGGACGCAACGCATCGGACGGACGAGCGGCGGCGCCTTGGCTTGGCTTGGCTTGGCTTGGCTTGGCTTGGCTTGGCTTGGCTTGGCGCTCGGCTCGGCTCGGCTCGGCTCGGCGCTTGGCGCTTGGCGCTTGGGGCTTGGGGCTTGGGGCTTGGGGCTTGGGGCTTGGGGCTTGGGGCTTGGGGCTTGGGGCTCGCGGCTCACGGCTCGCGGCTCACGGCTCGCGGCTCGCGGCTCGCGGCTCACGGGCGAAATGGTGCGATGGAATAGATGAAGGTGGGACCGCGCGTCGGTGCCGTATCGACAGCCCATCGTCATTCATGACGACGGGCAACCCTGACCGTCGACGAATGCAGCGGCCCCGCCGCGACAGGCACCCTTGCCGCCCTCGACAGCACGGAAACGCCCGATGGATTCGCCGCGCCACACGTTGGGGCCGGGCACGCGCCGGGTTCACATCATCGGCGATCGCGGATACGCCACCAACACCGCTTGTCGCGACGCGTACACAACGCAACGCATCGCGACGAACCGACCGTGCTTGCAGCCACCGTGCGCCACCCTGCGCCTCGCGAGAACCCCACACGCGAGCATCCGCCTGCCCGGCCCGCGATGCCGTCGCGCATCGCAGAACACGGACGACACACCGCGCGCCCTATTGCGCAGCGATCCGACGACGGAAATGCTCGGTGCCGGCCACGATCTTGTCGAGCACTGCATCGAGTGCCCAGAATCGTTCACGCACGTCGTAGTCGATCGCACGGCAGCGGATCGACGCGAAGGTGCCGATCCGCTGGTGATAGAGCTTCGCGAGCGCCGGGTACCCGAGCGCCTCCGACACCGCCGAGACGACCAGGAACGTCGAAAGCTCGTCGGCCAGTTCGGGATGCGCATCCCCTTGCGTGCGCAACCACCGGTACAGATCCGGATGAAAGTTGGTGAACACGCCGTTGAAGCCGGCGGAACCCGCCTTCATCGCATCCCGCGCGATCGCGGCATTCGCGTTGAGGATCTTCAGCGGCGAGCCCTCGGCGAGCGCGACCCGCCGCTTCACCGTTTCTAGGTCGCAGCTCACGTCCTTGAGCATCACGAACCGGCCCGTGTCGATGCACGCGCGCAGTTCGTCATCCGACAGCAGCCGCCGGTAAGGCGCCGGACATTCGTACAGCCCGAGCGGCAGGTCCGACGGCAATCGCGCAAGCAGCCGGTGAAGGTGGTCGAGCAACGCGGCACTCCCCTGGCGCTGCGGATCGAGGCGGTTGGTCACGAGCACGACGCCCTGCGCGCCCGATTCGGCCGCCGCGCACAGCTCCGCGGCCTGCGCGTCGAGATCGTCGCTGATGTGCCCTGACGCGACGACGGGCACGCGCCCGGCCACCCGCTCGACCACGAAGCGCGCGAGCTCCGCGCGTTCGGCCAGACTCAGGAACTGCATCTCGCTCGATTGCGCGACCGCGAACAACGCATCCGCGCCGTGCGCGAGATACCACTCGATCAGCCGCTCGAGCCCTGCGTAGTCGATCGCGCCGGCATCGTCGAACGGCGTCAGCATCACCGGGACGATCCCTTCGATGGTCACGTTCGCTTGCTGCGGGTGTTGCATCTGTTTCTCCTTGCTTCAGTGAATGCGGGGGGTAGGCTCACGCGGGCAACGGCCCGGGCGCGGCGTTCGCGGCCTGCTCGGGAATCGGCTTGCGCACCAGCAGCAGATAGGCGATCGCACCCGCGAACGCGATCGCCGCGGCGGTCAGCAGCGCCGGCACGAACGACCATTTCTGCGCAATGATGCCCGTCAGGATCGGCGCAAGCGCGCCGCCGACGAAGCCGCCGAAATTCTGGATCGCGCCGAGCGATGCGACGCGGCTCGGCGGCGCGGCCGCCGTCGCGAGCGCCCACGAGCAGGCCGACGCCGCGTTCGCGAGAAAGATCACGACCGAGATGCAGGCGAGCGCCACCGTGTTGCTCTGCACGAGCGCGGCCGGGATCGTGAAGACGACCATCCCGAGCATCGCGACCACCACCGCATTGCGCCGGCTCACGACCGGCGAACGGCTGCGGCGCGTAATCAGGTCCGACACCCAGCCGGCCACCAGCGAGCCGACGAACCCGCACAGGAACGGCACCGACGCGGCGAAGCCCGTCCGGATCAGGCTCATGTGCCGCTCCATCGTCAGGTAGCCCGGCAGCCAGGTCAGGTAGACCCAGTTCAGGTACACGGATCCGAAGTAACCGACCAGCATCCCCCAGGTCGTGCCGTGCGAGAACAGGCTGCGCCATTCGACGAACGTCAGTTTCGGTGTCGCGGTTACGCTTTGCGCGTCGGCATCGAGGTAGTTGCGTTCGGCGGCGGACAGTTGCGCGCGCACCGGATCGCGATACAGCGCGAACCAGACGACGGCGACGACGAGACCGAGTGCCCCCGTCGCGATGAACGCCCAGCGCCAGTCGAACGACGCGACGAGGATCGACAGCAGCAACGGCGCAAGCGCGGTGCCGAGCGGCGACGCGGCGTTGAAGATCCCGGTCGGCGTGCCGCGCGCGCGCAGCGGAAACCAGTTGCTAACCACCCGCGCGGCCGACGGGAATTGCGGCGCCTCGCCGATGCCGAGCACGATGCGCGCGACGATGAACCAGCCGAAAGTCGACACGATGCCGCCCGCCGCCTGCGCGAACGACCAGACGATCAACCCGACGCCGAGCAGCCGGCGCGGCCCGATGCGGTCGACGAGCCCGCCGACCGGAAACTGGCACAGCGCATAGCTCCACGAGAAGGCCGACAGCAGCAGCCCCATCTGCGCGAGCGACAAGCCGAGATCGCCGCGGATCGCCGCGCTCGCGACGGCCAGCGTGCCGCGATCGAGGTAGTTGACGATGCCGCTCGCCATCAGCAGTGCGAGCGCGATGCGTTGCCCGCGCCGGATACGCGGCGGTGCGGGCGGAACGGTCGAGGTTTCGTTCATTGCGGTTGTCTCCATGTCACTGGTATCGGCCGGTTCCGGCCTGTCCGTCTGATGCGGCATTCAGGGTTCGAAGCGCGCCACTTCCTCGCGCGTCGGAATCGAGGTCTGCGCGCCGTGGCGCGTCACGCTGATCGCGGCGGCGCGCTGGCCGAAGCCGATCGCGTCGTCCATCGACGCGCCGCCCGCGCGGGCGGCCGCGAACCCACCGACGAACGTGTCGCCGGCCGCGGTCGTATCGACGGCGGCCACCGTCAGCGCCCGCAGGCGGCCGTTACCGGCGCCGCCGCGCCAGCAGACGCCCCGCGCGCCGAGCGTCACCAGCACGTTGCCGACGCCCTTCGCACACAGCGCATCGGCGGCGCGCACGGCCGATGCGTCGTCGCCGACGGCGATGCCGGTCAGCGATTCGGCTTCGGTTTCGTTGACGACGAGGTAGTCGACCCGTGCCAGCAGCGCGTCGAACAGCGGCTGCGCGGGCGCGGGGTTGAGCAGCACCGGCGTGTGGTGCGCGGATGCACAGGCAATGGCGCGCGCGACGGCGGCAACCGGCACTTCGAGCTGGCACACGAGCAGCGCGGCCTCGGCGATCGCATCGCGCGCCGCGTCGATCCGGTCGGCGTCGAGGCGCGCATTCGCGCCGGGCACGACGACGATGCTGTTCGCACCGCCCGCGTCGACCGTGATCGTGGCCACCCCGGTCGCCGTGCCGCCGATCCGGCCCAGGTGCGTCACGTCGATGCGTTCGGCCGCCAGCGCATCGTGCAGGCGCGCACCGAACGCGTCGTCGCCGACGCAGCCGATCATCGCGACCGACGCGCCCAGCCGCGCGGCCGCGACCGCCTGGTTCGCCCCCTTGCCGCCATGAACGGTCTGGAAATCCGTGCCGAGCAGCGTCTCGCCCGGCACCGGCAGGCGCGGCGCGCGCGTCACGAGGTCGATGTTCACGCTGCCGACGACGGCAATGCGCGGTGAAAGGATGTCGCTCATCTTGTAATGTAACCGCTTACATTTGCGGCGGACAAAATGGCCGGATCGGCCGTCGTCGATGAAAATCTCACGATATGGATAGAATATGTGTCTGACATAATGCGGAAGCACGCCAAGATAGCGCTTACATTCTCACAGGGTCGAGCGGGAATGCAAGCGGCGCCACCACGAATCGAGGGTAAACAATGACGCATTTGACAACGCGCGGCGCCGTCACTGCCGCCCCGCCGGGAGCCGGCCGATGAGCACGCCTCCGTCCCGTGCCGGCGCGCCCCGGGCGCGCCGCGGCAGCGGCCGCTCGGTGCTCGGCGACGTCGCGAAGCTGGCCGGCGTATCGACCGCGACCGTCTCGCGTGTGTACAACGATCCCGGCAAGGTGTCGGCCGACGTGCAGCAGCGCGTGCGCGACGCGGCGCGCGCGCTGAACTGGATTCCGAATGCGGCGGGCCGTGCGCTCGCGTCCACGCGCACCCACATCACGGGCGCGATCATTCCGACACTCGACGACCAGGTGTTCGCGTCGCAGGTCGCGGGCATGCAGACGGTCATGGCCGAGCACGGCATCACGCTGTTCCTCGGCTGCTCGAATTACGATCCCGCGCAGGCGCTGGCCCAGGTGCGCGCGATGCTGTCGCGCGGCGTGGAGGCCGTGTCGCTGGTCGGCGAAGCGTATCCGCCGGAACTGTTCGAACTCCTTGCGATGCACCGCGTGCCGTACGTCGTCACGTATGCGTATCGCGACGACAGCCCGCACTGCTGCATCGGCTTCGACAACCGCGCGGCATTCGCGCGGCTCACCACCCACCTGCTCGATCTCGGCCATCGCGATTTCGCGATCATCATGCAGCCGTCGGCCGACAACGACCGCGTACAGGCCCGCCTGCGCGGCATTCACGACACGCTCGCCGCGCGCGGGCTCGCGGTGCGCCCCGTCCATCAGCACGAGGGCGCGGCCACGATCGCCTTCGGGCGGGCGAGCCTGCGCGCGATCGTGAACAGCGACGCGGCGACGCGGCCGACAGCCGTGATCTGCGGGAACGACGCGCTCGCGCTGGGCGCGCTGCTCGAGGCGCAGGCGCTGGGCATCGACGTGCCCGCGCAATTGTCGATCACCGGGTTCGACGACGTCGCGCTCGCGCGCGAAATCCAGCCGCCGCTGACGACGATGTGGGTCGATACCGACGCGATCGGGCGCCAGGCCGCACTGGCCTTGCTCGACGCGCTCGAGAACGGCGCGACGGGGCCCGGTCATGCCGTCCTGCCCGAATTGCGTACGCGGGGATCGGCTGCGCCGCCGGCGCACGCGCGCGCAGCGGGAAAGAAATGAGGCCGCGCCGGGCGGCTTCGGCCGCCCGGCCCGCTCGTCACTGCATCACGTCGACCGGCAGCGTCTTGTCGAGATTGTCGTGCCACGCCTGGATCGTCTTCGGCACGGTTTTCTTCCACGCGGGCACGTTCGAGTAATAGCGCATCCGGACGTTGCTCTGCGCGTCGAACACGAGCAGCCCGATCCACAGATCGTTGCCGCGGCGCATCACGATCGCGGCGTTCGTCGTCGCGATGCCGCGCACCCAGTACGACGTCACGTGCGCGTTCAGCCCGTCGAGATCCTTTTCGTCGGTGCTGTAATTGGCGGTGTCGACGAGCGTCTGGTAATCGGCGCCGAGCAGTTTGTGCGCGGTCGCGTTCTGCGTCGAGTCGCCGACGACCTCGAGGCTCAGCAGGTCGGCCGCCGGCGCGGCCTGGAACTGCGACGCGGTCAAGTACTCGCCGCCGTAGAAGACACCCATGCCGGCCCCGCAATCGGAATCCGCGCCGTCTTGCGTGATGCCGACGCGTCCGCCCTTCCGTTCGAACTCGAGCCGGCACTTGTCCTTGCGGTAGGTGCCGACGTCGCCGTGCAGCACGATGTCGCCGTCGAGCCCGCCCGTATTCGCGCCATTGTTGCCGGCCAGCTCGAAATGCAGTCGCGGCGGCGTGCCGGTGAACGTCAGCACACCACCGAACGACGGGTTGGCGCTCTTCATGTACCACGTCTGCTGCCAGCGATCGGCGGCCAGCGGCCTGCCGTTCAGGCTCGCGAGCCGTTCGCGGTAGCGGTCGCCGAGGCACGATTCGTCGGCGCCGCACCGGTCGCGCTGCTTGAGCCACTTCAGCTGCGCGGCCTTCAGCGCGGCCGTGTCGCCGCCTTTCGCGAGCACCTGCTTCCACGCCGCCGCGAGGTCGCCGTCGAGCTTCGACAGCGCGGCATCCGCGCAGATCGTCTTCTCGGTTGACGAAGCAGCCTTCGCGCAGTCGAAGCCGGCCGCGTGCGCGGCGGCCGGCAACAGCATCAGCAGCGCGGCCGCCGCGACGGATCGCACGCGCATGTGCAATGCGCCGTCGGCGGAAATCGCGGTTTTCCCGCGAGCATTCGATCGGTTCTGGAGGGTCATCGGCTTGGATCGTCGCTGGATCGCGCGCCTGTAGAAGCTACCTGCACGCGGCATTCGAGGTAAAAACGCCCGGCCCGGCATGGGGTGCATGCCGTTGCTCGCCGAAGCCTAACCCGAATGCGCGACGCCGATCAATCGACGTTCGATGTCGGCGCAACCGTCGCGGCGGCCTCGCGGCATTGCACGATGCCGTCGCGCAATGCGGCTTCCACGGCGGCATCGACCGACAGGATCGATGCGCACGCAACGACCAGTCGAGCCCGCGGCTCGCGTGGTGCCCCTTGCACAGGCCGCGCAGCGTGATCGCGTTGTGGCGCCTGCCGGCCTTCCGGATCTGCGGGCCGATGCAATACAGCGGTCAGCCGTCGAACGGCACCAGCTCGTAACTCGTGCTCCGGCCGCCGGACGGCACCAGCTCGTAACTCGTGCTCCGGCCGCCGGACGACGAGCGTTGCAGCACGCCGCGCTCGACGAGTTCAGTGATGTCACGCAGCGCCGTATCCTGCGAGCACTTCGCGAGCGCCGCCCACTTGGTGCTCGTCAACTTCCCCTCGAAGCCGTCGAGCAGGCGATTCATGACCTTCGCCTGGCGTTCGTTCATCGCGACGCCGGCACATCGTTGCCAGAAGCGCGCCTTGACCAGCACGGCGTCGAGCGTCGCATGCGCGTGATCGATGGCCCGGCCGAGCGCGGTCAGGAACCACGCGAGCCATTCCGTGACATCGAGCGAACCGCGCTGCGTACGCTCCAGCACGTCGTAATACGCGTTGCGCTCGCGCTGGATTTGCGCCGACAGGCTATAGAAGCGTTGCGGACTGCGGTCGGCACGCGCCAGGACCAGATCCCCGAGCGCACGCGCGATGCGGCCGTTGCCGTCGTCGAACGGATGGAGCGTGACGAACCACAGGTGGGCCAGGCCGGCCCGGATCAGCAGGGGCTCGACCGGCACGGCATTGAGCCACGCGAGAAAACGCCCGGTTTCGTCGGCGAGGCGCGCGGCGGGCGGCGCCTCGAAATGCACGCGCTGCCGGCCGATCGGCCCGGACACGACCTGCATCGGCCCGGTCGCATCCGTGCGCCAGCCACCGACCGTGATCCGCGACATCCCCGAGTAGCCGGTCGGGAACAGCGCCGCATGCCACCCGAACAGGCGGACTTCGGTGACCGGCGCCGCCGCATGGGTGGTCGCGTCCAGCACCATGTCGACGACGCCCTCGACGTGGCGGTCGACCGGCGCCAGCGCGCCGATGTCGACCCCGAGCCGACGTGCGATCGACGACCGCACCGATGCCACGTTCAGGCTTTCGCCCTCGATCGCGCTGGTCTTGACGACGTCCTCCGTCAGCGCGGCCAGGCTGGCCTCGTCGCGCAGCGCCAGGCCGACGTCCGCCAGCCGCCCGGCCAGCATGCCTTGCGCACGGCTGACGTCGGCGAGTGGCGTGGCCAGTGCAGGCAGGTTGAAGCGCCATGCGGGCCAGTCGGCCGACGCCCAGATGAAGGTGTAATCTCCGCTCATGATGCGGAGATTATCCCACCGATTCACCGCACGGCTCAATATTCTCCGCAAATGATGCGGAGAATAAAGCCTCCATTCCCCGCAAACCGGCCCGCTACCGCGCCCGGCCCGCCCCGCCCTTCGCTGCGGGCGCAGCCTCCCCGAGCCGTTCCGCGAGAAACCCGATGAACGTGCGCAGCGTGACGAATCCTTCCCGATGCTGCGGGAACACCGCGTTGAGCGTGATCGGCGACGGCGCATACGCGTCGAGCACCGGCACGAGCGCGCCGCTGTCGAGCGCCGCGCCGACGATGAAGTGCGGCAGCAGCGCGATGCCGAGCCCCGCGATCGCCGCGTCGCGCACCACTTCGCCGTTGTTCGCGACGAGCGGCCCCTGCACGTCGAACGTGCGCGCCGCGCCGTCGACGCGGAATTCCCAGCCGATGCGCCGCTCGCGCCCGTACAGCAGGCACGTGTGGCCGGCGAGATCCACCGGCGTCTGCGGCGTGCCCTGCCGCTTCAGATAGGCGGGGCTCGCGCACGCGACCATCCGCCACGCGCCGAGCGGGCGGGCGATCAACGTCGAATCCTCGAGCGAGCCGATCCGCAGCACGAGATCGAAGCCCTCGCCGATCAGGTCGACGCGCCGGTCGGTCAGGTCGAGGTTCAGCCGCACAGCCGGGTGCGCGGACAGGAATTCGGCGATCAGCGGCGACACGTGCGTGATCCCGAACGACAGCGGCGCGCTGATTTTGAGCGACCCGTGCAACTCGGTGCTGCGCACCGACATCGCCTGCTCGGCGTCGGCGATTTCCGCGAGGATCCGCTGCGCGCGCGCATAGAACTCCTGCCCCGATTCGGTCACCGCGAGGTTGCGCGTGTTCCGGTGCAACAGCCGCACGCCGAGCGACGCCTCTAGCGCCATCGTGCGCCGGCTGACGAACTGCTTGGACAGCATCAGTTGATCGGCCGCCGCCGTGAAGCTGCCCGCATCGACCGTCGCGACGAAGATCCTCAGGTCGTTGATTTCCATATTGTCCACTCCATAGCGACAGTCATTATCTCTACAGCCATTTATTTGTCAAATCGATTGACCTAAGATTCACCTCAACGAACGGCCGGTCCCACTTCCGAGGTCCGGCGTCTTGAGGAACAAAAATCATGATCGAAATCCGTGCAGCAAACCAACGTGGCCGTGCGGAGCATGGCTGGCTCAGCTCCCGTCATTCGTTTTCGTTCGCGAATTACTACGATCCGAAGCAAGTCGGCTTCTCCGACCTGCTGGTGATCAATGACGACCGCGTCGCGCCGGGCCGCGGCTTCGGCACGCACCCGCACCGCGACATGGAGATCCTGTCGTACGTGCTCGACGGCGCGCTGGAACACAAGGACTCGATGGGCACCGGCTCGGTGATCGTGCCGGGCGACGTGCAGCTGATGAGCGCGGGCACGGGCGTGCGCCACAGCGAGTTCAACCACTCGCCGGAACTGCCGGTCCACTTCCTGCAGATCTGGGTGGGGCCGGCCGAGAAGGGTGCCGAGCCGCGCTATCAGCAGACGAATGTCACCGCAGACGACAAGCGCGGCAAGCTCGCCCTCGTCGTATCGCCGGACGGCGACGCCGGTTCGCTGAAGATCCGGCAGGACACGCGGATTTACGCGGGCTTGTTCGACGGCGCCGAACGCGCGACGCTGGAACTGGCGCCGGACCGCTTTGCGTACGTGCACGTGGCACGCGGCAGCGTGTCGGTCAACGGCGTGACGCTCGGCGAAGGCGACGGCGTGCGCATCCGCGACGAACGGACGCTGACGTTCGCCGACGGGAAGGATGCCGAAGTGCTGGTGTTTGACCTGCGTCCGGTCGAAGTAACGGCCGAGTGGGCATAAAGCCCGTTCGGGAAACCGGGCCCCGCTGAACGCGGGGCCCTTTTAATCGGAGATTCGCAACATGGCCAAGGTACTCGTTCTTTATTACTCGTCCTACGGGCACGTCGAAACGATGGCGCAGCACATCGCGGAAGGCGCGAAATCGGTGCCCAGCGTCGAGGTCACGCTCAAGCGCGTGCCGGAAACGATTCCCGTCGACCAGGCCCGGGCGATCGGCGTGAAGGTCGACCAGGCTGCGCCGGTCGCGACCGTGGACGAACTCCCCGGCTACGATGCGATCATCTTCGGCACGCCGACCCGCTTCGGCAACATGGCCGGCCAGATGCGCACGTTCCTCGACCAGACCGGCGGCCTGTGGATGAAGGGCGCGCTCGTCGGCAAGATCGGCAGCGTGTTCGCGTCGACCGGCACGCAGCACGGCGGCCAGGAAACGACGATCACGTCGTTCCACACGACGCTCCTGCACCACGGGATGGTGATCGTGGGCGTGCCGTATGCGTGCAGCGGCCTCGTCAACATGAACGAAATCACCGGCGGCACGCCGTACGGTGCCACCACACTCGCGGGCGCGGACGGCAGCCGCCAGCCGAGCGCGAACGAGCTCGACATCGCGCGCTATCAAGGCAAGCACGTCGCGGAACTTGCCAGCAAGCTCGCGTCGTAACAGGCCGCCTTCGCGGCCCCGCACACGCGCACACGGCGCCGGTCGACCCGGCGCCGTGTGCGCTGTGCCCAGGCCCGGCCGTTGTTACTGGCCCGACGCCGGAGCGGCGGGCGCCGCCTTCGTCGCGGGCGCCTTCTGCGCGGCGTTCTGCGGGTAGTTGCTCTGGTCGTTGGTCAGCCGGTAGCCGCTGCCCGTGCCGATCGCCTTCAGGTCCGACGCGTGACGCGCCCGGGCGGCCTTGCGGGCCGCCTTCTTCTGCGCCTTGTCGATCTGCTTCTGCGTCGGCGCGGACGCCGGATCCTGCGCATATGCCGCCGGCGCGGCTGCCAACAGCAGACCGAACGACGCCGTTACTGCCACTGCCACCGAAACCACGCGAGACTTCTTCATGGCCGGACCTCCTTGTCGATTGTTGATTGTGGATAGAACACCGGCGCGCACACGACCGCTTGCGACAACGGCGCCGATGCAACGTTAGCCGAACAGTATGTACTTGTCCTTGTGCGTTCCTGAATTCTCCCGATAACGGCAACGATACGTGGGCACCGCGTACGCCGTCGTTCCGGCGCGTCGCCCGCGCCATCAGGGAAACCGATAACCCGGCCTGGCCCGGCCGGCGCTCAGATCCAGCGCGACAGCACCGGCAGCAGGACCGGCACGACGAAGGCGGTGAGCACGCCGTTCAATCCCATCCCGAGCCCGGCGAACGCGCCGGCCTCCTCGCTGACCTGGAACGCGCGCGCGGTGCCGATCCCGTGCGACGCGACGCCGAGCGCGAACCCGCGCACGGCCGGTTCGTCGACGCGCAGTGCGTTGAGGATCCCGCGCGCGCACACGGCCCCGAAGATCCCGGTCGAGATCACGAGCACCGCGGTGAGCGACGGAATCCCGCCGATTTCCGCCGCAACGGCCATCGCGATCGGCGTCGTCGCCGATTTCGGCGCGAGCGACGCGATCGTCTGGTGCGAGGCCCCGAACAGCGCCGCGATGCCGACCGCCGACACGATCGCGGTCAGCGAGCCCGCGAGCAGGCCGACCAGCAGCGGCACCGCGGCGCGGCGCAGCTTCGACCACTGGCGGTACAGCGGCAGCGCGAGCGCGACGGTCGCGGGGCCAAGCAGGAAGTGGACGAACTGCGCGCCTTCGAAATACGTCGGGTACGGCGTGTGCGTGATCGTCAGCAGCACGACGATCAGCGCGACCGCGATCAGCACCGGGTTTGCGAGCGGGTTGAAGCGCGCCCGCGCATAGACGGCCTGCGCGAACAGATACGCGATCAGCGTGATGGTCAGGCCCAGCAGCGGGCTCGCGGCGAGATAGACCCAGATCGCGCCGAGTTTCGGGAAGGCCGTCATTGCGTGCCCTCCACCGCATCGCCCGCGCGCCGCTGGCGCCGCAGCAGTGCACGCGTGACGAGCGCCGTCACGGCGATCGCGAGCGTGGTGCTGACGGCCAGCGCGACGACGACCGCGAGCGCATCGCCGCGCACGCGGTCGGCCGACACCATGATGCCGACGCCGGCCGGCACGAACAGCAGCGACAGGTGGCGCAACAGCTCGAGCGCGGTCGGCTCGATCGTGTCGGCCACCTGCGGGCGCAGCATCACGAAGCCGAACAGCAGCAGCATGCCGATCACGGGGCCCGGCACCGGCAGGCCGAACAGGTAGGACACGCCCTCCCCGAGACACTGGAAGGTCAGCAAGACCGCGAACGCCTGCAGCATGAAACGCTTCTCCCGAACGAGGCCGCGCTGTCGTACGGCCGCGCGACCGATGGCCGGCGGCTTGCGGCGCCAGCGTGGACGATACGCGCGATCGTACCAACAATGCCCGCGGCGCGGGGCCTCGCGGGCGCCGGAGCCAACGATGCGGGCGGTCACGGGCGCGCCGTGAAGCACCACGCGAAGCCGACGATGCGGCGCGATTCGCGACGGAGCTCGAGTTGCCGAACCGGGACGAAAAATCGCGGGCGATGGGGGCGTGCGGGGCGTGCGGGTTGCAGGCCGACACATTCGCCCGGTTCACGCGCCGCACGCAACAAAGGCGGGCATGCGCCCGCCTCGTCGTCATGCGCACTCGCGCTGCCCCGCCTCACGGGCAGCGCGAGTGCGAACCCGTCGCTTACTTCAGTCGCGTCGCGAGTTCATTCGCCATCGCCTTCGTCGCGGCCTTCGTCGGCGCGTCGCCGGCCAGCGCGTTCAGCAAACCGAAATCATGGATCGTGCCGTCGTAGCGCGTGGTCGTCGCATCGACGCCGGCCGCGTCGAGCTTGCGGCCGTACGCTTCGCCCTCGTCACGCAGCACGTCGAACTGCGCGACCTGGATCAGCGCGGGCGGCAGGCCCTTCAACTGCGCGGTGCTTGCGCGCAGCGGCGACGCGTAGATCTCGTTGCGTTGCGCTTCGTTCTTCGTATAGGCATCCCAGAACCACTTCATCATCGGCCGCGTCAGGAAGTGCCCTTGCTGATACGCGTTGTACGAACCCGTGTTGAAGTTGTGGTCCGTGACCGGCCACATCAGCCCCTGGAAGCGGATCGCGGGGCCACCCTTGTCCTTCGCCATCAGCGCCACCACGGCCGCCATGTTCCCGCCGACGCTGTTGCCGACCACCGCGAGGCGGCTGCCGTCGACGCCGATCTCCGCGCCGTGCGCGGCCACCCACTTCGTCGCCGCATACGCCTGGTTGATCGCGACCGGGTAATGCGCTTCCGGCGACGGCGTGTAGTTCACGAACACCGCGACGGCCCCCGATTGCACGACGAGATCGCGAACGAGGCGTTCATGCGTCGGAAAATCGCCGAGCACCCAGCCGCCGCCGTGGATGAACACGAACACCGGCAGCGTGCCCGTCGCGCCTTGCGGGCGGACGATCGTGACCGGTACGGACAGGCCGTCCTGTTCGATCGTGCGGTTCGACACGTCGATCCCCGACAGGTCGACCTTCGTGCCGTTCTGCGCGTCGACCAGCACCTGGCGCGCCTTCGCGGGGCTCAGCGTTTCGAGGCCCGGGCCCTTCTGGCCGTTCAGCGCGGCGAGGAAAGTGCTCGTCGCCGTATCGGGACGGACGGTATCGGCACCGGCGGCGAATGCGGTGGTCGAGGCGGACAGTACTGCGGCGACGGCGGCAGCGATCAGCAGCGGCTTGACGATCTTCATGATGGTGTTCCTTGGCTTCAGGCGTAAATGACGATGGATGATTCGCAGTGCGACCGATCAGGCAAGCGTGAGCGTGACGTCGATGTTGCCGCGCGTCGCGTTCGAATACGGGCACACGAGGTGCGCGCGGTCGATCAGCGTTTGCGCGATGTCGCGATCGAGGCCCGGCAGCGAGATCGTCAGTTCGACTTCGATGCCGAAGCCGTTCGGGATCGCGCCGATGCCGACGCTGCCTTCGATGGAAGCGTCCGCGGGCATCGCGATCTTGTCGCGGGCCGCGACGAACTTCATCGCGCCGATGAAGCACGCGCTGTAGCCGGCGGCGAACAGTTGCTCGGGGTTCGCGCCTGCGCCGCCCGCGCCGCCGAGCTCGCGCGGCGTGGTCAGTTTCAGGTCGAGGTTGCTCTCGGGCACCGTGGCACGGCCGTCACGGCCGCCGGTGGCTTTTGCATGGGCGCGGTACAGCACTTTTTCGATCGACATGACAGACTCCTTTTCAGCAAATGAATGAAACAGCCTTCGAACCGGGGACCGCGTGCCGACAGCCTTGCTGCCCGCATCGCGCCTGTTTATCTACTCATAGATAGATAAACATCCCCAAAAAATGCAGATGATCGAGCCATCTGCGCCAGAACTCTATCTACCTATAGATAGACAGTGAGATTCAATAAAAAGGCGGCGAACCGCCTCACTGCATGCGCGCTCCGTCAGGACCGCTTTTTCCAGACGGCCTCGACATCTTCGAGGCGCGCCCGCGTGTGAAACAGCCGGCTGGCCAGCACACTGCCCTGGAACGCCGCGTACAACGTGCGCGCGGCCGTCTCGGGCTCGCCGCTGAACTGCAGCGTGCCTTCCCGCGCGCCCTGCTTCAACAATTCCGCCAGCCAGCCCTCATTGGCCTTGAAGAACGCCTGCACCGCCTGCCGCACATTCTCCGGCAACGTTTCGATGTCGGCCGCGAGCATCCCGCACAGGCAGATCAGGTTGCCGTCGCCGAGCGTGCGGCCGAACATCTTCGTGTACAGGCTCAGCTTCACGTCGGCCGGTAACGCCGGATCGATCGCCCGCACGGCCGCGAGGACTTCGTCGCTATACGCCGCCACCGCTTCCAGCACGAGGTCGTCCTTCGACGGGAAGTAGTAGTGGATGCTCGACGTCTTCACGCCCACCAGATCGGACAAGTCCCGATAGCTGAAGCCGTTGTAACCGCGCTGCATCATCAGCGTGATCGCATGGTCGAGAATCTGTTCGCGGACGGTCGGTTTCGTTTCCATGGATCGAACTTTATCTACTCATAGATAGATAGTCAAGGGTTTTATTTGGGGCGCGATGAAATGGTGTGCAAGCCGTGGCTCGACTGTCGAAATGCGCGGAACGCCGTGCCGGGGCTATTCAACCGACGCCCGGTATTTCGCTTGATGAGTCCGCGGGCACCGCGAACCGGCCACGGCCGGACGTCACACTTGAATCCGCGCCCAAGTGAACAGAGCGCGGATGACCGGCGCCTGCGTCGCTTCCGATCAGAAACGGTAGCCTATCGACGCAAAGGTCAGGATTGGATTGACCTTCAACCGTGACGTGCTTGTTACGGTGCCGACCGGCGAGCGAGTCGTGAGTGTCGCCTTCGTGGATAGCCACGCATACGCGACCGAAGCGCCAATGGACCAGTGGGAATCGATATTGTAGGTCAGGCCTGCATTGAGAATCGGGGCAAAGGACTTGCTCAGCGAGACCGATGTCGGCCCTTCGAGGCGCGCGCCAACGGAGGGCGAGTAGAGAAACTTGCCGGAAGCAACCGGGTTGCTCAAATCGATGCCATTGAACCAGACATAAGAAATCCCCGCCCCCACATACGGCCGCAAACGTGCCGACGGCTCGCCGAAATGGTACTGCGCGATGATCGCCGGGCTCCAGGCTCGCGCCGTTCCCAACTCCCCCAGCCCGGCAAGCGTCCCCGTACCGGTGAGACGGAGCTTCGGTGGAACGCCCAGTATCGTCTCCAACGCAATATGGTCGGTCACGAAGTAGGTCGCCGTGAGCGCAACCGTATCGGCATCCGAGATGCTCGCCCCGCTTCCGGCCATCGTGTTCGACCGACCGAGGGCATTGACCGTCAACGGTTCGCTGGAATCCTGAGGTGCCATATGCAACCACCCCGCGTTAATCATCAGTTGTCCTGCAGATTGTGCGTAAACGGAAGAAACGAGTGATACCGACAAGAGTATTGCTGCGCTCGTATGCTTCATATGGCCTCCAGAGGTTGTTATAAAGGTATTTCCAGTGATGCAGGATTCGTCATTCGGGACCTGACGAGGAGTCCGCCAGGTCCCGAATATTCCGTCGCAAAACGAATCGGAATATTGGTCAACGATTTCTAAGTCGGCTGATCACCCGCACGCTCGTCACAGCAGCAACCCGCTTCAGGGATGTCAACGGATCGGCACGATTCGTGGGTACGCTGACGGGCAAGCCCCCCAGGCGGGGAAACAGCCGTTGCGCATTACCCGATTCGATCAGCGCGCGCGCATCGGCATCCCAAACATTCGAATGCTCCAGCGTGTTGCATTGCATGCCTGTCAATGGTGCAGGCGCGAACGGGAAATCGCTGCCGAACAGCACCTGGGACGGATCGACCAATTCGCGCAGCGCCGCTTGTGGAAAGTCGGCCGGGGAGAGCGCAGTGTCGAAGTGAAATCTTCGGATATAGGTCAGCATGCCTGCCGGCATGCTGGATACGAACTCGGGAAGAAGATTGGCGAGCGACAGGCGCCACGCGACATACGGAACGAAGCCGCCCGCATGCGCCAGAATCCAGCGGATATTGGGATAGCGCTCCATCGTGCCGGTCAGGACGAGATTCAACGCCGCACGCGTCGTGTCGCACAGGAACTCGATCAGAAAGCCCGGGGCGATCAACCCGATCTCTTCGCTTGACCGATGCAGGTTCGGATGCACGAATACAACCGCCTTCCGCCTGTCCAGCTCGGCCATCAGCTCGTCGAATTCCGGCGAACCCAGAAAGCGCCCCTCGGTACTCCCTAGCAGGACGATACCGTCTGCTCCGAGTACATCGAGAGCATGAATCGCCTCGCTGCATGCCCGATCGGTAAACGGCATGGGCAAGACCGCAAATGACCCGAAACGATCGGGATGTCGCTGACGCAGTTCGGCCGCGTGCTCGTTGCATTCTCGTGCAAGCGAACACGCTTCATCGAGATTGCCGAAATACACGCCCGGCGCCGAGATCGACAGCAACGCAACTTGAATGGCATTGGCGTCCATCACCGCCAGCGATTCTTTCTCGGTCCAGCCAGGGAGCTCGGCACCCGCAACCTTTGTCAGGCCTCGCCTGGACATGGCGGCCCGATATGCGGGTGGAACAAAGTGATGATGAACGTCGATACGGCTCACCCTATTCTCCAATTCTATATAATATATAGTCCGAACTAAATGAAAGAATCTCACCCGCTTTGTCGAGCGGAATGGACACCTGCCCCCTGGATCGAGGAAGCCGACGCGCCGTGTACAGTCCCGGACGCGCTCAGGAGGTCCAGGGCGACGTCGACGATCATGTCCTCCTGTCCGCCGACCATGCCGCGCCGACCCAGCTCCACGAGAATGTCCATGGTCTTGAGCCCGTACTTCGCGGCGGCCTGTTCCGCGTGACGCAGGAAGCTCGAATACACGCCGGCGTAACCCAACGCGAGGGTCTCGCGGTCGACCCGCACCGGGCGATCCTGGAGCGGGCGCACGATGTCGTCGGCCGCGTCCATCAGGCGGTAGAGGTCTGTACCATGCCGCCAGCCAAGGCGATCGGCTGCCGCGACGAACACCTCGAGCGGTGCGTTGCCGGCGCCTGCTCCCATGCCTGCAAGACTGGCGTCGATCCGGTCGCAGCCCTCTTCAACCGCGACGATCGAATTCGCGACACCCAGGCTCAAGTTGTGATGCGCATGGATCCCCGTCTGGGTTTCAGGCTTCAGCGTGTCCTTGAATGCCCGCATCCGGTCGCGGATGTCGTTCATGTTCATCGCGCCGCCCGAATCCACCACGTAGCAGCAGGTGGCGCCGTAGCGCTCCATCAACCTTGCCTGCTCCGCCAGCGCTCGAGGCATCTGCATGTGGCTCATCATCAGGAAACCCACTACGTCCATCCCGAGTTCCCGCGCGTACTCGATGTGCTGGCGTGAAATATCGGCTTCGGTACAGTGGGTCGCAACGCGAACGATCCGCGCACCGGCGTCGTACGCGGCCCTCAGATCATGGACGGTGCCGACCCCTGGCAGCAGCAGCGTCGCGACCCTCGCGTGCGTGACGACACCGGCCACGGCCTCGATCCACTCGACGTCCGTATGCGCGCCGAATCCGTAATTGAAGCTGCTGCCTTGCAACCCGTCGCCATGCGCGACTTCGATCGAATCGACCCCGGCTGCATCGAGTGCCGCGGCAATCTCTCGCACTTGCGCGAGGCTGTACTGATGGCGGATCGCATGACTACCGTCGCGCAGCGTTACGTCGGAGATATGGAGCTTCTTGTCCATCGGATAGGCACTCACTGTTGATTGGCTCCGAGGCGGGCCGCGATCCGTTCTGCCGCGGCCTTGGCTGCGCTCGTCATGATGTCGAGGTTGCCTGCATAAGACGGCAGGTAGTGCGCAGCCCCTTCGACTTCGAGAAGGATCGAGGTCTTGAGGCCGACCATTCGCTCGCCGACACCCGGGATCCGGATCGGCCGCCCGGCCTCGATACGATCGAACTGAACACGTTGTTTCAGTCGATACCCGGGCACATACGACTGGACGGCTTCCACCATCCCGGCGACCGATGCCTCGATCTCGCGTTCATCGGCGAAGTCGCTCAGCGTGTACACCGTATCGCGCATCATCAGCGGCGGCTCGGCGGGATTGAGCACAATGATCGCCTTCCCCTTCGCTGCACCGCCGACCGCTTCGATCGCCCGTGATGTCGTCTCGGTAAATTCATCGATGCTGGCGCGGGTGCCGGGTCCGGCACTCCTGCTCGCGATGGACGCGACGATCTCGCCGTAGTGCACTTTCGCGACCCGCGATACCGCCGCGACCATCGGGATCGTCGCCTGTCCGCCGCACGTGACCATGTTCACGTTCGGCGCATCGAGATGCGCGTCGAGGTTCACCACCGGCACACAATACGGGCCGATTGCGGCCGGCGTCAGGTCCACGACGCGAATGCCGGGCTTGACGGTGCGCAGGAACGCATCGTTCTGTGTATGCGCCGCGGCAGACGTCGCATCGAACACGATGTCGATCTCGTCGAACACGGGCATGCGGGCCAGCCCCTCGACGCCTTCATGCGTCGTCGCGACGCCCAGGCGCGCCGCGCGCTGCAACCCGTCCGACGCCGCATCGATTCCCACCATGGTGCCCATCTCGAGATGTTCGCCGTGGCGCAGGATCTTGATCATCAGGTCGGTACCGATATTCCCGCTGCCGATAATGGCGACTTTCCGTTTGGTGCTCATCGAGCTCGCCCTCATCCGATAAGGCAACTGACGCTGCCGAGCGCACCGATCTGCGCGTGAATCGTGTCTCCGGCACCCACCGGCACCATCGGACCCAGCGCACCCGACAGGATCACGTCGCCCTCACGCAACATCTGTCCGCGTCGCGCCATCATGCAGGCCAGCCAGTACACGGCCCGCAACGGATGGCCGAGGCACGCGGCACCCGTTCCGGTCGATACGGTCTTGCCGTCGCGCGTCATCGACATGCCCAGTTCCCCGATGGAAATTCCACCGAGCGACACCGGTTGATTGCCGAGAACGTAGAGGCCGCAGGATGCGTTGTCGGACACCGTATCCTCGAGCGCGATGCGCCAGTCGGAGATCGCGCTGTCGACGATCTCGAGCGCCGGCAGCGCACAGGCCAGCGCCGACAGGACCTGTCCATAGCTCGGCGCTTCATCGGCCATGTCGCGTCCGACGACGAACGCCACTTCCGCCTCGATCTTCGGCTGCATCAGGCGGCTCAGGGGCACCTCATCGCCATCGAGATATTCCATGTCGTCGAACAGCACGCCGAAATCGGGCTGGTCGACGCGCAACTGCTGCTGGACGGCAACCGACGTCAGGCCGATCTTCTTGCCGACGATGCGCCGGCCGTCCGCGATCCGGGCCGCGGTGTTGAGTTCCGAAACGGCATACGCCGCGTCGAGACCTGCAATGCCGAACCGCGTGGCAATCGGGTCGATCGGCGTGCGTGATTCACGTGCGTCGCGTAATGCTTTCGCAGCGGCCTGAACGGCTGCCGGGTCGAATGAATGAGACATGGCGGAAGAAAGTGAAATCGTGGGTCAGGCCGCTTGCGCGACGGCCCGTGCCGTCTTTGACATGCGGGCGAATCCATCGCCTGCGCCGGCTCCGAATCCGAGCCGCTCCCGCAGTTGGCGAATGGTCCTGTCGAGCTCGCCGACGGGAACGACGGCGAAGGCGAAGCGGTCGGGTCTCAGTACCGCAACGGCCTGCGTCTTGAACCCCGCCTTGTTGAACCACGCGATCATCTCGCCACCGATATCCTCGACTTCGGCGACCTCGATCACGTTGTCCCGATTGACGCCTTCGAGCCCTTGCGGGCGGCCGCCATACGCGTACATCGTCACGCTGCGTACCGACAGTGCGCCGAGCATTGCCCGCGACACATCGTCGATGCAGCGGGAGGGATCGACGTTCAATCCGATCAGCGAAAAGCCGTGTCCGAGCAGGTCGTCCAGTTTCTTCCGGTCACCGTTGAAAAGACGCACCTCGGGTTGTGGAATCAGCGCGCCCTCCGGGCCGCGTCGGCGACGGCGCGGCAAACCCAGGTACGCATTCTTGCGATAGACGGGCATCGGCTTGAATCCGCCCCCTTCGAGCCAGCGTCTGAGCGGCGGTATGGCCCGGATAATGCCGAGGGACGTGTCCCGCACCAGCGTGGCGGACAAGCTGCGCGCCGATACGACGTTCTTGAGCAGGACGGACGTGTCGATCATCGCCTTCGCGTGTGCATGCCGTTCCGACTGGTACGTGTCCAGCAGCGCGTCGGCCGCGAGGCCGCGCAAGACGAGATCGAGCTTCCAGCCGAGGTTGTACGCGTCGCGCACGCCGGAACTCGCACCCTGCCCCATGAACTGCGGCGTCATGTGAGCGGCATCGCCGCCGAGCAGCACGCGTCCGACCCGCCACTTCGACGCAATCAGCGCGTTGAACGTATAGACGAGCTTGCGCTTGATCACGAACTGATCCGGGTCGACGAACAGCGACAGATACTTCCGGACCGTCTCCGGCCGCTCCATGTTTTCCTTCGTTTCGCCAGGCATCAACATGAATTCGAACCGGTGGAATTTCCCGGGTTGAACGCAGCTCACGACCGGCAGCTTCGGGTCGACGACGAAGTTGAAGTACGGCAGGTGACGCAACGCGTCCGTTCCGGGCTTGCGTTCGAGGTCCACGACGAGCCACGGCTCGGGGAAGCTCTTGCCCGACATCTCGATCCCGAGCTTCGTGCGAACGACGCTCCGGCCACCGTCGGCGCCGACCAGATAGCGCGCCCGCAGGGTTCCGATATCGGGATCGCCTGCCACGCACGCGCGCGCGTCGTGACTGTCGCTGAACCGCGCTTCGCGCGTCGCCTGGTGCGTGACGCTCACGCCGTCGGCGTCCTGAGCGAAGTCAACGACTTCGCGGCCCCGTCGCACGTCGACGTTCGGATAACGTGCGAGCGTCTCGGCCAGCGTCGTTTCCAGGTACGGCTGATAAAAGAAGTTGATCACGGGCCAGCCGAACGGACGCTTGCGCGGCATGTATTGTGTGATCGGCGTGCCGTCGCGCCGCACGAGCTGGACGGGCGTCTCCATCATCATCCGCGACTGGATCTCGTCGGCCACGTCGAGATGCTGGAAAATCCGCATGCACTCGTCGTCGGTGTATACCGCTCGCGCGTTACCGTAAAACACGGGTTCGCGCTCCAGCACGACGACGTGGTGGCCGGCCTGGCCGAGCATGTGCGCGAGGACGAGGCCGGTCGGCCCCAATCCGACGATCGCGACATCGCACGCATCATTCGGATGCGCTCCGTTCATGAACGTTCTCCTTGTACAGAAAATTCCGGACGCGTCAGCGATGCAAGCGCGCGACGCACGCGCCCCAACCGCACGCCAAGGCTCAAGTTTTCCGGACGATGGCCCCATAGACTGATGCCTCGATAAATCGCCGGACGCCACGTTTGCTCATCGACCACGATCGGGTTCCAGCCAAGCTCAATCTCGAAGCCCGACGGCGTCTGAACGTAGAAGGAGAGTTCGCGATCATTGGGATGCTGGCCGATTGCATTCGCGATCGGATAGCCCATCGCACGACACCTGAGGTAGGCTTGCGTCACGTCGTCGAGGGATGCGCATTGAAGATTCATGTGGTGAATCTGCGTGCGCAGCGGATTCAGGCGGATCCCACGTGTCGATGCAGTCGCGAACGAATGATGTCGTTCGTTGAATCGGAGAAACGCGAAGTCAAGATTCAGACCTTGCATCCTGTCTTCGATTTCGTCGGAAAGGCGCGCATCGAACACGTCTTTCCAGAACTGCTGCATCACCTCCGGTTGTCGGGTCGTGACAGCCACATGCCCCATCCCCGACGCGCCTGTCACAAAGCCCGTCGCACTCATGCGCAGCGGAAGTTCGCTGATGACCGGTTCCGTGAACAATTCCGTGCGCAGTTTCTTCGGCCCGGCGAAGAACCAGAATCGCTTCACGCCGCGCAAGGCCGCTTCTTCCTTGCTCCCCTCCTCTACACGCACCCCGCGAGCCGAGATTCGTGCGACGGCAAGCTCGAGCGCCTCGCGGTCGTCGAGCTGCCATCCGATGGCAATGACATCTTCGGCCGTGCCGGCACGGATGATCAAACGCCGGTCGTGCGAGTCGATGCGGCATGCGACCACCCGCGGATCGGGCGTATCGACGTGCAGCCCCAGGCCTTCCGACGCGAATTTCGTCCACTCGCGCAGCCGGGCCGATTCGGCCAGCAGGTAGCCCATCCGGACACGGCCGAACAAGCTGCTTGTGGGTGACCGCGCGCTAACGATTGTCGGCATGACATCCCCCTCGATCAGCGGGCCGCGACGACGCGTGCTGCCGCATCGCCCTGCGCAAGGAAGGCCAGCACGGCGGCATTGAATTCGTTCGACCGCTCCCACTGCACCCAGTGTCCGGTATTGCTGAACAGATAGACATCGCAGTTCGGCATGCGCTTCTGGAGCGCGTACGCGCCGCTGGCCCGGTTGACCTTGTCATCCACGCCCCACAACACGAGCGTCGGATTGCGCACGGATGCCAGTCGCGCATCCCGCGTGAAGTCGATATGGCTGAACTTCGGAATGCCCTTGGGGCCCAGCAAAGGCGGGCTCGCGACGACGGCCGGATCGATGCTGGCGCGAAAGCGTTCCTCGATCATCGATTGCGGCACGAGACTGCCGTCGAACACGAGATCGCCGCGAATAAACGTCGTGAGCTTCTCGAGGCTCGGGCCATCGTCCTTGTAATAGTTCAGCAACCGCTTGAGGCCGGACGTGGGAACCTGACGCGTCGTATTGACGCCGCCGGGGCCCATCAACACGAGCCGGCCCACCGCTTGAGGGCACTCCAGCGCCATGCGAAGCGCACAGGCTCCGCCGAGCGAATTCCCGATGGCATGCGCATTCGGGATACCGAGCGCGTCCAGCATGCCGAGCATGCTTTCCGCGAGATCTCCAAATGGATCGTTGCGGTCGACACCTTTCGTGGACTGGCCGAACCCGGGCATGTCGGGCACCAGCACCCGGAAATGGCGCGCGAGCGCGTCGATGTTCCGCGCGTAGTTCGAGAGGCCCGATGCGCCCGGCCCACCGCCATGCAGCATCAATACGGCGGGCCCTTCGCCAGCTTCCGATAGAAAAACGTGCCGCGCGCCGACCTTGACGGTGCGTTGGCGCATTGCGTGCGTGATGGGGCGGGTGTCCATGGCGTCGACTGCTCCTGATTTCGCTAGATTCGCTAGATGCGATCCATTGTAATGAGATTAATGTCATTATGACAATACTCTCGTTTTTACCTAGCGTCCGGTCGGGCAGCCGTCGGCCGCACCGTATAATCGGCACATGAGTGAATCCACGACCATTGATCATCGGACCCGTGTTGCCGCGCAGCGCCGCGAACGGATGCGCGCGCGGCTGATCGAAAGCGCGATGCTCGTTTTTGCCGAGAAAGGGATTGGCGCCAGCGTCATCCAGGACGTCATTGCGGCAGCCGATGTGTCACAAGGCACCTTCTACAACTACTTCCGTACCAATGAGGAACTGCTCGAGGCAGTGACGCAGGAACTCAACGACGAGTTGCTGCGCCTGATCGAAACGGTCGTGGGCGCGTACGAAGATCCGGCGCGTAGAATTGCGTGCGGCGTACGGATGTTCCTGTATGCCGCACGCGCTTATCCGCTGCTTGCGCGCTTCATTTCGGCAGCTGGCGTACACGCCGTCGGCCCGAGCAGCCTGATCTACGTGTACCTACCGGTCCATATCCAGCAAGGCCTGGCGACCGGCCGGTTTCAGGGCGTGACGGTCGATCTGGCGCTCGACATGATTGCCGGGACCGCCCTCACGACGATTCATCGACTCGCCGAACAAGGTGCGGTGGCCGAGTCGCCCGAACAGATCGTTGCCGCGATTCTGCGCGGCCTGGGTGTCGATGGAGAAGAAGCGCAGCAACTCGTGCTCGACGAACTGACACTGGTCATGCCGCCTGAAACGTCCCTGCTGGAGCGCGGGCGTGTGCGTGCGGCGAAGCAACCCGACGCCCGGCCGTGATCGCCCGCCTCGCGGCACGCCATCAGGCGGAGCAGCCGATCGAGGCAACGCCAGCTGGCGAGCATGAACACATTGCCCGAGTTCGACGCGATCATTTCGTGCAGACGGATTGTTCGTATCAAACAGCGTCACCAACCCTGCCATCCATACGCCACCATTCGCGGACGCCCATTGCTTCGCGCATCCGTGGCGTTCCCCGTTCGCCCGGACGGATCCACCAGCCCGTCGTACGCAGCCTGAATCGAACCGAGAGCGGCTGGACCTGACGCAAACGACGGCAGGCAACCCCGATGAACCGCCGCAATCATCCATCTCAGCGTGAGCCCGCGGACCGGCCTGCCATCGCGTACACCGGCAAAACTCCGGACAGCAAGAACGGGCAAGCGATCGGCATCGCTCCACCGCTCCCATGCCGTCGTCACGTTGATTTTCCCCGCATCGCCCCCCCATCGTCACCCTCCGTCGCGGTCGCCGACCGACACCGAAAGCGGTTTGTCGGTGCATTCCGTGCACACGCCGGAGAATAATTTGACGGTCCCGATGGCGTCCCTAGACTGGTGCGGAGGATCCACAGAGCGCGCGACGACCTCGCGTCGCGCCACACAAGCAGGAGATGCGACATGCTCACGAAAATCGATACACACCATCACATCGTGCCGCCAGCCTACGCAGCATGGCTGGAAAGTCGCGGCATCACGGCGGGAGGTCTTCCGATCCCGCACTGGAGCGAAGAAGGGGCGCTCGATCTGATGGAAGCGGAAGGTACGGCGACAGGCATTTTCTCGGTATCGACGCCGGGGGTCCATCTTGGCGATGACATCGAGGCGCGCGAGAAAGCACGTGAGGTCAACGAATTCACTGCCGCCGTTGTCTCGCGACACCCCGGCCGCTTCGGGTTCTTCGCGACGCTGACGCTACCGGATGTCGAAGGCGCAATCGCGGAAGCGACCTATGCGATGGATACACTCCGTGCGGACGGCGTGGTGCTGATCAGCAGCGTACGAGGCACGTACCTCGGTGATGAATCCTGGGCGCCGCTGTTCGAAGAGCTGAACCGACGTCAGGCAGTTGTCTTCATCCACCCTGGCGATCTACCCTGCGAGCCGGTGCCCGGGATTCCCCCGTATGCGGCGGACTTTCTTCTCGACACGACGCGGGCGGCGATCAACATTGCGAAAGCCGGTTGGCTTGAACGCTTTCCTGACGTGAAATTCATCCTGTCGCACGCAGGCGGGTTTGTCCCCTACGCAGCACAGCGAATTGCGCGTGTTGTGTCGCCCGACAACAGCACCGAGCGCGGCCTGGCGCGACTCAGGCGCTACTACTTCGACACGGCGCTCTCGAGCAGCCCCTACGCGCTACCGGCGTTGCTTGCATTCGCCGATCCATCCCGGATTACGTTCGGGAGCGACTGGCCGTATGCCAACAAGGACCGGTCGGTCGATTTCACCCGGATGCTCGAATCGTTTCCACTGGCGGAAGCGCAGCGACACGCGATTTATCGCGGTAACGCGGAACATCTATTCCCGCGACTGGCGGTGGGGTAAGAAAATGCTGGGGACGCCGGATGTCGGTGCCCCCGCTTTCTCGTGTGCGTCGACCCTGGGTCGGCAATGGATTCTTATCCGCTGCCGCCGCTTCCATTCAGGTATCGGCGCTCGCGAACCTGCCCTTCGGTTGACCTGATCGCAACGTGCGATATTTGCCGAGCGAGATGAGCAGCGCGCTTGCGATGACCAGCACGATCGGGGCAAGCCGGAGCGGTAACGCGTAGTTGCGATACAGGTCGAAGTAGCGGCCAGCCACGAGCGGGCCGACGACTGCGCCGAAACCGTAGCCTGCGAACGCGATGCCATAGTGAAGCCCGAAACGTCTCAGCCCCAGATAGGCGCGGACCAGGTAGGACAGCAAGTCCCCCTCTGCCCCTATCGCGAGGCCGATGCAGGCGCACGCGAGCAGCACGGATGGCAGGGACGCTGCGTTCATGAGCAGCAGGTACCCCAACGCGCCGGCGAGCAGGAAACCCGCGCCGACCAGCGGCGCATGCAGGTAATCGATCAGCGCACCGGAAATCAGGCGCCCGATGAGTATTCCGACGCCGATCAGCGACGCGCAGTTCGCCGCCGCCCCGGGCGACAACCCGCGATCCGCCAACAGCACCGGCAAATGCGGATTGAGCGAGAGCGTCGCACTCGAAGCGAGAAAGGCGACCACGACGATCGTGCCAAGCTTGACCGCCGAGAAGGTCTGTTCTGCGCCGGTGACGTCGACAGGGCGATCGTCCCTTCGCGGCCGCGGCGCCACCTTTCGTTCCCTGATCAGCGCATAGGCAACGAGCGAGCCCGCGAGCGACACGCACGCGCTGATCTGGTACGCGTGGCGCCACTGGAATGCGGCGATGAGATGCTGGGTGACCGTTGGCGTGGCTGCCGTACCCACACCCAGTCCGATCATTGCGCAACCCGTCGCAAGCCCGAGGCGCCGGTCGAACCACTGCGGAAGGATCGCAAGGTAGCCGAGCACGGACGTGGCGGCACCGGACACACCGATCACCAGCGATAGCGCAATCCACGCGCCAATGGAGCCGCTCTGCAGCCCCATGCATGCTACCGCAAGACTGAACGCGATTGCCGAGACGAGAATCACGCGGCGCACGCCGAAACGATCCATCAGCATGCCGATGAACGGGCTCGCCGCAGCGAGTCCGCCCATTGACGCCGCGTAGGACATGGCCGCCTGTTCCCGCGTCCAATGGAATTCACGCAGCACGACGGGCGCGAATACGCCGGCAGTCGCATTGAATACCGGGGCATAACCCAAAGCCATGCCGATTGCGGCCCCGGCGACGATGGTGGCGAGTTGCAGCTTGCTGGGTCCACTGGCACCTGCGCCCTCTCTGCGTGCTGCGCTCATGTCCGACTCCTTGTGAAGCTCGATGGGGTTGCCGGCGCGCGGTCATTTGGCCGGATACGCCGGATAACTGGCAAATGCGAAGGCAAGCAGGCGGCGTTCGATTGTGCAAACGATGGCGGCAACACTGTGATCAACCACCCGTAACAAGACTCGACGTGTGCTCATACGCACCGGACTCGACATCCGCGCCCTACCGGTTCTGTTGGGTGAAAGCCTTCAGAGACCGAACGGTACGTACGCATTCAGCGACTCGGGCGACTCGATGAACCCGGCTTCCCCGAACGTGCCGAGCCCACTGCCCCGCTTGCAGGAAAGAGGCGCGGCACCCGCGACAACCGCGAGTGCCTGCCACTCAATTTTGCAGAAAGTCGAGCACCATGCGATTGAATGCGTCCGCATGCTCCCACTGCGCCCAGTGCCCGCATCGCCCGAATACATGCAGGTGAGCATTCGGCATGCCCCACACGAGCCGCAGGCCCACATCCATCGGCACGAAACGATCGTCGCGCCCCCAGATCACGAGCGCGGGCGCCTTGATTTCGTTCAACCGGTGACCATAGTCGGGAAACTGCTTCGGATTGGCAGCCAGGCTTTTCACGAAGTTCTCGAGATGATCGCGCCGCGCCAACATGTTATCGAGCCGAGTCTGCATCAGCTCTTCGGTCATCGTGCTCGTGTCGTAGACGAACACGTTGAGCATCTTCTTCAGGTTCTCGAGCGTTGGGTTGCGATACAGCCCTTGCAGCAGCTTGATGCCTTCGGTAGGCATCGGCACAAACTGGCTCGGACCGCCCGTGCCGCCGCCCATCAGCACCAGCTTGCCGACGCGCTCCGGATACGACAGCGCGAAGGCCACCGCGCTATGCCCGCCCATCGAGTTGCCGACGAGATGCGCGCGCTCGATGCCGAGCTTATCCAGCACGCCCTTCAGCACACGCGCGTTGAGGTCGGAGCGCGAGCCGGTGCAGATGATCGAATCGCTCTTGCCCCAGCCGGGACAGTCGACGAGGATCACGCGATAACCCGCGTTCGCGAACGCGTCCACGTTGCGATGGAAGTTCGCCCAGCCGCTCGCGCCCGGACCGGAGCCGTGCAGCAGAACGAGCGTTTCCTTGCCCGCGCCGGTGTCGTTGTAGTGCACGCGCAGTTCCGTGCCGCCTTCCATCACGTTCACGAACCTGCTGGTCGCGGCCTCTGTATGAATCATGGTGTCAGTCATGTCGATGTCCTTCGTCAGATCGATTCGGTTCCAAGTGTGTGCGAGCCGTTGGCCGACTCGCGCGGAGATTTCGCGACCACGGCGAGCGCACCGAGCGCCGCGATCACGATGAGCGGAATGCTCGAGATCACGAGCATCGACGCGCTCTGGCCCAACGCCAGCAGTTGCCCGGCGATCAGCGGGCCGACCATCGAACCCACACGGCCGATGGCCACCGCTGCGCCGACGCCCGTGCCGCGCACCCGCGTCGGATACGTTGCACCGGCAAGCGCATACAGCACCGATTGCGTGCCAACGAGAAACAGCCCCGCCAGCAGGCCGCCCCATGCCATCGACACGCTGCCCGTCGCGCTGGCGAGCGCCAGCAACGCAATCGCGATGCCCGCATACATGCCGACCACGACCGGCCGCTTGCCCATGCGATCCATCAGCCCTGCGATCACGATCGCACCGACGCCGCCGCCGATGTTGAACATCATCTGCACGATGCTTGCCTGTACCGGTGTGAGGCCGCGCGAGAGCACCATCGACGGCAACCAGTTCATCAGGAAATACAGCACGATCAGCGTTCCCAGGTAGCTGATCCACAGCGCGATGGTCGTCACCGCGCGCCCGTCGCTGAAGAGCGCGCGCACGATGCCGTCCTTCGACTCGCGGGTCGCAGACTGGCTCGCCGCGACGAAGTGCGTCGACTCCTTCAGGAAGAGCGCCAGCAGCGGCAAGGTCAACAGCGGCCCGATCCCGCCGACATAGAAAATGTGCCGCCAGCCCTCAGCGCCCGGGCTGACGATGCCGATCACGGCCGCGAGCGCCGCGCCGAAAGGCATGCCGCAGTACATCGCGCCGACTGCCGTGCTGCGTTGTCCGGGCGCTGCCGCCTCCGCACACAGCGCGATCAGGTTCGGCATCGCAGCACCGAGACCGAGGCCCGTGAGAAAGCGCGCGACGAGCAGGCTCTGCAGATCCCACACCTGAGTCGTTGCAATCGAAAATATCCCGAACAGCGCGACCGACATAATCAGCACGCGCTTGCGGCCGATGCGATCCGCGAGCCTGCCGCCAATTGCCGCGCCCGGCAGCAGGCCGAGCGCGCCGATGCCGAATGCCCAGCCGAGCTGCGCGACCGCGAGATGAAACTCGCGTGCCATGCGCGGCGCGGCGATGCCGGTGGATTGCAGGTCGAGCCCCTCGAGGAGCGCGACCGCGAGGCCCAGGCCGATGGTGATGGCGCCGCCGGCGCGCGGGGGGGAAGCCGTTGACGTTTTCATTGATGTCTCCAGGTTGAACGATGCAGCGCTCTTCATGGCGCGTGGCATACCGAATGGTTCAGGCGCGTGCTTCGCGCTTCTTGAGATCGAGCGCGACGTCGACGATCATGTCTTCCTGGCCGCCCACCATGCGTCGCTTGCCGAGCTCGACGAGAATGTCGACGGCTTTCAGACCGTACTTCTTCGCCGCGATTTCAGAGTGCCGCAGGAAGCTCGAATACACGCCCGCATAACCGAGCGCGAGCGTTTCGCGGTCCACCCGCACTGGTCGGTCCTGCAACGGGCGGACGATATCGTCGGCCGCATCGAGCAGACGATAAAGATCGGTGCCGTGATGCCAGCCAAGGCGCTCGGCCGCCGCGATGAACACTTCGAGCGGGGCATTGCCCGCTCCCGCCCCCATGCCTGCCAGGCTCGCATCGATGCGGTCGCACCCCTCCTCGACCGCAACGATGGAGTTGGCCACGCCGAGGCTCAGGTTGTGATGGGCATGCATGCCCGTGTGGGTCTCGGGGCGAAGCACGGCCTTGAGCGCCCTGAAGCGCGCCCGGATGTCGTTCATGTTCATCGCGCCGCCGGAATCGACCACGTACACGCAGGTCGCTCCGTAGCTTTCCATCTTCTTCGCCTCGATAGCGAGGTGGTCAGGCGTGGTCATGTGGCTCATCATCAGAAAGCCGACGGTATCCATGCCGAGGCTGCGCGCATATTCGATGTGCTGCTTCGAAATGTCCGCCTCCGTGCAATGGGTCGCGACACGTACGACACGCGCGCCCGCGTCGTACGCGGCCTTCAGGTCGTGAATCGTGCCGATGCCGGGCAGCAGCAGCGTCGCGATTTGCGCGTGCTTCACCACATCGGCGACCGCCTCGATCCATTCCAGATCGCTATGCGCGCCGAAGCCATAGTTGAAGCTCGAGCCCTGCAAGCCATCGCCATGCGCGACCTCGATGCTGTCGACCTTCGCCTCGTCCAGCGCGCGGGCGATGTCCTGCACGTTCTGAATCGAATACTGATGACGGATCGCGTGCATGCCGTCGCGCAGCGTCACATCGGAGATATAGAGTTTCTTGTCCATGATCGGGTGCTCCTTGCTTCAGGCGTTCACGAGCGACGCAGCCATGCGCTCGGCCGTTGCCAGCGCGGCGGAAGTCATGATGTCGAGATTGCCCGCGTAGGCCGGCAGATAATGGGCCGCGCCTTCCACCTCGATGAAGATCGAGGTCTTGAGTCCGCTGAAACGGCCGAGTCCGGGGATATGCAACGGCGCAGCGGCGGGGATCTCGTCGAACTGCACGGATTGCTTCAGGCGATAGCCGGGTACATAGGCCTGGACCGCAGCGGCCATCTGGCCGACCGACGCTTCGATCTGCGCCCGGTCTGCCGCTTCGGACAGCACATAGACCGTGTCGCGCATCATGAGCGGAGGCTCGGCCGGGTTGAGCACGATGATCGCCTTGCCCTTTCCGGCGCCGCCGACCGCTTCGATCGCCTTCGACGTCGTCTCCGTGAATTCGTCGATGTTGGCGCGCGTGCCGGGCCCCGCCGACTTGCTGCTGATCGATGCGACGATCTCCGCGTAATGCACCTTTGCGACCCGCGACACGGCCGCGACCATCGGGATCGTCGCCTGTCCGCCGCACGTGACCATGTTCACGTTCGGCGCATCGAGATGCGCGTCGAGGTTCACCACCGGCACACAATACGGGCCGATGGCAGCGGGCGTCAGGTCGATCACGCGAATGCCGGGCTTGAGCGCGCGCAGGAACGCGTCGTTCTTCACATGCGCGCCGGCGGATGTCGCATCGAACACGAAGTCGATCTCGTCGAATACGGGCAGGCGCGCCAGCCCTTCCACGCCTTCATGCGTCGTCGCCACGCCGAGCCTCGCGGCGCGCGCGAGGCCGTCCGAGGCCGGATCGATGCCGACCATCGCCGCGACGTCGAGATGCCTGCCGCGACGCATGATCTTGATCATCAGGTCGGTGCCGATGTTGCCGGATCCGATGATCGCGGCTTTGCACCTCGTGTTGTCTGTTGCCATGGAAATGTCTCCGTCCGTCATTCGCTGAAACTGGCGCGCACACTGCCGAGCCCTTCAATATGCGCCGTATAAGTGCCGGCGGCCTTCACCGCGACCATCGGGCCGAGCGCACCCGTCAGCACGATCTCGCCCGCGCGCAGCGGCGTGCCGAGTCGAGCCATCCGGTCCGCGAGCCACGCAGCCGCATTCAGTGGATTGCCGAGGCACGCACTTCCATTGCCGCGTGAAAGCACTTCGCCGTCCTGCGTGAGCGTCATCGCGCAAGCGGTCAGATCGATATCGCGCAGCAGCACCGGGCGGCTGCCGAGCACGAACAGCGCACTCGATGCGTTGTCCGCGACGGTGTCGAAAAACCGGATATCCCAGTCGCGGATGCGACTGTCGACGACCTCGACCGCGGCGACCGCATAAGCGGTCGCCGAGATCAGATCCGCGAAGGTGTGCTTTTCGGCGGTCAGGTCGCGTTCGAGCACGAGTGCGATCTCCGCTTCGACCTTCGGCTGAATCAACGAGGCGAGCGGCATCGGCTGGCTGTCGCCGTAAGCCATCGACGCGAACAACGCGCCGAAGTCGGGCTGATCGACGCCGAGTTGCTTCTGCACCGCGGGCGAAGTCAGGCCGATCTTCCTGCCGACGACGCGCTCGCCGTTCGCTGCGCGCAATTCGTTGTTGATCTGCTGGATCGCGTAAGCGAGTGTCGCGTCACCTTCGGGACACGTCTCGCGCAGTGGCGCGATCGTCCGACGCGAGGCCTGCGCTTCACGCAGGCGCGCGGCCATCGAAAGAATGTTGCTGTCATCCGACATGGTTCTATCTCCTGGAAAGGGCCTGTTCTCGCGCGTGCATCGCGCCGAAGCCGGCGATCCATTCCGGAATCGCGCGGTAGTAATCGATCGATGCCGCGTAACGACCGCTCGCTGCAAGCGCACCGAATGCCGCAACCCACGTGCGGATCTCGTGTGCGGACTTGCCTGCCTCAAGCGTGATTGCTTCGTTCGTGAAGCCATCGGCGGCGGTGAGTTCACCGCGTTCGAGCAGTTCGAGAAACGCGCGGTCCCATGCTGGATTGAGCGGATGCAGCCGGCTGTCACCCGCAGCGAACGCCTTGGCCGCCGCGACGGTGCGGGATTGCCGCGCATCGCGCGACTCCGGTGACGGGTTGCGTCCCGCGATCAACCGTTCCGCGACGACATCGTCCGCGCCCGAGATTTCCGGCACCGGTGGCTCATGCGAAATGCCGCCCGAGCCGATCAGCAACACGCGCTTCGGCATGCGCGCGACGGCACCGCCAATCGCATCGCCGAGCAGCCGCGCGCGGCGGCACGACGCCATCGGCGGCGCAACCGAGTTGATGAACACGGGCACCACTGGATAGCGGTCGATGCCACCGGTGAGTACCTCGAGCGCCTGCGCGCAGCCGTGATCGACCTGCATGCGATACGAAACGGCGACGTCGATATCGCTCGCGAGCGCGGCATCGGCGAGCGCGAGCGCCACATCGCGCGCGACGGGCAACGGGCCGGCCGCGCTGCCGAAATCGCCGATGGCCGTTGCACTCACGCCGATGCAGAACTGCGGCATCACGTCGTAGAAAAATCCGTTGTAGTGGTCCGGCGCGAACACGATCACCAGTTCCGGATCGAACGCATCGACCCGCTCGCGTGCCGCGCGCTGCACCAGTTCGACTTCCGCGACGACTTTCGGACTGGGGTCGAAATACCCGTGCAAGGGCGTGTGCGACATGCATTCGAGATGAATCGGCATCTCAGGCCCCTACCAGGTCGGCGGCGTGCGCGAACGTCGCGCCGTTGGCCGTCGCGCCCGTTGCCATCACAAGCGACAGCCGTTGCGCAAGCTGCGACACGCAACCCGATACACATTGCGGCGAGCACATGCCGGCCACGAAGCGGTCGGGTCGCAACAGCACGACCGATTCGGGCACGCGCGCGAACCAGTCGCGCAAGCGCGAGTCGACATCGCCAACGGCGATCACGTCGTCAGGCACGTCATCTTGAAAGGCGAGCTGCGGGTCGGGCTTCGCGATCACGAAGCACCCCCCAAGCGCGTTCCAGATGCGGCGCGCCTCGGGCGTCAGGCCGAAAGTCGGGTCCGTGCCCCACCCCACGATCGCGAAACGGTTGCCGATCGCATCGTCGAGCCGGACGATGCTGCCATCCACCAGACGCACGCGTGGCTGGATGAACATGCGGCCCACCGGAGTGCCCGCCTGCGCATCGCGGCCGTGCACCATCCGCCCGATCAGCGATTCACGTTTCTCGCTCATCAAACCGACCAGCCTGCCGAACGCGCCGTGTCCGCGCTTCGCGATCATGCGCGCGAGCAGCCCTTCGGACCGCGCGCGTCGCGCCAGAAGCACGACGCCCTCTTCATAGCGCGGCATCGGCTTGAAGCGCATTTCGACGAAGTAACGCTTCAGGGAAGGCAGCATGTCGAAACAGCGCACGAACGCGTCGCGCACTTTCGATCCGAAGAAGCTCGTCGGCGCGAAGATATCGCCCGCGACTTCCGAGAGGTGGATCATCGAGCGCGCGTGGGCGCGCCGCTCAATCGTGTAGGTATCGAGCAGCGCGTCGTGCGCCGTGCCTTTCACGACCATCGCGAGCTTCCAGCCGAGATTGCTCGCGTCGCGAATGCCGCTGTTGTAACCCTGCCCCTGCCACACCGGCATGATGTGTGCAGCGTCCCCCGCGAGCAGGATGCGTTTGACGCGGAACGTGCTCGCGAGCCGCGCGTTGTGCGTATAGACCCGTCGGCGAATGTAGTCGACCTTGTCAGGATCGTCGACGACCCCGCGCACCAACGCCGCCATGTTCTCCGGCTTCGACAGTTCCTCCTCCGTCTCGCCCGGCATCACCATGAACTCGAAGCGCCGGATCCCGTGCGGCAGCGCCGCCGAAACGTAGGGACGCCGCGCGTCGCAATGCAAATAGACATGCGGAGAGCCGATCGGGTCGTTGCGCACGTCGATCACGATCCATTGATTCGGCTTCGTGCGGCCTTCGAACTGCACGTCGAGCGCGCGGCGCACAAAGCTGTTGCCGCCGTCCGCACCGACCATGTATGCGGCACGAATCGTCGTCTTCGCACCGTTCGCGTCTGTCACGTCGAGGGTCACCCCGCTCTCGTCCTGCACGAAGCTGTCGACGCTGTGGCCAAGCAGCGTCGATACATTCTCGAAGCGCCCGAGCCCCCTGTACAGAATCTGATCGGCGAGCGGCTGAATGAATGCATTGCGGCGTGGCCAGCCGAACTCGTCGGTGCGCGGCTCGATCGACGCGAAGCACTTCCCTTTCAGCGTGAAGCGCATCCAGTGATTCGGTGTGGTGTGCGGCAGCAGAGCGTCGACAAGGCCGACCGACTGGAATACGCGCAGTGCTTCGTCGTCGAGGCCGATGGCGCGCGGATAGTCGATGATCTGCGCGAGCTTCTCGATCAAGACGACGCGCACGCCCTGCAGGCCGAGAATGTTCGCGATCATCAGGCCGACCGGGCCCGCGCCGATGATGGCGACATCTGCGTCGATCGAACGGTGTGTCGTTTCGTGAGGATGAGCGCGGCCGTTGCCGGCCGCCGGTTCAAAGGCGGGGCGCATGCTTGTCTCCTGACTGGGCTTGTCCGATGTGCTGAACCGACGAAGCGCCTGGCTCTCGATCGTTCAGCTTATGAACGCAGTTTATGGATGGCGGATAACCCCCTCAACAAAATCTCCGGAATGTGCATAGAATGCACATGATTGATTTCAATGGGATTTTTTTCGTGACAACCTATACGAACGTGCGCGGACTGGCGCGCGGCCTCCAGGTACTGCGGGCTCTGAATGCGATGGAAGACGGACGCGCAACGAGTCAGCAGATCGCCGATCTGACCGGCCTGCATCGCACGACGGTGCGCCGCCTGCTCGAAACGTTGATGGAGGAAGGATTCGTGCGCCGCAGCACATCGGACGACAGCTTCCGCCTGACGCTCGCCGTGCGTTCGCTGAGCGAGGGCTTCACCGATACCGAGCGCATCGCCACCGTGGCGCCGCCGATCATGGGGCAGCTCCTGCAGCGCGTCGCGTGGCCATCCGATCTGACCACGCCCGATGGCGACGCGATGATCATCCGTGAGACGACGCATCGCTTCAGCCGGCTGTCGTTTCATCGCGCGATGGTCGGGCGGCGTTTGCCGATCTTGCTGACGGCTGCGGGCCGCGCCTACTTCGCAATGTGCCCCGACGAGGAGCGCGAGGACATTCTGGAACTGCTGCGCTCCGGTGCGGGCGGCGAAGAGCAACAGGCGTTCGCGAGAAACGATGCGCTCGTGCGCAAGCTGATCCGGCGTGTGCGAGAGGATGGTTTCGGCTCGAATCATGGGGACTGGACCGCACAGGCGAAGATCGGCGCGGTGGCGGTCGCGATCAGCGCGGACGAGCGCGTGATCGCGAGTCTCAATATCGTCTTCCTGTCGCGCGCGGTCAGTCTCGCAGATGCCACTCGCCGCTATGTGCCCGAGTTGCAAAAAACGGCGACCGAGATTGCCGCAGCGTTGAAGCTGGAACCAGGGACTCAGCCCCATCCATCGGCGTAAGCAAATCCACGGCAGCGATCCTCACTGCGGCTTCAACATCCGCTGAATGATCGTCCGCAACATCGCCCGGTGCGCGCGCGGCTTGAACCCCGGCTCGAACACCACGCGCCCGACCGCGCCTTCCGCGAGCGCGAGCAGCCACGTCGCGACAAGATCGGGCTTCAGGCTTGCGTCGATCTTCCCTTGCACCACGCCGCGCTTGATCAGCGCGACCATCCGCCCTTTCACCTGCGCCTCGTTCGCCGCGAACAGCGCGGCGACGTCCGGATTGCGCGTCGCCTCCGCCGCGGTCTCGACGCAGATGCGCGCATAGACGGGATCGCTCGACAGTTCCATCAACGTCAGTGCGATCTCCTCGATCGCCGCCAGCGCGTCGTCGGCGTCCGCATGCCGCGCGAACAGTTCGGCCATCTCGCGCTGGTCGTCCTGCGCGACTGCCTCGATGATCGACGCCTTCGTCGGGAAGTAGTGGAACAGGTTGCCGGGACTCATGCCGGCCGCCTTGCAGATCGCGGCCGTGGACGTCGCATGGAAGCCGTCGCGCGCAAAACAGTCGATCGCGGCATCCAGGATCTGGCGCCGCTTCGCTTCCACTCTTTCAGGGTCGATCTTTCTCAACAGGCACTCCGTACTCGACGATGACTCGAATCTTTATTAGACTGATTAATCGATCTATTATCGTGGCGACGTCCGGCAGGCGTCAAGGCAGCGTGCCCCCGCACATGCCGCCTGCGGCATCCGCTCACGCCACCGCACCGAGGGCCTCTTGAAACGAATCGTCATCGCCGGCATCGCGCTCGTCCTGTTCGTGCTCGTCGTGGCCGGTGCGCTCGTGCTGCGCGGCCTCGCCGACTTCGAGCTGAAGGGCGCGAACGTGTCGTCGCTCACGTTCCGCGCCAACGGCGCCGACCTCGTCGGCACGCTCGCGCTGCCGGCCCATGCGCCCGGCGCGCCGATCGTACTGCTCGTGCACGGTGACGGGCCGCGCACCCGCTTCTCCGACGACGCGATGCTGCCGCTCGTCAACAGCCTGCTCGACGCCGGCATCGGCGTGTTCGCATGGGACAAGCAGGGCACCGGCCGCAGCGGCGGCGACTGGCTCGCGCAGTCGATGCAGGATCGTGCGAACGAAACGATCGCCGCGATGGCGCGCGTGCGCGCCGTCGTCGGCCCCGCGCACAAGATCGGCCTGCTCGGCTTCTCGCAAGGCGGCTGGGTCGTGCCGCGCGTCGCGAATGCGGTGCGGCCCGCGTTCTCGGTGATCGTCGGCGGCGCCGTCAGCTGGCGCCGGCAAGGCACCTACCTGACGCGGCAGCAGCTCCAGGCAACGGGCCTGCAGCCGGATCGAATCGATGCGACACTGGCCGCCGAGCGGCGCGACAACGACGAAATCTTCGGTCGGACGGACGTACCGGCCGATCCGAGCCGGCGCCCCGATATCGAGCCGCGCCGTTTCGGCTTCATCGCACGCAACTACCTGGAGGATTCGTCGCAGGCGCTCGCGACGATGCAGGGGCCCGTGCTGGCCATGTGGGGCGCGCGGGATCGCAATGTCGATCCGGTCGACGAGGCGAATGCCTACACGCATGCCTTCGCGAACCGGCCCGACCGGCGCGTGGTGGTCGTGCCCGGTGCGACGCATGGGTTGCTGCGCGCCGGCTGGTTCGACTACCAGCTCGAGTCCGACTGGCCGACGTGGAAGACATGGCTGTACATGGCGCTCGGCCGCCATGCGTATGCGCCCGGCACGCTCGCCCCGATCGAGGCGTGGATCCGGTCGCAGTGAACACGTGTGCAGTACCGCGGCGCCGCGAAGGCGCCGCACCTGAAACAGGCAATACGGCCGCGCCGGCTGGCGTGGCCGCATCAAGGAGAGGTTTCAATGTTTTCGTGGTTTGAACGGCGCCTGCCGACTTTCCCGCTCGAAGATCCCGTCACGCCGCCGAAGGGATTCTTCTCGTTCGTCTGGGCGTGCACGAAAGGCGCGCGCAGCTGGATCCTGCTGATCGCGTTGACGTCGGCCGCGCTGGCCGCCTACGAAGCCGCGCTGTTCGCGATGATGGGCCGCGTGGTCGACTGGCTCGCGTCCGCGACGCCGGCGGATTTCGGCGGCCGGCACTTCGGCACGCTCACCGGTTTCGCGGCGATCCTCGCCGGCAGTGCCCTGCTGATCGCGCTGCATACGATGGTCAAGCACCAGGTGCTCGCGATCAACTTCCCGATGCGGCTGCGCTGGCTGTTTCACCGGCTGATGCTCGACCAGAGCCTGTCGTTCTACGCGAACGAATTCGCGGGCCGCGTGACGACCAAGATCATGCAGACCGCGCTCGCGGTGCGCGACGCGCTGTTCATGTCGGTCGACGTCGTGATCGGCGTCGCCGCGTACCTGATCGGCATCCTCGCGCTCGCCGCCAGCTTCGACTGGCGGCTGATGATCCCGCTCGTGCTGTGGGCGCTTGGCTACGGCGCGGCGTGCGCGTATTTCGTGCCGCGCCTCGGTGCGGTCGGCAGCCGGCAGGCCGATGCACGCGCGCTGATGACGGGCCGCATCACCGACGCGTATTCGAACATCACGACCGTGAAGCTGTTCTCGCACACGCGGCGGGAAGCCGACCACGCGCGGCGCGCGATGGAGGCATTCAAGGCGACCGGCGACGCGCAGATGCGCCTCGTCAGCGCGTTCGAGGTCGTCAATCACCTGCTGTCGACGCTGCTGCTGGTCGGCTCGACCGGCCTCGCGCTGTATCTGTGGATGCACGGCGAGGCGAGCGCGGGCGTCGTCGCGGCGGTGATCGCGATGGCGCTGCGACTGTCGAGTTATTCGCACTGGATCATGTGGGAGATGACCGAGCTGTTCGAGAACGTCGGCACGATCCAGGACGGCATCAACACGCTGACGAAGGTGCGCAGCGTGGTCGACGCGCCCGATGCGAAGCCGCTTACGGTGCAGCGTGGCGGGATCGTGTTCGACAACGTGCAGTTCGCGCACGAGGACAACGACCGTGCCGTGTTCGACGGGTTGAACCTGACGATCCGGCCCGGCGAGCGGATCGGCCTGATCGGCCGCTCGGGTGCCGGCAAGTCGACGCTCGTGAACCTGCTGCTGCGCTTCTACGACGTGGGCGGCGGCACGATCCGGATCGACGGGCAGGACATCGCGCACGTCACGCAGGACAGCCTGCGCGGCGCGATCGGGATGGTCACGCAGGATACGTCGCTGCTGCACCGGACGATGCGCGAGAACCTGCTGTACGGGCGCCCCGACGCCACCGAGCGCGAGATGCGCGATGCGGCCGTGCGCGCGGAAGCGTCCGAATTCATCGACCGGCTGCGCGACCGCCACGGCCGCAGCGGCTACGACGTCGAGGTCGGCGAACGCGGCGTGAAGCTGTCGGGCGGCCAGCGGCAGCGCGTCGCGATCGCACGCGTGATGCTCAAGGACGCGCCGATCCTCGTGCTCGACGAAGCGACCAGCGCGCTCGATTCCGAGGTCGAAGTCGCGATCCAGCGCAGCCTCGACGGACTGATGAGCGGCAAGACGGTGATCGCGATCGCGCACCGGCTGTCGACCATCGCGGCGATGGACCGGCTGATCGTGCTCGACGAAGGGCGCATCGTCGAGGAAGGCACGCACCAGCAACTGCTGCAGGCCGGCGGCATCTATGCGGCGCTGTGGGCGCACCAGAGCGGCGGGTTCCTCGGTGAAACGGCGGAGGTGGAGAAGGCGGAGCAGTAGGCGGGACCGCTTTGGCAGCATGGCGCACGGCGATCGCCGGCCGGTTCGGCCACGGTCGCATTCCCGCCGGCGGGATGCCGGCCCCCGGCTTCCCGCCGCCCGACGCAGATCCAAGGAGCCCCGCATGACCACGCGACCGGATATCGCCACCGCGCTCGACGCGCCCGATTCGGTGCTCGAGGAAGACGAGCAGCGATTCGTGCAGCGGATTCGTCAGCACGGGTGGTTCCGCACGGAAGTGTTCGCGGAAGGGGACGCACCCGGGTTTTCTTTCACGACCGGGCTGTGGGTCAACCACGGTTTTCCGGAACTCATCGTGTTCTCGATGCCGGCGCGCATCGTCCATGACGTGCTGTGGGACGTCTACCGGATGGTCGCAGCCGGCACGCCGCCGCCGGTCGGCGAAGTCACGGATGCCGTCTTCGGCAACGCGAACGCACTGCTGATGCCGGTCGAGAAGGCGCACTACGAAGCCCATCTCGGCTGGAACCGCTGGTTCTACGGCAACGACGAGTTCCCGTGCGTGCAGTTGCTGTGGCCCGACCGCGACGGGGTTTTTCCGTGGCAGCCGGAAGCGGACGACGCGTTGAACGCCGCGCAGCCGCGCCTGTTCGGAGCCGGCAACCAACACCACTGACCCGCGCGCAGGATCGCGCGCACAGTGAACGCCCTGCAGCCGACGTCGCGATGCGCATGTGCGCATCGTTCATCCAGCGTATGACGCATAACGTCCCCATGCACCGGCCACCGGCCGGTTGCGCGCGCATCCATCTCCGCGCCGCCTCATAACGATCCGACAATTTATTGGTTCCCTCGACGATGTGCTGTCCGTATCGTTCACCGACTCGTCAGACCAATCGACCAACGGGGAATCCAACAATGAAACCAGTCCGTTCATTCGCACTGCTCGCGCTGCCGGCCGCGCTCTTCGCCGCCGGCGCCCACGCGCAAAGCAGCGTCACGCTGTACGGCATCGCCGATGCGGGCATCGCCTATGTCCACAACGCGCAGAACGCGAACGGCAGCAATGCGTCGAGCCTCGTCAAGTTCAGCAGCGGCAACCTGTCCGGCAGCCGCTGGGGGCTGCGCGGCACCGAGGATCTCGGCGGCGGCCTGGCCGCGCTGTTCCAGCTCGAGAACGGCTTCAACATCGGCACGGGCGCACTCGGCCAGGGCAGCCGCGAATTCGGCCGCAAGGCCGTCGTCGGCCTCGCAAGCAGCACGTACGGCACCGTCACGCTCGGCCGCCAGTACGATCCGGTCGTCGACCTCGTGCAGGGCCTCACTCAGGACAACTACTTCGGCGGCGTGTTCGCGACGCCGGGCGACCTCGACAACTACGACAACAGCCTGCGCGTCAGCAATTCGGTGAAATACACGAGCCCGCTGATCTCGGGCTTCCAGTTCGAGGGCCTGTACGGCTTCGGCGGCGTCGCGGGCGCCACCGGCAGCGGCCGCACGTACAGCTTCGGCGCAAGCTACGCGAACGGCCCGCTGTCGCTCGGCGCCGGCTTCTTCTACGCGAACGGCGGCTCCTCGGTCGCGAACGGCGTGCGCACGTGGTCGAGCAGCTCGGACACACTGTTCAACACCGTGATCAACCAGGGCTTCTCGAGCGCGAAGTCGATCCAGATCGTGCGTGTGGCCGGCCAGTACGTGGCCGGGCCCGCCACCTTCGGCCTCGCGTATTCGAATACGCAGTACGGCGCGGACACGCTGTCGGCGTTCAGCCAGAACGCGAAGTTCAACAACGGCTCGGCGTTCTTCAACTGGCAGTTCTCGCCTGCGCTGCGCGCGGGTGTCGGCTACAACTACACGTCGCTGACGGGCCCGTCTTCCGCGCACTACAACCAGGTCAACCTCGGCGCGGACTACGCGCTGTCGAAGCGCACCGACCTGTATGCGCTGTTCGGCTACCAGAAGGCGAGCGGCAACACGCTCAACGCGAACGGCGCGGTCGTGAAGGCCGCCGCGTCGGTCGGCTCGTACGGCGTGAACTCCGGCACCGATACGCAGGAACTCGCGATCGTCGGGATTCGCCACAAGTTCTGATCGCGTCGCCGCCAGGCGACGACAGCGACGGACGACAGCCGGCAGGCGCGCACCGCGGTGCGCGCCTGCGGCGTTTACACTGTCCGCGTTCATGTTCCGCACGACACAAGGAGGCCGGCATGCTGACCGTATGGGGGCGCCGCAATGCATTCAACGTCCAGAAGGTGATGTGGCTCGTCGACGAGCTCGCGCTCGCGCATCGGCACGTGCCGGCCGGCGGGCAGTTCGGCGTGCTCGACACGCCCGGTTTTCTCGCGATGAACCCGCACGGGCGCGTGCCCGTGATCGACGACGGCGGCACGGTCGTCTGGGAATCGCACAGCATCCTGCGCTACCTCGCCGCGCGTTACGGGCGCCCCGGTTTCTGGCACGACGATCCGGCCGAACAGTCGCGCGCCGACCGCTGGATGGACTGGTCGCAAACCACGCTGCAGCCGACGTTCCTGACCGGCGTGTTCCGGGGCTTCTACCGGACGCCGCCCGAGCAGCGCGACACGGCGCGCGTCGAGCAAAGCATCGCGCAGTGCGCGCAATACTTCCGCACGCTCGATGCGGTGCTGGCCGGGCAACCGTTTCTCGCGGGCGATACGCTCACGCTCGCCGACATCGCGGCCGGCACGCATCTGTATCGCTATTTCGAGCTCGACATCGCCCGGCCGGACCTGCCGCACGTGCAAGCGTGGTACGAACGGCTGAAAGCGCGGCCCGCGTATCGCACGCACGTGATGATTCCGTTCGACGACCTGCGCGGCAAGCTCGACTGAGCGGGCGCCGCGCCAACGGCGGCACGGCTTGTTGGAAGGTTGTAAGAACAACGGTGTAGGGTGCCGACCTGTACGCCCGCCGGATTCGCATGCGTCGTCGCGACCAGGATCGTCGCCAGGCGGGTCATCGCTGACCAACCACGCAGGCAACGTGATGAGCGCTCAGGACGTCCCGGTCGACTTCGCTTCTCGGCAGGACACGGCGGCAGCCGTCCATCGAAACGCCGGCCTCGACGCGTTGCGCGCGTGCCTGACGTTGCTGGTGGTCTTTCACCACTGCGCGATCACATACGGCGCGCTCGGCGGGTGGTACTACCACGAGGTGGCTGCCGGCCCGTCCGTGGAATCCGCACTGCTGACGCTCTTCTGCGCGATCAACCAGGCCTTTTTCATGGGCCTGTTCTTTTTCCTGGCCGGCTATTACACGTCGCCATCCATCGATCGAAAGGGCGTCGCCCGTTTCCTCGCCGACCGGTTCATCAGGCTCGGCCTGCCTCTGCTCGTGTACGGCTTCGTGATCGGCCCGGCAACGATCGCCCTGGCGCAATCGGGCGCAGGCCACCCGTTCGCGGATACGCTGGGCCGCCTGTGGCGCAAAGGCACGTTCGAGAACGGCCCGATGTGGTTCGCCGAGGCGCTGCTGATGTTCAGCGCAGCTGCAGCGCTCTGGCACATCGCCTTCCGGCGCACCGTGGCGCGCGATACAAACCGCCCCGCCCGCAACCCCTTTCCGTCCGACAGGACGTTGGCCGCCGCGGCGTTGCTCACGGGTATCGCGGCACTGGCGTTGCGGTCCCGATGGCCGGTAGGTATCAACGTATGGGGGCTGCAGCTCGGCTACTTCGCGAGCTACGTCGTGTTGTACGCAGCCGGGTGCCGGACCGCGCGCGTGCACTGGATCGAGCATCTGCCGGCACGGCAGGTCAGACTGTGGTGGCGCATCGCACTGCTGGCACTCCCTGTCCTGCCGGTCGCTTACCTGCTCGCCAAGCACGTTCCTGCATTGCGCGGCCGCCCGCAGGAGGTGATCTACGCATTCTGGGAGCCGCTGGTCGCGTGGGGAACGAGCCTGTTTCTTGCCAGCCGTTTCCAGCGGCGCTTCGATCGACTGACGGGCGCATGGCGGTCGCTGTCCCGGCGCGCGTACACGATCTACATCATCCATCCCCCGGTGCTGGTGGGTATCGCCCTCGTATGGCGAACCGTGCCGGTGTCCCCGTTCCTGAAATTCGCCGTGACCGGCAGTGTCGCTTGCGTCACGTGCTACCTGATTGCCGGCCTCCTGCTCCGGGTGCCGAGACTCGCGTCGATCCTGTAAGCGCACCGATGCCTGACGCAGCTGGAAGAAGGCGCACGATCAAGCCGGAAATGCGAGCCTAATGTCGCCGCATGCCCCCCGCCCCGCCCATGCCGCCGAACGCATGCATTCCGCCGAATTCGCGATGCGCGCCGACCGGGAACGCGCCATGGTGAAAACCGGCGCCGATCGGCACGCCGAAGCGGCGATGTTCCATCCCGTTGACGTGAACGACCGGATCGAAATGGTGGAAATGATGGAAGTGGTGGAAACGATCGATGAAGACGAAGCCCACGCCCGCGCCGATGAAAAGCGGCGGCCCCCAGTACCCCAGGTCGGCATACGGGTAGTCCACCGCCGGATACCATAAAACACTACCATCGGGACTCTGCACGAACTGCCATGTGCCGTCGTCCTGCAGGCACGCACGCCCCACGATTTGCTGGTCCGTGCCGTCGATGTTCGCTCGCGCGACGACTGCACGGCAGTTGGCCGTGTCGTCCGCCAGATCGTCGTACGTTTGCGCGAGGACCGCCGCGGAACAGCCGAGACAGACGATACCTATCCCGGATCGAAACAAGTTGCACATGATCGGCTCCTGATTGCCCCCGACCACTCGATCGCGTGGCGCCGCTGACGGCGCCCGACACATCGGATTGCTCACGCACGATTCACCACGCGACGGTAACGCGCCGCCGCTACGTAAAGGGTCTCCTGCCGGCTAAACGATGCGGCATGCCTGCTTATTCCAGGGGTCTGGTGCGATTGATCAACGCGGTAACCTTCGACAGTCGATGCCACGGCTGGCGGCTGGCGCCGGCCTAGCGCCTCGCGAAGCGGTAGGCCGCCGCCGCGCTGATCCCGAATACCAGATGGGCCACCAGCGTGATCGCACCTCGGACCGGAATGAACCACGGGAAGATCGCGGTGAAGGCGTACAGGTTGACGCCGAACAGGATGAGGCCGAACGCGCCGCCTGCGAGTAGCGCGGCCGCGAGCGACAGGGTGCGGATCGTTTTCACCAGCACCGCCGCATAGACCAGCGACAGCACCAGATGCACGAGGGTCGCCACCGCCATGACCAGCGGATCGAAGCCGGCGGACGCGTCGAGCACGCGGCGCCCCATCACGATGGCGGCCGTGAGGCGTGCGTCGCGCAGCAGGTTCCCGATCGCATCATCGCCGGCGATCGGCCAGAGCAGCAGCTCGACGACGGTCGAGCCGACCGCCGCGGCGAACGCCGTCCAGAGAATCGGGACGACACAGGCGCGTTTCAACTGGCACCCCCGGCGCAACCAGCCGAGGAATCGAGGCAGCGTGTGCCGCCCCCGCTCCGGCGCCGGTCGGGCAGCATGTGCCCGCGATGCCGAACCGGGCAGCCACGCAACGTCACGACGCCCGTTCGCAATCCGTCCAGTAAGCGAACGGATCGCGATGTTTCGGATAGTTTTCGTCCAGCCATTTCAGCAAGGTCGCCCGTGCGTTGTCCATGTCGGCTTTCAGCGACGAGGTCGTCAATTCATGCACTTCGACGGACTTCTCGCGATCGACCACGAAGCAGTTCCAGTCGGGGCCGTCGAGATCCGGATCGTCGGACGCCTTCGACGACTTGCCCCAGCCGAACCCCTTGCGTGCGTCGATGTAGTACCGCGGATGCACTTTCAGGTACGACATCTCGCCGCCCTGCAGGCTGCTCTCCGCGCGCAGCACGTCGTGCCCGTCGACGATCTGCGTGACTTCCGGAAGCCGGCGCGCTCGCCATCCGGCGGGCAACGTCGCGATGGCCTTGACGCTGTCGTACATCCCCCAATCCAGCCCCCACGCTTCGGCCATGCGCTTCATGAATGCGTCCGCATTCGGATAACCGCGCAGCTGAATCCGGGTCGACAGCGTGACTTCGATCCCGCCGCGCACGCCCGTGCCGGCGGATGCCTCGTTTGCGTTCGCTTCGAACGGGTTGCCGGGACGCGACGCGCGCGTCTCGTCCGTGGGCGCCATGCCCGAAAACAGCTGGTCGAGCGCTGCACGCGCTTTCGACGATTTGTCCGGCCTGTTCATTGTTGACCTCGCTTGCACCCGCACGGGTGCATACATTTTCGATTTTCGTTCATCTCTCCACCTTATCGTTTTTCGCGGACGCATTGTCGTCGATCCGGCGCCGCCGGCCTAGTGCCTCGAATCGCACACCGCGTCCTTCGCACCAGCCGGCCCGCCGCGGCGGGTCGCCACGACCATTTCCATTTCGCTCACTTGCCGGCCGCCACCGCCGCCCGCATCCGCTCCATCAACGCCAGCACCTCAGGCCGATTCTCCCCCTTCGCGTGCACGAAGTAATACCGGAGCACCGAATCGACCTCGTGGCGGCTCACGCGCACGAGTTCGCTGCGCTTGAGATAGGCGTCGGCAAGCGGTACGCGCGCCAGCGCCACGCCGAGCCCGGCCTCGGCCGCGGCCAGCACGAGGTTGTAATCCTCGAACCGGCGGTCCTGCGCGCGCGGCTTGAACGGCACGCCCAACGCATCGAACCACGTGCGCCAGCCGGTCACATCGGAATCGTGCAGCAACGGCATGTCGAGCAACGCGGCATCGCCGCGCCGGCGGCGCTCCGCAGCCAGTTGCGCGGCGAGCCGCGGATGCGCGACCGGATAGAGCCGCTCCGGCATGAACGCACGGGTTTCGAGCTGGCGCCAGTTGCCGCGCCCGTACCGGACCGACAGGTCCGCTTCGCCGCCGGCGATATCCACGTTGCGAAGATCGATGCCGAGTTCGATCTGCAACGCGGGTGCCTCGCTCTCGAGCGCATGCTGCCGCTCGAACAGCCACAGCTGCGCGAATGCCGGCACCACGCTCATCCTGACCAGTCGCGGCGCGCGCGGCGAACGCCACTGATCGGCCGCACTGTCGATGATCGAGAACGCCTGTTCGATCCGGCCGACGAAGCGCTGCCCGTCCGGCGTCAGGCGCACGCCGCGCGCATGACGTTCGAACAACTTCAGGCCGAGCCAGTTTTCAACGGCGGCCACCCGCCGGCTGATCGCGCCGTGCGTCACGCCGGAGACGTCGGCGGCGGCCAGGAACGAACCCTCGCGCGCGACCGTGCACACCGTCTCCAGGCTCGCGAGCGGCGGCCGCGACCCCGGCGCCGGCGCCGCGGCGGGCAACGCCGCGCCACGCTTCGCGCGGGCTGAAGCGCCGGCCGGCCGCCGGCTCGAGCTGTGAATCATCTTCATATCTGGATGCTGATCTGTGCGCTAGCTTAACATCTCGCGACGCCGCATCATCGCCGCATGAACACACTCTCCACACCGTCGTCGCGCGCTGCGCGGCAGCCGCTGGTCGCGGCCGGCGCGGTCGCCTTCACGATCGTTTCGTGGGCGTCCGCTTTCCCGTTCATCCGGATCGGCCTGCATGGCCTGACCCCGCTTCAGCTCGCGGCGGCACGCTTCGCCACCGCGGCCGTGCTGATCGTCGCGTGGCTGGTGGCGCGGCGGCCGCGCGTGCCGACCCGGAGCGATGCGCTGCGCTTCCTGCTGTGCGGCTTTCTCGGCATCGCGCTGTACAACGCGCTGCTCAATACCGGCGAGCAGACCGTGTCGGCCGGCGCGGCGAGCTTCATCGTGAACACCCTGCCGATCTTCACGGCCCTGCTGGCCGCCGTGTTTCTCGGCGAGCGCTTCAATCGCTGGGGCTGGCTCGGCTCGCTCGTCAGCCTCGCCGGCATCGCGGTGATCGCGCGCGGGCAACCGGGCGGCCTCGTCCTCGGCGCGGGCAGCACGCTGATTCTCGGCGCGGCCCTGTGTTCGGCCAGCTATTTCGTGCTGCAGCGGCGGCTGATTCCGGTATACGGCGCGCTGGCGTGCACCGCTTACACGCTGCTGGCCGGCGCGCTGCTGCTCGCGCCGTGGCTGCCCGGCGCACTCGGGGCACTGGGCAGCGGGTCGCGCGACACGACGCTGGCCGTCCTGATGCTCGGCATCTTCCCGGCCGCGCTGGGTTACGCGACCTGGACCTTCGCACTCGGCTACTTCGGCGCGGCGCGCGCCGCCAACTTCCTCTATCTGACGCCGGCGGTCGCGATGGCCCTGTCGATGGTCCTGACGGGCGAGCGGCCCGGGATCGAGACGGTATGCGGCGGCCTGCTGGCGATCGCCGGCGTGATCTTCGTGGCGTTGCGCGGACGCGCTTAGGCGCAACGCCGCATCGGGCCGGCACAGCCAGCCCGACGATCCGCAAGCGAACCGGTCGGATGAACCCCGGCATCTGCAAAGCCGATCGGATGGCGCCGACTGTCGACTCGCGCCAGTTCGCCAGCGCCGCCGGGGCTTGACCGTTAGTTGCATCAATAGGGGCATCGATCCCGATGAAACCCGGCAGCTCAACCGGACGCGCAATCACAACCGTCCAAACTGTGCAGACAAATCGACCGAACAGTTCCGGATTGACCGCGCATCAGTGTCCATGGCTTCGCCCCGGCCGTCGGCCGAATAATGGATGCGGCCGTAAGGCCGTCGACAGCGAATCGCAATCCATGGCGTGCCGCGGCGCACGATTTCCGGCGTCCGGCGCCTTCGGATTTCGGGCGCCGGCCTTGCCGCGCCCGCCCCGTGGCGCGATTCGCTGCAGCGCGCAAAATCGGCTTCATATATATTCATACGAATTGCACGTTGTCAGGCCCCGGCCCGCTCATCCGGGCATCACGCCGACGGGCAGGACGCGATGCAAGTGAAGCCCATGATGGGTATGGAGACTCGTCCGATCGCCCCGGCCTCGCCGTCGGACGGTCGAGACGTCCAATAGAACGATCATTCAAATCGGAGATGGCAGATGGAACGAAGCACTGTCGGCATGCGCTGCAAACCCCTGATCACCGTCGCACTGGCTGCCGCCGCATTCGCGGCCGCGTCGGGCGCGATGGCCGACCAGGTCGTCAAGATCGGCAGCGTCGAACCGACGACGGGCGGCATCTCGCACCTCGGCAAGGACAACGAGAACGGTGCGCGCCTCGCGGTCGAGGAAATCAACGCGAAGGGCCTGACGATCGGCGGCAAGAAGATCACGCTGCAACTCGATGCGCAGGATGACGCGGCCGACCCGCGGCAGGCCACGCAGGTGGCGCAGAAGCTCGTCGACGACAAGGTCGTCGCCGTGATCGGCCACCTGAACTCGGGCACGTCGATCCCGGCGTCGAAGATCTACAGCGACGCGGGCATCGTGCAGATCTCGCCGTCGGCCACGAACCCGACCTACACGCAGCAAGGCTTCAAGACGACGTACCGCGTGGTCGCGACCGACGCGCAGCAAGGCCCGGCGCTCGCGAGCTACGCGCAGGCGAAGGGCGTGAAGAGCGTCGCCGTGATCGACGATTCGACCGCGTACGGCCAGGGCCTCGCGAACGAGTTCGAGAAGAAGGCGAAGGCGCTCGGCCTGAAGGTGCTGTCGCACGACGCGACCAACGACAAGGCCGTCGACTTCCGCGCGATCCTGACGAAGGTCAAGGGCGAGAACCCGGACGCGATCATGTACGGCGGCATGGACGCCACCGGCGGCCCGCTCGCGAAGCAGGCGAAGCAGCTCGGCCTGCGCGCGAAGATCCTGTCGGGCGACGGCGTGTGTACCGACTCGCTGGCCGAGCTGGCCGGCCCGGCGGCCGACAACGTGCTGTGCTCGCAGGCAGGCGCCGCGCTCGAGAAGATGCCGGGCGGCGCGGACTTCCTCGCGAAGTACCAGAAGCGCTTCAACCAGGGCATCAAGTTCGATGCGCCGTTCGCGTATGACGCGGTCTACATCGCCGTGGACGCGATGAAGCGCGCGAACTCGACCGACCCGGCGAAGATCCTCGCGGCGATGCCGGCAACGAAGTACGACGGCGTGATCGGCACGACGACCTTCGATGCGAAGGGCGACCTGACGCACGGGATCATCTCGATCTACGGCTACAAGAGCGGCAAGAAGACCTTCCTCGACCAGGTGAAGATGTAACCCGTCGCGGCGCCGGCACGACGGGAACGCCACCCGTCGGCGCCGGCGCCGCGCGGGCCGATTTCTGATTCACGGAGACGAAGCATCATGTGCGCAATGGCGTATGCGGAATTCCAACAGGAGTTGAGGAAGGCACAGTTGACGGCGCGTGAGTTCGCCCGCCTGATCCGGATGAACGAAAGTTCGATCACGAACTATTCGAGCAAGGGCACCGTCCCGTCCCACCTCGCGGTCATCGCGAAACTGATCGGCACGCTGGCCGCGCACGAGATCGATTTCCGGCGCGTGATCCGGCAGATGCGGATCGAACCGAAACGTCCGCGCGGCGGCGGCGTATTTCCTGCGGCGGACAAGCCGCGTTCCAGAAAAACGGCGAAGGCCGACGCCTGAGCGCTGGCATGCGTCGACAGCGGCTCAACGCTTGCCGCTTGCCGCCGGAACGGAAGTCGTCTCACGGGCACCGCACCACGCGACGCCCGATCATCCTCCCGCCGCCCGCACGTGATCGAGCAGCGCCTGCAACGGATGGCGCACCTGCTTCGAAGACATCCGCTTCACCTGGCTGCGGCATGAATAACCGGTCGCCAGCGCCTCGCCTTCCCCATCCGCCGCATCGACGTGCGCCGCCCACGACTGCGCGTAGATCGTCTTCGACGTCTCGAGATTGCGCGCTTCGTGCCCGTAGGTGCCCGACATCCCGCAGCACCCGGTTGCCTGCACCTGCAAACGCAGCCCGCGCCGTGCGAACACCTGTGCCCATTGCTTGCCGCTGTCGGGCGCATTGGTCTTCTCGGTGCAGTGCGGCAGCAACCGGTACGAACCGGCGACGCGCGGCACGGCGCCCGCGTCCGCTTCCGGCAGCGCCTGCAGCAGCCATTCCTGCGGCAGCGCCACCTTCGGCACATCGGCGAGCCCCGTCACCTTCAGGTATTCCTGCCGATACGTGAGCGTCATCGCCGGATCGAGGCCGACCAGCGCGACACCCGAGCGCGCCAGCGCCGCCAGCTGCCCGGCATTGCGGATCGCCGCCTTCTCGAACGCGTGCAAAAAGCCTTGCACGTGCAGCGCCTTGCCGTTCGGCGCGAGCGGCGCGAGCCACACCTGAAAACCCGTGCGCGCCGCCAGCTCGATCAGCGTCGCCAGCTGCTCGGTATCGAAATAGCGCGTGAACGTGTCCTGCACGATGACGACGCTGCGTGCGCGCTGCGCGTCGCTCAGCGCGGCGAGCGCCTGCGGGTCGGCCGGCTTCACGCGCCATTCGCGGATCACGGCCGCGAGATCGAAGCGGCTCAGGAGCGGGCTGTCGACCATGCCGACGTGCCGCTCGAGCAGCGTGCGCACCCAGCCGGCGCGCATCAGCCCGTTGTACAGCGCGGGCACGCGCGCCATCCACGGCATCGTGAATTCGAGCGAGCCGATCAGGTAGTCGCGTAACGGCCGCAGGTAGCGCTGGTGATACAGCTCGAGAAACCGCGAGCGGAATTCGGGCACGTTGACCTTGACCGGGCACTGCCCGGCGCACGATTTGCACGCGAGGCAGCCGGCCATTGCGTCGTACACCTCGTGCGAGAAATCGGCCTCGCCGTTGCGCGCCGCGCGGCTGTTGCGCCAGCGCGCGGCCAGGCCGCGCAGGAACGGCTGCCGTGCGCGCGCCGCCGCGACGACGTCGACGCCGGCCTGCCCTTGCAGGCGCAGCCATTCGCGCACCAGCGACGCACGCCCCTTCGGCGACTGCACGCGTTCGCGCGTCGCCTTCCACGACGGGCACATCGCGTCGTCCGGATCGAAGTTGTAGCACGCGCCGTTGCCGTTGCAGTGCATCGCCGTGCCGTAGCTCTGCCACACGCGCTCGTCGATCTGCCGGTCGTGGTCGCCGCGCGTCGGCACTTCGTCGATCTTCAGCAGCCGCATCGTGTGATCCGGCGGCGTCGCGATCTTGCCCGGGTTGAACTGGTTGTGCGGATCGAACGCGGCCTTCAGCTGCTGCAGCGACGGATACAGCTCGCCGAAGAACGCCGGCGCATATTCGGAGCGCACGCCCTTGCCGTGCTCGCCCCACAGCAGGCCGCCGTGGCGTTGCGTGAGTTCGGCCACCGCATCCGACACGGGCCGTACCAGCGCCGCCTGCCTCGGGTCCTTCATGTCGAGCGCCGGGCGCACGTGCAGCACGCCCGCGTCGACGTGGCCGAACATCCCGTACTGCAGCCCGTGACCGTCGAGCAGCGCGCGGAATTCGGCGATGTACGCGGCGAGGTTCTCGGGCGGCACCGCGGTGTCCTCGACGAACGGCTGCGGGCGCGCCTCGCCCTGCACGTTGCCGAGCAGGCCGACCGCGCGCTTGCGCATCGCATACACGCGCTTCACCGCGTCGTCGCCGGCCGCGAGCGTGTGGCCCAGGCGCTCCACGCCGGTATCGGTGCGCAGATGGTCGACGAACGCACGCACGCGTGCGTCGACGTCGTCCGCTTCGTCGCCGCTGAATTCGATCAGGTTGATGCCGAGCGTCGGACGCGCGTCGTCCTGCGGGAAATACTCGGCGACGCTGCTCCACACGAAGTCCTTCATCGCGAGCATCAGCACCTTCGAGTCGACCGTCTCGATCGACAGCGGCGCGTGCGCGAGCAGTGCGCGCGCGTCGCGCAGCGCATCCATGAAGCCCGCGTAGCGCACGTTGACCAGCACCGAATACTTCGGGATCGGCAGCACGTTGAGTTTCGCCTCGACGACGAAGCCGAGCGAACCTTCGGCGCCGCACAGCACGCTGTTCAGGTTGAAGCGGCCGTCGGGTTCGCGCAGATGCGCGAGGTCGTAGCCGGTCAGGCAGCGGTTGAGCTTCGGAAACTTCGCTTCGATCAGCGCGGCCTTGTCGTCGCTGATGCGTCGCGCTGTGCGGTACACCTTGCCGATGCGGTCCTGCCGCGCGCAGCGGCGCTCCAGTTCTTCGGCATCGAGTGCGTCGCTGTGCAGCCGCTCGCCGCCCATCAGCACGAAATCCAGTTCGAGCACGTGATCGCGCGTCTTGCCGTACGTGCAGCTGCCCTGCCCGCTCGCGTCGGTGTTGATCATCCCGCCGACCGTCGCGCGGTTCGACGTCGACAGTTCCGGCGCGAAAAACAGCCCGTGCGGCTTCAGCGCCGCATTGAGCTGATCCTTGACGACGCCCGCCTGCACGCGCACCCAGCGGCGCTCGACGTCGATTTCGAGGATCCGGTTCATGTTCCGCGACAGGTCGACGACCACGCCGTCGGTCAACGACTGCCCGTTGGTGCCCGTGCCGCCGCCGCGCGCGGCCACCGCGACGTCGCGATGCGCGGGCTCGGCGAGCAGCCGTGCCAGCAGCTGGACGTCGTCGGCATGCGCGGGGCAGATCACCGCTTGCGGCAGGCGCTGGTAGATCGAGTTGTCGGTGGCCTGCACCGTCCGGTTCGCATGGTCCGCGCGGATCTCCCCGGCGAATCCGGCGGCCCGCAGCGCGGCGAGAAAGTCACGGTACGCATTCGCGGGCGGGCTGGCGGGACGGGGCAACGAGGCGATCGACATGGGGCAAAAGCGCAGTGTGGGTGGAGCCGGCCGGTTCGCGCGCTCCGAAACATGATTTTTTGGCAAGTTTCCACGCGACCGGGAATTCCAGTATCTTTGGAATTTCTGCGAGAAACAAACGAATTCTCGCCCGGCGAATATTGCATAAAACTCATGAATTACCGTCGCCTCACCCCGTCCATGTCGCTGCTGCTCGTGTTCGAGGCCGCCGCGCGGCATGAAAGCTACACGCGCGCGGCCGAGGAGCTGTCGCTGAGCCAGAGCGCGATCAGCCGGCAAGTCCAGACGCTCGAGGATCAACTCGGCGTGCCGCTGTTCCGGCGCGAGGGCCGCTCCGTGAAGCTGACCGAGGTCGGGCGCCGCTACTTCGCCGAGCTGAGCGGCGCACTGGGGCGCATCCGCGGCGCGACGCTGCAGGCGATGTCCCACCAGGCGGGCGCCGGCACGCTGCGGCTCGCCACCTTGCCGACGTTCGGCTCGAAATGGCTGTTGCCGCACCTGCACGACTTCTACACCGCGCATCCGGGCGTGACCGTGCACCTCCATTCGCGGATCGGCGCCATCGATTTCCTCAACGACGACCTCGACGCGGCCATCACCGTCGGCGCGGGCGACTGGCCGGGCCTGCACGCGCACCGGTTGTACAACGAGTTCCTGATCGCGATCGCGCCGCCGGACACCGGCAGCCGCCGCAAGGCCGACGCGCGTTCGCCGGCGTGGGCCGCGAAGCAGACGCTGCTCGGCGTGACGAGCAACCAGCAGGCGTGGGCCGAGTGGTTTTCGCACTATCGGCTCGACCATCGGCAGATGCGCATCGGCCCGAGCTTCGAGCTGACGTCGCACCTGATCCAGGCCGTGCGGGCCGGGATGGGGATCGGGCTGGTGCCGAAGGTGCTGGTGGAAGACGAGCTGGGCCGCAACGAACTCGTGTCGATCGGCGACGCGATCACCAGCCAGCGCAGCTACTACCTCGTCTATCCGCCGGGGAACGAGACGCTGCCGTCGCTCGTCGCGTTCCGCGAATGGCTGCTGAAGTCGTGCTGAAACACGGCCGCCGGCGGGCTGCCCGCGTTCAGGTACGCCATTCGCCGAGAATCTGCTCGGCCAGGTAGTCGCACGGCGGGCGCGCGGACTGCGCGCTGCGCGCGAGCACGACCTCGAGTTCGCCCAGCGGCGGCAGCCCGTGGCTTTCCGACAGCTGCACGAGATGATCGGGAATGCAGCAGCGCGCCAGCGGTGCGACCGCGAGCCCGGCCTCCACCATGCTGAGGAGGCCGAGGTGGCTCGGGCTCTCGTAGGACATCCGGTACGGGATCTTCCGCCGGTTCAGCGCCTTGACCGCCTGATCGCGCGCCATGCTGCCGCCGTGCGTGAAAAAGGCCACCGGCAGCGGCCGCTCCTCCCATACGTTGCGTTTCGGCGACCCGGCCCACACGAGCGGTTCGAGCCGGATCAGCTCGCCGGTCACGCCCTTGATCCGCGTGAGGCACGCGAGGTCGACCGTGTTGTCCTTCAGCATCGGCACGAGCGCGCTGCTCGGCTGGCCGATCACGCGCACTTCCACACGCGGATGCATCGCGGCGAACTTGCCGAGCACCTGCGGCAGCAGCGACGAAATGTAGTCGTCGGGCACGCCGATCGTCACGCGGCCGCGAATCTCCGGGCGCACGACCGACGCCCAGGCCTCGTCGCGCATCGCCAGCATCCGGCGGCCGTATTCGGCAAGCATCGTGCCTTCGCCGGTCGGCGTCACGTTGCGCGTGTCGCGGATGAAGAGCGGCTTGCCGAGCGCGTCTTCGAGCGCCTTGATCTGCATGCTCACCGCCGACGGCGACCGGTGCACAGCCTGCGCGCCCTGAGCGAACGATCCGGATTCGGCGACGGCCACCACCATCGCGAGCACATCGAGGTCGAGCTTTTTCATCGTATTCAGAAAAACTGATCAATCGATTCAGTTTATCCCGTTTTACTGTTCGCCTCCACGATCGGACAATGATTCCCGTCAGCACTCACTCGTTGCAGGAATCGTCAGACATGCATACGTCCGGATCGCTCTACGGGTTTCTCGTCATCGGCGGCATGCTCGCGGTCACGCCCGGGCCGAACATGGTCTACGTGATGTCGCGCTCGATCGCGCAGGGCCGCACGGCGGGGCTCATTTCACTCGGTGGCGTGATGATCGGGTACCTGTTCTACATGTTCGGCGCGGCGTTCGGCATCACCACGCTGTTCATGAGCGTGCCCTATGCGGGCAGCGGGCTGGCCGTGGTCGGTGCGGCGTACCTGTTGTATCTGGCATGGCAGGCCGTCAGGCCCGGCGGCCGCTCGCCGTTCGAGGTGCGGGCGTTGCCCAGCGAGCGGCCGCTGCGGCTGCTCGCGATGGGCGCGACGACCAGCGTGCTGAACCCGAAGCTCGCGATGCTGTTCATTTCGTTGCTGCCGCAGTTCATCGACTACCGGAACGGCAGCGTGCTCGGCCAGTCGCTGTTTCTCGGTTCGCTGCTGATCGCCGCATTCGCCTGCGCGAACGGGACGGTGGCGATCTGTTCCAGCAGCATCGCGAAGTTCCTGCACGGGCGCCCGACGCTACTGCTCGCCCAGCGCTGGGCGATGGGGCTCATCCTCGGCGGGCTCGGTGTGCAGATGGTGGTCGATGCGTCGAGGATGGCAGGTGTGGCGTGACGTCCGCGCGTGCTCATGAAAAGGAATCGGCGAGCCCGGCGCGTCGCCGGCCGGTCGTCGCGCCAGGCATGCGCCGAAGACGCCGAACCGGCCGACGGCGCGCCCCGTCACTTCGTCAGCAACTCGGCCTCCAGCTCGCGCAACCGCTCCGGAAACCGGACGCGCAGCACCAGGAACCACCCGAGCCCGATCGCCAGCAGCGCGACGAACACATAAGGCAACCACGCATACACGCCCTCCGGCACCGGATACACGCTGCCGGCCAGCGGAATCGCGAGCAGCACGACCGCAACGACGCTGATCGCCACATGCCGCGCGCGAAGCCGGCGCTGGCGGCGCAGATAGAGCGGCGCGCCGATCGCCACCAGCACGTATGCAAGCAGCCAGCCATACGTGGCAATCGAGCTGAGATAGCCATACGAGTCGAGTAGCGCGGTGCCGCGCGCGGTGAATACCAGCGCGGTGACCAGCGCCAGCACCGCGATCAGCGCCACCGCGACGTGAGGCGTCGCATTGCGCTCGTGTGCGTGACCCGTCGACGCATGCAGCACGCCCTGCCGCCCGAACGTATAGACGATCCGCGCCGCCGCATTGATCGACGAAAAGAACGCCGCGAAGAAGCTCAACGCCACGCCTGCGTCGATCAGCACGCCGACCCAGCCGGCGCCGAGCCGATGCGCGAGCACCGCGAGCGGGCCGTCGACCCGGTCGAGCGGCGGCGTCTGCCCATGAAACGCGCTCACCATCCCGTACGCGCCGATCACGAACAGGATCGCCGGCCCGACGACGCTGATCAGCACCGCGCGCGGAATCGCGCGGAACGGGTCGCGCGCTTCCGCGCCGAGCACGGTTGCACTCTCGAACCCCGTGAAGCTGAAGAACGCGAGCACCATCCCGAGCTGCAGCTGGGTCGGCTTCACGCCTTCGAGCGTCAGTTGCGCGCGATCGACCGGATGCCCGCCGAACGCGATCGTGCCGATCACAACGACGGCGATCAGCAGCAGCGTCGCGAGTTCGACGAACAGCGTGAAACGCGTGGACAGCCGGATGTCGCGAAACGCGATGTACCACGCGGCGAACGCGGTGACGACCGTGAGCCCGAGCACGGCGCCGAGCGGCGTCGCGCCGCCGAGCAGCCCAGTCTCGCGGCCCAGCACGAGAAACGTGTTGATCGTCCCCTGCAGGATGCCCGCGGCGGCCACCGCATAGGCAATCAGCAGCGACCAGCCGCAGATCGCGCCCCAGACCGGCCCGATGCCGGCCGACACGTATGCATACAGCGCCCCCGGCGACGCCGAATCGCGCGCGAACACCGAGATGCTCCACGACGCAAACAGCAGCGCGACGATCGCAAACAGGTACGCGAGCCACGTGCCGTTGCCGGCCGTCGCGAAGACGGCGGGGATCAGCACGCCGATCCCGCCGGACACGCCGACGAGGCCGATCGACTGCGCAATCAGTTCGGGCAGGCTCAGGTAGTTGCGCCGCAGGCCGCCCGCCGGCGGTACGGCATGCTGCGCGGGCAGTGCCTGCGCGGGGCTTGCTGGATGACTCATCGATTGACCTCGTCGGGAATAAAGCGGCGCCGCGTGCGTGCTGTCCGCGGCGGTGGTGGTGAGGGTGAGGGGGGTGACGGCGGCCGGCGCGAGCCGGTCAGTTCCAGGAATGGCGCGCGGGCTTCACGCCGTTGAGGTAGTAGTTGCCGATCGCGTGATACTTCCAGCGCACCGGGTCGTGCAGCGTATGCACGCGCGCGTTGCGCCAGTGGCGGTCGAAGTTGTATTTCGCCAGCGTCGACTTGCTGCCGCCGAGCTCGAACAGCTTGCTCGCCGCAAGCAGCGCCACCTCGGTCGTCGCGATCTTCGCCTCGCCCACCGCGATCGCGGCCTGCGCGACCGTTTCCTCGCCCGGCTCGCGCTTCGCCGCGTCGACGAAGCGGCCCGAGCGCGCGAGCAGCGCTTCGGCCGCGTGCACGCGGTACGCGATGTCGCCGATCTGCGCGATCGTCAGCGGGTCCTCGCTCGCGCGCTCGACGCCGCTGTCGATCCACGGGCGCGCATGCTGCTGCACGAACGCGATCGTGTCCTGCAGCGCGGCGCGCGCGATCCCGAGGTCGATCGCGGCGGTCGTGATCTGCGCGAACGGGCCCGCGAAGGTCGGGCGATCGTACGAACGCTGCGTGTGGAAGATTTCGAACGGGCTCACGCGCACGTTCTCGACGATCACCGTGCCGCTCGCGGTCGTGCGCTGCCCGAAACCGCTCCAGTCATCCACGACGGTCAGCCCCGGCGCCCCCTGCCGCACGAAGGCGAGCACGGCCTGGTCCGACTCGTCGAGCGCGAGTACCGGAATCCAGTGCGCGAACAGCGTGCCGGTCGAATAGAACTTGCGGCCGTTCAGCACGAACGCGTCGCCGTCGAGATGCACGCGCGTCCGGATATCGAGCACGTTCTTGCCGCCGGCTTCGGAAAACGCGTTCCCGTAGCGTGTGCCCTTCAGGACGAGATCGAAGAAGAAGCGCTTCTGCGCATCGCTGCCCTCGAGGCGGATGTCCTCGATCAGGCAATAGTGGTTCTGCGGGATCTGGCCGAGCGACGGGTCCGCCTCTGAAACGATCGCGATCACTTCCGCGAGCGTCACGTTCGACACCTCCGCGCCGCCGTATTCGCGCGGCACGGTGATGCCCCACAGCCCGCTCGACGAGAACAGTTCGATCTCGTCGAACGGCAGCTTCCGCTCGCGGTCGCGCAACGCGGCGTGCTCGGCCAGCCGTGCCGCGACCTGACGCGCGACGTCGAGCGCCTCGGCATCCGAGCCGATGACGGGAACGGGCGTGGCGCCCGCTTGCGGTTGCACGTTTTCTTCGATGATTTCCGTAGACATGTCGATTCCGGCAAAGCTCATGAACCGGCCGGCGGCGCCGGGAAGCATCCGCCGACCTCCTGTTTCGATATCCGAAACGTCAAACCGGGTCGAACCGCGAGAACCGCCGGTGTCGCCCCTTCGATCGGCCGGCGCGCGGCATGCGTTCGTGCCCGCCGCGCACCGGCCCCCGCATCACGCGGCAACCGCCTGCCGTCGCGCCTCGAGTTCGCGCACGAGCGGCAGCACGCGCTGGCCGAAGTACTCGGCCTCCTCGATGAAATGCAGGAACCCCGCGAGCACGAGATCGACGCCGATCGCCTTCAGCGCGACGATCCGTTCGGCGATCTGCTGCGGCGTACCGATCAGGTTCGTGCGGAAGCCGTCGTTGTACTGCACGAGATCCTCGAACGTCGATTTCGCCCAGTTTCCCTCTCCCTCCGGCGAGGCCTTGCCGGCCTGCTTCACCGCATCGCCGAACGCGTGCACGGCCTCGACGTGCGCGTGCCGGATGATGTCGTCGAGCACGGCCTGCGCCTCTTCCTCCGTATCGCGCGCGATCACGAACGCGTTGACGCCGATGCGCACGCGATGGTTGTTCGCCGCCGCCTTCGCGCGGATGTCGTCGATCTGCGCCTTCAGGTTCTCCGGCGTATTGCCGTTCGTGAAATACCAGTCCGACACGCTCGCCGCGTTGTCGCGCGCCGCGCGCGAGCTGCCGCCCTGGAAGATCTCCGGATGCGGCTTCTGCACCGGCTTCGGGCTCAGCGTGTAGTCGTTGAAGCGGTAGAAATCACCCTTGAACGTGAAGTTGTCCTGCGTCCAGATGCCTTTCAGCGCCTGGATGAATTCCTTCGAGCGCCGGTAGCGTTCGTCGTGCTCGAGCCACGGCTCGCCGATCGCGGTGAATTCGCCCTTGAACCAGCCGCTCACGACGTTGATCGCGATGCGTCCGTTCGAGATGTGGTCGATCGTCGCGAGCTGCTTCGCGACCACGGCCGGGTGCCACGGCCCCGGCAGGATCGCGGCGAGTACCTTGAGCTTCGTCGTCGCATGCAGCAGTGCCTGGCTGAACGACACCGACTCGTGCTGGTATTCGGCGCCGTAGCCGGCGGTGAAGCGGATCTGGCTCAGCGCGTACTCGAAGCCGGCCGCCTCGGCCGTGCGTGCGAGCTGCTGGTTGTATTCGAGGCTCCAGTCGGTGCGTTGCTCGATCGTGCTGACGACGAGGCCGCCGCTGACGTTCGGCACCCAGTAGGCGAACTTGACGCCGTCGGCGGAAGGGTCGGAATGGCTCATGAGTGTGTCCTGGTCGGGAGTAAAAACGCAGGCGGCCTAGGCGACCGCGACGGAAAGCGCATGCGGGCGCAGCTGCGGCACCGCGCGATCGACGGCGAGCGCGATGCGCGCACGCAGCGCCGGGCTCGCGATCTGGTACTGGTCGAAATCGCTTTCGGACGCATACACGCCGATCGGCAGCGTGCGTGCCTGGAAGAAGCTGAACAGCGGCCGGAGCTGATGGTCGATCACGAGCGCATGACGCTCGCTGCCGCCGGTGGCGGCGAGCAGCACGGGTACGTCGACCAGCGCCTCGTGATGCACAAGGTCGAACAGGTGCTTGAAGAGGCCCGTGTACGACGCGCGATACACGGGGCTCGCGACGACGAGTGCATCGGCCGTCTCGATCGCACGGATCTGCGCGTCGAGGTCGGCCGGCACCTGCGCGCGCGTCAGCGCGCCGGCCAGCCGGCTGCCGATCTCGCCGAGTTCGATCAGCCGCGTGTCGATCGGCAGCGCGGCGCCGAGTGCCGCGACGATCGCGTCGGTCAGCGCCAGCGTGCGCGACGGCCGCTGCAGGCCGCCCGATATCGCGACCACGTTGATTGCATTGCTCATCGGTTGCATTCCCATTGTCGAATCGGGTGCCGATGCACCCGCCACGTCATGGGTCAGCAAGGAGCGTGCCATTTCGACGAAGGCGATGAAAATCGATCGTCTGCATGACGAAATGCATCGAGATCGACGGCCTGTCGTGGCACACCCGCCGATCGACACACGTTGATAAGCGTGCCAGCCACGGCATCACAACCATATTCCGCAGCACGATGAACTGGAGGAAACAGCGCTGCTGATGCACTGCTGCGTAATCAGCAGCGCGGTGTGCGGCGGACACATTTTTCCGCTTCTGCACGGATTCCGGCAGGCGCGCGGCGTCCAGCGCAGCAATCCGGCATTGGTTATCAGAAATCGATGTTTCCCGCGTTGCGCAAAACGTTGAACACTCTGCTGATCACGCAGCACCCGGTCGGCAACGCCCGATGCAGCCCGGCCGTTTTCGTGCAGCGACCCGACGCATTCATCGCCATGACATCCATTTCCGTATCGCCCCGCGCGGAAAGCCTGCGCGTCGTCGCGCCGTCCCGCGACGAACCGGCCCCTCCCGACGCGCTGCAAACCGCCGGGCGCCTGGCGGCCGGCTTTGCACGAACTGCGGCCGAACGCGACCAGCAGGGCGGCACGCCGAAGGCCGAGCGCGACCAGTTGCGCGACAGCGGCCTCCTCGCGTTGAGCATCCCCGCCGCCTACGGCGGCCTCGGCGCAAGCTGGCGCACGACGTTCGACGCGGTCCGCGTGCTCGCGGCCGCCGACAGTTCGCTCGCGCACGTGTTCGGCTTCCATCACCTGATGCTCGCGACCGTGCGGCTGTTCGGCACGCCCGCGCAGTGGGAATCGTGGTTCGAGCGAACCGCGCGCCAGCAATGGTTCTGGGGCAATGCGCTGAATCCGCTCGACGAACGCACGGTCAGCCGTTCGCGCGGCGCATGGCACGAGTTCAGCGGCCAGAAGAGTTTTTGTTCGGGGGCGCTCGATTCGCAGATGCTGATCGCATCCGCGCACGACGCGCAGACGCGCGCGTTCCTGATCGCGGCCGTGCCGACGCAGCGCAGCGGCATCTCGATCGCCGACGACTGGAACAACATCGGCCAGCGACAGACCGACAGCGGCACGGTCACGTTCGAGAAAGTGCGCGTCGAGGAACACGAACTGCTCACCGACCCCGGCCCGCTGTCGACGCCGTTCGCGTGCCTGCGCCCGCTCGTCGCGCAGCTCGTGCTGACGAACGTGTATCTCGGCATCGCCGAAGCCGCGTTCAGCGACGCGCGGCACTACACGCTGCACGAAGCGCGGCCGTGGCCCGGCGCGCAGGTCGCGAGCACCGGCGACGATCCGTACATCCTCGGCCAGTACGGCGAATTCTGGGTCGGGCTCGAAGCCGCGCGCGTGCTCGCCGACCGCGCGGCGGATCGCCTCGACGCCGCGTGGGCGCGCGATGCGGCGCTCACGCATGCGGAGCGCGGCGAGGTCGCGCTCGCCACGGCCGCTGCAAAGGTGTCGGCCACCCGCACCGGGCTCGATCTCTGCACGCGCATGTTCGACGTCGCCGGCGCGCGCGCGACGCATGGCGCGCTGCGGCTCGACCGGCACTGGCGCAACCTGCGCACCCATACGCTCCACGATCCGCTCGCATACAAGATTCGCGAGATCGGCGAATGGGCGCTCAAGCGAACCTGGCCGACGCCGGGCTTCTACTCGTGAACCGCTCCCCTTCCGATACGTGGCCCGACGCCGCGCCCGTCCTCACGCTGCCCGACCGGCCCGCGCTGGCGACGTCCATTCGCGCCCGCGCGCAGGTGTTCGTCGATCCGCGCTCGGTCGCGCTCCTCGAACGGATTCGCCTGGTCGCGCCGAGCGACGCGAACGTGCTGATCGTCGGCGAGACCGGCACCGGCAAGGAACTGATCGCGCGGCACGTGCACGGCCTCAGTCGCCGCAGCAATGGGCCGTTCGTCGCGGTGAACTGCGGCGCCTTCTCCGAGACGCTCGTCGAGAGCGAACTGTTCGGCCACGAGAAAGGCGCGTTTACGGGCGCGTTCAGCGCGAAGCCCGGCTGGTTCGAAGCCGCGAACGGCGGCACGCTGTTTCTCGACGAGATCGGCGACCTGCCGCTGTCGATGCAGGTCAAGCTGCTGCGCGTGCTGCAGGAGCGCGAGGTCGTGCGGCTCGGCTCGCGCACGGGCGTGCCGATCGACGTGCGCGTGGTTGCCGCGACCAACGTCGATCTGCAGCAGGCCGTCGCGCACGGGCAGTTTCGCGGCGACCTGTTCTACCGGCTCAACGTCGTGCAGCTCGCGGTGCCGACATTGCGCGAACGCCCCGGCGACATCCTGCCGCTCGCGCGCCACTTCTTCGACGACTACCGGAGCCGCCTCGGCTACGGGCCGCGCAGCATCGACCCGCGCGCCGAGCGCCGGCTGCAGGCATACGGCTGGCCCGGCAATATCCGCGAACTCGAGAACGTGATCCATCACGCGCTGCTCGTGAGCCGCCACGACGCACTGCAGGAGGCCGACCTGCATCTCGCGTCGTCCGACGCGACGGCCGCCGCCGTGCATGCACCGGCGCAGGAACCCGACCCGGCAACCGGCGCGCAGGCTGCACTCGAACGCGCGCTGCGTGCGCTGTTCGACGAGGATCACGGCAACCTGTTCGAGCGTATCGAGGACACCGTGATGCGCGTTGCGTTCGATTTCAGCCACCGCAACCAGATCCAGGCCGCACGGCTGCTCGGCATCAGCCGCAACGTGCTGCGCGCCAGGCTGATTCGCGCGAAGGAGATCGCGGCGATGAAGTAGCCGCGCATGGGAGCACGCCGCCGCCCCGCTCCGGTGCGTTTCGCGCCGCGATCCGTGCGGCAAGGTTCGAACCTGATGTATCGTGGCGCGAGGCGCGCGCCTCGTTCCCCTCCCGCATCCGGTCGTCCGTTGCATGACCGCCCGGGCCCGGCGACAGGGCGCACGCACGATCCTCCGCAACACGAAAGGCCGTCCGGCGCCCGTGCGGGCCCGGCCGTGCCTCGTTCACCCGTCCGGAACCCGTCGCCATGAAAAAGCTTGTCAACCGCCCGTCCGATGTCGTCCGAGAAATGCTGGAAGGCATCGCGCGACAGTCGCCGCATGTCGCGATCCTCGGCGACGAGCACGTGCTCGTCCGCCAGCCGCTGCCCGAGCCGGCGCAGCGCCCCGTCGCCGTCCTCTCCGGCGGCGGCAGCGGCCACGAGCCCGCGCACGGCGGTTATGTCGGCGAAGGGATGCTGAGCGCGGCCGTCTGCGGCGAAGTGTTCACGTCGCCGTCCACCGACGCGGTGCTCGCCGCGATCCGCGCCAGCGCGGGCCCGAACGGCGCACTGCTGATCGTGAAGAACTACACGGGCGACCGGCTCAATTTCGGGCTCGCCGCCGAGCTCGCGCGCGCGGAAGGCATTCCGGTCGAGACGGTGATCGTCGCCGACGACGTCTCGCTGCGCGGCCGCGTCGAGCGCGGCCAGCGGCGCGGGATCGCCGGCACCGTGCTGATCCACAAGCTCGCCGGCGCGGCTGCCGCGCGCGGGCTGCCGCTCGCACGCGTCGCGGCCGTCGCGCGCGACGCGGCGGCCGAGCTGGGCACGATGGGCGTCGCGCTCGACGGCTGCACGATCCCCGGCGCCGACAAGTCGGGCTTCAGCCTTGGCGATCACGAGATCGAACTCGGCCTCGGCATCCACGGCGAGAAAGGCGTCGAACGCCGCGCGCCGCTGCCGGCCGATGCGCTGGCCGACACGCTGCTATCGAGCATCGTCGCCGATCTCGTGCTCGACCGCGGCGAACGCGTCGCGCTGTTCGTCAACGGCCTCGGCGCGACGCCGGACATGGAACTCGCCATCGTGCTGCGCGCCGCGCACGAAAACCTGACGCGGCGCGGCATCGTCGTCTCACGCGCGTGGGCCGGCACGTTCCTGTCGGCATTGAACATGCCCGGCTGCTCGATTTCCGTGCTGCGGCTGAACGACGAACGCGCGGTGCTGCTCGACGCGCCGACGCAGGCGCGCGCATGGCCGGGCGGCGGCGCGGTGAATACGCAGATCCGCGTGGCCGCGGCCGCTGCGCAAGAAGCGCCGCTGCCGCCGCTCGATGCGACCGGCCGCGCGTGGGCGGCGCGCCTGCAACCGGCACTGCACGCGGTCGCGCAGACGCTGATCGATCATGAGCAGACGCTGACGGACCTCGATGCGGCCGCCGGCGACGGCGATCTCGGTGCGAGCATGCTGCGCGCCGCACAGGCGATCCTCGCGCTGCCGGAAACCGCATACGGCTCGCCGGCCGGCGTACTCGCGGCGCTCGGCGCCGCGTTGCGCCGCGCCATCGCCGGTAGCTCGGGGCCGTTCTATGCGACCGCGCTGCTGCGCGCATCCCGCCGGCTGGCCGATGTCGACGAGCCGTCGGCACGCGACTGGGCCGCGGCGTTCCACGGCGCGGTGGATTCGATCAGCGAACTGGGCGGCGCGCACGCCGGCGACCGGACGATGCTCGATGCGCTGGTGCCGGCCGTCGCGGCATTCGAACGGGCGCTCGACAACGATCGCGATCCCGCGGGCGCATGGGCGGCGGCGGTCGAAGCCGCCGAGCACGGTGCCCAGGAAACCGCGCAAATGACGCCGCGCGCGGGGCGTGCGAGTTATCTCGGCGAGCGCGCGATCGGCACGCCGGATGGCGGTGCGGTGGCGGTGTCGTACTGGTTGCGCGCGTTGCAGCCGCACGTGCGATAAGCGGTGGCGGCAGGCTGATGCGGGCCGCCCGCATCAACCTGCCGCGCGTGTCCCGGTTCGCCCGGGCAACAGCGCGGCGCCGATTGCGGCCGCGCCGAAACCCGCGAGCCAGCACCAGTAGCCGATTGCATCGAGATGAACCGGCTCGACCCCGCCGGCTTCATTGACTACGATCCGATGCTGCGTCAGGAAGCTCGACCCGAACAGCAGCGCGAGCACGGCCAGCGCGAGCGCCTGCGTGCGCCGGCGCTTCGCGATCAGCCACCAGGCCGCGAACACGAGCGGGTTCGCGAGCCACGCGAAGATGCCGAAGAAAAGGCCCATCCAGCCGGTCAGCAACACCTGCCAGCCATCGGCCCATGGATGCGGATCGGGTGCGCCCGTGCGGAACGGCGCGGTGAACATGGCGACCAGATAGAACACGACGCTGATCGCGAGCAGCACGGTCGTGGCGCGGCCCATCGGCGGTCGGACGGTCGCAGTGGCGGGGTTCGATGTGTTCATGGGCGTGCCGGGCGTCCGGCGTCGCAGCGCGCCGCCGGAAGCGCCCGATGCGGGTCGTTCAGACGCCCTCGACCAGCACGGCGCGATAGCGCGCGCCCTTGAAACGATGCTGGACGACGTCCTGGTATTCGGGGCCGTGATACCACGCGTGCGCGGCTTCCTTCGACGGAAACTCGACGATCACGACACCTTCCGGGCCTTCGCCCTCCAGTGTTTCCTGCGGGCCATAGGCGGCAAGCACCTTGACCGGATGCCCGGCGAGCGTCGCGCCGACCTTGCTCTGGTAGACGTCGAGTTCGTGCTGGTCCTGCGTGCTTTCACGTGTAAACACAATGTAGGTGGCCAAGATACGTGCTCCTGATGCGATGCGTGGAAGGTGGAGGGGCCGGCCGCGCGCCGCACCGTCCGGCACGACGGCACGCGGCCTGCTCGCAGCTTACAGCGGTTTCGCGACGAGCGCCGGGGCCCGCCCGAGCAGCTGCGGCGGGCACCACCGGTCGTCCGCGTACGGCTCCTGCCGCGTCGCGGACGAACGGAACGGCGCCCGTCACGCAACGGTCGCGGTGGCCTGCATCGTCAACCAGCCGTCGCGATCCTTCGCCCACAGCTCGATCGTCTTGCCGTCGTCCGACGGCTTGCCGCACAGCGTGAACGGCTCCCCGTCGAACGTCGGGCGCACCGCACGGAACGCAAAGCTCGCGAGCGCGGCATCGGGCCGTTCGCGCCGCACGAGATCGACGAGCAGCGTCGCGATCAGCGGGCCGTGCACGACGAGCCCCGGATAACCTTCCTCCTGCGTCACGTAGCTGCGGTCGTAGTGGATGCGGTGGCCATTGAAGGTCAGCGCCGAATAGCGGAACAGCATCACCGCGTCGGCCGTGACCGTGCGCGACCACGCGTCGCCTGCCGGCGCCGCGATCGGCTTCGGCGCGGGTGCGCCCGGCTGCGGCGCATCGCGATAGACGATGTCGTGCTCCTCCTCGACGCACAGCACGCCGTCGCACTCGATCCGGTGCTGCACCGTCACGAAGACGAGCCGGCCGCTGCGGCCCGTCTTGTCCTCGAGGTTCACGATCGTCGATTCGCGCATCGCGCGCCGTCCGGTGCGCAGCGGCGCATGGAATGTCAGGCGGCCGCCGGCCCACATGCGGCGCGGCAGCGGCACGGGCGGCAGGAAAGCGCCGCGCCTCGGGTGGCCGTCGGGGCCGACTTCGGCCAGCGGCGCGACAGGCAGGAAATAGAGCCAGTGCCACATCGGCGGCACGACGTCGCCGGGCGACGGGCGGTCGAGCGTGGCGGCCAGCGCGTTCAGCGGAAACGCGGTGATGTCGTCGCCGAGCGTTTCGGTCTTGCCGAGCCACGCGTCGAGCGACGCCGGGGCGGACGGCTGCGAGGATGGGGTGGACACGTGCGGAATCTCCGGGAGGCTTGCAACGGCTTCAATATGCACGCCGCGCACCGTTTCGCGAAGCCGGATTTCCCGAATCCCTTCCCGAATCCCTTCCCGAATCCCGGCTTCGAACCCGCCTGTCCCGTCTCCCCCTCCACGTGGCCGCGCCGCACGGTTTTCGTCTGATCATTCGATCGCGGTCGCCGCGCGCGGGCCGGGCCGACATCCTTGCGGCTTGACCACCGCCGGCACGCCGCCTAAATTGCTTCAGACGGGCCGGCCGCGACGTGTCATACGGGTGACAAAAACGATAGTTTGCTATCGAATTATTTTGCCCCTATCATCTCGCCCATGACCAATCTGCACGACCTCCGCCTCGCCGTCAGCAGCCTGCTCGTGCTGTCCGCGCGCAAGTGGCGCCGCACCAGTGACGGCGTACTGAACGCGTACAACGTGTCCGAGGCCTGCGCGACACCGCTGCTGATCGCCGGGCGCCTCGGCGAAGGCGTGCGGCAAGGCACGCTCGCCGAACACGTCGGCATCGAAGGGCCGTCGCTCGTGCGCCTGCTCGACCAGCTGTGCGCGGCCGGCCTCGCGCGCCGCGACGAGGATCCGCACGATCGCCGCGCGAAGACGATCTCGCTGACGGCCGCCGGCCGCGCGGTCACCGCGAAGATGGAGGAAGACCTGCGCGTGCTGCGTGCGCAGGTGCTCAAGGGTGTCACGCGCGCCGATCTCGAAGCGACGCTGCGCGTGCTCGACGCATTCAATGCATCCGAATCGCCCACGCCCGCCGCGCGCGCATCCCGCACCGGCAACGCCACGTCATGACCTATCCGAGCCTTCGCGACTGGCTGTTCTCGGGCAAGACGTTCGCCGCGTCGATGCTGGCGCTGTACCTCGGCCTGTATTTCCAGTTGCCGCGCCCGTACTGGGCGATGGCGAGCGTCTACATCGTGTCGAACCCGTTCGTCGGCGCGACACGCTCGAAGGCGCTGTATCGCGCGCTCGGCACCGCGCTCGGCGCGGCGGCCGCGATCTTCTTCGTGCCGCCGTTCGTCGAGACGCCGCTGCTGTTCGCGATCATCGTCGCCACCTGGTGCGGCACGCTGCTCTACCTCGCGATCTCCGACCGCACCGCGCGCAGCTACGTGTTCATGCTCGCCGGCTATACGATGCCGCTGGTCGCGTTGCCGACCGTGACCGATCCGTCCACCGTGTTCGACGTCGCGATCGCGCGCACCGAGGAGATCGTGCTCGGCATCGTCTGCGCGAGCGTGGTCGGCAGCGCCATCTTCCCGAACCGGCTCGCGCCGACGCTGATCGAGCGCACCGATGCGTGGTTCAAGGACGCCGCGTTCTACGGCCGCGAGACGCTGTCCGGGCACATTGCCGGCAAGGCGCTGTCCGCGTGCCGGCAACGGCTCGCGGCGACCATCACCGGCCTCGAATTCCTGCTGAGCCAGCTGAGCTACGACCACGCGCATCCGCGCATCCTCGCGCGTGCGCAGGCGCTCGCGGGCCGGATGCAGCTGTTCCTGCCGCTGATGTCGTCGCTCGCCGATCCGTTGATTGCGCTGATGCGCGACCTGCATATCCGGCCGGCCGGACTGGACGACCTGCTTGCCGATGCCGCGAAATGGTTCGACGCACCGTTGCCGGCCGTCAAGGCCGGCAACGACGGCGACATGATCGACGACCCGGTCGCGGAACGCCTGCGCGAACGCATTGCCGCGCTGCAGCCGGCCGACGACGCGCTCGCGAGCTGGGACGGCGCGCTGCTGTCGAACGCGCTGTGGCGGCTGCGCCAGGTCATCGACATCTGGCAGGACTGCCGCTCGCTGCGCGCGCTGATCGGCAACGAATCGGGCGTCTGGCAGCCGCGCTACCGGCACTGGCGGCTCGGCGGCACCGAGCGCTTCTTCGATCGCGGGATGATGCTGTTCTCGACGCTGACCGTCGCCGCCGCGATCGTGTTCGCGAGCTGGCTGTGGATCGCGTCCGGGTGGCACGACGGCGCCGCGGCCGTCACGCTCGTGGCCGTGTCGTGCAGCTTCTTCGCCGCGCTCGACGAGCCGGCGCCGCTGGTGTTCAAGTTCTTCCTCGCGACGACCGCGAGCGTCGTGTTCGCGGGCCTGTACCTGTTCGTCGTGCTGCCGCACGTCCACGATTTCGCGATGCTCGTCGTGATGTTCGCGGGCCCGTTCATCCTGATCGGCACGCTGCTGCCTCGCCCGCAGTTCAACATGGTGACGATGCTCGTCGCCGTGAACACGGCCACCTTCATCAGCATCCAGGGTGCGTACGACGCCGATTTCTTCGTGTTCCTGAACAGCAACCTCGCGGGCGTCGCCGGGCTGCTGTTCGCGTATGTGTGGACGCGTGCGACGCGGCCGTTCGGCGCCGAACTCGCGGTGCGGCGCCTGCTGCGCTCGGGCTGGGAAGACGTCGCGCGCTCCGCGTCGACGCAGCCGCTCGACGACCAGCGCAACCACGCGTCACGAATGCTCGACCGCGTCACGCAGCTGCTGCCGCGCCTCGGCGCGTCCGACGATCACCGTCATCCGTCGATCGAAAGCTTCCGCGACCTGCGCATCGCCCTGAATGCGCTCGACCTGCGCCGCTCGCGCCGCCGGCTGTCGGGCGACGTGCCCGACGCGATCGACCGCGTGCTGGCCGGCGTCACCGACCACTACGCACGCTGCGCGGCCGCGAACGCCCGCCAGCCGGCACCGCCCGCGCTGCTCGCGACGATCGACGACGCGCTGCAGCGCGTCGCGGGCCGCAACCTGCCGGGCGCCACGCCGGCGGAACACGGCGCCGCGCCCGCTGCGCCGGCCACGCCCGCCACGCATCGCCGGCTGCGCGACACGCTGCACGCGCTCGTCGGCCTGCGCCTGTCGCTGTATCCAGCCGCGGCGGGGCAGCCGCCGCAGGCGCCCGACGGAGCACGCGCATGATCCCGCTTTCCCATCCGTCTTTCCGACCGCGACCATGATCGGCGAAATCGACATCTTCGGCGTATTCGTGCCGGCCCCGCTCGTGCTGATGCTGATCGCCTACCTGATCAACATCGTCGTGCGTGCCGTGCTCGAGCGCGTCGGCTTCTACCGCCTCGTCTGGCACCGTTCGATCTTCGACCTCGGCATCTACGTGTTCGTGTTTGCCGCCGTCGTGATCGTTTCCCACCATCTCGTGGCTAGCTAACCGTGAAAAAAACCTGGCTCTCGGCAGGGCAAATCCTGCTTACCCTGATCGTCGTCGTCGTGGCGGCCGTCGTGCTGTGGCGCATCGTCAACTACTACATGTTCTCGCCGTGGACCCGCGACGGTCACGTGCGCGCCGACGTGATCCAGGTCGCGCCGGACGTGGCGGGCCTCATCACGTCGGTGCAGGTCGCCGACAACCAGGAGGTCAAGCGCGGCCAGGTGCTGTTCGTGATCGACCAGGCCCGCTACACGCTCGCGGAACGCCTCGCCGAAGCCACGCTCGCCCAGCGCCGCGCGACGCTCGCCCAGGCGAAGCGCGAATACGCGCGCAACCTGCAGCTCGGCAACCTGGTCGCGAGCGAACAGGTCGAGGAAAGCCGCACGCGCGTCGAACAGGGTGAAGCCGCCGTCGCCGATGCGCAGGTGTCGCTCGACACCGCGAAGCTGAACCTCCAGCGCACGACGATCGTCAGTCCCGTAGACGGCTACCTGAACGACCGCGCGCCGCGCATCGGCGAATACGTGCCGGCCGGCCGCGCGGTGCTGTCGGTCGTCGACCGCAATTCGTTCCGCGTCGACGGCTACTTCGAGGAAACCAAGCTGCGCGGCATCCATATCGGCCAGCCGGTCGACATCATCGTGATGGGCGAACCGCATGCGCTGCGCGGCCACGTGCAGAGCATCGTCGCCGCGATCGAGGATCGCGACCGCACGCAGGGTGCGAACCTGCTGCCGAACGTGAACCCGGCATTCAGCTGGGTGCGGCTCGCGCAACGCGTGCCGGTACGCGTCGTGCTCGACGAAGTGCCCGACGATTTCCGCATGATCGCGGGCCGCACCGCGACCGTCTCGATGCGCGAAGCCGACACGCGTCGCAACGACAACGCGAAGCCGGCAGGCGCCGGCACGGCGTCGGCCGTCGCGCCGGGTTCGACGGCTTCCGCCACGGCCGCCAGCGCAGCAGGAGCATCGCAATGAAGCGGCATGGTCTGCGCCTCGCCGCAACGCTCGCACCGCTTGCGCTGGCACTCGGCGCGTGCAAGTCCGTCGGCCCCGATTACACGCTGCCGCAGCAGGCGTACGTGAATGCGCCGCTCGCGAACCACGCGCTCGACGACGCGAACGGCACGCTCGTGTCGCGCGACGCCGTGCCCGGCAACTGGTGGCAGCTCTACGACGATCCCGTGCTCGACGCGCTCGTGCGCGATGCACTGAAGTCGAACACCGACCTGCGCGTCGCCGCGGCCAACCTCGCGCGCTCGCGCGCGGCGCTGGAAGTCGCGAGCCAGCAGGGCGGCTTCTCGGGCGGCGCGGAAGCCGCCGTGCAGCGCGCGCAGGAATCGGCCGAGCAATACCTGCTCGAGAACAAGCTGCCGGTCGTCAACGAAGGCGCGGTCGGCATCAATGTGTCATACGAGATCGACCTGTTCGGCAAGCTGCGGCGCGGCGTCGAAGCCGCGCGCGCGGACAGCGAGGCCGTCAGGGCCGCCGGCGACCTGGCGCGCATCACGGTCGTCGCCGACGTCGTGCGCGCGTACGTCGAATCGTGCTCGGCCGGCGACGAGCTGGCCATCGCGAAGCAGTCGCTCGCGCTGCAGAAGCAGCGCGTCGCGCTGTCGCAGCGGCTGCGCGATGCCGGGCGCGGCAACCAGACCGACGTGACGCGCGGCGTGACGCAGGTGCGCACCCTCGCCGCCGATATCCCGCGCTTCGAAGGCCGCCGCAAGGTCGCGCAATACCAGCTCGCCGCGCTGCTCGCGCGCTCGCCGGCCGACCTGCCGAAGGCCGTCGCCGAGTGCGAGCGCCTGCCGAAGCTGCGCCAGCCGATTCCGATCGGCGACGGCGCCGCGCTGCTGCGCCGCCGCCCGGACGTGCGCGAAGCCGAGCGGCAACTCGCCGCCGCGACCGCGCGCATCGGGGTGGCGACCGCCGCGCTGTACCCGTCGATCAGCATCGGTGCGTCGGCCGGTTCGGTCGGTGTCGCCGCCGACCTGTTCTCGTCCAACACGAATCGCTGGTCGTTCGGCCCGCTGATCAGCTGGTCGTTCCCCGTCAACGGCCAGCGTGCGCGAGTGCGCGAAGCCGAAGCCGCGACGGGCGGCGCGCTCGCGCACTTCGACGGTGTCGTGCTGAACGCGCTGCGCGAGACGCAGTCGAGCCTCGCGACCTACGCGGCCGACGTGCAGCGCACGGAAGCACTGCGCACGGCTTATGAATCGGCACGCAGTTCCGCCGACGAAACGCATCGCCTCTATGTGGCCGGCCGCGAGTCGTTCATCTCCGACCTCGACGCGACGCGCACGCTGACGAGCGTGCAGGCGCAGGTGGCGGCAGCCGAAGGCCAGGTCGCGGCCGACCAGGTGCGGCTCTTCCTCGCGCTCGGCGGCGGATGGGATGACGATGCGGCATCCGCATCCGACGCGTCGAAACAGATATCGAAACAGACGCCGAAGCCGGCACCCGCAAGCGGTGCATCGGCGGCCTCGGCCGCCGTGACCGCAGCCGAGTAACCTGCCGGTGAAGAACGGGAAGCGCGTTTGCCGCGCTATGCGCGCCATCCGCTGATCAGCTCGCCCGGTGACGCGCGCGCGGCCAGCCTGGGCTCGCCGGAAGCGTCCGACGAATGGCAACCCGGGCAGCCGCGCGACCGTGCGCAACCGGAATGCCGGGCATCGCAAACCCGAGCCGCATCGGGCCGGCATTGAAGGTAAACTCGTCCACGCTTTTCCCGTCTTTTACTCGCCGCCCGCCGGGCGGTTCATTTTCCGGAGATCCATCATGCGAACCAGCGCCCGCAACCATTTCGCCGGCCAGGTCAGCGCCGTCAAGGCCGGTGCCGTCAACGACGAAATCACGCTCCGGACGCAGGACGGCCTCGACATCGTCGCCGTGATCACCCACGGCAGCGCGGCTTCGCTGGGCCTCGCGGCCGGCTCGAAGGCGTTCGCACTCGTGAAGGCGTCTTCGGTCATCGTGATGGTCGACGTCGACAGCAGCAAGGTGTCGGCCCGCAACTGCGTCGCGGGCACCGTATCGTCGGTCACGAAAGGCGCGGTCAATTCGGAAGTCGTGGTCAAGGCCGCGGGCGGCGCCGAGATCGTCGCGATCGTCACCAACGACAGCGTCGATCGCCTCGGCCTCGCGAGCGGCACGGCTGCGGCCGCGATCTTCAAGGCATCGAGCGTGATCGTCGGCGTCGAGTGAACGCGTGACGATGGCGATGGCGATTCGTTTGGCACCGCGCATTCGTGCGGATCATGCGGATCGCACAGTGCGGCTGTCGCGCCGATGCCTACGATGACCGCCGCGTTCGATGACGCTCGACAACGGGCGCTGCAGTCGCTGCTGTCCGCAGCCGCAAACGCCGACACACCCGACGCACGCCTGTTCGGCGCGCTCGTTGCGGTACGTGCGTGCCGCAACGAACTCGGGCTGCTCGGCCTGTCTCATCCGCAGCTGGCCGCCGTGCTGGCGCGGCAGTTTCCGCGCCTGCCTGCGGCCGACGCCGCGGCTCTCGTGCCAACGGCCGCGATAGCCCTGCTGCCATCCACCCACGCTGCGTTCGTCGCGACGCTGCACGCACGGCTGATGGACGACGCGAATCCCGCCGTCGACCGCGACGACGCCGGCTGTCTCGCGTCGATCATCGCGCACGCCTGCCTGCGCCCCGATCATCTGTGGCGCGATCTCGGGCTCGACGGGCGCGACGCGGTATCCGCGATGCTCGATCGCTATTTCCCCGCACTTGCCGCACGCAACGTCGCTCACCTGCGCTGGAAGAAATTTCTCGCGCAGGAAGTCGCCGCATCGCTCGATGTGCCGCCTGGCCCCGCGCCAGGGTGCTCGGGCTGCGAGGATTTCGGCTTTTGCTTTCCTCAAGCGCGATAGTCGCCACCGTAGCCGGTGCCGCCGATTCGATTCGTCGCATCGCCATCCGAAGAAGCCGCGTTGGCCGGCATTGCGGCCGCCCAGCCTGCCATCGTGCGGTTTCGAAGCCGCCTTCCGCTTCTACGAAAAACCGGGGTTCGCTGCAACCCGGCACGACTGCGGCTCGCGGCTGGATGCACATCGAGCGCTGCGCCCCGTTGCCGGAATTCCATCCGTACCGCAAATTCAATGCGGCGACGAGTTGGTTCAGTCGCCGCTTCCGGCTCGCGAACTTCCGCACGCTCTTCGACGACGTGCTCGCAACGGGCATTCCCGAACAAACGACCGGTTGACCGCGCATGCACCGGCCCAAGCGCGAAGCCTGAGGCGGCAGGGTTGACGCACCGATCGATCCGGACAGATTGCCGCCCAGGTTGATCCAGAGCGAAGACCAGGCTCGCCCCCGTTGTTGCGACCGCGACCCGGCAGCGCCGCCAACAGATGCGAGCGCGACGCAGCGCACGCCCCATAAACGGTTACCTTACGCGCCGCGTCGTCCGCCGTTCGTCGCGCGGTCAATGCCGGTGCCGGTGATGAATGTCCGGAAAATGCGCATGGCTGTGCGTGATCGGCAGATGCACGTGCGGATGCGTGTGCGGTTCGTTGCCGTCGTACGCAAAGTCGTGCGCATGCTGGTGATGTTCGTCGTGCCGATGGCGGTGCGTGTGCTCGAGCCGCTCGTGCGTATGCGTGTGTTCATGCCGCTCGCGAACGTGCAGCCAGATACCGAGCGCCATCAGCGCGGCAGCGATCCAGAACGTCGCGGGCGGCAGCGCCGGCCAGATCAGCAGCGACAGCATGACGCCGAACAACGGCGCGATCGAGAAATACGCGCCCGTGCGCGCGCTGCCGAGATGACGCAGCGCGACGACGAACAGCGCGAGGCTGATTCCGTAGCCGCCGAGCCCCGTCAGCATCGCGGCGGCCGTGACCGGGAGAGCCGGCAGCGTCGCGCCGGTCGCCAGCGCGATGCCGATGTTCACGGGCCCTGCAATCAGCCCCTTCACGCACGCGATGACCATCGCATCGTTCGCGGCCACCTTGCGGGTCAGGTTGTTGTCGATCGCCCAGCACAGGCATGCGCCGACGATCAGCAACGCGCCGACCGGCACACCGGCCCGGCCTGGCGTCCACGACAGCAGCGTGCCGCCGGCAACGATCGCGACCATCCCGAGGAACACCTGCGTATCCACGTTCTCGCGGAACACCACCCATGCGATGACGGCCGTCAGCACGCCTTCGAGATTGAGCAGCAACGCGCTCGTCGCCGCCGGCGTGCTCGATAGCCCGAGCATCAGCAAGGCCGGGCCGGCCACCCCGCCCGCCGCGATCGCGCCGGCCAGCCACGGCAGGTCGGCGCGCTGCAGCGGCGCGGCGTCTGCGGCCGGTGCGTGACGGTTGTGCAGGCGGCGAAGCAGGATACCGATACCGAGCCCGACGCCGCTGCCGAGATAGAACAGGCCGGCGACCATGAACGGCGACATCGCGCCGATCAGCGCCTTGGCAAGCGGTGTCGCGGCGCCGAACAGCGCGGCAGCGGTGAGCGCGACGAGAATCGCGGAATGTCTCGAGTGCATGATCCGGACTGGATTGACGTTGAATGGCGCCGGTAGCGGCTTCGGGTTGTGTCGCAGTTGGCGTTCAGTACCTTTCTGAATGCAAGCTGAATCGCACCGGTCAACTTGCGCACGAACTGACGTGCCCCGGCGAGATTATCGCGCGTCAACGTGTCAGGACGAACGGGCGCGAACGCTCACACGCCGTGTCGATGCTTCCGGCATTGCTCAATTTTAGGAAACCGAATTAACTGAATGAAGCGTTGTCGGGTACCGGACATGCGTACCGTCCACGCGCAAACGACACAGTCGAGACATCGCGCGTGCAGTACCGGTCGACGAACTTTCTTCGTCCGGTCGCAGGGTCTGTTCGAGGCGGGATAGATAAGAACCCGGCGCGTCAGGCGCCGGTGGGAGAGGTCCTGGCCTGCCTCTGTCGAGGCAGGCCAGTCAGTCGTGTCGTTCGCCGCAGGCGATGTGCATGCGGGTCAGCGCCGCGCGGCATGCAGCCGCGCGCTGCCGGCTACTCGTTTCCAGCCGTTTGCTGCTCGACCTGCGGCACTGCGTCGGCTTGCGCTTCCACGTTCGCCGGTTGCGGCTCGGCGGCCGCCTCGACCTGCTGCTCGGCCTTCGGCTGCTGCTGCGCACCCTTGGCCGATTGCGCCGCGCCCTTGCCGGGGCGGCGAGCCTTCAGCCGGCGCGCCCGCGCTGCGTCGTCATGCGTGACGCGCCCTGCTTCGTTGCCCTGCAGGTCGACCCGCACGGCATCTTCGACGAGGCACGACCAGTAGCGGTTGCCGCGGCACCACGTCGACATCGCTTCGCGCAGTTCGGCTTCGTTGAGCCCGACGGCCTGTGCTTCGCGCGCGAGGTCGTCCCAGATGCCGACCTTGAGCGGCACTTTGGGGGCCGGATTCTTCGGGAACGCGCGCGGAAACTTACGCTGCAGTTTGCCGATCGCAACGATGACCGGATCGACCGGCGCCGACGGCTTCGCCGATGCAGGCTTCGCGCGATGCGGTGCTTTGCCGCCGGCCGCAGCCGGCTTGGCGCCACGCTGCGGCCGGTCGCCGGACTTCGGCTTCGCGCCGGTGTCCGCCGGCGCTGCCGGCCGCTTCGCGTTGCGCTCCTGCTTGGCCTTCGCTGCGAGCTGCGCCCGCAATTCGGCAAGTTGTTCAAAACCCATAAATTCAATCCACCAGGAATATAAGGTGTGGTTCGTGCGGTCACACCGCGCGGCGCACCAGCTTCGCCGCCATGCGTGCGACCCGTCTGCCGCCGAGGCGGAACACTACGGGGCCGCATCGCGCACGCCACTCTGTTTTCAGGCACCCGGCCACGATGCCGGACAAGGCAGGAGTGGAAGTATACCGGTACGCGCGACGGCCGGTTGACTCACCGGTCTGCATTGGCCCGATTCGGGGCACCGGAAATGCGTCCGTACGGTCGTGTTGCGCATTATATGGATACGTCTCAGGAAGTCACGTCGTTCACCCTCGTCGGCGGAAATCGGGGCCATCTTGCGCGCCGCCATTGCCCCGGCGGCGGCACTGGCCGACGCGCCATGCGAGGTATGCCGCCTTCGGGCGCAGCCCCCGATCGTGCCGCATCGATGCGCCGCGAACCTCGGTCGCCATTCGCGATCCCGGGCGGCGCCGTCGGTTGCGTGTGAATCGACGATTGCGCCAATGTGAAGCGCCCGGCGACGGAGCGACGCGTGTGTGGCGACATGCGAATGCCTCCGTCGATCGCATCGATACCTATACTCGACTCGTTGCGTCCGCATCGATCCCGTCGCGTACGAAGATGCCGAAAAGTGCGTAGTATGGCCGGATCGATGTCGGCGGCGGTATCCCTCGGCCCCTTTCGCTGCGCACCGGGCCAGCCGTCGACATTTCGCTTGCCGGCGAAAAGAACCGGTTGCACGAAACGGAGCAGATACATGGTTCCCCCACACGACATCCCGCACGACGGCATCACGCGCGAGGAAATACACCACCGGCAGATCGACATGCGCGGCTATCGGCGCAGCGACGGCCGGTTCGAAGTAACGGCCTGCCTCGCGGATCGCAAGACTTTCGATTTCACACCGCCGGGCGGCACCCGGACGGTCGCTGCGCTGTCGCCGATCCACGACCTCGGCGTGACATTGGTCTTCGACGCCGACATGATCGTCCGCGCCGTATCAACGTTCCTCCGGTCGCATCCGTATGCGCAGTGTCCAGGTGGCGGCGACTCGCTGCAGGCGCTCGTCGGACTGAGCATCGGCGCCGGCTGGAACAGCGAGGTTCGCAAGCGCCTGCCGTCCTGCGATACGTGCACGCACCTGAAGGAATTGCTCGGCCCGATCGCCACCACGGCCTATCAGACGATGGTCGGCATGCGGAAGTCATCGCTCGAGGAGCGCGACAGCGACGGAAAGCCGCTCAAGATCGACAGTTGCCATGCATATGGCGCATCGCGCGATCTGGTGAAACGCCTTTGGCCCGAATACCACCGGCCTTCGGCGCCGGCAAAGGGCAGCTGAGCGCCAGGCAGTCGCGCCAGTCCAGTGCCCGCACCGCAGGATCGGTACCGCACCGGTATGCACGCGTCATGTGCACGAACGTACTTCGGTCCGGCCTCACGCCGACCGGCCGGCGCTGTCGGCGGCCTGGGTGATCAGAAAACGCCCAGTGCAAGTCCCGCTGCAAGACCGGCGCCCAATTCGGCGCAGCGCGCGAGATCGTCGCCGTCGATCGTCTTGGCCGCGAGGATGCGTTCCGGCGTCTGCGCGTGCGTACAGACGATCAGGCCCGGCGCCACGTTCTTCAGACGCCAGCCTGTCGCGATCCGGTCGATCTGGCGCAAGGCGTTCTGTCCATCGCTTCCCGCGCAGATCATCACCGCATACGGGCGGCCGTTCACGCGATCGAGCGCCGCGTAGTAGCAGCGGTCGAAGAAGTCCTTCATCAGCCCGGACATCGCCGCGAGATTCTCAGGTGTCGCAAACAGATAGGCATCGGCGTCCAGCACATCGTCTGCGCTCGTCGCGTCCGCGCGCTGCAGCCTGACGTCGACGCCGGATTGCTCGCGCGCCGCGCCGGCAGCCGCTTCGGCCATCTGTTGCGTGCCTCCGGTCATCGTGTGATAGACGATCAACAGTGTCTTCATGCGTCGTCACTCGCGTTCGGCTTCAGGTAAGCCGGCGGCATCCCCGGGTTCTGCTGGATGGCCAGCGATCATATGAGGCGGTTCCGCATCCGTGGAACTGCCGGTTTGCCGACTCGTCGGGCCAGGGCGCGCGTCGAACATGCGCATTGTGCCGGCCTCGCTTCGCGCATGATCGACCGGATGCACGATCAGTCCGCTGCGGCGCGTGATGCGTCGGGGTCTTCCGGTCGCGCGTAGTACGCGAGAAACATGTCTGCGGCGGATTCCGCGACTTTTTGTTGCTCCGGCGCCGCGAGTGGCGGCTGGCCCATCGTGATCTGCGGCCAGAACGCGAATGCCTTCACGACCCCGTGCAGCTGATGCGCGGCGAACACCGGATCGGTGACCGACAGGCATCCGGCCGCCGCGGCCGTTCGCACCCAGACCGTCATGTCTTCCTCGCGCTCGCCGAGACGCTCGACCATGTCGCGCGCGCGCTCCGGCGAATGGATGGCCGCACCGATCGCGACACGTGCGAGCGCGAGAAATGCCTCGTCGCCGAGCAGGCGCATTTTGCGCTCCAGCAACGCGAGCAATTGCTCGCGCAACGGCACGTCGGAACGATAGGTTGGCGAACTGCCGGTTCGGGTCGCATCCCACAATTTTTGCAGGATCGCGGCGAACAGCGTTTCCTTGCCCGGAAAGTGGTTGTAGACCGTGCGTTTCGACACGTCCGCGCGCGCGGCGATTCGATCCATGCTGGTCGCGTCGTAACCCGACGCGAGAAATTCCTCGATGGCCGCGTCGACGATGGCCGCGCGCTTTCGATCGGTCAGGCGCTGAGGGGGAGTGCTGGTATCCATTCGGAAATTTTACACCGCGTAGTTTACTTATCCCAAAAATAAACTACACTGTTTAGTGTACTTTATTCTTCGGACGAACCGACATGGCATCGCCTCTCGTTTTGATTCATCGCATTCTGGGTTTTGCGGCCGCCCGACGCGGTCGAGCGCTGTCTGGCGGCTCGCCGCAGCACAATGGCGAGCGCTTCAGCAATGTCGCGCCCCGGCCGGCCGAGGGGTTGGGCAAGACACTCGGCATCGCGTGGAACATGCTGTTCAACAAGCCGCGCAATACCGTGCCCGCAGGGGTACTGCCCGTCGATTCGCTGACCCGCGCGGAACTCGACGCGGCCCCCGATCGCAGCCTGTACCGGCTCGGCCATTCAACGCTGCTGCTCAAGCTGCGCGGCGAATTCTGGCTGACCGATCCCGTCTTTGCCGAGCGCGCGTCGCCGTTTCGTCGCGTCGGCCCAAAGCGTTTCCACGCGCCTCCGATCGCACTCGAAGATCTTCCGCCGCTGCGCGGCGTGATCCTGTCGCACGATCACTACGATCACCTCGACCGCGACACGGTGCTCGCGCTCGCGGCCACCACCGGTGTGTTCGTGACAACGCTGGGTGTCGGCGACCGCCTGATCGAGTGGGGAATCGACGCGAAGAAAGTTCGTCAGCTCGACTGGTGGCAGAGTGTCGACGAGGCCGGCTTGACGCTGACCGCCACACCTGCCCAGCATTTTTCGGGGCGCAGCCTGTTCGATGGCAACAGCACGCTGTGGGCATCCTGGGTCATCGTCGACGACGACTTGCGCGTGTTCTTCAGCGGCGACACGGGCTACTTCGATGGTTTCCGGACGATCGGCGAGCGCCTCGGGCCGTTCGACGTCACGCTGATCGAAACAGGCGCATACGATGCGCAATGGCCGTACGTCCACATGCAGCCGGAAGAAACCGTGCAGGCGCACATCGATTTGCGCGGTCGCTGGCTGGTCCCGATCCACAACGGCACGTTCGATCTCGCGATGCACCGCTGGCAGGAACCGTTCGAGCGCGTCACGGCGCTGGCGATCGTGCGTGGCGTCGAACTGTCGACGCCCAGGATGGGCGAGCGCCTCGCTCTCGACGAGCCGCATCGCGGCGAGCGGTGGTGGCGCAAGGTGGACGAGCGCGTGCCATCCGTTGCCACGAAATCGCGCCGCTGGCCGCTTTGCGCGTCGCAAGCGACGAAGTAAGCCCACCGGACGTTGCGCAATTTCCCGGGAGCGCGGCAATGCCGCGCCTCCGGGAAGTTCGTTTCCGGCGTACCTGCATGTCGATGGGCCCGCCTGTAGACCCGATTACCCGAGTAGAGAAGTCATGCATCCGGCACCTGCCCAATACTCCCCCGGCCAACAGGTCGACACCGCCACCATCGCTGCATTCAACCCCGTCTCTCCCCGATCGACCCGCCAGAGCCGGGAGAGCGACCTGCGGCTGACACTCGCAGAGCGCGTCGCGAGGTGGACAGACGGAGTCGACCATCTCACCACGGCCATTCCGAACCTGAGCCTCCATCGAAGGGAGACACCGACGCAGCCGATGGACTGTATGGTCGAGCCAAGCTTCGGGCTCGTCGTCCAAGGCACGAAGCGGATCATTCAAAGCGGCGACGTGTATCTATGCGATGCCAACCGTTTTCTGATCACGTCGCTCGACTTGCCTGGTTCAACGCAGGTCATCGAGGCCAGCCGAGAAACGCCGTTTCTCGGGATCGGGCTCAAGCTTGATTTTCGCGTCATTGCCGAACTGATGGCGCAGGTCGCACCGGATCACGAGGATGCCCCCGCAGGTCGCGGCCTCGTCGTCGGCGATATGACCGAACCGCTCTACGACGCAGTCAACCGGTTGCTGGCGTTGCTCGATGATCCCAACGCCATTGCAGTTCTCGCTCCGTACGTCGAACGGGAAATCTACTACCGGCTGCTGACGAGCGACCAGGGCGGCCGCCTGCGTCAGATTGCGTCCGCCGGCAGTCAGGGCAACCGCGTGTCGCGGGCGATCCAGTGGTTGCGAACCCATTACGACGAGTCGCTGCGAGTCGACGATCTGGCGACACAGGTTCAGATGAGCAGTTCGACTTTCCATCACCACTTCCGCCAGCTAACTGGCATGAGTCCGCTGCAGTACCAGAAATGGATACGACTCAACGAAGCACGTCGGCTGATGTTGTCCGAGCGACTCGACGCCACGTCGGCATCGTTCCGGGTTGGATATGCGAGCCCGACCCAGTTCAACCGCGAATACAGTCGGTTGTTCGGCAATTCGCCGCGAAGAGATATCGATAACCTGCGCAGCGGAACGGATGTCGTTCTGTCGGTGGCGGCAACTTACTGATCGCCGGAGTTGTACCGAAGAGGCAGGATGCCGATTTTGGCGGTATCCGCGGAATGGTTGGATCGGTTTCACGCTCGATCCGGGCGAGTCACACGCTTGCAGCGGGACGCGCGCCTCTCGATTTCTTGCCGACTCAGGAGTGATGGCTCGTCGGCCGCCTGTGGACTTGTAATCGAGTATCGAGCGATGCGTGAGTGCCCCACGAAGTCGGACGTTTCCCCAACTTGCCATCAAAGCGCAGATACAAGCAGGCCGTCCCAGGCCGTTCTCATGAGCCGGTGATGACTTCGCCCCCTCTTCAACGACCAGGTCCCTTGACGGTCTTCCCTACGATCTGCCACAAACTCTTTGGTGCCGGGATTCTCGCGTCACTCTGTCATCCAACGAGTTGAGCAACTAATGCGCGTTGTCACGTGACAACTCGTGCCGATTATTGGCGCGGACATCCGATCAGAGACTCGACAGCGTGGCGTGGTGTATGTGATCCGCGGGAGTTCGATTTGTCTCAGATACCTGGCGGGACCACATAAATTTCAAACACTACATAATACGTATCAATAAATACAAACAGACGCATCTTTATACGAGCTAATGGACGCGGGGCACGAAATGATCATGCGCCCCCATTTAAAGGCGCAATCTTGTCGATATTGCGTGAAACAACATGAAGAATATTGCGCAACCCGTTGCTGGATAAGGATTTCCACGAGCATCGAATTTCTTGAAATTGTTTCACGATCTGTCCCGTTTGAGTTATCGCGCGACCTTCAATTCTGGGGTTTGTCGCAAATCGAAGCCTTGCACGCATGGCTGTCGCGCGAACACTGATACTGCGTCGGCGGGAACGGGGTAGGCACGACAACGCCTCGCCCTACCCTGCTGGCTAACGTTCGATGAAGATGCAACTGGGCGCTCTCCATAAAATGGGGCCACATCAAAGATGCTTATGGTATACGGTCGGGGTGCTGTTCCAGTAAGCGGCCCGACCGTTTTTCAGGGACATGAAGGCGGATTGCCCGCGGCGAAGGGGGCGGAATCTGCGATCAGTCGATGCATCAAACCTCGATACAGTGTGTGCCGACCGACGTGCAGGCCAACGCGTCATTCAACACACATGCTCCTCAAACAACACTCCAGTTGTCACGTAACAACTCACCAGACAGCCGATTCGAGGACTGTCTTTCGCGACGAGCCAACGACGACGAACCTTTCCTTTACCGATCTATCTGTTCACTCTCAGCGGAGTTCGGTCGCAACAGGGCTCAAAATCGACTCAGAGCGGTCGTCACCGTCCGCTCTTGAGTCGATTGTCACGTGACAACTCACCTTGCTGCGAGATAGTCGAGCGAAACCAACGATCCCACATTGAAATGATCTCGCCGAGGCCGCAAAGGCGATCTACACAAAAATTTCTCGGGCTCGGATCGCACCGAAAAGCACCAAATCTCTACGTCTTGTCACGTGACAACTGAGCTTCCCGACGACGTTCTCCAAGCCGACCTACCGGAGTCACTGAGAGTTTTGCCTGGAACTCCGCAAGATCAAGTGGCCAGCCTCCAGGCGTTAATCCGTCATCACCGTTAAAGCTCGTCGAATTCTCTATCGACCTTTATACGTGCTTTTCAAGCGAGATCGTCAATTCTATTTTTACTCGGTCATCGCCCATCGCTGACTCGTTAGCCATTCGGCTACTTGTCACGTGACAACCACATCGGCCATCAAGGCATACATCCCGTCGAAGGCTTTTTCTGGACATTTCGATAATAACTGCATATATTATGCAAAACTCCGTGGAGGAATTTAATGGCTTTCAAGATCGCCGTCAGTAATCAAAAAGGTGGGACTGGGAAGACAACCATCTCCGTCAATATCGCGGCTGCGTTCGAAGCAGGCGGCAATAAGGTCGCCCTGATCGATGCCGACCCTCAAGGCACGTCCGTCCGGTGGGTAACGAGCGGCGAGAACACGCTGCCGATGACGGTACTTTCGTTGGCCCCTGCCGGCCGAGGCATTGGCGGCGAAATCAAAAAGCAAGACGCGAACTTCGATGTGATCGTCGTCGACTGTCCCGGCAACCTCGAAGATCCGCGAATCGCATCGGTACTCGAAGTTGCCGATTTCTGCCTTGTGCCGCTGTCGCCGTCGCCGGCCGATCTCTACAGCACCGTCGCGATGATCCGCATGATCGAATCGATGCGATCCGTCCGTAACCCAAATCTGTCTTCCGCATTAATGCTGAATAGTGTTAATGGAAAAACTAAAATGCGTGAAGAAATTTTAAAAATTCTAAGAGCAGAAGAAATAGGGGAGCATCTGCTCGACAGCCAGATCGCGCAACGCGAGGTCTACCGTCAGACGTTTGCGCTCGGCACCACGATCCATCATCACAATCGGTACCTGAAGGGCCTGAAAGAAGCCCGAGCGGAAATCGAAAAGCTGGTCACGGAAATGGCCCAATACATCGCATCGACGCGCGCTACCGGAGCCGCCCATGGCTAAGGACACCTCGAAAGACAAGAAGCCGACCGGCAACCTGCATCTCGCAGCCGGCCTGCTGCGCGGGCTCGCGCAGGAAAACGCGGCACTCGAAACGCGGCTGCCCGAACCGGCGGCCGCACCGAGCGCCGTCGCCGAATCGGCGCCCGCCGGCGCCCCGGCCGCGGCCGCACCCGCCGGCACGGCCGATCTTGGCGCGCCACAGAAGGTGCTGGTCAAGGATTGCATTCCGAACCCGTTCAACCCGCGCGTGTTCTACTCGGAGTCGAGCCTGCACGAGCTCGCCCTGACGCTGAAACGGGAAGGGCAGATCGAGCCGATCAAGGTGACGCGGCTGCCGGAGTTTCCCGGCAAGCTCGTCGTGATCGACGGGCAACGCCGGCTTCGCGCGACGAGCATCAACGGCGACGAAACCATCAACGCCACGTTCCGCACGGATCACACGCCCGAGCAGCTCTACACGATCGCGTATCGCGCGAACCACGACCACGAACGCCAGACGATCTTCGACGATGCGGTCGCGTGGAAGCGTCTCCTCGACGAGAAGGTCTTTTCCGACCAGAACACGCTGGCGGAAAAGATCGGCAAGGACAAGGCATCGATCAGCAAGACGCTGTCGCTCAACGCACTCCCGAACACACTCCTTGAACGGATGGCGAGCGCGAACGACGTGGTCGGCCTGCAGGCGGCGTATTTCCTGAAGCTGATCTTCGAACGCCTGGGCGAGCCGACGGCCGACCGGCTGCTGACGGCCGTGATCGACCGGAAAAAATCGGTTCGTGATCTCGAGAATTTCCTGCGTGCGCAGAGCGACGGCAGCAAGAAGGCAGGACGCACCCGTTACAGCGTTCGGCATGACTTCGCGCTCGAATCGCAAGCGATCGGTCAGTTGAAGACCTATCCGGACGGCCGCCTGGATCTGCAGCTCAAGGGCGTCGACGCATCGCACCAGGAGGCGCTCGCCGACAAGCTGAAGACCGTCATCGACGCGTACGTTGCCGAGCTGGCAACGGCTACGCGAAAGTAACGCGCGAAAAGCAGAAGGCCTCGCATCCGCGCTGCATCGCGAAGCCGGACGACGACGTCCGGCACGCGACGCGCACCCGGCTGCGAGGCCTCGTTCAGTTGCCTGCGAGACTGCTTTTCAGCAAGAATTCCAGCAAGTCGTCCGAGGTCGGTTCGCCCCACGTATCCAGCGCGAGCCATCGGAAGAAACTGGTCTGCGCGAGTTTGCTCGCCTTCTTCTTCGGCGACAGCGTCAGATCCTTCGAGCCTGCCACCGTCTCGTTATAACGCTCGATCAGCTTGGTCTGGTCGTCGATCTCCAGTTCGCGGAAATACGCGCCGGCTTCCTCGACCTTCGCCGCCAGATATTTGTCGCGAATCTGTTCCTGCTTGCTCTGCGCGGATTCCTTCGCCGGTGCGGCCGCCTCCGTTCCCTGCCCGTCGGCCAGCGTATAGCCGTGCGTCAGCGCCTTGCGGAAGTACGCGGCCACGTTGTCGACCGGCGCCGCATTCTTCTTCGTAGTCCGATTGAGCGTGTAGGCAATCGCGGCCTTGATGCGCTGCACGCCGTATTGCGTGATCAGCCGGCGCGCTTCCGAACGTGGAATGCCGAACTTGGCGACCTCCTCGACCAGCGCTTCGTTCTTGACGTCGCCGTCCTCCACCGTATCGGCGCTCTGCTTGCGCGTCACCTTGAACTGGACAGCTTCCACGCTCCGGCCGGACTTGTGTTCGATCAGCTCGAGCGTGTGATCCGAAACTTCGTTCACCTCCTGAATGCACGGCACCAGGACCTTGCTCTTGAACAGCTTGTATTCCTTGTACGACTGCGACGCCTTGTCCTGGCCGAGAATGAGGTCACGAAATTTCGGCAGCGGGATCTTCGCGGTGATGCCGATTCCTTCGTAGCGCACCGTGTTTTCCCACAACGCGAGCGAGTGCGACCGCCGGAACTCGCGGGCGATCCGCATATCGATCAATGCGTAGATCTCGGGGTTGAGCAATTCGCTGCGAATCTGGTCGGAGAAGCTGTACTTCAGCACCGATTGCTCGAGCTCCGCGCCGGCGAGGAGGCCTGACGCTTTCCAGACGGTCGATCGGTCCGCGGCCAGGTAGTCCCAGTTGACGACGGTACTGATCAGCGAGTTGACCGTGTCCTTCACGTATTTCGTGTTGTTGCTGTTCAACCCGCTCTCGTGCGAGAGCGACGCGATCGAGATCGAAAAGCTCGTCCGGCCCGGCTCGAAAGCCTCCTGCCGAAGCGCGTTCTTGATCAGCGAGCTGAACATCTTGCGCTGCTGCAGCCCGATCTTCCCGGACTTGGGCGCGATATGAATCGCCTGGACCGCCTTGCGCAGCAAGTCGGGAGGCTCGGGTGTCTGAAACAGCGAAACCTGTTTGTCTGAGCCTTTGCTTGCGGGCTTGCGCGGCAT